>JAIYCY010000018.1 GCA_027487775.1 Planctomycetaceae bacterium
ACGGCAGAGGTGCTGGCGCTACCGATCTTTCCGGAGCTGAGCGACGAGCAGATCGAGCACGTGATCAAGAGCGTGATCGCGTCGGTGGAATAGACGGTTGCAGCGTGTCAGCCGAGCTTTGAAGTGGCGATGGAGCGGGCGAGGTTGAGGGCATCGTCGACCTTGGCGGGGTCTTTGCCGCCGGCCTGGGCCATGTTGGGTCTGCCTCCCCCACCGCCGCCGGTGGCCTTGGCGACGTCGCGGATCCAGTCGCCGGCCTTGAGTCCGCGCGCGATGAGGTCATCGCTGACGGCGGCGAGGAGCTGGACCTTGGCGTCGGCGACGCTGGCGAGCATGAGCGCGTGCGTGGGGGACTTGGCGCGGATGCTGTCGAAGAGGGCGAGCATCTGCGCGTTGTCGAGATTGTCGATGCGCGCGATGACGAGTCCTCCGACCGACTGCGCGACGAGCTCGCCCGCGACGGCGGAGATGTCGATCTGCGCGACGCTGGCCTTTTTCTGTTCCTTCTCGTACGCCTTGAGCCTGGCCTGGAGATCGACGATGGCGGCCTGCGCGCGGCGACGCGCGAGCAGCGGCGTGCCATCGAGGGCGATCTGCTTCTGGATCTGCTGGATCGATGCACCGAGCGACGCAGGATCGATCGATTGCGCGGACTTAAGCGATGCATCGAGATCGATCGCGAGCGTGCGGGCACGGGCGGCGTTGTCGCCGGTGAGGGCGACGATGCGGCGAACGCCTTTGCTGACGGGCTCGTCGGAGATCAGGACGAAGTCCTTGGCCTCGCCCGCGGACTTCAGATGCGTTCCGCCGCAGAACTCGATGCTGAACTCGCGCCACTTGGGATTGGCGGGATGGGCGAGCAGTTCATCGACGGTCGCGCCGATCGAGACGACGCGCACCATCGGCGGATACTTTTCGCCGAAGACCGCGCGGAGCCCGTTGATCTTGAGCGCCTGCTCCTGTGGGACTTCCCTGGCGTCGACGATGAGATTCTGCGCGATCTGACGCCCGACGAGCGATTCGATCTGCTGGACTTGTTCGTCGGTGAGGCTTGAGCCGTGGCTGAAATCGAAGCGAAGTTTTTCGGGATCGACGAGCGAGCCTTTTTGCTGCACGTCGTCGCCGAGCACCTCGCGGAGGGCCCAGTTGGCGATGTGGGTGGAGGTGTGATTCTGTTGGGTGATGTCGCGCAGCGGATCGACATCGAGATGCGCGGCCTGCCCGACGGCGATCGCGCCTTCGCTGACGCGACCGACGTGCAGGACGTGGTTGCCTGCGCGTTGGGTCGAGCTGACGATGAACGCACCGGTCGGCGTGGCGATGAACCCGCTATCGCCGACCTGACCGCCCTGCTCGCCGTAGAAGCAGGTTTGATCGAGGAGCAGCGCGACCTCTGATGCTGTGTCGGCACTGGTGATTTGTCCGGCGGTCTGCAGTTCGTTGTTGACGACGAATCCGAGAACGTTGCCCTTGGAGAGGCGCGTGGTGAACTTTTCCTTGTCGCCGGTCGGTGCGACCTTGGTCAGATCGACAGCGACAATGACGTGGCTCTTGCGACCTTCGCCGGACTTTTTCTGGAACTCTTCGAAGAGCTGCTCGTAGCCGGCGCGATCGACGGATGCGCCGCGTTCGAGGGCCATCTGTTCCTGCAGATCGACGGGGAAGCCGTAGGTGGTGTGGAGATTGAATGCGTCCTGGGCGCTGAGGCGGCTCATCGATGCATCGGCGTGATTGCCTCCGCGCGAGATGGCATCTTCGAACAGCCCGAGCCCACGTTCGATGGTTTCGAGGAAACTCTTCTCTTCGCTTTCGATGATCCGCGCGACGCGTGTGGGATCGCGACGCAGCTCGGGGAATGCCTCGCCCATGACATCGACGAGGGTGTGCGTGATTTCGTGGAGGAACGGCTTGCGGAGGCCGAACTGCTGATAGCCGAAGCGGAACGCGCGGCGGATGACGGAGCGGACGACGGCGTCGCGTCCTTTGTTGCCGGGCGTGGCGCCGTCGGTGATGGCAAAGGTCGCCATGCGGGCGTGGTCGGCGATGACGCGGAAGGCAATGTCGCGCTTCAGTTCCTTTGACTCTGCAGATCGGTCGCCGGTGTCGGTGGCGGGAAAGAGACCGCCGTAGGACTGGCGACTGAGTTCTGAGATCTTCGCGAAGATTGGATCGAAGAGGTCGATGGCGTAGTTGTCGTTCTTGCCTTGCAGAACCTGACAGATGCGTTCAAAGCCCATGCCGGTATCGACGTGCTGGGCGGGGAGCTTGGTGAGCGAGCGGTCGGCGTTGCGGTTGTATTGGATGAAGACGTTGTTCCAGATTTCCATGACGCGCGGGTCGGTGCCGGAGAGGACGGTGGGCCCGCCCGTCTTGTCGGGTGTGCGGTCGTAGAAGATTTCCGTGCACGGGCCGCAGGGGCCGGTCTCGCCCATTTCCCAGAAATTGTCCTTGCCGCCGTAGTGGATGCGATCGCGCGGGACGCCGATGACGTGATGCCAGATGTCGGCGGCCTCGTCATCGCGCGGAACGCCGCCTGCTGCGTCGCCCTCGTGGACGGTGACGTGGATGCGCGTGGGATCAAGCTTCCACACATCGACCAGAAGCTCCCACGCCATCTTGATCGCGCCTTCCTTGAAATAGTCGCCAAAACTCCAGTTGCCGAGCATCTCAAAAAACGTGTGATGCCGGCGGCTGCGCCCGACGTCGTCGAGATCGTTGTGCTTTCCCCCGGCGCGAATGCACTTTTGCGTGTTGACCGCGCGGGTGTAGTCGCGCTTTTCCGTTCCGAGAAAGATCGGCTTGAACTGATTCATGCCCGCGTTGGTAAAGAGCAGCGTCGGATCGTCCTGTGGGACGACAGGACTGCTGGGCACGAAGGTGTGCCCGTGCTTGTTGACAAAGAACTCGATGAACGCGCGGCGAATGTCGTTGCTGGTCATAACTGTTCCGATGCAGGCCTGCCGGGCGGGCGATTCGTCGCGAGCACGACAGGCGTGGCGGGAGAGTTTACGAGACCGCGTGCCCGCATCCAACCGCATCAGATTTTTCGAGACAAATCGATGACTTGAAGTTTTTTGCAACCGCGTTGGAACCGAAAGTCAATTCATGCGTCCAAGTCATCAACCCAAACAGGAGCCCGATGATGTCTGACGGACGTGCTACTCGAATTGTGCAAACGATGTCGCGGCGACCAAGCCCAATCCTTCGATGGCTAGCCTGCTGCTCAGCGATCGTGGTCGCTGGATGGTTGCCCGCGATGGCAAGCGAACCTGCCGCGCACGAGGGAGTGCGGCCCGTTCCGCCTTTTGCAGTGGATGCCGAGCCGGTTCCCGATTCAGATGCAGATGTGCAAATCGCACTCCTGCTCGACACCAGCAACAGCATGGACGGGCTGATCCATCAGGCGCGGACGCAGCTTTGGACGATCGTCAACGAACTGAACCGCGCGAAGCGCGACGGCAAGCTGCCGCGCGTGCAGGTCGCTCTGTATGAGTACGGCAACAACAACATCCCCGCCGGCGAAGGACATGTGAGACAGGTCGTCGGATTCACGACCGATCTGGATATGCTCGCGGAAAAGCTCTTTGCCCTGACGACCAACGGCGGAGAAGAGTTCTGCGGACAGGTCATCAAGCAGTCGGTGAACGGACTGAATTGGAATCGGCGACCAAACACGTATCGTGCGATCTTCATCGCCGGCAACGAACCGTTTTCGCAGGGTTCGTACGACTATCGTGAATCGATCGCCTTCGCGCAGCGGATGACGATCCGTGTGAACACCATCCACTGCGGGGATCGCGAATCAGGCGTGGCGGGCATGTGGGAGGATGGCGCGAAGCTCGGGCGTGGTCAGTTCATGTTTATCAATCAGGATCGACGCGAGCCGGTCATCGATTGTCCGCAGGATGCCCGGATTCAGGCGTTGAATCTCGAATTGAACGCGACCTATCTCGCCTACGGAAAACAGGGAGGCGAAGGCCAGGCACGACAGGCGGCGCAGGATGCGAATGCTGCGGCCGCGGCACCTGCGGTGATCGCCGAACGCGCAGCGTCCAAGGCGAGCGGCAACTACGACAACTCGCACTGGGATCTGCTCGACGCCATCGATCGAAAGAACGTCAAGCTCGAAGAGATCCCCGACGCCGATCTTCCCGAACTGCTCCGACCGATGAATGACGAAGAGCGTATGGCCCATCTCAATGAGCTTCGATCCAAGCGCGAAGCGATTCAGAACGAAATCGCCAAGCTGTCCGCCGAGCGTGCGACCTTTTACAACGCCGAACGTGAGCGACTCGCCCGCGAAGAAGGCGACACGACCGAAACGCTCGAATCCGCCACGATCAAACTCGTGCGAACACAAATGAGCGAGAGCGGATTCGTCTTTGAATGAAGGTTTGATCGACTCGAATCAGCCATCGTTGATTTCGAGTAAGCATCTGATCGCACTTCGCATCAAATCCAATCACGCACTCGTCACGTACTCGTCAGCGGCCTGACCGTTCCGCTGACGAGTGCGTGCGTTTGCGTCTGACTGCGTACCAGAAGCCTGCCTAGGCGATCGATTCCTTCGCAGGTTCCGTCCAACGCACCGCCTTCGATCGTCTCTGACATCACGCGGACACGACGTCCGGTCAGGACGTGATGCCGCGCGTAAGTAGTCAAAAGACCCGCGGGCGTGGGCGTACGCTTGAGCAACATCTCATCCAGCCTTGTTGCGAGTGCGATGATCAGCTTGGTCGTGTCGATGGATTGTGAGGCGTGCATCATCAGGCTGCAGGATTGCGTGCGGAGACCTTTGGGCAAATCCGATGGATCAAGATTGGCATTGATGCCCACGCCAATGAGATCAACACCATCGATCCGTTCGCAAAGCAGGCCCGCGACCTTTCGATCGTCGATCCATAGATCGTTGGGCCATTTCAATCCCGGCTCAACGCCGGTTGCATCGGCAATCGCGTCACGCACCGCAATGCCCGCCGCCAGGGGAAGCAGATGCGGATCGAGCGAATCGACCGGCGGATAGACGAACGTCGCCGTCATCACGCCAGGCGGACTGAGCCAGGTGCGTCCGTTGCTGCCCCGCCCTGCCGTCTGTCGCCCGGCCAGCACGATCGAAGGCGCGAAAAGCTTTCGCAGTCGTCGCCTCTGCATGGCCCAAGTGTTGGTGCTCCCGACGCGCGTGAGCCAGTAGAGTCGAATCGGCCGGATGCTTCTTTGGAGTTCGTCGATTCGGTATCCCATGCGCGTGGAGAAAGGACACGCCGAATCTCGTGCGTTGTCAAATGCTTCTGGGAGGATGAGATCAGCCCGTGCAGTTACCCGATTTGCTCAATCCGCAGGCACCTTGCGGATTCTTAGCGCTGTCTTTACACTATATTAATGATCGGTTCGACCCTGCAGGGTTTTGAGTCGGATTTCATCGAGTGGATCGCCAGCTTCGGATTCCCCGCCACCGAGTTGATGAAGCTCGTCCTCGCCGCCATCCTCGGTGGGCTGGCGGGGCTTGAACGTGAGATTCGCGGACGGCAGGCGGGCTTTCGAACTTTCACACTCGTCTCGACAGGCTCGTGCCTCGTCATGCTCGTCTCAATCCATGTCGTGACAGTCCCCGTCATGTCGGGCGTTATCGTGCCGGGCAATGGCGTGAACATCAACGCGGACCCCGCCCGCATCGCCTACGGCGTGATGACCGGCATCGGCTTCCTCGGCGCGGGAACGATCGTCCATTCCAAAGGCACCGTGCGAGGACTCACCACCGCCGCCGGAATCTGGTGCGTCGCCGCCATCGGACTCTGCGTCGGCGTGGGCATGTACACGGTCGCCCTCGGAACCACCATCCTTGTCGTCCTGATCCTCTGGGTCTTGAACTACGTCGAACGTCTCGTCCCGCAGCCGAGACTCCGGCAATTCGTCGTGCAATTGCCCTGGAGCCCCACGAGCACGCAGAATCTCGTCCACTTGATCGAATCACTCGGCCTGGACGTCATCGAAGCCAACATCGAACGCAGCGAGGATCGCCAACACGCCCGCATCGAAACCAAAGTCAGCTATCGCCATATCGAAGACCTGCGAAAACTCGAAAAGAACTTTCACGACGGCGCGATCGGCATCGAATTGCTCGGCTCGAAGGAAATCTGATCCCAAGTCAACGACACACCACTTCCGACCTATAACGCTTTGCCCGACACGAGCGTCGTGATACGCTCCATCGGTCGGCCCGACGCCCCCATCGTCTAGTGGCCCAGGACATTCGGTTCTCAGCCGAAGAACAGGGGTTCGACTCCCCTTGGGGGTATGCTCGCCGGACTCTCCAATAAAGTCAGATCGGCAAGAATCAGGATCGGCAGATCCACATTGATCGAGACCGACATTGATCAAGACCGACATTGATCAAGACCGACATTGATCGAGACCGACATCCGCCCATCGCGACCGCACGCCCGGCTGCAACTCGAGCGATGATCCCCCATCCTGCGATACAACAATAATGAGCCCGGTGGGACTTGAACCCACGACCAACCGGTTAAAAGCCGGTTGCTCTACCAACTGAGCTACAGGCTCGGCGACGGCGGACGCTGTTGGGCTTCGCAATCGTCTTAAGTTCGCGAGATTGCCAAGCAGGCTTTCCCGACGCACTGACTTCGCCCGACCCCACGTCCGCAAACGCGAGTCGCGTACTATAGCCCAACCGGCGGGCTGGCTCAAGGGGCTACCGGTCGCCGACCTTCGCCATCGCTCGAATCATCACCCGCAACAACCCTGCTACCACACAATCACAAGCACATGGCTAATCACCACTTAGGCAATCCACGCCGATTCGCACATGTCCCAGGTCCGACAGCATCCTATATGGTATTCAGCCCACTGCGCCCTCCAATAAACTGCTCCGCTGCAAGCCAGATCCCGCCCCTTTTTGCCCTTTGGGCACGTCTATGACTTTTAATCCGGCCAATTACGGGGCAATGGGGCCGCTCCCGCGTTTCGCACCATTTTGAATAAGATTTCTCTTGAAACTGGATTCACGGCAGGTTAAGGTCTGTTGTCGTCAGTATTGAAAACCACTTTTTCCTCTGGAAGGGAGAGATTGTCAGATGATTCGCACCCCCCACCTCGCCGCTCTCGCGGCTGTATCTCTTGTTGCGCTCCCCGCACTCGCTGCGGACGGTCTTGAGTCGGCTAAGTTCGCCGGCGCTTGGAAAGTCGACCTTGCGACCAACACGCAAGTGTTCGTCCCCGCCGACCAATACCTTCGTCGCACCTCTGAGTCCGTCGTTGCCCTGGACTCGTTGCCCGGAAGCCCAACCCCCTCTGTCAACGCAGGCTTCTCGCAAGCCACTGCCAACCTGCCAGCTTTTGGTGACGACTACACGCTCGCCGCGGGTGGATCGTTGAACGAGATGACCTTCTCGATCTTCAACAGCGGCTCCGCCGCAAGCGGTACCCCCACCCCGATGACCGCAATCAATGCCGTCATCAACTTCTACGATTCAAACACGTTCGCAGGCGCTGCCGTGAGCACGCCGCTCGGGTCGTTCGGCTCCACATTCAGCTTCGGTGCTGCCCCACTCGCCCCAGGCTTCTTCACACTCCTGACCGTGACCGGCATTACGGGCGTTTCGCTCCCGTCGAGCGGGCCGGTTCTCATCACCCAGCAGTTGAATCCAACCGGTTCAACACGCCACGGCATCATCAGCATCGGCGCTCCCGTTGTCGGCACCACCGGCGGCTCGGACTTCTATCAACGCGGCAACCCCACTCCCGCCGAAGGCTTCTACACGTCGGGTACAACACCGCTCAACGTCTCCTATGAGCTCATCGTTCCCGAGCCCGCCACCCTCGGCGTGCTCGCTGCGGCGTCGCTCGTTGTGATGCGTCGCCGTCGCGCCTGAATCGGCGCTAAAGGCGGCTCATCTCGCTCACACCCTCGTACGATTGTGCACATCCTCGATGGGCACTACGTCGAAGCAAGTGAGCGACCCAAGGGGCGGCTTGACATGAATCGTCCGTTGGACACGACGAATCATGCCATGACAGTTCACAGTTCCCTCGCCGGACAGGTCTTGTGGCCTGTCCGGCGTGTTTTTTTTGCCAACCACGCCCCTCAACTCCATCCACCATTTCGCTCTCGACAGATTTGATCCGCCCGACGTCATCCATCACCTCGCACCGGTGCGGTGTCGATTCGCAAACTCATCACAATCTCTCCGACTTAAACTTCGATTTCCGCGCGCTCAAAGTCGACTTCGGCCGAGCCATGTTCGCATTCCGCGCGCTCGCGCACAGTTCATTTCACCTGCCGAGCACTCTGCCTAAACCCTCAATTTCACACGCGTTCGCTCGCGCGCGACCGGCCCAAACGCGCTTCCACGAATCACTTGCGCAACAGAACCCCGCTCGAAACGCTTCGTCAGCTCTCTGTCCGAGCGAAAGGGAACGTCGTCGGCGATCCTCTCGACTTCGCCGCGCTTTGATCATCATCCATCTACTTCTACGGGCGCGCTGCGCGCCTGCGTCCGCACCCGCGCAGCGCCATCTGCAAATTCCCTCTTGTTCATCAGACGGTTCCCACGACCCGTCCGCCACGCATGGCGGACATCGTGATCATTCGGTCCGTTTGCGATAGACTCCTACGCATGGCTCCGACCTCGACTCCCATCCCCGCCCAGACCACGCTCGCCTCCATCCGGCCCGGCGATCGCGTGCGCATCGTCCAGCAGATAGCCGCCCGGCATTATTCGCTCATCACGCCCGTCGAAGGCGTTGTGGTTCGCATCGAACAAAGGCCCACCGGAAGCTGGTTTGCCCACGGGGCCAAGGACAAACTATGGCTTGACCGCATTGTTATTCGCAAGGACGACGGAGAGATCAGCACGCTGAATCTCGACGAATACACCGCCGTCGTGTCCATCGAATCCTGACCTTGATCCGAGTCCCGCTGATGCCCTCCACCCCGCACGAGGCCGCCGTCCTTGGTTTGCTCGTCGCCGACCTGCTCGCCGAGCCGATGGATCTGCGTCATCCCCCCGCACCAGGCGGGCTGGTCATCACCCGACAGATCAAACTCGCGCCCGGCGGAAATGTCTGCAACACCGGGCTCGCCCTCGCCCGACTCGGCGTGCAAACCCTTGCTCTGGGTCGCGTCGGCGATGATTCGCTCGGGCGATCTCTCGTCGATGAACTTCGGCAAGCCGGCATGGATGTGTCGCGCGTCGAGATCGATCCGGTCCGGCAGACCAGCGCGACGATCGTCGCCGTCGAGCCCGGCGGAGAACGTGTCTTTTTTCATACACGCGGCGCGTGCGAAGCGCTCGATGCCGATTTCGTGCAACGATCGTTCCGAGCACTACCCGACGTTCGCGTGCTGCACATCGGATACTTCGGCCTGCTCGACACGAGTGCCTATGCCGCGCTTCCCAATGCGCTCGCGCAATACAAATCACGCTCGCCGCACACGCTGATCGCCCTCGACACCGTGCATCCGCCCGCCCACGTCGAGTTGCTCAGGCCCATCCTCCCTCATCTGGACATCTTCTGCCCGAGTCGGTCCGAAGCGCTGCTTCTTACCGGCACGGACGATCCTGATCGCATGATCGATCAACTGCGTGACTGGTCGTTTGCGGGCCTGTGCGCCATCAAACTCGATGCCGACGGCTGCCTTCTCGACACGCGGATCGCCCGCCGACATGTCGCGCCGTTCAAAGTCAGTGTCGTCGATACCACCGGCGCGGGAGACACCTGGTACGCTGGACTGCTCGCAGGGCTCTTGCGCGGTCTCGATCCGTTCGACGCGGCGCGACTCGCCAATCGCGTGGCCGCAGACTGCTGCACCCGCCTCGGCGCACGCGACGGTGTCCAAGACTGGAACACCAGCCTGCAGAACGCCGGTCTGGGCTGATCTTTGGCTCATCTCCGATCGCATGCCGGGCAACGCACCCCTGACTGACTCCTCACAAGCGATCCTGCACAGGCACGACTTTGCGGACTGCTTTCGGCGGTGGCATTGGCGTGCGGACCAATCCCTATACGCCGACAAGCGGGCGTTCTTCGATGTCGGCGCGGCCCTTGATCTCTTCGAGCAGCGCGTCGAAGGCGGTGAGCTTGGAGTCGATCGGCGTGCCGAAATCGAGCGCGGGTTCGACGGCTTCGATCGTCTTCAGTCCGTTGCCGGTGATGCTGACGACGATCGATTCGTCACGCGGGATGCGGCCGCTCTGGATCAGCTTGATCGCACAGGCGAGCGTCGTTCCGCCCGCAGGCTCGGTGAACGTGCCTTCGGTGCGGCCGAGCAGTTTGATCGCATCGATGATTTCGGCATCGGTCGCGCTTTCGCCCCATCCGCCACACTTCTGCACGGTCTGGCAGACGTAGTATCCGTCCGCGGGGTTTCCGATCGCGATGCTCTTGGCGATCGTGCGAGGCTTTTGCGGTTCGATGATGTCGGTTCCCGCGTGGATGGCGGTCACAACAGGATTGCAGCCCGCCGCCTGCGCGGAATAGATCCTGGGCTTGTTGTCATCGACGATCTGAAGCCGGATGAACTCCTCGTATGCCTTGAAAATCTTCGGCAGGATGGTTCCCCCCGCAGTCGGCGCGACCGTGTGCTGCGGGAGACGCCAGCCGAGTTGTTCGGCGATTTCAAAGCCGAAGGTCTTTGCGCCTTCGGTGTAATAGGGTCGAAGATTGACATTGACGATCGCCCATCCGTGCTTGTCTGCGATCTCGGTGCAGAGTCGATTCACATCGTCGTAGTTGCCCTTGATGCGCACGACGGTGGGACCGAAGACGAGCGAACCCACGACTTTGCCCTGTTCGAGATCGTGCGGAATCATCACGTAACAGCGAAGCCCCGCCTCGGCGGCATGAGCGGCGACGCTGTTGGCGAGATTGCCGGTGCTTGCGCAGCCGACGACATCGAAGCCGAACTCGATCGCCTTGGTGATCGCGACGCTGACCACACGCTCCTTATAGCTGAACGTCGGATAGTTGCAGGAGTCGTCCTTGATCCAAAGCTCCTTCACGCCGAGCTCGGCGGCCAATCGCTTGGCACGACGCAGCGGCGTAAAGCCGGAATGCGACCCGCAGCGCGGCTCGCCCGAGATCGGCAGCAGATCGCGATAACGCCAAAGTGATCGCGGACCACGCTCAATGCTCGCGCGGGTGACACGACCCATCATCGCGTCGTAGTCGTACTCCACCTCGAACGGCCCGAAGCATTCGGGACAGACATGCTCCGGCACCACGCCGGCACGATGACCACATTCCTTGCACTTAAGTCCACGCACGAACGACATGACGTCTCCCACAAACAAATCACAGGCCCAGACGATCGGAAGAACCCGACCCTCAGGAAAAACCTTCGACACGAGATAAGCGGAAAACAACCGGCGAGGATGTTCGCTGCTTATCTTCCCCGGATCGCAGGCCGATCGACCCACGCCGGGCGGGAGTTAGCACCAGTCCCCGGGGCCATGCCTACAAGGCACGCCACCGGGCGGTTGCTGCGGCTTCATCGGGCCCGAACCCTCTGCCGCTCTCGATAAGATGCGTATTCAGTTGTGAGCCCTGAATCATATCCGCTTTCCGGAGCCTGTCCAGATGCCCAGATTCGCCCACAGATAGCGCCCGGAATCGCCCGCCATACTGCGAATCCAAAATGGCCCCGCACCCGGAGCCCTGTCCTGACCAAGATGTGGATCGCTTGGTCACACGAACATGCGGCAAAAGGCATCGCGATTTTCGTCATTTGGCTTTCGATGGGCTTTCGTTTACTTTCTTACGTCCCACGAACGAAAGACGAAAGAACCATGCGCGCAAGTGATATTCGAAAGGGCCAGGCCGTCATCATCGATCAAAAGCTTTATGTGGTCACCAATGCCGACCATAACACGCCGGGCAACCTGCGCGCGAAGGTTCAGTTTAAGCTTCGTGACGTCCTGAAGAACACAATCATCGACCGCCGCGTCGGCGCGACCGACGATATCGAGACCGCAAACCTCGACCGTCGCAACGTCGAGTATCTCTACACCGACGGCGAAGGGCACTGGCTCATGGATCTGGAAACCTACGAGCAAAACCCGATTCCTGCGGAAGTTTTCGGCGACGACATCCTCTTCCTCAAGCCCAACACGCAGCTTCAGGCCCTCTATCACGATGGCAAGCTCATCAGCTACGAACTGCCCAAGAGCGTCGAGTTGAAAATCACCGACACATCGCCGCAGGTCAAAGGCGCAACGGCCACCAACCAACTCAAGGACGCCACCTGCGAGACCGGCCTGCAGACCCGCGTCCCGCCGTTCATCGAAATCGGCGAAACCATCCGCATCAGCACCGAAGACGGTGGCTACCTCTCACGCGCCTGATCGCGTCTCAACCAAATCGAGAAGCGTCAAGCGCCACTTTTCTACTAGCAAAAGTCGTCGATGACGGCATTTACGAGTCGAAGACGAATCGCTCGTAGGCTTCTCTTTGCTGCGCAATGCTGAGACGACGCAATGCGTGCACACGCGACGCCTCGCCCATCGACTTCCATTTGCTGCGATCGTCCAACATCCGCACCAGCCCCTCGGCAATACCATGCACATCCGCACGATGAATGTGCCAGCCGGTCTGACCGTCCATCACGGTCTCACCAGGCCCGCCACGCGCGTGCACCAGCACCGCTCGCCCGCTCATCATCGCCTCGACGGCGGATATCCCAAACGTCTCCGCCCCGCGATACACGCTCATCGCAACATCGCACACTTTAAGCCATCGCTCAGGCTCATCGCTGGCACCGATCACATGAACCCGTTCGACCAGACCCAGCCGACTCCGCATCGACTCGACCGCTCGACCATAAGGCGATTCCATCGGCCCGCCTACGAGCAATAGATGCAAGTCCTTCGCGCGCTCTCCCAGCGACGCCAACGCCTCGATCGCCGACAACTGATTCTTCGATTCCACCATCCGCGCGATCAAACCCACCACCGGCGCATCGGCGGCAATCCCAAGCGATGAGCGGTCCTCGATCCGACGATCCCACGCACCACTCCGATGCGGATCAAATCGATCCGGATCGACACCCAGATGCATCACACGCGGCTCGACGCCACCGCCCGCAATCGAGTCGGCGGTGTATTGACTGTTGGCAAGCACCAGCACATTCCCGCGCACGCACCAACTGCGAAAAAACCGTCGCGCCAAATCAAATGGCGTCTCCGAAATTGCATTGGTCATCTCCCAAACGCATCTCACGCCCATACGCAGACTCACATCCACCGCAAGGGGAAGCAACTCCGGCGTGGTTGTCTGCAAAACATCGAGCGTCGCATCAGCCCCGCACGCACGAAGATGCGCTGCGATCCGTGGGGCCGCGCCTTGGCGATATCGCCTCACACGATAAAGCGACAGAAACTTCTCCGCGCCGTCTCCCGATAGATTAGGCGGAGCCCCTAGCGACATCACATGCAGGTCAATCTTCGCACGCTTGACGGCCTCGGTCAGCGGCCCGTCGTCGCAGGCGATCACGCGCGTCCGATGTCCCGCCAATCGTAGCGCATTCGCGAGATTGACGATCGCAGACAACGCCCCCCCGCGCTCGTTCCCACCCGCAAGCCAAACGATCGATCGCGGAGATTGTCCGTTCGTCTTGCTGTTCATGACCTGCCACGACACGCCCGACCCAGGGACTCGCTCACTCGAAGTTCTTCTCGCCGCATTCGCTCGACGAAGTTTCGCATTCGCTCGACGTCATGTCGCATTCGCGCGCTGTGCCTTCAGCGGAAGCCTGAGCGTAAAGACCGATCCACGACCGAGATCGCTCGCCACCGCGATTGATCCACCGTGCTCGTCGGCGATACGTTTGGTCATCGGCAAACCCAGTCCAGTTCCGCTCTTTTTTGTTGTGAAGTAGGCTTCAAACAGCCGCGCGCGAATCTCCTCAGCAATGCCCGGGCCCGTGTCCGTCACCTCGATCCGTGCAAAACCCGGCTCGGATTTCAGCCCAACGATCAACTCGCCACCTTCCGTCATCGCCTGCGTCGCGTTGAGCAGAAGATTCAGCACCGCCTGCTTGACCAGCCGGGGATCGATCTCCGCCACGAGCGACTCCTGCGCAGGCGCGACTCGCATCTGCACCCGATTCACCGCCGCCTGCGGCATGAAGAAATCGGCCACCTCCTCGACGAGGCGATTCAGGTCTGTCGGCTCACATTCGAGCGTCATTCGTCCGGCATATCGCAGAAAATCATCCAGAATCTCGCGCAAACGCGAAGCTTCCTGTCTCACCGTCCGTAACCGCGCGTGCACCCGCGAACCCACCACCGATTCGCTCGGCAAATCCTCCTGCAGCAATTGCAGATTCAACTGAATCGTCGAAAGCGGATTCTTGATCTCGTGCGCAAGACCACCCGTCAATTGCACCATCTCCGCCAGCCGCTCCGCACGCTGTGTGCGACGCATAAGCCGGGCATACCGCCGCGATACGACCAATCCCAACGCCGCTGCGATCGCAACCGCAGCCACCACTCCGCCCAAAAACGCAAGCAGCACATCACTCATCAGGTCGCCAGACTATAGCAACTTCCTCGCGTTCGTCCCCGTCACAACATGCACCTTCACCCGATACCGCCTCGATCGATCGATCGTATCGGGCCTGACGCATCACCGATCCCAAACACCAATCGACGACGCAACAGATAGCATCAAGTGTCGCTGTGAGATATTGAGCGCTACACAACAGCGTTCAAGCCCCTCGGCAGGCACAAGACAGGTCGACAGAAGTCGCTCAATCCTCGTCGCCACCCGAGCGGGTGGGCGTCAGCCTTCTGACTGACTTGGCATGCAACCCCTTGTCGCCGGTCACGAGTTCATACTCCACACTCTCACCATCTTTGAGTGACTTGAATCCGTCGCTCTCAATCGCCGAGAAATGGACGAACACGTCTTTGCCGTCGGGACTGACGATGAAGCCAAACCCCTTTTTTGCATCAAACCACTTCACAGACCCGGTAATACGAGACATGGCCTGGGCCTCCGGACGCCGGAGAACGCACGGCGAAACAAACAGACATGGGCCAACGCTGCGGTTCGTTGACCAAAATCACAACCCTCCACCCGCAGAACCACTCCACGCTGTAGCCTAATGCCGAAACATCGTCATAGCAACATATATCATGCCACGTCACACCCCAAGGGCTCCCCGCAAGCCGCTCGAACCATCTTCTCTCACCCACTTCTCCGACCGAAATTCACCCGTTCGGGTCTCATTTTAGCCCGGTTTCCCGAGAACAATCAGCCCAACCTCGCCCACCCGTCCGCACCCATCCATGATAAAGAATCCAGCAGCAACCCGTCTCACGGTTGCCTGCAGGCTCCATCGAACAACCCCCGGGCCCCCGGGTTCTCCGGCAATCTCAGGCCCCAGCCTGCCGCTCTGAGCGGCCTGACACAAGGCCGATGACCAACACGACCAGCAGCGCGACCGCTGCACCCACCACGCCCCGGATCACAAGGTCGAGTCCCGCCGACCCGATCGCGTCCCATCCGCCACGCTCGATCGCTCGATACGCGCTGCCCGAGCCGAGCAGCATCACAAACAATCCCACCGGCACCACGATCGACAGTATCGCGCTTCGATCTTGCCATCGCGATCGCAGCCCAAACGACACAAGCCCCGCCAGGCTCGCACCCACCAGCGTCACCCAACTCGCGTGCCCCATCATCAACATCGCACCATACGCCACGCCAAAAACCGCCAGATGATCCAGACGAAATCGCGCCAGCACCCCGACCACCAAGCCCGCAGCCGCTGCGCGGAGCGCCAGCAACTGCCAGCACGCCCGCGGAAGCTCCAGCGCATTGCCTATCGCGGCAATTCCCTTGCCCATCAGATAAAGCATCAACACCCCAACCAGCGTCGCAGCCATCACCCGAACCATCGGCTGCGCCAGCACACTCGGTCGATCCACACTCAACGCTCTCATCATTGCACCACCAATTCTCTTTCAAACCACATCCTGATCCACCACGCATTCATCCAGACAACTCTTCAAATCCACTACGGCTCAAAACTCCAGTCGGGCGACGTCGCACGAGGCGACCATCTCCGCATATCCACCAGCTCGCGCGCGCGAAGCGTCGTCACATGACCGTCCAGATGCGCCACCGGAATCGCGGCGCTCCTTTGACTTGACGCGACCCTCGAATACGGCACGCCCGCCGCCGGCGTGGACGGACCGATGTACGCGACCTGCTCGCCCGCATTCGTCCAAAAGATTCCAGTGCTCGTTAGACCCCTCGGCGGAGTCACGTAGTGAAAACCCAGCAGCCCTTCGTCCGCACGGATCGTCTGCGATCCGTTGCGAATCACCGTCTCAACAAACGTGATCTGATTCGAAGGACGCTTCACCTCGCTGAGTCGAAATGCAACGTGCTTCCCCACGTTCGGCCGACCCGCAACATATCCCAAAAACAGCGTGCTATCGTGCCCGCCGAGATACACAGTGTTCAGCCCGAAAATCGGATAAAGCGATGCGGCTTCGTAGCTCGATAGCAGTTCCTGCGGATCTCGCTCCGGTCGCGTGAGCTTCCAGAGCTCAGGAAACTGACTGGCCAGCCGGCTCGTCCATCGCCGCGCCGGCACCCCCGTGATCGAGCCGTTCCTCACGCGATCATGAACCGCTGGCGCACCCGTCGGCAGATAACCGGGCAGGAGCGTTCCTCGATTCTGCTGTGCGTAACTGATATACGCGAGATTCAATTGCCTCATGCTCGAAGCGACCGCAACTCCCGCTGCACTCTGTCGCACCCGAGAGAGCGAAGGCAGCAGAATCGAAATGAGCACCGCGATGATCCCAATGACCACCAAGAGCTCCACCAGTGTGAAGCCTTTCAACCACGATCGAATCTGTGCGGCATCACTCATCATCTTTGGCTCATGTCCTGGCATCGGTTGTCTTTCGTTCATGGCAGTGGTCCCCCGACTTCAATTCGCTCGGCCTTCACGTGTTGAATGACTCGTTCGAGCAACGTGTCATCCACCGCCGCATCACCAGCTTCCAACGTCTGCTCGGCGTTCAGCTCGATCCAGCTCTTGCATCCCCCGACGCCCGCCGGCCCGAGGTCGTATGGACGCAGCAGGTTCCGCACGCGCAAGACCAGCACATGCATGGGCAGTGTCGCGCGAAACGACCTTCGCTTGTCGATCTGACGTTTCGTATACGTCGCCAGCGGCAAGCCGACATCTGCCGATAAAAGCTCATCAAGCTCTTCCTCACGGCTCGATTCGATCACTCGCTCACCCACCACCTCAGCCACGCTCATGCAAACGCCCGGATCGCTCGATCGCTCGATCGACCGTTCGATCGATCGCTCGCTCAAGGTCGATTCGAGAGCAGGTGACCCGAGCACAGGTGATTCGAGAACAGGTGATTCGAGAACAGTGGATGCACGCGTCGCGCCCGACGCCCGCGGCATCTTGAACATGTTCGGGTCCAGGCCTTCAGACTCGATCTCGTGCCAATGCGTCGGCTGCAACAGAAAAGGCTCGTACTTGGCCTGAAATCCGTGGCGTGCTTCGACCAGCCCGCCCTTGCGGATGATGACCGTCCCTCGACCTGCCTGCAGCGCAGCGCAAATGCCCGCCCACTCGCGCAGGGCCGCCGACACTCGGAAAATACCCTTCCGCATCGCAAGGCTCGGGTTGTTCGACTTCGAAAGGCTCATATCACTCGCCATGCTCATCAATCATTCGCCATGCTCATCAATCATTCGCCATGCTCATCTATCACTCGCCATGCTCATCCATCACTCGCCATGCTCATCCCAAATGCAGCGACTCCGGAACAAACGGCGCGGGCGCAGACTTCACCGCAAACGGCGCAGTCCGTGAATCGTTCCGCAAAACCTCCAGCACCGCCTGATGCCCGACCCGGCGGTGAAACGCGCCCAAATCCTCGTCGGCCTGCTTGTTCGCGAGATAATTCTCGAACAGCACCGCACACACCAGCGTCACGCCCTTCCGCGGAACCTGACGGAAGAAAAGCTTCTCACCTTCCACCAGCGGCGTGCCCTGATGCCGTCCGTCTTCTCCCCCGCCGACCTTCAGCATGTACATGTCCGGCCCCTGCCCGACCCAGCCGATGCTCTTGGTGCCCGGCCTGAAGCATTGACGCTCGCATCCCGTGATCCCAATCGACTCGTTCAAATCTCCAAACCCGAGCGCTTCCAATTCATCGAGCAACTCCGGTTCAAACTGCTCGCTGTCGGTGTAGCTCAATCGACACGTCGGCAGGCCGACGCACGCACCGCTCAAGAGTCGCAAAGTGCTGTAGGTCTTGCCCTGACGCTTGCCGATGTCAAACGACGCAAGCGCCGCTTCGAAATCGCCCTTGGCTTCCGGCTCGATATTGCAAAAGAGCAAATCCTGATTCGGCGTGATCATCACATCGCCCGCGAACCTTTCGAGCAGATGCGGGACCGCCGACATCAGCCGTTCATTCGCGTGCATCGTGCTCGAGGATCCGGTCAGATCATCCACGCCCGATCCGTCGCGATCGATGACGCGACCGCATTCGACGTACATGCCATACGCAAGCTTGCCGTTGGACTCCTGCACCTGCCAGCCGTGATGCATCCGACGCGGGCCGATGTCGAAGCCGGGATTGGGTTTCTCGAATGTCGCGCCGCGTTCGCGAAGTCGATCCTGATACCATTCGATCCCCTGACTCCAGACGACGTATTTCAATCGTGCCCAGTGGCGATTCTTCCGGTCGCCCCATTCCTGATGAACCTTGACGATCGCATCGAGTCCGTCACGAAGATTATCCTGCGTAAAGATGCCGACGGGCAGCCCGAGCATCGAACCGCTCGCCTTGCCGTTGCGTTCCCCCTGACCTCCGCCGATGTAGACCTGGAAGGCTGCGAGCTTTCCGTTTTCGATGATCGGCGCGATGCCGAGATCATTGGTGCGGGCTTCGACGCAGTTGTCGTATTCGATCTCGCCGGTGCTCGGGTTGCGGTGGGCGGCGCTAAAGCCGATTTTGAATTTTCGGTTCAGCAGGTTGGGCGCGTAGTCGAACTTTTCGGTGCGCGGTTCGAGGATGTTGGTTCCGTCGAAACGCGAAAGGCTGGTGTCGACTTCAAAGATTTGGATGTGAGCACCGACGGGAAGCTCGAAGAATTTGCCGAAGCGCTGGGCGGCGGCGTGCGCGTTGTAGAGCGTGCTGAAACGCGAAAGCGGACATCCCATGACGTTACGCACATTGTCGCCGCACCCGTTGAGGGCGAGGAATCCGGTGCGTGCCATCTCCGCGACAGCCTTCACGAGATGCTGCTTTTTGATCCAGTGGAACTGAACATTTTGTCGCGTGGTCAGGCGGATCGTCGGCTTGCCAGTGGGCGTGAAGGCGTACTTTCGAGCGATGTCATCGAGCACCATCCAGTGCGGATGGGTCAGCGGCCCCCCGCCCGCGACGCTGATGCGCACCATGTAGGCCCAGTCCTTTTCCTTGCCCGTCTTCGCGCGGTTGTACTCAAGATAGATGCCGTGACTCTTGGCGAGATTCTCGCTGGCCTCCTCGACATCGTCGGCGGACATGTTGCGAAAATCTTCGACGAGCGCCCCGAGCACGCCCGTTTCGTTGACGCTGGCGAGTTTGGTCTTCTCGTTGCCGTTATACTCTGCCGGATCAGTCCGCAGCAGCGGTTCGGGTCGCTCGGTTCGCATGAGACATCTATTAGCGGTTCGCAGGGTCCGATGCAAGTGTGATTATATGACACCTATCTGAAACTAGGAGTTTACTTGAAACTCTGAAACCTCACGCTATCGTGCGGTGCGATAGTGGTTCCTCGATTCAACTCCAACAACCGACAACCGACACTGACAACCCACCACCAGCAACTCACAACTTACCCCGCCATGTCCCAAACCCCCGCCCATCTCCGCCGGCTCGAAGACGAGTCGATCCACATCTTTCGCGAGGTCGTCGCGGAGTGTGAGAAGCCGGTCATGCTCTTTTCCATCGGCAAAGATTCCGCCTGCATGCTCAAGGTCGCACAGCGGGCCTTCGCACCCGGCAAGCTCCCCTTTCCGATCATGCACGTCGATACGACGTTCAAATTCCCAGAGATGTACGCCTATCGCGATCGCCTCGCCGCCGAGACCGGTGCGGAGTTGATCATTTACAAGAACGAGGAAGCCTTCGCGCGGATCGGCACGTGCGCGAGCAAGTGGTCGTGCACACAGTGCGCCGACCTCCTCAAAACCCGCGCGCTCGTCCAGGCGCTGCAGAAGTACGGATTCGACGCCGCCTTCGGTGGCGCTCGCCGCGACGAAGAACGCTCCCGCGCCAAAGAACGCATCCTCTCGTTCCGCAATCGTCAGCAACAATGGGATCCCAAAAACCAGCGACCCGAACTCTGGAACCTCTACAACACCTCTCACGCACCCGGCGATTCGTTTCGCGTCTTTCCGCTTTCCAACTGGACCGAACTCAACGTCTGGCAATACATCCAGGCCCACAACGCGCCCATCGTCGATCTCTACTACGCCAAAAAACGCCCGGTCATCAACCGCAACGGCATCCTTCTACCCGCCCACGACCTGGTGAAGCCCAAGGAAGGCGAAACCATCGAACTTCGCAAGGTGCGATACCGCTCGATCGGTTGCCAACTCTGCACGGGATGCGTCGAAAGCGACGCAGAAACGCTCGATGACATCCTCGCCGAAGTGGCGGCCGCGCGCAAAAGCGAACGCGAGAACCGCGCCGTCGACAAAGATCGCGAAGCCTCCATGGAAGAGAAAAAACAAGAGGGCTACTTCTGACCTTCTTTCCCAGACCCATCCACTCGAAGCACGCGACGGCACTTTAGCATCCAACCACTGAAGACTTCCCTTTCCAATGCTCACCGACTCACCACCTTCGATCCCCCTGCTGCGGCTTGTGACATGCGGCTCCGTTGATGACGGAAAGTCAACGCTCATCGGGCGATTGCTCTTTGATTCCAAGGGGATTTTTGAAGACCAACTCGCCGCGGTAAAAAAGGCGACCAGCCGCTACGGCACGACTGGCACGGAACTCGACCTCGCGCTTCTCACCGACGGCCTGAAGGCAGAGCGTGAACAGGGCATCACCATCGACGTCGCCTATCGGTACTTCTCCACGCCCAAGCGAGATTTCATCATCGCCGACTGCCCCGGACACGAGCAATACACCCGCAACATGGCCACCGGCGCAAGCACCGCCGACCTCGCGATCCTGCTCATCGACGCACGCCACGGCGTCGTCACGCAAACGCGCCGCCATGCCTACATCGTCCGGCTCCTCGGCATCCGTCACGTCGTCCTTGCAGTCAACAAGATGGATCTGCTCGGTTGGTCCGAAGAACGGTTCGACCAAATCCGACGCGACTTCGAAGACGCCAACACACGCATCGGCCTGACCGATGTCACGGCCATCCCGCTTTCCGCGCTCACCGGCGACAACGTCACGCAAAAGAGCGACCTCACGCCCTGGTATGACGGCCCGACACTGCTCGAACATCTGGAAACCATCCGCGTGGGCGAGTCGCTACGCGACGGCGCTCTCCGAATGCCGCTGCAACTGGTCTCAAGGCCCGATCTGAATTTTCGCGGGTATCAGGGCACTATCGCTCGCGGGCAACTCCGGGCCGGCGATGAAGTTCTCGTCCAGCCGACCGGCACTCGCGCAGTCGTGCAACAGATCTATGACGCCAGCGGCACGATCACTTCTGCCGGCGCTGGTACAGCGATCACCATGACGCTCGATCGCGAAATCGATGCCTCGCGAGGTGATCTCTTTACCCACGCGACCGATCCCGCGCGCGCGTCGCGGCGCGTCGTCGCGCATCTCGTCTGGTTCGGCGAAGCACCCGCCGAACTGCATCACCCCTATCGCATCAAGCACAACACGCGCCTCACCACCGCCGAGATCAAATCAATACGGCACCGCGTCGATGTCAACAGCCTCGAATCCCTGCCCGCCAAGTCGCTCTCGACCAACGACATCGCGCTCTGCGAAATCGAGGCAGCACGGACGCTCGCCTTCGACAGCTACAGCGAATGCCCCGGCACAGGAAGTTTCATCCTGATCGATCGCCTCACGCACAACACCGTCGCGGCGGGCATGATCGAATATGACGCTGCCTCACGCGGACGCAGCGGTCCTGTCTCCGCCGACGAACGCGCAGCCCGGCTCCGACAAAAGGCCGGCGCGATCTCGCTCGTCGGCGACGGCGCTGCCTGTCGCGCGACCGCCGTCACGCTGGAGCGGTTGCTCTTCTCGCACGGACACCTCGCCGGCATCGTCGATGATCCGTCTCGCCCCACGAGGCTCGCGGTCGTCCATGCACTGTGTCGCTGCGGGCTGCTTGCGATCGTCATCGGCGAAGTGCAGAGTGCTTTCGTCGTTCACGCTGTCGGTTCCGATGACGACCCCAACTCCGTCGCGCTCGAGGCCTTCAAACGCATCGAGTCGGCAGGCCTTCTCGCGCCGCCGGACATCGATTTTGACATCTGATCTCTTCATCCGCGTCGATCATCTGTTGATTTCCGTCGCTGGTCCTCAGATCTGCATCGCAGAATCCCCGTCGAAACGCTGCCCCGCTATTCCGCCTGTTGTTCGAGCCAACTCAAGACCCGACGATCAACAAACTCGGCGATCAGCTGCCCGCGCGTCTCGACTCCAATCTCGCGCTTCAGTGCGTCGACGGCCAGGTGCACCTGATCGCTCATCACGCCCGCAATCTCTGCGATCTCGCGATCGCTATAGCCCTGCAACACCATCATCAGCACAGGGTAAAGCGACGGATCGATCCCGGTCGGCAATGGCGTGTCAGGCTCATAGAAAAGCTCATCCATCACAGGAGCCACCGCCCGGGTCATGAGCGAGAGCACGGGTCGGTGCTTATCAACGAAATGCGCAGCGCCGATCGGTTGAAATGCGTTGTAAATGATGACGCGATCCTTCGATCCCGCCCAATAGCCGGCCATGCAGTCCTGCCAGAAATTCGGATCGAGCAGATTGGACCGAAACACGCCATCAAACCATTCGCGCGGTGCATCCTTGCTGTAAATGAAGGTTCGCGGCTCACGCAGTTCCGCCAGCGCGGCCGGCACGCTTAGTTCACACATCGGGCCGCATTCATCCAGAAGCCTTTGCACCTTCATTTCGTCACGCGGCTCGATGAGCGAAAACGTCGGCCCGAACGTCTCACGCGCGATGATCTGAGGAACGGGCTTTCGATCCAGTGACCCCAACAAAATCACGTGATAATCCAAAGGCGTGCGAAGTGCGTCATCCAGCAGCGAAGCCATCCGCTTCATCATTCGCCGCACACGCGGGCGCAGCGAGCCTGGCTCGTGCGGCTCGGCGTCCCCGACGGCATGCGTCAACGCATCGACCACCGCGCTCGCATCGCGGAGCCGAATGCTCGCATGTCCAGATTGGCCCGACGGAAGAGGATACATCCGCACCGAATCTAATCAGAAACGATGCGAAAGACACATCCAAAACAATGCTGGCCGCTATGCGAGAAACGACCGCTCGCTGATCACCAGCCAATTGCCGGCCGGGTCGGCCAGCACGATCTGCTCGATGCCCACCTCCACCGATCTCACGCGTTCATATGGATACTCACGATCGATCAACGCACGTTCGAGAAGATAAAGGCTCTGCACCTCAACGCCGGTCATTGGCAGTCGGTCGCGCTCGATCGGAGGATCGAGGAGGTCGAACGCAACCGCGTGCTTCTCGGCATGGTAGATCGGAAATCCGTCGTGCGTGGTCTCGCGCTCAAACGCCAGCAGCGTCACGTAGAACGCGTCCAGCGCCTGCTCGCAACCCCGCGTTGCCGGCAAATGAACATCCGCGATCGCCATCAGCCGCACGGGCGGCGGCTCGGGCATACGAAGCCTGCCGTCTGCTCTCATCGACCCACAAGCCGACAGAGGCACCGCATCGGCCTCCACCAGCGGAATCGGCTCACGATCGATGTCAGTGCCATCCTTCATGAGTGAATGTGACCAACACCTTCAACGTCGGGCAGCGTCGCACACAGGGACTACGCACCGATTGAAATCACTTCGAGACTTCCCATACACGCAGGATCGCCGGAAGAAGCGGGTCGGCTGGCGAGAGGCCTTGGGCGCGGCGGAGCAATTCGACACCGCGCGTGCCGGGCTCGGTCTGATGCGCAACAAACGCGAGCATCAGCAGAGGCCCAGGATCCGCCGGGCTTTCACCGGCGATGCGGGCCAGATCCGTTCGGATCGTCTCCAGACGCTTTTCACCGATCAGAACAACCAGATCGTATCGCGCCACGAGCAACGCCTGATCCAGATCCAGCGCTTCACGCATGCTGATCTCGGCCTGGCGATAGTATCCGCCGCCGAGCTGCGCGATGCTGCGGGCGAGCTTGAGCATCGGGTCGCGTGGGGCGAGAAGTTCGGCGTTATCGATTTCGATGATCGCGCTGGCGTAGCGACCTTCGGCGAGCAGTTTCTCGGCGCGCTGCATCACAGAAGCCACGGCCGGCTCACTGATGCCGGCAGCGAAGCTCTTGATCTCCACGCCCGGGACGACGGTCCGCGCGGGCGTGTCGATTGTCATCGTTGAACCATCCTGCGTTGTCGCTGCGTCTTTCGCGTCTGGTGTGCTCGTCACATCGGTGGTCGGGGCGACGACGGGCACAGACGGATCGCTGGGAGCAGCGGGATCGGGGATCACCGGTGTCGGCGGAGCCGATTCAGGCGAGGTTGCAGGAGCCGCAGGCGATGTGGGCGAAACGGGTGCAACGCGAACGGGCGGCGTCGCGCGATTGCCGCTCCGCGCGGCCTCGCGTTCCGCCCGCGCCGCGGCATCTCGTTCAGCGATGCGCTCGGCGTTGAGTTGACGGATTTGTTCGGCGTTCTCCGCACCGGGCAGCGTCGGCGTCGAATCTCCAACGAGCTTGAATCGCTCACGCAACGCATCGAGCTGCGTGTTGTCTCCCGGCTTCACGCCCGCTGGCCTTGCAGCTTCACCGGCGCGGCGGACGGTCAAACCGACGCTCGTGCCCGCTTCCACGGGCGGCGCGTCGGTTGCAACGGCAGGTGTTCCCGAGACGCGCTCGCGAAGCTCCGCAACCGCTTTGGCCTCGGCTGGGGTCAGGCTGCTGCCGCGGACAATACGCGTGTACTCAGACAGGAAGACGCTTCCGCCCGGATCGAGTCGAGCGGCGTCGCGATAGCGGACGCTGGTCGAAAGCATCTGATATCGCTGCGAGCTTGCGGGCAGCGGATTGGCCACACGAGTCGTGTCGAACGCGCTCCGCTGAACGAGCGCCGAATCGAGTCCGCCGTAGTCGATCCGACCGTCGGCGGGGTCAAAGGTTCGTGAGGTTGCCGGGACGAATCCACCGCCACCGATGTCACGTGTGAACGCACCGTCGCCCGAGCCGGCTGTGGGCAGATTCACGCCCCGCCCCACGCCATAATATGGACGAACGACGTTCGAGTTGAAGCTGGGCAATCCGCCGGTGGTGATGCCGCTGCTGCCCTGAACGAAGCGGTCGATCGACGAACTGGGAAGCTGCCCGCGGAAGGCCCGCGTATCGGCATATCCGAGCGAACCCCGGAATCCGCGTCCTGCGGTGATGTTGCCATTGACGAGGTTGTTGGTCACGAGGTTGGCCGCGCCGTATTCTCGCGTGATCACCGAATCATTGAAACCGGCGCTTCCCACGCGTCGATTGGCATCGGTCGCCCGGGAGGTATCGATCTGATACTGCGCCGACGCAACACCCGCCGAGCCTAACACGCCCGCGACCGCGAGCGAGATCATTGTGATACGTTGATTGAACTTTGACTGTTTCATGGCATGTCCCTCAATCGGTCCCAGAATGGAATCGCAAACGAAAGCACCTATCTATCAGACGCATGATACCCGCTTCGGTTGCAGGCTTCGACCCGGAAAATCGGACCAAACCAGACCGAACGCCCCGCAGGGCCCGCAAACCTTCCCATTCATCGGCTGTTTCTGTCGCATTTATCGCAAAATCAGCTCCCCCGGCAGTATGACGAATCTCCATTTCAATCCGATTTACTCGACGTGGACAGCACTTACCTCAATGAATACGAACTCGATAACGCCGCGACCCTCACCGAGGACCGCCGCCGCAGTCGACGCGTGGAGCAACTGGTACCCGCCTGGATCAGCGGCGATTCGAACGATCGCTCCGCGCCGGGCCGACAGGTTCTGGTGACCGACCTGTCCCTGCATGGCGTGGGCTTTCGCGATGCTGAGGCCGAAACCGAATATCGCGTCGGCGCGCGTCATTGGATCGTCGTCAACGGAGGACAACTCCGCATCTCGACGCGCATGCGCATCGTCTCCTGCCGCGAATGCCCGGAGGGGGGTTTCGAAGTCGGTGCAGCCTTCTATTGATCAGCGGATCTTTCCATTGATCAGCGGATCTTTCTATTGATCAGCGGATCGACGCTGCCGGGCTTTCTCACAACCCGTGCCCCAGCTTGTCGCGCTTGGTCTGCAGATATCGTTCGTTATGAGGATTCGGCTCGGACCGGATCGGCAAACTCTCAACGATCTGCAGGCCGAAGCCCTCGATGCCGTGAATCTTCTTGGGATTGTTGGTCATGATGCGCAGCTTGCGCAGGCCGAGATCACGCAGGATCTGCGAGCCGATGCCGAAGTCGCGTTTGTCGATCGGAAGGCCCTGACGCGTGTTGGCTTCGACTGTGTCGAGGCCGGTGTCTTGAAGCCGATAAGCTCGCAGCTTTTTCGCCAGTCCGATCCCACGGCCCTCCTGTCGCAAATAGACCAAGACGCCGCGGCCTTCTCGTGCGATCGCCTGCATGGCGATGTCAAGCTGTGGACCACAATCGCAGCGCTGACTGCCAAAGACGTCGCCGGTCAGACATTCAGAGTGCACACGCACGAGGACGGGATCGTCGATCGGCTCGACTTCTCCGGCGGCGTTTGGCAATCCGATGCCCCCGAGCGTGAGGGCAAGATGCGGTTCGGGGTCGGTCTGTGACTGATAAGCAATAAGCTGGAAATCGCCCCACCGCGTGGGCATGGGAATGGATTCGATACGCCTGACGAGTTGCTCGCGTTTGAGTCGATAGCTGATGAGTTCTGCGACGGTGCACATCTTGAGGTTGTGCGTGCGGCAAAACGCCACCAGATCGTCACGCCTCGCCATCTCGCCGTCGGGACGCATGATTTCGCAAATGACCGCAGCCGACTTGAAGCCGGCGAGACGGGATAGATCGACGGAACCTTCGGTCTGCCCCGCACGCACAAGCACCCCGCCGTCACGGGCGCGAAGCGGATTGATATGTCCTGGTCGCAGGAGATCGCCGGGCGTGGTGTCGTCGCGATGAAGCAGCTCGATCGTCTTGGCGCGGTCACGCGCGCTGACGCCTGTTGAGACGCCGAACTTCGGATGCGCATCGACGGTCACGGTAAAGGCCGTCCCCAGTTGAGCCGTATTGACATCCACCTGCGCGTGAAGATTCAGTTCGCGACACCGGGCCGAGTCGAGCGCGACACAAATAAGCCCGCGGGCGTGCTGCAGCATGAAGTTGACGACCTCTGGCGTGCACGTCTCGGCGGGGATGACGAGGTCGCCCTCGTTTTCGCGATCCTCATCGTCGGCCAGCACGATCATGCGACCGGCTTTCAGTTCTTCGAGTATCTCGGGAATGGAGCTGAACATGAATCGTTATTGTAGGCGATCCTTCGTCCAAGTGAATATGCAGGCGTTCATGCACCCAATCAGCCGGCATGCACCCAATCAGCCGGTCCAGATGGTATCGGCGACGCCCGAACGATGATTGGCGAGGCGCGCGTGCACAAACAGCCAGTCGGAGAGGCGATTCAGATATTCCAGCATCACCGGATCGAGGCTGCGCGAGCGGGCAAACGTCACGATCAGCCGCTCGGCGCGCCGGCACACCGTACGGGCAAGATGCAGACGCGATGCCGTCTCCGTGCCAGCGGGCAGGATAAAGTTCTTCAGCGGCGGCAACTCGGATTGAGCGAGATCGATCTGCTTCTCCAGCCGCTCGATCGAGGTCGGCGTGATCCGTGGAAGTCTCCAGTCGTCCGGACTCTGACCGTCTGCCAATGCAAGATGCGAGCCGATGACAAAGAGTTCATTCTGGATCGGCTCGACGAGCGAATCGAGCCACGCGGGCCCGCCCGAACGAGCAAGGCCCAGCGACGCGTTGACCTCGTCGATCGTTCCGTAAGTGTCGATTTGCAAGTCGTCCTTGGCCGTACGAGACCCGCCAATCAGGCCTGTTGTTCCGTCGTCGCCCGTGCGGGTGTAGATCTTCATGCCCGCATCATACTCACGAACGCCCTGTTTGCAGATCGGCCACGATCATCTGATTTCGTCAAATCGCGCGGTTTATGGTCGATACCGCGCGCGATTCATTTTCGATCGCGCAGCCGGGCTTCGACCTGCTCGATCTGACGCTTTAGATCATCGAGGCTCTTCAACAGATCCGACTTCTCGCAAGGCATCGAGCGATCGTCTTCCAGCTTTGCCTGCTGCAGATTGTTGGTCACCACGGCAATAAACAGGTTGATCACCACAAAGACGGCAATCACGACAAAACTGCCGTAGTAAAGCCATGCCCAAGGCGCATACTCCAGCGATGCCGCCTGCACGTCCGCCCATCCTTCGAGCGTCAGGATCACGAACAAACTCAAACACGCCTGCCCAAGCGATCCGAAAAACTCCGGCTGACGCTCTCCGAAAAACTGCACGCCAAGCACCGCGTAGATATAGATCAGTAGCGTGAGCAGCAAGATCACATGCCCCATCGACGGGATCGAGCGCAGCATCGTCGAGACGATCAATCGCAGCTCAGGCCACGCCGTAATAAGCCGCAGCACGCGAAGCACGCGTGCCAGCCGCGCCACCCCCGCAAGTGGACCGGCAGCGGGAAGCAAGGTGAGCGCGACCACGCAGAAATCAAAGACGTTCCAACCACTCTTGAAGAATCGATCAACCCTTGGATAGTGCGCGACCAAACGGATCAGAATCTCGATGACAAAAATCGCCTGAACCACCTGTCCGATCGATAAGAGCAACCGGCCGTGCCGGGCCATCATTTCACGGCTGCTCTCAACCCCGATCAACACGGCGTTGAAAAGGATCACCGCCAGCACGATGCGCCCGAACCACTTCGATTCCGATAGCTTTTTGCACCAACCGACCATGACCCGGTTATCGGCCATTCGAAGGTGAATTTCCAATTTACACCCGCTGTATCATCGCTCGAACGCCGCTTTTATCCGCCGCTCAAGCTTTCCTCGGGATCTATCCGATACTGATTCTGTTGGGAGAGTGGCTCTTGTTTTGCGCATGAAGCGACAAGGCAAGCTGGGCAATACCGATCTGTACCGGGTCTTGCCCCTGACCGCCAATGGGTTTGTGGTGATCACGTTCGGAGAACGATATGACGCACGCGCAACATCGTGAAGTCGTCCAACGCCAGCCCCACCTCGCGCGTCCATCGCGTCTGAGTGCCGAAGTCCTGCCGACCTGCTGCGTACTCATGATCGTCGGCGCATTCCTGCCAGCTTTGTTCCTGGGTGCGGGTCCGCTCATCGCGATGCTCGGCGCGTTAGGCGGCCTGGTGCTTGGTCTGATCATGGCGTATGAGTGACGTTCCCCGCGTCGGGCTTCTCTTCTTTAGAATCGATGAACGCCCGTCGCATCCCTTCCTACCGCCCATGAGAGACCCTACGATTCCTGCGTGGAATCTCTGGCTTCATCTACGTCCCCTGAATCCCTTCGATCCGACTCCGAAGCGCCCAACGCGCCGAGGGTTGCTGTCATCGGCGATCCAAGGCTGTCCGAGCATCTGGAAAATCTATGGGCGATGCTCGTCAAAGCAGCCCGATCCCGGCACGGCGGCTTTCATACGCCGGTGGTTGCTTCAGTCGGACCCGACGGGCTTCCCGAAGTTCGCACAGTCGTCTTGCGCAATGCCGCGCGCGACCGCGCCGAGCTGACCTTTCACACCGACCGGCGCAGCCCCAAAATCGCACAACTCAAAACACAACCACGCGTGCAATGGCTCTTTTATGATGCCCACGCCCGCACGCAGCTTCGCATCGACGCATTCGCCGAGATCTTCGCCGATGGCCCGGTCAAAGAGGCCCGCTGGGAGGCATCTCACCCGATGAGCCGCGAATGTTATCGCGTCGCACTTCCCCCTTCGACCGAAGTCGATCGCCCGGAATCGATCCCCGAGCCCCTGCCAGACGGGCACGAACACTTTTCCGTCGTGCGAACGCGCGTCGTCTCGATTGACTGGCTTTACCTTCACCACGAAGGGCATCGCAGAGCACGCTTTGACTATGGCGAAGCTGGCATCCGCGCAAGCTGGCTCGTGCCGTGACGATGTGTCTTCGAATCAGGCAGTCTCAAGTTACACACGATTTCGATTCACGCTGCCTCGCGCGCATGATTGCGGTTCAGCCGGCCGGTCGATACCCTCAGCCTGCTCAATTCTAGGGAGGCACAATTGAATCCAATCGAGTCGAACCAGCGGCAACCCACGTCGTTGCCCAGTGCATCGCCCGGCGCAACCCCGGGCGGCGACGAGACCGTTGCGGCCATCATTCCGTTTAGGAATTGGCCGGCCTTGACGGCTTACTACCTGGGCATTTTTTCGCTGTTCCCTCTCATAGGCCTTCTGTTGGCGGTCCCAGCGTTCGTGCTGGGCATCATGGGGTATCGACGCTATCTCGCCGATCGACGCCTGAAGGGAAACGTGCACGCGTGGATCGGCATCATCTGCGGCGCGATTTTCACACTCGTATGGGGCGGAGTCTCGGTCCTGATGATCATCGCGATGATCGCCGAGACGCGCTGACTTCGATCGCACGCTGTATTCATGCGTCGACAATGTTATTGATCAAAGGCCTCGATCAATGCATCGGAAACCGCTCGCAGACCGCCCGCACGCGTTGGCCCGCTTCGGCGAGTTTCGTCGCCTCGCCCTTGGAGCGGAGCGTCATGTCGATGATGCCGGCCACCTCGGCAATGTCGCTCTCGAGCAGGCCGCGCGTGGTCAGTGCCGGCGTGCCGAGTCGCACGCCGCTCGTCTGCATCGGACTACGCGACTCGTTTGGCACGGTGTTCATGTTAGCGATGATCCCGACCTGCTCGAGCCACAACGCCGCCGTCTTGCCCGTCAGGTCCGCATCCACCGGACGCAGGTCGATCAGGATCAGGTGATTGTCCGTCCCGCGGCTCGCCAGCTTGTAACCCTTTCCACTCAGTTCGCTCGCCAGCCGCTTGGCATTTCGGACGACCTGCGCGGAGTAGGTCTTGAACTCCGGGCGAAGCGCCTCGCCGAACGCGACCGCCTTGGCGGCGATGACGTGCATCAAAGGCCCGCCCTGGCTGCCCGGGAAGACGGCCTTGTTGAATGCCTTCGACAGTTCCTCGTCGTCAGTCATGATGATCCCGCCACGCGGGCCCCGCAGCGTCTTGTGCGTCGTGCTCGTCACCACATGACAATGCGGGAACGGATTCATATGCGCCCCGCCCGCACAAAGACCGGCGATGTGTGCAATGTCCGCCCACAGAATCGCGTTGTATCGGTCCGCGATCTCACGGAACTTTTTGAAATCAATCTCACGCGGATAGGCGCTGTAGCCGCACATGATCACCTTCGGGCGATGCTCTTTCATCACGGCTTCGACCGAATCGAAATCCAAATAGCCCCAGTCCGAGCGCGATTCGTCCTGCACCAATCGATACGTCACCGGCGTGAGCCACTTGCCGCTCACATTCACCGCCGAACCGTGCGTCAGATGCCCGCCGTTGGACAACTCAATGGCGGCAAACTTGTCGCCCGGATTAAACAGTGCAAACTGCACCGCAAAGTTCGCGTTCGCCCCCGAGTGCGGCTGAACGTTCGCGTACTTGCATCCGAACAGCTCGCACAACCGCTTGATCGCCAGATTCTCCACTTCGTCATAATGCTCGCAGCCCGAGTAATAACGCCTGCCGGGATAACCCTCGGCGTATTTGTTGGTCATCACCGAGCCCTGAGCTTCCATGACGGCCTCGGACGCATGGTTCTCCGACGCGATCATTTCCAGCGTGTTCTGCTGGCGGACGCGCTCTTTGGCGATGATCTGGGCGACGACGGGATCGGATGACTCGAGCTTCATGACAAAACCTCCAGAGCCGCGAAAGACTACCGCAAGCAGTCCGCCTGACAAACCGCCTTACCCGTTTTTTGCACTATTGAATCACGGCCAGTCGTGAGCCATCGTTCAGTCGATACACTAGGCGACGATGTCGAGCAGCCCGACCATCCCTGATCCGACGCCCTCGCGACAGCCGTCCGAGAACAACGGCCGCAGTCGACGCAGACCCATATGGATCATGAGCCTGATCGTCGGCATGGGCGTATTGCTGATCGCGGCAGGCGTGATCGTCGTCATCATCTATCGAAACCCGGCACCATCCGATCCGATCGCCGCCGACTCCACCATTCCTCACGATGCACCCAAGCCCGACAATACGCTCAAGCCCGAAGTTCCCAGCGACCCGCCAGAACCCGAAGAAGCGCCGACAGCATTCAAAGGCCCCCACGATTTTGTTTCGCTCATCCGACATCTGAATCCAAATGATCCGACGACCGAACCGCTCACGCGATCGATTCCGCTCATGTCGGCAGCGCATGTCGTGATCGACACGCCAGTTTATCTGTGCCCGCGCGGCGATCTCTGGCTCACCCATCCCGACGCGCCGCCCGCCGAGACGCTGCTCAAGGACGCCTTCCGCTCGCAATCACACGTCACACGCGACCGCGTCAAATTCGCTCGATGGCTTCCTGCACCATCGCCCGGCGCGGGTCTTTCACTCCAACTCATCGTCGAACGGGACGGACGGGATGTTCTGCTCGCACGTCTTCCACGCTACGACAAGCCTCACGATCCGCTCCCGCTCGATACGACATCCAGTGAGTCGCTCGTGCGGGATTATCCACGCGCGATGGCCTTCGATGATGCGACATTCGTCCCGACCCGATCAGGCGTCTCGATGTTGCGTGTCGAAAGTCCGTCACTTGGAACGCTCGCGATCGTCGAAAGGCATGTCGAGCTTCAGGCCGATCGACCGGGAAGCATGGCGCATGTCGCGATGTCGGCGGTCGGTCCGATCGCATGGAGCACGCACGCAGATGCCGATGTGCCGTCCACCGTCGCGCGCTGGATCGACGGGGATTGGAAACTGCTCGCAACATCCGACGATCGCCAAGGCTGGCCGAGTTCGATCGCTCATCTGATCCCGCTCGCCGACGGCACCGTGCTGGTGCTGCATCGTCAGGGCGATCGGATTGAGACGGCGTCGATGCTGCTCGAAAGCCGCTCGATCGATGAGGCACTGCTCGAAAGGCTCATCGGTCAACTTTCCGATCCCGAACCGGATGTGCGAAGCGAAGCCCAGCGCAACATCAGCGCCATGGGGCCGGCTGCCTGGCCGACCCTCGAAGCCAAACGCGACGCGCAACGTGCCGAGGCACGCGTACGCATTGATGTCCTGCTCGGAGACCGAACCGCACCAACTCTATTCGGACTGCGCCTCGAACGCGGTTCGGGCCGCGTCGTCGCTCGCCTGCCCGACGGCGGAATCGTCCTGCATCTGCAGGGCGGGTTCAGTGCGGTCAATCGCAGCGGCGCGGTGCAGCGTTACGCACCGGCGTGGCTCTCCGTCCGGCCCGGACTCTGGCCCGAACGACTAGCTGACGGACTCATCGAGCAAATCTCCCGCGAAGGTCGCACTCTCCGCGCAGCAGGCATCGAATGGATCATCGAACATGACCTCGACGGCGTGCTGCGGTGGATCGGAATCCATGCCGAACCGCTCAATCGCAAAGGCAACGAACGATTTAACAGATTCCGCGGCATCGATTCACGCGGGCGATGGTTGCTCTCTACCATCGATCCGAACGGCCCGACGCTCGTGATCGATCCGTTCCTTCCTGATCCGCGTCCACGCATGCCGGTCTGGGTGATGGACGTTTCGCCCGGCCAGAGCGGATGGGATGCCGAAGGCTGGCCCGCCATCCGGCGCGGCGGGGCTTGGGCGCTGCGCGGTGCGAACTGGGTCGCGATCAAGGACGAAGAATTTACCACTGCACTCAGCGATACATCCACCAAGCGTCGCGAGATCGGACGCTCGCGCAACGGCCTCACCTTTGGCGGCGGGGTCGTTGATCTGACCGTCCGCGACGCAGCGGGCCGTGAGATGTCTTGGCTTCTGCCCCCTCACATCGCAGGACTTCCGTTACAGAATCAATCGCCTCAAATGATGGAGATCGAAGACGACAGATTCCTCTTCATCAACGCACCCGGACGCGTGGTCAGACTAAAGCGCATCGCGCAGGAAGGGTCCACCATCAAGACGACCGACGCCGAGCCAGGCCGTTCAAAAGCCGATCCATTCATCGTTGAGGCCGTCTTCGCGCGGAATCTCCCTGTCAGCGCGATCCGCCGGGTCTGGCTCGATCCCGCCGGGCGACTCATCTTCGCCTCGGGTGCCGGCCAGCTTCACATCGCATTCCCCGCCGGGCATATTCCCCAGGATGTCATGAACCTCATCCCGGCAAAAGAACTTCGCGAGGCAGAGCGCGACGCCGCCCAGTGACTTTGTGATGCGACACAGAGCAAGCCCATCAAGCAAGGAACCCCTCCATGAAACGCTCCAACTGCTCCCATCGATCCATCCTCATGTTGATCGCGTTTATCGCGTTCCTGCTGCTGCCCGGCAAGGCACGCGCACAGGATCTCGTCGGGCTTTATCTCACTTGGTCGCGCGATCCCGCCACGACGATGACCATCAACTGGGTTGATCTCTATCCCAAGGGAACGCTGCAGGTCTTTTATCGTCAACTCGGAAGCGAGGGTGAATGGACGGAAGTGAACGCCTCGCAGAAGACACTCTCTCCGAGCGCGTTGGAACGCAGGTATATCGAGTTGACCGGGCTGCTGCCGGATACGACGTACGAGTTTGGCATCGGCAAACGCCCGGAAAAACCGACCGACGGCTGGCGATTCCGCACCATGCCCGGCGATCTGTCCACGCGATCCGTTCGCTTCGTGACCGGCGGAGACATGATGCATACACGCGAGATGGTCGATGCCATGAACAAGGTCGCGGGATCGCTCGAACCCGATTTCGCCCTGCTCGGCGGAGATTTGGCCTATGAGGACGGCGTCCGTGCGACACGAATCGCCGACTGGCTCGAATCGTGGATGCGGTTCAGCGTCGGCGCGGATCGACGGCTTATTCCCATGGTCGTCGCGATCGGCAACCACGAAGTGCGCGGCGGATACAACGGGAAAATCCCCGACGATGCGATCTACTTCTACAGCCTCTTCACTTTGCCTGACGATCGCTCCTACCACGCGCTTGACTTCGGAAAGTATCTCTCGCTCATCGTTCTGGATAGCGGCCACACCCATCCTTTCGACGGCGCGCAGGCCAGGTGGCTTGGCGAAGCCCTCGCCGCTCGCACGCAACAGCAATTCGTCTTTCCGGTCTATCACTACCCCGCCTACGGCACGACAAAGGCCCCCGAAAATGGCACGCCGCTCGACGCCCCACGCTCGATCGCCATCCGACAACACTGGGTGCCCCACTTCGAAACCTTCGGCGTGACCGGCGTGTTTGAAAACGATCACCACAACTACAAACGCACCGTCCCCATCCGCAAACATCAACGCAACGACGCGAGCGGTATCATTTACTTTGGCGACGGCGCGTGGGGTGTTCGCACACGCGAAGTTCCCGCGCCCGGCACCGCATGGTGGCTTGAACGAGCAGATGGACGCAATCACCTTTGGTGCGTCGATCTCACGTCCGAAGGCAAAGCCACCCTCCGCGCCATCGACGCGAAGGGTGAAGTCTTTGACGAGATCACGCTCGATAAAGCTCGCACCCCGCCAGAGAGCTTTTCGCCTTGACAGGAATGCAAGCTTGCGTCGGCGATACCTTATCGACGCGGCATCGGCGGAGGAGCCGTGAACGTGCCGCTGCTCGGGCGTCCGATCAGATTCATCAGACGCTTTTCCAGCTCCGGGTGCGTACGGAAAAGCCCCGCCAGCATCGAGCCAAAACTGCTGCGACCGTCGGCGATCATCATCGCGTTCATCGCGGGCGGAGCATTGACCGGAATTCGCTCGGCATAGGCGTGAACCTTTTCCAGCGCGGTCGCGAGGTACATCGGATCGCCTGCGATGGCCGCTCCTTCGGTATCGGCGGCATACTCGCGCTGACGGCTGATCGCCATCTGCACAATCGCTGCTGCGATCGGCCCGAGGATGAGCAGCAGGATCCCGCCGAGCGGGCCGAGCGGGCCGCCGCCCTCCTCTTCATCGCTCGACGATCCACCGAACATGAACACATAACCGAGGTAGCTGATCGCCCCGCTGATGGTGGCGGCGATGGTCATGATCATCGTATCGCGATGTTTGATATGCGCCAGTTCATGCGCCATCACGCCCGCGATCTCGTTCGGGTTCAGAAGTTGCAAGAGGCCTTCGGTCGCGCAAACCTTTCCGGTGGCAGGACCGCGACCGGTCGCAAACGCGTTCGGCGCCATCTGCGGACTCACATACACGCGTGGCATCGGCATCGACGCGCGATCGGCCAATCGTGCGACCATCTGATGCAACGGATGCTCCGGTCCGACTTCCTGCGCCTGCATGCTCGCAAGAGCCATCTTGTCGCCGAAAAACAACGCAATCAGATTCATCGGCAGGGCAAGCATCAACGCGATGATCAAACCATTCGACCCCCCGATCAAATGACCCGCGCCCAGCACCAGCGCCGACAGTCCGCCCAAAAGCGCCGCCGTCTTCACGTGATTGAAAAATGTCGTCATGACGCAAACACCTCCACTTTGAAAATCCGTTCAACTTCGACACGCAACCCGGAACACCGCCCGGGTACACTTGTCTTTCGTCCAAAACATAGGCATCTTCAAGGTCGCAGCGCGTGGAGAAACGCGCAGGTTTTCTAATCGACCCGTCGATTCCAACTACAGCAACCGGCCCGATATGCCGACGATGGAGTACAGCGTGAACGTCGGCTACCTCGTCAATGTCTACCTCCCATCGCTCAGCTTTGTGCGGCGCGAATTATTGGCCCATGAAGCAGCCGGACTTCAGGTCCAGCGATACGTCCTTCGAAGATATGTCGGCCCGCTCCCTGACGAACAAGATCAACGCGAACACGCCCTTTCACGCGAAGTGCTCGGCGTGGGCGCGCTCGGTCTTTTGATCGCAATCGTGCTGACGTGCTTCACCAAGCCCGGCCGATTCATCGCAACACTCGGGGATGCCGTCCGCGAAGGTCGTCGTTCAGATCGCGGGCTTCTGCGGCATCTGATCTGCTTTGCCGAAGCGTGTGTGCTGTCCCGCTGGCTCAAACGTGATGGAATCACACATCTCCACGCCCACTTCGGCACCAACACCGCCGCCGTCGCGTGCATGACCAGCGCGCTCTCTGGCATCTCTTACAGCTTTACCGTGCACGGTCCCGAAGAATTCGATCGAGCGCCAGGACTCGGTCTCGGCCACAAGATCGCTCGTGCGCGTTTCGTAGTCGCCATCTCCGAGTTCGGGCGCGGACAACTCATGCGGTGGTGCGCCTCTGAGCACTGGCCGAAGATCAAGGTCGTGCGCTGCGGGCTCGACGCACGGTTTCTTCGGTCGGACAGCGTTCCCGTGCCGGATAACACTCGCGTGGTTTGCGTCGGTCGTTTGGTCGAGCAAAAGGCTCAGCTTGTGCTCGTCGAGGCGGCTGCGATTCTCAAGTCGCGCGGCATCCCGATTGAAGTCAGACTCATCGGAGGCGGTGAAATGCAACCGCAGATCGAGGCGGCTGTGGCTCGCCACGAGTTACGGGACCAAGTCAAGCTCCTGGGATGGCTCAGCGCCGCTGATGTCCAGCGAGAAATGAACGAAGCCAGATTGATCGCTCAGCCTTCACTCGCTGAGGGATTGCCCGTCGCGCTGATGGAAGCTCTGGCACTTTCCCGCCCGGTCGTCACGACGCGCATCGCCGGCATCCCGGAACTGATCGACGGCCAGGTCGGCTGGGTCGTCTCGCCGGGAAGCGCCGAAGAACTCGCCACCGCACTATCGGACGCACTCGCCATGCCGACGTCAAAACTCGATGAGATGGGTCGAATCGGTCGCCAGCGTGTCTTGTTGCGTCACGATATCGCAGTCGAGGCAGAACGTTTGAGAATGCTCTTTGGCGGGGCCCGAAACGTCGGTTAATCTGACAGACTCAAGGGATCGAGGAACGTCTAGGATGGATTGGCTCAACGTGTTGCTCTGGCTGACAGCCGCGGTGCTTTCGGTGCCGATGGTGGTCGTTTGCGTTGAGCTGTTCATGGCGATGATCTCAAGACGATCGACGCCGACCGGATTCGCCGGTCCTCGACCACGTGTTGCGGTTCTCATCCCCGCGCACAACGAAGGCGCGCTGGTCCGTACCAGCGTCGAGTCTGCCGCCCGGCAACTTCAGGCAGGCGATCGACTCATCGTCATCGCCGATAACTGCTCCGACGACACCGCCGATCACGCCCGCGCTGCCGGCGCTGAATGCATCATCCGCAACGACACCACCAAACGCGGAAAGGGCTATGCCCTGGACTTCGGCGTTCGCCATCTCGCCGAAGCTCCGCCTGCTTATGTTGTGCTGCTGGATGCCGATGTCTCGCTCAGGCCCGGCGCGATTGACGAACTCACCTTTTCCGTCGAAAGCACCTGGGCTCCCGCTCAAGGCGTTTACATCCTCGCCGAACCTCCCTCGCCGGACGGCGCAGGCGTCGTGTCCCATCTGGCATTCGTCGTACGCAATCACGTCAGGCCACTCGGTCTCTCCCGTATCGGTGGGCCCAGCCCGCTTTTCGGCGCGGGCATGGCATTCCCCTACGATGCACTACGCGATGCGCCGCTCGCCAGTGGAAACATCGTCGAAGACATGCAACTCGCACTCGACCTCGCGCAGCGAGGCCGGGCACCACGATTCTGTCCCACCGCCTACATCGACGGCGTCCTCCCGACAGGCGAAGACGCCGCACTCACGCAACGCCGACGATGGGAACACGGCCACCTTCGCACGCTCCTGACCACCGCGCCACGCGTCCTCTTCAAAGGACTCATGAAACTTAATCTTCGTGCCGTCCTGCTCGCGCTCGATCTGCTCGTCCCGCCTCTTAGCTTTCTTCTGGTTCTTGCCCTCCTCGCTTTCATCGGACTGCTCGTCCCCGCTGTCCTCGGCCGCGCCAGCTACGCGCCCGCAGCAACCGTAGCAATCGGTCTGGCGACGCTCAGCTTGCTCATCACGCTCGCATGGACACGCTACAGCCCACACGAACGCCCGATCGCCGCACTGCTCGGCGTCCCGCGCTACGTCCTGCGCAAGCTCCCGCTCTACTTCGCCTTCTTCACACGCGGCAGCGAAAAGCAATGGGTTCGCACGGATCGAAATTGATCCAAACACATCGACATTGATCCACACGGATCGACATTGATCCACACAAATCGAGGCTGATCCAAGTCGAGCAAAGCTGATCGAGCCGTCCTGCGCGTTCTCGCACGACCAACTCCACTTCCTTTACCTCCTCGGCTTCACGATCTACGCTCGTCTAAATGTCACAGTTCGCCTCCCTCCCGACCATCGATGATCGCGATTTCTGGCAAAGCCAGGCTGCGCGAGCAGCGATCGAAGCATCCATCGCACATGACCTCGATTCGATCCCACCAAAACCGCCGCTCCCGTCCGCCGCCGACTATCTCGCCGCCCGGCGCACGCAGAATCGAAACCTGCTCGACGAACACTGGCGAACCACCCGACCGCAGCTCCAAAGACTCGTCGCAGAACGACTCCTCAAGGGCAACCAGCCTCACGTCGATTCGTCCGCCGATCGACTCCTCAATTGGATCTTCGCGCTCGCCTACGAGCCTACCTGGGTCGTCAGCGCACACCTGCCAAACAGCGATCTGCCGACCTCCGGCGAGGGCCAACTCGATCTCGCTGCCTGCGAGATGGCAGGCGAACTCGCCGAGACGCTCGAACTGCTCTCGCCGTGGATCGCTCATCACTCCTCCACGCTCGCAAAGTCGATCATCAGCGAAATCGATCGCCGCACGCTCGTGCCCATCCTGACGACCATGCCCTGGTGGGCGGACCCGCAAAAGCCTCACACCAACAACTGGACCGGCGTCTGTGCCGGATCTCTCCTGTCGGCGACCTGCTCCCTTAGACAAGGGCAACTCAAGTCGCTCATCTCAAGCGATCTATCTGAACGACTCGATCGCACCACCGATCGACTCATCGAACTCCTGAATTACTTTCTGCGATCCGCCTTCACCGAGAGCGGCGAATGCGACGAAGGCATCGGCTATTGGTGTTATGGCGTTGAGTTTGCCTGCATGGGTCTTTCACGACTCGACGAAGCGACGTTCAACAGCCGAATCGATCTTGATCGTCTCCGCATGATCGCAAGCTATCCGCGTCGCGCGCACATGTTCGGCAACACGTTCTTCTGCGGCAACGACTCGGGCCCTCGAGCCGGCGCGCCACGCGGTTCGATGCGGTGGCTCGCGCGCGTGACGCAGGACCCGTTCCTCGATGCGTGGCTCGATCGACATCCAGGCGAACTTCGTACCGTCGGACAACTGGTCAGACGCTCTCTTGACGCACGCAGCCCGACCAACACGCCATCACTCGAAGCGTTTCAGCATCCGCAAGCCAGACTCCTTCCAGATCAGCAGGCAGCCATCTTCCAGTCGCAGACCGGCAAGTCGCGATTGATCGTCACCATCAGCGGCGGACACAACGCCGAACAACACAACCATAACGACCTCGGCACCTTTCAAATCTATCTCGGCGACAAAGTCCTCATCCCCGATCTGGGCGCGCCTCGATATCGCAACGACTTCTTCAAACACGAAATCCGCTACTCGCATTACATCGTCGCCATGAGCAGCGGACATTGCTGCCCCAGCATCAACGGATTCGAGCAAAAGCCAGGTCGCGACGCCGCCTCCACCCTCCTCCACTTCGACCCCAAAACGCTCGAAGTCGCCTTCGATCTGACCTCCGCATACCCCGCCGACGCACAACTTCGCCGCTGGACGCGCCATCTCCATGTTCCCGACCACGGCGGGCTTTCAATCCTCGATGACCACTTCGAACTCGCCCCCAGCGACACCCACACGCATCACATCGTCCATCGCATCTGGTTTGTCGACAGGCCCATCATCCACGCCGACCATTCCATCGTCGTCGGCCCACTCAGCATCACCCTCAACCTGCCCCCGAACCGCGTGCACGTCGAGACATTCGATCCAGGCGACCCACGCCTGCTCCTACGCGAGTTTCCCCAAGGCACGCCTCTTTATCGACTCGATCTCACCTACGTTCTGGGCCCGACCGCAAGACTCGACCTGCAAACCCGCATCGCTGTCACCCAATGATTTCAAGCCAAATCCCCAACCTCGCCCCCGCGCAGCCCGAACCGCTTGAATTACCCCAGCCAACCGACTACAGTCTCTCGCTCAAGGGCCTTTGGCGCAGCTGGCTAGCGCGCATGCATGACACGCATGAGGTCACAGGTTCGAGCCCTGTAAGGCCCATTGAATCGTCCGTTCACCTCTGCTTCTCACAAACCCCTTAAATTCCCTTTGGTTTCGGTTCCGATAGGACCAGGCGTTCGGCTGCATCGTCCGGGGACTTGCACGATCGGCGACGCTCAGGAGATCAGCCCGCTTGCTCGGGCGAGAGAAAGTCGTCTCGTTGTGGGGTGAACGTATCGAAGAGGATGCCCGCTTCGAGGCAGTGGCATCCGTGACGGACATTCGGCGGAACATGGAGTGAATCGCCCGGGCCAATCTCATGTGATTCCTGGTCGATGGTGAATCGGAATCGTCCCGACTGCACGAAGGTGATTTGTTCGTGTGGATGTTGATGCATCGGCCCGACTGCATCGGCGGCGAAGCGCACTTCGACGAGCATCATCGATCCGCCGCGGGCGAGAAGTCGCCGCTCGACGCCTGGGGCCACAATTTTGGCATGCACACCCGATTCGAATTGAAACATGCCCTGAAGTGTGCATCCGAATCGACCAGGGATCAACCGATGTCGCAATCAGCAGGTGTGAAGGGTCGACTGGCAAAGCGATCGCAATGATTCGGCGAGACGCGAAAAAAGGAGTATGCTCGCTGTTCCAAGACTTTTGCCCTGCGTCGCGGGTCGTGCGATCGCAGTCGGCGGAGGACTGACATCGAATCGCGGAGGAAGCGGATGGATATTCGCAAGGCGATCATCTACGCGCTGTTGATCGGCGTGGTGTTGTGGTGGCTCTATCCGTCGCGTCGGCTCGCAGATGTCGCGGATGTTCAGCCTTCGGATTCGTTCTCGACCACCCCATCGTCTTTATCCCCATCGTCTTCATCCCCATCGTCTTCATCTGCATCGTCGTCATCTTCATCAGTCGGATCCTCATCGTCTTCTGCCTCTTCTGCGACGGCTCGGGTCGAGGAGATTCATTACATGGGCCCCGGCGGGCCGCTCTCTGGCGCGATGGCGGACATTGTCCGTGCATTTGAGCGGAAGAGTGAACTTGCCCATCGGCAAGACCCGAGCCGACCGATCTACCGCGTGATTGCGGGTCAGACCGCCGCGCGGGATCAGGTCGCTGATCCGACGCGATTTCTTGTCAGCGTCGCGGGCGGCAGTCCGCCGGACGTGATCATGTTTGATCGTTATGCCGTTGCGGAGTGGGCGGCCCGGAACGCATTCACGCCGCTCGACGAATTCATCAAAAGCGATATCGCGCAAGGTCGATCCGATACGCCACGACCAGAAGATTATTTCAAGGCCACATGGGACGAGGCCATGTACGAGGGCCGGGTCTATGGCATTCCGATGTCCGTGGACAATCGCGCGATGGTGGTCAACAACGACCTGCTTCGTCGCGCAGGGATGGTGGATGCCGATGGAAAGCCGCAGGCCCCTCGAACTTGGGAGCAGATGCGGGTCGCACTCCGAAAACTGACGATCATCCGGCATAAAACCAACGGCGAACGGCGAACGCTTGAAGATCACTTTACCCGCGTAGGCCTGAATCGTTTTGATCCGCGCGAGTGGGATCTGGAAACCATTGGCTTCATCCCGATGTGGGGCAATAGCTGGCTCTACATGTTCGGCTGGATGAATGGGGGCGAGTTCGCCAGCGAAGACGGATCGCGCGTGACGCTCAATGATCCGAGGATCGTCGAAGCGCTGACCTGGGTGAAGGAAGTCTACGACGAGCTAGGCGGATACAGCAACGTGCAAGGCTTTCAGCGCGGCTTTCAGGGCGGTGCGCTGGACGCATTCATCATCGGTCGCGTCGCGATCAAGATCGACGGATTCTGGAACAATCGCGTCCTCGGGCAGTTCGGTCGATCGGTCGACTTCAGCGTACACAGCCCGCCCATGCCCGAAGCACGCTACAACGCCGGCCACACGTCCATCAGCTGGACCGGCGGCTGGGCGTACTCAATTCCAACGACCGCCAAAAACAAACGCGGCGCGTGGGAGCTGATCCGATTTCTATGCTCCGACGAGGCCATTCGCATGCGGCTCGAGCAGGACCGACAACTCGCTGAGAGCGAAGGTCGGATCTTTATTCCCGAGCAGTATCCCAAGCGCTCGATCAACCAGTGGCAATACGAACACTACATCTACAACAACCCCGCCGTCGAGCAAAAATACAAGGACGCCATCGCCCGATACAACGATCTGCTCGATGTGGCTCGATTTCGGCCGATCCTTCCCGTCGGGCAACTCTTGTGGAACGAACACGTCAATCAGACCGAAGCTGCGCTTCTGGGTCGCATGAGTCCTCAACAGGCCCTCGACGCCGGCAACGCGATCGTTCAACGCGAACTCGACCGCTTCGTCAATCCCGCACCCGGTCGGCCGATCCATAGCTGGACTTGGTTCATCGCGCTCTATCTGGTGATCGTTGTCGTCGCGATGGTCTTGATCTTCGCGTGGGATACCAAGGTGGGATTTCGATCTCGTGTCGGTCAAGCCCTGGGGATGAGTCGTGCCAGTCGCGAGGCGGTCGTCCCCGGAAGCAACGGCTCGTTCATGCGCGGTCAATGGGCGGGCGGTTGGATTTGTGCATCCCCATGGATCATCGGTTTCATCATCTTCGGCGGTGGACCGATGCTTTTTTCGCTCTTCATCAGCTTCACCCGCTACGACATCATTAATCCTGCCGAGTTCACGGGCTTGGACAACTACGCACGCATGCTAGGCGACGATCCACTCGTCGGACTCTCGCTCTGGAACACCATCTTCATGGTGCTCGCAGTCCCGCTCGGCATGGCGGTCAGTCTGGGAATCGCGCTCCTGCTGAATCAGGGCGTCCGCGGGATGGCGGCGTGGCGAACCTTCTTCTATCTGCCCTCGATCGTTCCACTCGTCGCAAGCACGCTCCTGTTCGTCTGGCTCTTGAATCCGCAGGGCGGATTGGTCAACGCCCTTCTCGCCGAAATTGGCATCACCGGTCCACGCTGGCTCGATGACACGAACTGGAGCAAGCCCTCACTCATCCTCATGGGACTCTGGGGCGCAGGCGGAGGCATGATCATCTGGCTCGCGGGCCTCAAGGGAATCCCCACAAGCCTCTACGAAGCCGCCGCTGTCGATGGCGCAGGACCGCTCCGGCAATTCATCAGCGTCACTCTCCCACAGCTCACGCCCTACATCTTCTTCAACCTCATCATGGGCCTCATCGGAACCTTTCAGGTCTTCGGCCAGGCCTTCATCATGACGCAGGGCGGGCCTGCCAACTCCACGCTCTTTTACGTCTATCACCTGTTCAATAACGCCTTCCGCTACGGCGCGATGGGATATGCCAGCGCGCTCGCGTGGCTTCTGTTTCTCATCGTCCTCGTTCTCACCGTCATCCAGATGAAACTCAGCAAACGCTGGGTTCATTACGAACACGATTGATCCGCCTCTCGAGCCCATCCCATCATGCAACGATCACGCTCAACTCGATTTCTCGTCTACTCCCTGCTCATCCTCGGGACGATCATCTTCTCCTTTCCATTTGTCTGGATGATGGCAAGCAGCACCAAAGTCGATCGCGAGCTCTATCCCGAAGAGCTCACGATCTTTCCGCAGTCGCCGATTCCGAGGCATGCAAGTCCTTATGTCGATGATCGCTTTTTTGCCGATCTTCCCGAGTCAATCGATCGACAGAATGAACTACTGCCAGGCCTTGTCGATCTGGTACGTCAGAGTGGATTCGTGTTCCCAGATCAAATCAGCACCACCGACGCCGAAATGCACGTCGCACGCGGACTCTTCAAACGCCTCGCCAAACGTCTGCCGCCGGAAGTCTGGTCTGCCGATGCTTCTACATTCCTCACCGCCGCGCGTGCTGTTGTCGACCGCGCGCTCGTCGAGAGCATCTTCACCGACATCCACCGATTCCTCGCCATCGGCTCGGTTCAGGTTCGCTTCAAGGATTCGCCTGACATCGTCCTTCTCGACAACGATCGCTTGCCGCTGGATCTCTGGACTTCGGATCACTCTGATGTCGCCTCGCTCCACGACCAGACCACAGCCGCCAAGCGATACGCACGCGTCGATTATCAGTTCACCGATACAGAGTCGCGTTTCTCGCTCACCTCACGCCACACGCTTCCACGCGATGCAAACCAGCTTCTGCGCGTGCAGATCGACCTGCGACCCGACGATTCCTGGCACACCACGCGCCTTATCCTCGAGCATTCCGGGCGACGATTTTCCCCCGTACGCGACACATGGCTCGGCAATTTCGAATGGACCGCCAGCGCCTGGCAACACCCGTCAGAAGACGACAACAGCACGAAAATCCGCAACTGGGTCATCCTCCGTGACGTCGGCCCCGCCACCCGCGCAGACGCCATCGGCGCCACAGTCTATCTGACACTCGAAGTCGATCGCTCCAGCCACACCCGCGCCTGGGCCCACAAACTCGGCGCTAACTACCTCCGCGTCCTCGAGCAAATCCCCTTCTGGCGATACGTCCGCGTCAGCCTCTTCCTCGTCATCGCCAACGTCGTCCTCAACGTCATCTTCAGCTCGCTGATCGCATACGCCTTCGCACGCCTCACCTGGCCCGGACGCGACCTCTGCTTCATCCTCATGCTCGCCACCATGATGATCCCCAGTCAGGTCACCATGATTCCGCACTTTGTCATCTGGAAGTCCGTCGGCAGCTACAACTCGCTTGATCCCCTCTGGCTCGGTGCCGCCTTCGGAAACGCCTTCCACATCTTCCTGCTCCGGCAATTCATGAAAGGCATCCCCAAAGACCTCGAAGACTCCGCCCGCATCGACGGCTGCGGATTCCTACGCGTCTATTGGAACGTCATCCTTCCCCTCATCGGCCCGAGCCTCGCCGCCATCGCCATCTTCACCTTTATGGGCACATGGAACGATTTCATGGGCCCTCTCCTCTACATCGCCGACCAACGACTCTATCCCCTCGCATTCGGCCTCTACGCCTTCAACGTCCAGGTCAATTCCAACCCCGCCCTCAACATGGCGGGCAGCGTCCTCATGACCCTCCCCGTCATCGCCATCTTCTTCTTCGCCCAACGCTACTTCATCCAGGGTGTGACGCTCACCGGCATGAAGGGCTGAAGCATCACGATTTCCATGCTCACTTTGGTCCTCACCTTTGACACGCGCAGGCGACGGCTTAACATCGGCAGCCAACAGGCAACGCGGAGTCGTTGCCCTAAAGAACCACGTCCGACCGCGCTCGATGATCCTCATCCGGTTACGAGCAACCATCGGGCGAATCTCTCGGGTGTCAGGATGACCAAACCTCAGCGGCCGACTCGGAACTCTCCTCCCTCGCCAAAGTGCCTCGCGCTTTTTGCTGCCGGCGTGGCAACGCTCACGGGACTCTTTCCAAAGTCCGATCTTTACGCTCAGTCCAGCAACGCCCCCGCTCTGCCGACATCAGCACTGCCCGCCGAAGTGGTCGCGGCGGGTGGGCTTCAAGGACGCACCATCGAACGCGTCGAGGTCATCGGCAACCAGACCGTCCCCACGCAGACCATCCTTAACGTCGTTCGCACTCGCGTCGGGGAACCCCTCGAGCCCGCTGTCGTGCAGGAAGACTACACCCGCATTTACGGCCTGCGACGCTTCGCCAACGTCGTCGCACGTCTCGAAGCCACCGAACGCGGCGTCGCGGTCGTCTTCATCGTCACCGAACAAAAGGTCGTCCGCGGAATCGGCTTCCGTGGCAACGAGTCAGGCCGAATCTCAACCGACCAACTCGCAGAACTCGTCGACATCCGACCCGGTCAGGGAATCGACAACTACCGCATCGCGCTCGCCCGCCGATCCATCGAACAGTTCTACCAGACCAAGAATTTCCCCTTCGCTCAGGTCAGCGTCGACGACGAAGCCCTCGCCCGCGACGGCCAACTCGTCTTTGTGATCTCCGAAGGCACCAACGTCATCATCCGCAACATCGACTTCGTCGGCGCGGTCAGTTTCAACGAAGACGAACTCAAGAAGAAAATCACCGCCCGAACCTACATCTGGCTCCTGCGCCCCGGAACGCTTGTCGAAGAGCAACTCGATGACGATATCGCAGCCATTCGTCAGTTCTATCAGTCGCGCGGCTACTTCGATGTACGCGTCGGACGACGCGTAATCTTCTCCGCCGACCAACGCGAAGCGCAGGTCGAGTTCCTGATCGACGAAGGCGTACGCTACCGCGTCGAACGCGTCTCATTTCGTGGCAACACCGCCGTCAATGAAGCAACACTCCGCTCCGACCTTCGCCTGCTCGAAGGCACACCATTCGATCAGGAAATACTCAATCGCGACATCAACAAAATCGTCGATCATTACGCCGGCACCGGGATGATCTATCAGCCCGAGGGCAGCAACCCCGACTACCTGCGAATCAACACCCAGCGTCGCTTTCGACTCGAAGCCGGCACGATCGAACTCGTCTACGAAATCGGTGAGGGCAAACCGTTCACCGTGGGCAACATCGAGATCCGAGGCAATGAACGCACGCAGCAAAAGGTGATCCTGCGCGACTTCCGGCTCGAACCGGGCAAGCTCTACAACGCAACCGAAGCCCGCAAGGGCGAAGATCGACTCAAAGCACTGCGCTTCTTCGACCGCATTCGTATCACACCGATTGGGGATGCGCCGGATACACGCGATGTGCTCGTCGAAGTCGAAGAGGCCAAGACTGCGATTCTGACCTTTGGTGCAGGCGTCAGCAGCAACGGCGGCATCAGTGGCAATGCGACCTACGAACAACGGAACTTCGACATTACACGCTGGCCGCGCTCGCTGAATGACATCCTCGACCAGGACGCACTCGTCGGCGGCGGACAGCGATTTCGCGCGTCGATCGAACCGGGCACCGAAATCACTCAGGCGTCGGTTTCGTGGCGAGATCCGTGGATCTTCGATCTGCCCTACTCACTCGGCGTCGACCTGCAACTGCGCGATCGTCGCCGCGAAGGATTTAAAGAACGCCGCGCCGGCGGTCGCGTCACGCTTGGCAAGCGATTCGATGACGTCTATTCCGCTTCGCTCGGTGTACGCCTCGAAGACGTCCGCATCTTCCAATTCACCGACAAACCCATCCGCGCCTTTGAAATCCTCGAAGCCGAAGGACACACGCTCCTCACCAGCCTCACTCTCACCGGTCGACGCGATACCACCAACCTCGGCCCGATCGCCTACGAAGGCACGACCACACAAGTCTCGTGGGAAAGCTTCGGTCTCCTCGGCGGTGAAAACACGTTTCAAAAGCTGTCGGCCACCTTTGATTGGTATCAAACCCTCTACACCGACCTGCTCGACCGAAGGACCGTCCTCGCCCTTCGATTCGAAACCGGTTACATCACCGGTGATAGCCCCTTCTTCGAACGCTTCTACGGCGGTGGACTCGGAAATATTCGCGGCTTTGCCTTCCGAGGCGTCAGCCCACGCGAAGGCCCGGACGAAGATCCCATCGGCGGCGAATTTCAGATGCTCGCCTCCGCCGAACTCGGATTCCCGATCTACGGCGACAGGCTCCGCGGTGTCGTCTTTGTCGATGCAGGAACTGTCGAAAGCGACGTACGACTCGGAACGATCCGATCCGCCGCGGGATTCGGCGTACGCATTAATCTCCCGCTGCTCGGCCAGCTCCCGGTCGCAATCGATTACGCCCTTCCCATCACCAAGGACAATCAGGACGACGATCAGCGCATCAGCTTCTATCTCGGGATCATCCCCTAGTGCAGATCGCTCACAGACCGAATGAAACCGTCCTTCCATGACGAAACCATGAATGCATAAAGTTGCAACGTTTGTTCACTTCAGGCATTCTTATCACAGTCATCAGCAAACAAACCTCAAAGGGATTCTTCAAAGGAACCGCATCATGAAGCGCCTCATCGCCTCGCTCCTCGTCGCCGCATCGCTTAGCCTCGCACAGCCGGTCATGGCCGAAGATCGCGTCGCCACCGTCAATGTCGGGGCCGTCGTCTTCGGACTCGAAGAGTTCAAGGCCCTGCAAGGACAGTGGAACGTCAAAGTACGCGAAATCACCGCCGAAGATGAAAAGCTCAAGACCGAGCTGCAAACCCTCCTCTCCCAACGCGACAACACAACCCGACCCGGTACGCCAGAGCACGACAAGCTCACGCTCGATCTGCTCCGCAAGCGCAACGAAGGTCAGTTCAACCTGCAGATCAAGCAATCCCAGCTCGGCGCAACACAGAAGCAGCAGATCGCCTCGCTTTTCGAAAAGGTCTACGCGGCCGTCGGTGATGTCGCCAAAGAGAAGAATTACACGCTGGTCGTCGCCGACATCCGTCCCGGCCTCAACGAGCAGGCGGTCAACGAAATGAACACGCAGCAATTCATCGGCTTTGCCCTCAGCTCGCGCACCGTCCTCTACGCCAACGACAACGCCAATCTCTCCGACGAAGTCCTGGCCAAGATGAACGCCGACTACACCGCCGGAGCTCCCGCAGCACCCGCTACCCCGACGCCGTGATCTTCACAGATCCTTGACCCTCACAGCTCCTTGATCCCCACTGCCCCTTGATTTTCTCCATCCGTTGTCGTCGATCCTGAATCCGTCGCCGAGCTCAAATAACACTGAGGCTCGGGAGAATGAGGAGAACATCCTCGTGCTCCCGAGCTTTTTGCGTTGATGCCTATTGCATCCACTTCCCCAACTTCGACACCGCATGGAACTCTCCGCGAGCAACCCATGCTCGCAAACAGACAAACTGACTAAAGAGAATCCCTCTCCCCGGTCCTTCCCCCCTCTACGCTATAACCAAACGACAATTAACTCTCTTACCCGATCGACTCCATCCAAGCCCGCAACTCACGCGGCCAATCGCTCTGGAATCGCAGCGGCTCACCCGTCGCCGGATGCACAAATCCCAGCACCCCCGCATGCAGCGCCTGCCGCGGGGCACCGCTCTCGTCCGCTCGCGCCCGCGCGCCTGCAACATGCGTATAAACCCGCTCCCCGCACAGCCGATGTCCTCGCTCGCTCATGTGGATCCGAATCTGATGCGTTCGACCCGTTTCCAAGCGACACTCCACTTCGGTCAACGTCTGACCATCTGAATCACGACCTATCACACCGATCGGCCTGACGTGCGTGATCGCCTCCTGCGCGTCGGCCGGTCGATCTTTCTCCCCGCCGGTCCATGACCCGCGCAATCCATCGCCCCGATCACGCACCAGAAACGTTCTGATCGTCTCAGCCCTCGGCTCGCCTTCCACGATCGCTCGATAACATCGATCGATCGTATGTGTCTTAAACAATTCAATCAGCGCCCGCTCGATCGTCGGCGAGAGCGCAAAGACCATCAATCCCGATGTGTCTCGATCCAGTCGATGCACGGGCCGCACGCGGACCGGTTGCGATACGAAATCTCCCCTCGCGGTCGATGCCTCGTGTCGCCCGGACTTTTCATTTTCCGGACGCACTCCCTTCGATCGATCGCGGCCTTGCATCGGATGCGTCGATCGCTTCCCGCCGTGTTGTCGATCCGTCGATCGCTTGCCCAACGGTGCTCGCGATCGAAGGATCTCCTCCAGGCATTCCTCAAGCGTCGGCTGTCTCTGTTTGCGTCGCGCGTCCCAGTTCTTTTCCTGCTCGTGCCGAAGTGTTGTCATGCCCGCAGGCTTTTCGACAACGATCAGATGCTGATCGCGATACACCACACGCACGTCTCTTGCCGTCGGCACGGGCGCGCGCGGTGTCGCGTAGATCTTGACGACTTCGCCTCCCTTGAGCCGTCGATTCGCATCCAGGCACAGATTCCCGTCCACCTGCACGCATCTGGAATCGATTGCACGCCTCGCCTGCTCCCAACTCCACCCGATCGACTTCACCACCGCCGCCAGCGTCAGGCCGACCTGATCGTCGTCGACATGCACCACGCGGTCCCGCTCCGACCGACCTTCCGCTTGACGCTCCATCCTGGTCTGGCGCTGCGGCTTGCCCGGACGTCCCGTCTTGCGATCTCGGCCGGGCCTGGATGGTTCGTCTTTCGGCATCAGTTTCTCGTCTCGCAGTCAGGTCGCCTTCGCGTTGTCAAGTCGTCACTTCATGAGCGATCTGTTTGGATGATACCCACTGCGTCAGTTTGGATCACCCGGCATCGCTTGACCGACCATCGCCCCGTCCTATACTCGCCGCTCCGCTCGGAGAATTCGCAAGTGCCGGATTGTCACCGGTATCGCTTGTGAATGATTCGGCGGGGCTTGGCGTTCGATCGATCGGCATCGAATCTCAAGCTGCGGGCGTGTCGAGGGAACCGGTTCCCGCGACGCCCGAACGAAAACCAAGAATCCTGCCCGATCCCATTCCCGGAGTCACCCCGCCATGGCCAAAGTCGCCAAAAAGGCTGCCAAAAAAGCCCCCGCCAAGTCGCCCGCAAAGGCCTCGCCCAAGTCGTCATCCAAAAAGATCAAACGCGTCTACTTCTTCGGCGCGGGCAAAGCCGAAGGCAAGGCCGAGCAAAAGCTCCTCCTCGGCGGCAAAGGCGCCAACCTCGCCGACATGACCCTCGCAGGTCTGCCCGTCCCGCCAGGTTTCACCATCACCACCGAAACCTGTCGCGACTACAACGACCTCAAACAAAAAATGCCCGCAGGACTCCTCGAAGAAGTCAAAGATCACCTCGCACGCACCGAAAAGGCCAGCAGCAAAAAGTTCGGCGACCCCAAGAATCCTCTCCTGCTCGCCGTTCGCTCCGGGGCTGCCATCTCCATGCCCGGCATGATGGACACCGTCCTCAACGTCGGTCTCAACGACGTCGTCGTCGAAGGACTCGCTCAACTCACGAACAACGCTCGCTTCGCCTACGACTGCTATCGCCGACTCATCAACATGTTCGGTGACACCGTCATGGGCGTGCCCCACGAAGAATTCGAACACGCGCTCTCCGAGGTCAAAGCCTCCGTCGGAGCCGCTGCCGATACCGATCTCCGCACCGCAGATCTCAAGCTCGTCGTCGAGAAGTACAAAGCCATCTACAAAAAGGGCACCGGCGAAGACTTCCCACAGGACGGCCTCAAGCAGCTCGCCCTCTCCATCGAAGCCGTCTTCAAGAGCTGGATGGGTGATCGCGCGATCGCATACCGCCGCATCAACGACGTCCGCGGTCTCTCAGGAACTGCCGTCAACGTCCAGACCATGGTCTTCGGCAACATGGGTGACGATTCCGCCACCGGCGTCGCCTTCACCCGCAACCCCTCCACCGGCGAAGATCGCTTCTACGGCGAGTTCCTCGTCAACGCTCAGGGCGAAGACGTCGTCGCCGGCATCCGCACCCCGCTCGACTGCGACACAGAAATGGGCAAGTGGTCCAAGAAGAGCTGGAAGGAACTCCTCGTCGTCAAGGACAAGCTCGAAGCACGCTACAAAGACGTGCAAGACTTCGAATTCACCATCGAACGCGGCAAGCTCTACATGCTCCAGACCCGCGCCGGCAAGCGCAACACCAAGGCCGCCGTCAAAATCGCCGCCGACATGGTCAAGGAAAAGCTCATCGACGAAAAGACCGCGATCCTTCGCGTCGATCCCGCTTCGCTCGATCAGCTCCTCCACCCCATGTTCGACCCCAAGGCCAAACGCAACGTCATCGCCAAGGGCCTGCCCGCCAGCCCGGGCGCGGCCGTCGGCAAACTCGCATTCACCGCCGACGAAGCACACGAACGCGCTCACAACGGTGAAAAGGTCATCCTTCTCCGCAAGGAAACCAGCCCCGAAGACGTCCAGGGCATGCACTCCGCTGCCGGCATCCTCACCAGCACCGGCGGCATGACCAGCCACGCCGCCGTCGTCGCTCGCGGATGGGGCAAGACCTGCGTCGTCGGCGCAGGCGCTCTGGTCATCGATGAACGAAGCAAAACCCTCCGCATCCAAGGATCCGACAAAGTCTACGGACCCGATTCTGTCGTCAGCATCGACGGCTCCACCGGCGAAGTCATCGAAGGCTCGCTCCCCATGGTCGATCCCGAAATGACCGGACCCTTCGCTCAAATCATGAAGTGGGCCGACAAGTACCGCACGATCACGGTCCGCACCAACGCCGACAGCCCCGCCGACGCTAACAAGGCCCGCGAGTTCGGCGCCGAAGGCATCGGTCTCTGCCGCACCGAACACATGTTCTTCGAAGGTGGACGCATCAAGCACATGCGCGAGATGATCCTCGCCACTGATGTCGATGCCCGAAAGGCCGCACTCGCCAAGCTCCTGCCCTACCAACGCGACGACTTCGTCGGCATCTTCAAGGCCATGAACGGCCTCCCCGTCACCATCCGACTGCTCGATCCGCCTCTGCACGAGTTCCTCCCACACGCCGAGGAAGATCAGGCCGAACTCGCACGCGACACCGGCAAAACTCTCGCCGAGGTCAAGGCTCGCGTCAGCCAGCTCCACGAGGCCAACCCGATGCTCGGCCATCGCGGTGACCGTCTCGCCGTCACCTATCCCGAAATCCTCGAAATGCAGGTCCGCGCCATCATCGAAGCCGCCTGCATCGTCAAGAAGGAAAAGGTCAAGGTCCTGCCCGAAATCATGATCCCCCTCGCAGGAACCAAGAAGGAACTCGACTACCTCAAGACCTACACCGTCGAAACCGCAAACGCCGTCATGAAAGAACAAGGCGTCAAGGTCGATTGGATGTACGGCACGATGATCGAAGTCCCACGCGCCGCGCTCACCGCCGACGAAATCGCTCACACCGCCGAGTTCTTCAGCTTCGGCACCAACGATCTCACGCAAATGACCTTCGGCTACTCCCGCGATGACGTCAACAGCTTCCTCCCCGACTACCTCGCCAAGGACATCCTCGAAAAGGATCCCTTCCAAAGCCTCGATCAAACCGGCGTGGGCAAGCTCGTCAAGATGGCTGTCGATGCAGGTCGCAAAACCAAGAAGGGCCTCAAGTGCGGCATCTGCGGCGAGCACGGCGGCGACCCGAAGTCCGTCGAATTCTGCGTCGGCGTCGGACTCGACTACGTCTCCTGCTCACCCTTCCGCGTCCCCATCGCACGACTCGCCGCCGCCCACGCTGCGATCAAGGCGTCGAAGAAGTAATCCGAACACGATCAGCCCTCCGCTGAACGTCATCTCAAAATCCCAAAACCAAGGACCGGTCGCACCCGCGGCCGGTCCCTTCGTTTTATTGCACGTCATTCACCCCACACCCATCCCCCACACCCATCCCCCTCACGCCGCGATCATCGACACCGGCTTGCCGGTCGATCCAACCGACAGCGATCCGCCAAAACTCATCGACACCGCTTCGCTCATCGGGCCGGCCTCCATCCTGCCATTCATCCACGCCGCCCTGATCCACACGCGTGTGCCTGGCACGAGGTCATACGAAAAATCCACCCAGACCTTCGTTCGTCCACTCACAAGCGCATTCGTCCACATCGCCGGGTCCACCGGCGGGGCCGCGCCGACAAATGTCTCAACCCGCATCACTCGCACGCCGGGCGGTTTGCCACGACGTGTCGACGTCGGATCCGAGACCCGAATCTCAACGCTTCGACCCCGCACATCCTGCACCGCCACCAACGGCGCATCGGTCGGCACCGGTACCACCACCCGACCCTTCTCACGCACCGTGATCGCCAGCCGTTCGCGCATCATCGCCGTCGTCCCCTCGTGCGCCTGGATCGTCCGCACCAGCGCCCGCGCACGTCGCGTCACCTCATCACGCAGCCGCACCTTCAATGCGATATTCGAAGGTGATCTCGTCAATCCGCTCTGACACAACCCAAACGCCTCGCGATATGCGGCCAGCAACACGCCAAACGCATCCACCTGCGGCTGCGTCAGCCCGACCTCATCAAACACATCCACGATCTGGTCGTAGAAGCTGTTCGCCCAGCCCAGGAAGTCTGCTTCCCGTCGGGGAAGATAATCATGCCGATTGTTCATCGCTGCTCCCTTGCTTCCTTTGGCGAATGCCCGATGCGACGTCTCAACGCAGAACATCGATCCTGCGCGCTTCATCCTGATCATCGACGTCAATCGACCTTCACTTAACGCTCTACACCCCGCCACATCGCACGGATCCCCACGCCGATAATCTCGCCCCACACGCTCACAGCGTGCGGCCTCAGGGGCCAAAGCAGATGATTCGCAACAGCCCAGCGGCACTCCGCACCCGTTCTGCGGATACCCACATCGCGATTGCGGAGACTCGCAACACGCCTGGGGATCTCCGCAACACGCCTCGGGATCTCCGCAACATGCCTCGGGATCTCCGCAACATGCCTCGGGATCTCCGCAACATGCCTGGGGTCATCCACAACATGCCTGGGGTCATCCACAACATGCATGGGGTCATCCACAACATGCATGGGGACATCCACAACATGCCTCGGGACATCCACAACGTCCCTGCAGAGTTCCGCATGATGCCCGCGGAATCCCGCATGATGCCAGCGGAAACCCGCATGATGCCAGCGGAATCCCGCATGATGAATGGGTGAATCCGCATGTTGAGTGTGTGAATCCGCATGACGAATGAAGGTCTGCAATCCCCTCGCCCTGGAGGGAGCGAGTCCCCTCGCTCCGTTGATCGTCGTTCGACCCGATCCCGCGCAACGACCCAACCCCGCGCAGCGACCCGACCCCGCGCAACGACCCGACCCCGCGCAACGACCCGACCCCGCGCAACGGCCCGACACCGCGCAGCGACCCAACCGCGCGCAACGACCCGACACCGCGCAACGGCGCGACACCGACTGCCCTCCAGTTCGCCTC
>JAIYCY010000016.1 GCA_027487775.1 Planctomycetaceae bacterium
GGTGTTTCGATCGTTGGACGGCGTAACCTATGCACCTCTGGCGACGGTCGGTGCGACCGCGACGAACTATGACGACACGACAGCCGAGGACGGGCGGAAGTATTGGTATCGCGTCCGTCCATTCCAGACCGTGACGGTGGCGGGCGTGACGAGCAATGAGCATTTCCACACGACGCTGGAGGACTGGGCGGTGAGTGTGATGGTTTCCGCGAGCGATCTCACAATGGGAATGGACCACACTGGAATGGTGGCTCGATGGCACTACAACGGCACCAACGAGAGCGCGCAAGCGCGTGTAGTGTTCGATTTTCCGGAGATCGGTTACTACGAGATTTGGGTTCCTGCGAGCGACGGCGTAGCCTACTGGGATTGGGATGTGGCTTCCTTGTCAGACTCAGCTCCAACGAGCCAACCCACAAGTGGATCAGTGAAGGTTGAAGTGTCCGGCGACGACGGATCAACCTCGTCACCGACAATAACTGTGCTTAATGGAGACGCCGCAGCCAATTCTTCGGCTGCGTACTTTACGAAAATGGAAATTCAGGATCTAGGGAATCTTACTGCTGCATATGCTCCTCCTGATCCTGGATTGGTAGGATGGCACCTGGAAAGAACCCAACGGTCTTCTCAGGGCGTTCCCGTGTACACCGACTACATCCAGGTGGTTTGGGAACCCATCGTGGGTCTAGGAGGTATATCCGGCGGTGTGTTGTGGACGACCCCGGGGATTCCGACGCCGAGTATCTCCCTTGCGAATGCAACCGGTGCTACGACAGCCGTCAATCTGAACATCAACTTGAGAGGCAAGGCCGGTCCTGTCGAGCTGAATTTGGGCGTATCGCCTACCTGGACGCAAACCACATCATCATCAACAAGTATTAACTTCCAATCGCTTCCTGCTGAGTGGGGCATTGTTGCAATTACATTTGTCCAACAGGTCGTATTGAAGAGGCGGGATTGGTATGACGCAGTGGGAGAAGAAGTCATTGCGCAAACGGGTATGACTTTGGGCTACAATAGTGGACCCGCAATGGTCGCATGGAAGTAACAACAATAATGGATAAGTTCAGATTTGCTGTTTTGGCAGCTGCCACCGCGTGTACCCTGATCGTGGCATTGGTTTGTATTTCAGGGGACTCTATTCATCCGGTGCGAGCCTCATTCAGAATCTCGGACGCATCGAACTACTTAAATGATTCGATCGGCATATCGGGTCGTTTTCTGGTGGTCGTCGTACAACGGTCGAAACGCGACGCTCCCGAAGATGCCAATGAGCGTGCCTTACTTCTTCAAGGCATCCGGAATGAGTCGCCCGGACGCTTTGGGCGAAGCTTCTACTTTCTTCGATCGGAGTTCTACGATCCAAAGACGGCCAGTTTCGTTCTGGCTAGGGCCGTCATGGTCGACTTTTTCCTGCTGGCAACAGTCGGCGCAGCGGGGATCGTGGTGGCGATGTTCGTCAGGTACTACCGTCGCGCCACTGTGGCGTGCGCTGCTCGGGCGAAAGCTTCTGCGTTCGACGCTCCCGAGGGCACGTCCATCTCGGGGCTGGAGTCGTCGGGACCGATCGGTTGGCGCTTGCACCGATTGGGAGCCGACCGGTTAATGGTGCAACTGCTGTGTGCCGGTGCCGTTTTCCTGGCAACCTCGCTGATGCTCGCCCTCTTGGTGCGCGGCGGATGGGTGAGTCTTGAGTATGACTCTTGGCAGGACCTAAGGCAACGTGAGAACTTTGCGATCTTAACCTCTGGGACGGTGACGAACATCGATGGCAATGTCTTATTTCTCGAAGACGGCCGAAAAGTGCATTTTGGGGAAATGATGAACATGGAAACGCTCAAAGGTCATATTGCAGAAGCTCAGGGTGCTGTTTTTATTGATCACGGAGGGCAACTGTGTTTATGGAAGCGCGTCCCGGAAAGCATTGTGCGTACGCCGCCAGAGGCGTGGTTGACCATCCCGCTGATCCGGCGAGAGCGAAGCCTCCATTACATTCTCGTCGCCGGGTACATCAAAGGAATTGAAGAATAGTCTCGGCGCAGAAACGGGGACAGCCGCGAATGCCATTCGTTTAGCACATAACTCTGCGCCGGCACGCGCGTTATGAGTCATTGCGCGATCCGTGGTCGCCTGCAATCTTGGGAAGTGCGTAGGGTCCGGTGTACGCACCGGACCGTCGTTGCGTCGCTGACGAAATGGTCCGGTGAATACACCGGACCCTACCTGCTTGAAGCCCATTGGCAATGTGTCTGTCGACAACAGTCGCCCGAAAGAATCTGGGATGCACGATTTGATCGATTTGAGTAACATCCGAACCCAACGGTCCGGTGCGTACACCGGACCCTACCTGCTGCTGTAGCTAGATGGGGAGTACAGTACAGGACGGCCGATGGGGCGGGCATCCCGGGCGTCGTCGTTGATCACGTCGATGCTGGACCTCGCGAGACGATCTTTGTCACGCCGTGACCGGCTTGTCAATTCACACCCATGAGGTATCCGAATATGAGATATGTCTTAGCATGCATGACGATCATCACGATGGGATGCTCGGGGAATAAGCACTTATCAAACAATAGCATATCGAAGCCAGACGATGCACCGGTAGTACTGAGCGCCGAGTCAATATACGCCAATCGACTCGACGATGGATCGATCATCACGGTGACAAAGCAAGTCATTATGATTCGTCCCACAAAGCCAATCCATTGGACGCAATCTGAGACAGAGTCTAGCGCTGCCTTCTTGGAGCCGTATCCGGGAACAACTTACGACGTCGTGCTGACGACTCCGGACGGGCAATCTACAAGGTTGTATTGGCAGCTCAATGCTTTACAGGCGTTTCCTTCGAGCATGAAGTTCCTCGATATCAAGTTGAACCGGAGCAAATCCAAGGCGGTTTTGATCTGGAACGAAAGCGGATTTGCCTGGGCGTCGGTGGTGTCCCGAAATGATGACGAGAAAAGATGGGACGAACTGCCTCGACTTCCGCGAGATCCCCATAAAGGAGGGGGATCAATCGGAGATCATGCTGTTGGTGCGTCCGTGTATTTTGATGAAGATGATCAGTCGATCATTGTGTCGATTGTGCGACCGAATAAGGCTATCGATCGATTCCGAGCAGATACTGATGATGAAGGTAGGTTGGTCTGGATCCGCAACGACTGACGGGGAGACAGCCAGCGAAGTCGGGATGAGAGGGAATTGAAACAGGGACGCAAGTAGTTGATTTTGAGTGCGTAGGGTCCGGTGTACGCACCGGACCGTCGTTGCGTCGCTGGCGAAAGGGTCCGGTGAATACACCGGACCCTATCTGCTCAAGATCTGCCCTGATCTGCGATCCCCGATAAAAAGCATACCGGACGAGTGATACGGGTTTGGAGCAGGACGAAGAGACAGAAACGGAGACGTAAACAGGATTGATCGCATCTTACTACTCCTTACGTCCCCGTTTTCATTCTTCTGGGACACGCGCGGCCACATCGTCACCGACGATCACGGCATCCGGGCTACCAACGACGACATCTCGCCGCTCCCACAACACCACACCCTCGCCGCGCCACACCGGTGAATAGCCCGCCTCCACAAACCGCTCGATCCGCCCCCACGCCTCCGCGTACGCCTCTGCACGCACCGGATACCGCACCAGCTCGCGCACCTGCGTCACGTGCATCTGCACATGATCCTTCACCGACTCTGGCAACACGACATATCGCGCGCCGCGATCCGCACGCAGATCTTCGAGCAGCATCGTCACGTACCGCCCCGCCGCCTGGTCATCGTTGATGAACAGAAACGTCAACGGCACCCGCGACGCCGGCTTCATGCCCGTCTCGATCAGAAGCCGCGCGTACCCGTCCATCCAGACGCGATCCACCTGTTCCGCGTCAATATCCGCCCGCAGGTCCGCACGTCGCAGCAGTTCATCCGAAATCGCCAGCCGCCGCGCCGGCTCAGCACGCAACAGTTCAATCGAAGGCGGCACGGAAATCGCCAGCGGCAGGATCATCGCCCCCACGATCGCCCGCACCGACACGCGCCGCGGCATCGTCGCTGCCAACATCGCCCCCGGCACCATGATCGGCAGGAAGTGATACGCGTACATTCGTTTCTGCAGCACCACGCCGACGATTTCCAATAGCAACCACACCCACAAAAACACCATCACACGCTTCGATCCGCCACCATCGTCATTCGCTGTCGAGCCAGACCCGCGCGAATGATGCGTATCACTCGACGCATGCGCTCTCGTCATCACCGATGCCGCATGCTCCGTTCCCACTCGCTTCCGCCCCAGCAACACCGCAACCCCGATCACACCCATGACCCCCGCCAACACGCTCGCGATCTTCATCACCGCGAACCCATCCCACGCGCTGCCCGCCGCGTAACGCGATGCTTCACGCATCTGCTCCAACGTGTATCCGTCCACCGACACCCGGCCTGCAATCCATATCCAACCCAACAATCCGAGCAGCATCCCCACACACCAACCGGCCCGCATCCATGCCCCCATCCAGCCCCCCACGCGCCATCGCAGAACCAGCACCACCCCGAGCGCCCCCGCCACCGCGAGTCCACTCGGTTTGAGCAGCGCCGCCCCGAACGCGATCAACACACTCAAACATGCCAACGCCCCGGCGCGTTGCAACTCGCCTCGATCGCATCGCGACAGCACCCACACCACCACCGCCCCCGACAAGCTCGTAAAAAAGATCTGCAGCGTCTCGGTCTGAAATCCACCGAACACAAAAGGCTGTAGGTTGAGCAGCACCAGCCCCACAGCGACTCCCGCAGCCACGCGCGTCCATCGCGCCTCTCCATCGCGCCTCATCGCACACGCGGCAAGTCCAACACTGCACGCGCTGAGGATCGACAACCCCAACTGGATTAGCACATACCCCCGCCAATCCGTCCGCGCGATCTCCCACGCCCATTGCGTGACCGCTCCCACCGTCGCTGGCTTGTTGTCGATCAGATCGCGCCCGAACAGTCCGCCCTCGCTCACCATCCGACCCATGTACACGAACAACGCCCCATCCGGATCGAACGGACGATTGACAAAGCTCCACCGCGACAGCCCCGCCGCCGTCAGCGCGATCACGATCAGCATCACCCAACCGATTCGCTGCATCGCTCGCCTCTTCCCTGAGTCGTGTCGATTCGCCTCATGCACGCGCTGTTCGCTCACCCCTCAATTCGCGCGACGAATAATTTTCTCATCCGAAGATGCCGCCCGAGCATCCGTGCCAGATGCTTCGGCGCGGGCCTCCGCACGCGCCATCTGTGCCTTCAGCAACTGCCCTCGCCGCCTCATCGCATAGCCCCAGATCGCCCCGGGCACGCCCGCCGCCAGGTAATCGATCGGGAGCGGCCGTGCCAGCGCCGCGAAGTAATGCCCCGGATCGCCGATCTCGATACGCGTCGGCGCGAAATACGCGCTCACATACCCGATCAACGCCACCACCATCGGCCCCATCCAAAACCAAATCGCCGGGCTCGCCGCGATCGATCGATGCGCCGCCATCGCACCGAGCAGGCCCGCGATCAACACGCACAACAGAACCTGCAGCTTCTCCGTCGACCGACACAAAAACATCATCACCGCAGCCATCACCACCGCCTGAATCAGCACCGCCAACACCTTCTGATCCAGCGGTTCCGGCTCGATCGCGTCCTCGTCCTCTCGCAGCTTCTCATTCGTCGCATCATCGATCGCAGGCACACCCCGGCCCGGGGACAGATTCTTCACGAGCATCCACAAGCCCATCGCCAGCCCGAACAGCAACACCGTCTCCCCCGCCAGCGTCAGAAACACCGACGCCTCACGCGATCCCACACCCGTACCCACCAGCGTGTAATAGATCGATCCGCCACGCCAACTCAGCACCGCCGTCGCGAGGATGCCGATCGCCAGCGCCGCCTCCTCATGCACGCGCCTCACCAATGGCAGCGCGATCAATGTTCCTCCCACCATCGCCACCACCACGCCCACCAGCCCGATCACGGCCGACGGTTGATGCAACACCGACGCCTCAAACCCCGCATGCGCCGGCACGCCCATCACATGCGAGACGAGCCAGCCCCACGCCAGCGACAACACCATCGCAAGCCCGATCCGCACTCGGTCCAGTTGAATCGACATACCCAAACGCTCCAGTCTGCAATCGACAATCTCAATCCTGCAATCGCGAGCCTCGCCGTCGGCCTTGCTTTGCCGTTGGCTCGGCGACACGCGAGAGTGTACGGTTCAGCGGTTTGGTTGACCACGCGCCTCATGGACAGTCTCTTCCCCATCGACCCCGCCTCCTCCGCCGCGCCAGTCGCGCCAGGGTCGGTCGTCCGCGTCGCACTCGAACGTGGCATCGACAAGCAACTCGACTACGCCGTCCCCGAGGCGCTCCAGTCCCTCGTCCACATCGGCCAGCGCGTCCGCGTCCCGCTCGGTCGATCCAACACGCCCGCCTTCGGCGTCATCGTCGATCTGCCCACCACAGGCACCTTCGCCAAACTCAAATCCCTCGATCGCCTCGTCGACGATCGCACGCTCTTCTCGCCCGAGTTGCTCGAGATCGCGCTCTGGATCAGCCGGTATTACCTCTGCCCGCTCGGTGTCGTCATGGAGGCCATGATTCCATCGGCCGTCAAAAAACGGATCGGCGCGGCCCGCGAGCGCGTCGTCCGACCGACACGTTCGCGCGAAGAACTCCAGGCGATCTTCGAGTCGATCAAAGCCCCCAAACGCCGCGCCATCCTCGCACGCATCCTCCAGCTCCCCGAACACGAGCCCATCGAAATCCACCGACTCGCCGGCGAAGCAGGCGTCAAAGCCCCCGCCGTCCTCGGCCTCGTCAAGCTCGGTCTGCTCAAGCTCGAACAGCGCTACACCGCCAGCGATCACATCCCCTACTCCCTCGCGCCGCACGTCGCGCCCGCCCCGCCCATCGCCACGCCCGACCAGAACCGCGTGATCACGGCCATCACGCCTCACCTCTTCTCCGGCTTTTCTGTTCATTTACTTCGCGGGGTCACTGGCTCGGGCAAAACCGAAGTTTATCTCCGCCTCATCGAGCGCGTCATCGAAGATCATCAAGGCGCGCTCGTCATGGTCCCCGAGATCGCCCTCACGCCGCAAACCGCCAGGCGTTTCACCGAACGCTTCGGAAAAGTCGCCGTCATGCATTCCGGCCTCTCCGCAGGCGAGCGTTACCGCCAATGGCAGTCCATCGCCGCCGGTGAGGCCGACGTCATCGTCGGCGCACGCTCGTCCATCTTCGCCCCGCATCCGCGCCTCGGCCTGATCGTCGTCGATGAAGAGCACGAGCCGAGCTACAAACAAGACTCCGCCCCGCGCTATCACGCACGCGATCTCGCCATCAAGCGCGCTCACCAGCAGAAAATCCCCGTCCTGCTCGCCTCCGCCACGCCCAGCCTCGAATCATGGCAACGCGCCACCGACACCTCGCTCCCCGAATCATCTCGGTATCAACTTCACGAGCTACCCGTCCGCGTGAGCGATCGCCCGCTCCCCACCGTCGAGATCGTCGACCTGCGCGAGGCCAATCGCCTTCGCAAAGGCATCCACCTTTTCAGTCCGCGTCTCGAAGCCGCACTCAAGCAAACGCTCGATCGCAACCAGCAGGCCATCCTTCTGCTCAATCGTCGCGGCTACAGCAACTTCATCTACTGCGCCAGTTGTCAGACGGCCATCCAGTGCAAATTCTGCGACAAAACCCTCACCTACCACCGCGCCGCAGAGATGAAGCCCACCGATCATTCAACTGCCTCTGCCGTTCACACCGGCCAGGCGCATTGCCACTACTGCCTCGCGGTCAATCCGCTTCCCCCTGCCTGCCCGACTTGCGGCAAGCGTCTCACGCTCTTTGGTCTTGGCACGCAGCGAGTCGAGGAGGAAATGGCGCGCAAGTTTCCCGGCGTCGAGTTCGCGCGCGTCGATTCCGACACCATGCGAAGCGCCTCCGACTACGAAAAACTTCTCGCGCGTTTTGCTTCCGGCGAACTTCGCGTTCTGCTCGGCACGCAAATGCTCGCCAAGGGTCTTGATTTCCCCAACGTCACGCTCGTCGGCGTGATTAATGGAGACACGGCTCTGAGCCTTCCCGACTTCCGCGCAGCCGAGCGCACGTTTCAGCTTCTGACACAGGTCGCCGGTCGCGCCGGTCGGGGGAGCATTCCGGGTCGCGTGATCGTGCAGACGTTTTTGCCCGACGATCCGACCATCCGGGCCGCCGTCTCGCAGGACTATGTCAGCTTCGCCTCCGCCGAGCTTGAGCAGCGCCGCGCGGTGAATCTTCCTCCGTTCGTGCGTCAGGCCCGCATCGTCGTGCGCGACGAAGATCCCGAAACCCTCGCCGCCCGCGCCGAGCACCTCGCCGCCGACATTCGCCAGGCGATCGACGTCATGCAGCTTCCCGTCCGTTTCCGCGGGCCGATCCCCGCCCCGGTCGGTCGCATCGCCGGCTACTATCGCCAGCAACTGCTCATCTCGGCGAGCAGCGCCAGCACCGTCCAAAAACTCCTCGCCGAGCTCCGCGCCCACAAACACGTCGTCTCCGGCGACCGCGTTGCCATCGATGTCGATCCGATCTCCCTGCTCTAAACTCCCGCCGATCATCGACCCAAACCCCACCCCACTTCACCCGTCCACCCGATTCATTTCAGCCCCCTCACCCGTCCGAATCATCTAACACTAACAACGCTTCGATTATCAGATTGTAGGGTGCGTGCAACGCACCGCACCCATCACACCCCATCGCGCGCTCGAAGGTCGCGACGCCATCGGTGCATTGCATGCACCCTACGCGCCCCCGTAGGGTGCGTGAAACGCACCGTGCATCACACCATCCCCGCCGCAACACCGGGCGTCGTCAAAGGTGCATTGCATGGACCCTACGAGGCTCATGCGTCTTGCACGGCGTCGTCGGTTTCGTGTGAGGTGACGGGAGGCGGGGCATGTCCGAGGGCAGCGAGGAAGGCGCGGCCGTAGAGTTTGACCTTCATGGGGCCCATGCCGTGGACGCGTTCGAGGTCCTGGATGTCGTGTGGGTCGTCGCGTGCGATGGATCGGAGCGTGCGGTCGTGTGCGATGACGTAGGCGGGGAGTTGTTTGGAGCGGGCGAGCTCGGCGCGCGCGGCGCGGAGTTTTTCGAAACGGTCGCTTGCGGTTGGGTCGAGTGGAGGTTCGTCGTGGGATGCGGACGATTTGGAGGATTTTTTGTCGCGAGATGATTTGCGGTCGGCCTTGATGTCGTGGAGGAGGTCGGCGAGGACGGCGGGCGGGCGTCGAGCGCCGCGCATGACTTCGACGCCGACGGCGCTGAGATCGACGACGGGCATGAACTTTCCGTCGGGGTCGATTTGTCTGGCGAGGCCGGCCTCCATGATGCGATCGATCCAGAGTCGGATGGTTTTGCGGGAATGCTCGGCGAGGATGCCGTAGGTGGGGAGTTGGTTCCAGCCTTGTTGGAGTGTGCGTTCGGCCTCGGATCCGCTGAGCAGATCGGCGACGGCGCCGGCGCCGAATCGTCCGCGGAGTCGAGCGATGCCGCTGAGTATTTTTCGGATGACGAGTGCGGTGTTGTCGTCGAGGTCTGCTTCGATGAAGTCGCCGCGCTGGCAGACGTCGCAGGCGCAGAGTTCGATGTCGGTTTCGTCGCCGAAGTAGTCGAGGATCATGCGTCGTCGGCAGCGATGGCCGGCGGCGTAGGAGACGAGGAGGTCGAGCTTGTCGGTGGCGATTTGTTTTCGTTGGGCGATTTGTTTTTCGGAGGCGTTTGGATTGTCGCGACCGAGTTGTTGGATGAAGAAGTCTTGCGTGGCGCGGTCGGCGGGTCGATAGAGCAGGACGCATCGTGCGGGGAGTCCGTCGCGTCCTGCGCGGCCGGCCTCCTGGTAATACTGTTCGATGGTTCCGGGCAGATTGAAGTGAACGACGAGTCGAACGTCGGGCTTGTTGATGCCCATGCCAAAGGCGCTGGTGGCGACCGCGACGGCGGAGGGATCGTGCATGAAGCGGTGTTGTTGTTCGGTGCGATCGCGCGCGTCCATGCCGGCGTGATATCGAAGGACGGCGCGGTCGGGCATGGCGTCGGCGAGCATGGCATGGACGCGATCGACGGCGCGTCGGGTGGAGGCATAGACGATGACGCTGCCGGGCGTGTCGTGGAGAAGTTTTTGGAGGGCGGAGTCGCGTTGATTGTCGCCGCTCATGCGGAGCGATGCGTAGGTGAGATTGGGCCGGTCGAAGCCCGTGATGAAGATCGCGGGTTCGTGGAGATGGAGGAGTCGGATGATGTCGGCGCGGACGTCATCGGTGGCGGTGGCGGTGAGGGCTGCGGTGGTGGGATTTCCGATGCCGCGACGGAAATCGCCGAGCTGAGCGTATTCGGGTCGAAAGTCGTGTCCCCACTGGCTGATGCAGTGAGCTTCGTCGATGGCAAGCATGCCCACGCCGACGCGTTTGAGGAGTTCCTTGAAACCGGGCATGGCGCAGCGTTCGGGCGAGACGTAGAGGAGGCCTGAGTAGCCGGCGAGGATTTCGTCGAGGACGTGGCGTTGCTGGTCGGGGCTCATCGAGCTGTTGAGGATGCGACTTTCGATCGCGCGGTCGCGCATGAGTCGATGCTGGTCGGCCATGAGGCTGATGAGCGGGCTGACGACGACGGTGAGTTTTTCGCGGAGGACGGCGGGTAGTTGGTAGCAGAGGCTCTTTCCCGCGCCGGTGGGCATGACGCAGAGGGTGTCGCGAGCATCGAGGATGGCGTCGATGACGTCGCGCTGGCTGGGCCGAAAATCGGCGAGGCCGAATCGCTGGTGCAGGAGATCAAGGACGACATCGCTCAACGTGTGAACCTCGCGAATGAGAGATGGATCATGTTGAGGAAGAGGCGCGTGGCAAGTCGAACGGCCCGAAGCATCATTCGAAACGGAGCGAGAAGGGATCGCTCAGCTCGGCAGGTGAGCGAATCGGGCGAGGATTTGCCTGCCGATGGCCTGTGATTTTTCGGGGTGGAACTGAACGGCAAAGAGATTGTCGCGCTGGATGGCGCTGACGAACGGCTCGCCGTAATGCGTGGTGGCGGCGATGACGGAGGTGTCGGTGGGTCGGACGTGATAGCTGTGGACGAAATAGACGTGCGGGGAATTGGGAAGTGCATCAAAGAGCGTCGGGATTTTTTGGTTGATGGTTTGGATATCGAGTGAGTTCCAGCCCATGTGGGGCACCTTAAGGCCCAGTCGGACGTCGACATCAAAACGAACGCAATCCCCGCGGAGGACGCCGAGACCTTGATGAGCTCCGCCCTCGTGGCAGGTTTCGAAGAGCATTTGGAGCCCGAGACAGATGCCAAGGAACGGTCGACCGCGAGTGATATGGCGACGGATCGGCTCGTCGAGCGATGCGGATCGGATGTGCGCGATCGCATCAGCGACGGCGCCTACGCCCGGGAGGACGAGATGATCGGTTGCATCGATTTCGTCGGGCGTGGTGATGATGCGTGCGGGCACATGAACGCGTTCGAAGGCCCGCTGAACGGAGCGAAGATTGGCAAGGCCGTAATTGAGGATGGCGAGATTGGCAGCGGGCACGAGAAGGTTTTAGGCGGATGAGGCCGGTAGAGCAATGGAGAAAGGCCGAGTCACGGAAGTGACCCGGCCTTGGTTGGATGAGATGACGAGAGCCGATCAGCGCTTGAGCGAATCGCGGATCTCGCGGAGGAGCAGGACGTCTTCCGGCGTTGCAGGCGCCGCGGGCGCGGGTGCTGGCTTGCGCATCTTGTTGATGCCTTTGACCACAAGGAAGATGGCAAAGCCCTGGATGAGCAGCGCGATGAGTGCGTTGATGAACTTGCCGTACTTGAGCACGACGGGATCGAGGACCTTGCCGGTTTCGTTGGTCAGTCCGGTGATTGGGTGTTCAGCCCCGACCGGGACGGCGGCGACGAGTTCGACCCCGAGGTTTGAGAAATCGATTCCGCCCATGAGGGCACCGATGGGCGGCATGATGACGTCTGTGACAAGCGAGTTGACGACGGCACCGAAAGCCGCGCCGATGATGATGCCGACAGCCAGGTCGATGGCATTGCCCTTGACGATGAAATCTCTGAATTCTCCGATCAGACCCATGGGTCTCCTTGTGTAAAGTGACTATCGGTGGGGATCGGCGAACAGCCGGTCGGTTCTGTAGAAAATTTGCCCGATCGGGCCGGGGTTTCGTGAGCGGGTGCGGCTTGGCAGGACCGTTGGGATGGTTACAGTGCTTCGCTGGCGGCATGGACGCCGGAGGTATTGATGAAGATCGCGATCGTCGGGACGGGATACGTGGCGGACTTTTACTTTGCGACGCTGGGGAATCATCCGCAGATCGAAGTGGCTGGCGTTTTCGATCGCGATGCCGAACGGCTGGCGCGGTTTGCCTCGTTTCATCGTGTGCCGACGTATCGTTCGCTCGACGAGCTGTTCGCCGACACGTCGGTGAAGGTGGTTGTCAACCTGACCAATCCGCGGAACCACTATGAAGTGAGTCGCGCTGCGCTGCTATCGGGCAAGCACGTGTATACGGAGAAGCCGCTTTCGACGTCCTGGGAGCAGGCGATCGAATTGACGAAACTGGCAAAGTCGCGTGGGCTGCAACTGAGCAGTGCGCCTTGCACGGTGCTCGGCGAGTGTGCGCAGACGCTCTGGAAAGCCGTTCGTGAGAAGCTGGCGGGCGAGATTCGACTGGTGTACGCCGAGTTGGATGACGGGATGATTCATCGCGAGGGCCTGCGAGGCTGGGTGAGCGCGAGTGGGAATCCGTGGCCCTACAAGGATGAATTTGAAGTGGGATGCACGCTCGAGCATGCCGGGTATTACGTGAGCTGGCTGTGCGCGATGTTCGGGCCGGCGGAATCTGTGACGGCGTTCGCCTCGGCGCAGATTCCGGAGAAGAGTCCCCATCAGAAGCTGGATCCGCCCGACACGCCCGACGTGAGCGTTGGGTGCATCAGGTTCAGGAGCGGCGTGGTCGCGCGCATCACCTGCAGCATCGTCGGGGCGCATGATCATTCGATGCGACTTTTCGGCGAGACGGGCACGCTGTCGGTGAGGGCGGCGTGGGATTTCTCCGCGCCGGTCTTCCTCAAGACATGGAACAAGCTGAGCTTTCGCGCGGAAAAATATCCGAAGGTGTCGCGCTTGCTCGGATTCAAGGAAAAGCCGATCGCGCCCGTGCGCGAGGCGAGTTTTGCGTACAAAACCAAAGGCTCGAATCCGATCGATTTCGGCCGGGGAATTGCGGAATTGATCGACGCGATCCATGAAGGTCGCCAGAGCAGACTTTCGACTGATTATTCGCTTCATCTGAATGAGATCGTGCTGACGCTGCAGCATCCCGAGATCATGGGCACGCCGAGGCGCATGACGACGACGTTCGACGCGATTGAGCCGATGCCGTGGGCGGGCGGAGCGAAGTCGAGCCCGACCAGGACATCGGTGGATGTTGCGCGTCCGGATGTTGATGGTCGGCGGGTGCATGTGACGGAGAAGCGAGCGGACGCGATCGGTTTTGGCGTGATCGGCACGGGAGCGATGGCCCGAGCGATCGTCGGGGCAATCGGAACGGTTGATGGCGTTCAACTCCGTGCGGTAGGCGGACGCGATGCAAGTAAGGCTGCGTCGCTCGCGCATGAATCGGGTGCGGCATCGTGCAGCATCGACGAACTGATCCGCCGGGACGACGTTGATGTCATCTATGTCGCGACGCCGAATCATCTGCATCACGAGCATGTCGTGCGTTCGCTGGAGGCGGGCAAGCACGTTGTGTGCGAGAAGCCGTTTATGACATGCGCGAGCGAGGTGCGTGATGTGATGGGTGTGGCGGAGCGGGTGGATCGATTCTGCATGGAGGCGATGTGGATGCGTTTCACGCCGGCGATGCGGCGTCTGCGCGAGCTTGTGCGATCGGGCGCGATCGGCGAGGTGAGGATGCTGAGCGCTCAGATGGGTTATCCGTACAAGCTGGATCCTGGGCATCGTCTGCTGGATGCAAAGCAAGGCGGAGGCGTTGTGCTGGATCTGGGGGTTTATCTGTTGTCGCTGGCGTTTGATGTGATGGGTCGACCGCTGCACGTGGGCGGAGCGCTACGTCGTGCGGGCGATCGCGCGGATGGGATCGATACGACGATGACAGCGATTCTCGACTATGGGCAGGGCCGCAGCGCGCAGCTCTTCGCGACTTTTGAAGGTGCGACGAGCAACGATGCGACGATCGTCGGGCCGGGGGGAACGATCCGCGTGGAGGAACCGATCTACCGCCCGCCTGGTCTGCGTGTGAGCTATGCGACGCCGATCGTGCCAGGCGCGGGAGGCGGATCAGGAGGGAGATTCTCGCGGCTCAAGCTGCTGGCCAAGAATCGCTATGTGCCGGCGATGAAGCTCGCGCTCGGTCGAGCGCGGATCGAGACACCCACGCCGGGCAGCGGATATCAATTTCAACTCGCCGAGGCAGTCGAATGCATCCGAGGCGGGCGGAAGGAAAGCCCGATCATGCCGCTGACCGAGACGCTGGCGATCCATGAGGCGATGGATAGCCTTCGCGCGATCGTTGATTGAACACGATCCAGGCGAACGACGGTATCGGAAGGTTGCACGAATGACGCACAAGATGAGGATGGGAGACCGATGAGCCAAGCGAATCCAGACATCGAAGCAGCAGCGCAAGACGAAGAACTCGATACCGTCGACGTTTCGGGAACCGATGACGTGACGGCGATCGACGAAGTGCCCGACGGCGCCGTGATGATCGACATTTCGCATCTTGCGCCCAAAGAGTCGGTCGACGGGACGACCGGTTCGCCCGACGCAGTCGCCGAGACTACATCTACAAACGAAGATGTCGATGACGCATTCCCTGCGGGCGGGCGTGATGTCGAGATCGATCTGGGCGCGCTGGAGGCGATTCTCTTTTCGACGCATCATCCGTTGACCGCCGGCAAGGTGGCGGAGGCGATGGGTCTGTCCAGCACGCGTCCGATCCGGCGTGGTGTTGCGCGGCTGAATGAGGTTTACGAGTCGACCGGGCGATCGTTCCGGGTCGAACAGGTGGCGGGCGGGTACCAGCTTTTGACGCTCCCGGAGTATGGCTCGACGGTGCGAAAGCTGGTGGAGAAGGAGAGCGACGCGAAGCTCACCCGGGCGGCGATCGAGACGCTGGCGATCATTGCGTACAAGCAGCCTGTGCTGCGTGTCGATGTCGAGTCGATCCGTGGGGTGGCGTGCGGCGAGACGATCCGGACGCTGATGGAGAAGCGTTTGGTTAAAATCGCCGGCCGAGCTGAAATGCCAGGCCGTCCGATCCTCTACGGGACGACCAAGCGATTCTTGGAAGTCTTCGGCCTTGCCGACCTGAATGACCTGCCCAAGCCCGAATCCGAAGGCGTAGGCCACCTCCCCCCCGCCGCCGGGCCCGGTCATGGAGGATGATAGAGGTGCAGAAGCTGGTGAATGGAAAGCGAAGGAACGAATCGCAATCAACGGCCGTCCACGCGAACGTGTTGGAATGATTCGGATGACATCGCGAGATCACGTCGCGGACTTTTTCTCGCGGCGTGTGCAGAGTTGTCGTAGACCCTTGAGGGTCTCGAGCAGGGGTTTGGGCTTAAGCATGTCGTCAAGCAAACCTCCGCCGGGGACGGAGGCATTGGCGTCCGTGAAATCTGCCCACGTAAGGCTTTCGACCGAAGGCTTTCCGAGGGCGATTCGATAGAACGACTCGGCCCATTGTTGTTGGACGCCGTGGCTCCACGGTTCGCGCAATCGGCCTGCGCGTGAGGGATCGAGGCGACCTTCGCTCGCATCGGCGGGGTCGGGATTGTTTCGAGAAGGCGCTGCGATGGAGGTGAGATAGACGGGTTTTCCGAGCGAGCAGATTCGATCGAGCATCGAGCTGAACTGCAGCAGATCGCGTGTATGTCCGCCGACTTTGGGGATTCCGGTGGCGATCTCGAGTCCGAATCCGTCGCAGTTGATGCCCGCTTGCGCGACGGTTTCGGCATAGAGCATGGGCGGAACGCCCGGCGGGGTTTTGGCGTGATGTTCGCCGAAGGGATCGCGAATGGTGACGAGCGTGCGAGCTTGCGGGAGCATCGCCTTGACCTGCGCGACGAGCAGCCTTGTGAGTTCGATGGTCTGCTCGAAACTCAATCCCGGCAGGCTCGATGCATGTAGTCCGCCGACGACATTCCAAACCGCGACGGCTTTGCGATATCGGGTGACGAGCCTTCGGACAAAATCGATCATCAGATCGCGCATGACATCGAAGTCGGTTTCCCAGATGTAGGCCCAGTCGGGGAGCGATCCTTCGGACAGATCGATGATCGGGCCGGCGATGATGGGGACCCGCTTTTGAAAGAGGTGGTCGATCCATTCATCCAGGGCGGCGGTCTCGAAGGCGTCTTCTGCGGGCTGTATCGATCGCCAGGTGAGCGGGACGACGGCGTAATCGAAATGTTCGACGAAGAGGTCTTTGACGCGTTGTGATCGCATCGTCCAATCGACGCGACATCCCAGGACGTAGCGGGCAAAGCTGTTGTGTTGTTGACGGCGGATGAGTGCGAGTGAGGATGCGATGACCGCGAGTTCCTCCCCGATGGGAATGGCGGCGGTCAGTACTTCGTCGGCGATGCGCGAGGCGGCGGCAGGATCGTCAGCCAGGACGAACGCATCAGCAAGCCTTATCTGCTGAGCGCGTAGTCGATGGACGATATCGGCGGTGTCGGGGTGCTCGATGAGGCCCCAGTCTTCGAGTCGATGCAGGCACTTCATCAATCGAGCCCGCGCGAGTTCGACATTCAAGACATACGGTTTGTGCCGGGGCAGGAGGCGCGTGGTCTCTAGATGAAAGACGCCCAGCGGGCCGCAATCCCAAAGCAAGGCGATGCCCGTGGCCTGCTCGGTGATGCCGGTCCGCAACACGCCTTCCCGGAAAACGACCTCGCCCGGCACCGGCACGCTGTCCGGGCCCATGGCCATCGCGCCCACAGGGGTAAACTCGCTCAGCTTCTGGCCGTCGCGGAAGATTTCAAAGCGGATCGACATCAGGAAGCAGGATCGTAACAGAAGTGTCGATCGAAGCTAAGAGCCGATGACCGACGAAGCCGATCGCTTGTTCCGATCGAAACCGAGAGCTGATGATCTTCGATGCCGCACGAATCTGCTCATTGTCGCACGAATCTGCTCATTGCCACGCGAGGGATATCCGTTGGGTTGCACCGCCAGCCGAATCGACTCAGCCTGCCGGATGCGTTGTTGGACAGTTCGAAGGATCGGCCTGGATGGTTTCGAGTATTGCGGGTTTGGATGCGGCGTGGAAGGATTCAAGTTGCGGGTGAGTGGCGTCCGATAAACGGGGAGATGGTGTCGGAGCTTCTGCGCAGTCTGATCGAATCGCCCAACGCGGCCGCCGACGAGGTGCTGGTGGAGGCGTTGCGCTTGGCGGATGTGACCGAGCAGCTTCCGCTGGTGGCTGCGCTTCTGGCGCGTGGACGTGTCACAGGGCTTTGTGGGCTTGTCGATGTGTATGACAAGCTTCCGGAGTCGATGCAACTGGAGATTCTCTCGAATGTGAAGTCGCTGCACCCGGCGCTGCGTGAATGTGGCCGGAGTGAACATTCCGAGCGTCGCCTCGCGGCGATGAAGCTGATCGCGCAGGGGCGTCAGGGTCGACTGTCGTATGTGCTGAGCGAGAATCTGCATTCCGGCGACGAGACACTGGGAAAGTGTGCCGCCGGCGCGATGACGGCGCTTGCGCGTTGGGTGGTCCGCTCGACACGGCAATTACAATTCGGTGAGACCGATGACATCGGCCCGCTGGTCGCACAAGGGGCGGCCGGATATGAGGGTTCGGACGCGTCGGTTTACCAGCAGCTTCTGGAGAATCGTCGCGAGATCGAGAGCGCCATCGTCCGCGCGATCGAGCTGCATCGCGGGTCAAGGCAGCAGGAACTCCTGCACGCAGCGATGTTGCTTTGTGAATCGGCGGACAGTCAGGTGATGCAGATCCTCACTGTATCACGGCACGGCGGGCAAGGGGTCTTCATCCGGCGCGTACAGCAGACACCAGAGGCCGAGCACGTGCCGGCGTTTCTGTTGGCGGCGGGTCGGGGTGGATTGCGTACCCATTTCGGTCAGGCGTTCGCGCGGATAGAAGGCGCGACATCGTTGGATGCCTTGCTAAGGCGAACGCACTGGCTCACCGATCACGCGATGCAGCTCTGCCTGCGTCAGGCGACGACCGGGCCGTGGCTCGACGAGGGCTCGCTGGCCGCCGACCTTGTTCGACGCGGTCCGCGTGAGCTTTCGTCGGTCGCGCGATGGATCAGCCTCAGCGGACTCTCGGATGATGAAAAGGGTCAGCGCATGGGCGTGTTGCTGCAGTCAACTGCAGGAGATGCCAGAGCCCGTCTTGGCGTGATGCGCGCGGCGATGTCGATCGGATCGGCGAGCCTTCCACTGATGACGGACATCGTGCGAGGACAGGACGAACGACTCGCGCGGATCGCTGCCCGATATGCCGTGCGTGTCGGTTCGCGTGAGCAGGAGACCGCCCTTCTGGCTTCGACCGCCGACGCGTCAGACTCAGTGCGTCGCATCGTCAGTCGGTCGGCGGGTCGCACGAGTTTTGAGGCATTTTGGGACCGTTACGACAAGTTGCCCGACGCCGTGCGCCGCGACGCCGGGCGAGCGATGCTCAAACTTCTTCCGGACGGCCTGCAGCGACTGGCGCGTCGCCTGGCAAGCGGTGACGCCGACAGTCGCGTCCGCGCGATGCAGATCGTTGCGGATCTCGGGCTCGTTGCGGGCCTGAAGGAACGACTTCTTCCGCTCTGTTCACATGTCAGTCCGCGGGTGCGATCCAAGGCGGTTTCTCTTCTGGGATCGATCGGCGTGAAGGCGATCGACACGCTTTTGGAAAAGGCGGCCCGTGATCCCGACGCACGCGTCCGCGCGAACGCGGTCGAAGTCATGGAACAACGCAGCAACGGCCGATTCGTTCCCGTCCTGACCGAGAAGGCGCGTGACGGGGCGAATCGCGAGCGTGCAAACGCGATCAAAGCGCTTGCCCGAATGCGTGCGGGCATCGTTCACGGCCAATTGAGCGAGATGCTCCACGACACGCGTCCCGAGCACCGCGTCAGTGCGCTATGGTGCCTTCGCAAACTCGGCTGGTGGAAACTTCTTCGCGACGTCGCCGACCTTGCACGTGCGGACGAGAACGTACGAGTGAAGCGCTACGCGATGGGTGTCCTCAGCGCCGCTGCCCTGGAGCTCAAGCAGGCCCGCGCAGGCATCGCTTCATCGCAGAGTGTCACGTCAACCAGCTCGACGATCGGGGCAAAGTCCGGCACTCCGACCATATCGATTGCGGCGGCAACCCGATCCGTTCAGAGCCCGACCGCACCGCTGGATGTATCCACTGCAGTCGCAGAGGCGAATCTCGCCAGCGCACGAGGCGAGATCGCAAGTCCACGTGCAGCCGCCTAATGACGAGCCAAGGACCCTTCTCATGCACCGAACGTCCAAGCATCAAGCGCCCACAACCATCGGCCGCCGGTCACGCAAGTGGATGCACGTCGTGGCACTGTTGGCATGCCTTCTGGGATCGACCTCACCCCTCAGCGCGCAGCCGAAGCTGGAGGAAGTCTTTGAAAGCATTTCCGACAACATGAGCGGAGGGAGCGATCCGCATCGAGTGACCGCGCTGCTGCTGATCGCGCTGGCGCTGGCCCTGGGGTTGGTTGCTGTCAAACACTGGAACACGAAACAGCGATCACCAAAGCCGCTGAATAGTCATCGTCAGTTGATGACCGAAGTGGCTCGTCGTGCGGGCATCTCAAGGCGAAAGCTGGCGAAGGTCGAGCCGCTGGCACGTTCGCAGGGGATGCGAAGTCCGCTGGTGCTGCTGCTCTGTCCATCACGTATGCAGGCCGCTTCCCGCGCGGCAAAGAGCCCGGAGCAGATCGAAGCGCTCGCCGAACTCGCGCGTGCGACGCGGATGGTGCCGGTGACTGAGCGCGTCAGGGAGACAGCAGAGCAGAGTTGATTGGATGCGCGAGCGTACGATTGGCGTACCCCGCATCGGCCGAATGCGCGCGCGAGCGTGTCTGAAACACGTCTTACTTCGACCTGACCGATACCCGAATGGTTGGCCAGATCCGGGTGATTTCAACGCAACCGGGCATTTGATGTCCGCCACACTCGGATTTCGTGAAAAATTCTATTTCGCGCTGCGCATTTGCGGACGCATCCGCGCAGCGCGCAGGTAGAGATAGATGAACCCCATCGCAACACGATCGACACGCCCGCAAGGTCGGCCCGTCATGCGCCTTGTCGTGCGCTCGGCACATGCCGTCTGGCAACAAGACCGCAGTTGCACCTGCGCGAAGCGGACAAACATTTTCAACCTTCGCCCGGCTGTGATTATCCTTAGGCGGATGCCTGACTCATCACCCAAGATCCGATGTCCTGCGTGTCAGAAGGCTTACTCACTTCGCCCGGATTTGTTGGGAAAGAGTGTTCGGTGCTCGGCATGCCAGTCGCCGTTCGTGATGCAGCCTGAAATCGTGCTGGAATCGGACGACGACGAATCAAACGACGGCACAGCAAGGCAGACCCAACAAGCGATCGACCTCGATCGACCGACGGCAAAGCCGGTGCTTGCGCAGAACTTCCCAAAGCCCTCAGGACCACGTCCCGGTGCGCAACAAGACAGCGGGCAACTCGGGCGGGTACGCGACTTTGTCCTGCCCGGTGTGGTGATGCTGATCGCCCTGCTCCTTCGAATCTGGCAGATTCATACGGCACACGCGTACTATGATTTTTCGATTTCGATCGCGATCGTCACCAATCTGATCGATGTCGCACTTGGATTCATCGCCGGCGCGGTTGCCTATATCGTAGGGGCGAAGCTGTTCGACGTGGAACTCGAGCCGATTAAGATTTCTGCATTGAAAGTGCTGTCCCTGACGCTCATCGGAGGGCCGGTGATCTTCGGAGCAAGTCATGTTCTGGAGAACCCGATCCTGAACAGCGTCATTTCGATGGGAATGCCGCTGATGTTGATCGCGATGATGATTCTACTGGGGCTGTACTGCGGTCACGGATTGGCCGGCGCTTGCCTGACGGGCGCGTTTTTGGTGCTGAGTCGCATCGTGCCGCTGGGCGCGATCGCTGCCGGGCTGGGCGTCGAACGTGCGCAGCAGCTTCTCTTCGGAACGTCTGGCTTTTTATGAAGATAAACGTTTAGACGGCATCGCGAGGATGAAGAGATATGGATTTGCGGAGCATGGCAAATGATGGATGAGAGGAGCGGATCAGAATTAGAACTTGACCATGGGTATCTTGATGATCAGATATTCTCCGCCGGTATCGGTTTGAACTTTTTCGCGTTGTTCTTCGTGGAACTTGGCTTGCCATTCGTAGATGGCGGTCCGTTTTTCCGGTTCGGCGGGAAGTTGGAAGACGACGACCAGGGATAGCGGCATGTTGGCGACAAAGACCTCGGTCACGCCGAGTTCGCCTTTCCATTTGTTGTCATAGAGGTTTCGGGCCTGCTTCATCGAGTAGCCGCCGAGCATTTTTCCTGGAGGCCCGGTTTCGAACCATTCGCTCATCGGGGTCATGCTGTCGGCGCGCATGAGATCACGCGCGGCCTTGTCGTGATCGTTGGCGGCCCCTCCTGCTCCACCGCCCGCCACACCACCGGCACCTCCGCCCGACGCATCACCACCAAGAAAGCGCAACCCAACGACACTCGCCCCTACAAGGAGCATCACAATGCCCACGACGATCGCGATCTTGACCACCTTCGCCTTCTCAGCCTCGTCATGCGAGCCGCTCGCCGCCGCAGGTCTTCGCGATCCCGCGTATGCCAACGCGGGTTTGGCGGAGGCAGGCTTCGAAGATGACGCCTGACCGGGTCCGCGCGATGGTGCCTTCGCGGCACCCGAAGACGAGCCAGCCGACGCGGCCGGCGCGGACGAGACCGACTGCTTCGGCTTCGGTGGCTGCGGTGCGAGTGCGGCGGGCTCGGCGATGTCGTACGTGCCGTCATCCACTTCAGCATCGGCAGGCACCGTGAGCACCTGTCCGCACTTGCACTTCACCTTCCGCCCGGCGTATTCGGGCTTGAGCGGATACTGCTTACCGCACGATTCACATGCAAAAGTTCCTGCCGACATCGCGTGGGCCTCCGGAGAAGTGTTGGCAGAGTCTACCTCCAGTTGCATCTCCAACCCAAATCCGACCGATCACCCTCGACACCCGCCAGGCCACGTGCCTCCGAAATTCGCACGTAGATCGGTCTTGAGTCGGCCGTAAATCGGTGGATCATCGCGCAGGATCCGAACCTATCGCATTGACGCGAGTCCCGGTTCAAAGCACATCTTCGCGGACACTTCGCGTCGTTGTGGGAGTCGCAAATGCGATCGCGGTTGAGCCGAAGACCTGCGAAGGGAGCGTCACATTATAGTTGCGGGCGAGGATGAGGAGATCGCTGAACCCGACGAGGCCGTCGACGCTCAGATCGAAATTGCCTTCGGAGAAGAACTTGCCAGTTTGATTGTAATTGCGGGCGAGGATCAACAGATCGGTGAAGTCGACTCGTCGATCGCGATTGGCGTCGCCGTCTTGGAAGAAGAATGTTGGGGCGACCACCTGGTTGGCGTTGCCCGCGATGTCGGTGGCCACGCCTGCGGCGAGTGTCAGCGTGTAGTTGCCGCTCGGCAGGCGGTCGCTGCCGGCGGTGGGGTTGTAGATGTAGTCGTTGAGGCCGGGGCCGGCTGTATTGACGACGAGGTTGAAATCGCTCGAGGGAATGACTTGGCCGGTGGTCGTGTTGGTCACGACGATGTCGGAGGCCGCGAAGCCCTGCAGCGACGAGTCGAAGTCGATGAAGAAATTGTGATCGGTGTTGCCGTCGAATCGGAACTGGAAACCTGTGAATACCGGGCTGGACCGATCGACGATGATGAAGGTGGGCGGGCTGAAGCCAGATTCTGGCCCGGTGGCGGTATTGGCGGCGGTGGAGGTGTATACGTACGTGCCGTCGGCGAGTGTGGCAGAGTCGTTGAGCGTCAGATCGGCGAAGCCGGCGGGGACTTCGTTCGGCCCGGCCACCAGCACGCCGTCGCGATAGAGCCGGACGAATCGGCCCTGGGCGGGTCCGCTGGTGAAGGTGCGGATCGAGAGCGCGCCGTCGGGGTTGTTGGTGATCCCGTCGTTGTTGAACGGGCCCGAATCGTCTTCGGGGCGAAGGATCGGCGCGGTCGTCGGGGCCGCCGGGGCGGTGGGCGTATCGAAGTTAACGTTGAAGACGCCGGTCCTGGTGGCGGATCCGCCGGCGTAGTTCTGTGAGAGGATGGTGGCGAAGAAGACCGTGCCGGGCGGGACGAAGAGCTGGGCAATTCCTTCGACCACGTCCGGCCCACCGGCCTGGTTGACGGCCAGTTCGTTGCCGGCATTGTCGAATAGATAAAGCTCGACGTCGGAGGCGGCATCGGGGTCGGCCTGGAAGTTGACGAAACCCGTTGCATTCGCCGGCGTGACGATGCGGAAGCTCTGGCCGAGGGAGTTGGCGACGAAGTTGAACGCCGCCGATCCGTCACCGAGGCCGTTGAGTGTGACGTCGCTCTGTGGCAACTGCGTGAAAGTCTCCATGGTGACGCGCACGTCGGGATTGCCTGTGGTATCGCCCAATCCGGAGACAGCGATGATGTAGCGCACCCCTGCCAGGAAGGCGAAATTGGTGATCTCTGCGGTCGAACCCACACCCGTGCCGGTGGCCAGTGCGACGCGCGCTCCGGTGGTAGCGTTGTAGATGCCGACGGCGGGGTTGAGCGTACCGCCGGTGACGCGAACCGTTCCGCCGCGAGGGCTCAGGCCCGTCGCGACCGGGGCGAAGTATCGCGCGTCGACTTCATTGGGGCTGACGATCCAGACGTCCGGCGAATGCGCATCGAAGCTGGTGCGCGTCGGCGAGTGAATGGCGATCGTCCCTTCGGCGACGGTGAGCGTCTCAGGCAGCGGAAGGACGTCGAGGTTGATGTTGATGGTGTAAGCGCCGCCGCCGGAGGCGTAGTTCTGCGTGCCGACACGGAGGGTATAGGTCTGGCCCGCCACGAGTGCCGAGAGGTTGGTGAAGGTGCCCGACTGGGTGAAGGCGATGAGATCGTCGGCGGCGTTGTAGAGGGAGAAGACGGTGGAGGCTTCGGGTGCGGTCAGTGTGATCGAGCCGGTGCCGTCGTAGCGCGTGGGGACGGTGAACTGATGGAACTTGGATTCGCGTGAGCTGATGAGCGAGTTGGACGTCGAGCCGTCGCCGTTGGCATTGAGCGCGATGGTGCTGGCAACGGGGGCGGTGTTGCCGGCGATGACATTGAGGAAGACGTCGCCGGTGTTGTTGCTCTGGAATTCGCCGATGGAGATGCGGTAGCGTTTGCCGGCTTCCATGAACAGACTGACCTGGCTGGTGGCGGTTCCACCGCCGAAGTCGTCGTTGATGGCCAAGGGCACGCCGGTGAGGTCGTCGTAGACGCTGAGCACGGTATCGACCGAAGTCGCGCCGACCCGGCCGGTGGTGATGAGGTATTCGGTGGTGATCGCGGGGGAGAAGAGATAGGTGTCGGTATCGCCGGCGAAATCGATGTTGGGACTCGCGCCGTTCATCAGCGGGAGTTGGGCGTCGCGGAGCTCGCCTGTCCGGCTGGCGTAGAGCGGGAGTTCGGACGCCGGTGCGACGACGGGCAGGCCGTTGAGCGGGGCGATGCCGGTGATCGTGATGGGCGCGTTGTTGATGTCGAAGAAGTAGTTGCCGGCGCCCTTGACCTTGACGCGCGCGGTGGTCGATGCGCGCGCGTCGACCGGAACAGTGATCGCCTGCGAGCCGTCGTTGGGGACGCCCAGTGCGACGGGGGTGAAGGTCACGCCTGCGTCGTAGCTGAGGAAGATGTCGACGTTGGGCGTGTTGATGCCATTGGCCGTGGTGCCCGCGACGTTCCAGGTGACGGTCTGACTGCTGCCGGCGGCCCAGATGGTGCCGGCGGTGTTCTGGCTGGTGATGACGAAGGGGGCGCCAGTGGCGACGACGGGCAGGTTGATGACGTCGTCGCTCACACCGCCGAGCTGATCACGAACGGTCAGGCGGAAGGTGAGCGGGTCGACGGTGCGATTGACGAGCGGTAGAGATTCATCGACATCAACGCGACCGGCCAGGATGTCGGCGAGTTCGCCGAAGGTGCGCGTGGGGTCCTGTTCCATCTCCCGCGAGCGGAAGAGCGGGCCGGTGCCGGTATTGGCGTTGGTGCCGATGGCGACTTCCGGGCCGAGGTCGTATTGCTCCCAGGTGTAGGTGAGTGCGTTGTGCTGGTCGTCGTAGGCTTGACCGGTGAGTTCGAAGTAGGTGTTGGCGGGGATCGTGCGGTCGGGCCCGGCATTGGCGACGGGGACGCGATTGGTTTGCGTGGTGCTGGTACCGACGGTGGGGATCGTGAGAAGGAAGTTTTCGATGCGGTCGATGCTGTTGTGATGGAAGTAGAGGTCGTTGAAGGTGACGAAGCTGCCAGAGTATCCCAACTCGGCGCTGCCGTAGGACATGATGGTGCTGCCGGGGCCGGGCTCGTAGGCGGTGCCGGCGCTGCGTTGAGGGCCGTCCGCGTTGTTGAAGGTGTGGGGGGCACCGAGCTGATGGCCGATCTCGTGGAAGAGCACGACGTTGTAGTCGGGGCTGGAGAAGTTGGCGGTGGATGCTGCCTTCGCCTTGTCGGCTCCGCCGACCGTACTCAATCCCAGAGAAACGCCGGAGATGCCAGCAATCTGACCCAGCGCATGGCCGATGTCGTAAGCGCCGACGCCGTACGCGTTGTTCAGGATCGCTTCGTTTTCGATCGACATGTCGACGGGATTGCTGTTGTTGTAGCCGTCGTTGAAGGGGTCTGCGAAGACGGTGCGTGTGTCGCTGACGATCGTGAGTTGGACGTTCAAGTCGCGCAGGAAGACGGCATTGGCGACACCGATCCTGGTGACGATGTTGTTAAAGGCTGCGGTCACCGAGCCCAGGGCGGTGGTGAATTGGCCTGTGACGCCGAAGGCGAAGCGGTAGGTGCGACGCGTCTGGCCGAGATTAATCAGCGCATCCGGGTTCGCCTCCGATCCACCCGTATTCATCAGTCCTGCTTCGATCGCCCCACCCATGCCGAGGCATTCCGAACACATGCACCCCCCGCCGTGACCACCTTCGGGCTTCTTTGAGAACTGGTGCGCGTGGAAATAGCTCGCGTGGGCCAACCCACTCACGCGGGCGTCCAGTGGGCTGACATGCCAATCGCCGTTCGGGCTGGAGACGAACGCGCTGAGACCGGTGGAGGTCAGCGTCGCGGTCCCGACAGCCGAAGCATCGTCGAGCCCGTAGAGCCTGACCGACTTGATCTCCGGGAATTGCGCAGCCACATGGGGTGCGAGCAGGTCGTATCGCTCGATCCCAAACCGTGCGACTCCGCCATCCGGCGTCGGCAACATCAGCGTCGACATCTCCGCCCGCGTTTTAACAACACCCTCACCCATCGCCCTGTTCAGCGCACGCGCAATGGATCGCTGATCCAACGCGAACACGTCGAGCTTCGCAACGCTCAGCGTCGACGACACCCGCTCTGCCGACCTCCGCGACAATGCCGACCAATACCCCGTTTGCCCAATACTCAGGCCTGCAAAACTCGACGCATCCACATCCCGTGCCGACACGATCTGACTCGCCACCGCTTCGGTCAGTCCAGTCGCACGGAAAATCTGCTCTCGGACCAGTCGCGTCGGGTCGCTCTCCGAATCAAAAACACCGGAAAGCAAACGCCTGGACTCAAGTGACTCGTAAAAACTCGGCGGCGTCGACCGAGCCGACACCGGCCGATGCACCGGCAGCGACCGCTCGAAGCGTGCAGATGGCTGATCACAGCGGGCAAGATTCAGGCGACGCATAGGTTTCTCCCAGATTCAGAGCGACTCGACCTCGATATCCCGGCACACTCAACGATGCACCTGATCGCGGCAATTCCGCGCAAGAGCGTGAATCGCCCTCTGCGATGAGATACGCAAGCTAGTCGAAAACCCTGCGCGCCGCCGGAAAAAAAGGCAGACCCCACGAATTCGATACCGCGCTCGTAGCCCGCCAAACGCCCCAGTCCATAAAGTCAGACCTCTTTAGCCTTCACTCACCTCATGAGTGCAAGCGTTATCCAAGTCTTCAAACCCCGTTGATTTTCCCTTGTGGTGCCGGGAGTAGAGCAGTCCTCTTTTCGGTCCGAGATGGGTAGGTCCCCTGTTCCAACGGCTCACGCCAGCGGGCTTGTCCTGAGGGGTGATCGACGATCAGGGCGGTCGGGGCGGTTGAACGCGATCATCGGGTCATGCATCTAGCCGAAAGGGGGACATTTCAGCATCGCCCTGAGGCGGACAATTCGGCTTCGGTATGACAAGACTGTAACCGAGTGACTTGACTACGGGGGGCAAAACCATATCCTTCGCCGTTCTCGAACGTTCGGGGCAAATGCTCCGGATATTTCGAGGATTCCGGAGTAGCTCAATGGTAGAGCAGCCGGCTGTTAACCGGCGGGTTACAGGTTCGAATCCTGTCTCCGGAGCTTTGACGGGTTTTCTCGGGACGAGAAGACCCGTTTTCATTGATATTGACCGACTGATTTGGCCAGAGGGTGGCCTTTTGCGTTCATGGCCGATCTGGGTTGGCTCGCGGCGATTCTTGTGACGAACCCGGCGTTGTGGAGTCGTTGCGATGCGGGTTGAGGTGGGCACGAGGATCGTTCACCTCGGCTTATCGGCGTAGTGTATGCCGCGGCCGTTGGTGGCGATGTAGAGTCGGCCGTGGATTCGGGGGTCGCCGGTCATCGCTTCGATGGGGCCGAAGTGTTGCGTGTCGTCATTGATGCGAATCCAGCTGTTTCCTGAGTCGTCGGAGCGGAAGAATCCGCGCTGACCGCCTGCGGTTCCGCTGATGAAGATCGCGGGATAGGTCTGTCCGGGGGCGGGCGCACCGACGGCGAGTTGCCTGGGGCCGGTGACGACGTCGGGTGCGAGGCGGGTCCAGATGAGTCCTCCATCAGTGGATCGGTAGAGACCGCTGGTATCCTTTTCGCCGGCGGTGAGTAGGAGGTGACCGGGCAATCCCGGGACGGGCTGCAGTTTACGCGGTAGTTCGGGAAGTGCCGCGCGAGGTGCGAAGGTCGCGCCGGCGTCTTCAGAGACGAGTAGCGTGTGTTCGTGGATGGCGTAGACGGTGCGCGGAATGGCGAGGTCGGTGGTAAGCCGGGAGATGTCACCGGGCAGCCCGGTGACGGGTCGCCATTCGGACCAGCCGTCCGGGGTGCGGTCGGCGTAGACTGCGTCGGCGTTGCTCGGCGCCCAGACGACGCGGCCACCGTCGTGTGAGATGGCGATCCGCCCCCATCCCGGTGCACGTGTGGGCTTGTCAGGTTGGGACGAGGTACGCGGAGGAGGCGCGACGAAGTTTTCCCAGGTGAATCCACCGTCGTTAGAGAATTGTGCGCGGACGCCGACTCTCACGACAAATTCAGGTGCGGCCCACGCGAGGTCGAGGTCGAGCGTGGTGCCCATCGTGCGGTTGACGGTTTGCCCGCGATCGTTGGGCTGGCCCATGCGGCCGTGGGCGGGGCTTTGATCGAGGTCCTCGTGTCGGAAGCCGTCGCGGTCGCCGATGACGCTCAAGAGGTGGGCGGACCCGCTAGGCGGGCTGGCGAGGTCGAGCGCGGCGGACTGTTCGAAGCCTTCGTTGTAAAAGGACCAAGTGGGGTTGGCAGCGCGGAGGTTGTTGGTTCGGTAAAGTCCCCATCCGGTCGTGAAGTAGGCCTCGTCGGGGTCGTGTGGTGAGACCTGCACGTCGCCGGTCCAGTGCATGCCGAAGTCTTTGACGTAGGGCGCAGACGAGTCGTCGCGATGTTCGTTGATGCGGAGCGGTGTCCAGGTGGCGCCGCGGTCGGTGGATCGATGGATGTCGTCGCCGGGTTCACCGTAGCGGCAGAGCGTCGTGACGTAAACGGTATCGGGGTTGGTCGGGTCAAGGGAGACGCCGGACCAGCCGAATTGTCCCTTTGCGGGCGCGATCTCGGTGAAAGTGGGCGTGTCTGATGCGGGGTCGTCGATGCGGAAGACCGTTCCGCCGACGACGCCGTGCGGGCCGGGGTAACCGGAAGCGACGACATACGTGACGTAGAGCGTCTTGCCATCGGGGGCTAGCGCGGCGCGTGTTGGGAGGAGGTTGCCTGTCGGCTGCCCTGGGAGAAGCGTCCAAGTGTTGCCGGCGTCGCGGGTGCGCCAGAGTTTGTCAGGTGAGACGGTGGATGCGCCTGCGTAGGCGACGGGCGTTGCGTTGCCCGGCGTACCTGAGCGGCTGTCGAAAAGAGTGAAGACGATTCCTGTGTTTTTGGTGGGCCCGACCGGATCGTGCGCAAAGGGAAACGCCTTGGATTTGAGCCAAGTCTCGGCGTGGTCGTTGCTGAGAAAGAGGCCCATCGTACGTGTGCCATAGAGGAGGCGTGATGGGAGGTTGGGATCGACGTTCATCCGCTGGCCGGAGTTGCGTGCGGTTCCGTTTCCGTCCATGGGAAAGGGGACGTCGGTGCGTTGCCATGAGCGTCCGCGGTCGGTGGAGCGTACGACCGCCGAAGGCCCCATATAAGTGCCGATCGCGGCGTATACGCGGTCGGGGTCGGTGGGATCTACGGCGAGTGTTTCGACACCGAGGTGCGAAAGCGACCAGTCGTCGTGAGTGATCCAATCGGTAAGGCAAACCCACTTGCCTGCATTGGGGCCGTTGGCTTCGAGGCGGTATGCGCCGCCCATATCGGTGTTGATATAGACCAAACCACGAGCGTCGGGGTGTGGATGATAAACGACGCCATTGATGAAGCCGTTGGCTTTGATGACGACCGGCTTCCAGACACATGGTTCGGTCTGGGCGGTGTTGATGGGCGCGCTTGCCGACGCGCTGTAGGCCGCCAAGAGGAGGGTCGAAAGAGCTGCGGTCGCTACGGTCCCGGCGAGGCAAAAACGATTGATCATACGTATACCATAGGGTAAAATCGCAATATTTCCATCTCATTGCATACCTCAATACCCCCTGCCCACCGGGCCCTGCTCGCCGGTATCGATGTGACTTCTTGCCCCGGTGTTTCCGGGGTCGAGAACTGATTGGTCTGGTTGCGGAAGGATGCGATAGACATCCATTCATTTTGAAGCTTTCGGGGCTTTGGAATAGGCTTCACGAGTCCGAATGGCCCGGCCGATGCTTTAGTCGTGATCGGTGGTTTGGCGTGGATGTTTTTTGGCGAGGGTGGTTTTCCGGAGGACTGAACATGCGTCTCCCTATCGCTCCGTTGGCTGCGCTGTCGGCTGGCCTGTTCTGCGCTTCGCCGGCGGAGTCGTGTTCGCGCGTGTTGTGGAACTCGGGCGACGGGCACGTGTTCGTCGGTCGGACGCAGGATTGGACGGAGAAGGCCGGCCACGCGTTTCGCGTCTTCCCGCGCGGGCAGGAGCGCGTCGGCGCGGTGGCCGAGAACCCGCACAAGTGGACGAGCAAGTACGGCAGCCTGGTGCTGACGGCGTACGACATGGGCACGCACGAAGGCGTGAACGAGCAGGGCCTGAGCGCGCACGCGCTGTACCTGGCCGAGGAGAACAGCTTCGACCCGCGCGACCCGAAGCTGGAAGGCATCGGCATCATGCAGTGGGTGCAGTACTACCTCGACAACTACGCGACCGTGGCCGAGGCGGTCGAGGCGCAGAAGTCGTGGGCGTTTCAGATCGAGCCGCTCATCCTGCCGAACGGGTTCCCCACGCTCATCCACATCTCGCTGTCGGACAAGTCGGGCGACTCGGCGGTGATCGAGTTCATCGACGGGAAGGCGAAGATCTACCACGACAAACGCTTCACCGTGATGACCAACGAGCCGACGTATGACAAGCAGATCGAGAACCTGAAGCAGTACCGCACCTTCGGCGGCGACAAGGCGCTGCCCGGCGAGCGCACGCCGACGGATCGATTCGTCCGCGCCGCGTACTACGTGAACGGCCTGCCCAAGCCCGCGAGCGCGGGCGAAGGCGCGGCGTACATGTTCAGCGTGATCCGCAACGTGTCGGTCCCGTTCGGCAGCCCGGACCCGGAGAAGCCCAACATCGCCAGCACGATCTTCCGCACCGTGCAGGACCTGACCGGCGGCAAGTATTACTTCGAGAGCACCTTCGCGCCGAATGTGGTGTGGGTGGACGTGACCAAGCTCGACTTCACGGCAGGCAAGCCCGAGATGGAGCTGAAGGTCGAGAAGAACATCTTCACGCTAAGCGGCGACGTGACCGGCCAGTTCGAAGAGGCCAAGCCGTTCGTGTTCGGGATGAACAAGGGTGAAGCCAGCGCCCGCGGAAATGATTCAAAACCAGACTGAGCCGACAATCGCCAACGAGCATCGCCGTCGCGGCGCGATCGCATGAATCGCGTTAGGACGAGAGAACGCCGTTGCCCACAGACGGCCAATCTTCTGTTATCCTTACGGCACACTCGGCACGCGGAGACGCGCCTCAGTGCCACGAATATTGGCCAGTCCCCATTGCTTTATCGCCTCAAGCACCGGAAGCAACCCCCTGCCTTTCTCCGTCAGCACATATGAGAAGCTGCCGACCCTTGCCGGCGAAGGCTGCGATTTTACCAGTCCGTTTTTGACCAATCGCTCCAACCGGTCCGCGAGAATGTTGGTCGCAATGCCTTCGGGCGACTTCACAAATTCGTGATAGTGTGACTTTCCCGCAAAGAGATCGCGCACGACAAGCAACGTCCACTTGTCGCCGAGCACATCGAGCGTGCAGGCAACCGGACAGACAGAACGTGGATGTGACTTTGCCATCGTGCCTCCCATCGTATCTCCCATCGTATCTCCCATCTTCCTTTCGCTTGGACATTCACTTTTCGGGAAGATGATACTCGTCCGACTGCCGCTCATGCTGCTGATCGGCGTCCGTCGCATTTTCGGATTGACCATAGTTGACGAAGGCGACGTCGTCGAGGCGTACAAGCACCTCGTCCCACGACATGGGCACGGCGTCGGACGGCAGTTCGAACCGCAAGAACTTTGCCCGAATCACCGGCGACATCCCCTCTCGCATCGCCGCGCGATGAACGGACGACGACACAAACCCGTCGAGCGCTTCCTCGTCGCGCCACACGGTCATCGTCCACACTTCGTTCCCGAGGATGCGCGACCGCAGGGAGTATCCAACGAATCCGTCGCTGGCGGGCAGGCCATCAATCACCTTCCGAGTGTGGTCGTCAAACACCCTCCGCGTCGCGCGATCCACCTGAGCGTTGGTGATGCCAACCCACACCGTCTCGCCCACGCCGGGCAACACGACACCTTCGCGCGATGAGTATCCGGGTCCTCGAAATGGACTGGCCAATGCACATCCGCCCAAGCCCATCACGCTGGCGACCGAAGCGCACACAAGCAAAGCCGCCCCCGCGCCGACTCGCACCAACTTCCTCAATCGTGAATTTCGTGAGTTTGCCATGGCCGAAGGATAGACAATTTACTTGCAAAATGCAAGTGATTGACTATACTGTGATCGTCTCAACGTTGACATCACCACTTTGGTCCAGGAGCAATCTGATGAATCCCCCCTCAAGACTCGCGTTGTTTGTTTCGTCGCTGGCAGCATTCGCCCTTGTCGGCTGTTCGTCCGTTCCGCCGGTGGGCATGAAGGGCAATGAACTATCGACCGTGGAGCTCGCACCCGACGTGATCCGCTGGCCACAGGCGTACGAGCCCGAGCGAGCGACCTTCACGATCTCAAACTCCATCACGATCGCAGCGCCACCTCAGATCGTCTGGGAAGAATTGATTCGGGCTTCCGACTGGCCGAGCTGGTACAGCGGCGCGTCCAATGTTGTTGTCGAGGGCGACACAAATGGCAGGCTTGAAGCCGGTTCGACCCTTAGGTGGAGGACGATGGACCAAAACCTCGTCACACGAGTCGTCGAATTCGTGCCCCCCTATCGCATGGGGTGGGAGTCGCGCCAGGCCACACTTAAGGCGTATCACGCCTGGCTTTTGATCCCGACGGTCGAGGGCACGCGCGTTGTAACCGACGAGAGCCAGTTCGGGTTGCTCGCCCACCTGCAGCTTGCCTTCCTGCCCAACAAGCTTCGAGACCTGCATGACGTATGGCTCGCCGCACTCAAGGAGCGTGCCGAAGTTGCAGCCGCCAAGCAGCCCGGTAAACTCGATCAACCGGGGCCAGCGAACACGCCGCCGCGAGAGCTGCCCTGATCTATTCAGACGTCATCATGGCCAACCTTGCCACTTACTTTGAGATTCCGGTCACCGACATGCCCCGCGCTATGCGGTTCTATGAGCGTGTCATGCTCATTGACTTCGAGCTGACTGAAATCGACGGGCAGTTGATGGCGCTTTTCCCCTTTGAGCCGAACTCGCCGGGCATCACCGGTGCCCTCGCCCAGGGCGCCAGCTATCGTGCCGGCCATCAGGGTATTCGCATTTATTTTGGTGTGACGGACATCGACGCCACGCTCCGCCGCGCTGTCGAGGCAGGCGGCAAAGTGCTCTACCCCAAGACTTCAATCGGCGAGTACGGATTCGTGGCCGAGTTTGAGGACAGCGAAGGCAACTGCATCGCAATTCGATCGCCCCATGCGTAGTTGACAGAATCACGTCATTCGCTTCTCACGTAGGCGTTCGCTCGCCGCATCCTCTGACGATGCGAACCCTTAAGACCATTTGCAACTCAATGATTTTCAAGAATCTGAAAATACGATTGACGCAAAAAACACTAATTTGTACGCTCAATACCGGTCGAATGCTGACGGGAGATTTGCCTTTTTCTTTCTACGGTGGCCGCCTCGAGTAACCGGAGTTGAAGGGATATCCGTTGGGTTCGGCTGGAAGGGACCATTGTTGGATGCGTTTTCGAAGTGAATTGCTGGAGTCTCGCCGTTTGCTGGCCACTTTCACCGTGACCAGCGTCTTGGATTCCGGCGCCGGTTCGCTGCGTCAGGCGATCCTCGACGCCAACGCCACCGCCGCCGCGGATGTCATCAATTTCAACATGACCGGCGGGACGACGATCAACCTCTCGACCGCACTGCCGATCATCAGTCAGCCGCTCTCCATCAACGCCACCACCCAGCCGGGCTACGCGGGTTCGCCGCTCGTGTTCCTCAACGGCGCGGCCGTCCCCGCCGGCGGGAACGGTTTCATCGTCCAGGCCTCCAACTCGCTCATCAGGGGCCTGCTCATCGGCAACTTCAACGACAACGCCGGCTCGGGCGGCGTGGGCGTCGCCGTCAGCAGTTCAGGCCCCGCCGTCAGCAACGTCTCCATCGAAGACTGTTGGATCGGCACGGGCCTCAACTCCTCGCTGCCCAACAATCGCGGCGTCGTCTCGCTCGTCGGCAACACCACCGTCCGCAATTGCGTGATCTCTGCCAATGAACTGTTCGGCGTCCGCTTCAATGGCGGGAGCAACCGCATCGTCGATTCCATGGTCGGCCTGCGTCCGACCGGCGGCTCAGGCTCCGCAGTCAATGGCGGCGCGGGCGTCCTCATCGACGACGGCGTCTTCTCCAAAGTCGAAAACAGCATCATCTCCGGCAACGCCGGCTGGGGCGTCGAAGTCAAGAGCCCTGCCACCGCCGTCACCATCGAAGGCAACATCATCGGCACGAACGCCGCCCGCACCTCCGTCGTCCGCAATGGCTCGGGCGCGATCTTCCTCGACGGCTCCACCGGCGTCATCCGAAACAACCGGATCGCCAACGATCTTGCCGCCAACACCATCCATGTCCGCAACGCCAACGGCGTGCTCGTCGAGGCCAACAACATCGGCTTCGGCGTCAACCTCGCCTCCGACTTCGGCTCCGGCACCGCCATCAACTTCAGTAATGTCGACAGCAGCACCATCCGCCTCAACCAGATCGGCCACCACACCACGGGCATCAAGCTCACCGATTCCAACGCCAATAGCATCCGCAACAACGGCGTAGGCACGCTGATCGACAACTCCGCCGACATCGGCAACGACGCCAAGGGCATTCACCTGGTCAACAGCAACGACAACAACATCGGCGCCGGAGCCGAGGGCAATTCCATCAGCTTCAACGGCACCCAGGGCGTGCACGTCGAATCCGGTGAGCGGAATCCCATCCTTTTCAATCGCTTCCGCGACAACGTCGGGCTCGACATCGATCTGGGCAATGCCGGCGTTACCGGTAACGACGCTAACGACGCCGACACCGGTGCCAACGCCCTGCAGAACACCATTTCCCCAATCTCGTTCGGGGCCTTCAACCCGGTTGGCAGCACGCAGACCACAGCCAGTTTCCGTTTCACCAACGGCAACGCCGGCCCGGGCACCTACCGTGTCGACTACTATCGCAGCGACCGCGTCAAAGACGTTTTCGAGATCGGCGAAGGCACCGCCTACATCGGCTCGACCGTCATCACTCCGTCCAGCCAGGGCGACCTCATCTACTACGAAGAATTAGACATTCAGCCCGACGGCACACTCATCTCCGCGACGGTCACCAAGCTCGTCAACGGCGTCCCCACCGACACCAGCGAGTTCTCAGAGGTGATGCGCGTCAACGGCGCGCCGCAGATCCTTCGTTCGTCCTTCGAGTTCGAGACGCGGCACGAGATTCAGTTCGCCTTCAGCCGCAGCGTTGCCGCTTCCATCGACGGCACCGAGATCAGCGTCCGAAACCTCGCCACCAATCAAATCTACATACCTGATCAGTTGACCCAGTTCTTTCCCAACAGTGTCGGCTGGTACTTCAGCACCCCTCTGCCCGATGGCAACTACCGCGCCACCCTCAACCGCGACGGCGTCAGCGCGAACGTCCCCCTCGGCCCGGGCAGTGCGACCATGAACGCCGTCGGCCCGAACACGATCGACTTCCACGTGCTCGCGGGCGACGCCAATCGCGACCGCACTGTCGGCTTTGCCGACCTTGTCGAGTTGGCACGAAACTACAACACCACCGGCAACACCTTCAGCCAGGGCAACTTCGACTACTCTCCCGACGGTCTCATCGGCTTCAGCGATCTGGTCTTGCTGGCCAGAAACTACAACATCTCCCTGCCTTCGGCCGCGTCGGTGTTTTCATCCAGGAACCCCATCGGCCGATTCGATCCGATCAAGGATTCAATCCTTTCATGAACCGGAAGCGGCCGGTGCTGAAGTAAACTCTTGCCTGCACATCCGAGCATCCGCCCTACTCGAGTTGACAAGGTCCGACGACAATGGGCTCCCGGCGGCCCTGCGAACCATCGTCGACCCAAGCGTCGCCCCGACTGGCGTCAAGCCAACGCGATCGGGGAGTTTGACTTGACAACACCGCGAGAATCAATTGCGTTGTCTCACGAGTTCAGTCTGATCGAAACAGTGGTGATGCGAGGCAAGATTCAGATCGGGGTTGCAATGATCTTTTCTTCACACGGGCGTGCGTTGACCGGTTGCGTGACTCTCGCTCGAACGGCATTGTTGCTTCTCCTTGCGACTCTTTCGACGTCATGTGTCCGGTCGTTGGATTCGAATTCCGATATGAATACCGCCCTATCGAGTCCGACCGCATCCTTTGCATCGCCTGCCGATATCCGCGGAGTGAGCTGGAGCGACCCACAGGACAACTACCAACTCGGCCCGATCGTTCCAGCAAACCTTTCGCTGCACAGTTTGCCTGATGAGGCGAGCGCGACGGCGCGACGGATGGCGGGTCATTTCAAGAAGGCGGGCGCAAATCTTGTACGGCTCGGGATCAACCCGGCGACCGTTGAGGATGCGACGTGGTGGCAGACCTACGAGCGAGTCATCCGAGTCCTGAGTGATGAGGGCCTGGGTGTATTGCTGTGCGCGTGGGAGACTTCGCCTGCCGTTCACATCGATGATCGCAAGAGTCACAACGGTCGGTTCGGACGAGAAGACATCGAGGCCTATGCGCAAATGTGGAAGCATGTCCACGAACGGCTGCTCGATATACCCAACGTGATGGGTTATGAGTTGCTCAACGAGCCTTTCGGCTATCGTGGGCGAGTGGAGGAATACGTTGGGGACATGCGCCGGTTGATGCGTGCGATCGGTGATGACCTCCGAGGCCGCCGGATTATCGTGGCGGGGATCGGGTATGCGGACGACGTTCAAGTATTGAAGGTTCATTTTCCCGAGCGGCATGTTTGGTTCAGTTATCACGTGTATGTGAATTGGTACGGGGGTTGGGGTGAGAATCTGATCTCGCGAGAAGCCTACGCAAAGGGCCTCGCCGACGCCGTAGAGGGTGTGGAATCACGAACATTGATCACGGAGTTCGGTTCATGGGGCGGCTTGGCTTACGACTACTCAATCGCCCCCGACCCCCGGGTTGACATCAACGTCAGGCAGCACGTCGCATACTTGCAAGGCATCGCCGACACCATCCAGGCGCGCCGGCTGGGAAGCGTGTATTGGACCGCAAACGCCAACGCCAAGCCGAATGATCGATCCTACGACCTCTTCCGTGAGGACGGCACAATTCACGACCCAGATCAGTTCGCGCAAGTCCGCCGGGCCTGGCGTCTACACGATTGAGGTCCATTGTGAGACTCGATTGAAGCGTGCCGTGTGACCCGATCCCAACAACAGGCGATCATTCGCGTGTTGACACTTCAAACTGCCCCGCCACAAGCAGCCACAAGGGATTCATCAAGGGCAGACGGATGACAACAGGGGTCGCCTGCAAACACCACGACCGATGCCAGTCATGGGCGCTTGTCATGATGCAGGATCGCACGACTCATCGCACGACTCATCGCACGACTGATCGCCGAGTCATCGGCTAGTTTTCTACTCCATGTCCGCTGTCATCACGGATCGGACGAAGGCGCGCATCCGTTCGTCATCCTTGATCGCCGGCTCACGCTCGATGCCGCTGCTGACGTCGACGCCGAACGGTCGCAGCTTCCGAACGACATTGCCCACGTTGTCCGCCCGCAGTCCGCCCGCAAGGATCACCGGAATGGAAAGCTTCATCGACTTCAGTTGCTGGTCCAGCGTCGCCCAATCCTGTTCGATGCCCGTCCCGCCCGCGCCAGAATCGACGAGCAATGCAACAAGATTCGGCGGCAAGTCGCCTGCATAGTCGCCCAGCTGCTCTGATCGAATCGCCCGAATCACGCGCAGCTCGCGCATCGCCATCACATAATCGAGCGACTCCCGCCCATGCAGTTGCACACAATCCAGCTTCAATGCCCGCGCGCACTGCATCACAAAACTCACCCCCGCGTCCACAAAAACCCCCACACGACTCACCAACGGCGGAAGGCTCGCGATGATCTCGGCGGCGCGTTTTGTTTCGATCAGGCGCGGACTTTTGGCCCAGAGGATCATCCCGATCGCGTCCGCACCCGCTGCCGCGGCTTGCTGCGCGTTGTCCACGCTGGTGATTCCGCACATCTTGATCCGTGTTCGCTTCATTTCGATCACTTTCGCCAAAGTCGGTCCAGATGCTACAACCTCGCTTCCAAATCCACTCGGAGGCCCCTTCATGAGCACAACACCAACCACCGTTCAACATTTTCTGGCATTCGATTTCGGCGCAGAGAGCGGGCGAGCGATTCTCGCTCGATTCGACGGCATCCGACTCACACTCAATGAGACTCACCGTTTTGCCAATCCCAACGGACGCATGAACGGCACGCTCCAATGGGATCTGCTCGGGCAATGGGAAAACATCAAGATCGGCCTGCGCAAGGCGTGCCAGGCCGTCGATCCATCGACCATTCGCAGCCTTGGCGTTTGCACATGGGGCGTCGATTTCGGGCTGCTCGGTGCCGACGGTTCGATCCTCGGCAATCCCGTCTGCTATCGTGACGCCCGCACCGACGGCATGCTCGACGAAGCCTTCAGACTTTTGCCCAAGCGCGAGCTCTTTGAAATCACCGGCATTCAGTTCATGCAGCTCAACACGGTCTATCAACTCCTCGCACTCACCCGCGCACAAAGCAGCCAACTCGCCGCCGCCGAGACGATGCTCTTTGTTCCTGATCTTTTTAACTACCTGCTGACCGGCGTGGCACGAAGCGAGCTTTCGATCGCCTCCACCAGTCAGATGCTCGACGCCCGCACCGGGCAATGGTCGATCCCGCTCGCGCGAAGGCTCGGGATTCCTGAACACATCCTGCCGCCCATCATCGCCCCCGGCACAAAGCTCGGCCGACTTCGCGAAGACGTCGCCGCCGAATGTTCCGCACCGCGCATCGACGTGATCGCGCCCTGCGGACACGACACCGGGAGCGCCGTCGTCGCAGTACCCGCGGGCGCCGACGATGACTGGTGCTACCTCTCCAGCGGAACCTGGAGCCTGATGGGCCTCGAACTCCAACACCCCGTCGTCACCGATCTCAGCTTCGACCTCAACTACACCAACGAGCGAGGCTACGGTGCGAGCGGCTCGTCGTCGGTGCGGTTTCTGAAGAACATCATGGGGCTTTGGCTTGTGCAGGAATGTCGCCGCGCCTTCGAGAGCGCCGGTCGCAGCTACGACTACGCCACGCTCACAAGGCTTGCGTCTGAGAGCGAACCGTGTCGGACGCTGATCGATCCCAATCACGCCCCGTTCGGTTCGCCTGGAAAGATGCCTGAGAAGATCGCCGACTACGCCCGCATGACGCAGCAGCCTGTGCCGGAGAGTGACGGTGCGACCGTGCGTGCGTGTCTGGATTCGCTCGCGTTGGAATACGCGCGGACGCTGGCGGGCCTGGAGCGTGTGGCAGGTCGCACGCTCAGGACCGTTCACATCGTCGGCGGAGGCACGCAAAACAAACTGCTCAACCAACTCGCCGCCGACGCCTGCCATCGCGCCGTCATCACCGGCCCGATCGAAGCGACGGCCCTGGGCAACATTCTGGTGCAGATGATTTCTTGCGGCGTGCTCCCCGATCTATCCAGCGCTCGCGCGCTCATTCGGGCGAGTTTCCCCGTCGAAACGTTCTCACCCGATCCGAGATCGACGATCGCCTCCTCCATGCCGCGATATCTGAAGATGGTCGATGGTCGATCGGCATGACCCGCTGGCCGGGGCCCCTCCAAAACAGAGAAGTTCGAAAAGCACTGGCCCTTGCCAACGGTCCATCACGCATAGATCTGGAGACACCTCCGCCTAGCCGGTGGCTTGGCGGGCATGGGTGCGCCTGCGCGGTGCCATCAAAACCTCAATGTCTGGAGTCAGAGCCATGAAAAAGCGTTGTGCATCGGTCGGCCGTATCTCTCGCATTCGGAGCAGATCAAACAGCCGTCTGATCGAGGATCTCGAGTCGCGCCGGCTGCTTTCTGCGCTTTCGATCCTGACTGCGTTCACGAACACCAACGGCGCCAACCCGATTGGCGGGCTGTTGGTTTCGGGTAGTACGCTCTATGGGACGACGGTGCGTGGTTCGACCAACAGCGCCGGGTCGGTCTTTTCGATCCCCGTCGGCGGTGGATCGCCCACCACGCTGGCGACGTTCAACGACACCAACGGCGGCGCACCGCGCGGCACGCTGATCCGCTCGGGCAACACGCTCTACGGCACGACCTTCGGCACGACCACCGCCGACGGCTTCGGCACCGTCTTCTCACTCCCCATCACCGGCGGAACGGTCACCACGCTCGCCAAGTTCAATGGCACGAATGGCGCACGTCCCGAGGCCGGGCTGCTCCTTTCCGGAAACACACTCTACGGCACGACGACGCGCGGCGGGGCCAACAACTTCGGCGCGGTCTTCTCCGTGCCCATCACCGGCGGCCCCATCACCACGCTCGCCTCATTCAACCGCACCAACGGCGACCAACCGCGCGGCGGACTCGTCCTCACGGGCGGGAAACTCTACGGCACGACCTACACCGGCGGGACGAGCAATCGCGGCACGGTCTTCTCCATCCCCGTCGCAGGCGGAGCGATCACCACGCTGGCCCATTTCAACGGCACCAACGGAGGCGAAGCCTATTCCGGACTGACCCTCTCCGGAAGCACGCTCTATGGCACGACCTACGGCGGAGGCACGACCAACGTCGGCACGGTCTTCTCCATCCCACTCGCCGGCGGACCGGTCACCACGCTCACATCCTTCGCCACTGGCGCGACGAACGGTCATCGTCCCATCGGCGGACTCGTTCTCTCCGGCAGCACCTTCTACGGCACAACTTATGCCGGCGGTGAGGTCAACCGCGGGGCCGTCTTCTCACTCCCCATCACCGGCGGATCGCCCACCATTCTCGACTCGTTCGACGGATCGGGTGCCGCCTATCCCTGGGCCGGTCTCACACTCGCCAACAACGAACTCTACGGCACGACCGAACTCGGCGGGACCACCAACGTCTTCCAGAATCGCGGAACCGTCTACAAAATCGCACTCAACACCTTCACCTCCACGTCCAACCGCGTCCTCACCGTCAACGGAACATCCGCGAGCGACACCTTCACGCTCGGCACCTCGGGCTCTGACATCATCGTCAACCGCAACGGCGTATCACTCAGCTTCGCATCGTCGTCGGTCGATCGCGTCGAGGTGCTGGCAGGTGCGGGCAACGATCGCCTCACGACCGAAGACTCCTTCGCCAAACCGATCTACGCGTTCGGTGACGAAGGCAAGGACACCCTGATCGGCGGAAACGCCAGCGACACGCTCTCGGGCGGCGCTCAGAACGATCTTGTTCTGGGCGGAGGTGGGGACGATCGCCTGAACGGCAACGGCGGGAATGACGAATTGCAGGGCGGCGGCGGTAACGATCGCGTGTATGGCAACGACGGCAACGATTTGCTCATCGGCGGACGCGGCGTCGATCGTCTCTTCGGCGGAGCGGGCGACGACGTGCTCCGCGGCGACGACTCGGCCGACAAGCTCTACGGCGAAGACGGCAACGACACCCTCTTCGGCAACGCCGGCCAGGACCTGCTCAGCGGCGGTCTCGGCACCGATTCCGCCCTTCGCGACAACGACGACTACGCGCCCATCTCCATCGAAATCCTGCTCTGATCGCGTTCTTTCCACAACACCCAACCGACCATCAAGTCACGTTTCAATGATCAAACTCCGCGTGGGCCGCACCGACGAGCGACCTGAAGTGTTCGCCGCGGGCCTCGAAGTTTGGGTATGCGCCGTACGACGCCGTGCCGGGCGCCAGCAGCACCACGTCGCCGGGGCGGGCGTTGAGACGTGCCCATGCGACGGCCTCTTCCAATCGCTCGCTCGCGATGACGTCTGCCAGTGGGCCGACATCATCGATTGATGCGTGCATCTCACTCTTCATCGATTCGAGTTGATTGACCAGTGTCCGCGTCATCTGTCCGATGCAGAGCACCGCCCGGCAGCGTGCGATCAGTTCGCGGCACATCGCGCGCATGTCGTTGCCCTTGTCATATCCACCGACGATCTGGATCACCCGCCCGGCTTCGAAAGCCCGACACGCCGCCACCGCAGCCTCCGGAATCGTCGCGATCGAGTCGTTGACCCAACTCACGCCCCCGATCGTCGCCACGGATTCCAGCCGATGCGGGAGCCCCGCAAACTCGCGCACCGCCTCCGCTGCCTCATCGCGGTTCACGTTCATCCGCTCGGCCACGCGCCACGCGAGCTGCGCGTGTCGCTGGTTGTGCTCGCCGATCAATTGTAGATCGAATCGATCGTGCAATTCGCCCGGCACTTCGATGACCTCGCCAGACGACGTCCGCGCGATCGCCAGGCTCGCGTCATGCGTCGCATCCACCACCACCACATCCCCGGCCCGCTGATGTCGAACGAGCGTCGCCTTGGCATGATGATACGCTTCCAGCGATCCGTGCCACGACACATGGTCTTGTCCGATTTGCGTCAGGATCGCAAAGCGAGGCGACCAGGAAAGATCATCCAGTCGATGCAGCATGTAACTCGACAGCTCCAGCACCACAACATCCGACGCGGTGATCTCAGGAAGCTTAGCGAGCAGAGAGACGCCGATGTTTCCGCCCAGATGCACGCGATGCCTCTTCGAAAGCATGCGTGCGACGAGCGAGGCGGTCGTCGATTTGCCCTTGGTCCCGGTCACGCCGACGCATGTTGCGCCCGTTTCAGTCGCGCATCGCTCGACGAAAAGATTCATCTCCGTCGTGATCGGCACGCCCGCAGCCAGCGCGATGCTGACAAACGCATCCGAAGGAGGCACCGCCGGCGAAACCACGACGAGGTCTGCATCCGAAAAGTCGCGTGCGCGATGCTCGCCTAGCACAAACTCGATCGGCAGCCCGTCGAGCTGTCTGATCGAGTCTGACAGCTTCTCGGGCGATGCCGTGTCGGTGACGAGGACGCGAGCGCCCTGACCGACGAGCCAGCGTGCAACCGCCACACCTCCGCCAAAGTGCCCGAGGCCCATCACCGTCACGCGCTTTGAATTGAGCCCATCCATGCACCACTCCCGAATCATGCGCCCGCTTGGCAAACGATGAAACAAGCCTACCATGCGCGGCGTCATGATTGGAGTCCGAACCCGACACGAACCGATAAGCCCACCGATGCACCACTCCGAGCGTTCCAGAGCCCGACGTCGCAGATGTTCAAATGTCTCCACGCGCATGGATTCGCTCGAATCGCGCCGACTGCTGGCAACGGTGGCGGCTGTCAGTGGGGAGACGTACGAGCGGTCGGGCATCGAGACCGGCGAAGGATTTACGTTCAACGCGGTGGCGGGCGAGACGATCCTCATCAACATCGCCACGCCAAACAACGTGTATGTGGATGTCACCGGCCCCGGCAGTTCGTCTCTTTACAGCCTCGGCGGAGAAGATCGCATCCTCACGATCGACATCACACAGAGTGGCGGGCATCGACTTGACATCAGTGCGCCCAGCTTCACACCGGTCAGTTTCACGACGACGATCTTCATCCCAAGTCAAACACAGGGTGGCGATCAGACCGACGTGATCGAGTCCGGACGAAGGCGCGGATGGAACACGACCGCCGGCGACATCGACATCCTCTCGGGCCAGATCGACGCGGGCGATCGCGTGTATTTCACATTCAGTGAGAACTCGCCGGGCCCGCTGGCTCTGCGGGGCTTCGTCATCACGCCGAGCGGAGCCATCCTCGGCGAAAACAGCACCAATACCGGCACGACTTCAAGTTTCATCGCAAACGCGTCCGGTACGTATCACTTTCTCACGATGCCGGCAGACTCGAACGTGGCTGCCAACTATGGCGTGAGCGTCGTCGTCGCTCCGGGCACGCAATACGCCAACGATCCCGACACGCTCCCGCTCGCGCCCGGCGTGAATCGTGACGGCGACATGCCCACGGGCGATCTTGATGCGTGGAATCTCGACTTCGAAGCCAACACGCTTGTCACCATTTCTGTATCTCGTCTCACCGGATCGAATCTGAATCCTGAAGTGCACGTCATCGCGCCCGACGGCTCGCTGCTCGCGTCGCAGGAGCAGACGACGATCGATCTGGATTTCACGACCGGCGTCGCGGGCGTTTATGCGATCGTGATGCGTGACGACGACGGCACGACCGGCGGGACATTTCGCTTCCGGTACGACACGTCGCGAGAGGCGGGCGGATTGCGACTGGAGAACGACGTTCTCCGCGCCGACGGCACGTCGGCGGGTGAGACGATTGAGATCGTTCGCAACGGAAACACGTTCACGCGATCGGGCAGTTCTGCCGGCACGCTCACGACGTCTCGTGCCGAGCGCATCGAGATCGATGCGGGCGGGGGCAACGATCTGGTGAGACTCACGAATGCGGGCTTGCGTGCGTATGTCTTCGGAGGAGACGGAGACGACACGATCCACGGCAGCGGCGCGAACGACACGCTCAGCGGCGGGGCCGGGCGTAATCGACTCTTTGGCGGTGACGGGAACGATCGCTTGAACGGCAGCTCGGGTCGTGACTTTATCTTCGGCGAGGCGGGCGACGATCGACTCTATGGCAACGGCGGAAATGATGTCCTGGACGGCGGCGGCAATGTCGATCGAATTTTCGGCGGGGACGGCGACGACGAACTGATCGGCGGGAGCGGAAACGACAAGCTCTACGGTGAGGCCGGCAACGACATGTTCTTCGGCGGGCGCGGGATCGACATCCTCGACGGCGGTTCGAACACCGATTCCGCGGAGGTCACGAGCGAAGACCTCATCAGCTCCATCGAGATCATTCTTTAGGATCGCCAGCAACCGAATCCTCGACGCGAAGGCCTCCCGATCCCCGGGCGACCGCAAACACCCCGGATCCCCGCCGTCCCCCCCCCCGCCGTCCCCTCCGCCGCCGCCCTTCTCCAATCCTCCGACCTTTGAGCGCACCGGGCGGGAAGATCATCCGCACGTCAATCGCAGAGACGCGTGGTCGTGGGCTCCTGTTGCGCGGGCATCGAATCTGTGTAAACAAGCGTTCCACATGAGCGCGCAAGCGAGTCCGAATGCGCACGCGAGCGCGCAGAAATCGAAGCCAGGACGCCCCATCCGGACCGATACCCGACCGCAAAAAGTGGGAAAATCGGGAAAAATCGACTTTGCGCTGCGCACCTGCGGACGCAAACGCGCAGCGCGCCCGTTGGGATGGAGGTGTCATTCATGCCCGAACCGACCACTGACCGCACAGCCCGCATTCAGGTTTCAAGTTTGGACCGGCCTTCGCCCGATAATGTGACGATGCAGGCTCGCGTTCTGGATGGTCCTCGCAGTTGGCACGCGCTGGTCGTACTGACCGTCGCGTTGCTCGGCGTGGGCGTGTTGATGGTGGCGTCTGCGTCGATGAGCGTGGATGCGACGAGCGTATGGAGCGGTCGCGGGCTGAAACAGCTCGCCTTTGCGGCCGCCGGCGCGATCGCTTTCGGTGTCGCGTCGCTTATCCCCGCGCGTTTGCTGGTCGGACACGGCGGAGGCGTTCGCTCGATCCCGTTCCTCGCTGTCGTCCTCGCAAGCATCGCCTGCTTGGCCGTTCTGATCCCGGGCATCGGTACGGAAGTCAACGGTGCATCGCGCTGGCTGCGCTTCGGTCCGATCCAGATCCAACCTTCGGAGCTCGCCAAATGGGCGGCCGTCCTTTGGATCGCCGCATGGCTCGCAAGGCCCGGCGTTGATTTGTCGCGATTTTTTAAGGGCTTCTGCGTGACCTGCTTGCCCATCGGGATTCTTTGTCTGCTCGTCGTGATCGAAGACTTCGGCACGGCGGCACTCATCGGCCTCGTCGCAACGCTCATGCTCGTGGTCGGCGGAGCCAAACTCTGGCACCTCCTCGTCACGCTTCCGCCTGCGTTGCTCGCTGCGTGGTATTTCGTTGCGGGCACGCCCTACCGCATGGTGCGGCTCACCAGTTTCCTCGATCCGTGGGCCGACGCTCAAGGCAGCGGATACCACATGGTTCAGAGCCTGCTCAGCTTCGCCTCCGGCGGACTGACTGGACGGGGGCTTGGCAGCGGCATTCAAAAGCTCGGTTATCTTCCCGAAGACACCACCGACTTCGTCTTCGCGGTCATCGCCGAAGAGCTGGGCCTTGCGGGTTGTGCGCTTGTGGTTTTCATGTTCATCGGCATCGCGATGCTCGCCTTCCGTGCCACGCGTCGCGCGTCGCTTGACCCTGCGATTCGTCTGCTCGCCTTCGGCATCGGCATCACCATTTCGCTTCAGGCCGTCGTCAACATCGCCGTCGCGACGGTCTCGATGCCCACCAAAGGCATGAGTCTCCCCCTCATCTCCGCCGGCGGAAGCGGCATGATCGTGACCTGCATCATGCTCGGGCTGCTGGCGGGCATCCTGCGTCAATCACGCACGCCTTAGTCTCTGCCCTTCTGAATCCATGGTCCTGATCTTCTCTGTGATTCCGAATCGCTGCGATTCGGCCTTGGCGTCGCGTACATCGTCCTGATCGCTACACTCATCGAGCCTCATGAGCCTTCTGTCCGAACATGCACCCGCCGGCCTGATCCGGCACCTGACCGAGACCGCCCATCGGCTGGCGGAGCTGCGCGCGCGTCTGACCGATGAAGCGACGCTCGCTGACCATCTGAAACTGACATCGATCTCGCAGGAGGTCGGTCGGATCGAACCGCTGGTCGCGCGTTTCGACGCATGGCGAGAGGCGGTCCGATCCTGCGACGATCTGAAGTCGATGCTGGATGATCCGGACATGGGACCGCTGGCGCGTGAAGAGCTTCCGCAGGCGGAAGCGCGATCGATCGAGCTGTTACGTGAGCTTCGCAGCGCGTTTGTCGGTGCGGAGGATGAAAAGGTCGAGCGGTTTTTCGTCGAGATCCGCGCGGGCGTCGGCGGAGAGGAGGCCGCCCTGTTTGCACGCGATCTCTTTGACATGTATCGACGCTACGCTGACACGCGCGGCTGGCGTTTTGAGGCGAGCGACTTCAGCCTGTCCGAGCGAAGCGGCTTTAAGGAAGTGATCATTCAGGTTTCTGGAAGCGGCGCGTACCGACGACTTCAGTACGAGGCCGGCGGGCATCGCGTGCAGCGCGTGCCTGAGACCGAAGCGCAGGGCCGCATTCACACCTCGGCCGCGACTGTGGCGATCATTCCGGAGTTGCCCGACGTGCAGATCGACATCAAGCCAGACGACGTCGAACAGTTCGGCTGTCGCGGAGGCGGGCCCGGCGGACAGAACGTCAACAAGGTCGAGACGGGCTGGTTCATCCGACACAAGCCCACGGGCATGACCTTCAAAATGACCGAGCACAAAAGTCAGGCTCAAAACAAGGAACGCGCCTGGGCCCTTCTTAAATCCCGACTCTTCCAAATCGAAAAGGACAAACAACACGCCGCCGCCACCGCGCAGCGTCGATCCATGATGGGCTCGGGCAATCGCAACGAACGCATCCGCACGTACAACTTCCCGCAGAATCGCTGCACCGATCACCGTCTGGGCGGAGAGGAAAGCAGTGCCAAAAACTTCAATCTCGATAAAATCATCGCCGGCCAGATGGACGAACTGATCGACGCGTTGATCGAACTGGATACACAACAGCGGCTCGAGGGGCTGTGATCTGTCTCGTGCTAAAGCATCGTGGGGAACGGAAAATTCAAACCATTCGACCACCGTGGGAATGACAGACCAGCAACGTGTTAAATGCAGGGAAGCCACAACGGTTTAAGAGTGTTTTCATTCAATGGAGGGCGGGCATGTTCAAGATGAAGGTCGAGTTGGTCATGTGGTGGGGTCGCTTCAAACTTTTGATTCTGAGCGGTCCGATCTCCGAGGGACGCGTGAACGTCGGTGACGAAGTCACGATCCACCGCGGCCCATCTCGTAAGACTGCGATCGTCAAGCAGATCGATGCACCTCAAATGGTCAACCTCACTTCTGCTGATACCTCGTCTGGGTATGTGAGTCTTAGCTTTGAGGGACTCAAAAAGGATGATGTGATCCAAGGCGACTGGATTCATGGCAGCAGAGTAAACACTCCCGACCCCTAGCCACTTACCGCGATCACCGTGTATGCTGAAGAACTCGAATCTGAAAGGATCCCATGCCCACCGAAACCAAAGACATCCTCGAAGCCGCAGAGAAGCTCGGAAAAATGATCGCCGATCATCCCGCCCTCGCGCGTTACGCCGAAGCCAGTCGCGCCGTCAGCGCCGATCCCGAGGCCTCGCGACTCTTCGCCGACTTCGATCGCGAAGTCATGACGCTGAGCCAGCAGGAGCAGTCCGGCCAACCCATCTCAGCCCAACAGCGTCAACGGCTGCAGACTCTGCAGTCCACCATCGCAGCCAATCTCAAGGTCAAGGCCTTCTCGATTGCTCAAGTCGAGATGACCGACCTCTTGCGGAAGGTCAGCCAGGCATGGCAACGCCCCGTCGCCGAGGTCCAGCAATCCGCCCGCGGCAAATCAGGCGGATCACCCGCACCCGCCGGCGGAGCCTCCCCGCGGCTCGTGATGCCCGGTTGATTTCGCTGAGTTCTCGCGCCTCGCGTGTGTAGAGATTCCAGAGACGATTGCATCATGAATTGGCTCTTAAAAACCGAACCGACCGAGTACAGCGCTGATCAATTCGAGCGCGACCGTCGCTGCACATGGGACGGCGTGGCCAACGCGCTGGCTCAGAAGCATATGCGTGCGATGCGCAAGGGCGATCGTGTCCTGATTTATCACACGGGAAATCAAAAATGCGTTGTCGCCGTCGCGGAGGTCGCACGGACTGCTTATCCCGATCCTTCACACGAATCCGACGCATCGCACAAGACATCCAAGCCGAATAGCCCGGTCGTGGTCGATCTGAAGTTCAACAAGCGTCTCGCCCGCCCTGTGCCGCTCGCCGATCTCCGGGCCGACAAGCGCCTTGCCGACTGGGATCTTCTCCGCATCGGTCGCCTGAGCGTCGTTCCAACCAGCGACGAAGTGTGGAATCACGTGATTTCACTTTCCGAGACAGACGTCTAAAAGTAGTCTGTTAGACATGTCCAACTCACCCTCTCCCAAGCCCGATCCAAACCCCGCCCCTAACAACGAGCGCACCGACGAACGCACTGTCGCCACCGAACCGTCTGAAAGCCAGGAAATCGTCTACTACGAAGGTTCACCCAAAGCACGCGGCGAACTCTCGCTCATGCTGGGCAGCTTCGTCTTCTTCGCTGTCTGCTGTGCCATCATTTACTTTGCATGGTCGAGCCTGCCTTGGTGGGGATCGCTCATCCTGCTCGTCGTCGGTTTGATCGGCGTGCTATTTCCGTATGTCTGGGTCAAGCGACATCGCTATAAGCTCACCAACAGCCGCATCGATACACAGGAGGGCATTCTCAACATCCGCAACGGCACGATCTGGCTTTGGAAGGTCGACGACGTGCAACTGAATCGCTCGATCATCGATCGCGTCCTGGGCGTGGGCACGATCAGCGTCTACAGCTCCGACAAAACTTCACCGCGACTTGAACTGCGGAGCCTTCCGAATCCGCAGACGCTGTTCGTCGAACTCAAGAAGCGCGTCGACGTCGCCAAGCGACAACGCGGCATCCTTCGCCTCGACAGCGACGTGGGCAGCTCGGTTCCGGATTGATCTGCAGGGGCCGTCGACTGATGAAGTGACGAACGCATTCGCAACCGATCGAGGACATGATGTTCAACCGTATCCGAAATCACGGCACGATCTCCGCGAGCGTCGCGCGTGCCAGCTCTCGCATCGCGCTGTGCGGCTGCCTCATGTTGCTTGCCGGCTGCGCGTGGCTCGATCGCAATGATGCAACTACGACCCGCTCGAGCGTTGATCGCACACGCCTCGCTGCCGATTCACCGCAGATCGCCAGCGAGGCTTTCGTTCGTGGTCATCTCGACGCCTACGTCGGCTCGCCCCTCAGCGGCCCGCTCAGCGACACGATTCCCGACGACGCATTCGATCAACTTTACGAAGTCCGCCTGCAGCTACGTCGTGTGACTGCGCTCGATCCGACCGCGCTATCCAACTTCCGCCCCTTGCCTGGCGTCTCGACGCTCATCGCTCTCCGAACGCTCAAGCCAATCCCCGATCACAGCCCCATCTTTGGCGTCAATCGCATCACGCAAGACATCCTCATCAGCACGCCCAACACCTCATCGTCAAACATCGGAGCAAGCTCCAACCTGCTCATCAACACCCGCACCTTGATCGCGCCCAACACGACGATCCGCTATCGCGATCGCGAGCGTGCCACCCTATTCACTCTCGAACTCCATCGCACGCCCACTCCCGACGCAACATCCATCGACATTGTCCTCAGCCTCGCTGGTTCTCTCCCACCCGACCCCGACGCACCCGCCGGCTCGGCTCCGATCGATGCCGTCGAAACCGTCCGTGTCGCCTCTCTCAACATTCCCGCCCATTCACTGGCGACCAACACGACCGTTGCCGCAACCACCACGACCGCGTCTCCGCCCGAGCCGTTCTACGCACAAACCATTCTCGTCCCGCTCCGCCTCATCGATCGCCCCACGATGGCGTTGCGTCCTTCGGATCGATCCGCATCTGTCGACGACATCTTGGTCTTTGACATCACCCTCCTCCCACACGCGCACGATACCGGAGCAAACAACGCCGACACCAAGAGCCGGGCTGAAACGTCCTCGCTCGTCACGGCTGTCAGATCTGAACTCGCGCGATCTGCTGCTCTCGCCCGCATCGATGATGTCGGCAATTGGCCGGGCTTCGAGTCGGCCCTGCGTGCCGCGCGTGATCCGGCCCAGCGCCGACGCGCCCTCGTTTGGATCGCATCGCAGACCTCCGCGATGATCGCGCGCGATCATCTCCTGCTCGCGTCAGATGACGAGCTAAACGCCTATCACGATCTGCTTCGCCAGGATCTACGCGCGTCAACGCTTGATCGAAAGCCCGAACTCCTCGGATGGCTCATGGATCTTCGCAGCCTGCATCGGCTGAAATCTCTCGCATCCGACAACAAGCTCCCGCCCAGTCTCGCCGGCATTCTATCCATTCACGCAGGAGCGCTCTCGCGCGATCCCAGTTCTCTTGATGCCGTTCTTCGAGGTGTTCGATCTCGCGATGAATTCGATTCTCGCCTGCGCGCCGAACACCTCATCGCACTCGAGGACAGCTCGCCCGCCATCCGAGTCGATGCCTTCGAGTTCCTCCGCGCGAGAAACCAGGCCCCGGCCAACTACGACCCGCTCGCCAGCGACGCCGACCGCGCCCACGCACTCGAAGCACTCGAAGCCGACTGATTCATCCATTCCACCAACATCCCGACAGGTTCACCCAACATGTCCGAAGATACGACCCCATCTGATCCGAAGAAGACATCATCGGTCGAAACCGAGGCGAGATCCGCACGCCCGAAGCGTTCGTGGAAGCGCAGACTCCTGCGCCTCGGGCTCTTTGTCTTCGTCGCAGCCATTGTTGTTCGACTCGGACTTGCGGTTCTGCTCGGCTTCGTCGTCCGTAACGTCGCATCCTTCTACGGACTCGACATCACCTTCCGAAGTCAGGAACTCGCACTCCTTGCCGGCGATGTCGGTCTGTGGGACGTCGTCATCAAACGCACGGGTGAAGCCGACGACATCGTCCGCGTCGATTATGTCCGCGGGAACATCTCAACGCTTGCTCTCCTGCAAGGCCGGCTGAAAGTCAGCCGCGCCGAGATCGACGGTGCGAAGATCAATCTTCACCGCCTGCCCGACGGATCGATTCCGCTCATCGAAGATGTCCTGTTTGTGCTTGATGCCAACACGAGCAAAGCGCCGACGCCCACCGAAAAGTCGCTCGACCTCACCAGCCCGCTCGAAGTCGACGCCTTTCGACTTTCCCGCGCTTCGGTCGTCCTTGTCGATGAAACGGTAAGCCCGAAGTTTTCCACCACGCTCCACGCCGCCGCGCGCGTCAGCGATCTTCGTCGCGACGACAACCTCCCAACCCGCATCGAGGCGGACCTCTGGGCGGACGCCTTCATCGACGTCGTGCGCGTCAGCGGCACGGGTAACAGCATCGGTCGCAGGATCAACTTTGAAGCAACCGTCGCCGGCCGCGGTCTCGATCTGTCGGCCCTCTCGGGCTATCTCGCGCCCCTCGGACTTGAACCTGTTCGATTCGATGCCCTTCGCGGGCTCGATTTCAACGCCAGCCTCGCACTCGACACCGATGCCGCCGCCGAGCCCGACGCACTCCGCGGCTCCCTCCGCCTCCACGACATTTCCGCCGCCGACGCACAAGGCGAAGCCGTCGGCCTTGATGAGTTCAAGCTCACCTTCGATTCCCTCTCCTCCGCAGGTGCAAAGCTCGATCGCATCACGCTCGACGGCGCACGCGTCAGCACTCGCCGCACCGACACAGGTCGATTCCGCTTCGCTGGCATCGAGTTCGTCGAGCCAAAATCCACATCTCTCCCCGCCTCAGCATCTGATCCGACCGCTCAAAGCGCTTCGGCGATTTCTACATCCAACGCCGCCGCATCAACCGCATCCGGATCGACCCCACCGACTTCGGCCACATCCACCACAAGCGCGCCCGCGCCGTTCGACATCTCACTGAAGAGCTTCGAGCTGGGCGATATGACTTTCTCGTTCGACGATCTCTCGTTGCCCGGTGATCCGCGCATCGACATCACCGTCACGCGCGTCCGCAGCATCGACGTCAAAACCGATTCCGACGGCCGACGCATCATCGATTTCGATGCCGACGTCAAAGCCGTCGGGCTCGCCGATCACGCAGCCGTGCAGGGCTCGATCAGTCCGTTCGATCTCCCCGCACGCCTCGACGCGCGCTTCTCCGCGACCGGCATCAAGCCCACCGCCCTCGCGGGTTATCTCAAGCCGCTGGGTCTCGAGCCTCGCTTCGAACAGGGCACGCTCAATGGCAACCTCAAAGCCTCCGTCGATCTTCCGGCATCAGGCGGCGTTTCGCTTGATCTTGATCTCACTGATCTCCGCGTCGTTGACGGCCCGGACGCACTCGGAATCCGGGCTGTCTCCGTCCGCAACCTTCTTGCCGATCCCAACGCCAACAGCTATCGCCTCACATCACTCGATCTCATCGGCCCTGACCTGACTCTGCGACGCGAGCCAAACGGCGCGCTCTCAACGCTTGGCCTCCGCTTCGATCCCAACGCCACGCCGCCACCCGTTCAAGATCCATCACCAGATCTTTCGGCTGATCAAACCGGCGATCAGTCAGCCGTCGCGCCCGCAGCACCCCCGCCCGCCGCGCTTCCTCGCATTCAAATCGATCATCTCAAATGGTCCGGCGCCCAGCTTCGATTCGAAGATCAAGCCCTCGCCACCGCCCGCAGCTTCGATCTCAAGGACGCAGTCGTCGAGCTTAAATCTCTCGTCATTGATCTGGACTCCAACCAACCTCTCACGACCCCCGGCAAGCTGACCGCATCCTTTAGCCTCCCCGGCGTCATCGAGCAGGTCACGCTCGACGGAACCTTCACACCCTCACGCGGCGCACTCGACGCGGGCATCGCCCTGCGCGGACGCGGTATCAACCTCAGCAGCATTCCCGAATACTTTAAGCCGCTCGGCGTGGAACCGCTTCTCGCCTCGGCCGACCTTTCTGCCGACGCACGCGCGACGCTCCGCTCCGTCGATCAATCGATCCGACTCTCGCTCAACGCCGACAACATCGCCCTCGTCGAGAAATCTTCCAACAACAACAACAACAACAACGAGCCTACAACGCTTGCGAGCGTTCGATCGATGTCGGTTGATCGGATCGACTACGACGGTCGCTCGATTCGCGCCGGCGTCGTTCGGATCGAGGCACCGACACTCTCCGCCGGCATGGATCGCGACGGCGGGCTTCGTTTGCCCGGTCTTCGTCTGCCCCCGCCGCCCGAAGGCGTGGTTCGTGACGCCCCACCGCTACCCGCCGTTGTTTTGCCGAAACTTCCGCTCCCGCTCTCGGTCGATGAACTTGCGATCAGCGACGCACGACTCGATCTCCGCGACGACGCCAACGGCCACAACGGAACTTCCATCCGCACCTCACTCCACGTCGATCTCGCCCTCAGCGATTTCTCCACACCCCCGCATCGCGATCCGCAAAACATCAAACCCGCAAGCTACCTGCTCAACGTGAGCGTCGATGATGCCATCGGCTCCGCCGATGTGCGCGGAGCGATTCGCTGGACCGACAACGGTTTCGACCTCGACTTTATCGCCAACGCCGACCGCATCACCCTCGGCGCGCTCGCCGGTTACCTGCCGCCCGAGATCGCGATCGATCTTTCAGCGGCTCGTCTCACCAGTTCGGGCAAGCTCAACTTCACACAACTCGAAGGCGACGCCGCAACACTCCGCATCGACGTGGCTTCCACACAACTGACCGACCTCGAGCAAACGCTGCTCAGCGTCTCTTCAGCCAGTCTGCATCTGGATCGCTACGACCCTGCCGCACCCGCACTCCACTTCTCGCGTATTCAAGCCGACGGCCTTTCGCTTGAAGCTGCGATTGTCGAACACCGCGCCTTGGACCTGCTCGGACTTAAGCTCGATCCCTCCAAGGCCGAGCCCTCGCCCGAGCCGCAGGATGGCGCACTCGCCGTCACCGGTGCCACCGGCGTCGACGACTCGGCCGCCCGCCTCGCCCAGGCCCGCCGCACGCTTCCGCTTTTGAAGATCGATCAACTCGATCTCGGCATCGACCGGATTGCCATCACCGATCGGGCCCGACCTGATTCCGCACCGCTCGCACTCCGATCCGCCCGCTTGACGAGCACCCGTCCCATCGAGCTCGCCGGCCCCAAGCCCACCGAAAACCCGCCGCTCGAACTCAACTTCACAGGCGAGATCGCTCCGCTCGTGGGCGGCGGAACCATTCGTGTTTACGCGACGCCGTTTGCCGCCTTTCCCGAGGTCAAACTCGATCTGAATCTCACCGGCATTCGCGGAACCGGCTTGACCGATCTGATACCCGAGCTTCGCCCCCACATCGACGGAAGCACGCTCACCGAAGGCAGCCTGGTCGCCACGCTCAGCGGGACGCTCGAGCTTGATCGTCGCAATCCGACTGATCTCAATCTCGCAAGAGGCTTCGGCGCAAACCTGCGCATCGAGCCTCTCCACTATCGCGCAAAACCGGATGGCGTGATCGATCTCGGCCTTGATCGCATCGACATCGAGTCGCTGAAAGTTCGTCCCGGCTTTGCCGGCGCTTCGATCAAGGGTCTGACGATCGACACACCTCGCCTCGACCTGGAACGCCGCAAAGATGGACTGCACGCCCTCGGCTGGCGCATTCCACTGCCGGATCTGGCCACCCCGACCGCACCGAGCGAATCAAACGCGACGCCACCTGAATCCGAAGCGCTCGCATCTCCTGAGGAACCTTCCGCGCCCGTCGGGGCAACTTCCCCGACCGCCGAGCCTGCAGCGGCTCCTGTCTCCGCATCGCTGCCGGAGTTTCGCGTTGATCGCCTGATTGTACGAGGGATCGACGTCTCCGTGCGCGACATCAGCGTCGAGCCGAACGTCCTTGTGCCGATCAACGCGCTCGATGTCGAAGTGCGCGGGCTCAGCACGCTTGCATGGGTCGAGCCTCGTGCGATTCGCCTCAACGCACTCATGCAGGCCGGCGAAGTTCCGCTTCGCAAACGTGACCGCAACACGCCCGTCGCCGATCGTCCGATCGAAGCGCGTCCTCTTTTCAGCCAGATCAGCGCGAGCGGTCGCATGGTGCTCTTCCCGGCGCTCGATGGCTACATCAAGGCCAACATCAGTGGCGCCGAGGTCTCGGCCTTCAAGGGGCTCGCCAACGAGATTGCTGGCATTAGCCTTGAAGAGGGCCTGTTCGACGGCCGCTTCGATGCCAGGTTCCGCGACGGCGGGAATCTCGATCTTCGTTCGCGGCTCGTGCTCACCGATCTGAGGCTCGCCGAGCCCGCCAACGGTCCGATCGGTCGCTTATTGAAATTGCCAGCGCCCGTCGATGCGGTGATCGGTGCGATCGAGGATCCGAGCGGATCGATCACCTTGCCGATCACGATTTCCGTCCGAGCAGGCGAGGTCAACGTGGGTGGGGTTGTGGCGAGCGCGCTCGGTGGGATCGGCCAGGTCGTGACAACCGCATTCGTCAGCGCGCCGCTCAAACTGCTCGGCATCGGCGGCGGGCCCGGCCCGGGTGATCCTGAGCCTCTTCTCATTTCCTACACCGCCGGCGATCCAACGCTTTCGACCGCCGACGTTCTGAATCTCGCGCGGTTGGCCGATCTTATGAAGCGGGATCGCAATCTCGAACTCACCATTCGTCATCAGATCGGCTCGGACGACGAAGCGATCATGGCCCGCCGTGCCAATCCTGATTCGCCCACCATCGACGATCTGATCGTTCGCCTGCGTAGCGAACGTGAGCGTCTGCGCATCGAGCAACGCGCGTTGTCGGCCCGGCAGACAGCCGATCTAGCGATTGCTTCGTTTGATGCCGAAGCGCGATCGACAGAGGCTGTGATGCGGCTTCGCGGAGTCAGCGAGCGACTGGCCGCCATCGATGTCGAATTGGAGTCGGCGTTGGAGTTGACCCGTCCCGGCGCCTCGACTCAGGCCCAGCGACGGACGCGGGCTGGCCTGCTCGAGTTGGCGTCTGCGCGTTTGGATCGCGTTCGCGCGCTCTTGTCCCAGGCCGGCATCGAGAACGCCGACGTCCGCATTCAGTCGCCCCCGCCGAACCTCTCGGAGATCACCGACGGGCCGGGCGTCACGACCGTTACAGGCATTACGAAGCGTCGTGCCGATTGATCGGACCCGAATTGCCCCCGACAAAGTTGCGGTGTTCGCTCGGATCGGCCGACCGCACGGCCTTTCGGTGATAGGTTGAGCCCATCGACGCGATATTTTTCGCGCCGGCCCGGAGGTTCCAAAGCCGGAGGTTCCCATGACAGAGAGATGGATATCGATTGCGACCGAAGTTGCGGAGAAGCTGACGACGATGAGCTGGATGTTTCTCGCCGTCGCGTTGGTGACGCTGCTGTTGTATTTGCCGACGAGGAAGCGTCCGCTGCTTCTGTTTAGTGCGGTCGCCACGGTTTATGCAATCGCACCGCTGCTGATATGGCTCATGCGCGGCGGATGGCGTCTGGTCGGTTAGAGCATGGTCGGTGACGACCGGCTCATGCCGCCTCACTCGCCCGGTAGTAGCGGTCGATCGCGCGACCGAGTTCGTCGGAATCGGCGAGCACCAGTTTCACACGCCGCCCCACGACGCGTTCGATCTCTGCCAGGTCCTCGGATTGGGGAATGCTCGCGCACGCGATGAGCAGATCATTTGGCAGCGATCGCAGAGGCAGCACCCTGAACCGTTCTGCCAGCGATTTGGGCAGCACGGAGAGCGTCTGGGCGTCCACGCCGATTTGATCGATGCGAATCCGATCGACCTTGTGTTCCAGTTGATCGAGCCATGCCCGCCAGACGTGTTCCGGCTTGCACAGGCCCATACCCATCGCGATGTCCCCGAATCGTCGATTGCTTACCGCCTGCTCGTGCAGAATTTCTTCGATGTCATGCTGTGTCAGTGGAATAATCCGACTGAGAAGCTCACCAATGCGTTGCGATTCGGTCATGAACTCTCCCGTCCGGTCTGAACTGTCCGGCCAGAGCGAAGGCGAAACAAACGCCATCGCGGCCAACTGGACAGTACGATTCGACTTCCATCGCGGCGAGGCGGATGCGAAACAAATCAGAATCCGATAATCTATCTGATTCGTCACGTCACCCAAGAGAAAAATCCGTTGCAAGCTTCAATCGATTCACATTCCGAGAATGCACCGCCCGCCGATGCGAGAGGGCCGATCTCACGCGGATCAACGGTTCGCGTGGCCTGTTACGAGATCATGCGCGGCGGCGTGGGACGAGCCGATCCGATCGCAGAAGTATTGCTGGCTCAGCGGGCGGATGTTGTTTTGATCACGGGTGCGACCGATGCGGACGTCTTTGAGCGACTTCGATCTCGCCTCGGCATGCAGGCGATCCGCGCGATGATTCCCGAACGCAAGGGCGAGCCGGAAACAGGCGTTGCCATCTTGACGGCTGGACGCATCGTCGAATCGATTGCATGTTTCCATATGAACAGTGCAAGGGCCTTGTGCGCCTGCGTTCAAGTCAGAGCGACGGAATTTCATGTGAGCGTCGGCGTTGAGATACCGACAGATGCGATCGTCGCCGGGATTGCGCCTTGTGGGTCAACGATGTCCGAGATGCGTGCCAAAGGGTTCGGGCAGGTGCGCGGCCCTCGACGATCACATGCGGATGATCGACCCGCGCATGCCGAACCCGAGCGCCGGTTGAGCATGCTCTTTGTTCGCGATGGACTGACGCTTCATGATGCATGGACCGAGGCCGATCGACTTGCGATGTATGCCAGTGATCATCTTCCCGTCGGGGTGGAGGTGATGGTTTGAACGAGCCTCAGACAACAAGTTCACCGGACCTTCCGGTCGCGGATGTTGCGCAAGATCGACCGACGCCTGACGCACACTTCTTGGATGATTCGAAGGAATCCTTGCAGACCACGAAATGGCCGAGACGAATCGCGTCTCGTTTGGCTGCTCGATTTTGCACGGGCAAGGGTCGTTTTCGTGTGCTTGATCGACTGATTCGCGTCCCGCCATCGGTTCGCCCGGACCTGCACGACTTCAGCACCGCCGAGCTTGGCGCATGCTGGCTTGGGCACGCGACTGTCTTGCTCAGGCTGGGCGAGATCACGCTGCTGACCGATCCCGTGCTCGGCCCGAAGATCGGACGAAGCGCGGGCCTGATGACGATCGGCCCGACGCGTCTGCTTCGCCCGGCCCTTTCGATCGACGAGCTTCCGCCAATTGATATGGTGCTGATCACGTGCGATCGATTTGATCATCTTGATCGACCAACAGTTCGTCAGATCGCAAGGCGATTCCCGCGCTGCCAAGCCATCTGCCCAAGTGGTTGCCTTGATCGCATGAAAGATCTTGGGCTCCGCGCGGTGACTGAGATTGCTCCGCAGTATCCGACTGAAGTCGTTGCACGAGGTGTCCACATTCGCGGTCTGACATCCACACCAAGTCACACCAGCAATCGCCGACCGATGGCGGGCGGAGAGTGCGGCTTTCTTCTGGCTCGTGGTCGCCATCGCGTGCTGATCGCCGGTGATTTACGATCGTTTGATGACGTGTTGCCCATCGAGCCGATCGACCTTGTTGTCGTGAATATCCAATGCGAAGAGGGCAACGCGCTGCCCGCCGAATCGCCCGCGCAAGCCTGGCAGTTCTGTGAACACATCGGCGCCCGGCGTGTCATGCCCGTGCGGCATTCGACGTTTCATGTTGCCGAAGAATCCTGCGTACGGCCTACCGGTGATGTGCATGCGGTCACAGCGGATGCCGTCGAGCCGATCGACCGATTCCTCGCCGCCGCAGGCCACGCGCAGCAGCGCGTCGTGGGCCGCAAGGTCGGCGACACGTGGACTGACCTGAGCGATCGCAGCACCGAAGAGCCGATCATGTTTTTGCCTGGCAAACTGGTGCATGGTGGAGGTCATTCGTCGTCTGGTGTGCCCGGGGTTGACGTAGAACGATGAGGCATCGGATGCGTGCGATCTCACGATGGATAACCTCCTGCCGCCACGCCCTTCGCGGGATGTCGCAGGACTTTCCGAGAGAGCCCAATGCCCGCATCATGCTCGCGCTTTCGATCGTGGCGATCATCATGGGTTTTGCGATGGGCATTTCGCGAATCGAGTGGATGATGCTTGTCGGGTGCATCGGAGGTGTGCTGGGAATCGAAGCGATGAACTCTGCGATCGAGCGATGTGTCGATCTTGCATGCAACGATCGCAACGAAACCGCGCGGGCCGCCAAAGACCTTGCCGCAGCGGCATCACTGTTCGTTTCGCTCGCGGCGTTCATCATCGGATTGCTGATCTTCGTGCCGCATATTGCCGATCTGATTTGATCCATCGCACTGGACAGGCTGGATGGATGTTGATGGAATTCGCGTATGTCAAACAGGCGATTTTCAATCCGTCGAACCCTCGCTGTGTCGCTTGGCTTCTTATCGGCGTCGATCGTCGTTGCGATCATGTCAACGCCGTTAACGAATCGCTTAGCGGAAGCGAGTGTGCCTCTGAACGAAGCAGCTAAGCATGCTGAGGCCCCCGCGCTCGATCGCTTGGCGTCGCACCTGACCGGTCACTTTTCGTCCGAGGCTCAATCCAAGCATGATCCGGAGTTTTTTGACATTCGTCTTCATGCCGTGCGAATCTGGACGGCTCGCGACGACGGCCCATGGATCTACATCGAGCAGGCGCGCGGTGACGCGATCGATCGCCCGTATCGGCAACGCATCTATCGACTGGAGCCGATCGAAGAAGGACGTATTCGCAGCGACGTCTACGAGCTTCCGGGTGATCCGCGTGAATTTGTCGGCGCCTGGAGCGAGCCCTCGCGGTTGGATGCAGTGATGCCAGAGAATCTCCGGCTACGGGCGGGATGTTCGGTCTATTTGTCGTTCAAGAATGATCGATGGATCGGCTCGACCCAGGGCAAGGGCTGTTCGAGCAGTATCTCTGGCGCGAGTTATGCGACCAGCGAGGTGAACATCGACGCGTCGGGTATGAGCACCTGGGATCGCGGCTACGACGCCAACGATCAGCAGGTTTGGGGCTCTGTGAAGGGGCCTTATCGGTTTGATCGTGTCCCATAAAAGCACGCGATGCGGTCCGGGCGACGGGCGTGGTCCTCGACGGGCCGATTGGCCAAGTGCCTTCGGGGATGGCAGCTCAAGCAGATGATAGAATTGACCGATTCATGGATGTATCGCGCATATTCGATTGCATTCATGCTGGCTGACATTCATCGATATTCTCTGGATCTTTGGTTGCTGGCTGCAGCGTCTGTAGGCAGCCTGGTGATGGCTCATTGGTTGTTGAAGCGTCGTGGCGTTCAAGGATTGAGTGCCCGTCACGTGGCTGCACATTTGGGACTGGTGGTCTTTGCGGTCGCACTCGGAGCGATCCTGGGGAGGCGGGAGCGTGACCGACTGCAGGACATGATCATCGGCATGGCCCCGACGTACGCAGCCGAACTTGCGACAGCCGGTCACCATCACATCACGTTGGCATCATCTCCTGAAGATCCTGCGTATCTGGATCTGATCGAGATGCAGAAGCGATGGCTGGCCTTCAACCCACAGGTTGCCGACATTTACACGGTGGCAAAGGTCGGGGATCAGTTTGCTCTCTTGGTCGATTCTGAGACGGACTACGACAGAAGCGGCTCGATCGATCAGGACCGGGAGGCGCGCACTGATCTTGGTGAGCTTTTAGAAGACGTCTCGCCGGAGTTTCGTCAGGCCCTGGAAGCCGGCTTCGGCGGAGAGTCGGCATTTTTGTCCGAGCCAATAACAGATCGTTGGGGGACGTGGGTCACCGGCGTGCATCCGATTTCGTCTCCGGACGGAAGCATCCACGCGGTACTCGGCATTGATTTTGATGCGCGACGATGGATTGCATTGATCATCGCCCATCGCGCGGGTGGTTCGGGTCTCGTGCTGCTTCTGGGCGTGATCATGTTGACACACAAGGCCGCGCATCTGCAGCTTCAGAGCGAGATGGGGAAACGGCAGCAGACCGAATCAGATCTTCGCAAGAGTGAGGCAGAGCTCGCGCTGGCTCGTTATCGCGATCGCGTGCGAATGGATGAGCTTGAGCGGATCGTTGACGCACGCACGCGCGATCTGAAGGTGGCGGCGACACACGACAAGCTGACCGGTCTGCCCAATCGCGCACAGCTTCACGAGGTCATTTCGTCGGCGCTTTCGCGTTCAAGACTCGAGGCCGGCTACAGTTTTTCACTCTTGTTCCTCGACTTCGATCGCTTCAAGATCATCAACGATTCTCTCGGACATGCGGCCGGTGACATGTTGCTGACCGGTATCGCGCAGCGTCTTCGTCGTGCATTGGCGGAGACCCAACATGCCAGAGACATGCACACCACGGTCGCCCGGCTGGGCGGGGATGAGTTCTGCATTGTGCTCGGAGGTGTTCAGCATCGCGAGGACGTTGAGGCGTTCAGCGCCAAGCTTCTGGAAAGGCTCGGCGAGCCCCATCACTTGAGCGGTCGCGAAGTGCACAGTTCTGCCTCGATCGGCATCACGCACGCGTCGCTTGAATATCAGCAGGCCGAAGAAATGCTCCGCGACGCCGACACTGCGATGTACCGCGCCAAGAGCATGGGTCGCAGCCGGTTTGTCGTGTTTGATCAGCAGATGCACATTGATGCGATCCGGCGACTCGTGCTCGAAAACGATCTGCGGGGCGCGGTCGAACGAGGCGAGCTGAAACTCGTCTATCAGCCTGTCATTCAATTGGACAACAATCGCATCGTCAGCGCCGAGGCACTCGTCAGGTGGCACCATCCCACAAGAGGACTCATTCCGCCGATGGACTTTATCACCGTTGCGGAAGAGAACGGGCTGATCCATGCGATCGGCCTCTGGACCCTCGAACGTGCCGCCGAGCAGGTTGTTGCCTGGAGCGAGCGATTTCCGGATCAGCACATCACCATCAGCGTCAACGTTTCGCGCAAACAGCTCGGGCTGGATCTCATCGAGGAGCTTAGAAGCATCCGTGCACGCACGGGCGTCAAACCCGAGCAATTGATTCTCGAGATCACCGAAACGACGCTCACGGAGCATCCCACGCTGGCGCGCGAAGTGCTCGAAGCGCTGCAGGCAGAAGGCTTTTCGATTTATCTGGATGACTTCGGCACGGGGTATTCGTCGCTCTCGTGTCTGACGAATTTCCCGCTCGACGGCATCAAGCTCGATCGCAGCTTCATCAGCGATTCGACCGGGCGACGAGATCGGGTGGCGCTGATTCACGGGATGGTCACGCTGGCGCACGATTTGGAACTGACGCTGGTCGCCGAGGGGATCGAATCGATCGAACAGGCCGCGATGCTCGAGACATTACAATGTCATCGCGGGCAGGGTTTCCTCTTTGCGCGTCCGACCGATCCGTTCACGCTGGAACGCCTCCTCGAAGAGGCCGAGGGCAGCGTCGGCTGTCTCGCCAGGGCCGCCTAAGCATCGACTTGAGTTGGAGCGAACTCAGGCGTATCGGCTTTCAGGGACAACGATGCGGTGATTCGTTTCCTTCATGCCCGCAGTGAAGAACGCGCCGCCCGCGTATGCGAGTGCGATCACGAGGCCGTTCATGCCAAGCAACACTGCCGCCTCAATCGGGCTAAGGCCATCGGTCGTATCGCCCTTAAGCACGGCGTGGATGAGAAAGACTGCAATCGCTGTTCCGATCACCAGCATGATCGCGATCGGGATGAGCATCTTCCATGCGAGGTTCATGATCTGATCGAACCGGAATCGCGGCAGGCTCCAGCGCGTCCAGAGGAAGATGAATAGGATCAAGGCGGTCTTGCTGAAGAAGACGCCGATTCGCGCTATGCCTGCGAGAATGCTGTCGGTCACGCTCGGGTCACCACCCACACCACCGCCGAGGCCTTTCCACAGATAATCGATCCACGGCGCGTGCCAACCACCGAAGAAGAGCGCGACACACACGGCGCTCGTGGTCACCATGCCCGCGTACTCGGCAAGGAAGAAAAGGCCAAACCGCATCGAGCTATATTCCGTGTGGTATCCGCCGACGAGTTCCTGTTCGGCTTCGGCAATGTCGAACGGAGCTCGGTTGGCTTCTGCGTGGATGCAGACCAGGAACAGCACAAAGACCAGCGGCATCGCGAAGATGTTCCACTTGGGAATCACGCCAAACCAATAGCCGGCCTGCATGGTCACGATTTGACCGAGATCAAGTGAGCTGAAGAGCAGCACGATACACAAAATGGTCAGACCGAGCGGAATCTCGTAACTGATCATGTTGGCTGTCGCTCGGAGTCCACCGAGGAAGCTGTATTTGTTGTTGCTGGCATACCCGCCCACGACCACGCCGTACACCGCCAGACTCAGCACCGCCAGCACGAACAGGACGCCGATGTTCAGATTGGCGATCTGAAACCGCCATCCGTCGGTATAGCTGACCAAGACCGGGCCGCTCGCGGGGATGGCGAGCGCTTCGCCCTTTTGCCTGATCTGACGGTCAAGTGTCATGATCGGCTGCTTGATCTGCTCGGTCGATGCCACACCGCTGAGCGTGAAGACCTCGACATCACTCAAGAGTTTTCGACTGGGCGGCAGCGAAGCCCGAATCGCCTCGGGCAAAGTCTTTCCAGCGTCCAGCATCGGCCTGACATCCACGGCCTCATGTCGTGTACCAAAAGATCCGCCCCACGGAATCACTGCGATCGAGATGATCACGACCGCGATCATCGAAAGCGGCGCGATCGAAAAGAGCCACCGGTCCGTCCCCGGGGCTCGGAAATCCTCCTTCATCAGCATCTTCAGGCCGTCGGCAAAACTCTGGCCCATCCCCCAGAACTTAAACTTTTTGAGGAACGGCAGAATGCCAAAGTCAAAGCCCGTTCGATTCGGTCCGATGCGATCCTGCGCCCAGCCCGCCACCTTGCGTTCGAAAAGGATCATGTATGCCACCGTCCCCAGCACCACCATGTGCATGACGAAGGTGAGCGTGATCCAGTGAATGTTGGCGAGCAACCAGTTCAAAATCGATTCTAACGGGCCCATGTGCTTTGGTATCCTTCCGAACCTATCTCATCCAAACCCCCGACACCCCTTCAAACTTAGCAGACCCCCGCCAGCAACTCCAATCTCACCACCTCAACACTCCATTACGCACCGGGCCTTTTCCGCCTAACATCACCCTCCCCGTGTCACCCGACGATAACATCCTCCTGCGCCTGCGTGATCACACCGAGCACGTCGAGCAACTCCTCGCCGAGCATCGCCCGGTCTTTCGCGCGCGACTCGCAGCCGCGTGGAAACGGATCGCCGACCACCAGCCTGTCGATCGCATCCTCACGCACCTCGATCAGCTCCGGGCCCAGTCCGATGAGGTTTTGGCGTATCGCGACGCACATCCCCCGCGCATCGAATACGACGATGCACTGCCCATCGCACAAAAACGCGACGAAATCGCCGACGCGATTGCTCGCCACGCGGTCGTTGTTGTTTGCGGGGATACGGGATCGGGCAAGACCACACAGATCCCCAAGATCTGCATGGAACTCGGTCGCGGGCGATTTGGGGTGATTGGTCACACCCAGCCGCGTCGGATCGCCGCTCGCGCTGTCGCGCAGCGTCTCAGCGACGAGATCGCTTCTCCGCTTGGTGATCTCGTCGGCTTCAAGGTTCGATTCACCGATCAGACCCGCCCGCATACGCGTGTGCGTCTGATGACCGACGGCATCCTGCTTTCAGAAACGCAAAATGATCCCGACCTGCTCCGCTACGACACGCTCATCATCGACGAAGCCCACGAGCGGTCGCTGAACATCGATTTTCTTCTTGGCTATCTGCGCCGACTCATCGAGCGTCGCGACGATCTGAAGCTCATCATCACCAGCGCCACGATCGATCCGGAGCGATTCAGCCATCACTTTAATCACGCGCCCATTCTCATGGTCGAAGGTCGGACCTATCCGGTGGAAGTGCGGTATCGACCACCGGTCTCGGATGATCCCGAGGATCGCGCCGCCCTTCTGCGCGACGGACTTGTCTCTGCCATTCATGAATGTCGCAGCGCGGGGCCTGGCGATATCCTGACGTTTCTCCCGGGTGAACGTGAAATCCGCGAAGCCCACGAAGCCATCGCCGGCGCGTTCGGGCCGAGTCTGGAGGTCATCCCGCTGTACGCGCGGCTCGGCGTCGCCGATCAGATGCGGATCTTCTCCCGCCACGGCAAGAACCGCGTCGTGCTTGCCACCAACGTCGCCGAGACGTCGCTTACCGTCCCGGGCATTCGCTACGTCATCGATACTGGCGTCGCCCGCATCAGTCGATACTCCACGCGCAGCAAGATTCAGCGTCTCCCGGTTGAACCCGTCAGCCGGGCCAGTGCCGATCAACGCAAGGGCCGCTGCGGTCGTATCGGCCCGGGCGTCTGCATTCGCCTCTACGATGAAGTGGATTTCGAGCAGCGCAATCAGTTCACCGATCCGGAAATCCTCCGAACCAATCTCGCATCGGTCATCCTGCAGATGAAGGCGTTTCGGCTCGGCCCGATCGAAGAGTTTCCATTCATTGACGCGCCCGATTATCGCCAGATTCGCGACGGCTATCAGGCGCTCTATGAACTTGGCGCACTCGATCAATCCAACGAACTGACCGAGAGCGGCCGGCTCATGGCGCGTCTGCCGATCGATCCACAACTCGCGCGGATGATTCTGGCGTCGCATGATCACGATTGCGTGCGCGAGGTGCTCGTCATTGCAGCAGCCCTCGCTGTCCAAGATCCGCGCGACCGCCCGCTCGATCGTCAACAGGCCGCCGACGCTGCACATGCCGAGTTCCGCGTCGGGGCCAGCGACTTCCTCTTCTATCTCAATCTCTGGAACGCCTACGAAAAGGAGGAAAGTCAACTTTCTTCAAGCCGCCTTCGCAAATGGTGTCAATCGCGATTCCTCTCTCACCAACGCATGCGCGAATGGCAGGACGTTCACCAACAACTCACAGAACTCGCCGGCGACATCGGAATTTCGTCCCACCGATCCAAACAGCTCAAGCAGCCCGCACAGCACGAAGCCATTCATAAGGCCCTGCTCACCGGCATGCTCGCCACTGTCGGAAGGCGCTGCGATGACGGCAGCTACACCGGCCCGCGCGGAAAGACGTTCTGGCTCTTCCCCGGATCGGCCCTCTTTCATCGCAAGCCCGCCTGGGTCATGGCCAGCGAAATCGTCGAAACCACCAAGGTCTACGCGCGACTCGTCGCCGAGATCAAGCCCGAATGGATCGAAGAAGCCGCTCCGCATCTCGTCCAACGCACCTACTTCGAGCCTCACTGGCAGCGCAAGACCGGCCGAGTGATGGCCTACGAAAAGGTGCAACTGTTCGGCCTGCAGCTTTTCACTAAGCGACCCGCGCCGTACGAAACCATCGACCCCAAGACCAGCCGATCCATCTTCATTCACCATGCGCTCGTCGAGGCCGATCTGGAAAACTACGATCCGCCCTTCTTCCGACATAACCGCACGCTGCAGCGTGAGGTCGAACTTCTCGAAGCGCGAACACGTCGCCGCGACATCCTCGCCGACGCTCAGAGCAGATTCGCCTTCTACGACGCCCGCATCCCCGCCGCCGTCACCGGCATGCGATCGTTCGAGACCTGGCGCAAAGAGGCCGAGGCCAGCAATCGCCGGCTTCTCTGGATGAGCCACGCCGATCTGATGCTGCACGACGAAAAGCAATTGGGCATCGATCAGTTCCCCAACTCGCTATCCACCAGCGTCGGCGAGTTCCCGCTCAAGTATCACTTCGAGCCTGGCAGCACGCAGGACGGCGTCACGGTCGTTCTTCCGCTCGCTGCCCTTGCGTCGATCGAATCGCAGCCGATCGAATGGCTCGTACCGGGTCTTCTGGTTGAGAAGATCGTCGATCTGATTCGCACGCTGCCCAAGGCCCAGCGTGTCAGCTTTGTTCCCGCGCCCGACTACGCCCGACGTGCCGCCGACCTCATGACTTTCGGAGAAGGCGATCTTCCCACCGAAGCCGCTCGCGCGCTTGGCAAGCTCACCGGCCTTCAACTCCGCGCTGACGATTTTGATCTCGAACAGCTCGATCCGTATCTCCGCATGAACATCGAGGTCCACGACGAAGCGGGTCGATTCGTCGCACAGGGTCGCAGCCTCGCCAAGCTTCGCGAGTCGTTGCGCGACCGACTGCGACAACTCCTCGCCGAGCAACTCGACAAAACATGGCATCGCGACGGCCTGATCACATGGGATGTCGGCGATCTTCCGGAGCGCGTGGAGCTGAGGCGGAGCACCGCCACGCTGATCGCGTTCCCTGGTCTCAGCGACGCCGGCGCGTCGGCTTCACTTCGTCTGTTTGATTCACCCGAAAGCGCACGACTCGCCACACGCGGCGGGGTGCGGCGGCTATTCGTCATCGAATACGCACGCGAACTCAAATGGCACATTGAACACCTCCACAGCTTCCAGTCGATGGCCCTGCACTTCTCCCCGCTCGCGCCTGCAGCCACGCTGAGGCAACAACTCATCGAAGCCCTCGCCCACCGGCTCATCAGCCCGGACGCCGCGATGGTGCGAACGCGCATGGAGTACGAACTGCAACTCCAAAGCGCCTGGAATCGCCTGACAAGCGAAAGCAACATTCTCGAAAGCATCGCCAAATCTGCGCTGGCCAGTTTCCATGCCATCACGCTCAAGCTCGCCGCCAAGTATCCGCCGCTCTTGCAGGCGAGCATCGACGACATCCGCAATCAGGTTCGCAAGCTCATGCCCGTCGACTTTCTGCTCTGTCATCCCAAGCTCTGGACGCCTCACCTCCCGCGATTTCTGCGCGCTGTCGAGGTGCGTCTAGAAAAGCTCCTGAATGCCGGCGTCAAGAGAGATTGCGACTTGTTGCTGGAGATCGCACCACATCTGCAGCGATTCGACGATCTCACGCGGCTGCTCCGTCCTGACGAGCCTCTTCCGTCGGATTTGGAGACGTACCGCTGGTGGGTCGAGGAGTTTCGCGTTCAGAAGTTCGCGCAGGAGCTCAAGACCAGCGTACCGATCAGCGGCAAGCGACTCGATGAGCTTTGGGCGACGATCGGTCAATCGCACGCCGAACTTCTCTCCCGCGCAAATGCACCGCGGCGTAGCACACGGTGATTCGTCCGGTAGAATGCCGTCATGTTTCGATCTGTTCCGCTCATCGTGTCGCTGATCGCGCTGGCCCTAGCGGCCGCAGGTTGTGGGTCGATCGAAAGAACGCTCGGCCTGAAGCGTGGCGCGACGACGCAGCAAGTCGACATCTTCGGCGGATATCGCATCAGTGACGGTCAGGTCGAAGCGATCATTGTGCCTGAGCTTCGTCGCGTGGCATCGTTTAATCGCGTCGGTGAACCAAACCTCCTCTTCTGGTACACGCAGCGTCAGAATCCACCGACGCTCTTCGGTCCGTTCTGGAATTTCGGCGGCGAGAAGGCATGGCTCTGGCCGCAGAACGATTGGATCGACGACGGCAAGGATTACGACTGGCCACCGCCGGACGATCTGGGAACGTCCACACCGCCGATGCGGGTGATTCGAGCCGATGCGCGTCGTGTGATCGTTGAGAGTCATCCGCTCTCGGTCTCAGGTGCGACGATGCGGCGTGAGTATCGCATCGAACGTGGTCGACTGGTGATTGATTCGACACTGATCCCCAGCGCCACGCCCGGCACCGACGGACGCGGCGTGGACGGCTTCGCGCTTTGGTCGGTCATCCAGACGCGTCGTCCCACCGCCATTCTCGCCCGAGCGCTGCCCGGAAAGACCGTCGACGATCTGAATCTTCAAGGCATGCCCAATCTACCTTCCACACAAGCGATCAACTCACGCGTCATCTCGATCGAACCAGGCACGCCCGATCAAGGTCGTAAGGCCGGCCTTGATGGCGATCGACTCGCTGCGCTGATCGCACTGCCGGAGATTGGCTCGCGTTTGCTCCTCGTCGAGGCCGAAAGCACCGGCAACAATCCCACCACGCCCGGCGAGGCTGCACAGGTCTACACAAGCCCCCTACCGCCGCCCGATACAGATTCCGAGGATTACATCGAGCTCGAATTCGCGGCCCCGCGCACGCTGCCGGGTAACCGGCCATCGACGCTCCGCATCGTCATGAGTATTCACGACGTCGATGGCATCGAAAACGCAGCCCGCATCATCGATGCGCCCAAGCCGTAAGCCATGACGACTCGTAAGGGTTGATATCGACTTTTGCTGGCGGCTTGATCTAAACGCCGATCGAGCACGTTGATCGGACGAATTGGCTAATCGATCGAATCGCACAGCGCGATCATCTCCGCAGCCGCGTCAGCTGCCGAGACGCCTGCGTGACCGTGGGTTCCACCGGCACGATCGATGGCCTGCTGTTCAGTTTCAGTTGTCAGGACGCCGAAGATGATCGGCACGCCGGTTTCGATGCCAACGGTCGAGATTCCCCGCGCCGCCTCGCCCGCGACATAATCAAAGTGGGCCGTGTCTCCGCGAATGACACATCCGAGCGCGATGACGGCGTCAAACCCGGCTTCAGCAAGCCAACGACAGGCGACCGGCAGCTCAAACGCGCCCGGCACGCGATGCACCGAAAGCTGGTCGTCTGTCACGCCGAGTTCGCGCAATCGCGTCTCACATCCTGCCAACAGTCGGTCCACGATGTGCGCATTAAACCTCGCCGCCACCACTGCGACCTTTGCCTTGCCGGGAATCCGCGTAACCGCTGCCTTCGGATGCGATCGACTCATGCCCGGCAAGACTCTCGAAAATCGGTCCCTTCGCAAGTCTGAGTCCGATCTCCGTCCCGAAGGTTCCGCCGATTCGACGATTCTCATCAATTTTGACTCGACGGCATTCCATAATGGCGTACGATTCTCAGGTCCAATCAACCTAGGAGCGACATATGCACCATCAGTACCCGCCCACGCTTCGACACTCGCATCGCATGCTCGCCGGACTGCTCGGCGTCGGTCTTGCCGCATGCTCCGCGGCCGCTCGCATCGATCCGGTCGTTGCACCGCAGGTCGATGCCCAGCAGGTGGATGCACAGGCCGTCGAAGCGGTCGAGCCGATTCGCGACACGTCCCGCTTTCTTCGCTTCATCGAAGATGAGTCGGGTCGAGCCCAGTTGCAAACCAACATGCTCACGTATGTCGACGACAAGGGTCGTCGGGTGACGCTCATCGGCGTGGTGCACATCGGCGATCAGTCCTATTACGAGTTGCTTAACGAGCGATTCAAATCTTATGACGTGTTGCTGTACGAGATGGTCAAGCCCAAGAACGCGGTCCGCGTGCGCGATCCCGAGGCCGAGGAGCGTCGAGGCGGCAGTCTGCCGATGATGCTGCAGAACTTCATGCGTGATCAGCTCGCGCTGACGCATCAGCTCGATCACATCGACTACGACGCAGACAACTTTGTCCACGCGGACCTCGACTACGAGACCTTCGTTGCTCGCCAGGCTGAGCGCGGCGAGAGCATGTTCTCGATGATGCTGAACAATTTCATGCGTGAGATGTCGCGTGATCGCACCGGCGAAGAGTCCGATCCGATGGGCATGATGGAACTGCTCGAAGCGTTGCAGAGCCCTGATCGGGCCAGCACGTTCAAACGCATGCTCGGCGCGCGTTTCGGACAGATGGATGGCGACATCGCGGCGATGGAAGGGTCAGTGATCCTCGACGATCGGAACAAGCACGCGATGAAAGTTCTGCGTCAACAGCTGGACGCAGGTAAGTCCAACGTCGCGATCTTTTATGGCGCAGCGCACCTGCCGGGCATGGAAGAGATTCTTGTGGACTTCATGGGCTTCAGGCCCGAGGGTGATCCGGAATGGCTCACCGCGTGGGACATCCCCGCACCGGCGGCGGTTGATGAGCCGCAGCCCGGCACTGAGCCTGACGCCGCGCCTGAGCGAAAGCCCGCTCCGATCGAGCGTGTGCCTGCGCGTCGCGTGATCCCGGTCTGATTCGTCATTCTGATCTGTCGTCGGATCGACGCGACCTCGATGAGTGTCATCAACGATGAGCTTCGCGCACGAGCGCTGCGGCATATACGCCGCGGGCATTCCTATGTATTCGCGGCGGCTGCGATGGGATCGTTCGTGAGCGGGATCGTTTGGTTTTCTGTGATCCCTTCGAGCATCGAGAGTTCGGCTGTCGCGCGACAAGTCGGCGACGCCGTGCAGTTTCAGTTTATTGTCTGGGGCCTGATCAACGCGATCTTCGGCTTGATGGGCCTGCGTGACGCGCGACGATTCAATGTGCGTCCAATGAACGCAGAACAGGCGGTCATCGAACTCAAAGAAGCCCGTTCGATCCTTGGCGTTTTGCGATTCAATGCCAGGCTGAATCTGCTATGGATCGCGATCGGCCTGCTGCTGCTCGCCGCGGCGGGTATCTGGAGGAGCTGGGGACTGCTCGGTCACGGTGCGGGCGTGATGGTGCAGGCATTGTGGCTCGTCGGATTCGATGCGAGCCTGAAGGCCAAGCTCAGGACGTGCCTGGATCGGTGAGTCATTGGCGGAATCTTGAAGCGGGAATTGTTCGTTGCGTTTCATTGAATCGCAACGCGTCGACACAGATCGAGTAGTCTTTGGATCTGCACGGCCGACTCTTGTGCCGACATCGTCGCGTCGAGATTTTTGACCGCTTCTTTGGCAGCTTCGGAGAGTTGAGGGAATCCGTACCCGCTGCCCGAACCTTTGATTCCGATGCAGATTTGCCTGCATCGTTCGTATTCGTCAGCCTCGAAAGATCGCTGAATCTCGACTGCGAGCGATCGGATCGTGACGGCATATTTTTCGAGCATTGCCTGCATGTCTGCGGCATTGGGAAGGCTTGAGAAGATGGCATCTGCGCCCGCACTTCCGCCGCCGAGCCAGTTGGCGATCAGGCCGTAAAGCCGGGTCGCCTCGTAGGGCTTGGTGATGACCGCCACCGCGCCGGCCTTTTGCGCGGATGCCAGTCGCTGCGGACTCGTCTCGGCTGTCACAAGCAAGATCGGCCCCTGATGTCCACGCTCTCGCAGTTCCTTGATCGCCGTCTCACCCGGGCTGTCGGTCAGATTCAAGTCCACCAGCAGCAGATCGAACGGTTTCTCTGCCTGCTTCTCAACTGCCTCTGTCAGGAGGCCGACGGTCACCAACTCGATCTGTGTGTCCCTGAGATAATGCTGGACCAGCATTCGATCCATTTCCTGGTCATCGAGATAGAGCACTCGCCCTGCGAGCTTTGATCGATCGGCGGGCGCTTCGGTCTCGACGTCTTCGTAGCTGCCTGGATCAAGGTAGAGCTTGGGGAAAATCTTGTCGTCAAACCGTACACCGATCTGATGAAACGTTCCGCCGATATGTCCGCAAAAGACGACCTTCCCCTGAACCGTGTCCGACCCGCCCAATCGACGCTTGAGCGTCAGTTCACAGCGCGTCCCCACGTGCACGAATCCGGGATAGAGGAATCCGATGCCGTTGGCAGAGAGATTCCGGGTCGCCACCGTGCGGGTGGTACTTGTCCCGCCCGGATGGTGGATGCGAATTGGGACGTCCGTGCGACGAAAGACGCAACGCGTACTCGATCGCTTGTTGCGATGGCCCGCATCATCGGAAGCGTCCAGCCGATCGAGAATGGCATTCAGCTTGTCCGGACCGGGCTTACCGATCTTTCCGGAGCTGTCACTGCGCGTGGATGTGTTTCGACCTTCGGCTGACATCTCACGGAATTCATCGACGATATATACAGTTCAGTTAACCGTGATTGTCACAAAATTGTCACTTCTCGAAGCGGCGGATCATCCCATAACTCGATGGATTATGACTGGTGGATCACGCCTGACTGTTGAGGCGCGTCTGGATGTTGTCCACGACGTTCATGAAGTTGATGTAGCTGTCATAAGGCGACTCATACGGGCTGAAATACTTATGTACGTCTCCGTCCGAGAAGTATTTCGTGCACATGTAGTAGAAGTGATCCGAAGACTGCAATCGACGCCAATCACGCAAAAGGTCTGCATCCGCATGGGATTTGAGCGACGGCTCGAGCTTGTAGAGTTCGTGTAGCGCATTGCTCTGCATGGCGTTCCCGATCCAGGCCGACAGATCGCGTTCGGTGTCTGCCCAGCTTGTCGGATGTTCCACCGCAAGCTCCCCGCCGCTTGGTTCGAACTTTGACAGTTCGGCGGGCGTGACAAACTGATGTCCTGCGTTCATCAGTTCCCTCGGTAGCTTTTCGAGAAAATCGAAGATGCCCGTTTCCGCCCATTGGTGCTCCCCGAACGTCTCATAGTCCATGAACAGATTGCAACACTCGCCATGACCGTCGATCTGCCCGACCCAGCCTGCAAACTTTTCCGGCGTTACCGGCCAACGTGGGCTCGATCGGTTGCTGAAACGAAACGCTATGTCGTCGCTCAAGCGATGGTTCTTCAAAAGCAATCGCCCCGCCATCATTCCAGCCGGTCGGTAGACATGATTGGGCGAGCGATCCCCAAGCACGTGGTCCGCCCCCTCGGCCAGGATCGTGTCGTATCCCATTCGCTGCGCCATTTGCGCGACGCGATCGCTGTAGATCAGTTCGGTGTTTCGGAATGTGGTCGGGTCTTGCCCGAACAGCGTCTTGATCCGCTGTCGATGCATCTCCACCTGCTCGCGAAACTCGGTCTCGGAATACAGGCATGCAATTGAGTGGTGATAAGTCTCAGCCAGGAACTCGACCGAGCCGGAGTCGGCGAGTTCCTTGAAAACTTGGATCACCTCCGGGACATACGCCTCAAACTGCTCGAGCGCCACGCCCGTGATGCTGTAGGCGATGCGAAATCGACCGGCGTGCTCGCGGATCAGTCGTTGCATCAGACGCCCCGCCGGCAGGTAGCATTTGTGTGCGACCTTGCGGCAGATTTCCGCGTTCTTCAGATCATCGAAGTAGTGCGGATCGGTATCGAAAACGCTGTAACGACGCAGCCGATAGGGCTGATGCACCTGAAAGTAAAAACAAACGCTGGCCATGACGATTTACCCGATGGTCGATCGGCGCAAGCCTAAGCGGACATCAACCACCCGCCAACATCAATGGCGGTTTCGGACAGGCATCATGTGACCCGGAATACTCGCTCACTCCACCGTCACGCTCTTGGCGAGGTTGCGCGGCTTGTCGACGTTGCATCCGCGCAGGACGGCGGCGTGATAGGCCATCAGTTGCAGCGGCACCACACTGAGAAGCGGCTGCAGCGGTTCGAGCGTATGCGGGATCTCCACCACATGTCGGCTGTGGCGGTGAATATCTTTATCCCCTTCGGTTGCGATCGCGATCACTTCTCCGCCTCGCGCCCGGACTTCCTCGATGTTACTCACGACCTTCTCGTACTGGCTTCCCTTGGTCGCGATGAAGACGACGGGCATCCCCGGATTGATCAGCGCGATTGGCCCGTGTTTCATCTCTGCGGCGGGCATGCCCTCGGCGTGGATGTAACTGATTTCCTTGATCTTCAGGGCCCCCTCCAGCGCGACCGGATAGTGATACCCGCGCCCGAGGAACAGCCAGTTCTCGCGCTCTACAAACTGCCGCGTGATGTCACAGACCTGCTGACTGACATTCAACAGCCGTTCCATCTGCTCAGGAATCGCGACCATCGCATCGATCAATTCCTGGTGCTGACTCTGACTCATGAAGCGGCGTCGACCGACATACAGCGACAGCATGGTGAGGACGGCCATCTGACAGGTGAACGCCTTCGTGCTGGCCACACCCACTTCCGGACCGGCGTGCAGATAGATACCCGCGTCGGTCTCGCGTGCGATGGTCGACCCCACGACATTCACGGCCCCGATCGCGATCGCACCCTTTTCCTTGGCTTCACGAAGCGCCCAGAGCGTGTCGATCGTCTCGCCGCTCTGACTGATCGCCACACACACCGTGCTGTCCTCGATGATCGGATTGCGATAGCGAAACTCACTGGCATATGTGCATTCTGTCACGACCTTGGCGAGATCTTCCATGAGATAATCACCGACGAGGCCCGCATGGAATGCCGTTCCTTGTCCGGTGAGGATGAATCGTTTGGCATTGACCAGTTCCTTGTGAACCTTACTGATCCCGCCGAGCACGATGCGACCTTCGCGTTGCTCGACGCGTCCGCGCATGCAGTTGCGCAGTGCGTTAGGCTGTTCGAAGATCTCCTTGAGCATGTAGTGCTCAAAATCGCCTAGTGCGTACTCCTCAAGTTTGACCTCAAGCTGCTGCACGACGGGCGAAATCTCGATGTCGTCGATCGTTGTCGTGGTGAACTGATCCGTACGGATGACGGCCATCTCGTTGTCATTGAGATAGATCACGCGGCTCGTATGTTCGACGATGGCGGCCGCATCCGATGCGACGACGTACTCGTCATCCCCCACGCCGATGATCAGCGGACTCCCCTTCCGTGCGACGACCAGCGTGTCCGGTTCGTTGCGGCAGACCACCGCAATGCCGTACGTCCCCTCGACCTCATGCAGCGCGGCCTGCACCGCCTTGAGCAGGAAAGGCCCGTCGCTTCCGCGCGCGGCAGCAAGTTCGTTATAGAGGTGCCCCACCAGCATCGACAACACTTCCGTATCCGTCTGGCTCTTGAACGTGTACCCCTTTTCCTCGAGGAACTTCTTCAGCACGTGATAGTTTTCGATGATCCCGTTGTGGACCAGTGCGATCGCATCGCCGGCGTCGAGGTGAGGGTGCGCGTTGGCCTCGGTCACTCCGCCGTGCGTTGCCCATCGCGTATGGCTGATTCCGATGTGTGCCTGCGGGAGCGGCCTGTTCTCGATCGCGTCTTCGAGATTGCTGATCCGACCCACAGCCTTGCGAAGATGAAGCCGACCACCCGGATCGATCACCGCCACGCCAGCCGAGTCGTATCCACGATACTCCAGCCGCTTCAATCCCTCGACCAAAACCGGCTGAGCGAGCTTTCGACCGACATAAGCAACGATTCCACACATGTAACGGCATCCTTCCAATCGAATCCGCAATCGAAGTGACACTCCACGTCCGAAGTGACACGCGTAATCACACGAGTCCATTCCTCGTCCATCTGGTGCATCGACCCACAAGGGTCGAGTCTTCAGTATCGCTTACGAATTCAATGCCTGAGACTAGAATCGTTTTACCGGACGCACAAGCAACTAATCAGAATCTCTCGGAAAAATCAGGCGTTATAGAATATACCCGACCACCATATGGCACCTTCCGACGGTCCTATCATGTTGAGATTCATCGATGACGAGCAAAGACGAAAAGATCTGTACAAGTTGTGGCCGAGTGATGACGATGCGCAAAAAGTGGTCGCGCAACTGGGATGAAGTCCGGTACTGCTCCGACGCCTGCCGTCGGCGCCGGGTGAACGAGATCGATCTTCGCCTGGAGCAGACGATCCTGCAGCTTCTCGATGCTCGGGCATCCACCGCGACGATCTGTCCGAGCGAGGCCGCCCGGGCGATCGATCCCGCGAACTTCGACGCGCTCATGGAGCCCGCACGACGTGCCGCGCGTCGCCTCGTTGCGCAGAACCGAGTTGTCATCACGCAGGGCGGCCGCGTCGTTGATCCGTCCACCGCACGCGGCCCGATCCGCATTCGCCTCGTGTGATCCGCATTCGCCTCGTCTAGCGAAAACTCAAACCACCTACCACTGAATCGAAAGACGGTCGCCCGTCACGCTCGAACGCGTTCATCGTGCCGGCAGTTCGTCAATACCTTCCAGCTCTCGAATCACAAGAGCCCCGGTAAACAGCTCATCGCGCCCGTGATCAACCGGGCCCGCCCACGTGCTGCTGGTCGCGCTCGCGTCATGATGATGCGTGAAGTTGAATCGAATCAGCACCGGCCGACGCGACGGATCGCCCGCCATCGCCTGATCAAGCGCCCGCCAGGGAATCGCGACCTCGCCGCGCCAATCCGATGCATCGCTCGCGACTTCGTTGCGGTTGTGCGCTTGTGTGCTTCGTGCTGAGACCGGATCCACGCGACACGCATACCGCACGCCGCTCTCCAGCGGCTCCCATCCGCCTTCGCCCTCGCGCAGATCCAGTTTGCGTTCACTCCATTGTCCTCCATTGGGCTTGCACGAAACCACCAGCACCGGCCCGAGGGTTCCGTCTGCGTAAACGGGCTGAGCGAGAATCTGTACCAGATCCTCGCCCCATGCACGGCGTGCGTCGTACCGCACAAAGTTTTGTCGCCGGGCGGTTCGATCGTCTGACAAGCCGGTCACCTTAAACGCCAGATAAAAATGTCCTTCGCTCCACGCCGAGTAGATCGACGATGCCATGGCGGTCGGTCGTGCGGCGTGACTTAAGACGCTCGGTCGATCCAGCATCCGCACGAGCGGCCCCTGATGCATCGCATCGTCCCCCGTCCAATCGCCGAGCGCGCCATCGATCTGCAGGTTTCCTTCGCGTCGTCGCGAGATCGCCAGAGGCACTCGAAGTTCGCTCACCGTCGTTCGGCGCGTGAATCCGTGCGTAAACTCGACGCCCACGTTCGCCCCCGACGTCACATCCAAACGCTCCGGTTCCACGGTCGCTGCCAGTGCGTATCGCGCCACGCGATAAGTCGCCAGAGGAGGAACAGCCATCGGCTCAGGATTCACGCGCCACCCCGACGGCACTTCGGCGAATCGAAGTGCGTTGTCAGCGGGCGTCGCGTCACTGGCGTTGTAGAGATCGATCCCCACTCGAACATCAATCCGATTCGGATCCTCGTTCGACGGCGCGATGATCGTCGATCGCCCGAGAAGCAGCGGCTTTTCGATCGGCTCCATCCATCGCAGCGTGTCGATATTCAGGGCGTTGCGATCCTTCTCGTTCATCGTCGCGCCCGGCGGACGCAATTCGATCAGGCGTGCCAGGAGCACCATCGCCGCATCCCATGCATTCGGATCGATCGTCCCGCTCATCAGCGCGTACATCGGATCGGCATCCTGCGCTGGCAGCAATTCGACGGGTTTGGTCAGAAGTCGCGCCATCAGCAGCGCATTGATCCGCTCTCCGCGTTCGCGCGCGAGCATCAGATACTCATAATCCTGTTGTGCCCGCCTGAGCCACTTGAGCGGTAAGGAAGGGACCGGTCCCTCCACGCCAAACCAGCTGCCCGGATAGAACCAGGTCAACTCATCTGGATCGGCAGCCACGTCAAGACTCTCCGCGCCGGGAAGCGTCGAGCCGAATCGAATCACATTCGATCCGCGCAGGAAGGCGAGAAACGCCCAGACGCGCACGTCCGCTTCGCTCGCACCGGCGCCGGCATAGGGCACCAGCGCGCGATCCCGTGCATCCAAATGCGTCGCCCGCGCACCGCTCGCGGCACCCGTCGCGCCGCTCGATCCGACTCCCGCGGCTGATGCTGCTCCCGATGCTGCGTCCAACGCCACTCGACGCATCGGACTCGCGCTGACCAAACCCGGCGCGAGCGTCACCAATCGATCCGCCTGCGTCTGGACGGGTCGATCATTGCCATCCGTCTCGGCAAAACTCACACGCTCATCTTCGAGGGGAACCAGCACACGCAACCGCGGATGCGATGCAAGCGCGAGCGCCGCGTCTGCAAGAATGGCGCGGGTCTGATGTGCCCGAGACTCTGCCGTCACTTGCGGCGCATCGATCCAGAACGGCATCCGCATGAGCGTGTCAAGCGCATCAAAGTGCGCAGCAGCTTCTCGTAGATACTGCTGCTGCGCCGACTGTGTATAGCTGGCCAGTTGATCCACACGCGGGAGCGGCCAGGGTCCGAGTGGTTCTCGATCGGCAAAAGCACTGCCATCGAGCCATCCGCCCGTGATGCTGTCAAAGCCCCGCCAATCCACATCGGGCGGCTGACCTGCGCGCCACTTCACCAGCGGCTGCAAACGATCGATCCAAACGTTCACACGATGCTGTTGAGCCGTCCGCACGATCGCATCCAGCGTCGCGATCGACTCGACATAACGGGGATCGTCCCGCCGCATCAATCGGGGCGTGACCGCCTCAAACGCATTGGGAAAATGCACGCCCAGTCGATCCCACGTCACATCACCCAGCATCTGCAGGTTGCGACGATCCGGCAAAACAAAGTCATACACCGTCAACGAATACCGCAATCCCCCCGCCACCACGCGACCCCGCGCATCCAGCACCTCAATCTCGCCCACATACTCGCCCGGTAGCGCCTCAAGCGGTACGCGCACATCCACCCACAACCGAATCACACCCGTGGATCGCCCGGGCACAAACCTCGCTGCAGCGTCACCAACGCCCGCGCTGGCTCCCCGTTCATCTACCCTGCCCGAGTCGCGAAGTGTCGCGAGATCGATCCGATTCTGCACGAGGGAGACTGGCAAGATGGCCCGCGGCTGCTTTCGCGTGGCCACATCGATCGAACCGACGTGCCTCACGTAGCTCGCACGATTCAGATCCGCCGGCACATCCACCAACTGCCCGACGTTCATCACAAACTCCGCAGCTGCAACAGGTGTCCTGCCTCTGCCTCCCGCCTCTTGATCCGGATTCTGTCCGCGTCCCGCGTCATTCACGCGCGGCCTCGGCGCGTTCATCCGCAGCGACACACCACGCACCCGTGACAACTCACGTCCATCCACCTCCATTGCAAGCCCGATCCACTCGTTCCGCGCTCCCGCTAGTCGAATCGAAGGCAACCCACTCACACCGTCCGAATCGATCCGAATCCCCCGCACCACGCCAACGGTATCACCGTCATCAACCCCGCTAGCATTCCCGCGCCCCGTCTGTGCCGCCCCCATGCGCGCAAATCCCAGGATCACCACAGCACCCGCGAAAACAGCCGCCACACACCAACCAAAAACCGACCGCCCCAAAACAGGCCCGGACACCATCGCCCGATCGTACGATCCGTTCATCGCCATAACTTCACCCTTCACGACTGGCTACTAACCGCATGCGCCCTGCAGGACGCTCAGAAACCAATTCTTAATCTGCATCCCGAACTTGCACACAAATCAGGCAACCGCCTGCCGATTGACACGCCATCGCGCGGCCGACACCGTCACGTGCTCAGCCCGCCGGGATCAAATCCCGATCAAATCCCAACCATTTCAGCCCGATGACGCCGCCACTCATGAGCGGTCGATGCACTGAGATTCCATCCGATAACATATCACGATCCGCTCGCGTTTTCGCCTTGCAACCCTTGATCCATCAGGCAATTTCGCAATAAAGACGCCCCATCACCAAGGCCATGCCTCTCCATCACCCGTTCGCCTGTCAGGGCCTCTCCACGCCCTGCCCCCGTTTGTCGTAGCAATCCACTCAGCACCCAACTCGCAAAATTTTTCCGACACCCTTCCGATTGGCATCACATTCGCTGTATGGGGGAACGTCGGGCATGCAAGCTCGACAAACGCGAGAGTCAAGACCGGGTAAACTCGGGCCGATCGCTCAATAGAGAGGTCGTGACAGGTCGAGAGATTGCAAGACATCGTTTGCAATACCCCGTCCCGGATGCTGACGAACGCGTTTCTGAAATCGCTCCTCCTCCGCCGGGCTGCACGGACTCAACCCTCCGCCGTGCAGCCCTTCTTTTTTTTCCATACCGAATCGGCCTGTCGCACTCAGATCGGCCTCGGGTTTCGACCTGCCGATGTTGAGTTGAATTGTTGATCTCATGAGGCACCCCCGGGCGTTGGCTAGGTCGCACAAGTTTTGCCATGCCCGCCACAACGCGGTAAGACGAGCGGTCGTGACCGACGACGTTCTCAGTTCCGAAGGCCCGCCGCGACCGTCGCCCGCAGCGATCGCCCGCGCCACCATCCGACGCGCCCTCCGCGCTGAGGCCGCCCTCGGACAGCGCCTCGTCCCGAAGCTACGGCGTTCAACTTCGACACAACCGCGCACCGCCGACGCGCTCACGTCAATCAGTCCACAGAGTCAGGGTCAAGGGTCGACATCGTCATCCCTCCAACGCGGCCCCATCCCAAGGAACGCTTCGACGCCATCCATCGGCGATCAACCCCACACCGACGTCGCCGGCCCGTCGGTCGAGCCCCTCGGACCACATCGTCCACTCTTCGCGGATCCGCCACTCGACCGGGCCGCGCGAATCACGCATTTGGATCAGCTCGATCGCGATCATGTGCGCGCATGCCAGAAGTGCCGACTCTGTCAGACGCGCACACAGACCGTTTTCGGTGTCGGCGACCCCGAAGCCGACATCTTCTTCATCGGCGAAGGCCCCGGTGAAAACGAAGACCTCCGCGGCGAGCCCTTCGTCGGTCGCGCAGGCGAACTCCTGACCAAGATGATCGGCGCGATGGGACTCTCGCGCGAAAGGGTCTACATCGCCAACATCGTGAAGTGTCGCCCGCCCAACAACCGAGCGCCCATGCCCGACGAGACCGCCGCCTGCACGCCCTACCTCGAGCAGCAACTCGCGCTGGTCCGTCCTCGCGCCATCGTCACGCTCGGACTGCCCGCCACACAATACATGCTCCAATCCCGCGACCCCATGTCCCGACTCCGCGGACGATGGCACACCTGGCGCGGCATTGATCTCATGCCCACCTACCATCCCGCCTACGTATTGCGTCAATACACGCCCGAAACACGACAGGCTGTATGGAGCGATCTCCAACTTGTGATGCAAAAAATCGGCCTAAAAATCCCTGCGAAAACCGGCGATTCCCCCTCCTGATCTATTGACAATTTCGCCTCGCCCGACACGTTCGCATCGTGATCGGGGGTGATCAAAAAAAAAGTTTTGCGCTAAGCCACGATCCCTTGCATCGTTGCGTTCACTCCGCCGACCATCACACGCATCAGAGAGTGACTTGGGGATAACTTCTGCTATCCTCCTCGTTCGCATAACGACTCGATCAAGACCCGCCACCCGATCCACGACCCAGAAGTCAGACCACGACACGAATCAAGAACTACAACACCAATCAAGAACCAAAACACCAATCAAGAGCCAAAACACAAACCAAGACTCACCACCCGATGCAAGACGCTGAAATGAACAAGGCCGACCAACGATCAAGACACACTTCCTCTGAATCCAAGACATGTAACCGTGAAGGCCAAGCGACGAATCAAGTACGACACTTCGAGCCAGGCGACTAACACGCCCAATTGAATACGACGGGCCACCGACGTCAGACGATCCATCCAACGGATTGCTTTTGGCGAAGGCTTTTCTCTTTCGCGCCAGATTCGTCGAGCAGGATGCAGATAAACTTCAGGTCGCGAAACAGGAGATGCAACGGATGCATGCCTCGCGGCTGAACTGTAATGAACGACCAAGCTCCGGGGCACGCCGATGAATTCCTCCGACTTCAACAACCAATCGCCCGCCAGCCCGACGGCTGCCGAACCTGCGCAGTCCACGCCCGCAGCCGATGCATCCCCCAATCTCAGCGTGCCCACATCATCCGACGTCCGCTCAGGACCTGACGTCCGCGCCCGATCCGACGTCCACGCACGATCCGACGTCCACGAAGGTGCAGCCCAAGCGTCCACGTCGCACGCATCGCCTCATCGGTCGGGGCCGGTCGTCCGATCAATCCCCGCAGCGTCCGCCTCGACTTCGTCGCGTGGCCACGGAACACTCACACCTCTCGACGCCTCTCTTTGGGCGCGGATCGTGGGACGTGTCCGCCATCAGCATCCAACGCTTAGTCGGCTTTGGTTCGATCAGCTCATCGCAAAGCAGCTCTCTCCGATGGTCATTCAGGTGACCGTCCCCACACTCGCGCAGCTCAACTTCTGCCAAAATCAGCTCCAGCAGCCGTTCACTTCCGCAGCCATGGACATCATGCAGCGGATCGTCTCGGTGAGTTTCCATTGCCAGAACATGCCGCGCGGAGGCGTCTTCTCCGAAGCCGACGCACTCCTGCCTCTCAACCCCGACTACACCTTCGACCAATTCGTCACCGGCCCCTGCAACCGACTCGCACACGCCGCCAGTGTCGCGGTCGGTGATCAGCCCGGTCGAACCTACAATCCGCTGTTCATTCACGGTGGGGTCGGTCTCGGTAAGACCCATCTCTTGCAGGCGATCTGCTCGCGCATTCTCGAAAAGACGCCCGAAGCCCGCATTCTCTATCTCTCCTGCGATCACTTCGTCAATCAATTCATCAACTCGGTCAGCAACAACACCATGCCCGAGTTCCGCAATCGCTACCGCAATGTCGACATGCTCGTCATCGACGACATCCACTTCCTCGCCGGCCACGATCGCACGCAGGAGGAGTTTTTTCATACCTTCAACACGCTGTATCAGCAGCACAAGCAGATCGTGCTGTCGGCCGACTGCTCGCCATCGGAGATTCCTGAGCTTGAAGAGCGGCTGGTCTCGCGATTCAACTGGGGCCTCGTCGCCCGAATCGAAAAGCCCTGCTACGAAACCCGCATTGCCATCCTGCGTCGTAAGGCCCGTATGCGCGGCATCGACATCAGCGACGAAGTCCTTAACTTCGCCGCCTCACGCATCGATTCCAACACGCGCGAACTCGAAGGCGCCATTACCAAGCTCCAAGGCATGGCCCTGCTCAACAATAATCTGATCGACATGCCGCTCGCCCGTCAGGCACTCGGCGACGCCGACGCACCGCGCGAAGTCCACATCAGCATGCAGCAGATCATCGATGTCGTCACGCGCTACTACAACATCAAGCTCCACGACCTGCAGTCCAAAAAACGCAACCAGTCGATCGCCTTCCCAAGGCAGATCTGCATGTTCCTCGCGCGACGACACACCCGCTACAGCCTCGAAGAAATCGGCGGATACTTCGGTGGTCGCGACCACACGACCGTCCTGCACGGCGTCCGCTCCATCGAACGCTCCATGAAGGTCGATCGCGACGTCGCCCAACAGGTTAACCACCTCGACGGCATGCTCGTCACACCACAGTGAACATCTCACGATTTCCGTCTCTTGGGAGTGTCCGAGTATTGGAATTGAATGCGAGACGAACGCAAAAGCCCGACGTTCGCGCGATCGGTCCATCCTGCGATTATCATCCAGCGCGTGCCGCCTACTTCTTCGATACCCGCCGACCTCGCTCCCGCATACGCCGCCGCGCACGCGATTTGTCGCAGGCACGCACGCAGTTTCCATTTCGCATCCCACTTCCTTCCGCATGAGAAGCGTCTCCAAGCCTTTGCGGTCTACGCTTTCTGCCGACTCCTCGACGATGCCGCCGACCTCGAACCTTCGCTCGCCTCCGTTGCGCGTTTCGAATCACTGCTTGATCTGATCTACCAGGATTCCGTCATCCGGACCCCGGACGCTGCCGAGCTCATCTCGCTCGGTATCACCGACACCGATCAACGTTTGGCGCTGACCGCCTTCGCAGACACCGCCCGCCGCGCCGAGATTCCTGTCAAGCTCTTTCGCGATCTCGCCTTCGGATGTCGCATGGACTTTGAGCCGGTCCGCTATAACACTTGGCCCGACCTCGAGCGTTACTGCTATCACGTCGCCGGCGTTGTCGGGCTGATGATGTGCCGCGTCTTTGGCGTGACTGACCCCGACGCTCTGGATCGCGCCGTCGTGATGGGACATGCGATGCAGCTCACCAACATCCTGCGCGACGTCCGCGAGGATCGCGACCGGGGCCGCATCTACCTGCCGCTCGATGAACTGGCACGCTTTGATGTGGACCCCGATGATCTGATGCATGATCGTCGCACGCCCGCGTTCGAGGCGTCCATGAAGTCGCTCATCCGGTTCCAGATCGACCGAGCACGAAGCCTCTACACACACGCTGCTGCGGCGCTCTGTCAGATCCAAGACAAAGGCTCGCGCCGAACTGCCTGCGTGATGGCGGTCGTGTATGGCGGGATTCTTCGTGCGATCGAGCGGCAGGATCACGACGTATTCGTTCGCCGCGCAAGACTCACCATGCCTCAGAAACTCCTCCGCATCCCAGCCGCCCTGCGCCTCGCCCGCCGCCGCTCGGATCAACCGCTGCCGGTCGTCTTCTGATTTGCTTTTGAACCACGAAGGGCACCAGGAACACGAAGAAGATTGAGGCTCTGCCTCTGATCAATCCAACCCAGGTGAATGGTAGCCCCAAAAAGAGATCGAATCGGACCGAGAAAGATCCGACCCGACCCAATTTCAATCCACACTTCGTGCGCTTCGTGCGCTTCGTGCCCTTCGTGCCCTTTGTGGTTAAGGAGCATCCGAATCACATGTGCTTGACGATGGCCTGACCGAACTCGCTGCACTTGACCTTGGTCGCTCCGTCCATGAGTCGGTGGAAGTCGTAGGTGACGGTCTTTGCACCGATCGCGCCGTCCATGCCTTTGATGATGAGGTCGGCGGCCTCGGTCCAGCCCATGTAGCGGAGCATCATTTCGCCGGAGAGGATGACCGAACCGGGGTTGACCTGATCGAGGTTGGCATACTTTGGGGCGGTTCCGTGCGTGGCTTCGAAGATGGCGTGGCCGGTCATGTAGTTGATATTCGCGCCCGGCGCGATGCCGATGCCGCCCACCTGTGCCGCGAGGGCGTCCGAGAGGTAGTCGCCGTTGAGGTTCATGGTCGCGATCACATCGAAATCCTTCGCGCGCGTCAGCACCTGCTGCAGTGTGATGTCGGCGATCGAATCCTTGATGAGCAGCTTGCTCTTCCATTGACCTCCGCCGTGTGTGGGCAGGAGCTTCAGCACGCTCTCGACTTCTGCGACGATCTTCTTTTGCTGTTCGGGCGTCATCATCGAATAGCCTGGGTCGATCATTTTCGCGTTCTCTTCGGCGGACAGATTCGGGTTGGTGTCCTTGTTGCCCAGGATCCAGCTTTCGCGTTCGCTGACGGTCTGATCGCGATAATCACGGGCGGCCAGTGCGTAGCCCCAATCCTTGAACGCACCTTCGGTGAACTTCATGATGTTGCCCTTGTGAACGAGCGTGAGGCTCTTTCGCTTTTCGCGCAGCGCGTATTCGATGGCGGCCTTGATCAAGCGTTCCGAGCCTTGGCGACTGACCGGCTTAAAGCCGATGCCGCTCGTTTCGGGGAATCGAATCTTTTTGTATTCCTTCGGGAACGCTTCCTTGAACATGGCAAGGAACTTTTTGTTTTCTTCCGAACCTTCCTTGAACTCCACGCCGGCGTAGATGTCTTCACAGTTTTCGCGGAAGATGACCATGTCGACGTCGCCCGGCTTTTTGACCGGACTGGGCACGCCATTAAACCAACGAACTGGTCGCAGGCAGACGTAGAGATCAAGCAACTGACGCAGCGCGACGTTGAGCGAACGAATGCCTCCGCCGACGGGGGTCGTGAGCGGGCCTTTGATGCCGACGAGATAATCTTCGAAGGCTTTGACGGTTTCATCGGGCAGCCAGTTGCCGGTCTGGTTGAAGGCCTTTTCGCCTGCCAGGACTTCCTTCCATTCGATTTTTCGCTTTCCGCCGTATGCCTTTTCGACGGCCTTGTCGAAGACATAGACCGAAGCCTTCCAGATGTCCGGGCCGGTTCCGTCGCCTTCGATGAAGGGGAGGATCGGATGATCTGGGACATTGAGTTTGCCGTTCTGAATCGAAATTTTCTCTGCCATGGAAAGCGTCTCCGCACGAAATGAACCTTCGACCTTTGCTCGCCCGTCCAACGGGGCGACGCGGGTCGGCAATTATCAACAGTCTGCGATCGAAGTAAACGAGCGTGACAACCCGACGATGTTGATCAGGCTGACGATGCAGATTGACGTATGAAATGCCAAGTGGTTCGGACGTGGATGGATCGGTCCGGTCAATCGAACTCGTCGCCACGAAAAGTGTTGCCCAGGTAGGTCATGCGAACGCCGGGATCATTGATGATCTGCTTGGGCGTGCCCTGGTACTTGACTTTGCCTTCGTCGATGATGAGAGCGCGGTCGCAGACTTTGAGTGTTTGTGCGACGTTGTGATCGGTGATGAGGACGGATTTTCCGAACTCTTCGCGGAGTCGGAGGACCTCGCGTTGCAGGTCTTCGACGGCGATCGGATCGACGCCGGAGAAGGGTTCGTCTAGGAGGATGAGTTTTGGATCGGTGATGAGCGCCCGGGCGATTTCGAGTTTACGACGCTCACCGCCGGAGAGTGAGTCGGCGGGCTGTGCGCGGGTTTTGGTCAGCCCGTAATGAGCGAGCAATTCGTCGGCGCGTTGTCGTCGCTCGGCACGGGTGAGCGAGAGCGTTTCGAGGACGGCCATGAGGTTGTCATAGACGCTAAGTCTTCGGAAATCGGATCGTTCTTGCGGTAGATAGCCGAGTTTCAGGCGTGCGCGTTTGAACATGGGCAGGTGCGTGACGTCTTCGCCGTTGAAGGCGACCGCGCCAGAGTCTGGAACGACCATGCCGAGGATCATGCGAAAGCTGGTGGTTTTGCCCGCCCCGTTTCGCCCGAGCAGTCCGACGATTTCCTGTTGTGAGAGGACAAAGCTGACCTCATCGACCACGCGTCGCGGGCCGTACTGTTTGACAAGACGTGTGACTTCCAGAAGGTTCATACGTAACGCTCGCTGACCGCCCCACCATCGCCCGGCGTGACGCAAAATCAAGCCGCCCGACAAATTGTGGACAACTCGTGGATAAGCCCAGAATCGCTCGGCAGAATCGAGGCGAAAACCATGCTCGCCTTAAAAAACCCCACGAAATCCTCATCATTTGCTCACAATCATCGAAAATCGGAAACCCACGTCCGATTCTCAAAACTCACGCAGATAGAAACTTACAAAGCAGCGACTCGATCACGTTTTCTCTGACGGCCGATAACCGGGCGTGAGCCGGGTCGATCTGGCTCGGCAAGCTGCCTGCTCCTCGCGCGGCCGACTGTCGCGGGGCGAATTGTGGATAACTGGTGATTTGGCATCCGCCAGCCCTGTGCGAAGCCCGTCCCCACGACCCCGCCCTTTTCCACGCTTTCACGGCGGCTTTCTGTCGATACAGTCACCGTATGGCAAGCCCACTTCGCATTATCGCGGTCCAGCATGACATCGTCTGGCAGGACGCCGTCCAAACCCTCGCCGGCATCGAAAAACTCCTCGCCGCCGACGTTCCCGTGCCGGGCTCGCTTCTGGTCTTTCCCGAACTCTGCGACGTCGGCTTTACCATGGATTCTGCCCTCGCTGCTCGATCCGCATCCTCGTCCGTCGAAGTTTTCGCTCACATCGCAAAACGCCACCAATCCGCGGTCGTCGCGGGACTCGCGCAAGCTCTCGGAGCCCAATCCGTCGGCAACTGCTCGGTTTTTCTTGATCCCAGCGGCAGACTGCTCGGTCGATACGTCAAATCTCACGGTTTTAGCCCCGGTGGCGAACACCTCGCCTATGCGACCGGACAAGGCGCGGTCGTTTGGGATTTCGTATTCCCAGGCGGTTCGACCCGCATCGCGCCGGCCATCTGCTATGACTTGCGATTCCCAGAACTCTTTCGTCAATCTCTGGATCACCACACCGACGCTCATCCGGAAGTCTACCTCGTCATCGCCAATTGGCCCGCCCATCGTCAACATCATTGGCGTTCTCTTCTCATGGCGCGAGCGATTGAGAATCAGGCCTATGTGCTCGGCGTGAATCGCGTCGGTCGCGACCCGTCCGTCGAGTATGCGGGAGGAAGCATCCTGATTGACCCGCGTGGTCAAATCCTCTTCGAGGCCGACTCGCGTGCCGGACTCTTCCAGGCTGATCTGGACCTTGATGCCGTCCGCGCTTACCGGACATCTTTCCCTCCGCTACGCGACCGAAGGTTATCGCTCCACGCCCCGCGCGGCATGAACTGACACACGTGCGTCCGCCGATTCATAAACATTCAGTTTCTTCGCGGCATCTGCATCTTTTGCCCAAAGTGGATCTGTCTTGCGACCGATGATCCTTTCGTTGCTGATCCATTTTCTTGCACGAGATTTCGACCGATGAACGACCCACTTGTTTCCAAAATCCGCGCGTGCAACACGCTTCCGAGTCTTCCGACGATCGCGATGGAAGTGCTCGAACTTGCGCAGAAGGAGGAAGTCGATCTGCAGGAGATTGCCAGTACGATCACGCGTGATCCCGCGCTTGCAGGCAAGATTCTCAAGACGGTCAACAGCAGTTTTTACAGTCGCACTCACGCCGTCAGCACCGTAAGCCACGCGCTTGTGGTGATGGGATTGCAATCGGTCAAGACGCTCGTTCTCGGATTCTCGCTGGTCAGCAATTTGTCCGGAGATCGTAGCAAGGGTTTCAATCACCTTTTGTACTGGCGCCGCAGCATCTACAGCGCGACCGCCGCCCGGGTCATTTGCGAGCGCTGCAACTTCGTGCAGCAGGAAGAGGCCTTCCTCGCCGCGTTGCTGAAGGACATCGGCATGCTGGTCCTCGATCGTGTGCTCGGCGATGAGTACGGCCAAGTCCTTAAGTCAATCACCGAGCACGAATCTCTCGCCGATGTCGAGCGCGCGGGTCTCGGCCTGACGCACGCCGATGCCGGCAACATTCTCGCCTCGAGTTGGAAGCTGCCTGAGCTTTACACCGTTCCGATTCTTCATCACCACTCTCCTGAAACCGTCAGCGATCCGCAACTGCAAAAACTCACTCAGCTCGTCTGGCTCGCCGGTCGATGCGCCGACGTCTTCGTCGACGAAACCCCCGCTCGCGCCATCGCCACCGCACGCAAGGGCATCGTCGATCTGCTCGGCTGCAACGAAACAATTGCCGACGACCTGATCAACGTCATCAGCAAGAAGACGCGTGAAGTCGCAGGTCTGTTCGAGATCAACATCGGCTCGAACACCGACTATTCGGACATCCTCAAGCGTGCCAACGAAGCCCTCATCGAAGTCTCGCTGCAGACCCAGATGCAGGCCTCGCAGTTGCAGGTCAAGAACCAGGAACTCATTCAAAAGGCCACCATCGACGGCCTGACCGGGCTTTCCAATCGCGCCCACTTCGACGAATTCATTACCCAACAATTCACTCGATCAGTTGAAACCGGTAAGCCGCTCAGTCTCATCCTCATGGACGTCGATAAGTTCAAGTCGATCAACGATCGATTCGGACACCCCGCGGGCGATGCCGTCCTCAAATACCTCGGAAAACTCCTGCGAGACTCCGCCCGCAGCACCGACCTTGCAGCCCGTTACGGTGGAGAGGAAATGTGCCTCATCCTTCCCGACACGCCGAGGCCCATCGCTGCCGCGGTCGCTGAAAGCCTTCGCCGCGCGATTGAAGCCCGGCCCGTCGCCTACCAGTCGCTCATCATGCCGATCACCGCGAGCCTCGGCGTGGCCACGTTCGATCGCGGCGTTCCGTTCACCCAGCACGCGCACCTGCTCAAGGCCGCCGATCTCGCCGTCTACAAGGCCAAGCACTCCGGACGCAACAACGTCAAGATCTTCACGCTCCCCCAGGCATCCCCCAAAGCCGCTTGAGGCGTCGTTCAGTCTTCAGCACCGGGCAATCGCTCGCGCATCGCCTCGGCGCGCTTGATCAAACCGGTTGCGTCCGAGGGCTCGCGCGCAGGCAACACAAAGTGCATCGTCTGCCGATCCACCGGTCGCCAGGGCGCAAGCTCGGCGAAAAAATCAAAGGGCGGCCACTGCCACCAAGGCGCCGTCAACTGCCGTGCCTCCGAGACTGTCGCGTGCTCCGCATGTTCAACACGCACGTCGTAACGCCCGTAAAACGTGAAATCCATCGTAAAAGGCGTTCGGCCCGCCTCCACTTGATTCAGATACACAAGCGCCCCCGAAGGCTCGCTCGTCACCGTCAACTCTCGCCGCGCACACCCCACGCTCACGCTCGCCAGCAAAACCAACCCAACCGATGCAACCATCCAACGCGTCATCGCTTTAGACACGCAACGCCCAAACCCTCGAACGCCCCGCCCCACGTCATGTCGCAATTCACTTCGCGCGTTCCCTCGCACCATCACGTCACGCCCGCACGGCATCCGGTTCCGTTGATCCATCCCGCAATTACAACCAACCCCACGCGAAACTCAAGGCCCCGAACCAAACTCCCCTCCATCTCAACCCGCGCGCTGCGCGAATGCGTCCGCAGGCGCGCAGCGCAAAACCAGATTTCTGATCTTTTCGATCAATTTTCAACAACATTCATCAGATGGCCCACATCAAAACACGCACATCAGCGCGCTTTCGAGCACGTTCCCACACGCTCGCGCGCGCATTTGATCCCACTCGCGGGCGCATTTGATCCCACTCGCGCGCACATCTCATGCATCCGCGCACATTCCTCGCGCCAGATCGCGCCCGTGCAACTGGCGCACACGTCTTAAATCCTCGCGCACGACTGGATCCACCGCGCATGCCCGGATCCACCGCGCATGCCTGGATCCACCGCGCTCGGCATCTACCCTTTATCGATCCCCCGGGACCACACTGATCCGCTATCCCAAGACTGCTAACTGTCGAGCGCTGCGCGGGAGCCCGAAGGTGATGTCCTCTTCGACCAGCGTCCGCGTTTCGATCTCGCCACCGAAACGCTTCATGATTTCGCCGAGGAGTTGTTCCACCAGATGTTCTGGCGCGCTCGCGCCGGCCGTTACCAGCACCGTCTGCACGCCATCAAACCAACCGGGGTTCAGTTCGGTCGCGTCATCGATCAGATACCCTGGCGTTCCTCCGTCTCGTGCGCGGTCGACGAGTCGGTTGCTGTTGCTCGAATTCTTCGATCCGATGACGAGCACCAGATCCGCCTCCGGTGCCAGGACGCTGACTGCCTGCTGTCGATTCGTCGTGGCGTAACAGATGTCATCCTTGGGCGGGGCTTTGATGTTTGGATACCGCTTTCGCAAGGCGTCGATGACGCGTTGAGCATCGGTCACGCTCAGTGTGGTTTGGGTGACGAATGCGAGCTTGTCGGTTCGAGGGAGTTTGACAGACTCAACTTCTTCGGGGGTTTCGATGACGGTGATTGACTGAGGCGCTTCGCCGACGGTTCCGACGGCTTCCTGGTGATCACGATGCCCGACGAAGACGATGTGATATCCGTCACGCGCGTAGCGTACGACTTCGTTATGGACTTTGGTCACAAGCGGACAGGTCGCATCGACAGCCTTGAGATGACGCGCCTCGGCCTCGGCGCGTACGGCCGGGCTTACGCCGTGCGCGCTGAACACGACGATCGAGCCTTCGGGCACTTCATTGATGGTCTCGACGAATTTCACGCCTCGCCTGACGAAATCTTCGACGACGTGTCGGTTGTGTACGATCTCGTGATAGACATAAATCGGCGCGCCGCGGGCCCGAAGCACCTGATCGACGACGTCGATCGCCATGCGAACGCCCGCACAAAAGCCACGAGGATTGGCAAGAAGGATCTTTTTCAGCACGAGGGAAGTATAGCCATCTTCGGCTTGCTTGCCCGGTTGTCTGAAGCAAGGCTTGCCGAGAGGCGTTGGATCGGAATACTTCCATGGTCTATGAGCATTCTGGTCGACAGCAGCACGAAGGTTATTTGTCAGGGCATTACCGGCGCGGTGGGCGCGTTTCACACCAAAGGTTGCCTTGAGTACGGCACAAAGATGGTCGGCGGGGTCACACCCGGTAAGGGCGGTCAAAAAGATGCCCACGGCCTGCCGATCTTCAACACCGTGGAGCAGGCGGTTCGTGCGACGGGCTGCGAAGCCAGCATGATCTTCGTCCCGCCACCTTTCGCCGCCGACGCCATCATGGAAGCCGCGGCTGCGGGGGTTCGTGTCGTGTGCTGCATCACCGAAGGCGTACCCGTCCTCGACATGGTCAAGGCCAAGGCTTTCCTTCGTGATTACCCCGCCACCACGCTCATCGGCCCCAACTGCCCTGGCATCATCACCCCCGGCGAGGGCCCCGGTTCGTCAAATCCCGGATGCAAGATCGGCATCATGCCGGGCTACATTCACACGCCAGCCTCCCACGCCAAGAGCGGCAAGAAGGTCGGCATCATCAGTCGATCCGGCACACTCACCTACGAAGCCGTCTGGCAGTGCAGTTCACGCGGCATCGGCCAGACCACCTGCGTCGGCATCGGCGGTGACCCGGTGAAAGGCCTCAACTTCACCGAATGCGTGAAGATGCTGGCCGACGATCCGCAGACCGACGGCATCATTCTCATTGGTGAGATCGGCGGGAGCGACGAAGTGGCAGCGGGTCGGTTCATTCAGCAGAACGTCAAGAAGCCCGTGACTGCGTTTATCGCTGGTCGCACCGCCCCGCCCGGTCGACGCATGGGCCACGCCGGCGCGATCATCAGTGGCGGTGAGGATACCGCCGACGCCAAACTCTCGGCCCTCCGCGTCTGTGGCCTGCACGTCGCCGAAACCCCCGCCACCATCGGCCAGACGATGGCCCGCGCACTCGGACTCTGATCCCAAGTCCCAGTCCGAGCTTTCGTCCCAAACCTCAAAATCGAACCCCACGGAACAAACGCTCAAGCGTTCATGACCCCACGATTGACCGGCCTGGGGCCAGGCCATCATCCAGTCTCGACTCCTGAAGATCTCAACCATTTCACGTTCCCCCTTGCCAACGCATTCGCGATAGATACATTATCTTTTGACAGCCCCGCCTGATGAGCGTGCGATCACCCTCAAACGACTCCATCTGACGCCCGGCCCGACGCTGCTGCGATCGATACTCGTCCCCCGAATTTCGTTTGCAACAGCGTTCCTCGACTCGACGGTTCGCCCGCGCTCGGGCAATTTGTTGTAGTCGCCAGTCAAGTCGCGATGAGCATTCGAATCTGGATCACCCTCCGGATCGCGTTCATCGCAAACGAGGCTCGAATTCTGAGATTCATCCCGCTGCACATTCTCATACCACCTACCTCAATCCTTGCCGCGTTCGATTCGTTCGACGCGATTCTCCGGGCCGCAACGCCAGCCCCATCCAAGGCGTCTTTCATTTGACCAATGTTGACCGTTGTCGGAGTTTTCATCATGTCCAAGTCTCGATCGAAGAAGCATTCGCAAAAGAGCCATAAGCCGCGTGAATCCTATGAAGGACTGCCCGACGACCGCGAACTCGACGCAGAGTCCCGCGCCGCAGACGCCGCCGCCGCTGCCGCAGCCAACGGGACCGCCGTCGCCGCACCGATCGCCCCGGTCGATCACGACGATGATGCCCCGTCCGAAGCGCCCGACTCACCCGCGCAAGGCGCCGACGACATCGCCGAGATCGATGCCGAAACACACGCCAAATACGAATCCGTCAAACAGCAGAAGCTCTACATCAAGGAACTCCAGCAAATGGAAGTCGACCAACTTCACGTGCTCGCGCGTGAGGACGGCATCCAGGACTACGTTGGACTCAAGAAGCAGGACCTGATCTTCCAAATCCTCCGCGCCCGCGTCCGCCAGAATGGTTTGATGTTCGGCGAAGGCGTTCTCGAAATCCTTCCCGACGGCTTCGGCTTCCTTCGATCGCCTGAATACAACTATCTCCCGTGTCCCGATGACGTTTACGTCTCGCCCAGCCAGATCCGACGCTTCGGCCTGCGCAACGGCCACGTCGTCCAGGGGCAAATCCGCCCGCCCAAGGAATCCGAACGCTACTTCGCACTCCTCCGCGTCGAAGCCATCAACGGCGAAGACCCCGAGCGCATCACCGAAGTCACCAACTTCGAAGACCTGACCCCCATCCATCCCAACAAGCGACTCGTGATGGAGAGCGATCCCAAAGACCTCAACATGCGGATCGTCGATCTCGTCACACCCATCGGCATGGGACAGCGCATGCTGATCGTCGCCCCGCCACGCACGGGCAAAACCGTGCTCATGCAAAAAATCGCCAACTCGATTTCCAAGAATCACCCCGAATGTCTGCTGATCATCCTTCTGGTCGACGAACGACCCGAAGAAGTCACCGACATGAAGCGCAACACCAGGGCCGAAGTCGTCAGCAGCACCTTCGACGAGCCGGCAAGCCGTCACGTGCAGGTGGCGGAGATGGTCATCGAAAAGGCGAAGCGCTACGTCGAATTTGGCAAGCACGTGGTGATCCTGCTCGATTCCATCACACGACTCGCCCGTGCGTACAACACCGAAGTCCCGCACTCTGGGAAGATCCTCTCAGGCGGTGTCGACGCCAACGCGCTGCAAAAGCCCAAACGATTCTTCGGCGCCGCCCGTGCCATCGAGAACGGCGGATCACTCACCATCCTCGGCACCAGCCTCGTCGATACCGGCTCAAAGATGGACGAAGTGATCTTCGAAGAGTTCAAAGGCACCGGCAACTCCGAGCTCCACCTCGACCGCCGACTCGTCGATAAACGCGTCTGGCCCGCGATCGACATCAATTCCTCCGGCACGCGTCGCGAAGAACTCCTCCTGGATCGCAAGGAAATGGAACTCGTCTACCGCCTGCGCCGCGTTCTCTCCGACATGAACCCCGTCGAAGCCGTCGAACTCCTCAAGGGACGCCTCGACAAAGTCCCGTCCAATGCGCAATTCCTCATGTCGATGAACCTCGACTAATCGCCGGTTGCGCTCCGATCTCAGCCCAGACCATCCCTTAAGGCCCTGTCCGCCCGGACCGGGCCTTTTCTTTCGCGCCCAAACCCGGGGCTCCAACTTCAGCCCCAACACTAACCCACCCATCCACCAAACATACACCCGAACATTAACCAGATTTTTAACTTGCAAACAACCGTCCTTCGCCCTAACATGCCCGGCAACCCAATTCGGAGGCTCGATGCCCGACTCGTCTGGACCCACAAGGCCGTTCAATACGAATAAGCGATTGAGGAAATTCCCCGCCCGCAGCGACGGGCCACAAGCAGGGACTCGCTCCGGATCGCTTCGCCCCGGCGGCGGTAAGCCCAAAGACCCCGACGCGCCCGACGAAATCCTCTTCCAGTCATTCTTCAAAAGCGTCGGCCCGCGCACCTACGCCGCCCAGATCAAAAAGGCTCGCAACGGCAACCACTATCTCGTCCTCACCGAAGGAAAACGCGACAAGCAAACCGAAGAGCTACGCAAAATCCGACTCTTCCTTTACAGCGAGGACTTCCAGTCCTTCTTCCACCTCCTGCGCGAGACTGCCGACTGGATCCGAGCCCACCCGCCGCCCCAAGCCTATCAACAAAAACGGTCAAAGTTCTGGGCCAAAAAGGCCCGAACAGGGGCTGAGTCTGTGTCTGAGCCTGAGCCTGAGTCTGTGTCTGAGTCTGAGCCAGTTGCACCAGCCAAAGCACCAACATCTGCCCAACGGGGAACCACTCGCCCGACGCCTCAAAGAAGTCCAACGAGTCCCCAGAATCGGACGGCTCAGCCAGGCCAGCCAGTTCACCAAACCCCGATGGCTCTACATGCACCGCCTGCTCAGCACACACCGCACGCGCAACCAACACCGCACGCGCAACCAGCACGGCATGTGCAACCAACACGGCATGTGCAACAGACACCGATCGTGCAACGAAGACCCACCGGTCAGCAGCCCGCCAGAGCGACACAACTTCCGACAACGCCCGCGCAAGTTCCGACCACACCCACGCAACCTCGGACAACGCCCACGCAAGTTCCGACAACGCCCACGCAACCTCGGACAACGCCCACGCAGCGAATCCCGGCGCGAACGAACGATCGATCCCCAGCATCCGGCTATGGGTCAGCCCACGGGTCAGCCCACGGGTCGGCCCACGCTTAAGGATCGATCAACAGCACATCCGACGGGTTCAAGCGACAACAGATCATGGCTGCCGCTCAGCAGGTCCACTGATCAGTAGACCTTCAGGAATTGCACGAGGTTGTTCAGCACGCGTCGGGCGGAGCGATCGTAGCGGGCGTAGAGCTTGCCCGAGTCTTCGCGAATCTTTGCGATGGCGTTGGCAGAGAGTGGCTGGCCGGTTGTTTCGGTTTCGGTCGCTCGCGTGGTGGTGATCCGGTCGATGTCGGTGGCTTCCAGTTCGAGTTGGAATTGAAAACCGAAGACGTTGTTCTTGAATCGATACGCATGATGGCGGGTCGCGCGTGACGAGGCGATCAGCACGTTCCCCGTCGGCGGCCGCGCTGGCGGAGGCGGCGGATTCGCAGGCGGTGGAAGGGCCGGCAGAGCAAAAGTGTCGACATGCCAACTAAAGACCGGCGTCCCGTCGACCAGACCAAAGACGACCGGTTCTGTCCCACCGGGAAACGGCAGGTTGATCGTCGACCATCCGAACTCCGTGACCAATTCACCAGGATCAGGTTTCACTTCCGCGACCGACGCGTGCGCGGGTGTTTGACTGGCGGGAGGCTGGTTCGGACTCGCACCGGGTGTCGAGGGGGGGGCACCCGGTGCCCCCGAACCTCCGCCCGCAGGCGCTGCAGTTCCTGCGGCTGTCGGAAGTGATGCGGGTGCGGGCGAAGTTGTAGGTGCCGGCGGAGTTGTAGGTGCGGGCGAAGTTGTAGGTGCCGGCGGAGTTGTAGGTGCGGGCGGAGTTGTAGGTGCCGGGGGAGTTGCCGGTGGTTTTCGATTTTCAGTGACCTTCGCGCCGGCGGCATAACTCAGGAGCTCGGCGCCGAATCCCGTGCCCACGACGGGCCGATCCGCGTCGACAAACACCTTGGCCGCCCGGATGGCACCCTCGAGGGCGCTTCGTTCCACCGGCCCGACGCGTTCCGCGCCGGCTTCGAACGTCTTGACCCGCAAACGCCCACCCAGGAGCACCAGCAATCGCACTTCGTCAAGGTCTTCAGGCACACGCTCCCCGGCGTCCAGCCGGATCACCCGGACTGGAATCCCAAAATCCCGCAAAACCCCCGCCACACGGCCCGGCGGATAAAGCGCATCAAACTGCAGCAAGAGTGCCTCATTCATCACACGCGATCATCATTACCCAAGCCCCCCTTTGCAAGACGCCCCAACTCATCCACCCATCCATCTCAAGCTTCTCTTGCCCCCTCCCGATCCATCCACGTCATCAACGGAATTGCGATTCTCGCTACCCAGGCCCTCTTCGCCCCTTCGGGTTCAGACCACGAATTTGCCCTCAGATCACACTTCGATCGTGCATTTCGTTACAATGTTCCGTCCGATGCACATGCGATTGGTCAAGACGTTCCGATTCGAAGCCGCACACAGCCTCCCCAGCTTCCCCGACGGGCACAAGTGCCGCAGACTCCACGGACACAGCTTCCGCTTCGACGTTATTGTCGCCGGCGAAGTCGATCCCGCCCGCGGCTATCTGATTGATTACGGCGACATCAAGTCGGCTGTCGATCCGATCGTCAGGCAGCTCGACCACTACCACCTCAACGACATCGAAGGCCTGGCCAACCCCACCAGCGAAATGATCGCCCACTGGCTCTGGCAGCGGATCAAACCTGTGTTGCCGATGCTCGATGAAATCATCGTCTACGAGACGTGCACGAGCGCCTGCCACTATCGCGGGCAGTAGGGCTTCGTGCAGGAGGTCGATATTCAAGACAGTCCGCGACTCGGGCAGAAATAGTCTGCCGTCTGCGACGACATGCGCTTCAAGAGCCTCGGCGCGAGCGACTTTTTGCGAGACATTTCTTGAGTTGGCATTACATCGCCCGTTCGGTGACAAACCGCGCCGCCGACGCGAGTGCGTCCCGGTCAGCGGATTCTGGGATCACGTTCAGACAATCGATGGCCTGATCGACGTACCCCTGGGCCGCCTGTCGTGCGAAGCCGATCGATCCGCTGGGCGTGATGAGGTTTCGCACCTTTTCCACACGGTCGGGTTCGTCCCCTTTGAGCAGGCTCCGAAGCAGATTCCGATGCTCTGCGGGAGCGGTTCGCAGGAAGTGGATCAGCGGCAACGTCATTTTCCCTTGTTCGACGTCGCTTCCGAGGCTCTTTCCCACCTGACTGACATCCCCGACCAAGTCGAGGACGTCGTCCTGCACCTGAAACGCAATCCCGATCGAACGGCCGAACTCGTGCATCGCCCGCTGTTGTGCTTCGCTCGCGCCGGCGTATCGCGCGCCGAGCATGGCGCTGGTCGCGATGAGGCTAGCGGTCTTGCGTTCGATGATTTGCAGATAGACGGCCTCGCTGAGGTCGAGATTTCCGCGATTTTCCAGTTGCAGAAGCTCACCCTCACAGACCGCATTGGTTGTCGCAGCGATCATGCGGCTTGCCCACGGGTCGTTCAGTTCGCTGCAGAGGTGATAGCTGTGGCTGATGAGATAATCGCCGAGAAGGACGGCCGCCTCGTTGCCGCGCAGGTGGTTGATGGTCGCCCCGCGTCGCCTGAGTTCGGCGGCATCGAGGACGTCATCGTGGACGAGCGTGGCCATATGCACCATTTCGACGACTGTGCCAAGCGTCGTGTGCGCCTCGGTCAATTCCCCACACGCCCGACCGGCGAGCAGCAAGAGAGCCGGCCTGAGCATTTTGCCCCGGAACCGCGCCACATGCCGCACCAGCGTGTTCACGCCCGCCACGTCGCTCCGTAATTCCTGGTCAAACTTCCGCTCGACCTCGGCCATCGCATCAGAGACACCCGCAAACATTGTCGGCAACGCCATCGGCATAACACACACTCTTTCGGTCAAACAACCTGCATGCACAGCGATCGTCCATCTCTGACCCGAACCCGGTCGGATGATTTTCGACACGGTTTCGAACGGGCCCGTCGTTTTCAATCACCGCACGCTCTTATTAGATGATCGATCCGGGCCCAAGGCGAGTCACCACTGACAGTTTCGAAATCTGTGAAACTTTGCATAGTGGGCCGACATTCGGCTGAAGCATGGCTTCATCGCCCGCCGAGCCAAACTGCGAAACTGGTGAGCGACCGGGTCATGAGCCCGACGATTCTGTGGATGACGCGATGTCACGAATCAGATGCGCCCGGTGCGCGAAGACGGATTCGTCGTTAAAGGGCTCACCGTCGTTCCACGCACGTTCTGCGAGGTCCGCGAGCGCGATCCGGTCGGCGGCCAGCATGGTGATCGTCGCGGCGAGCGCTCCGACGTTGTTGGGCGGAACCAATCGCCCCCCGCCATTCGACTCGATCAGGTCCCGCGGGAAGCTCGAGTCATACCCGACGAGCGGCGTTCCGCTGACAAGGGCCTCGATCAGAACGCGTGGACTCTCGGGCGTCTTATGACAAAAGACCATCGCGTGCGCGGATCGAATCGCCTCGAGCAGTTGCATGCGATCTCCGACAAACCCCGGCAGTTCGATCACCTCGTTCAGATGCAAGTCCGCGACGCGCTGCTGCATCTCAGCGAGCCTCTCGCCGTTGCCGAACCAGGTCGCCCTGAACTCGGCCCCCGCGTCGCGCGCCATGGCGAGCGCCTCGATCCAATCGAGCGGCCCTTTCATGTCATCAGCCCGCCCCGCATAGACGATCCGCATGGGCATGCCCGATCGAATCTTTCTCAGCTTTTGGTCGAGCGTCGCGCGATCCAACCGGTCTGATTTTTTCAGATGGATGTTGTGCACCACATGCGCATTTAAGGAAAGCGGCCCGAGTGCGTCGAACACCTCTCGACCGTGGCAGAGGCAGAGGTGAGCGCGTCGGACGCTCCGCTGATACATGCGTCGCATGAGCCAGACGTCGAGGGGCTTTTGCAGATTTCGCGGAAAGGATCGTGGCGTGCGTGCCCAGACGTCGTATTCCACGCGATCAAACCAGACGGCGTGTTTGCGGTGCATGCGATGCGCTTCGTCGGCGGCGATCCAACCCCAATCGCCCCAGTAGGTACCGATGGCAAAGCAGAGGTGTTGATGCGACGCGATTTCCTGACGCAACGCAGAGCGGACTGAGTTGATTTGGCGTAGGTATCGCATCGGGCGAAACGCCCACGGCAGTCCGACGAAGCGTAGTCGTTTTCGCACGTCGGCGGGCAATCCGTCTGTCGCGTCCCATTTCGTGTTCGGAAATTTTTGGAGGAAGGATTCTTCGACGATGGGTGCGGCCACCGTGAGTGAGGAAAAATGGTCGAGCCATCGTGCAAAGCCGTTGAGTGCCTGCGATTCGACGATGACGCGCTCGCCGGTTCGAGCAAACGGGAGCGGGAGCAGCAGCAGGAGTCGATCATGGTCGGCCGTCATCAAAGTTAGTTATCGACCGATTGACCGCGCATCGCCAACAACAACTGCTCCATTTTGCGCAGATTTCGGTGGATTCCGCAGTCGTGGCTGACCACCACGGATTGAGACTGAGCATGTGCGACAATCTGTCGATTGTGGATAACCCGACAGAATGATCGCTCTGGCGTGTTGTGGGGGCTCATTTCCGATAAATCGGAGCACCTGTGGAGACCGTGCGAAAGATCAGATTGATAGCCCTCGACCTGGATGGGACGTTGTTTGGCCCGGCGGGTCGGGTGACGCCACGGACAGCGGAGGCGGTGCGTCGGGTGCGTGAGTCGGGCGTAGCGGTATGCATCGCGACCGGTCGGACGTGGTTCGAGAGCACCCACGCGGTTGAAGCGTGTGAATTGGACGGTCCGGGCGTATTTGTCAGTGGCGCGGTGGTGCGTGAGATGAAGACTGGCACGCCGCTGGCGCGGACGACCGTACCCGATGCACTCGTCCAGGGCGTGTGCGAGCGCGTCGAAGCGCTCGGTCTGCCCGCGATGGTGTTGCACGACGATGCGCCGGGTCAGGCGGAGTTTGCGGTCAGTGCCAACGTCGTTCTGCCCGATGTGTTGAAACAATGGTTCGAGGTTCACAAGAGCGACGTCGAGTTCATCCCGGACCTGGCTAGGCGATCCTGGACTCACGCGGTGCGGGTCGGAACCGTCGCGGTGCCCGAGGCGGTTGAATCGATTGGTGCGGCGTTGGATCGCGGCGAGCTCGGGGAGGCATCGCATCATTGCATTCATGTGCCGAGTTATGGCGTGAATGTGCTGGAAGTGTTCCACGCCAGCGTCAACAAGTGGATGGGGATCCTGGAGATCTGCAGGCGTCTGAACATCGACCCCGCACAGACCGCCGCCGTCGGTGATGATGTCAACGACCTTGCGATGCTCGGACATGCCGGCCTGGGCGTTGCGATGGGCAATGCGACGCCCCGTCCGAAGCAGGTCGCCAAACGTGTTCTCGACACCAACGCCCGCGACGGACTAGCGGCGTTTTTGGAAGAACTGCTTGAAACGGATTTCAGCATCCCGCCTGCCTGAAGGATTGCGGGTGATCAAAGGATTGACGATGGAGATGACAAAAGGAATGACGCCAGCCCGGACGTGCTGGTGATGGATCAAGGACGATGCGAAAGGACGCGCACCCCGACGCACGGCCCCCACAAGGGGTCGTGCGTTGTTCTTTTAGCGGCGGTGACGGCAACAGGCCGAGACGTGGCTGCGTTGGGCCGTCCTGGGATTTCCGGACGGCCGTTCATCGACGGATTTCTCTTGCACCCGGGAGCGTGCTGAAGGACATTGGTGGGTCGGAGGTCGGTTATGGATCAAGCGCCTACATCATCACGTCGGATCGGCATTGGATTGGCCTGCACGCTGGCGCTGGCGACCGCCTCGATGTCGCACGGGCAGATCACGTTGAATGCGAGTTTCGATCACGGTTCGCTTCTCAGTTCGACCGTGACGAACGCCTCAACCGCCACGCCGACGATTAATCTGGTCGGTCGGGACAATTTCTACGGTTCGGGTCGTTGGCGTTGGATGTATTTCACCGCCGACGGGCTTGCGAACAAGCGTCCGACGTTCCGCGTCTCGGACAACTTCGCCGGCGGAGGCAGCGCGCTGAACACACATCCGATGGTCTACAGCTACGACGGCGAGACCTGGTCGTTTTTCGATAATGGTTCGCGTGCCAGCGGCACGTTCAGTTTCAGCAACAACACCGCCTTCACAGGCTCGCTGGTTCATGTCGCCTACGCGATTCCTTACAGCTATGGTCGATCGGTCGCTCATGCGCAGCAGGTGATCGCCTCACCTCACGCAGCGCCGACACTCTCGGGCAACGCCTCGGGCGTCATCGGACTCTCGCCCGGCGGAACCGATGACCTTGGTCGCTCGATCGCGCCGCGCAGCATTTACGCCTATCGCATCACCAACACCAATTACGATCATCCGAAGAAGAAGTTCGTGATCTCGACAGGGATGCACGCGGGCGAAACGATCGGAACATGGACGTATCAGGGGCTCGTCGATTGGCTGATCAGCAATGATCCGCGTGCGGCGGTCGTGCGGGCGGTCACCGATTTTTACTGTTACCCGACGATGAATCCTGACGGTCGATTCGCGGGCTTCAATCGTTCGACGGTCAACAACCCGAATCAGGATCCCAATGGGTTGTGGAATCCGTCTCTCTGGACCAACCGCCTCGACATCCGTCGCAACGGCGAGGCGATGATCGCTGATCGCCTGCAGACGGCCGATCCTGTGGAGGGTTACATCGACTTTCACAGCACGATTCCGGCGTTTCCGAACGAGGATTTCGGCTTTATTGAGTACGAGCAAGGCGATAATCTCACGCCCTGGTGGGTGCGATTCAAGGAACGCGCCGGCACGGTCGTTGATGTTGATTCGACCGGCACGAGCTGGACAAGTGCCAACTTCGCCGAGGCGTTTCTCGGTGCGCGTGTGGACATCACGTTCGAGACACAATTCGGACGACGTCGGAACATCAATTACTACACGAATCTCGGCGCGGATTTCGGCAAGGCACTGTTCGATACATTCAGGCCGACCGACGGAGACACGAATTTCGACGGCGTTGTAAACTTTCCTGATCTGCTGACGCTGGCCCGCAACTACGCACGATTCGACGGCGTGGGTTGGGAGCAAGGTGACTTTGATCTGGACGGTTTCGTCGGATTCAGTGATCTGCTTGGGCTTGCGCGTAACTATCAGGGAGCGCAGGCGGAGTTTCAGGCGGCGTCGGCGATGTTGGGCCTGCCATCGGTGCCCGAGCCTGCAACCGCCGGCGTACTGGTCGTCGCGGGCGCCATCTTATCAACGCGTCGAAGGCGATGAAGTGATCGCCCTGCGATCGAGACGCTATCTGTCACGCGGTTCGCATCTGGAAGATGAACTCGATCTCCACGCTGGCGTTGAGCGGAAGCGCGTTCGTGCCGACCGCCGCACGGGCGTGACGACCTGCTTCTCCAAGCAATTCGATCAAGAATTCGCTCGCGGCGTTGGCGACCTGCGGCTGCTGGGCGAAACCGTCGTCCGATTGGACAAAGCAACCGACGCGCACCACGCCAACGACCCGATCGATCGCGCCCGGCCCGATCGTCGCGACGGCGGCGAGCGCGTTGATGACGCACTGCTTTGCGGCTTCGCGTGCGTGATCGATCGCACACATCGACGGTACCGGCCCCTCGGCGAGCAGTTTTCCTGCGCGCATGGGCAACTGCCCGCTGACGAAAAGCAATCCCCCTGCCGGCCCACTGACTTCCTTGGCCGGCACATACGTCCCGAAAGGCCCCGGCATGGCAGGCAGCTCGATTCCCATTGCACGCAGTTTTTCGATCAGCATGACTGGAAGTCTCGCTGCTCACGTCGTATCTGACAAGACGCCAACGCCCGTGATCACGCCCGCTCGCCGCGAACAGTTGTATTCCGAATCGACTCGACGTAAGACCGCCGATCTGATGGCTCACTATCGCCCCGACTTCGACCGCTTCGCCTCATTGGCCGCCGATCATGACATCGTGCCGGTCTTTCGGACGCTGCTCGCTGACCGTGTGACGCCGGTCACGGCGTTTGAGGTGCTCGGTCGCGACGAGCACGCGTTCCTGCTTGAATCCGTTGTCGGTGGAGAACAAGTCGGACGGCACAGCTTCATCGCGACGCGTCCCCGGGCGGTCTATCAATGTCGGTCGGGCAAGGCAGCGCTCTGGAAGGCCGGGCATTCGATCGAGCAATTCGAAACCACCGATCCGCTTTCCGATCTTCGCACATTGCTCGGCAAATCCCGCTACGCACGCGACCCGCGTCTGCCCGCCTTCACCGGCGGACTCGTCGGGTATGCCGCCTATGACCTTGCGCGGTATCACGAACCCGAACGACTCGCCGATGCGCCGACCGACGATCGCGCGCTACCCGATGTCAACTTCGGCCTGTACGACGAACTTGTCGTCTTCGATCACGTCGACAAGACGATCAAGGTGATCGCCAACGCCCACGTCAAACGATCATCGGCTGATTCATCAAAGACGAGCGAAGCAGAATCGCTGCGCGCCGTTTACGAAGATGCAGCACGTCGATGTGATCTGCTCGTGCAGCGGCTGAGTCAGCCCAGCAATCTCGCGCTGGCGGAGATCGACACGGATCATGCCCCGCGACTTCCGTTCAGCATGAATCAGACGCGGGAGCAGTTCGAGGCCGGTCTGCTCAAAGGGCTTGAGTTCATTCGCGCGGGGGACATTTTTCAGTACGTGCCGTCGATCCGCTTGCGTGTGCAGTCGGATGCAAGGCCTCTGGATGTCTATCGCGCGTTGCGTGTGATCAACCCGAGCCCGTTCATGTTTTATCTGAAGTCGCCGCAGTGCACGTTGATCGGCAGTTCGCCGGAGATTTTGTGTCGCGTGCAGGAAGGCGAAGTGACAACGCGACCGCTGGCCGGCACGCGACGTCGCGGCCGCACGCAGGAGGAGGACGTCGCGCTCGAGAAGGAGCTGCTGGCCGATCCGAAGGAAATCGCCGAGCATGTCATGCTTGTGGATCTGCATCGCAACGACATTGGTCGGGTGTGTGAAGTGGGCAGTGTCGTGGTGAAAGAGCGAATGACGATCGAGCGGTACAGCCACGTGATGCACATCAGTTCGGACGTGCGTGGCCGACTGCGAAGCGACATGGATGCCTTCGATGCGATGCGTGTGAGTCTGCCGGTGGGCACGGTGAGCGGTGCGCCGAAGATTCGAGCGATGCAGATCATCGACGAGCTTGAGCCGACGCGTCGCGGCCCTTACGGAGGGGCGGTGGGCTACTTTGATTTTGCGGGCAACACCGACACGTGCATCGCACTTCGTACGATCGTGTATCGCAACGGGAGCTACGACGTGCAGAGCGGCGCGGGCGTGGTGGCCGACAGCGTGCCGGCGAGCGAGTTTGAGGAATGCCAGAACAAGGCCAAGGCGCTCTTGCGGGCGGTAGAAGTCGCCTCCGCGGGGCTTTCATCCGGGGCGTAGCGGTGCAAGATGCTCCGGAGACGCTGAGTTCGACGGGGAAACCACGGACAGAACTTTTTTAGCACGCCGGCCTTGGGTCGCTTGTCATGTATTGCGGTGCATGAAGTGAATCGCCCCAACACCAACAACCTCGCCTGGACCCATTTTCAGTTACATCTCAGACTCTGAGGATGACTCCGGGTCATGCGCCGGGTCATGCACCGTGTCTTGCGCCGGGTCTTGCACCGGGTCATGCACCGTATCTTGCTCCATGACCTCCGAGCTTTCGTAGCCACGCTCCAGATCTCCGAGCGCAGACGAAGAAAGACGCCCGCATCGGATGACACGGGCGTCTCCAGAAATCGGATGTTGCGGGCAGAATGCTTTACTGCGCGGCGAGCTTCTTGGCCTTTTCACGGACGGATTCGATTCCGCCGACGTAGAGGAAGGCCTGTTCGGGAACGTCGTCGAGTTCGCCTGAGCAGATGGAGTCGAAGCTCTTGATGGTGTCTTCGAGTTTGGTGTAGACACCGGGGAATCCGGTGAACTGCTCGGCGACGAAGAACGGCTGGCTGAAGAATCGTTCGATTTTTCGAGCGCGGCTGACGATGAGTTTATCTTCTTCCGACAGTTCATCGACGCCGAGAATGGCGATGATGTCCTGCAGATCGCGGTAGCGTTGGAGCATGGTCTGCACCTTGCGGGCGACGCGATAGTGTTCTTCACCGACGATGAGCGGGTCGAGTGCGCGGGAGCTGGAGGCGAGCGGATCGACGGCGGGGTAAATGCCCTTGGAGGCGATGGAACGTTCGAGATAGATGAATGCGTCGAGGTGGGCGAAGGCGTTTGCGGGCGCGGGGTCGGTGGGATCGTCGGCGGGCACATAGACGGCCTGCACGCTGGTGATCGCGCCGCCCTTGGTGGAGGTGATGCGTTCCTGGAGTTCGCCCATTTCCGTCGCGAGAGTGGGCTGGTAACCGACCGCCGACGGCATACGACCGAGGAGCGCCGAGACTTCGGAGCCTGCCTGTGTGAAACGGAAGATGTTATCGACGAAGAGGAGGGTGTCCGCGCCGGTTTCATCGCGGAAGTATTCGGCCATGGTGAGTGCCGACAGCGCGACGCGGAGACGAGCGCCCGGGGGTTCGTTCATCTGACCGAAGACCATGACGGTCTGGTCGAGCACGCTCTTTCCGGTGTCGCCGATCTTGGCTTCTTCCATTTCCATCCAGAGGTCGGTGCCTTCGCGGGTACGTTCACCGACGCCGGCAAAGACGGAGTATCCGCCGTAGTTCTTGGCGATACGCGCGATCAGTTCCTGGATGACGACGGTCTTACCAAGACCTGCACCGCCGAAGAGACCGGCCTTGCCACCGCGGATGAACGGGGTGAGCAGGTCGATGATCTTGATGCCGGTTTCGAAGACTTCAGCCTTGGGGCTGAGGTCGGTGAACTCGGGGGCGTCGCGGTGGATAGGCCGACGCATCGTGGAGGCGACGGGTCCGCGTTGATCGATCGGTTCGCCGAGCAGATTGAAGACGCGTCCGAGGGTTTCCTTGCCGACGGGGACGGAGAGCGGCGCGCCGGTATCGACGACATCGATTCCGCGACGCAGGCCGTCGGTCGAGCCGAGCGCGACCGCACGAACACGACCCCCGCCGAGGTGTTGCTGTACCTCGCCCACGAGATTGATCGTGTTACGACCGTCGTTGAAGCTGACGTTGATCGCGTTATAGATCTTGGGCAGTTCGTTATCGGGGAACTCGGCGTCGAAGGTCGAGCCGATGACCTGCGTGATCTTTCCGGTGGCGGGCATAGAGCTGTTTCCCAAAAGGGGTCACCCACGAAGGGTCAACTTTCCAGACGACACCTCGTCGTCCGGGGCAGCAAAGTGTATTCGCACGCTCGCCGGGGGCAAGTCGCAGACCCGCTTTTGACGATCCGGCAAAATGTCGAGAGGCACGCACGCCGCGCGGCATCGAGGGCCCGCCTGCGTTACCATCTCGCCAAGCCGACTTTTCGAGCCGCTCATGTCATCTCGCTTCTCCAACCTTCTCATCGTCTCGACCGCGATCTTCACCCTTCTTTTCTCGCCTCGATCGGATTCTGTTCGGGCCTCGTCGGAACGACCCTCAACCGTGACAGGTCAACTGATCATCCACGAAGCGTTTCGTTCAGAGATTTTGGACAACGCCCGTGCGATCCGCGTCTGGCTTCCGCCGGGCTATGACGTCAATCGCCCGGAGCGGTATCCGGTCCTCTACATGCATGACGGGCAGAATCTGTTTGATGACGCGACCAGCTTTGTCGGTGAATGGAAGGTGGACGAGACGCTCACGCGATTGGTCGGGGACAAATCGATCGAGCCGGTGATTGTCGTCGGGATCGACAACACCGGCATGTCGCGCGTGTCTGAATACACCGTTGATCGCGGGCGTGTTCGCGAAAGCGAGATGGGCGGACGCGGGTCGGACTATATGAAGTTTATCATCGATGAGCTTAAGCCGATGATCGATTCGACGTACGCGACGCGTCCGGATCGCGATTCGACGATGGTCGGAGGAAGCTCGCTCGGCGGGCTGATCTCGCTTGATCTGGCGATCGCCTACCCCGAGATTTTCGCGCGCGCGGCGGTGATCAGCCCGAGCCTCTGGTGGGCCGACCGCGCAGCGCTCAAGCGGGCGGAAAGTCAGGTCGAAAGACTCAAATCTTCAAGAATCTGGATCGACATGGGCACGCGCGAGGGCGACGTCGTCGAGAATCGTCCGAACGTGCATTTACAAAACCTCCGTGATCTGGTCGCAATTCTTCAAGCGAACAACATCGAACACCGCTCGGTCGAAGTTGAAGGCGCCGAGCACAACGAACGCGCCTGGTCCGCCCGCTTCGAGCAGATCATGCTCTACCTCCTCAACGGCTAGCCAACAGTCATCTCTTCTGAAACCTCACTACCAACAACAAACCACCCCATGCCCAACCCCACCACTCTCTCCGCCTGGTCCAAGCTGCAAGCCCACTTTGACGCCGTGCACGATGTGCATCTGCGTGAATTGTTTGCGGGCGATCCGAAGCGATTCGAGACCTTTAGCAGGTCGGTCGGGCCGATCCTGATGGACTTTTCGAAGCATCGGATCACGGCGGAGACGTTCCGGCTCTTGATTCAGCTCGCCAGAGAAAGCGGTCTGGAGACGATGCGAGCCCGCATGTTTGCGGGTGATGCGATCAACAATTCTGAGAACCGCGCCGTGTTGCATGTCGCGCTACGAAATCGCAGCAATCGCCCGCTTCTCGTCGGCGGCCGCGATGTGATGCCGGACGTCAACGGCGTGCTGGCGCGCATGAAGGCGTTCGTTGATCGCGTGCGACAGGAAGTGCACGTGGGTTACACGGGCAAGCCGATCGAGGACGTGGTCAACATCGGCATCGGCGGAAGCGATCTCGGGCCAGTGATGGTTTGTGAAGCGCTAAAGCACTACGCCGATCCTTCGCGGCTTCGTGTTCATTTTGTCAGCAACGTCGATGGGACACACATCGCCGAGACGCTCGTCGGTGTCGATCCCGAAACCACGCTGTTCATCGTGGCGAGCAAGACTTTCACCACGCAGGAGACGATGACCAATGCCGCGAGCGCGCGTGATTGGTTTCTGCGTCACGCCAAAGACCCGGCCCACATTGCCAAGCACTTCGTCGCCGTCAGCACCAACGCCGACGCGGTCGCCAAGTTTGGCATCGACACGCAGAACATGTTCGGTTTTTGGGATTGGGTCGGCGGGCGTTACTCGCTCTGGAGTGCCATCGGGCTTCCGATCGCGCTTTACATCGGCATGGGCAATTTCGAGAAGCTCCTCGAAGGCGCGCACGCGATGGACGAGCACTTCCGCACCGCCCCGCTGGAGGACAACCTCCCGGTCATCATGGCGCTGCTCGGCGTGTGGTACAACAACTTCTTCGGCGCTCAGTCGCACGCGATCCTGCCTTACGATCAATACCTCCACCGATTCCCCGCCTACTTCCAGCAAGGCGACATGGAATCCAACGGCAAAGATTGCGATCGCGACGGCAACCCCATCACCGGCTATCAAACCGGCCCGGTCCTCTGGGGCGAACCCGGCACCAACGGGCAGCACGCGTTCTATCAGTTGCTCCACCAAGGGACCAAGCTCGTCCCCGCCGACTTCATCGCGCCGGTGCAATCACACAATCCGATCGGCGAACATCATCCGATTCTGCTCTCCAACTTTTTCGCGCAGACCGAAGCACTGGCCTTCGGCAAGACGCGCGACGAGGTGCGGAGCGAGATGGGCAGCAGCGCCCCCGAAGCACTCGTATCCGCCCGCACGTTTGCAGGCAATCGCCCCACCACCAGCCTGCTGGTCGACCGCATCGATCCGCACACGCTCGGCATGCTCGTCGCGCTCTACGAACACAAGATCTTCACACAGGGCGTCATCTGGAACATCAACAGCTTTGATCAGTGGGGCGTTGAACTCGGAAAGGTGCTGGCCAAGAAGATCCTTGCAGAACTGCATGAGGAAGGCCCCATCGCCTCTCACGACAGCTCGACCCGCGGGCTGATCAACCATTTCAAATCGCGGCGATGAGCAGAGCCGATGAAATCGATTTGATTATCGGGCATGCGCGTCGGACGAGGGTGGGGTGCGAGAGAAGCGGAGCGTCGGATGGTCTGCTTTTCTGTCTCTACTTTTGTCGCACCGTGTTTTGGTCGAAACATGGAGTATGGCGCAGACTCCTTTTGATCTCGTGGTGATCGGTTCGGGCCCCGCCGGGCATCGTGCGGCATTGACCGCGGCCAAGCTCGGGCGACGCGTGGCGGTGATTGATCGCGCCGCGATGGTCGGCGGGGTGTGCATTCATACCGGCACGATCCCGTCCAAGGCGATGCGGGAGGCCGTCCTTCATTTGACGGCCCACAACGAGCGTCACGTGTACGGCGCGGGCTATGCCGTGAAGCATGACATCACGATGAGCGATCTCACCGCACGCTCCGACCACGTCATTCGCTCCGAGACCGCCGTTGTCGAGAATCAGATGCGCCGCAACGGCGTGGCCATGTTTTTCGGGGACGCATCGTTCCTCGACGCGCACACCATTCGCGTCGTGCGCGGCCAGCAGGTCATCGACCTTGAAGGTCACAACATCATGATCGCCACGGGTACCGAGCCGGCCCGGCCGGCGAATGTTCCGTTTACGCCGGGACGGATTCTCGACAGCAACGAAATCCTCACCATGAAGGACCTGCCCCGAAGCATGATCATTGTCGGCGGAGGCGTGATCGGCTGCGAGTACGCCTCCATGCTCGCCGCCGTTGGCGTGAAGGTCTCGCTGATCGAAGGTCGCAATCGTCTGCTCGAATTCGTCGATGACGAAATCTGCGAAGCCCTGCAGTTCCGCCTGCGTGATACCGGCGTTCGACTTCGGCTGGGCGAAAAGGTGGCTTCGATCCGATTCGACGGAAACAGTGTCGAAGCCGAGCTCGAATCCAACAAGGTTCTCCGCGCCGATACACTGATGTACGCGATCGGCAGACAGGGCGCAACTGACAAGCTCGCCCTCGATCGCGCGGGGCTATCCGCCGACGAACGGGGAAGACTGAAAGTCAACGAGTATTTCCAAACCGACGTCCCGCACATCTATGCTGCTGGCGATGTCATCGGGTTTCCCGCGCTGGCAGCCACCAGCGTCGAACAAGGTCGGCTGGCCGCCTGTTATATGTTCAAACAGCTCGTCACCACAGATCGCCCGAGCATCTTCCCCTACGGCATCTACACGATTCCGGAAATCAGCATGATCGGGCAAACCGAGCAACAACTGACCCAAAGCAAGACGCCATACGAAGTCGGCCTGGCGCGGTATCGGGAAATTGCCCGAGGACAACTGATCGGCGATCCGAATGGACTGCTGAAACTCATTTTCCATCCGCACAGCCGTCGGCTGCTCGGCGTGCATGCCATCGGCACCGGCGCGACCGAGATCATCCACATCGGACAAGCCGTCATGACGGCGGGCATGCCGATCGATTACTTCGTCGAAACCGTTTTCAATTTCCCCACGCTCGCCGAATGCTACAAGGTCGCGGCGCGGGACGGCCTGAATCGCATCCGCAATTCGCTCACCATCGACACCGAAAGCTTCCAGGCCGAAGCAGTCGCCGATAGCGCGTCAACGTCGGGCGAATCCGGCACGTCACGCGAAGCGGCCTGAGTCTAAGGAAGCCGATGCCTCCATCGATCCGCCCTTTCCGTTGATCGGTGTCGATTACTCCGTCGGCACGAACTCGATGCGCCAGCTCGTTTCGTCGATCGGCGGAAGTTGAAATGTGCCCGGCGGCAGCGGTTCGCCGAGCTTTACGTTGGTCAGTCGCGTGGTCACGACCTTTGCGCTGTTGGGCTCGACGGTTTGGATGACGACGGGCATGGCGATCGCGGGGTCGATCCAGCAGATGATTTGTTCCATGCGGTCTGCGAGTCGTGTCCCCTCGCGCGGCCGAAGCTCAAGCACAATCTTGCCGGGTTGTTCTGCATCGTCGGGCAGTCGTGTGACGTCAAAGTTCATCCGCACATCGTCCGGCGACTGCCCGATCGGGAGCGGAAAAGGCCCGCGTCCAAGCGTCAACACATCCTCTGCATCCGCGCGCGGAAGCTCACGCGTGACCTCCTTGCGATTGCGATGGTCACGCTCGATCAGCTTCCCATCGGCAAGCAGAAACTCGCTCAACTCTTCGACGCTCCGCCGTTCGTCGCCGCGCTCGGTGAATCGAACGAGGATTCGACTCGAGATCGCTCCGGAGTCATTCGTGGTCCGCTCGACATACAACCGCCCCGCCCGATAGACCTCGCGGCCGAGCGTGTCATCGAGTTCCTCCAATACCACGTCCGCAGCCAACGTCGATAACTTGGTGCCCGTCGTCTGGAGCGCGGTGAGAATCTCGTCGGTGCTCGAATCGAGGGTCAATGTCGGTGACGGCGTGGCGTGCACCTCAGTCGGCTCGACGGGAGTGGTTGGCGCGGCGTCATCTGCATGGACCACGGCGCAGAGCAGCAGGCCGATCACACAGAATCCCAGTCGCGATCGGATCGAAGAAGAGAATGAGAAGGTCGTAGTCATGGAGGCTGAACCTTAACCGAAATCGCAGGAACCGAGAGTAGAGACACCCCGCGTTCGCCAAGGTTGGGCGGGGATGTTAAACCTATCAGGCATGACCCCCAAAGACGTCATTCGCCGGTGTGCTGAGAACAACGTGCAGTTTATCGATTTACGGTTCATGGATTTTCCCGGACTCTGGCAGCACACGAGTTTTCCGGTCAGCGAGTTGTCGGAGGAGAGTTTTGAGCAGGGCTTCGGCTTTGACGGTTCGAGTATTCGCGGCTGGCAGGCGATCAACGAGAGCGACATGCTGTTGATTCCGGTCGCCTCGACCGCCAAGCTCGATCCTTTTTTGCCGCATCCGACGATCACGATGATTTGCGACGTGCGTGATCCGATCACGAAGCGTGAGTATTCGCGTGATCCGCGCAGCATCGCGAGGAAGTGCGTTGAATATGTGAAGCGGACCAAGCTCGCCGACGCAGTCTGTTTCGGGCCGGAGCTTGAGTTTTTCGTCTTTGATTCTGTGTGGTACGACCAGGGGACCAACTACGCGAAGTATCACGTGGAGAGTGCTGAGGGCGTCTGGACACGCGGGCAGGAATCGCCGGAGAACAAGGGGCACAAGATCCGGCTTAAGGAGGGTTACTTCCCGTGTCCTCCGATCGATACGCTGCATTCGATTCGCAGCGAGATGGTGAGTGTGTTGATGGAGCTTGGGATACCGGTCGAGGCGCATCATCATGAGGTCGCGACGGGCGGGCAGTGCGAGATTGACATGCGCTATCAGGATCTGATCACGATGGCGGACAACGTGATGATGTACAAGTATGTGGTCAAGAACGTGGCCCATCGTCACGGCAAGACGGCGACCTTCATGCCCAAGCCGCTCTATCAGGACAACGGCAGCGGGATGCACGTGCACTTTAGTCTATGGAAAGCGGGCAAGCCGCTGTTCGCGGGCAATCGTTACGCCGGGCTGTCCGAGCTAGCCCTTTTTGCGATCGGCGGAATCCTGAAACATGCCCGGGCACTTTGCGCGCTCTGCAATCCGACGACCAACAGTTACAAGCGGTTGATTCCGGGGTACGAAGCCCCGGTGAACCTTGTCTACAGTTCGCGCAACCGGTCGGCAGCGATTCGTATTCCGATGTACTCCGAGCGACCGCAGTCCAAGCGGCTGGAGTTTCGTTGTCCCGATTCGAGTTGCAATCCTTATCTCGCCTTCAGCGCCGTCACCATGGCGGCGCTCGACGGCATCAAGCACCGCATCGACCCCGGCGAGCCGCTGGACAAGAACATCTATGAGCTCTCGCCCGAGGAATACGAGCGGATTGTCGCGACGCCCGGCAGCCTGGAAGAGGCCCTTGACGCGCTCGCCGAAGATCACGAATTTCTTCTGGAAGGTGGGGTCTTTACCAGTGATGTGATCCACTATTGGATCAAGTACAAGCGTGAAAACGAAGTCGACGCGCTCCGGACGAGGCCGCATCCGTTCGAGTTCTGCATGTATTACGACATCTGATTCGCTCATTTTCATCCGAACCCGCCACTTTTTGCTTCTTCCTTGTTCCTTAAGCCGACGGATTCGGTTAGGTTCGCCCGTTGGGAACACCGTCTGCGGTCGATTGCCGTATGTTCGAATCCTACGATCTCACCGGCGTCTTCGATGAAATGTTCGAGGCCCCGGGCGCACCCCGTCCCCATTACGCGCCCGCGCTCGAACGTCTCTCAAGACTCGATGCCACCTCCTTCCAGCGCCGTCGGCGCATGGCGGATGTCACATTCGTCAATCAGGGCATCACCTTCACCGTCTATTCCGACAAACTCAACGTCGAACGGATTTTCCCGTTCGACCTCGTCCCACGCATCATCACCGCCCGGGAGTGGGACATCATCGAGCGAGGTCTGGTTCAGCGGATCACCGCACTGAACCTCTTCTGCAAGGACATTTACCACGACCAGCGCATTCTTACCGATCGCGTGATCGATCCTGCACTGATCTATGGCGCGAAGATGTTTCGCCGCGAGATGATTGGGTTTCCGGTTCCGCGCGACATCTACATCCACATCTGCGGCACCGATCTGGTTCGCGGTGGCGACGGGCAGTATTACGTGCTTGAAGACAACGGTCGAACGCCCAGCGGCGTCAGCTACGTGCTCGAAAACCGTACGGTGATGAAGAAGGTTTTCCCGCAGTTGTTTGACGATTATCAGGTTCGCGCGATCGAAGATTACCCGCTGAATCTTCTGAACACGCTGAGCCACATCGCGCCGCGTCACGCCGACAACCCCACGATCGCGATCCTCACGCCCGGCATTTACAACAGCGCGTATTTCGAGCACAGCTTCCTCGCCAGGCAGATGGGCATCGAACTGGTCGAAGGCCAGGACCTTCTCGTGGAGAACAACTTTGTCTACATGCGTACGACCGCGGGCCTGCGGCGCGTCGATGTGCTTTATCGTCGACTCGACGACGACTTTCTCGACCCGCTGTCGTTTCGCCCAGATTCTCTGCTGGGCGTTCCGGGACTGATGAACGCCTACCGCATGGGCAATGTCAGCCTCGCCAACGCAGTCGGCACCGGCGTGGCGGACGACAAGGCGATCTATCCGTTCGTCCCGGACATGATCCGCTATTACCTCAAGCAAGAGCCGATCCTGCCCAACGTGCCGACTTATGTCTGCGCTCGCGATACCGACCGCAAGTTCGTCCTCGAAAATCTGGACAAGCTCGTCGTCAAGGCCACCAACGAGAGCGGCGGATATGGCATGCTGATGGGGCACCAGGCGACGCAGACGGAGCGGGAGAAGTTTGCCGAGCTGATTCGTGAAGACCCTCGCAATTACATCGCCCAGCCGATCGTTGAATTGAGTCAACATCCAAGCGCCATTGACGAAGGTGGCAAGCTCCGGTTCGAAGGAAGACGTATCGATTTGCGGCCTTACATTCTTTCCGGCGACAAGGTCATCGTCATGCCCGGCGGGCTCACGCGCGTGGCACTGCGGCGAGGTTCGCTCGTCGTCAACAGCTCGCAGGGAGGCGGAAGCAAAGACACCTGGGTGCTCGAAGAATAAGCCCCATCCAGCGCCCACACCGTGAGCGGCCCGTGCGAAAGTGAATCAAGGCCCCGAGCCGATTGAAGTGAGACGAAAATGGACCTGATGATCCCCACCGAAGAATCTGCCCTGCGTCGGCCGCTCCTGTCGCGTGTCGCAGATTCACTCTATTGGATGTCACGCTACGTCGAACGCGCTGAGCACGTCGCTCGCGGGCTCCGCATCACCACCAATCTGCTGATGGATGTCGGCGATCTGCCCGACGAGCTCTACGACCGCCAGTGGCTCAGCCTGCTTTCGCTTGTGGGTGCGACGCTTCCCGATTCGCCGGGCGATGTCGGTTCACGTGTGACGCGAACGCTCAGCTTTGACGCCGGCTGCAACGGATCGCTCGTCAGCTCGATCGCAAACGCCCGGGAGAACGCGCGTGCCGTCCGATCCGAAATCTCCGCTGAGATGTGGGAGACCATCAACGCTGCCTACTGGACGATCCGTTCCGACGAGGCCCGCCAGAAGTTCGAGGAGCAACCCGAAGAGTTCTACACTTCCATCATCAATGTCTCGATGCTTTTCCAGGGTCAAACCGAAGAGACCCTCCCACAGAGCCAGCGATGGATGTTTGTCCGTCTCGCCAAGGCACTTGAGCGGATCGACATGACCTGCCGAATCGTTCAGGCCAGACTCGACGCCTTTGAAGAGGTCGAAGATGCGCTCGACGCACCGCTTCGCACGATTCAATGGATGAGCACGATCCGCATGTGCTGCGGTATCGAAGCCTATCGTCGTCGATTCATGGCCGATTTTGATCCGCTCAAGGTCGCCGGATTCATCATCCTCGAAGAGACATTCCCGCGGAGCATCCGTTTCAACGTGAGCGAAGCCCTCGACGCCATTAGTCGCATCCGCAAGCTCACCACGCCCGAGACGATCGACCCTGCCGAGCGCGTGCTCGGCCGCCTTGATGCCGATCTGGATTACGCCGACCTCTCCGAAATCGCCCGCGTCGGGTTTCGTGAATATCTCAAATCCGTCCAATCTCGAGTCCACGAAGCGGGCGTGCTCGTCCAGCAAACCTACTTCCTCAAGTGATCGCCCGGATCAAAAATCAGCCGCCAACGCCAACGCTCAAACTCCGAATCTCCAAGCAACATCGCCATGCTCTTGCTCATCACCCACAACACCGAGTTGTCCTACACGGAAATGATCTCGGAATCGGTCATGGAACTCCGTGTCACCCCGCGGCAGGAGATGTACCAGCATCGCCTCAGCTTCGATCTGGCGATTGGTCCGCCGACGTCGGTGAATAGCTACTTCGACTGGCTGGGCAATTCCGTTCACAGTTTTACTGTCAACGGTTTTCACAACGCCATTCGCATCGAAGCCACAAGCGTGCTGGAGGTCGATCGCAAGACGATCGACCTCATGGACACCAACGACCGCTGGCCGCTCGAGCCGCCCGCCGACTACACGTTGTGCGACTACATGCAGTTCGGGGGGCCCGTCGTCGATTGTCCTGAACTGCGTGAACTCGTCCACGATCTTCGCGTACGGCCGGGTACACCGGTCGGTGAAATCGCCTTTCGTATGATGCAGTCCGTCCACGACCGCTTCGTTTACGAACAAGGACACACCACCGTCTCCAGCCCGATCACGGATTTCCTTCGCCTGGGCAAGGGCGTCTGTCAGGATTTCACCCACCTTTTCATCGGGATGGCTCGCGCGCTCGGGATCCCGGCACGTTATGTCTCGGGCATTGTTCATCCGATGAAGGAAGCCTTGCGCGGCACGACTCAAACACATGCTTGGTGCGAGTTGCTGTTCCCGGAATTCGGATGGGTCGCGCTCGATCCGACCAATCGCAGGCAGGCGGGCAACAATTTTGTCACACTTGGGGTTGGTCGCGATTATCGCGACGTCGCCCCGAACAAGGGGGTTTTTCGCGGTCGCGCGGTTGAGAGCATGGCCGTCACGGTCGAGTCGACCTTGCTCCAGCAGGTTCCCGAAGAGCTTGCCGCCGAGCGGTTGCGCCCCCTGCCCATCCCGGTCTACCCCGGCTGGGCGCGTGATCGCCGCATCCTCAGCAACGCCTTTCAGGTCGCAAAATCCGCGCAGCAGGCCTCACAAATCGCCCAGCAGACGGGCCAAAGTGCCCAGTAGATTCCTTGTTTCCGACGTATCGGGAGCTCAAGACTTGACAAAAAGTCCCGGGCAGGCACAATCTTCGATCCACGTTTACGAGGCAGTGTTCCTCGTTGACGAGCCAGTGTTTACGAGAAAGTTTTAGCCATGTACGCCATCATCGACGACAGCGGAACCCAGTTCAAAGTCACCACCGGCGACGTGATTCGCGTCGATCGCGTCCTCGAAGAACATCCCAAGTTCGTCGAAGCTCGCACCATCACCTTCGACCGAGTGCTCCTCGTTGGCGGGGAAGATACGAAGGTCGGCCAGCCCGTCGTCGCCGGTGCGACCGTCGTGGGCGAGGTTCTTCGGTCGGTGCGTGCCAAGAAGGTCATCATCGAAAAGCACAACCGCCGCAAGCGATACCATCGCAAGCAGGGCCACCGCCAGAACTATCTCGAGGTCAAGGTCACCGCAATCAACGCCTGATCACCTCGCCCCGCGACGGCATCATCTGATCGGCCCGAACCGGGCTTCCCGAATCTAGGCTCATCACGCAGGCCCTCTGGGTTGCGTGATGTTCTCGTTTGCGGCTACGCTCGGTTGTTCCACTTGCGATAGGAATCTCATGGAAGTGCGCATCGTCGATCGCCCCGCGACCCGCTTAGCCTGCATTCGCACCGTCGGCCCGTACTGGGAGGTTGTCGGGCCTGCCTTCGACCGACTCTTCGACATCGCACGCGCCCGCGGATGGATCGGCTCATCGGATTCGACCTCCGCCTACCCGCTGATCCTCGCCAGCTATCTCGACAGCCCACAACATGTCCCGCTTTCCGACCTCCGCGCCGACGTCTGCATCGGCGTTGCGGACGATGTTCAAACGGACGAACAGCTCACGGTCCGCGTCATGCCGGCTGCGCGTTATGTCGTCTTCTCGCACATCGGACCCTACGCGGGATTGCGCGATGCCTGGAGCCAGGCTCACATGCTCATTCACAGCGGTCAGGTCCCCGGCAACCCCGTGCTGCGACACGACGGCGAATGCTTTGAGATCTACTGCAACGATCCCTGCATCACCGCCCCCGAGCAACTCCGCACCGACATCTACCTTCCCATCCAGTGAACGTCGCGATCGACTTTGGTGCCCGATCATCGCCTCAGTTGCCAGAATCATGCGCTGGAGAATGGGTCACCGACGTCGACTGATTCTGCGCGAGGATGCGTCGACCGATTTCAAAGAGGCTCATGGTGATGGCCATCACCACCGGGCCGACGACCAGACCGAGGATGCCGAAGACCTGCAGCCCGCCGATGACACTGAAGAAGATGACGATCTCGCTCAGTTTGGCGCGTTTACCGACGACGATGGGACGCAGCAGATTGTCGATCATGCCGATGACGATCGCGCCAAACGCGACGAGAATGCCGGCCTTGAGGTACTCGCCATTCACTGCAAGCCAGACGGCAGCGGGCGCCCAGACGAGAAACGCCCCCGCCGCCGGCACCATGCTCAGCAGGAACATCAAAACACCCCAAAGCACCGCGCTGGGAATCCCCAGAAACCAGAACGCGACCCCGCCCAGAAGCCCCTGAATCGCAGCGATCACGATCACGCCCACCACGCTGGCATAGATGACGTCCCGCGTGCGTACGAAAATCGCATCGGCATCGGCATCATTGAGCGGCAGCATTTCTCGAATGGACGGTACGACGCGATGCGCATCACGCAGGAAGTAGAACATGGTAAACAGCACAAAGAAGAGCTGCATGATGAACCCGACCACGCCCCCGATCACGCCCGTCGTGCGTGCGAGAATCGCGCTTGAGGCGGCATTCAATGCCGAGGCCAGTCGTTCTGCACTGACAAACTCGCGAACGTCCACGTTGAATTGTTCCTTGAGCCACATCACCGGCCTCGAATCCGGCGCGAGCAGCCCCTCGACAAACGGCTTGATCTGATAGCCGATCTTCCCCGCCTCAGCGGCGAGCATGATGGTGACGACCGCCACCGGGACGAGCACGCCGAGGGTCGCGAGGCTGACAGTGGCGAGGCTCGCCCATGTCGGGGCATACCCTCGTCGAATGAAGCGTTCGTAAAGCGGATACGTGAGAATCGACAACACGCCCGCCCAGAGGATCACGTCAACGAAAGGCTGCAGGATCTGCCATGAGAGATAAATCCCCACGAGCGTCACCGATCCGAGCGTCACCCAGAGTCTGACTCGATCGTTCATGGGCGACGAGCGTAACGGACGCGGCCCCAAGCGTCACGCAAGCGACGTCCCGTCGCACAAGCGACGTCCCATTGCACAAGCGACGTCCCGTCACGCAAGCAACGTCCCGTTGCACAGACAACGTTGCGTCACGACATCACCCTGGAATCAGGCATTCATCACCGGCATGACCCGGCGGAGCTTTTGGATCACGGTGGGCAGGACTTCGAGCGCGCGGTCGATCTCGGCGTCGGTGGTTTCATGGCTCAGGCTGAACCGAATCGCGCCGTGCGCGTAAAGGGGATCGACGTGCATCGCCTTCATCACGTGGCTCGGTTCGAGCGATCCACTGCTACACGCGGCCCCCGCGCTCGCACAGACGCCCTGCTCACTGAGCAGCAGCAGGATCGCCTCGGCCTGGAGGCGAGCGAAGCCGATGTTGCTGGTGTTGGGGATGCGATGTTCGATGTCGCCGTTCACGCGCGTGTCGGGGATGGTTTCGAGGATGGTGCGTTCGAGTCGATCGCGCATGGCAACGACGCGCGGCATGTGGTCAAGATGTTCGAGTGTGAGTCGAGCCGCCTCGCCCATGCCGACGATGCCGGGGACATTTTCCGTGCCGCCGCGACGACCGCGTTCCTGTGGTCCGCCGACGATGTGAGGTCGGAGCCGCACGCCGCGTCGAGTGTAGAGTCCGCCAATGCCTTTGGGTCCATGAAACTTATGGGCGGCAAAGCTGGCACAATCCACGCCGAGGTCGACGAGATCGACCGGAATCTTTCCGACACACTGGGTCAGATCGCTGTGGATGGGCACGCGCATTTCGCGGCACATCGAGGCGATATCTTTGAGAGGAAAGATCGTTCCGGTTTCGTTGTTGGCCCACATGAAGCTGACGAGCGCGACGGAGTCGTCGAGGGCAGCACGGAATTGATCGAGATCGAGCTGACCTTTGGAGTCGACTTCGATGGCAATGACTTCGCAGCCCTCGCGTCCCATCGCGCCGATGGTTTCGCGTGTGGCGGAGTGTTCGACGGTGCTGGTGATGACCTTGCGGCGAGGGGTCCGCGCCGCGAGCAGGCCTCGAATGGCGGTGTTGGCAGACTCGGTGCCTCCCCCGGTGAAGAAGACTTCGGTGGGTCCGCATCCCATGAGTCGTGCGACGTGCTCGCGTGCCTCATCGACATGCTTTCGTGCGAGTTGCCCTGCACGGTGGACGCTGTTGGGGTTTGCCCATGCTTCGGTGAGCGCCTGGTTCATCCGTTCGATGACGCGGGGATCCGGGCGAGTCGTTGCGTTGTTATCCAAGTAGATCAGCATGGTTATAATTCGTATGGTAGCTTCTCATCGGCCTGTGGGAAGGTGCAACTTCGATTGCGTGCCGGATTGAAAGTTCATAGACTCAGGGACTACGGGTTGGGTGAAGCGACGGTCGCTTCATGGTCCGGCCTGTGAATTTGGTTAGAGACGCAAGGAGAACTGACATGACGCTCAAGCACCTGCTCGCGAGCACCGTGATGACCGCCGCCCTGGTTGCGGTTGGTTGTGAGAAGAAGCCCGAAGCCCCCGCCGCTGCGGGTGACGCGGGCAGCACCGTGGCCCCGACCGGCAGCCTCGTTGACGATGCAGCCGCCGCCGCAGGCGAAAAGGCCGCGGAAGCCGTCGATACGGCCAAGGAAGGCGCTGCCGACCTCGCTGACGCCGCCAAGAAGGCCCTCGACTCCATCGCCGGTGAAGACAAGCAGATCCTCACCGACCTTCAGAAGGCCATCGCTGACAAGGACGTCTCCAAGCTCGGCGACCTCGTCAAGAAGGCCGAAGGCCTCAAGGCCAAGTACCCCGAAGCCGCCAAGCTCATCGAAGAGTACCTCGGCAAGGCCAAGGAACTCCTTCCCAAGATGCCGGGCATGTAATCCGGTCGGAGTCCGAGCCATCACAAGCGTTTGATCCAACTCGCTGAGCCATCGCGGTCAACCGAGCGGTCAATCGCATCCCGCTGACTCGGTCAAACTTCATCACACAGGCCCGTGACCCCTCGGTCGCGGGCTTGTGCTTTGATCTCACCAACGACGTTACACGCGACCCGTCATGAATCGATCGCTCGGCGAACATCATCACCTGATCCGGCGATTGCTCGTCGTCTTGATTCTACTCAGCGTCGTGGCCCGCATCGTCTACTGGCTGCCCAAGCCGCACGACGAGTCGGCTCTTGCCGCCCTTCCCGATCAACTCGAATACCTTCGCCTCGCCGACACACTTCGATCAACCGGCGAACTCGCGATGGTCGACCCGCGCTTCGCTGACACCGTCCGTGCCTTTCGACTGCCCGGCTATCCGGCATGGGTCGCGCTACTCCAATCACATCCGCCCACAATCCGCATCGCACAGTCCGTCCTCGATGGATTCACCGTCCTCGCCACCTTCATCCTGGCCCGACGCTTCGTCTCGCCGCGTCTTTCGCTGCTCGCTGCGGCATTCGTCGCGCTCGATCCTGGCCTCGCCTACTTCAGCGGACTCATTCTCTCGGAATCACTCTTCACTTCGATCATCACGATGGGATTCGCGTGCCTCGCATGGGGCACCCCACCCACGCGGGCCATCACGCCCGAAGACCATTCTTCGAACCGTCGGCGGGGAAAGCGCCTCTGGTGGATCGGCGTCCTTTTGCTCGCCTCGGCATGCCTCATCCGCAGCACCGCGCTCCCGCTCGCACTGCTCGCCCCGCTGATCTCCGCCGCCTCCGTTGCACGGATGGAGTCCGTCCGACCGCGCATTCCCGTCGCGCTCTCGGTCGCGCTGCTCGTCGCAGTCGTGATCTTCCCGTGGGCCCTTCGCAATCGCCTCGTGGTCGGATCATGGATTTTCACAAGCTCCAACGACGGCTTCACTCTCTACGATGGCGCTCACCCCGACGCCACCGGCACGAGTGATCAATCCCACATCCTCGGCACGCTCCCGCCCGAAAGCCTCGACGAAGTCGCTCGCGATCAGTTCCTGCGCACGCTCGCGTTCGACTTCATTCAAGATCATCCCGAACGATTCGCAAAGCTGGCCTTCAACAAGCTCGCCCGCACATGGTACCCCGCGCCGCAGAGTGCCCAGTTCGGCCGATCTACAGCCATGCGGTGGATTGCACTGAGCCACGGGATTCCGTTGCTCGCCCTTGCGATCCTCGGGTTGCTCGTTTCGGACATTTCATGGCGGCATCGATTGTTTCTGATCGCGCCCGCAGTGGTCATTTCGCTGTCGGTGATCATGGCGGTCGGTTCGCTGCGGTATCGACTCCCCGCGCATCCCACGCTCGCCGTGCTTGCCGCCGCGGGGGTTATGACACTCCTTCGGTCACGACCTTCTTCCGTCAGTTCGACAAACAGCGAACATCGCACGCCGGAAATCGACGATCGCCGGATAGAATGATGGACTGATGACCGATCCCGCCCCGACATCGCGACACGTCGACGTGCTTCGCCATCCGGTCTCGCCGCAGACGCTGCGCCGAATCACCTGGCGGCCGCGCGCGGGATTTCGATTCGCTCGCCGCATCGTTATCTCGCTCGCCGTCGCGGTCATCCTTCTCGCCGTCATCGCGGTCGCTGCATTTCAATACTTCACCGCCGAGCATCGCGTCATACCGCGCGTCGAAAGCTTCATCGCATCCGTCACTGGAGGCCACGTCACGATCGGACGTGTCCGCATCGCGCTCACCGACGGCATCGAGATCGGCGATCTGTCCATCCGAACGCCCGACGATCAATCGCTCCTGCTCTCGGCCCGCTCGCTTCGTCTGGACACGCCACTCTGGACGCTCCTGTTCACGCCCGTGTCCGAATGGCGCGTTCAGGCGATCGCGCCCGAGCTCTTCGTGGTCGAAGACGCAGCCACAGGTCGATGGAACTTCCAAGCCCTGAATCCGCCCGGCCGACAAGACGAGTTAATCAACCCGCCCACGACAGACCTCGGCACCGTCGGCCCGCGTCGCGCCTCGGCTCCGCCGCTACCGCAAATCGTCCTTCGCAGCGCCATCGTCCATCGACAAATCATCCGCAATCATCAACCCACCGACCTCCAGGCGCTGACCCTCGAAGGACAACTCCTGCCGCAATCCGGCACATCCAGTTACGGCTTTCAATTGCAAAGCCGCGCCCGGACTGATTCACGCACCGCGGTGGGCCCGACGCTTCGCGGGGCTTTCAGCCTCGAAACCGGGCAAATCCTCTGCCACATGTCCGACCTCTCACTCGATGAGGTCGGCGCATTGCTTCCCGAAAAGGTACGAACATTCTGGCAGCGCCTCTCACCCCGTGGAAAGGTCTCGGTCCCCCAGCTGATCGTCTTCCGACGCGACGATGGAGGCGGATTCGATCTGAGCATCGAACTCCTCGACGGCTTTCTGCGACTGGACCCCGCAGTTTGGATCTCATCCGACGTCAGCTCAGATTCGGCTCCACCCTCTGCCCACGCCTCGCCCGACCCAACTCGCACGACGCCCGCCGCCCTCGAAGCCATCGACCTCAGCAACGTCCGCGCGCTCCTTCGATTCACCAACGATCGCATCGTCATTCAACAACTCACCGGCCAACTCGGACAAACTCAACTCGACATCGCCGGCGACATTCGAGGCTACGATCGCGATGCTCCGCTTCGTCTCTCTCTGGCCACCAGCGGTGCGCCGCTACCGTTCTCACTCAGCCCCGAGCAGGCTGCACGACTGCCCGCCGCCCTCAGGGACGCCTACGAACTCTTCTCTCCCCAGGGTTTCTGTCACATCACGGGCGAGGTCATTCGTGCCGAGCCCGGAGGTCCCATCACCCCGCGTGGCGCGCTCAGCTTCGAACAATCGCGTTTTACCTTCAAGAACTTCGCCTATCCGATCCAAGACGCTCGCGGACAACTGATCCTCGATCGCGACCCTCGCGGATTGAGGCTCGACATTCGCGACGTCCGCGGACGCGGCGCCGATGGAACCACCAACACCCAGGCCGATCTCCGACTCTCCGGCCACATGTCACCACTCGCTGACGGCGCGGGCATCGACATCACGATCACCGGCGATCACATCGTCGCCGATCAGCGTCTCATCGACCTTCTACCCTCCGGTGCTCGCCAGACCCTGTCTCTCTTTGATCCGCCACAGGGATTTGATCATGTCCAGTTTACCGGCGGATTCTCGACGCGTGTCATCAGGCCCGAAGGCTTCAACGTCCGTTGGTCGTTCGACACTGACGTGCGTATTGATTCCGCACGCGGTGCGTTTCGTCCACTCAAACTCCCCATCGACGACGGCTCGGCGGTCATCCAGGTGCGCAGCAACGACGTCAGCTTCAAGGACGTCAAGCTAAGCTCCGCCGGCGCGTCGATGACGCTGGCTGGCAAGACGACTCTGCGTGATCCTGCATTCGATATGCGCCCGGTCACTCGCCTTCGCATCGACGCCGAGAAGATCGCGGCCGACGGTCCGCATCGACTCGCCCTGCCCGACGACGCACAGCGCGCACTCCAGCGCATCGGTCTGACCGGACAACTCGCCCTCGGCGGCGATGTCACAGTTGTCGGCGACGGCGGACGCATCGACTACGACCTCGCCCTCAAACTCCACAGCGGACAACTCACCCCACCCGACCGACCCATCTCGGTCACCAATCTCCAAGGCATCGCCCGCGCCACTTCCAAAGGCGAACTCACCTTCACAGCCGACGCCGACCTTGATCAATCCATCCAGGCGCTCGATCTCACTCAATCTCCCAGCCCCGACAGCAGCAGCACCACAAACGATAGTCGCGGCAAAGATCAAGTCGACCTCGGCAAGAATCAAGACCGCATCGATCACGCCTCGCTCTCCCGCATCACCTTCGACGGTCGCGTCGACTATTCCGCCAGCAAGCGCGGCTACGCTCTGGCCATGACCTCGCCGAAGATCCTTTGGAACGACCAACTCTTAAGTGCTCTTGATCCCGTCCAGCGCGAAGCGGCCCGTTCACTCCACGCAAGCGGAACTTTCTCCGCCGTCTACAACGTTCGCCAATACCCAGGCGACGCCGCGTGGAATCTCGTCATCGAGCCGCTCGATATGTCAGCGACTCCCGACTTCTGCCCCACCGAATTCACAAGCATACGCGGCCGACTCGACATCAACGATCGCCTCGTCCGCTTTCATCCCATCATCGCAAACGTCGACGACACCCAACTCGAACTCACCGGTACCTACTCGATTGACCGCTCCGCGACGTCATCCACGAGCGTGAGTCCCAAATCCGACGGCAAAACAACTGCGCCTCTTTCCGCCCCTATCTCATCCGTGGAGATGACCGGCACGGTTCGCAACGTCGACCCCACCGGCCGACTCATCCGCGCGCTTCCACCCGGCGTTTCATGGATCGCTGAGACAGCCTTCGTAGGTCGTGCGGACGTATCCATCCGGGACCTTGCCTTCTCGGGTCGCGACGAGTCATTCACCAGTCGAGCTGATATCGGCATCACGACGAGACAGGCATCGCTGGATGTTGGCGTGAAGCTCACCGATCTGCAGGCCGCCGTCGATGTGAAGTTGAGCACGCTTGGTACAAGCATCACCGATTTATCCGGATCGATCTCTGCAGACCGGCTCACGCTCGCGGGTCTGCCCGCCGAGCGTGCGCGCGGTGTGCTGAAGCTCGATGCGAACCGTCGGATTCTCATCGATGATCTATCGGTTCGTCTCGCCGACGGAGAACTCGCCGGACAGATCGGCATCACGCGACGCACGCCTCAGCCTTCGACCTACTCTGCCGAGTTGTTGTTGCGACAGGCGCGTCTGACGAAGCTCGCCTCCGGCATCGCGCCCGAGCGTGACGGCCGCGTCAACGCATCGCTCACCATCGCCGGCACGATCGGAGACGCCGCGCGCTCGATACGCGGGCGCGGCGACCTGCTCGTCGAAGGGCCCGACATGGTCGAAGTCCCGATGCTCCTCGGACTCACACAAGTCGTCAGCCTCAATCTCCCCTTCACCGGCGGATTCACTCAGGCGCAGGCCAGCTATACACTCGACGGGCAAACCATCCGCTTCGATCAAGTTCAGCTCACCAGCCCCCAAATGATCATTCGCGGCGGTGGCACGCTCGACTTTGCATCGCGCCAAATCGATCTGCGATTCCACACCGACTCGCGCGGCACCAAACTCCCCATCCTCGGCGAGTTCCTCGATGCAGCGCGTCGTGAAATGTTCCAGATCACCCTGCGCGGCTCGCTCGCCGAACCCGTCGTCGGCACAGGCCTTCTCCCCACCGTCCGCACCAGCATCGACCAAGTCCTAGGCGAAGAGCCTCGCTAGGCTTTTTCCTCAAGCCAAACAGTCGTCCCAGATTGAAGGATATGCGCACTCGCAAGAGCATCGCTCGCTCCACCTTCACGCTCGCCGCAACAGGACTGCAACATATCCGCCGTCCCGGTACGTAGTCGGCTCGGCCGTCAGTGCCGGCAACGTCGATCGCTCGCTCAGAATGTCGAATTGCGGATGAGTCTGGACGAATCGCCTGACCACCTCACCATTCTCAGCGGGCCAGATCGAACACGTCGACCAAGCCAATCGCCCGCCCGGCTTCACAACATTCGCCGTGTCACTCAGGATCGCCCACTGCACCGACGCCAGCGATTCCAACGACTTTCTCGTTTGCGTGTATCGCGCCTCGGCACGCCTCGACAATACGCCGCTGTTGCTGCATGGCGCATCAATCAGCACGCGGTCAAACATCTCGATCGGCTGTTCCCGACACGTTCGGGCCACGTGCGACTGCACCCAGTCGATGCCACGTGCCTCCGTCGATTGTCTGAGGCTGCGAATCCGATCCGCACTCGCATCGATCGCCACCACAATTCCGCCCGGCCTGACCAGCTCGGCCATTTGAAGCGTCTTCGTTCCGCGTCCCGCACACCGATCAAGCACCACTTGCCCCGCCCCGATCTCCAGACCGTCGATCGCAGTCCCACTCGTCGGGTCCTGCACCTGCATCACGCCTCGTTGCGATAACTCCCTCAGCTTCTCGCGCTTCACTTCATTCAGTACCACAAAGCCCGGCTCTGCGTGCCCGATCGCATCCACGCCCGCTTCGATGACGGTCTCGATCGTCTGCCCCGGCAGCAATCGCGCGATAAGCGGGGCCGCGCGATTGTGGCTCGCGCATCGCTCCATCACACGGCCGATGCACGCCATCTCATCAAGCTGCGGCTCATTCGCAGACTCAAGCGCATAGAGTCGATCAAACAACTCCGGCGGATGACTCAGGATCTGCTCAGCATACTGTCGTGCGGACGCTGCGGTCGGATCGTTCTGCCAGGCTTGCAGGATCGGTAGCCCATGCCACGCATCGCTCGCATCCGCATATCGCGCATGCGCGGCTTTGCGCAGCACGGCATTCAAAAATCCGCCCGCCCGTCCGAGTCCGAATCGCTTGCTTGCCTCCACCGTCTCGTTCACCACGATCGCAGGATTCACCCGCGTGACCGCATGAATTTGATAAAGCCCGAGGCAGAGTAGCTTTTGCACAGGCACGTCGATCGATCGCAAGTGTCGCCCGGAAAACTGCTGCGCGAGCGCTCGGAGAAACAGCAGATTCCGCACCACGCCAAGCTCCAGCTCATGCGACAGCGCAACGTCACGCGGATCCGCAAGCGGCCTGAGCCGCAACGGCTTCAGCGTCTTGGCCGGCCAGTCGGGTAATCGCTTCTCATCAAGACTCAAAAGTGCGTGATCTCGCGGCATGGATCAAAGGAGCTTCCCGCTCGGCTCTGCGTTGTCAATCCGCCACCAACGCATTTGTCGATGCGTGGAAGCGATCTCACCGACACTTCACCTCGCCGAATCGTTCACATGACACTTACGAGCTTCATCCCCGGATCCCAAGCATGACCGTTGCGAAAATCGTGCAGCGGCATCGGACGCTTGCCCTGCGGCTGAATCTCAAGAATCTCAACCGCGCCCTCAGCGCAGATGATACGACCGTGTCGATCGATCATGCCCCAGGCGTCGGCGGATGATGTCATGCCCTGCTCGGCCGGGCATGCGCGGCAGAGCGTTACAGTTGATGCCACGCGCTCGGCATCCCTCACCTGTACGCGACAGCCGGGCCAGGGATAGAGTCCTCGGATCTGATTGGCGACGCGTGTGGCCGACATCGAAAAGTCGATCACGCTCACCTCGCGTGACAGTTTTCGGGCGAGCGTCGCGCGTGCGTGATCCTGCTCAAGTTCATTCGCGCGGCCCTGCAGCAAATCATCTACAACGCGCTCGAGAAGGTTCGCGCCGTCGATCGCCAGTCGATCGTGCAACTCGCCTGCAGTCTCGGTGATGCCGATGTCCAGCCGACTCATCGCAAGAACGCGGCCCGCGTCCATCTTCTGAGCCAGTCGAATGACGCTGTTGCCCGATTCGGTTTCGCCTTCGAGGATCGCGCGATGGATCGGCGCGGCCCCTCGATAGCGCGGGAGCCGCGAAGCATGGAGATTGATCGCCCCGAGCCGCGCATGCTCGACCACGGCCGGCGCGATCTTTTGCCCGAACGCGATCACCACCATCACATCCGCAGCCGCAAGCACTTCAGAGTTGATGTCGGGCGTTCGCACGAGCGGCAGTCCCCGCTCGATGGCAAGCTTTCCGATTGGTGTGGGCGTCATCACATGTCCGCGACCGGCGGGCTTGTCGGGCTGTGTATAGACGCCGACCACGCGGTGCCCACATGCGAGCAATCGCTCAAGCGACGGCACGCCAAACTCGCCCGATCCGGCAAACAGAATCGATCCGGTGATACCTTGCGTCATTGCCTGAATGTAATCGAACGCACACGTCTCTTGGACTATCGCTTGGATTCGCCCGTGTCATCTTTCGGCTTGAATCGCTTCGCATCGACGAGCGCCTTGCGGAGCAAAAACTCGATCTGCCCGTTGAGCGAGCGCAAATCGTCGTCGGCCCATCGCTGTAGCGATTCGAGAAGCGACGGGTCGACGCGAAGGAGAAAGGACTTTCGTTCCGTCATGACATCACTCGACTCTTGATCGCACGCGTCCGAAGTCGGACGGATGAGACTTACTGGTAGATGGTTCCGGTGTTCACGACGGGTTGCGCTTCGCTGTCTGAGCAGAGGACGACGAGCAGATTGCTGACCATCGAGGCCTTGCGCTCGGCGTCGAGTTCGACGACGTTCTTCTTTTGCAGTTCTTCAAGCGCCATGTGCACCATGCTGACCGCGCCTTCGACGATTTGCGCACGGGCGGCGATGATTGCTTTGGCCTGCTGTCGCCGGAGCATCGCGCCTGCGATTTCGGCAGCGTATGCGAGGTGACTGATGCGGGATTCGATGACCTCCACACCCGCTTTGGAAAGCCGCTGGCTGACTTCGTCCTTTAGCTTCTCGGCAATCTCAGGAAGGCTTCCACGGAGACTAAGCTCGCCTTCTGAGTGCTGATCGTAGGGATACTGCGATGCGAGATTGCGTAGCGCGGACTCTGATTGCACGTGCACGTAATTTTCGAAATCGTCCACTTCGAACACGGCCTCGGCGGTGTCGACGACGCGCCAAACGACGACGGCGGCAATTTCGATAGGCGAGCCGTCTTTGTCATTGACCTTGAGCTTGCTCGATTCGAAGTTGCGGATGCGGGTTGAGATCTTACGGGCGGTGAAGAGCGGATTCGCCCAGCGGAGCCCCGGTTCACGCGCGGTTCCGACATAATCGCCAAAGAGCTGCAGGACGCGGACCTCGTTTGGCGCAATCATCAGCAGTCCTGCGAGGATGAGGATCGCGAGCATGATCACGAGGACGCCTGCGATTTTCACCACGCCCACCGGACCGACCGCAATCAGCGCGATCCCGCCGAATAACGCCAGCAGCCCGACAAACAACATCAGGAATCCCGGCAACAACTTACGCTCAATTTCCTTGACCATAACTGTATCTCCCTGAATGAGACCCAACCGAACACGACATCAAAATGATATCACTTTGAGATCATGCGTCAAGCCTTTTTCGGGGTAGAAAGAGAAGACGTCCGCGGATTGTTCCGACGGACGGCGTTGGTTGGATCGAGCTTGTTACGCGTGCAATGGCGGGAAGGGATCAGTAGACGGCGTCGTCGTCGTGGCTGGCGAGTTCCTGGATGCGGAAGTCCTGCGGGAGGCCTTGCAGGGCAGCCATGAAAGATTCGAGCCGGGCGCGAACGGGTTCGACCTTGATACGTCGCGTCACGTCGGCGGCGAATGCGTAGATGAGAAGCTGGCGTGCTTGCTCCCGGCTCAGTCCGCGCGTCTCCATGTAGAACAAGCTCGCTTCATCGATCGGCCCGGTGGTTGAGCCATGGGTGCATTTGACGTCGTCGGCGTAAATCTCAAGAGCGGGCTGACTGTTCATTTGAGCATCGTCGGAAAGCAGAAGCGTTTTGCTCGACTGCTTGGCATCAGTCTTCTGCGCGACGTCATGCACAAAGATCTGACCCTTGAAGATGCCCGAGGCTTTGCCGTCGAGCACATGCTTGTAGAGCTCATAGCTCGGACAATTCGGATAGGCGTGCTCGAGGAGCGTGTGATAATCCACGTGCTGCGTTCCGCCGATCAGAACGAGCCCATTGAGCAGGCCGAAGCAATGCTCGCCGTTGAGTCGGACGTTTAGATCGTTGCGTGTGATCGAGGACCCGATGGTGCAGGAGTGGCTGATAAACTGCGTTGCCCGGCCGATGATGACATCCATGGTGGCGATGTGATACGCCTCGCGTGATTCCTGATTGAGTTTGTAGTGATCGATGACCGCATCGTCGCCTGCGATGATTTCGGTGACGGCGTTGGTGAAGTAAATGCCCTTCTGCGGTCCGACGTAGCTTTCGACGATGGTCGCGTGCGCGCCGTTTTCCACCACGATGAGGATGCGGGGGTAGTTGATGGCGGCGACTTCGTCTGGGCTGGCGGCGATCACGACATGGATCGGCTGACTGATGGCAGCGCCGGCGCGGATATGGATGAAGAGTCCGCCGTTGAGATGCGCCTGATTGAGTGCGACGAAGGGATTCTTGTCGGCCTTGGCGCGCGAGCCCAGATGCGTCTTGACGATTTCGGCATGCGGACCGGACGCGGCCTCATCGAGCGACTGAACGATCAGACCACTGGGAAGAGATTTGGATGAATGGGCGGGTTGATAGTGCCCGTTGCTGATCAGGAGTTCGATCGCATCACCGCCGAAGGCGTAGTGCTTGAACAGATCGGCCGCGGCGCTGGAATCTGCGACGGCGGGATGCCATTCGGTTTCGACGATCGGGCGGATGTTGGTGTGTCGCCAGGCTTCGATTTTGGAATCGGTCGGATAGCCTTGTGCGTCGAAAATCGCGCGCCCCGCGCGACGCAAATCTTCCACCCATCCCGTCGCGGCGGGGAGCTTGGCCATCACCGGCTTTTTCGATTGTTTATTCTTCTCAGCCACAGCACTCATGATAACTCCGGGATCACACGTAATCGAATCGATTCACCCACTGACATGTACACGATCACCTGATGGACCAAACCGATCGCCTTCATTTGGAGCCCGCGAGTGACTTTTCAATCGGGTCGTAACCGAAGTCTTCAAGTTCTTGTGCTAGTTCCGGCCCGCCGGTCTTGACGATTCGGCCGTCGATCATGACGTGAACATAGTCGGGTTTGATGAAGTCGAGCAGTCGCTGATAGTGCGTGACCATGAGGATCGCCCGATCCGGACGACGAAGCGTGTTGGCCCCTTGTGCCACCACTTTGAGCGCGTCGATGTCCAGCCCGCTGTCGGTCTCGTCCATGATGCAGAGCGTCGGATCGCAGACTGCCATCTGGAAGACTTCGTTTCGCTTCTTTTCTCCGCCGGAGAAACCTTCATTGATCGCGCGATTCATGAACGAGCTGTCGATCTTCAAAAGCGACTGTTTTTCCTTGACGAGTTTCAGGAAGTCCTTGGCATCAAGTTCGGGCTGACCGCGATGCTTGCGGGTTTCGTTGACGGCGGCGCGGAGGAAGTAGCTCGTGGAGACGCCGGGAATCTCAACCGGATACTGAAAGGCGAGGAAGATGCCTTCGCGGGCGCGTTCTTCGGTGTCCATCTCCAGCAGGTCTTTGCCCTGATAGGTGATCGAGCCACTGGTGACTTCGTAAGACTCTTTGCCCATGAGCACCTGAGCCAGCGTCGACTTTCCGCCGCCGTTCTTGCCCATGATCGCGTGGACCTCTCCCGCGCGAATCGTCAGATTCACGCCCTTGAGAATCTCGCGTCCGCCCACGCCGGCGACCTTGGCTTCCAGACCTTCAATCTTCAGTAGTTCCATAGTTCTTTCATCACGACGGAGTCGAATAGCACCAAGAGCAAGTCGACAGATTAATCCAATCGCCTGATCTGCTCCTCGACTATGCGTTCAATCGTGATTCCTTTCCATTTCAGTTCTGATGCAACGTAGTACCAACCAAATCCCGACAGACCAAACAACCCCTCGAACTTCGTGACCTTTGTGGCTGTTGGAGTCGATCGAATTCCCAACAAGCCCGCGCACTACCCCACCGAGCCTTCGAGGCTGACGGCGAGGAGTTTTTGGGCTTCGACTGCGAATTCCATCGGGAGTTCGCGGAACACTTCCTTGCAGAAGCCGTTGACGATCATGTTGACCGCGTCTTCCAGCGCGATTCCACGACTGGCGAGATAGAACAGTTGATCCTCGCCGATCTTGGAGGTCGAGGCTTCGTGCTCGGCGCGGCTGGTCGTATTGCGGATGTCGATGTAGGGCTCGGTGTGAGCGCCACACTTGTTGCCGATCAGCATCGAGTCGCACTGCGTGAAATTGCGGGAATTGGTCGCGTTCTTCATCACCTTGACGAGCCCGCGATAGGTATTCTGGCCGACGCCCGCGCTGATGCCCTTGCTGACGATCGTGCTGCGTGTGTTTTTGCCGAGGTGGATCATCTTCGTGCCGGTGTCGGCCTGCTGACGACCATTGACAAGCGCGACGCTGTAGAACTCCCCGACGCTGTTGTCGCCCTGAAGGATGACGCTGGGGTATTTCCATGTGATGGCGCTGCCGGTTTCGACCTGCGTCCAGGTGATCTTGCTGTTGGTGAAGGCTCGTCCGCGCTTGGTGACAAAGTTGTAGATACCGCCCTTGCCGGTTTCTTTGTCGCCGGGGTACCAGTTTTGGACGGTGCTGTATTTGATCGTCGCGTCGTCGAGTGCGATCAGTTCAACGACGGCGGCGTGCAGTTGGTTTTCGTCGCGCTGCGGGGCTGTGCACCCTTCGAGATAGCTGACGTAGCTGCCCTTGTCCGCGACGATGAGCGTGCGTTCGAACTGACCTGTTTTCTGGGCGTTGATGCGGAAGTAGGTTGAGAGCTCCATCGGGCAGCGCACGCCCGGCGGAATGTAGACGAAACTGCCATCGGTGAAGACTGCACTGTTGAGCGTGGCGAAGTAGTTGTCTGAGTACGGGATCACCGTGCCCATGTACTTTTTGATCAGTTCCGGATGCTTGTGAACCGCCTCGCTGAAGCTGCAGAAGATGATGCCGTGCTTGGCAAGTTCCGTTTGGAAGGTCGTCTTGACGCTGACGGAGTCAAAGACCGCATCGACCGCGACAGGCGTGTGCCCTTCTTCCTCCACGCCGAGTAGAGCCTTTCGCTCATCGAGCGGGATCCCGAGCTTGTCGTAGACGGCAAGGATCTCGGGATCGACCTCGTCGAGACTTTTCTTCTTCGGCTTGGGCGCGGAATAATAGATGGTGTCCTGATAATCGATCGGGGGATAGTGCAGCTTGCCCCAGTGGTGCGGCTCTTCCATGGTGAGCCAATGCCGATAGGCCTTGAGTCGCCAGTCGAGCATCCATTGGGGTTCATTCTTCTTTGCGCTGATGAAGCGGATGGTTTCTTCGCTCAGGCCTGGGGGGAGCGTATCGGCTTCGATGTCGGACGTGAATCCCCACTTGTAGGGGACTTCTGCAAGTACTTTGATTTCTTCGTCACTCGTGGGCATGTGTGGATTCCGTTGTGATTCGACCGCGGCGGATGGTAGGCGCCAAGCCACGCCTGAGACAAGCACATATGTCCGAAATCACATATGGATGAGCGGATCAAATCGTCCGTAATAAGAGAGGTGAAATCGCCGATCGGTCGAGTCGCCCGACTACGCTGCAATTCCGCCGGCGAATTGCTCATAGAGTTGTGCGTAGCGTCCGCCGTGCGCGATGAGTTGGTCGTGCGTGCCGCGTTCGAGGATCTTTCCATGTTCGAGGACGAGGATCTGATCGGCACGGACGATCGTAGAAAGTCGATGTGCGACAACGAAAGTCGTTCGACCTTCGGTCAGTCGTTCGAGAGATCGCTGGATGAGTTGCTCGGTGTGGGTATCGATGGCGCTGGTGGCTTCGTCGAAGATGAAGATGCGCGGGTCGGCGAGGAAAGCGCGGGTGAAGCAGATCAGTTGGCGCTGCCCGAGCGACAGAGACGCCCCGCGTTCGCCGACTTCGGTTTGATAGCCATCCTTCAGCGAGGCGATGGTTTCGTGCGTGCCGAGTTCGGTGGCAGCACGGATGACGTCGGCCTCGGTGGCGTTTGGGCGGGCGTAGCGGATGTTGTCCATCACGGTGCCTGAGAACAGGAAGTTGTTCTGCGTGACATAGCCCATTTGCTGGTGGAGGGATTCTCCGGTGACTTCGCGGATGTCGTGTCCGTCGACGAGCACGCGTCCCTGCTGCGGCTGGTAGAATCGAGCAACGAGAGAGACGATCGTGCTCTTGCCGCTGCCGGTATGACCGACGAGCGCGACGGTCTGTCCGGGTAGCGCGATGAAGCTGGCATCGTGCAGGACAGGTCGATCGGGGGAGTATCCGAACGTGACGTGATCGAACTCGACCCGACCGACAACAGGCGGAAGCGGCCTTGCCTGCTGGACGTCGATCACTTCGGGCTTGAGATCCAGCAGCGAGAAGACGCGCTCCGCACTCGCCATGGCTTGCATGAGCTGGTTGTAAAATCCGCCGAGAAAGACGACGGGGTTCATCAGCCAATCCCAGTAGAGATACGCCATCAAGACAGCGCCGACGCCTTTGTCTGCCAAACGTCCGGTGGCCAGGAGATATCCGCCCACCACGAGGATGATCGCTCTGCCGGTGAATCGAAACGCTTCGAGAGTTGGCCCGAACGTGGCACTGATTCGACTGGCGGTCAGGTTGTTTTCGGTGTTCTTGTCCTGCAGGTCATTAAAGACATCAAGATTCGCCTCTTGGCGGTTGAAGGCGGTCACGACGCGCATCCCGGTGATGTTTTCCGCGAGATTGGTGCTCACGCGCGTGAAGCCTTCCCGCACGACCTGCCACTGCTTGCCCGATCGCTTGATGAATCGTCGATTGACGATGAAGATGATCGGCGCGAGCCAGATCACGCTCACAAACAGCCGCCAGTCCGTGTAAAGCAGCATTCCCGTTGCGACGAACAGGATCATCGTCTGGATCACGATGTGGTGAATGCCCCAGACGTTCACATCGCGCATCCCGCCGATGTCTGACGTGCAACGGCTGATGATCCGTCCCAGCTTGGTCTTGTCGAAATAGCTCATCGACAGCGACTGCAAGTGAGAAAAGACGCTGCGCCGGTAGAAGAATTGCACCGCTTCGCCGGCGCGGGTCGTGCGCAGAACGGTCAGGCGATGAAGGAGGATGGATCCGATGATGGTCAGTCCCCAGAGCAGAAAGAGTACCGAGAGTGTCCATGCGATGCCGCTCGTCGTGCGGCCCGCCTCGCCGGGCGTACCGGCGATCGACTGAACCAAGCGCTCGATCAACCCTCGGCCGCCGTGCGGAGTTTCGGTCGTGAAGCTCACGCAGTAGTTCGCCAGCGTGCCGACGAATTGCGGTCCGAGCAGATCCAGGAGGACGTGGATCGCGCCGTAGATGATTCCCCAGATGTAGAGCGACCGATAAGGACGGAGATTCGAGACCAGTCTGCGCACCATCCACCATTCGATCGGGCGGTAGCGCGCCTCTTCTTCCTGTTCGTTGTCAGCCAGCTGTTTTGCTTCACGCCCGCGCGATGACTGCTTCATACCACTCCGTCGTCCTTGCCGCCTGAGTCTACCCGCAAACGATTTCTCATCACGCGATCCAAACATCAACCTTACCAGAATTGATATTTGTCGGACGTGAACAGAATCGACTTTAGACCGAAAGTCGGGTTCGGGTTGAGTCGATGCAAAGGGTGAGGCGTGTGCGTCCTGTGACGGTCGCGACGCCTTGGTCCTTTTGGAGTCTTTCATGTCCAGCACGCTCAACGTTTCCCCGATGGATGCAGCCATCGATGCCGCCTTCGGCCTTCCCATTCGCATCGACGACTACATCGAAAAGCGTCGCCACACGCGTCTTCGCATGCGCCTTCGCACCGAAGCCCGCCGCATGGACAACACACTGATCGCGATGCGAAATCCGAAGCTCTCGCTCACGCTGCGCGATCTTTCCGAGGGCGGACTCTCCGCCACCAGCCGGAGTCCGGTCGAGGTCGGCGAGCGTCTGCTCGTGACACTTCCTCCCGACAGTCCGATCCGTGCCCGCCGCATCTATGGCAAGGTCATCCGCTGCACCCCCTCCCGCGACGGCTGGGCTCTGGCCATCCGTTTTGACCTTTGCCCTGCAGCTTAAGCATCCGCAGTTCGATCGACGCGAGTCGAAATCAAGAACATTTCATCGGAGTCATTCATGTCCATGAAGCTCACCTTTGACGAACCCGACATTCACGAATCCGCATGGACACACGAAGTCGAACTCGTTCTCTCGGCACTCGACTGTGCCCACGCTGATGACTACGACGATCGTCGCAACACGCCACGACTCTCCTATCACGTGGTCGCGTTGCTGAGCCTCTTCTGCGAGACCGACGACGCCCCCGCGATCGAGATCTACACCCGCGACGCCGACGCACGCGGCATTGGCTTTATCACCAAATCGCGCCTGCCGCTCGGATACGGTGGACGCCTCCGCATCCGACTTCCCGACGGATCACCCACCGAAATCGCCTGCACGGTCCTCCGCTGTCGCTCCTGCGCCGGCGACTGGTTCGAAGGCGCACTCTCCTTCAACAGGCCCCAGCCCGCCTTCACCCACCAGGATCAGCACTAAGACTGCCCGGCGGCTCACCACATCGCCCGCCCTGCTGCCCCCATCGCCGCGCGCACGTTGTGCTCAAACAACGCCCGCCACTCCGCCCGCTGAATCTCCACCACCAAGCCAAGCCTCTCATCTTGACGCCCCGAGTCCGCCGACGCCTCCACTTCTTCCACCAGATCCACCAACGCCCCCGGATCCCACCGGACGCCCCCCGCCGATCCATTCAGCAGCCGCAACAACCCCTTATCCACCGCAAGATCATTGATCATCTGCCCCACACGCCCCGCCATCGCGCCAAACGACCCGTGCACGCCCGCCCGTCGCAACCAATACCTTGCGTTCGGAAAATCCCCTTCACGTCGGTGCAGAATCGCATGCCAATAGCTTCCCCCGGGCGTCTCGATCGACTGGCATATCTCATGCGACGCATCCAACGCATCATGCCAAAGCCATAGCCCCGCCAAGGCAAGCCTTGCCTCATCCAGATCTCTCACCGGCGCGGCAAACAACTCCTCAGCCCGCGTCATCGACAATACATCGATCGCCTCCACCGCACCCCCGCGCACGCCCTCCTCGCGCACCACCAGCGCCTCATACGCACGCGCATTTACGCCCAGCAACATCCGTCCGCGCTCGCTCAACATCCCCCCGACCGCCGATCCCGATTCCTGATTCATTCGTGCATCCTAAACCCCAATCTCCGGAACCCTAGGAAAATTTTTTGATTTTGCGCTGCGCGCCTGCGGACGCATTCGCGCAGCGCGCCCGTTGGGTTGAAGAGGTCATCCAGTCACCTCCACAAAACCAACGGAGTCCGATCATGCCAAACACTTTTGATTCGCATCGCCTCAAGCACCCATTGCTCAATCACGCAGCTCTGCGTCAACGCATCGAACACCTGCTCCGCAGCGACCGCCCGCGTCATCGTCGGCTCTGGGACTACTACCGCAATCCCCTCACGCCCAGTTCGACGATCGCCACCGGTCACCGCCCGTATCGCCAGGCCCAGGAATGGGGCCTTCCGTCTCGCATCACGGGTCGATCATCCACCGACTCCGTCACACGAAAAGAAGTCGTGATCGAAAACGACATCGCTTGGCGCATCGACACCATGGTCGACTGGCTATTCGGTCAGCCCATTACCATTCGCTCGCTCGCAACTTCACCCGAGCGTCGTGAACAGATTGAAGCCATCGAACGGCACATCCTCTCCTCAAACGGCGGAATCGGATTCCTCCAAAAGCTCGCCCTGCTCGGCGCGGTGCACGGCTTCGTCGATGTGGTCGTCAAACTCACCGGCAACCAAACTCCTGACGACGAGCCCAACGCCTCCCACACGCAAACACCCACATCCACCGCCTGCCATGAGCAGTGGCTCGGGAACTCGGCCTCCGCCGATGTTGACTCCGCACCCGGCCAATCTCCATCCCATGCCCCCGACCGACCCCATCAAGCAGTCCACGTTGATGTCGAACGCGACAACATGCTAAGGCAAATCGCCTCCCGTATCCGATTCGAAATCGTCGAGCCCGATCGAGGATTCGCAATCCCCTGCACACTCGACCCAGCTCGGCCAATCGCCTTCGTTCAGCTTCTCGATCATCAGAGTTCAGAATCGGCCCCGGCGCAACGCTCTTTCATTCAGCGACTCCTCGGCACTCAGATACCAAGCGAGAACACGCTGCTGCTTCCCACCGCGGGCGACATCGCTTTCGAAATCATTTCCGCACACGCATGGCAGCGCTATCGCGGCGAATCACTCGAGGAGAGCGGTCCACTTGATCTCAACACGCTCCCGCTCGTTCACATCCAGAACGTCGCGCTCCCGTTCACCTACGCCGGCGCGAGCGATGTCGAACCGCTCATGCCGCTGCAGGATGAACTCAACACGCGTCTGAGCGACCGCGCGTATCGACTCTCGATGCAGAGTTTCAAGATGTACCTGGGCGTGGGCATCGACGACTTCGTCGATCAACCCGTCGGACCGGGCCGGCTCTGGCAGACATTCAACGAGAACGCCCGCATCGTTGAGTTCGGCGGTGATTCTGCTGCGCCCAGTGAGGATCGTCACATCGAGGAGATGCGTGAGGCTCTCGACAAGACCAGCGGCGTCAGCCCTGTCGCGGCAGGCGCAGTACGCGGACGCATCGGTCGACTCACGAGCGCCGCCGCGCTACGCGTCACCATGCAGGCCCTCATGTCACGCACGCAACGCAAACGCACCACCTACGGCCCCGCCATCGCACGACTCATCGAACTCTCACTCGCCTGGCTCGATACCGCAGGTCTCTTCCACACCACAGCCGACGAACGACGAATCCACATCGACTGGCCTCACCCCGTGCCCGCGGACACTGCACAGGCCATCGCAGACCTCGATCCGTCCGCACGCTGACGTCTTGCGATGCATTCACTCGTCTCACGTCGCTCCCTCTTCAACACATTCGTTCGCGCTCCGGACGTTCCGGAACGCGCCCGCTGCACGCTCGACACATTTTTTCGAAAGGAGTTTTGCCATGTCCGATTCCATCGCATCGCCCCAGGCGATCGAGACGACGCAGGTCGATTCGATTCGGGAGATCGAATCGATCAAACAGGTCGAACCGATCCAGCTGATCGAACCGATCAAGCTGATCGAAACGATCCCAAAGGTCGAATCGCCGGATCCGACATCCAGTTCCCAGGACGCAAGGCCGACGGACGCGAAGTCGTCGCAGAGGCGCGATGATCGGCCTGAGTTCACGATCGGATGCCCACCGCCTGTTGCGCGGAGCGAAACGCAGGCAGGCGATCCACGGATCGAACTGATCCGGCTCGCCGACTCACTCGCTCGCGATCGCAGTGCTTCGTTGCTCGTTCGCTATCTGCAGCTTCGCCGCATGCTGATGTCGGCATGACGGCGGTTCCGTCAGACAGCAGCCGGTGCGGCAACGACTGTCAGGGCATCTTGAACTGGCAACACGCACCGGCAGCAGCGCGAACATCGACCAGCAAGGGTCGCAAAAGCGATCGGTCGTTGAACCTTTTACTCATTCAGTCGTTCCGTTCAGTTCTCACCATTTTTCGAATCTTGATTGACGTTCAGAAACCATTTTCTCGAAGGAGACTCATCATGTCATTCACTGGTAAAGCAACCTACTCCGCCGGCCCGAGCCTGCCCGAAATCGCCGAAGACGTCGCTGACCTCGTTGCGATTCAGAGCGTGCACGAAACGCCACTGCTCAGCGTGTTGGGTGATCCGGCACGCGAAGCCCGCTCGACGTATCACGAGTGGCTTGAAGACGGCCCGGTCGGCAACACCACGACGATCTCCGACGTCGTTTCGTCCACCGTTTGGAGTGTCGCCGACATCAACATCTTCCGCGTCGGTGATCAGCTTCAGGTCGGAGCTTCCGAGCGCGCACTCGTCACCGCTGTCGACACTGCCAACACGCGGATCACCGTCTCGCGCGGCTACGGCGGTACGGGAGCGGGCACTGTCGAGGAGGACGACGTCGTGATCAATCTCGGAAACGCCGCCCTCGAAGGGGCCGACGCTGGCACCGCTCGCTTCAGCGTTCGATCGCGCATCGGCAATTACACACAAATCTTCAGCACGACGCTCGAAGTCAGCGGCTCCGAACTCGCCGTGCGAAAGATCGGCGTGCGTGACGAAATGGACTACCAAAAGACCATGCGGCTTCGCGAACTGCTCCGCGATCTCGAAAACACTGTGATCAACGGCGTTGCCCCCGAAGCCAATCCTCAAGGCTCGGCAACCGTCCGACGGTCCATGCGCGGCATCCATAGCTTCATCAACACCAATCGACTCAGTCCCGGCACAGGCGACATCCCCTCAGGAAACTCTCTGACCGAAGAGATTCTCAACCGCTCGCTCCAGCAGGTCTGGCGCAACGGCCGCGGCAATGTCGATCTCATTCTCGTCAACGGACGTGAGAAGCGTCGCATCAATCAGTTCGTCGCGTCGCAGCGTCGTTTCTACAGCGTGAATGAAACCTACAAGGACATGGTCAGTGTGTACGAAAGCGATTTCGGCACCTGCCGCATCGTCGTCAGTCGTAACGTCCCCGTGGGCTCGGTGCTGCTCCTGGATTCCAGTCGCATCGGCGTGCTTCCGCTCTCCGGCCGCAGCTTTCACTATAAGCCGCTCGCGGCCACAGGAGATCGGGAATCCGGTCAACTGCTCGGCGAATACACGCTCGAATTCCGCGACGAAGCAGCACACGGCGTGATCGAAGGCTTCACCGCATAGTCATCCATCGCACGCCCAAGCCCATCCAACATCATCACCCCCGATCGATCGCCTCAAACGGTCGATCGGGCTTAACGGGTCCATGCATGCAACTTCACCTTCGCAGATCGAGAGTCCCATGAGCACACATCAACAACCATCACCAACAGCCTCGACAACATCACCAGCACAAAGCCCGACGCCAGCGGCGACGTTCTGCAGCGACGCCGATCTCCTGCTGTGGGAGCCAAACCTTGCGCGCTTCGCATGGCCTGCTGCAACCTGTGTGGAGCGCGGGCAAGCTCGGATCACGGGACGACAGATCGTCTGTCCCACTCCAGCACGGTCCCTACCCGACCCTTCATTCACCTTCGCCCGGCCGGGCGACCTCATTCACCTCAGATCCCGGTCATTCAACATCACGCGCGTTCTGCAGTTCGCACCGTCGAATGGTCGAATCACGCTGAATGATCCACCCGCGTTGAGCCATCGTGCGGAGTTGTCTGCAGAGCACACCGATGTCGAGTTCCGCATCATTCGCTTTGATCACGCGCGACAAATCGCAGCCCAAACCGTGCTCAATCTTTGCGGCATCGATCCGGGCCATCAGGTCGCGGACGCTTCGCGCCTGCGTCGGCCAACGGTGTTGGCGACACTCGAGATCATCCACAGTCTGCTCGCATCCGCGGGTGGAGAACAGGCAAGTGATCTGATCGTGAGGCAGCAGCTTTACGCCCGCCTCTTCCGGCGCGCGTTGAAGATGTTGCGCGTCGAGATCATGGAGCCACCCGCCGTCTCCGGGTTCAGATTCGCCTCGCCCGACCTGCGCTCGCTGCGTTGTGCGTGACCCGTTGATTCAAATCGATTGACGAACTCATTCAGCAAGGAGACCCCACATGGAACCCGAAACACTCTTCAATCAATTCGCCAGCTTCGGCGCAGCCGGCCTCATGGGCGCGATGTGGCTTTGGGAACGTCGCAGCAGCGCTCGACGCGAACAACAGCTCGACGAATCCCACGCCCGCATCGTCACCGACGCTGCCAAGATCGACGCGTTGGTCGAACTCATTCGTCAAAACACCCAGGCCATGACCCGGCTCGCCGCCCTGCTCGAGAATCCTGAACGCAACGCCTGAACATCATCGAGTCCGCGCGGTGTCATCGACAGGCCAAACACGTTTTCGGCTTCATTCATTCCAACCTCGGAGAACCAATCATGATCAACGAAACAACGATCCGCCGATCCTCTGTGGCACGACGTCGCAATTCTCTGCTAGCCGCCGTCGGATTGCTATTGGCCGGGAGCGGAGGATGCGCGCCTTACGTCACGCTCAAGAGCGATCTGCTCAGTCAGACCGATCGCGCCGTCGCATCATTGGAGCAATCTTCCGTTGATCGTCGCCGTCTCATCGATGAGCTGCGTCGGGCGCGCATCGATCGTTTGAATGAAGCATTCGACGCAGACGTTCGCAGTCAGGTCGAGCTTTCGCATGCATGGGTTATCGATCACCGTCGCGCCTACGCCGTCGGGATTGATGGTATCGAGCGATCCACGCAACAGACCGAGCGATCTCTCGACGCCGATCTGGCCAACGCACGCGCCGCACGCGCGGCCATCCTCCAGCTTCGCGCGCTTCACGAACGCGAAGCCAACTGGCTCACATTGATCCACAGCAGACCGTCGAACCTTCAAAACACTCCCGATTAAACCCGCCGCGTCGTCTTTCAACATCGACCATTCATCGAGACAGGAGCAACAATGACCGCACAAGAGATCAAGCAACTCGTTGAACGCGCCATCGGCTCGGAGTGGCCGGGCTTTGCCGAGCGGCATCCGCTGCTCGCCCGCGCACTTGATCGCGATCTGCTGACCGAGCACGTCGCCGATCGCATCGAAGACGATCCCGACTTCCAGAGGACGCTCGCTCACGCCCGCGCCGTCGCCGCGGGCTTCGACGTCTTGCATCCGATCATCGAGCGACTGGTCCGTCGCATCCTCGCGGGAATCTGATCACGACGCTTCATCCCATGACATGATCTCACGCCGTCGCCACGCCGAGTCCGGCAACGACGGAATCAACGCCCAGATCGCTCAGCGGATCATGTCGGCTCACATGGACGCGCGGCCCGATGGGTTTCCAGAGTCGCTCACGACTCGAACCTCCGAAGAGGATGACCGATGGCAATCCACACAGACCCGCAAGATGCCCCGGCCCGCTGTCGTTGCCAATGAAAGCGCTCGCGGACCGCATCGTGCCGAGCAGTTCAACGCCGTCCTTGGCGAGCATCAACGCGCCCGCCGATCTCAGGGCTTCGATCTGCGTGCGCGTCAATGATTCGAAATCGTCGTTGCCCAGGACAAACTTCGCATTCCCCGATCGTTCTGCGTTCAGGCGATGCACGAGATCGATGTACTTTTCGAGCGGCCAGCGTTTTTCGGGCGAACCCGCGCCCGGATGCACCAAGACCGGCGCAGGCGACTTCTTGGCCGCATACAAACCGCGCGACTGCAACACGCGGAGCATGCTCGCGGTCGCAAGATGCAACATCTGTTCGCCCGCCAATTGCCCGACGTGCCAGTCCGTGATGTGCCCCGGCCAATCCTCAGGCGGTCTCGGATTCAAGCAGATCAGCCGGGCTTCCTGCGAGAGTTCCCGAAAGCGCTTCGCCCACGCGTCTGTTCCGCTGGACACAAAGCTGATCGCCAGCGTCGTTCGCTCGAGAATCTGCCTCGAGGCATCCGGGATCGTCGCGTCGTGGACAAACAGGCCGGAAAAATGATCTGCGTTTCGCCATTCCACGCCAAGCGCACTGGCCGCCAGATCACCGCGCGACGGCGTCGTCACATAGACCACTCGATGTTGCGGCATCGACCGCGCCAAGGCGAGCGCGATCGGCCAGGTGACGAGGAAATCTCCGAGTGCAGCCTGATGAAAGATGAGGACCGTGTTACGCAAAGGCAGCTTCCAACTCATGCGAACTGACCGATCCGATGCAACCCGACCGATCCCCGCATCAACATCACCTTACCAGTGTCATCTGTATTCAACGAACCCGAGTCATGACCGCAGAGCCATCACGCCCGGGGTATCACTCCCGCGCGCTCACCACTGCGCTTCTTCGAATGGATTCGTCGAGGCCTTGGGCTTCGGTTTGGGTACCAGCGGCAAGAGCGCCCGAGCGATCGATCCATCCGCACTCCCGCCGACACGGACGTTGATCGGCGAGCTTTCCAGTGGGACGAGGCGCGACAAGACGCCCATCGGGCCGGTCTTGACGAGTTGTTCAAAGACGTCGCGTTTCAGGCACCATGGCGTGAGCAGTTGCCGCAGCGATTTAGCTGCTCGGAGGTCGGTCAGTGTGCCCGATTCGTCGACACTCACCAGCCCCGCATGCACAGGCCCCACGAGCGCGACCGCGGCCGATTTCCGTGCGGCCTCCATCAGCGCGTCCACGTCAAGCGGACTGACCAAGGGCCTCGACGCATCATGCAGAATCACGTGCGTCACGTCGGCGGGCATCTTCTCGATGGAAGCGGCCATTTGCTCGCGTAGACCCGGTCCCGCCGTCACCGCGCGAATTCCGAGGATCATGAGATGGCTCGACAGTTTTCGCTTGATCTCCTCCGCCTCGTCCGGCAAGAGCACCGCCGTGATCTGCGTGATCGAATCGCGATTCACAAACAACTCAAGCGATCGCAGCAGCGACTCGCGCCCGTCGATCTTCAGCATCGCCCCGCCGGCACATCCACCCACATCCGGCGCGGTAAAGACGACCGCACCAAAGACAAGCTCTCCCACGACCGACTCCTTGAAAGAATCCAAGTCCGCATGGTCAGATTCTTACCGAAGAAACTCAAGCCAGAGCCGCGCAGTTGCCAGTCCATCCCGACTCGGATCGATCTCACCCTCTTTGACATCCACTTGACAGCCGCCAGACAGCGGCCAGGCAGCATCTTTGTGTCACTTCGCCGGTTTGGTCGCCGGGGCAGCGGGCCCGGGCACGCGAAGCGTCGTCCCGCAATGCGAACACTTCACGACCTTTCCACGGGCATCATCGGGGACGATCAGCACCTTTCGGCACTTGAGGTTGGGACATAGCAGTGTCGCTGGCATGGCGGTTTCAGGGAAATCTCGGCTCCCGTTCAGGTATATCGGATGCCCGCTGATGAAGGGTTGATAGTTCTACCGATTCCAGACGACCGATAACACCTCGCGCCGGCCCGCGTGCCAAAATGTGGCGAATGTATCACCCCGGAATCTCGAGCTTTCCCACAAGTTCTGCGAGCGACTTGGAGCCTGATTTTCGACAATATTCTGCAACGCCCTCGGAGATCCGTTCTGGCGTCGATGGATCGATGAACAGCGCTGTCCCGATCGCCACCGCACTGGCACCGGCCAGCACGAATTCGATCGCGTCCTGCCAGGTTTGCACCCCACCCATGCCCACCAGCGGTACGCCCGCATCACGCGCGACGCGTCGATACACCCGATTCACCATCGCAAGCGCGATGGGCTTGATCGCCGGCCCGCTCAGTCCGCCCGTCACGTTCGCAAGTCGCGGCTTCCGCTTATAGATGTCAATCGACATCGCAGTGAACGTATTCACCAGGCTCAGCGCGTTCGCCCCACCTGCGATCGCAGCCTCCGCCGTGACCGAAATGTCCTCCACGTTCGGACTCAGCTTCACGATCAGCGGCTTATCCGGCACGCTCCCCTTCACCTCACGGATCAGTTCCTTGAGCAACTTCGGATTCGTCCCGAACGTCAAACCGTCACTCACATTCGGACAACTCACGTTCAGTTCGATCCCGCGGACACAAGCGATCCCCGCCACGCCCGCAGTCGTCTTGACATAGTCGTCTACGCTGTGACCGGCCACGTTCACGATCACCGGGCAGGGCATCGTTTCCAGAAGCGGAACCTTTTCATCCAGGAATCGCGCAAGTCCCACGTTCGCCAGACCGATCGCGTTCAGCATTCCCGCGCGCGTCTCCACGATGCGTTGCGGCTGATTTCCCGGCCGCTCGTGCAGCGTGATCGACTTGGTCACAAACGCGCCCAGCTTCGACAGATCGGTAAACTCCGCATATTCCAACGCATACCCGCACGTCCCCGAACACGTCATCGTAGGCATCCCCAATCGCAGCCCCGCCAGATCGACCGAAAGATCGACATCCACCGACGGGTTCACGTCGACCGACGGATTCACGTCCAACTGTGACATCATGCTTCCCTTCTATCAGTGGATGACATCGCGTTCCACTTCCTGAAACCCACGCAAACGCTTCCTTCCGCCCGTCTCACGCCGAAGCCGGCGGTGCGAGTTGATTCAGCAGCGTTACAAACCGTTCGGGCGGCGTGATGTCGAGTGTCGGTTGACCGCCCTCGCCTTCGACGATTTTGGTGTCAAGGCGATGAAACTCCCCCGCCGCGTCGCGCCAATACATCTGGTCGCTGATCGAGCCCGGGCCATCGGTGTAGAGTTTGATCCCCATGCCGATCATGGACGGAATCACTTTCACGACGTCGATGTGTTCGATCGGAAAGACCATGACGGCATGTCGATTCGGGACCATCACCATCGAGCCGTGCGTGCCGATCAAACCCGGATAGGACGGCAGGTCAAGGGCGTGCGTGGCCAGATAATGATCTTCGCCGAGCAGCACGCGTATGACGAGTTGTTCTTCCTCATCGAGCGGTACGCGCTCCACCTGCATCGCGCCGCTGGCCAGCGTGTTGCGTTTGGCGCGCTCCAGCACCTGATCCGCGCTCTTGTTCCATTTTTCAAGCCACTTTCGAGTCAGCGTCTGCGTCAGTTGGGGAAAATCGATCACCACCACGCTCGCCACGCCGGGCAGATCGACGCGCCAGACCATGTCGAGCCCGCGTCCTTCTTCGGTGTATGCGATCGGAAACAGGCGCAGTCGCAGCATCTCCGCCGCCCGCTCGTAATCGCCGGCGACTTCTTCCCATGTTCGCTGCGTCTCCTGCCCGCTCGTCACCAGCGTAAAGTGCCGTTCGATCAAGGTCGGCCATGCATCATCATCGGTCGCCGCGAGGTGCTGTGCGAGATTCTGCAGACCCATCGTCAGCGGTTTCTCGTCACCCGGCAGCTTGATCCGCACTGTACCGCTCGTCACCTCAACTGCATCCCCTCCGAGTCGTGCGACTTCGTCACCGACGAGTGATTCGAGTCGCTCGAATCGTTCCAGCGGCAGAAACTTCGCCCACTCCGGCACGACCCGCTTCGCTCGCCTTCTTTTGAACAGCCACCCCAGCATCATTTCACCACGCCGATCGTCAAAAGCAGATTCGAATAGATCCGTGCCTCGCCTGTCGCAATCACAAGGCACACATCCGTCGAAGAGGCCGCCTGATAAAAATCGTTCGGCGGCAGTTTCACGAAAGGCTCGCGACAACCTTCCCCGTCCAGAATCGCGCGATACTCCGCCCAGATCGGCGGATCGGTCAACATTGCGTACGGGCCGGTCTTGTGCGTGTCCATGACGGTCGCGCTTTCGATCGGCACAACCTTCGCGAGGCACTTGAGCAGGTCTGTCGCGCTCACGAGTCCCGGCGCGACGTTCAGCCAGACGATCTCCGCGGCGGGGTTTCGCTTGGTGATGTGCGGGTAATTCGAGTCGCTGATCAACACACGCGAATTGTGCCCACCACGTCCCAGCGCCCCAAGAATCTGCGGATGAATCAATGGTCCCTTAAGCATCGACTCATCATCGCCGATGCATGCCCAGAGTCCAAGTCAGACCAGCGATTAGAACTGTCCGTCGCGATGAAGTTCTTCAGATGTAGAACATTTCCTGCTCATCCCCGCGTGCGGCGCGGACGTCATCGCGCAGTTGTTCGAGCGTGACGGTATCCAGGACCGACGCATGGGCGGTCTGCAATCGATGCTGGAGCAATCGCAGCGCCGTCTGGCTGATGGATTCATCGGTCGGCTGGGCTTCGAGTGGTTCGTCGGCCTCGAATCGTCGCACCAGATCGCCCAGCGTGATTTCGCGCGGACTGACCTTTAATCGATATCCTCCGCCCGAACCGACTTTGCTTTCGAGATACCCCGCGCGCTTCAAACCCAGCAGCACGGATTCGAGAAACTTATTCGGGAGCTTTTCCGACCGCGCGATGTCTCGCGACTGTGCGAAATGCGCCGGACCCAGATGGGCAAAATGCACCATGGCTCGCACCGCGTATTCTGTTCGTTTCGACAGTTTCAATTGCTTCTCCGACCCGAACCCTACGGATACCGCGCGCCACGTCAACGAGAATCTCCGGCGGTGCTTGCTCCATTCGTTCCCGGTTCGAGACTATCATCCGGAGATGAAACGCCTCTGGACCGCTTTAATTCTTCTCCTTAGCTTCGTCTCGCACGCCGCCGGGGAGGATCGCGTCCGACTCTCCGCCGAGCTGAACTACGACCGACTCCAGCCGGGAAGTCAGGCGGTTGTGGCCATCGTCATGGACATCGCCGACGGTTTTCACGTGCAGTCGCGGACGCCGCTAGACCCGGCGCTCATCCGACTCGACATCATCCCCACGCCGACCGACCGCGCGACGATCCACGCGCCGATCTATCCGCCGGGAGATATCAAGACCTATCCCGCGCTCGGCGAGCTGAGCATCTACTCGGGCCGCGTCGTTTTTTTTGTTCCGGTCGAGATTCCGACAGATGCCACGCCCGCGCCGATCACGATCGAAGGCAATGTTCGGATGCAGGTGTGTGACGATCAGGTCTGTTTCGCTCCGACTCGGATGCCCTTTCGCATCGAGACCGAAATCGTGTCGACCGCCACGCCGATCGCTCCTCGTGCCGATGTGGCCGGGCTCTTTGCCGACTTTGATCCGCGTACATGGGCGAGCATCAACTCGGGCACCTTAACCCCAAAAGATGTTGCTCCGTCGGATTCGACAGGTGCGACCTCACCGACCGATGCGACATCGGCCAATCGCGTATGGGGCCTGGATCTCTCTCGTGGCGGGCTGGTGTTTGTCGTCGCATTTGCTGCGGGTCTGATTTTGAATGTCATGCCTTGTGTTCTGCCGGTGTTGCCGCTGAAAGCGATGGGATTTTATGAAGCGGCGCAGCACAACAGAGCGCGATGCTTTGCGTTGGGTATCGCGTTTGCTGTCGGCATGCTGGCGGCGTTTGCGGTGGTGTCGATTCCGGTGGTGGTGCTCAAATCGATCGGCTGGGGCCAGATGTTCAGCAACGTCTACTTTGCAGGCGCGATGACGCTGCTGCTGATCGGTGTGGCGCTGATGAGCTTTGGATTTTTCGAGTTGATCCTGCCCAACCGCGTCTACGCACTCGAGGCGAGCCACAGCACCTTCACCGGCAATTTTCTTTGGGGCATTTTCACCGCCATCCTCAGCACGCCGTGCACGTTCGGAGCGCTGGCAACGGTTTTGGCGATCGCGCTGACGATGCCGACCTGGGTCGGCGTGCTCGTCGTGCTCACTGTCGGTCTGGGCATGGCCGTTCCATATGTGCTGCTCAGCGCGTTCCCGCAACTGGCCTCGCGCGTCCCCCGAGGCGGGCCGCTCGGTGGACTCCTCAAGCAGTCGATGGGCTGGATCATGCTCGCGACCGCGATTTTCTTTGCATCCCCGCTCTTGCCGACGCAGCTGCGAGGCGACGTGCGGTGGTGGATCATTTTTGGAGTGATTGTGGTCGGTGCGATCTACACGATCGCGCGGGTGGGCATTCTCGTCGGCTCGACGAGAGCACGACCTGTCAGCGGACGCGCGGCCAGTTCGGTGATCACGATCTGCATCGCCGCCGTCGTGGGGATGTTCATGCTGGTCAACTACATCACGCGACCGACAGGCGAATGGCTGGCGTTCAGTCCGACCGTGTTGAGCGAGCAGAGGAACAAGGGCGTTGTCGTCGTGAAGTTCACCGCCGACTGGTGCACGAATTGCAAAGTCGTCGAGACCAACGTCTACGGCGATGAGGCGACAAGAAATGAACTGATCCGCCGAAGGGTCGTGCTGGTGAAGTCCGATTTGTCCGCCGAGGACGCAACCGGATGGCCGTTGCTAAGAGAGTTGAACCCTGCCGGCTCGATCCCGCTGACCGCGGTTTATCTTCCTGGCGAGGAGAAGCCCAGAATCCTCAACGGGATTTACGGCCGCGAAGCCCTGCTATCGACGGTCGGAGAGTGAGCAGTGGGCCCTTGACCAGTCCGCTGTCTGGGTGACAAATCCGGCTGGTCGTCACTTTTTGAAATGCACTGCGTTCTTTTCGATGAAGCTCTTCCACTCGCCCGGCAGATCCTCGGCGGGGAAGATGGCCTGCACCGGGCACTCATCGACACACAGTCCGCAATCGATGCAGGTGTCTGGATCGATGAAGAGCTGATCGACACCGGAGAAGTCGGCTTCGTCTTTGGTCGGATGGATGCAGTCCACCGGACAAACGGTGACACAACTGGTGTCCTTGGTGTCGATGCAGGGTTGGGCGATCACGTGAGCCATCTCAGAAACTCCTTAACAGTGCGACGCGGGATTGTAGAGCGTCCGCGCCGGCGTTCAATGACTTCGACCTGTCAAAAATCGACGGATTTTGCCGAGCGATTGAACGATCGTTTGATCGGCTGAACCCCGCACTTCACCCGCACGCCGAAACGCCGTTGTGGAAGATTTTCATGCCGACCGCCTCGGCGTTCATCGACACGCCGTCCCGCACACGTCGGCCCACCGAGTCAAAATGCTGTGACTCGACCACATACCGCTCCGGGTGCGGCATCAGCCCGAAGACTCGACCGCTCGCATCACACACGCCCGCAATCGCCCGCTCGCTGCCGTTCGGATTTTCACCTTTGTATCGCAAGGCGACCTGCCCCGATCGCTCGATCGCGTCGAGTTCCTTCGCACTCGACATGACGAATCGCCCCTCCCCGTGCGCCATCGGCAGTTCGAATGCGCCCAATCCCCGGGTCCAGACGCACGCGCCCTGCACCTCTTCCAAACCCACCCAGCGCGCCTGAAATCGCCCGCTGGTGTTGTGCGCGAGCGTCGAGGTCTGATCAAAACCGACCGGCGAATGTCCCGGCAAAAGCCCGGTGCGCACGAGCACCTGAAAACCGTTGCAGATTCCGATCACAAGCCGCCCACGCTCGACGAAGCGGCGAAGCGATTCGCCCAGCCGCGTCGTCAGCTCGGTCGCCAGGATCCGACCGGCCGCGATGTCGTCGCCGTAGCTGAATCCACCGGGTAGTGCGAGGATGTCAAAACGGTCGAGCATGGTCGGCGTTTCGATCCACCGCTGCACATGCACCCGCTCGACCGCCGCCCCTGCCTGCTCGAAAGCGTGCTGGGTCTCGCGATCACAATTCGTCCCCGCCGATCTCAGCACCATCACACGCACGTTCGCCATGCCGGCGTAGTATCACGATACCAACGCGTGCGGCAAATCGAGACAAAGCCGAGACAAACGAGCGGTCCTCAACGCGCAATGCCTGTCTGATCGAGCCGCGTGATGCAACGGCTCGTTTTCCATGGCCCGTTCGGGATGTTCAATCGAAGGTGTTGTGCGTCTCATTTCGCACGGGCGATGCTTTGCGAGATGCCGTGCGCGATGGCTTGCAGGCGCTGGATGACAGCCTTCATGTCGGCGGGCCGTCGGTCGCGATTGGTGCGGACGCACTCCATGACAAACGCGCTGAGCGGTTCCGGGACGCTGGCGTTGTGATCGCGTGGACTTTTGACGAACGCATCGACGAGAAAGCTGTTTTCGCCTTTCTTGATGGTGTAGAGCGTGGGCATTTTCTGGCCCGCGAGGCATGCGTACATGGTCGCGCCGAGGTTGTAGATGTCGGTACGACCGTCGAGGGGCAGCAGTTTGACTTGTTCGGGCGAGATGAAATCGGGCGTACCTTGAATGCGTTCCTTCTGCGCGCCGATGGTGCAGGCCTGCCCGAGATCGATGACGCAGACTTCGCCGTTGGCTTTGCGAAGGATGTTGGCGGGCTTGAGGTCGCAGTGGATGAAGCCGGCCGAGTGCATGGCCGCGAGTGCTTCCGCGGTGCGGATGAAGGTGTCGATTTGTTCGATGGGGTCGCTGGGGAACTTTCGTTCGAGGCTTTCGCCTTCAAAGAGTTCCATCACCAGGCCGGCGGCGATGATGCGTCTCAGGAGCGAGCGTTCGAGCTTCATCGCGACGAGCCTTCGCACGCCGGGATGTTTGATCTTCGATCCGACTTCCCATTCGTTGACGAGTTGATCGATGAATCGGACGTCCTTGTCGCTCTTGCGAACGACATGCTTGAGCGCGAGTTTCCGACCGGTCGACGGGTCACGCACCAGATAGATATGGCTGCCCGCCCCCTCGCCAATCGCCCCGAGGAGCGGATAGCCAAAGAGACTTCCCGCAGCAAGGGCGGGGGCAACGGATGACTCGGCAAATTGATTCATGGCACGTTCTTCCCAACCGACTGGCGATTCCCTCACTCTGATATACGTCAAGTCCAGTCGAAACATTGCCCCGGAATTGAACCATTTAACAGTGTTTACCGTCCGAAAGCACGAACTCAGAACCCGAACGTTAAGACCGGCAATTTAGGAGGCGTAGATCATCCCAGCTTATCGGCTACGATTTCACCTGCAATCGATCTGCGTTTTCGGCCTGGCATGCCTAATGTCCAGCGTCGTCGGCCAGAACGTCGATGATTCATCGTGCGAACGCTGAAACAGAGGGGCCCATCCGAGCCTAGTCGGGGAAGTTTTGCCCGGTAAGCTTCGTCCCTCAGGAACGTCATAGGATGGTAGAGTCGTGGTTCGGAGTCTCCCTCGGCCGTGGGATCGGATCGAGCGGAACGTGTTGGATTGTTGATTTGTGAGGTTGTGATTCATGCATCGACGGATGATTGAAATTCTGGAGAACCGACAGCTTTTGAGCAGCTACGTCCATCCGTCCGTGCCGGCGGAGAGTCGGACGGTGGTCAACTTCAACGGAGACTGGTCGTTCATTCGTCAGGATGTTGGCGGCGCGGAAAGTCCGTCGTTCGACGATTCGAGTTGGTCGGGCGTCACCCTTCCGCACACCTACAACGCGTTCGACGGGCAGGACGGCGGAAACGATTACTACCGCGGGGTTGCGTGGTATCGCAAGGAGTTCGATGTCCCCTCTCGATGGAGCACACGTCGGGTCGTGATGAAGATGGACGGCGTGAACACGCTCGGCAAGCTTTTTGTGAATGGTCAATTCGTTGCCGAGCATCGCGGGGCAAGCGCATCATGGACCGCCGACATCGGTGCGTTCCTGACGCCGGGCGCGCGGAACACGATCGCGGTGCAGGTGGACAATCGTCAGAGCAACGACATCGCCCCACATCGCGGCGACTTCACGATCTTCGGCGGAATCTATCGCGATGTGTCGCTGCTGGTGCTCAATCGCGCTCACGTCAATCCGCTGGATCGTGGTTCGCCTGGCGTATGGATCACGCAATCCAACGTGACCGCCCAGAGCGCCGACCTCAACATTCGCACCCTCGTCCGCAACAGTTGGGCCGACGGTCGCGAGTATGCCATCCAGGCCGATCTCTACGACGCCAACGGGCAGAAGGTCGAAGGCTGGAACTCCGGCGTGCGCTGGCTGCGTGCCCGGCAATGGCGATCCATCTACATCAACACGAGCATCAACAATCCGCGTCTCTGGGACGGTCTTGACGATCCGTATCTCTATACACTCCGCATCGGCGTGCGTGACAATCAGGGCAACGAGCTCGATTCGATTTATCAACCGCTGGGCCTGCGTGACATGCGGATCGACCCGGTGCAGGGCTTCATGCTGAACGGCAGGCGTTATCAATTGCGAGGTGCGGGGCTGCACGAGGATCGCCTGAACAAGGGCCGCGCCATCAGCGACGCCGATCGCGAGCAGGACCTGAATTTCATCCTAGACATGGGCGGAAATGCCGTGCGACTCGTCCACTGGCAGCACGACCCTTACACCTACGAGTACGCCAATCGCAAGGGCATCATTGTCTGGACGGAGATTCCGATCTGGGGTGCGATCCCCTCTTCGGGGCGATACAAGGACAATGTGAAGATCCAGCTTCAGGAACTGATCCGACAAAACCACAACCATCCGTCGGTGGCGATCTGGGGCTTGTTCAATGAAGTGGCCGATGACGAAGCGACGCGGACGCTGGCGGGCGAATTGCACGCGATCGCCAAGGCGGAGGA
>JAIYCY010000001.1 GCA_027487775.1 Planctomycetaceae bacterium
ACATCCACGGTGTCGCGGTCAAGAACCGTATCGGTTCCCGATCCTCCCCAAGCCGAATCTTTGGCACCACTATCAGCGAGCCAGAACCGATCATTCCCAGCCCGTCCGTACACCGCATCTCCAGCGCCTGATCCACCATACAAATCATCAAGTTCCGATCCGCCGTCTATGTAGTCCGATCCAGCATCGCCGTAGATCGTATCATTCCCACCCTCACCGAATAAGGAATCACTGCCACCTTCACCATAGATCAGATCGGCACCACCCGAGCCATAAATCGTGTCGTTGCCGGTACCACCCCAAAGCGTGTTGGCATTTGCATCACCCGTCAGCTGATCTCCACCCGCACCACCCCGGAGATTCTCCCCCGAAATCTGAACGGCGTATCCCCCGTTGAACCCATCCCCCTCGGACCATGTCACTGTGTCGTTCGAGTTGTTTCCATCGAGCGACCACTGTACAAAACTCAACGAGTTGGTGAGATTTTGAGCACTGATGATGTCGGTCCCCGATCCACCCACCAAAGTGTCATTCCCGGGGCTGGTGATGATCGAGTCATTCCCTCCGCCGCCCTCGATCGAATCCGCTCCTGCTCCTCCAGATAACGTATCATTGCCAGGTGTCACAGACGGGCCACCCGGATAGGCATCACCATAAATGAACACGGCAATCGATGTTGGAATCTGGTTGTCAAAGACATTGATGTCGTCATCGCCCGCACCACCCCAGATCGTGATCTGGTTCCCATTGATACTTGTTCCCAAGTTTCTTGACGCTCCATTGTGAACAATCTGATACACGGACGCCGGCTTCTGGAACAGTATCGTATCGTTACCGCTAACCTCACTTGCCAGCGTGGGCCAAACCAGAGCCAGCAGCCGACGTGCCTCAAGAGCTTCCGCAAATTGCCTAGACATGTGAACCCCTTTGTTCGTGTTGATCGGAAGATATCCCCCCCCCCCTACTGAAATTTCAAGCCCAAAATCGACCAAGTCCGATAATCAGCGTGACCCTCAGCAATTGAAGCCGATCCGTCTCATGGCGGTGATCGCGGGGCTGAACGAGAGGTGGGACCGCCCGACCTTCACACGGGCGGACGACGTTCGTGGCGATGCGGATCACCTGAGCCGCCCAAGCGCTTCGTACAGCGCCGCCGCGGTGTCGGTTCCTCTATGGAACATCTCGACATCAAACGTTTCGTTATGACTATGAATACGATCGTCCTGCCTGCCATAGCCGACCAGCAGCGTGTCGAAGCCAAGGATCCGTTTGATGTCGGATACCACTGGGATCGTTCCGCCGCTCCTCAGGAGTGACATCGTTGTTTAATCTGTGGTTGTCAGCTCGATTGCGACGCTATCATGATCTAAGTATTCAATTGCAAGTCTTGGTAGATGGCTTGGTTGATGGCGCGGTTTCGGAGTTGGTGGGCTTGTTCGCCGGGCATGCCGAGGCAGGTCCATGCGACGACGAGGCCGTGTGCGGGGTCGGCGAAGGCGATGCTGGATTGGTTTCCGCCGTGTCCGAAGGTGTGGGGTGAGGCGTGCGGGCCGAAGCCGTAGGCATGTTCGCGTTGTTGGGCGTTGGTGTCGGTGTATTTGGAGTCGACCATGACGCCGAGTCCCCAGTCGAGGGGTTCTTTGAAGGTTTGGTCGAACAGTCCGGATCGTCGTCGTGAGGAGAGGAGCTTTCGATGTTCGGCATCGAGCAGATGATTGTCGAAGAGGAGTGATTCGTAGAATCGACCGAGTGCTTGGATGGGGCCGCGTGCGCTGGCGCCTGGGCGTGGGATGCGGGCGAGCGTGGGGTCGTTTCCGGGCCAGTCGGTGGGTGAGCCGGATTTGGGGATGGCGTTGGGATCGGTGATGTGCATGAGTGGAACGCGGGCGAAGTCGGCGGGGTCTGTGATGTGGAAGCGGATGGATTGGTTGAGGGGTGATGCGATGTTGGCCTGGACGAGTTGTGGGAAGGATTGGCCGGTGGTGATTTCGAGGAGGGCGGCGAGGATGAACCATGAGCTTGCGACGTGGTATCCTGCGCGTTGGCCTGGGGTCCAGAGGGGTTCGAGTTTGAGGTTGCAGGCGCGGGCGACGATGTCATCGAAGCTGCCGGGTGAGAAATTGTTGAGGGGTCCGCGAAAGCCGGCGGTGTGCGTGAGGAGGTGTTCGAGTGTGATGTCTTGTTTTCCGTGTGAGGCGAATTCGGGGATTTTGTTGGCGACGGGTTCGTCGAGATGGAGCAGGCCTTGCGCGACGGCTTGGAGAGCAAGGACGGCGGCGAGTGGTTTGCAGGCGCTCATCCAGAGGGTGTGTTGATCTGGGGTGAGTGGTGACTGATCGGGTGTGAGCGTGGATTGGCTTGGTGAGATTGGGGTGTGATTTGAGGTGTGCGCGAGTGTGTGGAAAGCGTGTCCGAGCGCGAAGTTTGCGATCGTGAGTGCGTTGAGACTGACGTAAATCTGGGCGGCGTGGTGGAGGCCTTGTTCGATGCCGGCGAGGAGTGTGCGCGTGGTTTTGGGGAGGACGGAGAGCGGGTGTTGGGAATCGGGTGTGTGGGTGATGGGGGTGCTGGAGATGAGGGTGTCTGGGTCGAGAGGTTTTTGGGTGTTGTCGGGAGCGGGGTGGAATGGCTGGGTCGGGTTCATGATGGTTTGGGGTTTGGTGGGTTGTGGGCGAGGCCTGTGGGTGGGTGATGCGGTGCGCCTGCGTGGTTTGGATGCGGTTTGCGGGCAAAAGAATACCCCGGCGAGGCTTTGGGGTCTCGTCGGGGCGTTGGTGTTGCGGGGGTTTTGCGCTGGTGTTGCGTCTTTAGTGGGGGCGAGTCGCTCGCGTGACTGTGTATGTCGTGGCTACAGGTGTCGTGACTGTAGGTGTCGTGACTGTAGGTGTGATGTGTGGATGTTTAGATGGCGAGTCGGATGGGCTTGGTCGTGAGCGGGTTGGGACGTAGCGAGGCGCTGCGGCCCGAGACGGGTGCGGCGAGGAGGGGGTGATCGGAGTCGGTGTTGAGCTTTTGGGATTGGGTGGAGATGGCGACGTGGGTGGAGCTGTCGAAGTTCGGGCAATCGACGGCGGCCCGCACGCTGGCGACGACGGGCGAATGCTCGATGGCTTGGAAGATGCGGACGGAGGGGTTGGGATCAGACGAGAGGGTGTTGAGTGCGTGCATAGGCTTCTCCGTCAGACAGCGTAGCAAGGCGGGCCGTCCGAGTAAAGAAGAAAATGCCAAGAATGGGGCACTGCCCGGCGGGGGATTCAGGCGGGGTCTGTGGGGGTGCGGAGGTGGGCGGGATGAGGGAGGTCCGGGGGAGGAGGGGTTGAGTCGGGTCGGTGGATGTAAATTGATGTCTGGATGGTGGATGCGATGCTGTTGGAGGGGGTTTGGGTGGGGTTGCTGGTGTGGGGTTCGTTGTGGGTATGGAATTGGGATCAGGATTGACCTTGTTCGCGTCGTGCGCGTTCGTGGATCATGCCCATTTTGTAGGCTGCGACGATAATGAAGCAGAAGAGGACGAGGTACATGGCGACGACGTATCGGGTGCGCATGAAGATGACGCTGAGGCCGCAGAGGGCGAAGAAGACGGCTAGTGCGTAGGCGATGAGAACGGATTGTTTGACGGAGAGTCCGCGTGAGACGAGTTGGTGATGGAGGTGTTGTTTGTCGGGCGAGAAGAGGGGTCGACCGGCGAGTTTTCGTCGTGCGAAGGCGAGTGCGGTATCGAGTGTCGGCAGTGCGAAGATGACCATGCCAGCGAGCAGCCATTTGGTGTCTTGTTCGCCGAGCAGGATGATGGACAGGGCGGAGGTGAAACCGAGGAAGAGTGAGCCTGCATCGCCCATGAAGATGCTGGCTGGGTTGAAGTTAAAGGGTACGAATCCGAGGACCGCGCCGACGAGTGCCAGCCCGAAGATGACCCGCATTGCATCGCGGCGGATGAGTTCTGCGTCGCCTGCCTGAGGATATTGTGCCAAATGGATCGCGACCAACAGCAGTGCGACCGCGATGATGGCGGTCACTCCACCGCACAGGCCGTCGAGTCCGTCCATGAGGTTTGACGCGTTACAGCAGAAGACGACGAGTGCGACGGTCAATCCCGCGCTGCTCCATCGAGACAAGAGACTGAGTAACTCAGGGGAAAACTCCCACCCGGTGAACTTGGTCAGTCGCACGGTGACGGCTTCGACGATCGAATCGGTGAGTCCCCATCCGATGCCCGCCCACAGCAGCGCACCGGCGGCCACCACTTGTCCGAGGATTTTGATGTACGGGCCGGCCCCGCGAATGTCGTCATAAAGCCCGAGCAGGACGACCATGGTCGCGCCGGCCACCACGACGGGCGGAATGAAGGGATTCGGGCCGAGTTCTGGGAACCAGCCTTTTGCGCCGATGTGCCACTGGCAGAACGTGCCGACCGCCATCGCGCTGATCCATCCGAGGAAGACGGCAACGCCTCCCAGATAGGCCACGGGCTCACGGTGTATTTTCCGCAGTCCGTCCGGGTTATCCACGACGCCCCATTGGATGGCGAGTCGGCGCATGACGGGCGTGAAGAAAAAGCTGACGAGGAACGCCGCATAAAACACCCACACATACGGAAAGAGCAGATCGTCCACCGTCAGGACCACCCGATCGCCAGTCTCGGCGAGCGGCTCGAAATTGAACGCGGGCGCGTAGAGCATGCGTCAATAGTTATCGACGCGATCGCATTCACAATCCAGCCCTGCGACCGATTCATCACACGTTCATTTTCTGCGTTCATCCCACCTCGACGCCCGTTTCTCTCGATCGCGACGTCTTTGCGATTGCCTTCTACCGGCTCTGGACCGACAATCCCGTTGTGAAAACGACTGTAAAGCCTCTGCGTCGAAGCGATCGTCTGCCGTTGGGTGCGGCGGCGTTGGCGTGCGGTGTTTTGATCTTGTTGACGATGGTCGGCTGCCAGACCGAGGAAAAGACGCTCGGGCAGTCTGACCGCGAAGCCATCATGCGAGATCCGATGAACTACGGCCCGAATGCGAACACGATGCGTGGGCTTTCCGATCGACCGGAAGACGACTTTCCGACCGTCACCGGCGGGGGCACTTCGCATCTCGACAAGGAAGCCCTCAAACGAGATCTTAAAAACGTTCTCGGCGTTGACTGAACTTGATCTGCCCCTCGCTTCCCTTCTGTTCATATTGCATTCGAGGATCACACGCGTTCAGTCTGTCTGGTGATTCTCAAGGCCATCCATCGATCCAGAGGTTCATCCCAACCATGTCTGACGAATCCCCAGTCCAGCCAGCGCAGCGTGCCCGCGAGAGGATCGACGAGATCCGCATGTACGCCGAGCTCGGCGCGATCTATGAAGGCACGCACAAGTTCGACGCCGACATCCGTCCGCTCTCCGGCAACACCGCCCGCGAGTTTCAGCAGGGCGTCGCCAAGCTCGCCCGGCAGAAGGTGGAGAACTCCAGCCTGATCCACCCCGAATCGACCTCCGACGCGCTGGGCCTGCTCAAGCGCGCCGTCGACCTTGGCACGAACGACTACCATCTCGCCCGCAAGCCCGGCGAGGTCATTCTCGTTCGTTCGCTCGTCGGTCCGCAGGTCGATCAGTTTTACGAACGGATGGAGGCCCACCTCAAGGCCGGCATCGAAGGCCTGCGTGAGGACGAGGAGCAGGCCCTCGCCTGGAAGGATGACCCCGAAACCCGCGCCTACCTCAAAGCGCTCGGCGAGCCTGTCGATCCGATGGCCCTGCGTTATGCCCGCCCGGTCGTCAAACAACACCCCGTGGCCGTTCTCTCCACCTGGACCGCCGACGAAATCAGCATCAGCTACCTCGTCGAATCGATCATGCAGCGGAACATCTCCGACATCGTCGATCCCGCCAACGTCCCCGAGGACGGCATGGACGAATCCCAACTCGCCTGGTTCTTCCGCCTCTTCAGCCTCCGCGCCGCCCCGCTCGATCCCGATACCAAGCAGCGGACCGAGCAGATCCTCTTCTTCACCTTCCTGCAAAAGACCGACGACGATTTTGAGTTTTAGCGGGATGGATCTATAGAGATTTCATAGTCTCATTGTTGACGACGGAGATTAGATTTCACAACGAAGAAGCGAAGCTGCGAAGAAAGACGAAGAAGTCCTGATCATCGGTCGCCGCGAATCCGATTCATGGCCGGATAGGTGGGCAGGTAGAGGTCGGGCGGACTCACTCGATCGTGCCCTCGATCAATTCTCGTCCCCCGCGGCGTTATGCCTCATTCATATTTCCCATTTTTAACTTGACCAGTGCGATTTGCGTTGTCACACTCCACACATCACGAGTGGGGACTTGTTCCGTTCAGGCTCTCCGAACTCGCGCACACCGCTTTAGGGGGCTCATATGCGCAGCAGGCAAGAACAGTTGGGCAACGCAACGCAACGCAACGCAACGTGACCGTGACGCTCTAACTTCAGCACGTCGATCGCCTCGACGAGGTCGCGCGTTCGGACCTGCAAATCTGATCGAGGGCCTTGAAATGCGTCGGCTGCTCGCTTCTGCCAATTTCCTTCTCGACGCCCCGCATCCAAATCCGCGTCAGGGGCTGCAAATCGACTTCCCCGCCGACGTCTCGGCCTCCCTCA
>JAIYCY010000005.1 GCA_027487775.1 Planctomycetaceae bacterium
TTAATACCTGTCGTAAGAGACTTAATACCTGTCGTAAGAGACTTAATACCTGTCGTAAGGGATTTAATACCTGTCGTAAGAGACTTAATACCTGTCGTAAGGGACTTAATACCTGTCGTAAGGGACTTAATACCTGTCCGGAAAAGTCCGGGAATATTTGGGCCGCCCGCGATCGCGGGAATCGCTGTTTTTATCGGAGCGGGGGAAGAACGGGGTTTGGGGGATAGGGTGTGGGGGATGGGGAAGAAATGCGCAGAGAGCCTTCCGACACCCCTTCGTCTTCTTCCCATTGCCCTTGGTCTTCTTCCCATACCCCATCCCCAACACCCTAAACCCTTCCCGCGTCTTCCCATACCCCATCCCCAACACCCTATACCCCAATCCCACCCCCATACTCGGATCACTCGCCAAAGCCGGGCGGGGAAATCGACGATGACCTTGCTATGGACATCATCGATACAGACGGCAAAGTCGTGCGGGCGGGCGATCGGGCGGGGGGAGTATGGGGTGTGGGGGATGGGGGTCGGGGTGTGGGAGATGGGGATTCGGGTTTGGGGGATGCGGGGGCGGGAGTTGGAAGCGTGATGGAGTTGCGGGAACGCCTGCGGCGACACGCGCCGATCCAGGCACGCGTGGCGATCCGGATCAGACCGGCCACGCTCGACGACATCCCGGCCATCGATCGAATGCAGAAGGCAGAAAGCGCGTCGCTGGGGTTCCTGCCGCGAATGGCGCTCGTAGGGAAAGTGAAACTCGGACAAGTGCTGGTGGCGGAGAGGACGTGGGGTGTGGGGGATGGGGGATTGGGTGTGGGGTGCGGACGGGGGATTGGGGATGGGGGATTGGGTGTGGGGGGTGGACGGGGGATCGGGGATGGGGGATTGGGTGTGGGGGGAGTTGACTTGGATGGGGATGGTGTTCGAGACTTTTCTGGAGGAGATGCTTATGGCACTGCGAAGCTATCGGGATCTGGAGGTGTGGGAAGTGTCGATGCAGCTTGTGGAGGCGGTCTATCGGATGGTGGAGCAGCTGCCGGAGTCGGAGAAGTTCGGGCTGATGTCGCAGCTTCGACGGGCGTCGGTGTCGGTGCCAGCCAACATCGCGGAGGGATACGGACGGGCACATCGGGCGGAGTATCTGCAGCATCTATCGATCGCCCGGGGATCACTGTTGGAAGTAGAGACGCTGCTCACGTTGTGTGTCCGCCTGAACATGATCGACCGGGACGCGATGTTGCCGGTCTGGGAACTGGCCCAGTCGGTGGGGAAACTCTTGGCCGGTCTGCAAAAGTCGCTCAGAAAGTAAGTGGATCGGATGTTGCAGCGAGGCGTGGACGGGTCGTGGAGGGAGAGTTGGGTGTGGGGGGAGAGTGGGGTGTGGGGGATGGACGGGGGATGGGGGATGGGGTTTGGGGGGTGGGGGAAGAAATGCGCGGTAGTTCGTCCCAAACCCCTTCCTCTTCTTCCCATACCCCATCCCCTACACCCCAAACCCCTTGTTCGTCTTCCCATACCCCATCCCCAACACCCCAAACCCCGATCATCGTGGGGTATCTCATCGCGGCGGATCGATACTTCAAGCGGGATGAAGTGGGGTATATCACGCAGATGAATGTTTTGCCGGAGTATAGGAGGACGCTGGTGGCGGGTCAGTTGTTGCAGGCGCAGTTTGATCGGAGTGCGTATGGGTGCAAGTTGTATAGTTGCTGGTGTGCGCAGGATCTGAGTGCAAACCTGTTTTGGGAAAGTATGGGATTCGTGCCGATCGCGTTCCGGAACGGTGCGGACGGGAAGGTGAAGGGGAAGGGAAAAAATAAGAAGCGCGAGCCGAGGGTGCATATCTTTTGGCAGAAGCGGATCCGGCCGGGCGATGATGGGGATGTGACGAAGGGCGGAACGCCGTGGTGGTATCCGAGCACGACGGCGGGTGGACAGATGCGGGCGGACCGTTTGGTGTTTCCGATCATGCCCGACCCGTTGAACCCGGGCGCGGGCGTGCGTTGGCAGGACGTGCGGCCGATGGAGATGCAAGACGTGCTCGAAGATGTCGAGGAGACGAACGCGCTCGACGAAGAACATGAGGAGACGTTTTCTTCGGGCGATGAGAACGCTGCGCGGGGAGAGAACGCTGCGCGCGTGGAGAAGTCTGCGCGCGATGAGGAATCTGCGCGTGGTGAGAAGTCTGCGCGCGTGGAGAAGGTTGTGAAGGGTGAGAAGGGTGAGAAGGGTGTTGTGGTGCATCCGGCGGGTGGATTTTCGGCGGCGACGATCGAGAGGCTGCGTCGATTGCATGAGCTGGGTCGGGCGGATGTGAAGCTAGCGCGGCAGGAGAATCTGAGGCGAGCGCGGGAGAGCGGAGGATTGCCGGGCTGGGGCCTGGGTGCGCGGGATGCGAAGGAAGCGAAGAAAGCGCAGAAAGCGCAGGAAGCGAAGGATGTGAAGGAGGCGAAGAAGAAGAAGCGTGAGGTCGAAGCGAGGGCGGAGAGGAACAAGGCGGAGGCGCGCGTGGGGGATGGGGCGGTGGAGGGTGGGCGTGTGGGAGATGGTTTGGGGCGTGTGTTGGAGAAGAAGAAGAGGCGTGTGGATGGGCGGTGGGTGGAGCTTGCGCGGGAGTTGCGGGATCAGTGGGCGGAGCGTGTGAGGCAGGGGATCGGCGAGGGTGAGGTGGTGCACGATGTGAGGCGGGTGACGGAGACGGGATTGAGTGAGGGCGCGCGATCGCTGGGTCAGATGGCGGCGGGCGCGGGCCTGGATGTGCGACAGTTGGCGGCGTGAGGGGCGGGGGGGGGGACGGGGGATGGGGCGTGGGGTGTGGGGGATGAGGGATGGGGAATGAACGATGAACGATGAACGATGAATGATGAACGATGAATGATGAACGATGGGGTGTTGGGTGCGTGGGAGGCCGTTGTCTAGGAGCAGTTTCAGGGGAGCTCCGCGAGTTCGGCGGTTCGGTCGGGCAGTTGGGCCTGGGCGTATTGCAGGACCTCTTGCACATTGGTGTCGTTGAGTTCGGGAAACTCACGATAAAGTTCTGTGCGATCGGGATAGGTCGCGAGCAGCGAAAGGACACGGCGAACGGTCAGACGTGTGCCGACGAGACAGGGTTGGCCGTTGAGCTTGGCGGGGTTGGATTCGATATGTTCGAAGGCCATGCCGTGAGTTTACTGCGTGTTGATCGAACGTGAAACACGAGAGAGGGGAATGAGGGATGGGCGATGAGGGATGGGGTGGAAGGGGCGGGGTTATGCGATATGATGAGGGGCTCAGGCGAAGGCTTGTGGGTCCTCGTAGCTCAGTTGGATAGAGCATCGGTTTTCTAAACCGACGGTCGCAGGTTCGAGTCCTGCCGGGGACGCTTATGCTGATTCGATTTCTTGGAGCGGCGAGGACTGTCACCGGATCGAGCCATTTGGTTACGGTCAATGGGACGACATTGATGCTGGATTGTGGCTTGTTTCAGGGGCGACGCGACGAGGCGCGGCGACTGAATGAGTCGACGTGTCGTGGGGATGTGTGCGACAAGATCGATGCGATCATCTTGAGTCACGGGCATCTGGATCATTGTGGGCGGTTGCCGATGGTGTCGAAGCTGGCGGGGTATCGCGGGCCGATCTATTGCACACCGGGGACGGCGGATGTGGCGCGGGTGGTGCTGGAAGACTCGGCGGAGATTCAGGTGGAGAACACGGATTACATGAATCGACGATCGCGTGGGATGGATCAGGCGGAGATCACGCCCTTGTATACGCCTGAGGATGCGAAGGTGACGTCGAAGCTGTTTCGGACGATGAAGCTGGGGCATCGGTTTACGGTGGGAGAGATTGGCGTGACGCTGTTGGAGGCGGGGCACATTCTGGGCAGCAGTTATGTGTGGCTGGATTTTGTGGAGGGTGGGGAGAAGCGGAACGTGTTGTTTACGGCGGACGTGGGGCGATTCAACACGCCGATCATTCGTGATCCGGTGGTTCCCGATCGTTTGGCGGATGTCGTCATCACCGAGAGCACCTACGGCGGGCGGAGGCACGATCCGACGGTGAACATCGAGCCTGCGTTTCTGGAATTGCTGAGGGACGTGATCGCGCGGAAGGGGCGATTGATCATTCCGAGCTTTGCGGTGGGTCGGACGCAGACGATGTTGTGGTATATCGAGAAGTTTATTCTGGAGGGGCAGATTCCTGCGATACCGGTGTTTGTGGATAGTCCGATGGGCGTGGAGCTGACGCACATTTATGACAACCATCGCGACGCGTATGACACGGACGCGGCGTCGCTGGTGGGGCAGGCGAACATCCTGAAGGCGAACAACGTGCGGCTGGCGAAGACGAGCCAGCAGAGCCGTGAGATCAACAGCCAGGCCGGGCCTTGCGTGATCATTGCGTCGAGTCCGACGTGTGAGTTTGGTCGAGTGCTGCATCATCTGACCAAGAGTCTGGAGAAGGAGAAGGACACGGTGCTGTTCGTGGGATGGACCCCGCCGAACACGCTGGGTCGACGGCTGCAGGATGGGGCGGATCGGGTGAGGATTTTTGATCGGTTTTATGAGGTGAGGGCGAAGGTGACGACGCTGCCGGGGATGAGCGGACATGCGGACGCGGAGGAGATGCTGCGCTTCCTGAAGCCGGCGACGAGCGAGCGGACCAAGACGTTTGTGGTGCACGGCGAGCCGGATCAGTCGGAGATTTTTGCCGAGCGCGTGGTGAAGGAATTGGGCGCGGAGATTGCGAGCGTTCCTGCGATCGATTCGAGCGTGATTGTGTGAAGGGTGAACCACGTGGGACATGAAGAGCACGAAGTCAATCGTGCATGCGTGGTGATCCGGAACGAATCGCAGGCGGAGTCGTCTTGCGTGGGACCGGAGGCTGAGTCTGCAAGTTGCGCGGGACCTCGGGTTGCGTGGGAACGGGCAGGGGCATCGACAATCGTTGGCCATGCAACTCGGCATGGGTCATTCGGCTCGATGGGCTTTGATGGGCTTTGATGGGCTTGGCTATCGAATCGAGCTGGTCACCAACTCGAGCAGACGTGACTCGTGACCGCCGGCAAAGGCGAGCCCGAGCTCGGCGATCCAGATGTCGTCGGCGTTGAGTTTGGCGGCGTCTTTGGATGTGGTCATGATGCGCTCGGCACCCGCACGCTCGGCCTGCTTTCTGATTTGCTTGAGGTCATCGTCGTTGTAGGCGTTATGGTCGGCAAACGCGTGCGTGCCGACGATCCTGGCCCTGGCGCGACGGAGCGATTCGAAGAACGCTTCGGGGTTTCCGACGCCGCAAAATGCAAACACACGTTTGCCCGCGAGCATCTCGATCGACTCTCTCGCGGTGGGCCGATCGGTTCCCTTCACGACCACATCGATCACGTGACTGCATCGAAAAGTCGGCGCAGCGCTGTGGACGCGAAGAACCCCTTCGATCCGCTCGAGTTCATCGCTTTCGACCAGATCGACCCTGGTGAGCAGGATCGCGTCCGCGCGGTTGAGAGACGCGAGCGGTTCGCGAAGCTGACCACGGGGAAGGAGCCGGTCGAAGCCGAACGGACGTGTCGCGTCGATGAGGACGAGATCGAAATCGCGCGCGAGGCGTCGATGCTGGAATCCGTCATCGAGGATGAAGAGGCTGGTCATCGCGCGCGAACCGATCGTCTGTTCTGCGGCCGCGACACGATCGGGGTTGACGATCACGGGGACGGCCGGGTCGGATGTGGATGGATCGAGCGGGGCGAGTGCCCGCCTCAGGAGTTCGGCTTCGTCGCTGGCCCCGTCTTTTCCACGATACCCTCGCATGAGAATCACCGGACGCCTGCCCGCTGCGTAAAGACGCCGGGCCAGCCATGCGACAACCGGTGTTTTGCCTGTTCCGCCTGTTGTGATGTTGCCGACGCTGACCACCGGCCTGCCCGCGCGGATGACGCCCGAGTTCCGATCAAAACTGCGATTTCTTCTGGAGACGCCGAGGCGATAAGCCGGCTCGACGCTCGCGGTCAATGCACGCAAGAGCCTCGCCGTGACGTCTTTCGCCCGGCCGCTGTGGATCGCGTCCATCCGCTCTGGTGACATCACCTCACCTTAACCCGGCCCGCCCGGCCGACCAATGCCTCTTCGTGTTCCACGCGGCATCCCGCGTTCGTGACGACGTCGCACACTTGGAGTCTTACGCGATCCGGCTATTCTCATCCCACTCTGGCCAAGCCGCGCAACAAACTCATCGACCTCCTGCAGTATGGCACGCTGCGCCTCGTGCACATGGTGATGCACTGCTGGCCGGTCGAGGTCAATCTTTATGTCGCTCGCAAACTCGGATCGATCGTCTACGCGATCGACGCCAAACATCGCCGTCGCGCGCTGGCGAACATCGCGAGGTCGTTCCCTGACTTTCGCCCCGCCGACTGTGACCGACTCGCTCGGCAGAGCATGCAAGCGCTCTTTCAACTCGGTGTGGAGACGATGTTCACCCCGCGACTGATCCGTCTTGATGACTGGCAGAAGCACATCGTCCTCAGCGATTTCGCCCCGACCCTCGAACTGCTGCTCAAGGAACGACGCGGACTCATCATGCTGACCGGGCACTACGGCAACTGGGAGGTCCTGGGCTACGCGCTTGCCACGCTCGGATTCCCCACGACCAGCGTCGCAAGGCCACTTGATAATCCACACATCAGTCGGTTCGTTTTCGGGATCCGTGAAAAGAAGGGTCAAAAGATCATCGCCAAGAAAGGCGCGACCGAAGAAGTGACCGCCACGCTCGACGCCGGCGGGGCGGTCGGACTTGTCGCCGACCAGAATGCCGGGCCCAAGGGGATTTTCGTCGATTTCTTCGGTCGAAAGGCGAGCACATACAAGTCGATCGCTCTGCTGGCGATGCAATACGAAGTGCCCGTCGTGATCGGCTACGCGAGACGCATCGGGGATTTCAGGTTTGAAGTCGGAACCCAGGACATCATCCGGCCCGAAGATTGGAAAGACGCACCCGACCCGCTGCGCTACATCACGCAACGCTACACCGCCGGCATCGAAGGCTTCGTACGGCGCGACCCCGGGCAATACCTCTGGGTCCACCGCCGCTGGAAAACCCGCCCCAAAGGCGAAGCTCCCGAAGCATATGACTAAACCCACGCCTCGCCGTGCCCGGCCAGGATCGATCGTCATGGTTGAAACCCAACCTTCAGGACTGATGGGATCGGTTTGCGGGGTCGGAAGTTGGGGTTGCTGCGGGGGTGGGGATTTATTGACGCTTGCGGGGCAACGGGATAACGTCCGGGGCTTGACTCGCTCGGTTCGCGCTTTCGGGCGCGAATGCGATTGAAGATGGATCGTTTGGACGAGAAAAACACCCCGGAGTTCTGCCACATGACGCCGAAACCATCGCCATCGAATGATCGACGCCCGGTCGCTGTACGAGGAGGCGAGATGCGTCATGCATGCGTGTGTCGAATGAGCGTATCGGGGCTGCGCGGGCTTTTGGGCGGTATGTTGATGGCGGCGGCGGTGCTGGTGGGGACGCCGGGCGCGGCGATGGGGCAGACGTTGAATCCGTCGGCGGCGAATCCCGAGCGTGATCTGCCGACAATCAACCAGTATGTGGTGAAGTTTGTAAAGCAATTGACCGGTGAGGATCGACAGGCAAGTGCGGATGCACGACGGGAGCTGATCAAGCCGACGGACCCAACTGCAAACCCGAGCGCGGGATTCATGACGGCATACAGCATGGCGATTTCGCAGCAGCTCAAGCCGGCGGTGGTTCATCCGGATGCGCTGGTCCGACTGAATGCGGCATTGGTCATTGAGGCGTTGGCCCGACGGGGCGCGGGCGGGCCTTTTGAGGGTTTGATCGTTCAGTTGATTGGTGATTCGTCGGCGGGCCTTTCGGTGTGGGGATTGAGATCGGGATCGTGGCTGCTTCCGGATCAATTGACGGCTGCGGGCGGTCCGGGTGTGGTGGTGCAGGCGGTTGCGAACGTTCCGGTGCTGCATCCGGACAGTGGGCCTGCGATCGAGGAAGCATACGACGCACTTGCAAAGCGTCTGGGTGAGGCCGAGTTCGCCCGGACGCTGGGCGCGCGGCGGGGCGCGTTGTTTACAGCGGTGGCGGGCGAGTTGCACGGCTTGCTGCGGGCGCGTTTGTCGCTGGATACTGCGGGATCGCGCGTCAGCCCAATGTCGGATGAACGGGCACTGCGATTTCTGTTAACAAGCGGATGGAATGACACCACGAGCGAGCAGCAGACGCGTTCGATCGAATTGGCTTATGAAACGATGATGGTGGCAATCGAACGCGTGAAGCAGCAGCGCGCCGCAGCCGTCGATGCGACTGAAAACATCGAACTGATCAAGAAAATCGGCACGTCGCTGCAGGTGACGGCGCTGCAGACCAAGGACACACAACTTGGGAACGTGGCGGCGATTGTCTCGCGATTGAGCCGTGCGCAGACCGATCAGGCGTTTGCAAACGCGTTGAACAGCCTTGCGGCCGCGCTTGGCAAGAGTTTCCCCAACGCGAAGCTCACCCCGCCGACAGTGGGGCCGTTGGGTGAAGTAGAGCCAGAGGAAACGCCCGCAGGCGAAGCCGCACCGGAAGCAGCGCCCGAGGCCATGCCTGCCGGTGGGATGAATTGAGGCGACTTGAGCGTCCGAATCTTGCTGTGAGCTCCGGACTTCGCGATTCAACAAAATAGGTCGAACATCAACGAAATGTTCACCAGATGAGATCAGGTACGCCAAGTGAATTCGGATGATCCGGTCGCGATCGACTTGGCGAATCGACATGGGTTTGAATGCGTCGGGTTGGGATGGATGAGTGGTCGCTGTGCAAGCAGTGATTGCATTGCGTTGGGTTTGGGCGATTTCTGAGATTGGAAAGGCCGAACATGATGACACAGCCGAACATGATGACACAGCAAATCGACACGACGATTGATACGACAGACGAATCGATTGATCGTCCGCGTCGAGACTCGCGATGGGGGCGTCTGACAGGCCGGATTCGGCAGATCATGTCGCCAGGGGCGAGGCTGCTGGATCTTGGCGTGAGCGTCATTGAACGAGGCGTGAGCGTCATTGAATGCGGCACGCGCGTCATTGAACGCAGTAGCCGCGTCATTGGACGTGGGGCGGGTGTAGTTGGTCGTGTAGCGATGCTCGCCTTGGTGGCGGGGTTTGTTGCGGGTTGTCCGGCGAAGGAGTCAGGGGGATCGGACGCTGGTGCGGCCGGTGCAGATGCGAGCGGGGCTGCGGCGGGAAGTTCCGTCGCGAGCACGGCTGAGGCGACAGAAGGCAAGCGTCCGTTCCGGTTTATCAATCGAGGTGACATCATCACGCTCGATCTGAACGACATGAGCTATCTGCAGGATTTCCGCGTGACCTACGCGATCCGCGAGGGGCTCTACACGCTGGACCCTGAGACGTTTAAGGCGGTTCCCGCCCTGGCGGTCGAGACGAGTGTTTCTGACGACAAGAAGACCTGGACGTTCAAGCTGCGCCCGGAGGCCAAATGGTCGAACGGCGATCCGGTGCGGGCGGGGGATTTTGTTTTCAGTTGGCGATACATGCTGGAAGCACCGGGCGAGTACGCGTATCTGTTCTACTACATCAAGAATGCCGAAGCGTACGAGAACAGCTATCGTGCTCAGGACGGAGCAGTGAAGGCGGAGGATGTCGGCGTGCGTGCACCTGACGATCTGACGCTGGTGGTGGAACTGACAAACCCGGTCCCCTTCCTCACGGATCTATTGAGCTTTCCACCTTTCTACCCCCGCCACGCCGCGAGCATGGAGCCGTTCAAGAGCGTGGATGACAAGGGCCGCGTGAGCTACAAGCCGGAGTACACACGTCCGCCTGCGGTGGTGTGTAACGGGCCCTTCGTGCTCACGGCGTGGGAGGCAGGTCGGCGTTTGGTGATGGAGCGGAATGAACAATACTGGGATCGTGCGAACGTCAAGAGCCCGGGCGTTGAGATGGTCGTGAACAACGATCCGCAGGGCGCGTTCATCCAGTATGAGCAGAAGCAGGTCGATTGGCTTGCGGATGTGGGACCTGACATCGCAGTGAGATTGTTTAACCAGAAGCGACCTGATCTGCATGTGGCCGGTGCATTCGGTACGGCGTTTATGACGTTGAACTGCGCCGAGTCGATCTCGGAACTGCCGGGCGTGAAAAATCCGCTTTCCGACGTGCGGGTGAGACGTGCACTTTCGATGGCGATCGATCGGACGAAGATCGTGCAGAACATCACGCGCATGGGCGAGCAGGTGGCCGAGCGCTACATTCCGCCGGGCTTTTTCCCTGACGTTAAGAGCGAACCGATCCCTGGATTCAATGTCGAGAACGCGAAAAAGGAACTTGCAGCTGCGGGTTTCCCGAACGGGCAGGGCTTTCCGAGGGGGATCACGATCCTCTACAACGCCGACAACCCCACACGCACGCAACTTGCGCAGTTCCTCAAGGCGCAGTGGCGCACGAATCTCGGCATCGATGTCGAGGTCAAGGGCATCGAACTCAAGAGCTATCGCAACGAAGTGACGAGCAAGAACTACAGCGTCGCGCTCGTCGCTTGGTACGGCGACTACATGGATCCGAGCACCTTCACGGACAAGTATCTCTCCACGAGCCAGAACAACGACAGCAACTGGGGACCGGCAGCTTATGATGATCTGATCGCCCGCGCGGCGTCCGAGCCCGACGAGGCCAAGCGCAACGCGCTGCTCAGTCAGGCAGAGACCATGATCAACACCGAACTGCCAATCATCCCCATGTATCATTACGTCAATTACGGACTCTGGCACGCCAACGTCCGCGGACTGAAGATGAATGCCAAGCAGTTGACCGTGTTCAAGCCTGTGTATGTGGCGGAGTAAGCTTCCCGGTCGATGCCGGTAGACCCATCTGGGTTGATCGTTGGTCGCGTATGTGGTTTTGTTTGATCGAAGTCCGACCTCTTTTCGCATGCCCGGGAACTCGTGAAGAAAGTTTTGTTGTACAGACTGTTGCAGTTCCCGCTGGTGCTGGCGGTCATCTATCTGTTGACGTTTTTGTTGATCTGGGTCGCACCGGGCTCACCCTTCGCGAGCGAATCGCGGGCGATGAACCCCGAGGCGTTACAGCAACTCGCCCAGCGATTCAATGCCGATTCGAGTTGGCGATTCTTGACGTATTACCCCGTGCGGATCGTGACCGAGTTCGACTTCGGGCCGAGCATGGTCAAGCGCGGGTTCTCGGTGAAAGAACTGATCTTCAGTGGGCTGCCCATCTCGATGACGCTGGGGTTGGCGGCGCTGGGGATTGCGGTGGTGGTCGGGATGCTGGTGGGAACGCTGTCGGCGGTCAAGCGGGACGGAATTCTGGACTATGCCGGGATGACGCTGACCCTTTTTGGCATCAGCGTGCCCGCCTTCGTGACCGGGGCCGTGCTCGTGCTGATCTTCGTCGCGTGGCTCGAGTGGTTTCCGATCGGGCAATGGGGATCGATCAAGGACATCATCCTTCCGGCGATCGCGCTCTCGCTTGCGCCGATGGCGTACATCGTGCGGTTGCAGCGGGTGAGCATGCTCGACGTGCTGGGCGCGGACTATGTACGTACAGCGCGGGCCAAGGGGTTAAGCAAGTCCCGCGTCGTGATCAAGCACTGCCTGAGGAACGCGTTTCTGCCGGTATTGAGTTATCTCGGGCCCGCGGCTGCAACGACCTTGACCGGGTCGTTCGTCGTGGAGCAGGTCTTTTCGATTCAGGGCGGACTGGGTCGACATTTCGTCGAGGCGGTGACGGGCCGTGATCAGACGATGGTGCTGGGGCTGGTGTTGGTGTACTCGACGATCCTGCTGGCGATGAATCTGCTGGTCGATGTGTTGTACACGGTAGTCGATCCGAGAATTGATCTGGAGAAGAAGGGCGCATGAGCACGGCTGCGGGACATGTTGCAACGTATGCTCCGCCGCTGCGCAAGCCGCGTAGTCCTGCCATGGACGCGCTTGTGAAAGTCATCCGTCAGCCGCGCGTGTGGCTGGCGGGGAGCATTTTTCTCGCGATCGCGCTGCCCTGTCTGTTGACGCTCCCGTGGACGATGAATCCCGCGTCGAGTTGGTACTACGATGCACAATACGCCCTTACGCCGCGAACCCCGCCCGGCGAAGGGGGACTGCTGGGCCTGTTCGGTTCGGACATGCTCGGGCGATCGATCCTGACACGCAGCCTCGTGGGCGGTGTGATCTCGCTTGCCGTCGGACTCGCAGCGGCGGTGCTTTCGGTGGTGCTCGGGGTGTCGATTGGTCTGCTTGCAGGGTTTAAGGGCGGATGGATTGATTCACTGCTCATGCGTTGCGTGGACATCATGTACGGGCTGCCCTACGTGCTGATGATCATCATGCTCAAGCTCGCGTTGGAGCCGGCGCTGTCGAAATTCTTCTCGCCCATGATTGCGAATCTGGTCGTGCTGTTCCTTGCGATCGGTTTGGTGAGTTGGCTGACGCTGGCACGCGTCGTTCGGGGGCAAGTGTTAAGCCTGCGGAGTCAGCCGTTCATTGAGGCGTGCCGGGCGGTGGGTTTGCCGGGCTGGGTGATCTTTCTTCGTCATATTTTGCCCAATTTGGTGGGACCCGTGACGGTGTACGCGACCCTGACGGTTCCGCAGGCAATCCTGCAGGAGGCATTTCTGAGCTTCCTCGGAATAGGGATACGCCCGCCGCTCCCGACATGGGGCAGCCTCGCGAGCGAGAATCGGACGGCGGCACTGAATGTGATCGATCCGGAGTGGTGGACGCTGGCGTTTCCTTGTATCCTCCTCGCGTTGACGCTCCTGACCCTCAACTTCCTCGGCGACGGCCTGCGGGACGTCTTTGATCCGAAGCGTGAGGGCAACAAACTGTAGTAACCGACGCGTGTGGATCCGATTCGCCTCTTCGATCGCATCAACGCGCGGCACATCCGACGGAAACATCCCATGGAAAATCGCTTCGGGATTAAAGACTTCTTCACCTACATCCTTCTCTTTGCCATCATCGCACTGGTCGTGATTGCGATGAAGCAGTTTGACCGGCAGTACCAGGAAATCCGCAAGCTGCAGGGGCAGACCTCGTCACTGACCAATGATCTGAACAACATTCGCCGGGAGTCGTCGAGCCTTGCTGATGAGGTCGGTCGGCTACGCGAAGATATCCGCGCGGGGATCAAGGTGTCGGGTGTCACGCCTCAGGCGGGCGATGGTCCGGGAGACGCGAAATCGGCGACCGAGTTCGGCGACATGTTCGCGTCGCTCCGCAATGCCGAGAAAATTCCCGGCTTTGCCCGTGGAGACTGGCTGGTCGAGAACTTTGGCACCTCACTAGGTCGCATCACGCCTTACATCACCACCGACGTCTACGGGTCGATCGTGCAAGCCAAGGTTACCGAAACGCTTGCCATGCGCGATCCGGCCACGCTCGAATTCGTCCCAGTTCTGGCGACCCGTTGGCAAAAGAGTGCCGACGGCAAGACCATCACCTTTGATCTGCGACGGGGCGTTACCTTCAGCGATGGCGTGCCGTTCACCAGTGCGGATGTCAAGTTCACCTTCGACTGGATCATGAACTCGCAAGTCGATGCGCCGCGCGTCAGATCGTATCTCGACAAGATCGATTCTGTTGAAGTGGACGGCGATTACCGCGTCAGCTTTAAGTTCAAAGAGTTCGTCTTCAACGGCTTTGAAACCGTTGCCGGCCTGAACATCCTCGCCAAGCATTTTTACGAGAAGTTCACGCCTCGCGAGTTCAATGAAAATCCAGGGCTGCTCATCGGTACAGGCCCGTATCGCATGGCCACGCCGGACGGATGGCGACCGGGCACACGTGTCGAACTCTCCCGCAACGAGCGCTATTGGGGCGTGCAGCCTCCTTTCGATCGTCTCGTCTACTACGAAGTGCAAGATGACGTCGTCGAAGAGACCATGTTCCGCAATCGCGAAATCGATCGACTCGCCAGCACGCCCGAAAGCTTCGGAAAGCTCAAAGACGATCCCGCAATCATCAGTCGTGCAAAGCCTTTCAGCTTTTACTCGCCCTTGGGCGGATACACCTACCTCGGATGGAACCAGCGTCGCAAAGATGGCGATACCTTCATCCCGACTCCGTTCGCGGACAAACGCGTGCGTCAGGCCATGACCATGATGATCGATCGTCAGCGGATGGCGCAGGAACTCTGGTTCGGTTTTGCAAAGCCGGCGGTCGGACCGTTCGCTGTCGACTCGCCGCAGAACGACCCATCGCTTGAGCCCTGGCCGTACGATCCCGAGCGGGCCGGAAAGCTACTCGAAGAGGCTGGCTGGTCAGATCGCAACCGCGACGGCGTTCGCGAAAGCGAAGCAGGTCAGCCCCTCCAGTTCAAACTGAGCTATCCCGCGGGAAACCCCTTCACCGACCGCATCGTCCTCTTCATCAAAGATGCCTACGCCAAGCAGGGCGTCAAGGTCGAACTCGATGCCGTCGATTGGCCGATCTTCCTCAAAAAGCTCGACAGTCGCGATTTTGAGGCCTGCACGCTCGCATGGACCACCAGTATCGAAACCGACACCAATCAAATCTTCCATTCCGATCAGACCAAAGACAACGGCGACAACTTCGTCAATTACGTCAATCCTGAACTCGACCGTGCCATTGAAAAGGCTCGCGCCACCGTCGATGACGCTGAACGCATGAAGGCGTGGCAGGCAGTGCATCGGATTATCTGGGAAGATCAGCCCTACACGTTCCTCTTGAATCGTATGAGCCTCCAATTCATCGACTCACGCATCCAAAACATCGAAAAGAGCAAGATGGGACTCAACTATGTCTGGCAAGAGCCCAGCCCATTCCCGTGGTTTGTCCCCGCAGACCAGCAACTGCGAAAGAGTCAGCCCTAGTCGCAATCCATCCAGATCTGCTCACCCACTGATTCCATACCGCTCCTGGTTGTAACGTCTCGATCTGCACCTATCCGCGTCTCCCATGCCGACTTACGTCCTACGACGATTGCTGCTCATCATCCCGACGCTCATCGGGATGACTGCCATCGTCTTTAGCGTGCTCGCCAACGCACCTGGCGGGATCGGCGCGAGCCTGCTCACTCGAACAGGCGAGATGCGCCCCGACGAGCGGCGTGCGCGGGAAGATTACCTGAACATGCGGTACGGGCTGGATAAACCCAAAATCGTCCAGTATCTCCGCTGGCTCAACAAGGTTTCTCCCATCGGATTCGAGCAGTGGGCAAGCGATGCACCGCAAGTCATCGAAGCTCGAACCAAGGAACTCGAACTTCGCGCGCCCACTCAGACAAAAGTCGACGACGCACGCAAAGCTCTCCGCGAACTCGATATCAGTGTCGCAGCCAATCTCCCCAGACAAATCGAACTACAAAAGTCGCTCGGCTCGCTAGAACGAGAGCTTAAACTGATTCGCGTTGGACCGGACGCCGGCGATATACGCGTCTGGGATTTTAAGCCCATCGGAGTGGATTTAGGACACTCCATTCCTCGCGGTCGCCCGGTGAATGATCTGATTCTCGAAGCCCTTCCAAGGACGATCTCGCTACAGGTCGTCGCACTCCCCATCAGCTATATGCTCGCCATCTGGCTGGGCATTCAACAAGCCCGCAAGCGCGGCAGTCTCGTCGATTACGGCACGAGCTTCACCACGCTTGCGCTCTGGTGTGTCCCGTCAATTTGGGTGGCCGTGCTTCTGGTTGGCTTCCTTGCCAACGAGCAGTATCTCAAGATCTTCCCGACTTTCGGACTCAACAGCCCCGATGAAAGCGCGATGAACTTCCTCCCCGGTTACGTTGACGGCCAGTTCGCTCCGGGATGGCTCTTGGATCGACTCTACCATATGGCGCTTCCGTTGATCTGCCTGATCTACGCCAATTTCGCTTTCCTATCACGTCTCACACGTGGGGCGTTACTCGATAACCTCAGCGCCGACTTCGTTCGAACCGCCCGCGCCAAGGGCCTGGCCGAACGGGTCGTTCTCTATCGTCACGCTTTTCGCACCAGCCTCATCCCGCTGATCACCGTTCTGGTCAACATCCTCCCCGGTCTGATCGCCGGATCCATCGTGGTCGAATCCGTCTTCGACATCAAAGGGATGGGCAAGCTCGTCGTCGATGCCGCCCAGCAACGCGATTTCGAGCTCGTACTCTCCGCCACCTTCGTCACGGGGCTCTTGACGCTCCTTGCGTATCTGCTCGCCGACATCCTTTATGCCATCGCAGATCCGAGGGTGAGCTATGACTAGTTCAACCTCCACCGTTCCGCCCAACCCCACTGATGCTGGTGCTACCTACGCCAAGCCCAAGCCTGTCGTGCGCCGAACATTCGGTCGGCAGGTGCTGCACGACACCTTTACGAGCCGAGGTGCAAGATTCGGCGCGATCTGGATTCTCTGTCTCTCACTCTTGGGCGTCTTCGCTCCATTCATCGCCAACAGCCATCCCATCCTGATGAAGGTGGATGGAAAATGGTCCAGCCCGATGTGGCAGCATCTGACCTCACTGGATCTGATCCTCCCAGTTGCTGCATTGACGCTACTGGTCATCCTGATCACACGCCGATTCAGTGCGGTTCAGTCTCTGGTCGCGATGGTGCTGGTGATCGCGATCACTGCGCCACTTGCGATTCGGCTGAAAGACGCGCCGGATTCGATCAATTTCCAGCAGTATCGTGATCTGGAACGCAGCGGTCGGGTCGAAAGCATCTATCGAACTCTGATCCCGTATTCTCCCACCGATCGCATGCGCGACATGCCTGAACGACGTCTCAGCGGACCGATCGGTGCGTTCACTATCGGCAACCACACGCTCGCCGACGGTCGGGTCATTTACGGCCGACTCGTCGAGATTCCAGGTGCCATCAGCAAAACACCCGGCGTGCCCGATCGTCCTGCGCAATTCCGCATCTTCACCGGCGGATCGTCCGACATCATCGTGCCCGTCAATGATGTCTTGAAATCCGAACGCACCGTGAAGATGCACGCGGTGAACTGGCTCGGAACCGAAACCGACGGAGCCGATCTGCTCAGCCGCATGATCCACGCTACGCGTATCGCGCTTTCGGTCGGGCTGATCTCGACTGGGATTGCCATTACGATCGGAGTTCTGGTCGGTGGCGTGATGGGTTATTTCGTCGGGCGTATCGACCTCTTCGGTATGCGACTGATCGAAATCTTCGAGGCGACTCCAACGCTCTTGGTCCTGATCACCGTCATGGCGGCCTATGGGCGTAACATCTACCTGATGATGGCGGTCATCGGACTTCTGAGCTGGACCGGCACTGCACGTTTCGTACGCGCCGAGTTCCTGCGCCTCCGCAAACAAGACTTCGTGCAGGCCGCTATCGCTTCAGGTCTTAATCAGCCGACGATCATCTATCGCCATGTCCTTCCCAACGGCCTCACGCCCGTGCTCGTCACCGCCACCTTCCTCGTCGCCAGTGCGATCCTCACCGAATCCATCCTCAGCTTCCTGGGCCTGGGCCTCATTGATCAACCGAGTTGGGGCCAAATGCTCAACCAAGCCCGTCAAGGTGGACAAGGCTTCGTCTGGTGGCTCGCTGTGTTCCCCGGACTGGCGATCTTCCTGACCGTATTCGCCTACGCCCTGATCGGCGATGCGATGCGTGACGCGTTGGATCCCAAACTACGCAAGCGAGAATGAACTGCTCAAGCGATGAACGTAGGAAACGATTGACGAGGAATGATGGACATGAAGCAACTCTAAGACATGCTCTTTCGCCACGACTCGTAACTGACAACTCATAACCAGCCACCAACCACTTCCACATGCCCCACGCCACCTCGACATCCTCCGCCGACAGCTCCGTACGCGGTGGCGTGCAGCCGCTGCTCGATATTCGCGATCTCAACGTCGGCTTCGAGACCAGCCGCGGTCTCGTCCGCCCCGTGCGCGACTCCAATCTCACCATCTACCCCGGCCAAACTGTCGCCCTCGTCGGTGAAAGCGGCTGCGGCAAAAGCGTCACCGCCATGAGCATCCTCAAGCTCCTGCCGATGCCGCCCGCCAAATTCCTGAGCGGTCAGATCATGTACCGCGGACGTGACATCATCCCCATGCCCGAACGCGACATGCGCAGCATTCGCGGCGGACAGATCGCCATGATCTTCCAAGAGCCGATGACCAGCCTCAATCCGGTCTACACCATCGGAGATCAGATCGTCGAAGCCATCAAGCTCCATCAATCCACCGACAAACGCAACGCACTCGATATCGCCGAGCAAGCGCTCATCGACGTCGGTATCTCAGACCCGCGCAAACGACTGGCCGCCTATCCACATCAACTCTCCGGCGGGATGCGACAGCGCGTCATGATCGCCATGGCGCTGGCGTGCAAACCCGATTTGCTCATCGCCGACGAACCGACCACCGCACTTGACGTCACCATTCAGGCGCAAATCCTCGAACTGCTTCGCGACATCCAGCAACGCACCGGCATGGCGATGCTATTGATCACGCACGACCTCGGCGTGGTGGCGGAGAATGCCGATGCCGTCTACGTCATGTACGCATCACGCATCGTCGAGGCCGCTCGCGTCGAAGACCTCTTCGATCGACCCACGCACCCCTACACGCGCGGGCTGCTCAAGAGCATGCCCATGCTCGGCACCAAACGCACACGACTTGAAACCATTCCCGGCAACGTACCAAACCCGGCTAGTTTCCCCGAAGGTTGCAAGTTCCATACACGCTGCGCCCGTTCGATCGAACTCGCGTCGCAGCCCGGCGCCGAGTCGGTCGAAGTCATCAGCGGCGACAGCAAGCTCCGCGTGCTCAAAACTTGTTGCACGCGCGAACCGACCGCCCGCGAATTGCTCGATCGCCACTGGGTCGCATGTCATCAGGCCGACGGCTTCGAGCAGGCGCCGGCGAATCGTCCTGACCTCAACCACAAGCGCCTCGATCATCTTCTGATCGCGGGTGAGTCGAAGGAGACGCTGGCGTGAACTCCATGAACGCACCTTCAACTTCTCCAGCCGCATCTTCTGTGCCCACACCGGTCGTGCAGGTGATGAATCTCCGCACCTACTTCCCGATCCGGCGCGGCCTCTTTTCCAGCGTCGTTGGGCACGTCAAAGCGGTCGATGACGTGAGCTTCAGCGTCCCGGTCGGTCGTACGCTCGGACTTGTCGGTGAAAGCGGCTGCGGCAAGACGACCGTCGGTCGCACGCTGTTGCGATTGATCCCTGCCACAGGCGGTGAGGTGCGTTACAAGGGTCGCGATTTCTTCTCGGTCGAGGGACGCGAATTGCGTCAGCTTCGCCGACACATGCAGATCATCTTCCAGGATCCGGTCAGCAGCCTCAATCCGCGCATGACCATCGGCAACATCATCGGCGAGCCGCTCTCTGTTCACGGCATTGCGACCGGGCGGGCGCGCGATGATCGCGTCGCCGAACTCCTGCAGCGCGTCGGACTCGATCCGGCTTACAGCGTCCGCTATCCGCACGAGTTTTCCGGCGGACAGCGTCAACGTATCGGCATCGCTCGCGCGCTGGCACTCGGACCCGACTTCATCGTCTGCGACGAACCCGTCAGCGCACTCGACGTCTCGATCCAAAGTCAGATCCTGAACCTCCTCAACGATCTGCAAAAGGAACGCAACATCGCGTACCTCTTCATCGCGCACAATCTCGCCGTCGTCGAGCATTTCTCCCACGAGGTGGCGGTGATGTACCTCGGGCGAATCGTCGAGAAGGCACCGAGCGAGATCCTCTATGCACGTCCGAGGCATCCGTACACGCAGGCGCTTTTGTCGGCCGCACCCGAACCTGACCCGCGTCCGCGCAAGAAGCGGATCGTCTTGTCAGGCGAAGTGCCGAGCCCAAGCAATCCCCCGACCGGATGCGCGTTCCACCCGCGCTGCAGCCTCACCCGCGACGCCGCACGCGAAGCCGACGCGCGCGACACCACCGAGATCACCACCGGCGGAATCAAACTGCGCATACTCTCCCGCTGCGTCAACGAGCGTCCGCCTCTCGAAACCGTGCCCGGCAGTTCACCCGCCGCCGATCAGCTTTGCGCCTGCTGGCTCAAAGATCGCATGTGATTCAACACGGGCACGCCAACACTGGCACTCCAACGCTGGCACACAAGCGCTGGCACACAAGCACTGGCACACATCAGATCAGCGTGAATTGATCATGCCTCGGAACACCCGTCTTAAGTGTTGGCGGTGACTTCGCCCTTGTCGGTGGCGGTCGCGAGCTTGCGGGTCTTGTCACGGTCGGCCTGCATGGCTTCGACGCTCTTGGTTTCCTTCCGAGCTGCGCCGCGTGTTTCGCGCGTTTTCACACGCGTGCCGTTCCGCTCGTGCGTGGCAAGTCGATCGCGCGCTTTCGGAATCTCGCTTGCATAATTGGGCATCCACGAAGCGAGCGCGACGAGCATTTCATCGGTCAATTGCCAAATCTCCTCGGGATTGCAGACCGCGCCGACAAGCGGATCGTGCAGCATTGCCTGTTTGAGAAGCGTCACATCGCCCCGGACGGCAGCCTCGACGCCCATCTCCTGCACGCGTATGCTCGCGTTGCACGTGGCCGCACAAGCGAGTGGGAGCGGGCCGACGACGGGCATTTGTACACCGCTGCGATCGACGAAACCCGGGATTTCGATCACGCAACCGTCCGGTAGATTCGGAATGTGCCCCCGATTGATGACATTAAAATGTCCGCGATAGGTTCTGCCGGTCTCAAGGGCTTCGATGATATAGCTGCCGTGCTCTTCACTGCGCTTGTAGGTTCGACCATTGCCTTGCAGAACGGGGACGGCCTCGCGAAGCATGTTGGGGAAATCACTCTCAAACCAGTTTCGACCTTCGGTGCACACGCGCAGATATCCGCCGGTCTCGCCGTGAATCCAACTGCTCATGTCGATCCATTGCTCGATCTCGCCCGTTCGTTTGCGATACCACGGGAGATACTCGCTGAGATGGCCGTTGGATTCGGTGGAGTAAAAGCCGAAGCGATCGAGCACGTCGAGCCTGACTTTCTCGGTGCGGGCGAATCCCGGGATGTCGCGCATGAGTTTGGGGAGCATCTGTGTGTAATCGACTCCACGAAACTTGGCGCTGATGCACCAGGTTTGGTGATTGATGCCAGCGAAGACGAAGTCGACTTCGCGTCGGTGCACGCCGAACTTGATCGAGTCGTCGAGCCATAGCGTGCGCGCTTCGGCGGGTTCGCCGGGCTGTGAGGGCGTGGAGCAGTAATCGGGTGAGAGGATGCCGTTCTGTTTGGCGAATTTCTCGATCGCGTGGGTGATCTGCCACTGCGCGCCGGTGACGCCGTGACAAAGCCCGATCGTGGGGACTTTGCCGTATTGATTGGCGGCCCAGGTGAGCATGGCCATCGGATTGGAGTAGTTGATGAGCATCGCGTCGGGCTTGGCGATTTCTCGGATGTCGCGACAAAAGTCGAGAATCGCAGGGATGCCACGCTGTGCATAAAGAAGTCCGCCCGCACAGAGCGTATCGCCAACGCACTGATCGATGCCGTATTTGAGTGGGATGTCGATGTCGTGGGCGAAGGCTTCGAGTCCGCCATGCCGGATCGCGCAGACAATGTAATCGGCATCTGCGACGGCGCTCCGCCGGTCGAGGGTCGCCTCGACGCGCGCATCGAGTTTGTTTTCGATGACATCACGCAAGCAAAGCTGAAGGGCCATGTCGAGGTTGTGCGGATTGATGTCGGTGAGATGGTAATGGATACCGCTGAACTCCGGCACAGTGAGCAGGTCGCGCAACAGTCCACGCGTCCAACCGACTGCGCCGGCACCGATCACTGCGATCTTGATTGACATGATCCGAACTCCAGTTGCTGTGCATGATATCGGCTGAGGCGAATCGCGAATTCAGCAGGACGCACAAACGTGAATGATAGAACCCACCGACGCGTGGGATTTTGACGCGTAAAACAGACTTGCCAAGAGACCATTTGTGGCAGTAGGGTCTATTTGTGAAGAAGACGTGGATGGATCGGCTGCAGCGAACGTTTGCGGAGCGGGTGCAGCAGTCGGTGCGCTATGGTCAGGGGCGTGCGATGACCGTGGGGCTGGAACGGAGGACCGACCCGGCAAGTTATCAATGGGACGGAATGAGGCGGGGCGGGAGTCGGCGCGAGCCGTTTGTGTTGGCGCAGTTCACGCTTGAAGGGCATGGGGAATATGCGGACGCGCGCGGAACGGTACGACAGTCGGCGGGCGGGCTGTTTGTGGCGGTCATTCCGAGTGCTCATCGCTATGGGCTGCCGGCGAATGGGGTTGCGGGCATTGGGCAATCGGGGGCCGATCTGTTGGACTCGGGTGGGGTGGCCGCGCGGGGGTCCTCGTGGTCATTCTTTTGGGTCATGACGAATCATTCGTATTTCGTGGAACGTGTGAAGGCGTGGCAGGCGCAGGCGGGAGCGTGCCTGTCGCCGGGTTTGGACTCGGCGTTGTTCGCGCGGGGTGCGGAGTTGGTCGAGGGCGTTTGCGCGGGTCGATTTGAGGATGAGTGGGCGTGGGAGCGATCGCTCCTCGGGCTGATGATCGAGCTGGATCGATCGGCGCGTCGCGCGATCTATCCGCCTCAGCCGCGCGACGAATGGCTCGGACGGATCAGGCGGGCTGTCGAACATGATCCGAGTCGTCGCGTGGCGGTGGAGGATGTTGCGCGTGCGGCGGGGCTTTCGCGGACGGCGTTCGCACACCGATTTCGCGAAGTGACCGGCCTGACACCGGCGGCGTATGCGACAGAGTTGCGGCTGGACTTGGTGCGTCGGATGCTTTCATCTACGGACGAACCTCTGAAAAGCATCGCTCGGGCGACCGGTTTTGCCAGTGCGAATCATCTGGGAAAGGTCTTTCGAAGGCACCACGCGCTGACCTGCGGGCAGTACCGCCGACAGTTCCGTTACGGTTGATGGGCGCAAGACTTACGAGTGGATGGATGGGGGGCTCTGGGTGGAGCGATTTCGCGCGTGAAGTTTCATTGCCGGACGTCGGTTTGGTCGATACATCCGAAGTATGTCTGAACGCAGTCACGTGTGGCGATGGAGTTTGACCCTCTCGGGCATTGCCTGCTGGGTCGTCTTGACACTTGCGCTGTTGAGCTATTCGCCGACAGACTGGCCGAGCCACGCGGTTTACCCGCATGCCGCCACGGAGAATTGGTGTGGGGATATCGGTGCGTTTGTTGCCTATCACGCGTTTCGATTGATCGGCAGCGGTGCGTATGCCGTGCTGTTCTTTAGTGCGATTTTTCTGGGCCTTCGCATTTGGGGGCAGCCTCTGTCGGATGTCTGGCTCAGGTTGCTCGGTTTGTTGATGCTCGCGGTCTCGATGGGCGGGATGACGCATTTGTTGGTCCCTGGTACGAGCGGCGGATTGCCGGAAGGAACTGGCGGGCTGATGGGGATTGCCGCGTCGGGGTATCTGGCGTCCCACTTTCATTCGCTCGGCGCGGCCGTGGTGTTGCTTGCAATGTTTGCCGTGGGTCTTGTGCTGGCTGCCGATGAACTGGTCGTGCGGATTCCGGTGGTGATGGGCGATGCATATCGACGCGTGCGCGACCGCGTGCCGGAGGGAGGCATCAGCTTTCCGCCGATGCCTTCGCTACCACGATTCGTGACGCGCGAATCGCTGGCTTCTCGATTGGGTGCGCCCAAGAAAGACGATGAGATCGAATCGCTTCCCAAGGCGCTGCCCATGAAGCCCGCTCGGGCAAAGAAAGCGAACGAAGTCGAGGCCGATGACGCGGTTCCGCCAGTCACCCGGGCCAAGCGTTTGAAGGGGCGTGCAAAGGAGATCGAGCAGGATCTTGAGGAGATCGATCAGTCTGAGGTGATCGAAGTCGGCGAGGTTGATGCCGCAGGGGCCGAAACAGAAGTTGATGAGGTCGAAGCATCCGATGAGGCAGACAAGGTTGCTCCGCCGGAGATTCGAAAGGACATCATCGTCAGGCTGGCAGCATCGATGCCTGCCAAGCGGACCGCGCCACCTCCGCCGAAGGAGTTAGGCGAGTACACGCTGCCGGGCTGGGAAGCCCTGGGCGATGCTGAACATGGCTACGCACAAGCGCAGGAGCAGTTCGTCCGCGAAAAGGCGGCGGTCCTGGAGCAGGCGCTACGCGAGTTCAACATCGATGCACACGTGACCGAAATCGATACGGGCCCCGTCATCACGATGTATGAACTCTCCCTCGCACCCGGCATCCGCGTCAGTGCGATCCAAGGTCTATCCAACGACATCGCCCGCGCACTTTCGGCCACCAGCATTCGCGTTGTCGCACCCATTCCGGGCAAGAACACAGTTGGCATTGAGGTGCCCAACAACGAAAAGGAAAAGGTCCGCATGAAGGAACTCATGCAGACCGCCCCCGACTCGGCCAGCAGCAAGATGGAAATACCGCTCTTCCTCGGAAAAGACGCCAGCGGAAATCCGTTGATCGCCGATCTGACCAAGATGCCGCACTGCCTCATCGCCGGCACGACGGGCAGCGGCAAGAGCGTTTGCATCAACACGATCATCATGTCGATCATGTACACGCAGCGACCTGACATGGTGAAGCTGATTCTCGTCGACCCGAAGGTCGTCGAAATGGCGCCTTTCAAAGACATTCCGCACCTGATGTGTCCGGTCATCACCGAAAGTGGCAAGGCAACCAGCGTGCTGGAATGGGCGACGCAAAAGATGGAAGAACGCTATGCGCTGATGGCCGACGCGGGGGTGCGGAACATTGCGGGCTACAACAAGCTGACGCGCGAAGAGTTGATCGAGCGATTCGGGCCGGGCACGCCTGAAGAAGAGGCGAAGATTCCGAAGAAGATGCCCTATATCGTGATCATCATTGACGAGCTTGCAGATCTGATGATGACCAGCGGCAAGGAAGTCGAACAGCATATCGTCCGCATCGCGCAAAAGGCGCGTGCGGTCGGCATCCACCTGATCCTTGCAACGCAAAGGCCGCAGGCGACGGTGGTCACGGGGCTGATCAAGGCGAACATGCCGAGCAAGATCGCTTTCCGCGTGGGCAGCCGCATGGATAGTCGTATCGTGCTCGATATGAATGGCGCTGAGGTGCTGCTGGGGCAGGGCGACATGCTCTATCTGCCCAACGGCGCGAGCAAGCCGACGCGTGCTCAGGGGACCTACATTGATGACAAGGAGATTCGAGAGAGCGTTAAACTCGTCAAAACGCTCGCGGAGCAACAGTTCGAGCCGGAACTGGTGCAGATTCGATCTGCTGCCGATGGAGGCGGAGATCCGGGCGAGCGTGACGAGCTTTTTGATGATGCAGTTCGTGTGGTTCTCGAGACCAAGCGTGGCAGTGTGAGCCTGTTGCAGCGACGCCTTACCATCGGCTACGGCCGCGCGAGCCGATTGATCGAACAAATGTACGAAGCCGGCCTCGTCGGCGACTACAAAGGGTCGCAGGCACGCGAACCCACCATCACCCTGGAAGACTGGGAAACCATGAAGGCCCAGCAGCGCAAGGACGAGGAAGAGGGCATGACCGTTTGAAACACACCGCACGTTCGAACTCGGATCGCAGCCACCGAGAATTGCGAGCCGATCCTGCTGGTCAAACGGTGATTTCTTCCGTGCCTCGGCGAATGTAATTCGTAGTTCTCTTGCAGTCGCATTGTTCGACGCAATCGCTATGCTCCCCGACGTGAGTATTATCATGGTCAGCCTTCCGGACGCCTCTTATGGCATCAGCGTCCGGGCCGGACTGATTCGGGGGGCCGGCCATGTGTTGCCAGAATTGTCCACCTCTGACAGGGTGGCCATCGTCACTGACGCGCACGTCGCGCCGCACTATCTTGCGCTGCTCGAAGCGTCGTTGCGTGAACGTGGGTATGAGCCGCTTTCTGTGGTGATACCAACGGGCGAAGATGCAAAGAACCTTCATACCGTCGGCATGGTCTACGACCGGCTTCTGGAGAGTCGGATCGAACGCAGCACGCCGCTGATCGCACTCGGCGGGGGCATGGTCGGTGACATCACCGGCTTTGTCGCGGCCACAGTGTTGCGTGGAATTCCGTTCATTCAAATGCCGACGACGCTGCTGGCGATGGTCGATGCCAGCGTCGGGGGAAAGACGGGTGTTAATCATGCCGTGGGCAAGAATCTGATCGGCTCGTTCCATCAGCCGATTGCGGTTTTGGCGGACGTTGAAGCTTTGCGCACGCTTCCGCCACGCGAGTTGCGAGCCGGGCTGGCCGAGTGCATCAAGCATGACATCATTCGCGATGGAGAAGGATTCAATCGACTGGAGCGAACGATCGATCGAGCGCTGGCGCTCGATTTGGAATACCTAACGTCGCTCATCACGCACAACGTCATGATCAAGGCCGCCGTCGTCGAAGCCGATCCGTTCGAGGACGGCGAACGTGCGCATCTGAACTTCGGCCACACCTTCGGTCATGCCATCGAGAAAGTCTGCAAGTTCTCCATGCTGCACGGCGAGTGCGTTGCGATGGGCATCGTCGCGGCGTCTCGTCTGGCGGCTCGACTGGGCATGATGTCGGAGAACAACGCCACCCGCATTCGCGATCTGCTCGCGCGGGCGGAACTTCCAGTCTCGGGACTCACGCTTTCAACCGATGAGGTCATGGAGGCGATGCGGTCTGACAAAAAAGTTGTCGGCGGAAAAATGCGATTTGTTCTGCCGGATCGGATCGGGCATGTCGTCGTACGCGACAATGTGAGCGAGGCGGACGCACGCTGGGCCATCGAGTCGTTGCGATGACGAATGGGTTGCTCTGAAAGGTCAAATGGATTTTGGGGGTGGGCAAATGTCGCAACTCGCGTGGATGAGGCTGGCGATGACGGACGGACTTGGTCCGACGTTGACCTCGCGCCTGATCCGTGCTGCGGGCGGGGCGGATGAAGCAGTGGCGGCGATCGATTCGTCACAGGGGCCGGCGCTGCTTCGATCGATCGAGGGCATTGGATCGGCGAAAACTGAAGTGATTCTACATTCGCTTCGATCAACGCGAGACGAATCCATCCGTGAGATCGAGCGGTGTCAATCGATGAGTGTTTCGCTCGTCACATGGGGCGATGAGCATTATCCCGCGATGCTTCGACAAGTGCCCGCCGCGCCGATTGTGATCTGGGTACGCGGACGAATCGAGCCACGCGACCTGCACGCTGTGGCGATCGTCGGCTCGCGAAAGTGCACGATCTACGGCCGCGAACAGGCCGAGCGATTCGGCAGCGGACTTGCGGGCGTGGGCGTGACAGTCGTGAGCGGCGGCGCACGCGGTGTGGATACGCACGCGCACAAGGGTGCGCTGGTCTCCACCGAGGGCCGGACGATCGCAGTGCTCGGATGCGGCGTTGATGTTGCTTATCCGCCTGAGAACAAACGCCTGCTCGATGATGTCGCAACGCGCGGTGCCGTGGTCAGTGATTTTCCACTCGGAACCGCACCGCTCGCCGAGAACTTTCCCCGACGCAATCGCATCATCTCGGGCTTGTCACGCGGTGTACTGGTGATCGAGGCTGACCTCCGTTCCGGATCGCTCATCACCGCACGATATGCCGCCGACGATCACAACCGACCCGTCTTCGCCCTCCCAGGTCGAATCGACAATCCACTCTCTGCCGGCCCGCACAAACTCATCCGCGACGGCGCGATCCTCGTCGAAACGCTCGCCGACGTGCTCGACAATCTCGGCCCGCTACCTGATCACGTTCACCTTGACGAACATTCCAACGCACACGACGCGTTGCCTTCGCTTACACTCTTTGATGCCGGAAGACTCGACGACATTTCCGCCGCTCAACAGCCCGATGCACCACCGATCACCCACATCGACCTTCCCGGACTGACCGTCCGCCAACGCATGATCCTCAAGGCGTTAGAAGAGCCGCTCGACGCCGATGCCATCGTCGAGCGCACTGGCCTTGAAGCCGGGATGATTCTCTCGGAACTCACCATGCTTTCGATTCGCGGAGCGGTGCTACGGGCTCCAGATGGAAAGTTCAGTCGTCGATCAAGGTAGGCTATCTCTCATCATTGAACGATGGCAACGCGATGGAGCATCAATCGCCTGCGCGATTCCGTGACGATCAACAACTGGTGATCAAGCTGAGTGATCACCGACTCCCCGGCTGGCGATTCTGCGACCGAGGTGGTTGCTATCTCTGCGGAATCGGTTCGAAATTGTGAGAGCGTTAGCCTTCCGTCGGACGCGGTGAATACTGCTGCGATGCCCGAAAGATCGGGCAGCCTGATCGGTAGAGCGAAGACGCCAGCACCGTCTGCAAGTGTTTGCTCGCGACCGCCGGCGAGTTCCACCCGAATGATTCTGCCTTCGCGCTGAAACACGCCATGTAACCGTCCGTCAGCACTGATCAACGATCCGCCGTCCATCGGACAACTGCTCGCCTGCCAGCTTTGAATCCCAAGTTTTAAAAGCGAATCAAATGAATCACCTCCGTCACGGCTGGTGATGACGTGGATGTCGCGGGCGCCTGCAATCTGATTCCGGAACATCACCACGATGCGACCGATCGAATCAAAGCTGACCGACGGTGCACAGCATTCGCAGACGCTCCCGTCCGGTGAGCGATAGACGCGCAAATCTCGGCTGAATGTTTTGCCCGCGTCACGCGAGACGCTAATGAAAACCTCGTGCGCGCTGGAGCGAACATCCAGCCACACGACGGCAACGCGATCACCCATCGACGCGACGCCGTGCAAACCTTCGCGCGCCGAGTCGTTGACAGAATTCAATCGGATCGGTTCTGACCAGGTTCGCCCCGTGTCGGTCGAGCGTGTGATGAGAAGATTCTGATCTCCGTCTTCTCCGCGCACGACCGCACTGGCGATTAGAGCATCTCCTGATTCGACGAGTCGCACGCCGCGCCGCATGCCGATCGGCACGACGCCAGATAAGCCGGTGATCGCGCGCGGTTCCGAAAAGTCGCCCGGCCCCGAGCCGATCCGCAAGCGCGCAACGCCTCCTTCGACGTCGGCCAGTGCGAGCCGTGGGATCTTTCGCCCGTCGCTGGCTGTGTCTGCTCGAACTGGCGCGCTGAGTGTGATGATCCAGGGTTGCCGACCAGATCCCAGATCGATCGGCTCGTCTGCCCAGGCGGGCATCGCCGTGAAGATCAGGATCAGCAGCGAAATCAGTGCGTTCCGTCGGTCCATACGTCAGATGTTACACTCGGGCCCGCCCGGGTATACTCTCTTGGCTATGTTTGACGCACTGACCGATCGTTTCGTTGGAATCTTTCGTTCGCTCTCGGGTCGCGGGCAGTTGAGCCAGGAGAACATTCGCGACGCCATGCGCGAAGTGCGGGTCGCGTTGCTGGAGGCGGACGTCAATCTTGATGTCGTCAATGACTTCATCGCGAAGGTGCAGGAGCAGAGTCTCGGCACCGATGTCATCAAGAGCCTGCAGCCCGGGCAATTGATGGTGAAGATCTGTTACGATGAATTGGTCAAGCTGATGGGACCGGTCGAGACGGGTCTTTATACCGTCAATCCGGGTCCGACGATCGTGATGATGGCGGGACTGCAGGGAAGCGGCAAGACTACGACCTGCGGTAAGCTGGCACTCTATCTGAAAAGCAAAGGGCATCAGCCGATGCTCGTGGCCGCCGACTTGCAACGACCCGCGGCAGTGCAGCAGCTTCGCGTCGTCGGTACGCAGGCGGGCGTCCCGGTCTACACCGACGATTCCAAGATCGGGGAACATGGAAAGGTCGCTCGCGGATCCGCAGTCGCCGTCTGTCGCGCGGGCATACAGCAGGCCAAAGAGCTCGGCCGAGATATCGTCATTCTCGACACCGCCGGTCGGCTTGCCATCGACGAAGAACTGATGGCCGAGCTCAAAGAAGTCAACGACACCGTCAAGCCGCACAACGTGCTTCTCGTGCTCGATGCGATGACCGGACAGGACGCAGTGGAAAGCGCCCGCCGGTTCAACGAAAAACTCGAACTCGACGGACTCGTCCTCACCAAGCTCGATTCTGACACTCGAGGCGGTGCGCTTCTCAGTGCCAAAGTCATCACCGGCAAACCCATCAAGTTCCTTGGCATCGGCGAAAAACTCGAAAGACTCGAAGAGTTTCGACCCGAAGGGATGGCGCAGCGCATCCTCGGAATGGGCGACGTCGTCGGACTCGTCAACGAGGCCATGGAAAAGTTCGATCAGGAAGAACAGGAAAAGCTCCAGGCCAAACTCGAAAAAGGACAGTTCAGCTTCGACGACTTCGTCTCGCAAATGCGCCAAATGCGAAAGCTTGGGCCCATCAGCAAAATCATGGGCATGATCCCCGGCATGAGCGATCTGGCCAAGCAGGCCAACATGAACGGCGGGGCGATGGAAGGACAACTCACAAAGATCGAAGCGATCTACAACTCCATGAACAAGGCCGAGCGGAAAAATCCTGACATTGTTGACAGCAATCGACGCAGGCGCATCGCCGCGGGTAGCGGGACAACAACCGTCGACGTGAGCACGACCATCAAACAGTATTCCGGCGCGCGTGACATGATGCGCGCTGTCGGCGGAATGGGCATGCGCGGAAAAATGCAGATCGCCCGCGCCCTTACCGGCGGGGGACTCGCACATGCAGGCCCCGGCAGCCTCCGCCTTAAAAAGGGCGGCTGGCAGGAGAAGAAAGACCGCAACAAAAAGGGGAAGAAGTAAGTCGAACTGCCGGTCGGAAATCATCAGAGGCCTTCAGGCACGATGTCATTGCTTCTGAACCGGTTTATTGCGGACAGAATTTGGGCCCACACACGATGACTCGATGATGAAAAGGCTCGACATCATTCAGCAGAGTATCAGGCTACTCAAGACACGCGCGCTGACGAGTCTTGAGCTTGCCGAGCGACTTGAGAAGCGGGGATATGCACTTGCGGAAATCGAGCGGGCGATCTCGGAATGTCAGGCCCGGAAGTGGATTGATGATGCGAAGGTCGCAGAGCATCGCGCGATGAACGCGCTCGACAAGCGCGCGGGGCGACACAAAGTGCATCGCCAACTCGATGCCGCCGGTGTGGATGAATCGACACGCCAGCGGGCGATCGAAAAAGTCTACGAGCCCGTCGACGAGGCCCGCATGGCTCGCGAACTCCTGCTGGCCAGAAAGCCGTCGTTCCAACGACTTGATCCCGCCACCGCGCATCGCCGGGCTTTCGGACTGCTCATGCGTCGTGGATACGACCAGGACATCATCACCCCCGCGATCGAAGAAGTTCTAGGCCCGATCCCCGACGAGTCGCAGCACGTCCACAAGGACGAGCCGAACAGCGACGAATGACGCTGGCAACGACGGCATTGGACCAGTTCACTTACGCACAGACTCACGTCTTCCGATCCACACCAACAGAAGCATTCGTTCGATTCGATTCGAAGCGTCGCAGCGATGAATCTTGCCCGATCATCGCGCACTGCTCAATCGCACGCGTGCTGGGCTGTCGCGTGGGCTAGAGCTCGTGCGGTGTGGGTTCAGGGGTTGCCTAAACCTTGACGCCTAGATCACGTCGCATCGCTGGCGGCGGGGGCAACGGTTTCGGGGTTTTTGGGATCAGAAGGGGTGGCGGTAGCGTCGAAGGTGAGGTGCTTCTTGTCGTCGCCTTCGGTTTTCACGCCGACGTAGATCGCATCCTTGCCCCGGAAGCTGCCACGCAGAATCTCTTCCGAGAGCGGGTCTTCGACGAACTGCTCGATGGCCCGGCGAAGCGGACGAGCACCGAAGTCGGTGTTGGTTCCCTTATCGATCAGGAACTCCTTGGCCTCCTCGGTCATCTCGAGCTTCAGGTCATGCTCGGCGAGACGGTTGCGAACTTTCTTCAGTTCGAGCTCGACGATCGACTTGAGGTGCTCCTTGTTGAGCGGGCGGAAGACGATGACGTCTGAGAGTCGGCCGATGAATTCGGGACGGAAGTACCGCTCGAGTTCTTTCATCACCGTTTCTTTGATCGTCTGGTAGTTGCGCTCTTCGCTACCACCTTTCTTGGCTTGCAATCCGAACTGGGGCCCGCCGCCCTTGATGAGGTCGGAGCCGATGTTGCTCGTCATGATCATGACCGTGTTACGGAAGTCGACCTTGCGACCAAACGAGTCAGTCAGGTGACCTTCTTCCATGATCTGCAGGAGCATGTTGAAGACATCGGGGTGGGCCTTCTCGACTTCGTCGAGCAGCACGACGCTGTAGGGACGGCGACGGATTTTCTCGGTGAGCTGTCCGCCTTCTTCGTAGCCGACGTAGCCGGGGGGCGCGCCGATGAGTCGGCTGACGTTGTGCTTTTCCATGTACTCGCTCATGTCGATCTGAACGAGTGCGTCGGCGTCGCCGAACATGAACTCGGCGAGGGCCTTGCTGAGCAGTGTCTTGCCCACGCCGCTGGGTCCGAGGAAGAGGAACGCGCCCATCGGGCGGTTGGGGTCCGAGAGACCGCTGCGGCTGCGTCGGATCGCTTTGGCGATCGTCTTGATCGCTTCGTCCTGGCTGATGACGCGCTTGTGAAGCTCGTTTTCGAGTTCGAGGAGTCGGCTGGCTTCTTCCTTCTCCAGCCGCGTGAGCGGAACGCCGGTCATTTTGGAGACGACTTCGGCGATGACTTCTTCATCGACGACGCCATCGACTTCTTTGGCGCGTTCCTTCCATTGGCGTTGGAGGTCTTCCTTCTTGGCACGGAGTTGTTCGGCCTGATCGCGCAGACGGGCGGCCTCTTCGTACTCTGCGTTGCGGACGGCTTCTTCCTTGCTCATGGAGAGGCGTTCGATTTGCTCTTCGATCTCGGCGAGGCTCGGGGGCTTGGCCATGGTACGGAGACGGACGCGAGCGCCGGCTTCGTCGATGACGTCGATGGCTTTATCGGGAAGGAATCGTGCGGTGATGTAGCGATCGGAGAGTTCGACCGCAGCCGCGATGGCGGCGTCGGTGATCTGGACGCGGTGGTGGGCTTCGTAGCGGTCGCGAAGTCCTTTCAAGATTTCGACGGCGTCGGTCTTGCTGGGCGGATCCACTTGGATGGATTGGAATCGACGCGCGAGGGCCGCGTCCTTTTCGATGTATTTTCGGTATTCGTCGAAGGTGGTGGCGCCGATGCACTGGATCTCACCGCGGCTGAGTGCGGGCTTCAGGACGTTGCTGGCATCGATTGCGCCTTCGGCTCCGCCGGCACCGACGAGCGTGTGGAGTTCGTCAATAAAGAGGATGACGTTCTTGGCCCGACGGACTTCGTTCATGACCGCCTTGATGCGTTCTTCGAACTGACCGCGGTACTTGGTGCCGGCGACCATCATCGCGAGATCGAGCACGACGAGTCGGCGATCGAGCAGCAGCTCGGGGACGTTGCCAGTGACGATGGCGGTGGCCATACCTTCGACGATGGCGGTCTTCCCCACGCCGGCTTCGCCGAGGAGGACGGGGTTGTTCTTTTGACGACGGCAGAGGATTTGGATGACGCGCTCGATTTCGTTTTTGCGACCGATGACCGGATCGAGCTGAGATTCGCGAGCCAGTTCGGTGAGGTCGCGACCGAAGCTATCGAGGGCGGGCGTTTTGCTCTTGGCCTTGCCCTTTTCCTTGCCGCCCGCGCTTGCGCCCGCGGCGGCGGGGTTTTCTGTTTGCGTGGCTCCGCCGCTCCCGTCATCGGTCTCCTGGCCCGCGCCGAGGAGGTTGAGGACTTCCTCGCGCACCTCTTCAAGCTTCAGGCCGAGGTTCATCAGCACCTGAGCGGCGACGCCGTCATGCTCACGCAGGAGGCCGAGCAACAAGTGTTCGGTGCCGACGTAGTTATGGTTGAGGTTGCGCGCCTCTTCGATGGCATATTCGATGACCTTTTTGGCGCGAGGCGTTTGCGGGAGCTTGCCCATGGTGACCATCTCAGGGCCGCTCTTGACTAGTTTTTCGACTTCGAGACGAACCTTGCGCAGATCAACATCAAGGTTTTTCAGGACGTTGGCACCGACCCCTGAACCTTCTTTGACGAGTCCGAGAAGGATGTGTTCGGTGCCGATGTATTCGTGGTTGAAGCGTTGGGCTTCCTGGTTGGCCAGGGCCATGACTTTGCGGGCGCGGTCGGTGAATCGTTCGAACATCGGGCTACTCCTTGGATTTCGGTTTCAGGTCTTCTTGTCGCTACGGTTCGAGTTCTGGGACGCAAGTCTTACGATCGTGGATTCAAATCGTCATACGGACGCTATCCACCTCAACAACTCGGAGGCAATCGTCGTGCCATACCGTATGCACGATCAGCCTGTCGGGCGTCGGTTGCGTCATTGTAGGACGCTCGGCGCATCAATCCAGCATTCGCCTTGTCCGGCGGAGGGCTGGATATACATGCATCGGCCAGTTCGCATGCCGATTTGACTCCATTCATGCCTTTCCGACATGCCGAGTGCATTGACCCGTGAGGCAAATCGAGCCGATCTGGATAGTATGCCCCGCATGAATCAGCCAGAGTCCGATCCCAACACGCCGACAGACCTGTCTTACATGTCGCCTGAGGCACGTCCGCATTCCCTGGCCGACGACCTGCAGCGACTGCGCGAGGCGGCGGGGGGCGAGCCGATCACTTTTCAGGGCCTGATCGACGTTCTGAGCGATCGCGGGCACGCGGTGATCATTTTGCTGCTTGCCGCGCCGTTTATTGTGCTGCCGATTCCCGGATTGAGCACGGCGGTGGGGCTGGTGATTTGTTTGATGAGCGTTGCCCTGTTTTTTGATCGTAAGCCGTGGGTTCCAGGTTGGATCGGGCGTAAGTCGATCTCGCCGGAGGGATTGGATCGGATCGTCCGGGCGGCGACGGGAATCATGCGTAGATTGAGCCGGCTGGTGCGGCCCCGACTGGGCATCATGACCAGCGGACTCGGACACCGCGCCGCGGGCCTCACCATGCTCGCCGCCGCGATCGCCTTCGGCCTGCCCGGGCCACCTGGCAACAACATCCCGCCCGCCATCTGCATCACCGTGCTGGCGCTGGGACTACTCGAACGCGACGGCGTGATGGTGATTCTCGGCCACGCGCTGACCCTTCTGCTCTGGGCCGCGCTCATCGTGCTCGTCTTGCTCTTCTGGCATCTCGTCGAGCCATACGTGGCACCGATTCTCGACAAGATCACCGGCGGGGGCGGGCAGGGCACACCAGAGACCGCACCGACCGCCGCGCCGGTGTCGATGCTGTTGCGCGCGTATTTCGATCTGCTCTAGTCGCCAGTCGTTCCGAGATCTGGCGTTACACGAACGCGTCGGCTTCGATTTCGATGAGAGCCTCGGCGTCGATCAGTTTATCAACGCCGACGAGCGTGGTGCACGGGCGGATCTCGCCGAAGATCTGGCCGTGAACGCCGGCGATTTCTTCCCAAAGGTCGATGCGTGTGGTGAAGATGCGCGTGCGGATGACCTGCTCAGGCGACCCGCCGAGCGAGCGAATGGCGGCCAGCACGATTTCGAGGCTGCGGCGCGTCTGATCCGCGAGGCTAGGCGAGTACTTGCCGTCCGCGCCGATGCCGACGGTCCCCGTCACAGCGATGAACGGGCCGCTGCGCACCGCGCGGCTGTAGCCCATCTTGGGCTCCCATTTCGATCCCGACGACGCACATTGACGCCCAAAACGCTCGGTCACGGTAATGCTCATCACATCATCATAACGATGCGACCGATCGACGCATACGCCCCCTGAGTTGGACGTGCGCAGCATATCGAGTTAGTTTCATATGAATCAGGAGTAGCGGCACGGTTGGCCTACCCGGGCGATCGGCGTTCGATGTGAGCGCGGCCGCGGATATCGGAGGCTCAAACACTGAGGATCGATATGCAGATGGATCGTATCTTACAGATCGCCGTCCCGCTCACGGGCGTGATCGCATTGGTGTATGCATTTCTTAAAGCAGGCTGGATCAAGCGTCAGGACGCAGGCAACGCCACGATGCAGGAAATCGCCGGCCACATCGCTGAAGGGGCCATCGCATTTCTGAAACGCGAGTATCGCGTGCTGGCGATCTTCGTGATTGCGGTCGCGGTGCTGCTGGGCGTCGGTTATGCACAAAGCGAAACCTCGCACACGCTCGTCGCGCTCAGCTTTGTCGTCGGGGCCTTCTGTTCCGCTTTGGCAGGATTCATCGGCATGAAGGTCGCCACTCGCGCCAACGTCCGCACCGCCAACGCGGCACGCACCGGACTGGCTACGGCCTTGCAGGTCGCCTTTAGCGGCGGGTTGGTCATGGGGCTCTGCGTCGTCGGTCTGGGCGTTCTGGGTCTGTCGATTCTCTACAGCATCTATTCCAATCTCTTTGTCGAGTACGTCAATGGCGTGCCGACAGAGCTAAGCGTCACACGCGTGATTAACATCCTGACCGGATTCAGCCTGGGCGCAAGCTCCATCGCGCTCTTCGCCCGCGTCGGTGGAGGCATCTACACCAAGGCCGCAGACGTCGGAGCGGACCTGGCCGGCAAGGTTTACGAAGGAATCCCAGAGGATGATCCCCGCAACCCCGCCACCATCGCGGACAACGTCGGTGACAACGTCGGCGACGTCGCGGGCATGGGCGCGGACCTCTTCGAAAGCTATGTCGGCTCGATCATCGGCACGATGGTCATCGGCGTGACGTTCATCACGGCCTTTGAGGCTTTGCCCGATTTCCACTTCCCGCTTGCCGGCGTGCTGCTTCCGCTGGCGCTCGCGGGTGCGGGGATTCTCGCGTCGATCGTTGGTGCGTTCCTCGTGCGGACACGCGAAGGTGGCGATCCTCAAAAAGCCCTCAACACCGGCGAGCTCGTCGCAGCGCTGATCATGTTCGTTGCATCCTACTTCATCATCAACGCGCTGTTGCCCGCGCAGTGGACCGCCCCTGACCTCTCGCGCGGCGGAGAGCTGTTCACTTACACCAGCCTCAATGTCTTCTTTGCGGTCATCATCGGGATCGTCGCGGGGACTGCGATCGGATTCATCACCGAGTACTACTGCTCGGCGGAGAAGAAGGCGACCTTCCACATCGCCAAGGCGTCGATCACCGGAAGCGCGACCAACATCATCGCAGGGCTCGCGATCGGCATGAAATCAACGGGCCTGCCGATCATCGTGCTCGTGGCCGCCATCATTGGTGCGGCGTCGCTGGCCGGTCTTTATGGCATCGCGATCGCTGCGGTCGGCATGCTCAGCGTGCTGGGCATTCAGCTCGCCGTTGACGCGTACGGGCCGATCTCTGACAACTCAGGCGGCATCGCGGAGATGAGCCACCTGCCCCCAGAAGTGCGTCAGCGCACCGATAAGCTCGATGCCGTCGGCAACACGACCGCTGCCATCGGGAAGGGCTTTGCGATTGGGTCGGCGGCGCTCACGGCTTTGGCTCTCTTCGCCGCGTACATGCAGCAGACCGGGATGAAAACCCTTGACGTCAGTCAACCGTTCGTGATGGGTGGACTCTTCATCGGTGCGATGCTTCCGTTCGTCTTCAGCGCCATCGCGATGGAGGCCGTCGGCCGAGCAGCTGCGGACATGATCAAAGAAGTCGGGCGTCAGTTCAACGAAATCAAAGGCCTGCGTGAAGGAACCGCCAAGGCGGAATACGCGAAATGCGTCGACATCAGCACGAAGGCGGCGATCCGTGAGATGGTCGTGCCGGGCGTGCTGGCAGTGGCCGTGCCGGTGATCATCGGCTTCATCGATTATCAAATGCTCGGCGGACTGCTCGTGGGCGTGACCGTCAGCGGCGTGCTCTTGGCGATCTTCCAGGCCAACGCGGGCGGTGCATGGGACAATGCCAAAAAGCGATTCGAAGCGGGCATCACGGTGGATGGCCAGAGCTATAAGAAGGGTTCCGATGCCCACAAGGCCGCCGTCGTCGGCGATACCGTCGGCGATCCGCTCAAGGATACCAGCGGGCCGAGCATCAACATCCTGATGAAGCTGATCGCAGTCGTTGCACTTGTGATCGCACCGATCCTGGTCAGCTTCCACGGCGTGCAGATCGTGCCGCCTCTGCAGGCAGGCGGGGTGCTCGTCCCAGCGCCGACACAAGGCGCAACCGGACCCGCCGCAATTGAACTCACCCCGCTCGAATGATCCGAGCTTTGGCTCGGTTCAGCGCCTGTGAGCCGGCCCTTTGAAAGTTCAACGATGCGCCGGACCCATTCCGGCGCATCTTTGTTTGTTTGTTCAGATTGCCTTCGATCGCTTCGCGTCAGTGATGAGTTCGACTATATTTCTCGCCACCGCCATGCCCAAACGAACCGACATCCACAGCATTCTCATCATCGGCTCTGGCCCCATTGTCATTGGACAGGGCTGCGAATTCGACTACTCAGGCGTGCAGGCATGCCGCGCGCTCAAGGAGGAGGGCTATCGCGTCGTCCTGATCAACAGCAACCCCGCCACGATCATGACCGATCCGGAGTTCGCCGATGCCACCTACATCGAGCCGATCACCGTCGAAGCCGTCGAAAAGATTCTCGAACGCGAAAAGCAACTGGGCCTTCCCATCGATGCGCTCCTGCCCACACTCGGCGGACAGACCGGCCTGAACACCGGGATGGCCTGCTTTGATAAGGGCATCCTCACGAAGTACGGCGTGCAGATGATCGGGGCCAACCGTGAAGCGATCTTTCGTGGTGAGGATCGACAACGCTTCAAAGAACTGATGATCGAGATCGGCCTGAATGTGCCGGCGAGCAGCGTCGTCAAAACATTCGATGAGGCTCGTGAAGCTCTCAAAATCACCGGACTGCCCGCGATCATCCGACCCGCCTTCACGCTCGGCGGAACGGGCGGCGGGATCGCATACAACCACGAAGAATTCGAAACCATCGTGCGCCGCGGTATCGACGCCAGCCCCGTCGGTGAAGTGCTGATCGAACAAAGCGTGATCGGCTGGAAAGAGTTCGAGATGGAAGTCGTCCGCGACAAGAACGACAACGCCATCATCATCTGCAGCATCGAAAACATTGATGCCATGGGCGTCCATACGGGCGACTCCATCACCGTCGCACCGATCCAGACGCTGACCGACAAAGAGTATCAAACGATGCGGGATGCGAGCATCGCCGTCATCCGCGCCGTCGGCGTCGAAACGGGCGGGTCGAACATCCAGTTCGGCATCAACCCGGCCAATGGCGAGATGGTCGTCATCGAGATGAACCCGCGTGTCTCGCGCAGCTCGGCACTTGCGTCCAAGGCCACCGGCTATCCCATCGCCAAGATCGCAGCCAAGCTTGCAGTCGGCTACACGCTCGACGAACTCCCGAACCCGATCACGACCGACAAAGCCAAAGGCCTGCACACCAGCGCCTGCTTCGAGCCGACGATCGACTACGTCGTCATCAAAATTCCCCGCTGGACGTTCGAAAAGTTTCCGGATGCGGACGAGACGCTCACCACACAGATGAAAAGCGTCGGCGAAGCGATGGCCATCGGGCGCACGTTCAAGGAAGCGCTGCAGAAGGGCATCCGGAGCATGGAGGTCAAGCGCTTCGGCTTCGGCCTCGATGCACAGGACAAGTGGCTCAAAGCTCAGAAGGACGGCACTGCGAACGCAGAGTATCCGATCCCCGAGGATAAGCTCCGCCGCAAGCTCGCGGTGCCGTCGCAGGGGCGGCTCTACTACGTCCGCTACGCGCTAAAGATGGGCTGGACGATCGAGCAGATTCACGAGCTGACGAAGATCGATCCGTGGTTCATCTCGCAAATGAAGGAACTTGAAGAATTCGAGGGCACGCCTGACGAAGCGGCGACGCACTGGGCGTTCCGCAACAGCAGGCCCGATGTCTTCGCGAATGTGATGCGCGTTGCGAAGGCGTATGGCTACAGCGACATGCAACTGGCGCACATCTGGAACCAGTCTCCGCTCATTGTTCGGCAGGCGAGATTGAACAGCGGTGTGCTGCCTGTCTACAAGCTCGTCGACACCTGCGCCGCCGAGTTCGAGGCGGCGACGCCGTACTACTACTCGACTTACGAGTCGCCTGTCTCCCAACTGGCAACTGGCAAATCCCAACTGACAACTTCCGAAGACGAAATCCGCCTCACCGACCGCCCCAAGGTCATCATCATCGGCGGCGGGCCGAACCGGATCGGGCAGGGCATCGAGTTCGACTACTGCTGCGTGCAGGCGGCGTTTGCAATGCGCGAACTCAATCTCGAATCGGTGATGATCAACTCGAATCCGGAGACGGTCAGCACCGACTACGACACCAGCGATCTGCTTTTCTTCGAGCCGCTCACGCACGAAGACGTGCTCAACGTCTGCGAGCGACTCAACGGCACGCCGTTTGACCCCCGTGGCAATTCCAAGGGATTGGTGAAGGGCGTCGTCGTTCAGCTGGGCGGACAGACCCCGCTCAACCTCGCGCGGGGATTGCACGAAGCGGGCGTCCCCTTGCTCGGCACGCCGATCGACTCGCTCGACCGCGCCGGCGACCGCGAACTCTTCCGCGACATGCTGCAAAAGCTCGGCCTGAAACAGCCACCCAACGGCATTGCACGCAATGTCGCCGACGCCAAACGGATCGCCAACGAGGTCACCTATCCCGTTCTCGTGCGTCCGAGTTTCGTGCTGGGCGGGCGCGCGATGGAGATCGTCTACGACGACGCGCAGCTCGACACCTACATGCGCGACGCGATCGACGCGAGCACACTGGCCGACAAGCCTATCCTGATTGACAAATTCTTGGATAACGCCGACGAGTGCGACATCGACTGCATCGCCGACTTTGACGAGCAGGGCAACGGCACCGCCATCGTCATCGGCGTGATGGAACACATCGAAGAGGCGGGCATTCACAGCGGCGACAGCGCGTGCGTGCTTCCGCCTTACACGTTCAGCAAGAACCTCGTCGCAAGACTGAAAGAGCAGGCGAAAAAACTCGCCAGGGAGCTTCGCGTTTGCGGATTGATGAACGTGCAGTTTGCCGTCAAAGACGATGAGATTTACGTCATCGAAGTCAACCCGCGCGCGAGTCGCACGGTTCCGTTCGTGGGCAAGGCCACCGGCATCCCCTGGGCCAAAATCGCAGCCAAAGTGATGGCCGGCAAGAAGCTTGCCGACCTCGGCTACACCACCGACCCGGAAGACCCCAAGCACGTCAGCGTGAAGGAAGTCGTCTTCCCGTTCAGCAAGTTCCCCGGCGTCGACATCATCCTCGGCCCGGAGATGCGATCAACGGGCGAGGTGATGGGCATCGACGACAACTTCCCGCTCGCCTTCGCCAAGAGTCAGCTCGCTGCGGGCACGAATCTTCCGCTGAAGGGCAACGTCTATGTGAGCGTCAAGAGCGTCGATCGACATGCGGTGCTTCCGATCGCCAGGAAGCTCGCATCGCTCGGATTCAATCTCTTGGCGTCGAGCGGCACGGGCGCATTTCTTACCGAGCACGGCGTGAAGAACTCGCTCGTGCCCAAGCTCTCAGAAGGTCGCCCCAACATCATCGATCGCATGAAGAACGGTGAGATTCAACTCATCATCAACACGCCAACGCGCAAAGGTCCGAGCACCGATGAGGGCAAGATTCGCGCCGCGAGCGTGATGAACCGCGTGCCGACCTTCACCACGCTGACCGCCGCCAGCGCGGCTGTCGATGCGATCGAAGCCCTGCAGCATGGCGGTTGGGGCGTCAAGCCGCTGCAGGCGTATCATCCGAAAAAGGCCCGATAATCCAAGGCGATCGGGCACGCGAGGAGCGCGTTTCGCAGACCACATAAGTCGATCGTTGATCCTGTCGATGATCCGTGGATGGTCCGTCCGTCTCGCGACTTACCTCTTTGCTGCACCAGCGCGCACGATCGCGTGGCGGCTCTGCGTCGCGAGCGATGGCTCGTTCGACTGATGCTTTTGATTCCTCTGTTCGGAATCGCTTTCGGTGCGATCGGTCGATTGCTTGCCGAGGAGCGGATGGTGCCGCCGTCAGACGGGACGGGATACTTCGCGTGGCAGCAATCGTGGATCACCGATCTTGATTTTGATGTGACCGACGACATCGCGACGCATGACACAACTTTCTTCCCGTTCATGCACGCGCGTGGGGATGAGCTTGTGGTGATCAATAAGTATCCGACGGGCGTGTCACAAATGATTTTGCCCGCCACCGCGCCGGCGCAGCTGGCAGTGCTCGTGTGGAATCGAGCGACGGGCGATGATGTGCAAGAAGACGGGCGTGCCCCGCTCGTGATTGGGGCGGGGGATCTGGCGGTGAGCGCGTGGTCGATCGTCGGGCTTTGGTTCTTGTTCCTGACTGCCCGGCATCTGACCGCACCACTCCCCGCGGCGATGGCAACGTGTGCGATCTGGCTCGGGACGGCGGCGTTTGTCTATTCGTGGAAGCTCCCGCTCTGGTCGCACGGCGTGAGCCTCGCGGCGCTGTCGATTGCGGCGTGGGCGTCGATCGTGCGGTCGAGTCGCGATGCGATGCTCGCCGGTGCGATCAGGCCTGCGCTGCTCGTCGGATTCTTCTGCGCGATGGCGCTTGCGATCAGGCCGACGCACACGCTCGTCTTGTTGCCTCTCGGGTTGCTGCTGCTGCATCGCTGGACCGGTGCGATGCTGCGAAGGCCGAGCGGCGCGCTGGCGTGGGCCGGCTGGGTGATGGTGGGCGCGATCGTGCCCCTGGGTGTGGAGATGGCTTCACGAATGTTGCTCTACGGATCGATCTTCTTTGATGGTTATGCCAACACGTCAGAGGGATTCGATTTCAGCGCACCTTATCTGAGCAACGTCCTGCTGTTTGTCGAGTTCGGCCCGGTCTCGGGCGGACGGGGGATTCTCTTTGCGCATCCGATCGTGATCATTGGGCTCGCCGGATTGCTCAGCGCGATGTTTCACTGGCGCGGCGAGCAGCGATGGCTGGCGATCGGCGGATGGATGACGTTTGCGATGACGGTTTACCTTTACGGCTCGTGGTGGTTTTGGAATCTTGGGTGGAGTTACGGCGCGCGATGGTCGAGCGATATGGCCGTCCCGATGGGGATCGGCGTCGCGTGGTTTGTTCATCGTTTTCACGATCGACCCTATCGCGCGTTTTCGTATCTTGCGGTGCTAACGCTCTGGTCGCTATGGGCTTGTTCGTAAGGGCGAATCGAGGCGATGAGGATCAGTTGAAGATCAGCTGAGAATCTCAGGTGAAAATCATCGCGACCGCGAGAAGCAGCCCGAGTCCGCCGCAGATGATGCCGGCGATGGCCATGCCGCGTCCTGCACCTCCTGTTGTGCCTTTGATCTGCACCAGCGCGACGATGCCGAAGATCACGCCGAGCAGCGGAATAATGAACGTGCAGGCTGATGGTATTCCCAGGATGCCCAGCACGAGCGAAGCGACCGCCATGCCATTGGTGGAGCCGGCGGCCTCGACGGTGGTGCCCTCCATGGTAAAGGGCATGCCGCAGGCGACGCAGTTGTTGGCGCTGATCGGGCTGACGGTCGGACATCGTGGGCATCGGATCGCCTGCGAGCCGTCGGTGCGTCGGACGATCATCGGCGCTCGTTCCCCCGCGGCGGCATATGCGTGAACGGGGTGCGGGTCCTGCTTGAGCACCTTGCCCGTCAGCGGATCGATCAGGCGTCCGTATCGATCGAGAATCGGGATGACGATCTCGTTACCACAGGTGGGACAGGATCCGTGCTGAGAGGCCATCGACTCGACGGCTTCGAGACGCGACGAGCAGTAGGGACAGTTGAATCCGTAGCGACGGCCGCCTTGGGCTTGCGGGCGAGGTAACGGCAGGCGTGACGGATTGGGCGATGCAGATCTTGAGGCTGAATGCGGTGCCGCGGGGACGACATCATGCGACGGTGCATTCGAACGTGATTCATCCGTGAGGGATTCTTCCAGAGTCGGGTGACGCGCGGGTGGGGGTGGTGTGTCGCCTGTAGCGTATGAAGTCGGATGATTCGGGCCGGATGGGCTTGGGCTCGGGTGATTGAATTCATCGGGAGGCGTGAGTCCGCCGATGCTGTTGCTTCCAACCGAGAGCGGCGGGACGCGAAGCGTCGACATGCAATGCGGACAACGCACCAGCTTGCCCGCCTGTTCGTCAGGCGTTTCGAGTTCCTTGCGACAAACTCCACACAGGAAGCCGATCATTGATGGTGAATCTACCGCAGCGGCGTTCAGATATCTAAAGCGTGCGGATCAGGGAATGTCCGCCGATTGCATCTTTGCCAACTCGCGCTGGCGGATCGTGTGCAGGATGGCGATGCGGGTGGTGAACGTGACGATCGTCACGATGAGCCCGGTCAGAAGCATCGGATAGTAAACGTGCCAGGGCTGCTTCGAGATGACAGCGACCGCACCGACGAGCAGGCACAGCAGGCCGCACACCATCAGTACGACGAGGCCGCGTCGTGCCAGACCTACCGCCCGTCCTGCTCCGGCGAGCAGGCCGATCAAGCCGGCGAAGATGCCAAATCCAGAACCCAATAGTCCGCCGATCCAGCCTGCCTGTTGCTCGGTCCACCAAGCACTACGCAGATGAGTGCCGCTTGACGCTCCCGCATCTGCCCGATTCGAGGCGTCGATTGCGTGCAATTGCATTGGCCCGATACGGACCGATCCCGTGCTGTGAAGAATGAGATTGATTTCGATGCGATCGGGCTTTACGCCCGGCTCGGCGGAAAAGGGCAGTTCGAAGGCTCGCGGCGCGGAGGTCCCGTGGATGACTTTCATCGGGCCGGCGCTGGCGAGCGTGCGAGTGAAGAATTTCTGGTCGCCGAAGTGGCTCCACATCTCCAGATGTCCCGGTTCACCGACTCCGTCATACGCGACCTGTCCGCGGACGACGTAGAGGTGTGACGAGAGATCGCTCGGGACGAACGACGCGAGCGGCACGACAGTTCGTGGGGGTTGCCCTTCGGGGATGTCGGTTGGCTTGATCTCGATTGAGGCCTGGCCGTCGGTGATGCGGACGGATTCCAGAAACGGGACGGAGATCGGTGGCGCGGCCTCCGCGTGACCGGCCACGGATTGGGCGTGAGAACTTTGATCAGCGAGACCGAGAAGGGCGAGAAGGATCAGCAGCGTTCGGGCCGGCAACGTGAGGCGAATCATGTTGAGACTCCTGTTCGGTTTGGGTTTCACGGCGATGCGCGTCGAGCAGCGTGCGAAGCGTGGCGGAGTCAATGCGACCGTCGGCCAGCATTCCGCGTGCGGTGCGCTCGAATGCGCTCATCGGTTTCTGGGCGTCATAGATTTTGACCTTTGCGATGAGACGATCGAGTCGAAGTCGAATCGTCGGATAGCTCACGCCGTACGCGTCGGCGAGTTCTTTCAGCGATCCGCTGGCCAGAACGAATCGCTTCAGGAATCCGAGGTCTTCGTCGTCGAGGAGATCAATCCACCGCATGTCGACAAAGATAAACAAAGTGAATATCAATGTCAATATAATTCAAGTCAAATCGCCGTGTGGATAAACAAAATCAAAATCGCGGTTCCTGATCGTGATGTTCGGTGAAGGGGTGTCGAGCGAGTAGACTGCAGGCATGGAATCAGGGAGCGGCAACGAGAAGAAAGCCAGACCTGGCAGGGATACGAGGCCGGTGATCGGCAGGCAGACGACGATGAAGGCGTCCCCATCGAAGCAGACGCCAGGCCGATCGGGAAGCGCATCAAGTCGATCCAAGACTGTCGAGCCGCGCGGACCGGGCCTGCGAATTGCGGCCATCGATGTGGGTAGCAATTCGGTGCACATGATCGTCGCACAAATCGAGGCGGACGGCACGATCACCACGCTTTGGCGCATGAAGGAAATGGTCGGACTCGGACGGATCAGCTTTCCCAGCCGCAGACTCACCGCCGAGGCGATCGAAAGGGCGGTCAACACGCTCGGTCGCTTCAAACAGGCAGCGATGCAGCGTCAGTGCGAAAAGATCGTCATCGTTGCTACCAGCGCCGTGCGCGAAGCACTCAACGGCGGAGACCTGATCCAACGCGTGCGCGACGAGTTGCGTCTTTACATCAAAGTGGTCAGTGCGCGCGAAGAGGCGAGGCTGATCTATCTTGGTGTACGCCATGAGTTGGATCTGGGCGATGAGCCGCATCTGGTGATCGACATTGGCGGGGGGAGTGTCGAACTCATCGTCGGCGATTCGCACGGCGCGGCGATGCTGGAGAGTCGGAAGCTCGGTGCGGCACGCATGACTGCCCAATTCGTCAAGAGTGATCCGATCTCCAAGCCGGATCGACAGGCGATGGTGCGTCACTACGAACGCGAACTCGATTCGGTGGTCAAGCAGATCGAAGAACTCAATCCCTCAAACGTGATTGGAACGAGCGGAACGCTCGAAAACATCGCTGCGATGTGTGAGGAGGTGGACGAAACAGGGTCGGCGGTGATCACACGGAAGGGCCTTGACCGTGTGTATGAGAAGCTGATTCGCACGAACGCACAAGAGCGTGAAACGATCGGTGGGCTTGATGATCAACGCAAGGAGCAGATCGTCGCGGCGGTGGTGCTTGTGAAGTTTCTCTTTGATCGTCTGCAGCTCAAGAAGATTCGACTATGCGGATCGGCACTGCGCGAGGGCATCTTGATGGACTATCTCGCGCGACATAAGCCGGAGATGGCGGTGCGTCGCGAGGTTCCTGATCCGCGCCGGCGTGCAGTGATCGATCTGGCGCGGCGATGTCACTGGCACGAACAGCACAGCCAGCAGGTCGCTCACCTGACCATGCGGCTTTGGGATGAGCTTCGCGGCGTGCATGACATGGACTCAGGCGAGCGAGAACTTGTCGAGTACGCCGCCCTCCTGCACGACATAGGCTGGCACATTGGCCCCAAGCGGCACCATAAGCACAGCGACTATCTCATTCGCAACAGCGACCTCGACCAGCATTTCACAAAGGAAGAAGTGAGCATCATCGCGCAGATCGCGCGACATCACCGCAAACGTCCGCCCGGACTCGATCAGGAGCGCTACGCGAGCCTTCCCAAGCGAAGTCAGCGGATCGTCGATGTAGGCGTTGCGCTTCTTCGAATCGCAGACGGGCTGGACCGGAGCCATTCGAGTGTCGTGCGCGATCTGAAATGCCGCATTGGCGAGAAACGTGTTTCCGTGCGGCTTCAGGTTCGCGCGGACGCAGAGCTTGAAATCTGGGGCGCAAGGCGAAAAGGACACTGGTTCGAACGCGTCTTTGGCAAGACAATCGATCTGATCGAAGTCGCATAAGCGGTTGATTGGAGTCGCTCAGACGGTCCAGCGCTGGGATCGGGCTTGGAAGACAAAGATTCTTCACGTGTCGCGACCGAGGGGCAGGCCATGCCTCGGTGTCTGGTCATGCGTCGAGCCGAACGGGGATTTGACAATCGCGCAGGTGTCGTTTGACTTCGGCGACCGAGTGAGTGCGGAAGTGAAAGATGCTCGCCGCCAGTGCGGCGTCCGCGCTGCCGACCGAGAGCACGGCGGCGATGTCCTGTGGTGATCCTGCTCCGCCGCTTGCGACGACGGGAACGGTTACGCTGCTGCCGACAGCGCGTGTCATCTCGAGGTCATAGCCTTGCTTCATGCCGTCGACGTTCATCACGTTGAGCACGATTTCGCCTGCGCCGAGTTCGACCGCGCGCCGGACCCAATCGAGCACCAGCACGCCGGTGGGGGTACGCCCACCGTTGATGAAGACTTCCCAACGTTCGTGGCCAGCTTCGATGACCCGATTCGCGTCGACGCCGAGCACAGTCGCGCAGGTGCCGAACGCCCGACTTATCTCAGCGATCAGTTCCGGACGCTTGACGGCCGCTGAGTTAAGGCTGACCTTCTCCGCGCCCGCCTGAATCAATCGTGTGGCATCCTCGAGTGTACGGATGCCTCCGCCGACAGTGAGCGGCATCGAGACGACCTCCACGACGCGACGCACGAGATCAGCCATGATCCCGCGGCCCTCGTGGCTTGCGCTGATGTCGTAGAAAACGAGCTCGTCTGCACCCTCGGCATCATAAAACGCCGCCTGCTCGACCGGATCGCCGGCGTCGATGTGATCAAAGAACTTTACGCCCTTGACGACTCTTCCACGATCGACATCGAGACACGGAATGATGCGTTTGGTAAGCAAGGCGGGCAACCCGGGATTCGGCTAAATGATGACTAGGCAGTGGGTTAGAAGGATTTTCGGCGGATTCGATTCGCCTGGGGCTCTATTGTTGCAGCTCGCTCTACTGTCGTAGCTCGCTCAATTGTCGCAGCTGGCTCTATTGTCGCAACTCATGGGAGAGAGAAAGATTGAGCGAAGATCGCCGAGCACTAGGCATTTCTGACGGAGGCTTGGAGATTGAAGGGTGACCGACGGGACTCGAACCCGCGACATTCAGGACCACAACCCGACGCTCTACCAACTGAGCTACGGCCACCGTTGAGCACCGCATTTTGCCCACGCCGGGGGATGATGTCAAATCGTCGAATTGTCGCGATCTGTCGCGATTCCGGGCGGATGAGTCTTGCAAAATCATGGTGCTGGCCTAGATTGGCGTGTCGCGGACGGTGCGACCTCCGGGTCGGCCCGGTGGTTGGCGCATGGACGCGCGGGCGTGGATCGATTTTTTGCGGAACTGATGTCCGGGATCGATTTGGCCGATACCACCTTGAAGCGGGAGTGTCGGATTGAAACGGCATCCCGTTCTGGACTCGCCGGCCCGGGTGGTCGGTCGAAAGGAGCTTGCCTTGTCTTCGAAGTCACGTGATTCGATCGTTACGGTTCTGAGCGGAGTGGCTGGTCGCACCCTTGCGGGCATGGGTCTTTTGGGCCTTTTGTCGGCGTCGGTGGGATGCGAAACCAAGAGCTTTCTCGATCCCGGCGAAGTCGGCCGATTCGAAAAGACGCCCTTGCTGGTGCCTATCCTCGATAAAGTGGTCGTGGGTGTGGAGCAGGACGAAGTCCGCTTTGCCGGCGCTCGTGAAGTGACACCGGAAGACCTTGTCGCGCCCACCAGCGACGCGATCATCGGCGCAAACGACGTCATTCAGGTCACGATCAATGATCTTGTCGGACCGGGGCTGCAAAGCGTCGAAACCAAGCGCGTCAGTCAAAATGGCAAAATCAGTCTGCCCATGCTTGGCCAGATTGATGTGGCCGGCCTGACCGAAGCTGAACTCGAGCTCAAGGTCAATGACCTGTACGCCAGCAAGAACTTGATCGTCGACGCTCGCACGTCAGTGGCAGTCTTGCAAGCGCTTTCGCGACGCTTCAGTGTCTTCGGTTTCGCGGGTCAGCAGAATACGTTCGAAGTGGAAAAGGCTGATTTCCGGCTGCTTGACGCTTTGGTTCGCGCCCAGGGCGTGAACGCCGATGCAGGCGTTGAGACCATTTACATTATCCGAAAACTCGATGCGACCGCCGCCGGCTCAGGCAGCGGAGAGACCGGTGCGCCGGCCCCGACGGGTGGCGATCCGCTCGATCCGCTTGCCCCGCAAAGCCGCTCGGCTCCCGCATCCGGTCGCGTGAACGTGATGTTGGTTCAGGACGATCCGATGGCCCCCGCGCCGGCAGAGACGCCCGCTACCGAAACGCCCGCAGTCGAAGCCCCGGCGACGGATGCGATGGCTCCGGAAGCCCCCGCTGACGCAACGGTCGTTGAAGGTCGTCAAATCCAGATCGAAGGCGCTCCCGCACCCGTGGAAGCGCCCCTCGACGCTTTCCCGCCCGTGGCAACTGACGGATTCGAGTTCCAAGCCCCTGCCGGGCCCGGAGATACGGAAGTCATCGCGATCCCCCTCCCCGAACTCCAACGCGGCGAACTGCAATACAACATCGTGATCAAGCCGGGCGATATGATTTTTGTCCCAACCCCTCAGGTGGGCGAGTACTACATGGGTGGACACGTGCTTCGACCCGGTGCGTATAGCACGACCGGTCGTCGCATCACGCTCAAGCAGGCCCTGATCGCAGCGGGTGGATTGGATCAGGTCGCGATCCCCGCTCGGACGGAGCTGATTCGCCGGATCGGAGTGGATCAGGAAGTCTTTGTCCGCGTTGATCTTGAGCGCATCGCTGCCGGTCTCGAACCCGACTTGTTCCTCAAGCCGAACGACCAGATCCGCGTTGGAACCAACGCCGGTGCGCCGTTCTTGGCCGCCTTCCGTAACGCGTTCCGAATCACTTACGGCTTCGGATTCCTCTATGACCGAAACTACGGCAGCCGTGACAATAACAACAACTGATTCGTAGCTTCGATTGCAGGAATGACCTTGCAGTCAGAATCGGAATCAGGTGGTAAGGCCCCAACGCCTCGGTGGAATCGCCGGGGCGTTGTCTTTTGAGGCGACTCGCCCTGAATGTTGCGAGCCAATGATGGATCGAGCATGGCACATCTGCGCCTTCGGGAGTGAAATCCAAGTCGGATTCTTCCGGTGGGGATGATGTAACCAATCGGCCGGTGTAGGATGTCTCACTTTCGACGGGAGATGTTTCGCGTGACAAGCCTTTATCGCGACGAACCGATGCCCGAGGACGAGTCCGCTGCCGCCAAGCAGGCGACTTTGCCCGATATTGCGCCTAAGCAGCCCGCCGATCAGGTCGATATAACGAAGGTGAATCCGTCCCAAACATCCTCGAATCAGCAACCCGTCGGGTCGGCCGATGCGCCGATCGGTACGCCGTCCGGATCGTTGGTAGCGTCTGTGACATCGAAATCGGATGTCACAACTCCGTTCCCACCCACCTCAAGCGATTCATCGCCGAGCGGACATCGCGACTCAGGGACGAGCGGAGCGAAGGGATCGAATCTTTCGATGGTGTCCGGCTCGCCGGGCTCGCCCCATGTGCCCGGTGGGACAGGACCGCTCGGGCTCTCCAGCGGTGTGTGGGCGGTGATCGGCGTTGTCGGACTGCTCTTCGCCGCCATCTTTTGGGCGAATCTCTGGCGACTTTGGCTCAAGACCAATCTTATCGACGGGACCGCCGAGTGGGCTCACGCAACGCTCGTGCCCGTCATTGGGCTCTATTACGTCTACCTGCATTTGGACGAGATTAAGGCTCAGCCCATCAGCCCGCTGCTCGGTCTCTCGTCCAATCGTCCGCGATGGCTGGGCGCGCTCGGTACGATTCTCGTCGGGCTTTTTGCCTGGCAGATCGTCCCTCAACTCGGGTCGCTTGGCGAGTCGTTCGGCAGTGAGTTTGTCGTTATGGGCATCGGGCTGATCGGTCTGGGCATCCTCGCGCTTGTGCTGGATTGGGGACTGGCAACGCTCCTGGGTGGCTTGCTTCTAAGTGCCTATGGCATCTGGCCGGGACAGAACGACTATGTGAAAGATGTCGGCATGGTCGTGGCGTTGTTCGGTGCGGTGCTCACGATGTGCGGCTGGGGCGTGATGCGGATCGTCTATTTCCCGATCCTGTTCCTGATTTGCGCGCTGCCTTGGCCTGGTTTGTTTTACTCCAAACTTGCGTTGCCTTTGCAGGAATTGGCCTCGCTGATCGGCGTGGGCGTGATCAATGTGCTAGGCGTGGACGCGATGAAGGAGGGGACCACCATCTGGATCAGTTTCCCGCCCGGATCGGGCAAGGATCCGATGCCGATCGGCGTGGCGGAGGCGTGTGCGGGCTTGAAGAGCCTGATGACGTTCATCACCATGGGCGCCGCGATCGCATACCTGAGCAACCGCGTGCTCTGGCAGAAACTGTTGATCGTGGCGTCGGCCATCCCGATCGCGATCGGATGCAACATCTTTCGGGTCGCGATGATGGGCTACTTCACCGGGATCGGCAGGCCCGAGGTTTTGAGCGGCTTTACACACGGCATAGCCGGGTTGGTATTCCTGATGGTTCCGGGGATGGCGCTTCTGCTGGGGATGGTGTGGGTGCTGGATAAACTGGTGATCGAGGAAGCCGACGAAGAGCCGCTCGTGCTCAAGAAAGGTCAGTCATGACGTCTGCCAACCACGCATCAACGGAACATGCGTCGGGTCACTCACCTGGCGCAGGACAAGAGGGCGGTAGAGATGAATCCGGCTTAGGCGTCTTCAAGCGACCTGCGGTTGTTGTCGTTCTTGGAATTCTACTCCTGGCTGCGATCGCTTTGAATGGCGCGGTGCAGGCACTGGGGCTGCACTTTAAGAAGGAGCCGGTCGAGTTAAGTAAACCGCTCACGAGCATCCCGGCGATCCTCGGGCCTTGGCGCATGTTCGGCCGCGATGAGCCCTACCCCGCCGAGATCGAACACCAACTTGGGACCAAGGACTACATCGCACGCACCTACTTCGACACTCGCATCGTCCCGATCGCCGAGATTGAAAGGGCGGAAAAACTCCCGGAATCGCGCGATCGTAACATCGCAGCCGCTCGGCTTGCCCATCTCTATCCGCGCGGGACCATCAGCGTCCACCTCGCCTATTACACCGGTCAGGCCGACACGGTCGCGCACGTCCCGGAACGCTGCATGGTCGGAGGCGGATTTGATATCGATCCCCGGAAGACCGCAGTCGTCGAATTGAACGTCGGTCGCTCTGAGCCGCTCGAACTTCGCTATATCGAGTTTCAGGCACGTCAACGCGCAGGCGAACCCAAGCGAAACGTCGCATATATGTTCGATGTCAATGGCAAACGTGTCAGCGACTCGACGGCAGTCCGTGTCGCCCTGCAAGACCTGTTTCAGCGGAAGGCGTATTACAACAAGACCGAACTCTCAGTCATGCTCGATGACGATACCCAAGGCGCTCAAAACATGATGGCGGATTTCCTCACCTACGCGATCGATTACATCGACGCCTGCCTGCCCGATTGGGAGGCCATCACCGCGGAGTAGTTTTCGTCACACAAGTCAATCGCTCCGGGCGGTCTGACCCGATCCCGTGTCATTGGCTCGTCGTCAAAACTTCGCTAAAGTGCCCAGTCTGCGAAAAGCTACACCAAAATCGTCATCGCAGGCTGATTGATCGACTTCACCTACACAAAGACCAGCACTCACTCATCCATACGGACATTCTCATGGCCAAGAAAAAGAAGAAGCAGAAGCTGAATATTCCGTTCCTCGTCACCATCGTGCTCACGTCAGGCGGCGTCGTGGGATTGGCGGGATTTCTGATCCTGCGGCAGGGACGGGCCGCGGGTGCAGAGACAGCGCGCGATAAGGCACTCGAACTTTACAACGCAGGGCAGATTCAAGAGGCGTACGACGAACTTTCCCGCGTCGCGCATCGTCTGAACACCGACTCGGAAGCCATGATGCTCTACTACCGGGCGGGGATGTATCTGACGAGCTTCGACAATGAAAAGTATCGCCTCGCCAACGCCGCACTCTTCCGCGTGATCAGCCAAAGCCCGCAGTTTCTTCCCGCGCTCAACGAACAGCTCAAAATCCAAAAATCCGGCATCGAGCGAGGCGACGTTCGACAAGCCAGCCTCGACGAACTCGACCGGTCCGCGCTGGCAATCCTTGCCATCGATCCCAAGCACATTGAAGCGATCGAAGCCCGTGCGCTTGTCACCGTCAGCCGCATGCGGCAGACGCTCACGCAGCAAACTTCCGCAACCTTCGCCGCCGCTGCGGAAGAACTCGAAAAGACCGCAGCAGATCATCCGCAGAGCGTAGAACTCCCATTCCAGGCCATCAACGCAAGGCTCGGTCAGGCCGAACGCAGCCGCGCAGAGCAACCAACCGTTGAACTTCCACAGGACATCGTCGATACCCTCTCGGCAGCGCTCGCGTCGATCGATCAGCAGCTCGCACGCGTCGACGACGCCTCCATCAGCTCGAACGACCGAAATGAAATCAACCTCCGCTCGATCAACTCACTCCGCTTCATCGCGGCCTTTTACCAACGCGATCAGGAGAAACAAAAGGAGATCAGCGATCGCATCGAAGTAGCCATCCGCAAGAGTGTCGAAATCGCCAAGCCTGAAGACGAAAATTTCGAACTTGTGCTCTCGAATGCAGGCGGGCTTCTGCAAACCATCCGCCGACTCGATGAGTCTGAAGCTGCCTTCAAAAAGATGAAGGAAGGCCGCCCACAAAGCTGGATGGGCCGTCTGCTGCTGGCGGATCACTATCGTCGCACGGGTCGTCTCGATGACGCGATTCGTGAACTCGAAGTCGATCTACAGCCCTCGATCGACTTGTACGGGCTTGACGGCGTGATGTTTCGTCAGGTCTTCAACGTCGAAGCGATGATTCAGCGGGCGTTCCTTCGCCTGATGAAGATTCAGTCCATCCCCGCCGCCGAGCGTGCGCCGCTTCGGGCGCTGATTGAGACCGATCTGCAGCGAGCCAGCGCCGAGCGAGGCGAGCAGAACGCCGCGCTGCTGCGCATCCGCGCGGGACTCGCGGAGATTGACGGAAACCTCACCGGCGCAACGCAAATGCTCAGCCGCGCCATCGATCTGGTTCCCTCCGACGCCTCGCAAGGACGCGACGAGGAACTGCGCAACGAACTCCGTCTGCAGATGGCACAGATCAGCCTGCGAATGAACCAAACCGGCAAGGCACGCGAACTGCTCGAAAGTGTCGCGCGGGAAACCAACAATCCCGGCGCACGACTCATGCTCGCCGAGATTCTCCTTCGTGATCGCCTGATCCCCGAAGCTCGCACGCAACTGCAGGAGATTCTTAAGGTCGATCCGAACAACAACAATGCCAAACTGTTGATCGTTCCCACGCTCGAGACTCCAGAAGAGCGCAAGGCCGCGTTGGACGCGCTGCCCGAGGGCGACGCCAAGCAGATCACCGAGAAGTTCCGAGTCGCCGCATCGATTCGTCAACTCGACGAGGCCGTCCGACTCGGCGAGGCCGCGCTGGTGCAATCTCCCGGCGACAAGACCGTCAGCCTGTTGCTTGCAGAGCTCTACTCCGGCACAGATCGTGGCACAGACGCCCGACGAATCCTCGACAACGCCATCGTCAAACAGCCCGGCGACGAACAGCTTAAGTTCGCACGTCAGCGTCTCGACGTCACCACGCAGGAACAAGCCACCCAGCTCGCTCAACAGCAGGTTGCTAGCATCGAAGATCCGTTCCTCCGCAAAGTCGCCGAAAGCCAACTCGCCGCTCAGGCTGGCGATGATGCTCGCGCCGAAGCGCTGCTGGTCGAAGCCGACGCGCTCGACACCAATCGTACCGGCGCCGCCGCCGAGCGTCTGTTCGTGCAGTTCGCCCTCACCAACCAGTTCGATAAAGCCCGCACGTGGCTCGAGCGCCTCAAGCAGCTCAATACAGATCAGGCAGGCGGACGCATTTACGAAGGTCGACTCCTGCTCGCTCAGGGCCGAAGCGAAGAAGCACTCGCACTCGCCCGCACGCTCATCGCCGAACTCCCAGGCTACGCGCAGCCGCACCTATTGATGGGGCTCGTCCAGCAGGCGACCGGTCGATTCTCTGAATCGCTCAACTCGTTCAACGAAGCCCTCAAGCTCCAACCTCGCAACGTCGAAGCGCTCCGCGGGGCGGTCAGCATGTACGAGCGACTCGGTCGACAGGCCGAAGCCAAGCCGCTCGTCGATCGCGGCATTTCGATCGATCCCAATGACGCGTTCTTCGTCGATAAACGACTGAACCTCGAACTCTACGCCGGTAACGCAGAATCCGTCATCGAGCCGCGATCCAAGCTCGTCGAAATGTTCCCCGGTAATCCGCTCAATCGCCTTCGGCTTGCAGAAGCACTCGAAGTCTCTGCGGTGCGCCGTGCCAACGCCGGCAACAATGACGGTGCCGCCGAGCTCTGGCGCGCGGCGCAGCAGGTCTATGGCAACGCGATGCGAGACTTCCCCGGCTCAATCGAATTCGTCGACGGCTATGCACGCATGAGCGCCGCCACCGGAGATTTCGCAGCCGGTCGTCGCATGTACGAGGCATCACAGGCTCGCGAATCCTTCACCACCAATCCGCAATTTGCCCTCCGATTCGCAAACTTCCTGACCCTCGGCGGAGAAAACAGCGACGCGGAAACTCTCCTTCGCGATTTTCTTGCCAAGACCGACAGCGACGAAGTTCGCGTGCGTCTCGTTCAGATGCTGATGGCCGATCGTCGGGGCGATGAAGCACTGAAGGTCCTCGAAGGTCGCACAGACAAGGCCTCCACCAACCTCCGTATCGATCTGCTCCTCGGAGCAGGTCGATTCGACGAAGCACGCGCCGAGGCCGAGCGTCAACTTGCGGAGAATCGCTCACCCGCAACGCTCATGGTCGCAGCATTGGTCGACGGGCGATCAGGCGATCCAGCCCGCATCGATCGCGCACAGGGTTACCTCGACGAAGCGCTTCGTGCCGATGCGAGCAACATGCAGGCCCGCTTCATGCGAGCACGCGTCCTCACCAGCAAAAAGCCCGTTCCAATCGATGACATCATCGCCGACCTCGAAGCCGTCCGCTCCGCCGAACCGGGCAACGCCGAAGCCCGACTTCTGCTCGCCGATATGTACAACCGCTCGGGGCGTCGCGACGACTACCTTCGCGAACTCGAAACCGCCAGTCTCGAAAACCCAGCCGACAAGAGATTGACGACCGCTGCCGTCGACGCGCTCAGTGCCCAAAATCCGCCGCGCCATGCGGATATGCGCCGCATTCTCGATCGCGCAATCCAGCAACCCGCTCTCGCGAATGATCCGGATCTTTGGCTCACTCGAGCCAAATTGCTAGCCGCCACTGGCGAGGCCGATGCGGCAATCGACGCCGCTCGCAATGGACGTAAGTTTGCCAACGATTCGCGATCCAGCCGCGCATTCTTCTTCGAACTGCTGAACGTGCTCGGTCGATATCAGGATGTCATCAAGGACTCCGAGCCGTTGCTCGCTTCGGCCGAGCCCGCAGACCTCTACCTCCGCGTCGCTCGCGGGATCGCCGAGGCCAATCTCAAGAATCGTGAAAACGCGGCCCGCGAGTTCGAACAGGCCTACGCGATGGCTGCCGAAACCGGCAACGAAAGCTCTGTCTCGCTTGTCGCCAACGCGATCGCTGTGCATCTCGGCGCCGATGAAGCGCTAAAACGCATCGAGCCCCGTGCCGCAACCGACCGTCGCTGGAAGCTCTTTGCAGCCGAGCTTCATCGAAACAAACGCGACTTCCCCCAAGCAATGACTCTCTTCGAACAAGTGATCGCTGATCCCGCCGCCACGCCAAACGAACTGGCAAGCGCCTACCGATCGCTCGGAACGCTTTGCCTCATGATCGATCCCCCGCAGAATCGCCGCGCGGTTGAACTTTTCACGAAGCTCATCGAGATCGTCCCGACCGATCTGATGGCCCTTAACAACCTCGCCTACGCCCTGACCCTTCCGGGCGGTGGCGGTACGCCTGAGCAAGCCTTGGCGATCAGTCAGCAGGCATACGAGCTCATGCAGCGCCAAGGGGCTGCTGACGCTTACATCCTCGATACGCACGGTTGGAATCTCGTTCAAGCCGGACGCGTCGAAGAAGGTATCGTGATCTTGCAAAATGCACTAGGTATTCAAAAACTCCCAGAATCTCATTACCATCTGGGAGAAGCGTACTTGCGCGTCAACAGGCCCCAAGATGCAGCAGATCAATTTAAGAATTCTCTTGATTTGATCGAGACTTTGCGTCAGAATCAGCAAACCTTCGATGCGGACCTCCCGCGTCGGGTGAACGATGCCCTCAGCCGTGCCCAGGCTGCGGGTGCAACTCCTTGAAATGGAGAGATCAGGGCAGAGAAGTCGAATCGGCAATATCAACCAACCGAGGCACCCTCGCATGCAACGCCCCAAGCAGCTCGTCTGGCACAGGGCGCCTGTATCAGAGTCTTGCCTGAAGCTGGTCTGATAAGTCGGTCCGGATGAGTCAATCGGCCGGTGATGAGCTGGGTCTCGTCGCCGCACCTGCTGAACTCGCCCGACCCTCGGATGCCACACACTCCCCGCTGTTCGACTTTCCCGTTGTTACTTTTGATGTCTTTCGCCTCGTCTTGCCGAGTTGAATGATTCGGCATGGTCGAACGGTCGATCCACTTTACGGATTCGACCTTCGGTTCGGACGATTGTCGTCCGAAGGCGAAAAACGGTTTGGGTACGAGATTCGACAGGCGATTCCCCGGAGAAGGAAAACGCCCGCCGAGTATTCGAATTCTGGCCGTGATTTTTTTTGTTGACGACTTCGTTGGAGAAACTCACATGACAACGCTTCCGCAAACCACCGGGAATCGATTCCCGCGTTCGGGCGGGCGAACCCCGGCGATCCCGGGTGCTATCCAGCCCGGCATGTCCGGCGCAGGACAGATTTCGCTTACGCCAGCCGACGTGCTTCGAGTCCTCAGGCAGAACTTCTGGCTCATCGCCATGTTCCTGCTCGTTTCGCTTGCCATCGGCTTCGCCATCAACAAGTTCATCCTCGAGAAGAACTTCAAACAATTCACCGCAGTCGGCCAATTGCGTCTGCAATCGCCGACCGAAATCGATCCGCTCAACAGCGGCACGACGCGTGGTCAATACCTCGCAAACCTCGCCGAGCGTCAAAAGACGCACGCGACCATGCTCCGCCAGGACGTCCTCTGGCGTCAGAGCTTCCAGAATCCAGAATCCGCCATCCGAAAGACCTCATGGTTCTCCGGTTTTGCCACCACCGGCGAAAATGGCGGCCCCGACGTCGATCGCGCCCTCGGGGATCTTCGCAAAAAGTTCAACGTCACCGTCATCCCAGAGTCGGAACTCATCACCGTGAGCATGAGCGCCGCCGATCCCGATGACGCCGTCGTCGTCATTCGCGAAATCGTTCGCAAGTACCTCGAACGTGAGCAAGTCGGCAGCACCGTCGGACAAAGCGACGAGCTGAACACCCTCCGCGCCATGCGCGGCCGACAGGAAACCACCATCAGCCAGCTGCAACGTCAGATCAGCGAGCGACAGGCCGCTCTCGGTGCCGATTCCATGGGCAACCGACTCGGATCCGTCGGCTTGCTCGAACTGCAGGTCGGCCAACTCCTCGGCAAGCGTGTCGAAGCCATCGACGTCCTCAACCGTGCTGAGATCGCTTTCCAAACCATCGATCAAGCACTCACCCGCGGCGAAATGCCCGGCGAACTCGCGATGGCAGTCGACGCCGACCCGACGCTGCAAAACCTCCAGGCTCGCAGCGAAGAAATCTCCACGCAGCTCGAAGCCCTCAGCCTTTCGCTGCAGCCCGAGCATCTCTCGATCCGTCAGGCTCGCGTCCAACAGGATGCGATCAACCGCCGAATCGAAGACCGTCGCAACGAAATGCGTCTGACCATCGGCAACGGTGTCCGTGAGACGCGCCGAGCCGAACGAGATGCCGCCGCCGCTCAGGTTCAGCTCATCGACTCGCAAGTCAAAGAGCTTCAAACCCGCCTCGGTCAACTCTCCACCCAAGCCGCGGAACTCACGACATTGGTCGAGACACGCAAGGTCGAACAAGACCGTCTCTCCAAGATCGTCGAACGCGTCACCACGATCGAAGGCAACCTCAGCCGTCGAGATCAAAGCCGCGCCAGCATCTGGTGGGTGGCCGCCGACGATACCACCGGTGACTTCTCCATCGACAAGCCCAAAACCATGAGCTTCCCGATCCTTTGGCAGACGATGGCCTTCGCTGGCCTCATCGGCACCGGTCTGGCTCTGGGCATCGCGTTCCTCAAGGAACTCACCGATACCTCGATCCGCAGCCCGCGCGATATCACCCGCGTCGGTCAGCTCAATCTGCTGGGCATGATCCCACACGAGCAGGACGACCCGGAAGTCGCCGCCAGCGATCTCAATCTCATCATCAGCCAGGCACCGCACAGCATGATCGCCGAGCAGTTCAGGCATGTCCGTACTCGCCTGCAACACGCGGCCAGCCTTGATACGACCCGTAGCCTGCTCATCACCTCGCCCGCTGCCGGTGACGGCAAGACGACGGTGGCATGCAACATCGCCGCGGGTCTTGCACTCAACGGCCGCAAGATCCTGCTCGTCGATGCCAACTTCCGTCGCCCTCAACTTCATAGCGTCTTCGGACTCACCAACGAAGCAGGCTTCGGAAACGTCCTTGCCCAGTCGGCCTCCATCGAGAGCACCGTCCGCAAGACCAACGTTCCGAACCTCGACGTGCTCACCACCGGCCCGCGCCCGGCGAACCCGACCGAGCTGCTCGAAAGCCAGCTCCTCACCGAGTTCATCGATCGCAGCCTCGAAGAATACGACCACGTCATCTTCGACACCGGCCCGATCCTTCTCGTCTCTGAAACCGTCGCACTCGCTCCGCGCGTCGATGGCGTCATCACCGTGGTCAAGGCCCGCGCCAACTCTCGCGGTCTCCTCCAGCGTCTGCGTGATACCCTCCGTCAGCTCAAGGCCGAACACCTCGGCGTTGTGCTCAACGGCGTCCGTCAGCAGACCGGCGGGTACTACGGTCGCAACATCAAGAGTTACTACGCTTACCAGTCCAACGGGAACTGATCCTCACGGATCAGCGCTCGCTGGAAGGGGGGAACGATTTGCAGTTCTCCAACGCGCCTGCAGGAGCCGTGTGGCGGCTCCTGCAGGTGTTTTTGCGCGCTCGACTCTCATTTCCACACGTCCGACTCTCATTTCCACACGTCCGATTCTCATTTCCACACGTCCGATTCTCCATTCCACACGCTCGGGAACGATTTTCGACCGCTCGCGCACACTCTCCTTCAACATCCACATCATCAATTTCACCCGCAATTTCATGCATTTCCTCATGCCATTCCCTCCGCCGCTCGTGGAGTCCACCGCGTGCGACCGTGTTGCTGCCACTGCACGTCTCTGAATGCCCGCTTCTGTCTCCCGGGTTCGATCAGGTCCCCCACATCTACGGGCGCGCTGCGCGGATGCGTCCGCAGGCGCGCAGCGCCTTTCGAAAGATTCTTTCTGCCAGCGTGCAGCAGACTGACACAATCAACGCTGCATCAAGGGTCGATCGCGGGGGGTTGATGGCAGGTGCTTGATCGCGGCGCGGATCCGGGATGCTTCGTCTTCGTATAGATCGCGCTTACACTGTGTTTCTGTGACAACTGTCATTCGCCAACTTCCCCCCGCGCTTGTTAATCGGATCGCTGCCGGCGAGGTGATCGAACGGCCGGCGTCGGTCGTCAAGGAACTTCTCGAGAACGCGCTGGACGCAGGGGCACGACGCATCGAAGTCGAGATCGAAGACGGCGGAAGACAACTCATCCGCGTGCGCGACGACGGCGGAGGCATCACGCCGGACGATCTTCCGCTTGCCTTCGCGAGCCATGCGACAAGCAAGATTCAATCCGACGAGGATCTGTTCAATATCGCCACGATGGGCTTTCGAGGTGAAGCGCTCGCGTCGATCGGTTCGGTGTCGTTTGCCCGTATCGTCAGCCGCACGCCCGATGCACAGGGCGCCCACGAGATCGAAAATCGAGGCGGATCGATCTCTGTTCCGCGCGTCACATCGGGAAATCCCGGCACCACGATCGAAGTCCGCGATCTGTTTTTCAACGTGCCGGTCAGGCGAAAATTTCTCAAAACCAATTCAACCGAGACGGGCCACGTTGCGGACGCGATTTTGAAGATTGCGCTTTCGAGGCCGGACGTCGCGTTTCGTCTGACAAGCAACGGTCGCATCAATCTTGATCTGCCCGTTTCGCCGGACGTGGTGCGATGGCTACATGCGTGGCCCGACGATTACGCCAGCCAAAAGCTGCAGATCGACAACCATCATGATCGCCTTTCAATCCGCGGGATCGTCGGACTTCCCGCCCTCGCACAGCCTCACACCAAGCATCAGTATGTTTTCGTCAACGGTCGATTCGTGCGGGATAAATTTGTGGGGCACGCGCTCAAGGAGGCCTTTCGCGGGCTGATCGAGCCGGGACGAAACCCGGCATGCGTCTTGATGATCGACATGCCCCCGGATCAGGTCGATGTCAATGTCCATCCGACAAAGATCGAAGTTCGATTTCGCGATTCGTCTCGAATCCACGGCTTCGTCCTTTCTTCCGTGCGCGAGCTACTCCGTCAGAACGACATCGCCCCCATGCTTCAGGCATCGCCGACACTTGATTGGCGCGAGCCGCAGCTGCCGGGTTCGGGCCAGGGTCCGAACGTCTCCAACAGCAACTCCGATCGCGATTCGCTTCGCGCGCAGCTCGCCGATTTCTTCCGACAAGGTGCAGGCGGTGCGCGGGTTGGTTCGGATGAGCGCGAGGCGAATCGTCCCGACGGAGTGCGAGGTGAATTTGATCGCTCGGCGGGGCAGTTCGATCGCTCGGCCGGCCAGTTCGATCGCTCGGTCGCCGGAGGGTCGTATCTCCCGTCGCTGCCAACAGACAAACCGGCTGGGTCGCATCATGATCCTTCGATCGCTTCGACTGACGCGAACTCCGCAGCGCTCGACGCCGGGATCGCCCGGCACATGGATGTTCAGCGCATCGACCAGCGCGACGAGCAACGTGTTGACCGGCGGATTGATCAGCGTGTCGACGTCCACCCGATGACGTCCGTCGTGCCTGCGATCCAGTTGCACAACAGTTACCTCGTCGTCGAGAGCGAAGACGGGCTAGCCATCATCGATCAACACGCGCTGCACGAGCGGATCTTGTTTGAGGAACTGCTGACCCGCTTGTCGCGCGGTCCGCTTGAGTCGCAGCGATTACTCCTGCCCATCACGCTGCCCGCTTCGCCTCAGCAGATCGACTGTATCGAGAGCCTCGCGATCATGCTCGATCGACTCGGCATCGAGATCGTTCCGATCGGTCCCGAGGCGGTTGCCATCCATGCGTTTCCGAGCTTTCTGGATCGACTCGATCCGGCCGCTTTCGTGGCCGACCTGCTGGACCGCGCCGAGCGCGAAGATCGGGTGGACCACGAAGCCCTCATGCACGAAGTCCTCGACATGATGGCATGCAAGGCTGCGATCAAAGCAGGGGACCCGCTCACGCCGCAGGAAATCAAATCGCTGCTCGAACATCGGGCAACGGTCAGCCGCACGAGCAACTGTCCGCACGGTCGCCCGACGACGCTCAAGCTCACGCTCAGAGATCTTGAGAAACAGTTCAAGCGAACGGGTTTCTGAACTTCAAATTCAAAGAAGTGTGAGCACTTGTCCAGCATCCTGGAGACGTTGGCGGAGTGTTTCGTAGCGGATCTCCTGAACCGATGACTCGTTTCGTATGGAAAGGTCTGCGATGTGGGCGGCGCTTTGACCGAGAATCATGAAGACGGGTTCCATGCGGACGCTGCCATAGGCGATGTGGCTTGTGGAGCAGCAGACAGGTACGACGAGGTTGGTGCATTCGCTTCGGGCGGGAACGATGGATCGGAAACTGATGGAGTAAGGTGCGGCTGGCGGGTGTTGAACATCGCCATCGTTCATGACGATGGGCTTGCCGGAGGCGCCGGTGGTGACGAAACGGGTGCAGTTATGGCTGTCGAGGTTGTAGCTGCCCATTCCTACGGGATCGTTGCACTGGCGTGTGTGCATGCAGTCGGCTTCGGTGAGGACGTAGTCACTGATGAGTCGGCGAGCTTCGCGGACATAGAGCGTGTGGCTCCATCCTCCGGTGGTGGTGAACTCGTCACGTGAGAGACCCCATTGTCGATAGACGTCGCGATATCGTTCGGGGATCCGTGGGGAGTTGGCCATGGTCCAGTAGAAGCCTTGCTGCCAACGGACATGGGCCTGGAAGATTTCTTCGCGTTCCTGATACGAGGCGTCGGGCCATTTCCAGTTTCCGCCGATGTAGTCGCTGCTGACCGCGCCGTGGTTGTTGGTGTCGGTCTTGAAGAAGCCGTTGCGTGTCAGAGGTGAGAGGACGTCGAACTTGCGGATGTGAGGCTTGCCCTGGCGAGGCATGAGGGGCTCGTTGAAGTTGTCCTTCTCGCTTTGGTGCCAGCGGATGGCCAGTTCGTAGTCGAGATCGCGATAGGCCTCGGGCTTTTGCCAATCGATGCGGAGTGCAGGATCGTTGGTCATGCAGACGCGGAAGCAGAACGCCTGAAGACGTCGATCGCCTTCGCCCTGATGCTTGGATTGATCGCGCGGCTCGATGAACGGAAGAAGCCCGCTTGATGGATCGCCCGGTCTGACGAACGGATCAACTTCGCCGGGACCGAACTGATGTTTAGGCTTGACCTGGATGCCGTTGAGCGTTTCGTTGAAGGTTTGATTGGATTCGCGACCGACGTGATAGCTGCATCCGGCGCGTGCGAGGAGGTCGGCTTCGTATGTGGCATCGACGAATACGCGAGCGCGCACGCGAAGACCGCCCAGCAGGTGGATTTGCGTGATTCGGTTGTTCTCGCTATCGACACGATCGAGGTATTGAGCAAGAAGCGGTTGGATGTCTGCCTCACGCAGCCAAGCGTCAAAGACGGCAGAAGCTGCACGCGGCTCGAAGCGCCATTCCTCTCCGACGCCATAATGGGCTCCGAGTCGGCGATAAAACTCGCGGGCCATCCCGCCGATGACGTGCTGCTTGCCGTAGTCGGTTTCGCCGAGTCCGCCCGTGGTGAGTCCGCCGACAAATCGGCCGGGCTGAAGCAATGCCACCGTCAAACCAAGCTTCTTCGCCGCGATGGCTGTGATGATGCCGGACGAGGACGCGCCATAGACGCATAGATCGCAGTCGATTGTGCGATCGGTGGGTTCGATCCAATCCGGTCGGAAGTAGTGAAGCTCGCTCATGACGAAGACCTCCAGCCCTGTTTTATGCCCGCCGACGTTTTGCGATGCAACATCAGCACAGGCGGATCGCATTCAGGTCGTGACGTGGGTCGATGGTGAATCCAGCGGGAGTTTGATTCAACCGGTGAACGCAAAGCGTCAATGCTTTTGCGCGATCTTGGATTGTGGGTTCTTGGGGGTGATTTATCTTGAGGTGCATTCCGATGAACACTTGGCTACAGACATCCGTTGTAAGCGTTGCGGCAATCATGCTGGCGGTGTGCATGGCGATAAGCGTCGTGCCCGCGAGAGGCCAGGTCGAGGCGTTGCGCGATCGAGTGGACGTGATCGTCTACGGCGCGACGCCGGCGGGCATTATGGCTTCGGTGGCTGCTGCACGCGAGGGGGCTAGCGTACTGCTCGTCGAGCCGAGTGGGCACGTAGGCGGGATGGTCACCGGAGGTCTCGGCGCAACAGACCACGGTAACACGCAGACGATCGGCGGGGATACTCGTCGATTCTTTGAAGCCATCGGAATGCACTATGCAACGACACTGCCCGACGAGCCGCAATGGGCAAAGGGCTGGCGGCACGAGCCTCATGTTGCCGCGCGTGTCTTTGATCAAATGATGCGCGACGCAGGTGTGATGCTTCTGACGAAGAGTCGATTGAAGGAAAAGAACGGCGTGGGGAAGGTGGGAGGACGCATCGAATGGATCGAGATCGAATCGGGTGAGCGACTGTCGGCGCGTGTGTTTATCGACGCGAGCTATGAGGGAGATCTGATGGCGCAAGCGGGGGTGGGGTACACGTGGGGGCGTGAATCGGTCGGTACGTACAACGAGGAGCGCGCGGGCATTCGACCACCCGTCAAGTTTGGTAGGCCTGGATCGGCTCGAGATGCGCAGGGGCTAATCCCTTATGTGGTGGAGCCACACGGAGAGTTGGGCGAAGCGGATCGTCGAGTCATGTCCTACACGTTCAGGCTCTGCATGACGCGGAATCCCGAAAATCGGATTCCGTTCACCAAGCCGCACGATTACGACGTGAGGCGTTACGAACTCGTGCTCCAGGAACTCGCCGCGAAGCCTGATGCGGAGTTTGGCGATTATGTGCGACTGAATCCGCTGCCGAATGGGAAGGTTGATGCGAATAATCGGCCCGGGGTGATTGTCTCGACAAATCTTCCGAATGGTTCGTGGGATTACCCAGATGGTACCTATGCTCGCCGGACGGAAATCTGGAAAGCGCATGAGACATGGGTCCGCGGATTCATCTGGTTCTTGCAGACGGATCCGAGGGTGAGCGAGAAGATCCGCAGTGAAGCAATCGAGTGGGGATTGGCGGCGGATGAGTTTGAAGAATACGGCGGTTGGTCGCCTCAGTTGTACGTGCGCGTTGCGCGACGCATGATCGGCGAGCATGTGACGACCGCGCATGACCTGACGACCAATCCGATCAAGCCGGACCCGGTGGGGATGGGTTCATACTTTCTTGATTCTCATCGAGTGTCCCGGCTGGTGCTTCCTGATGGTGATGTCGCTACCGAGGGCGGCGTGGGTGGTAGCACTGTGCCTTATCAGATTTCATATCGGAGCCTGATTCCCAAGCGCGGAGAGTGTGAGAATCTTCTGGTGCCGGTCTGTCTGTCGACGTCGGCGGTGGCTTTGTGTTCGATCCGGATGGAGCCGGTTTATATGATCCTGGGACAGAGTGCCGGGACAGCGGCGGGGCTCGCGGCGAAGACTGATCGCGCGGTGCAGGACATTCCGTTTGCCGAACTCGAATCCCGACTGCGGCGCGACGGGCAGGTGCTTGAAGTAAAGCCTTCGAAAGAGGCCAAATCCGATGCGGTCGGGCGTTCGGAAGCTGGTGAGACAGTGGTCCTCACTCAGCAGGGATTGCCTGCGCCCATTGCCCCTGCGCCCATTCCCCCTGCGCCCATCGCCCCTGCGCCCATCGATGCCGCGCCGGCTCAGGCGGGGCAGACTTCGTCCCCTCTTTTGCCCGGGATCAAGATACCGCCTGCTGAATCGCCGGAAGCACCGGGGTTCTTTCCTGCGTTCGATCGTTATGGTCAGTACGTTCATCGCGACTGGCCGGGCAAGATTCGGTCGGACGAGCAGCTGCGTGCGACCGTGGCGGACGAGATGGCTGATCTGCAGAAGCACCCCGGGCCGGAGGACTGGAATGAGTACGGTGGATGGGCGAGCGGTCCACAACTTGACTCCACCGGATTCTTCAGAACGACGAAGTACGGCAATCGCTTCTGGCTGGTCGATCCTTCAGGAAAGCTCTTCTTTAGTGTCGGCGTGAATTGCGTCCGCAAAATGGATCCGACTCCGATCCAGGGGCGAGAACACTTCTTCACCGAGAATCCATTGCTAGATCCGTCGATGAGTGCCTTCGAGGTGCGTGGCGTGTCCGCAATCAAGGCCGCGCTCGCCGGGACGCAGCCAATCAGCTTTAACTTCACATGGGCTAACCTCGCGCGCAAGTATGGAGAGTCATGGGACGAGACAACGCGAGAACTTTCACATCAGAGGCTTCGTAGTTGGGGATTCAATACCATCGGAAACTGGTCGGATGAACGCACGTATCTGAAGCGACGCACGCCCTATGTGGTTAATCTGCGTGTGATCGCGCCGGGATTGAAAGTTCCGTCCGGTGGGATCAAGGATCCCTTTGATCCCGCGCTCGGGCCTGCGGTCAAGGCGGCGCTTGCTGCAGAAGCATCGAATGGCGACCCCTGGAACATCGGATACTTCGTCGATAACGAGATTCCGTGGAGCACACCCGGAAGCGTCGGTGTGGCAGCCCTCAAAGCACCCGCAAATCAGCCTGCGAAAATCGAACTCGCTCGCCGCCTCGAGGAAAAGTACACAACGATCGAAGCCCTGAATGCCGCGTGGAAATCCAGCTACGCAAGTTGGGAGGCGTTACTCGATTCGACGGATGTCCCCGAACAGGCCTCCGCAGATCTTGAAGATTTCCGGCTTCACTTTGCAGATGTGCTCTACAGAAACATCAAGCAGGCGTTCGTCGAAAGTGGCACGCCACACTTGTATCTCGGAAGTCGCATTCATGGCCGGCAAGATGCGATCATCGCGATCGCTGCCCGACACTGTGATGTAGTTAGCGTGAACGGATATCGCGATCATGTAAACCTTTATCCGGTGGTTGATCGTCCGATGATGATCACCGAGTTCAGCTTTGGCGCGACAGATCGCGGGATGTTTTACGCAGGGATGAACAACGCTCGCACCCAGCAGGGACGGGCGGAGAAGTTCAGCGCGTTTGTTGAGAGCGTAATGAATCATCCGAATTTCGTCGGTTATCACTGGTTTCAATTCACGGATCAGCCCGCGTCGGGTCGGACACGCGAAGGTGAGAACGGCAATTACGGTCTCGTAGACATCACCGATGCGCCGGCGATGGAGCTCATCGAGGCCACGCGCGCTGCAGGTGCGCGGCTTTATGAGCGGCTCCGAGTCAGTTCAGCAACAGAGAATCATCCACGGAGGAATCCATGAGAAAGACACGCAAGTCGACGGAATTGCGATCGTCGAGAGGCTTTACGCTCGTCGAGCTGCTGGTGGTCATCGGAATCATCTCGGTTCTGGTGTCGCTGCTTCTTCCAGCCCTCGGCCGTGTGCGTCGCAGCGCCTTTGCGACGCAGTGTGCAAGCAACATGAGGCAGATTTCGATGTCCATGCTGCAGTATGCACAGGCCAACAAAGGCAGGTTGCCGATGGCTCGTATTCCCGACGCAGGTGTGAGCACGATCTATCCGAATGGTTGGTTCTGGCCGAACGAGCTTGTTCGTCTGAAGTACATTCCGATGCAGTCGAGTCAGGATTCGCTTGGGCGACTGATCCAGCACAGCTCGGTCTTCCGCTGCCCTGAAGGTGAGCCGGAGATCGATCCATACACAGTTGACATCCGCTCGACCAACGCCACAAGCCCGCGCGATCCGCGGAACAACATGTCGGTTCGATATCGCTACGGCGATCCGAGCATAGCCACCTGGTACATGGTCAACGCGAAGCAGGCTGCGACGATCACACAGGCCGGAAACGCCAAGGATGCGCCGTTTGTTTTGTATCACACTGGATCGGGCAGGAACATCGACAACGACCTTCGAAACCGCGCCTTCGCGCGATCGCTTTCACAGATTCGCAAACCCGGCGAAGTGGTGATGCTGCTCGACGGATCGGAAGCGTTGATCGGTATTCAATGGCGGTACATGGCTGCCCGTCATGGACCTTTGAACGCAAACGGACGCGATGGATCGACGAACATGGCCTTCTTCGACGGCCATGTGTCATTGATTCCGACACGCGACATTGGTCGCCTCGTGGCGACAGACCCATCCCAGGAACTGGCCCAGATTCGACGCGACACCATTTTCTACATGAGTCGGCAGAAGTGATTGTCGAGTGATTGCAATCGTCTGAGTCGGTAAGAGACATGAAGCCCAGCTCGATCATCCAACCTCTCATGCATGCCGCCGATGTCTGCGTCTATGGCGGGACATCCGCGGGCGTGATTGCTGCGGTTGCGGCGGCGCGGCGCGGGCATCGGGTCATCCTGGTCGAGCCGGGACGCCATCTCGGCGGAATGACCAGCGGCGGACTTGGAGCAACCGACTTCGGCAACAAGTCCGTGATTGGCGGACTTGCAAGGGAGTTCTATCGGCGCGTCGGCGCGCATTATGGCATACCTGAGAGTTGGGTCTTTGAACCCTCCGTCACCAAGCGGATCTTTGAGCAACTCATCGAGACACATCGAGTCAAGGTGCTGCGCGAACACCGTGTGATCATGGTCAATCGAGTCGGCGAGCTGATCCGGAGCGTGCGGGTCGAACATCGACCGACAGACAAGCACAATGCTCAGCAGGCCGGCGACGGTGCGCCGACTGAAATCTCAGCGCGGCAGTTCATCGATTGCAGCTATGAAGGCGATCTGATGGCCCGCGCGGGCGTTGAATATCATGTGGGACGTGAAGCGTCGGGCGACTACGGCGAATCGCTCAACGGCGTCTGTCCGTTACTCACCGGGCATCAATTCAACATCGACGTTGATCCCTATCGCGTTGAAGGCGACCCGACTAGTGGCCTGCTACCCTTGATCGACGCGGGCGAGATCGGCTCGGCATCAGGCGGCATCGAAGCGCCCGGCGCAGGCGATCAACGAGTACAGGCCTATAACTTCAGGCTTTGCTTTACCCGCAAGGACGCCAACCGAATCGAACACGCGCCGCCAGTTGGATACGATCCGGATCGATACTCGCTGCTTGCTCGGTATCTTAGAAAACTAGACGCATCCGGCGTGATGATGCGGCTGCATCGTATTGTCATGGCGGTCTCGCCCATGCCGGGGCAGAAGACTGACATCAACAATTCCGGGCCTTTCTCGACCGATTGCATCGGGATGAACTGGCGATACCCGGACGCAGATTATGCCCTGCGCGGCGAGATCTTTCGTGAGCATCTTCGTTACACACAGGGTCTTGTCTATTTTCTAGCGACCAGCGCAAATGTGCCGTCGATGATGCGGGCGGAGATGTCGCTTCTCGGGCGGTGTCGCGATGAATTTGTGGATACGGATGGCTGGCCTCATCAGCTTTATGTGCGTGAAGCGCGGCGGATGATCGGGATGGAGGTCGTCACCCAAGCTCATTGTGAGAAGACCATCGTGACCGACCAACCGATCGGCATGGCGGCGTACAAGATGGACTCGCACAACGTTCGGCGCATCGTGGTCGACGGCTTTGTCCGCAACGAAGGCAACATCGAAGTTCCACCGACCGGGCCTTACGCCATTCCCTATGGGGCGATCACGCCGAAAACATGCAGCAATCTGCTTGTGCCTGTCTGTCTGTCGGCGAGCCATATCGCGTATGGTTCGATTCGAATGGAGCCGGTCTTTATGGTGCTCGCAGAATCTGCTGCGATCGCCGCCGACCTTGCGATCCGTGGCCGGTTTGACGTGCGATGTATCGATCGATCCGCGCTCAGACAAGCCTTGATGGAATCCGATCAGGTGCTCCATCACGACGCAGCAGACGCGGGCCCGATGAATGAGGTGTTCTTGGAGCGTCATTCGGGTGAAGTCGCGTCGTCGTTGTAAACCTGAATCACCCGACAGGGTCCGAGGAGATGCGTCGGTCGCATGGCGGGGGTTGACGCCTGGCTTAAGGTGGACTCTGTGTCGTTTCCTGACGTCCATCAGGCGCGGAACTGTCTGCGATACTGCATGGGGGTTTGTCCGGTCAGTTTCTTAAACAGTCGGCAGAGGTGATAGACGTTGTCAAAGCCGATCTGTTGCGCGATATCCTTGAGCGATGAATCGGCGCGCGCTAGAAGTTGTTGCGCGGCTTCGATCTGAGTTCTTCGAATGATTTGCAATGGCGTACAGCCGAGATGCTCTCGGAATTTGCGTTCGAGAATGCGTCTTGAAACTGGCACGGCGACCAGAATATCGCGGACGCCGATACGCGTGTGTGCGTGCGTCCGAACAAAGCGAACGGCGGCGACGATGTCAGGATCTGGGATGGTCAGGATGTCTGAACTCGGGCGTGATGTCACACCCAAATGCGGAACCTTGACCGTATGTGGACTGGCCTTGCGACCACTGAGCATGCGGGCCAGAACTTGAGCGGCGTGTATGCCGATTTGCTCAAGCGGAATGCCGACCGACGAGAGCGCAGGTTCGGCGAGATCGCAATTGAGCCGATCGTCGTTCACACCGACGACGGCGGCCTCGTCGGGAATGCGAATCTGCCTCAGTCTGCACAACTGCGTCACCCATAGGCCCCAGTCGTCGTCGAACAGCATCAGACCAAACGGGCGTGGCAATCGTGCGAGCCATTCGCCCATGCGCTCGTCCATCGACGACCAGTCCGCTCCCCAAATCATCGGCGGCGATTCGTGTAGACGACCGCCGCTCTGCGCGATGACGCGGGCAAAGCCACCTCGCTGCAGCCTCGCGTCTTCTCGTCCTGGAGGGCCGATGTAACCAAAGTCCCTCAGCTGACCTTCGACCAAATGCCGACCGACCGCTTCGCCGATGCTGGCGTGATCAGGAATCACGCGAGGAAAAACCTTGCTGTCGATCACCTGAGATACCGACACCGTCGGCACATCAAACTTCCGAAGCGCAGTCTCATCTGCATCGGAGAGAACTTCGGCGATGATCCCGTCAGGCGACCAGCGCTTCAGGAGCTCCATGCGCGAAGGCGACAGCGACGCCACCGTATGCAGAATCCAATCCGGACTCCCGCGCGCATGTCTCAGGATGCCGCGAAGAATCCCTCGACAGCGAACAAGATCCTTGTTCAGCACCAGTGCGATTCTTTTGAGCCGTGACTCCATTCAGTGCTCAATCGTCGGCGGATTCGTGGCTAGATCAACCCTCGCGCACTGGCGGCGCAGTTCTGGTCGTAACGCGAGCTGCAACACACGCCGAGCGTCGGACTTATTGACGACGCAACAGGGTGAATGCAGCACCGATCAGAAGGCCAGCGACCATGGGCTCAGGAATCGGGATCACCGACGACCACGTCGTCGCAAGACGCGGTTCATCAAAACTGGCCGCCTTGTTCCAGTTGAAACCGAGCAACGTGAGTTGGGTCAGATCGCTCGTCGTTGTGAAGCCAAAGGTGCGGAGCTCGATCGGCGCTTGCGCCGCGGTTGCAGCCGCCTCGGAGCCGAGCGAACTGAGCGTCGGCTGGTGCCAGATCGTCAGCTTGGAATTGCCCGCAGGGTTGGTCGGGTCGTCGTTGATGTCGACTCGAACGATCGTGAGACGGGCGATCACGGTTTGAATGCCGTCGGTCTGGAGGATGTTATTCTCAAGCAGGTTCTGCTGCATCAGACCGCTCGAACCGACGTGCCGAATCACATAATCCGTGTGACCGCCCACGCTATCGCGTGCGGCACCGATGAGCAGGCCCCGCATCGCTGTGCCGCTGTTGTCGAAGTGTGTGTCTCCACTGCCTGAACTGGAACTTGTGAATCCACCCCCGACGAAACCGGTGACGCTGGTCGCACTGTCCGAAAGCAAGACCTGCGATGTGATCGACATGTAATAGGTATTCGATGGAGTATAGGAACTCAACGCGCGTTGAACGCGACGCTGCAGCGTTGCTGTGGTTGAGGCTCCGCCGTAACGCGCGCGACCGCCGAGGTGATAGTCCGCCGTCTCTGGCATGACGATGCCCGCCGACTCGCTCGTCCATTGCGCCACGGCGAGGGTGCCGCTTGTTACGTTTCCGCTCCATGCGCCGGTGAATCCCGCAACCGTCGGATTCTGTCCTGCGCCGTTGGCCGTTGAACGACGCAGTTGATTCACGCCTGAGGTCGTCACGTACTCGCCGTTGGCGAGATTAGGATTCGTCGGATTGAGCGGATCGTTCTTGAAGCTGTCGGCGGCGATCAGCGCGGCTTGTGACGTGCCCGCAGAGATGCTGCATGCTGCCAACGTCAACAACGCGACCACGGCACGCGTCGTTCGCTTGGTTGTCTTCACTCGGCTGTTGCCTTGTCGGGTTGATGGGTTCGAATGAGTTCTCATGGTCTCCTGCCTCCGATTTTCGATCATCCCCGTCCGCACTCCGCATGCGTTACGGTCGATCGCTCTGCACATGATGAATAGGAATGCCTCCATTCCGATGTCAGTAATATGTCGCCGCGCTTCCGGCATGGCATTACCAGAACGCGCATCTTGATTGATCATTCGCGTCTTTGTCGCCAGAAAGGGCTTGCATCATCAGCCATCCCCAGGGCCTGCAACGGAAAGTCCCCGGCCGATCCGAGTCGCGGATCTTGCCGGGGATCAATCTGAACCATCCATTTGCCGCTCGTTCAGTCCAACACGCAAGTCACTGAACACGCGATGTTCAATCACGCGAGATGTTCATTGACGCATGCGTCGGCGAAGCAGCATGGCAACCGCCGGGGCGAGCGAAAGCAGGGCGGGTTCCGGAACCATCGACTGCGCGAGCAGCCAATCCGATTCAAACGTCGCCGGATCAATACTGGCCAGCGGGCCCGCAAGCGATTGGCCGTAGTTACGCGAAAGCGACAGCAGATCGGTGAACGAAACCACGCCGTTGTCCAGGTAGTCGAAGTTACCTTCGCCCCAGCCTCGGCCGGTCGTTCCGTAGTTGCGGGCCATGATCAATAGGTCACTGAAGTTCACTTGCCCGTCCAGATTCGCGTCGCCGTTCAGCGTCCGACGGACGAGCACTGCCGTCGCGTCCACCGTGACTCCGCCGAACACGTTTCCGCCCAAGACACTCGCCTCGGCGATGCCGATGAACTCATTCACCGCGCTACCAAGTCCGACCGAGTTGATGCCAAGTCCGTCCCACGTTCCGCCGTTCCGACCTTCAGAAATCTCCTGCGTCAGCGTCGCAAGCGGTGACGCATCTGCATAGTCAACAATGAAGAGACCTCGGTCGAGCGATAGCGTTCCGTTCGCTCCGACCAAAATTTGATCGACCACCGATGTTGCAGACACACTGCCACCCGCATCGATCCGCAGCGCTCCGCCTACTTCGAGCAGACTCTGATCGAGGATCGTGCCGGTCACGCCCGTCGATCCAATGACAAGTTGCGTGTTCTCGTTCACGCTCACCGTTCCACCCCCAACCAGGCGGGCAATGCGTGCCGGGGCAGTGTTGCTCGTGGTCAGCGCGCCGTCGTTCGTCAGTGTGCCACCGATCGCGACCTCGCCCGCGCCGGTGATGGTGAGCGCACCGCCTGTGCCCAAACTGACATCGTTCAATCGGAGCGCAGCACCACTGCTCGCCCGTAGTGTTGAGGTCGGACTGAGAACCACCGGGGCATTGATCACGTGTGACCCGCGCGCCGCGGAAATGCCCGCATCCAATCCGTTGAGCGTCAGCGCCAAGCCGTTCAGCGTATAGCGAGCACCCGAGGTCAGGGTTAGGGAACGCAGGTTGACCGGCACGTCGAGTGTGATCGTTCGATCAGCAGTGATTGCTGATCCAAGAACGGCTCGGGCGGCGGAGCTGTTCGGGACACCCGCGGGCGCCGGGCCGCCGGTCCAGTTTGCCGATTCGCTCCAGTTCCCGTCAGCGTTGGTGATCCAAGTCGGGTTGGGCGAAATGACAACATCCGACCAGCTGCGGCCGAGCCGAGGTTCGTCAAAGCTCGCCGCCTTGCTCCAGTTCAATCCCATCAGCGTCAGTTGCGTCAGATCTGAACTGCTCGTCATCGCAAACGTGCGCAGCACCAGCGGCGCGCTTGCACTTGTCGCCGCCGTCTCGGTGTAGAGCTCGTTTTCCGGCGTCTGGTGCCAGATCGTCAGCTTGCTGTTGCCCTGAGGATTGGTCGGATCGTCGTTGACATCGAGCCTCACAACGGTGTATCTCGCAATGACCGTTTGAATCCCGTCGGTCTGAAGGATGTCATTTTCGACGACATCCTGCTGCATCACGCCGCTCGAGCCGACGTGCCGAATCACATAGTCGGTTGCGGTGGGGCCGTCTGTGGCCGCGCCGATCATAAAACCTCGCATCGACGCGCCGGTGTAATGCGCGTCGTCGCCGTTGTTCAATCCGGTGCTGGTGAAGCCGACGCCCACAAAGCCCGCGGTGCTCGCGTCATCACCGATCAACACCTGTGACGAAAGCGAAAAATAATAAGTGGCAGACGGTGTGTACGCAGAGAGCGGCCGCTGTACGCGACGCTGAAGCGCGTTTGTCGTTGCCGCTCCTCCGAAACGCGTTCGACCACCCGCGTGATACGCTGCCGTCTGCGGCGTGACGATCGGATCCAACTCCGATGTCCATTGCGCAACCCCCAGCGTCCCGCTCGTGACATTGCCCGACCACGGACCCGTGAACCCCGCGATCGTCGGATTCTGCCCGCCTCCGTTCGCCTCGCCTCGGCGAAGCTGATTCGGCGCAACGGCCACATATTGCCCAAGCGCAATGTTCGGCGAACTGGGGCTGCTCGGATTATTCAAAAACGAGTCGGCAGCAATCAACTGACCCAACGCCGACGAGGCAGACAAGCCCAGCATCCCCACGCAGATCGCTGCCACGCTTGATTTCAGCCGCGATGACGCTGCGGCGCTTCGATTCACTCCCGCTAAGCGAACTCCCACGGATACGCGCTGATTCAGTGTTCGCATGATCCATCCTCCTCGATCGAACATGTAAAAAAACGATGCCTCCGACACTCCTGCAACATTCTCTGAGCCATCACGGTTCCCCGGCAATGCAGGATCGCGCAATCTTGTTGACGGTTTACGTCACGATATCCATCGCCGCGAGGCTCGACGCTGCCCGGCGGATCGGGTGAGCCACCGGCCACGCAAAGTTTCGAGGGTCGAACCCCTGACCTTCATGGATCGCCAACCGATCCGCTCGACCCATGCCCCTACACGCGCAGCTGCTCAATCAGGTGCCATTCGATGAATACTCGCAGCCATTCGATCAAACTCGGATCACTCCCAAGTCCAATCCATGATCAAGATTCATCGTCATCCTCCAACCCTAGCCGCGCGCTGCGCGAATGCGTCCGCAAACGCGCAGCGCAAAATCCGGTTTCCGCAGAATGTCTGCCAAATCACCCGCCCAAACCCCCGCCACAGCGCAATTCAACCTCAGCTTGCAAAACAACCGACCTTCTCAGGTGGGCTCGACCAAGGATCTATCGCACATGGCCACACGCTCGCGCACGCATGCCGCGCATCCGACACCCACAATCGGCCCATTCGCGCACCCACTTCCGCACACCAACACCCACACCCCGTCGGCACCGACGAAAGTACGTGTGGAAGTCGGCGACTTCGAAGTTGTACGTCGTGAACGTCGAACCCGACGCGGCCGCTCGATCTCAATGTCGACCAGCTCCGCCGAGCGTCCGTCGGCCAGACGGAAGTCGTCGCCGAGCTTCAGGTCGGCGGCGTTGACGAATGCGTTCTCGCTCCAAGCCGGGAATCGACGCGATCATCGCGCCTCGTCAACAGCCCACTCGCCGGCTCACGCCTCATCCACATGCACCGGCGACCACTGCGCCTTCAGGCCGTGGGTCTGGCAGAACTGGTAGAACCGCTGCGAGACGATCAAGTTCCGGTCGCGGTGCTTCACGAAGGTGGGCGTGGTCGATTCGAATGTCAACGCCACGTCAAACTCCCCGATCGCCTGCAGATCGCGACGCAGATACCTCGCCTCCGGCACGACGAAGTCTCCCTCGACGAGCTTCACGCAATCGTTCGCAGTCACCGGCGCGTCCGGCGGGATGGGCCTGCCGTGCCAGTCACGCACGTCGCACCTGGGCGAAACACGCGGCAGGATGAGGTCGCTGGTCAGCTCCCACCACGGCCCGTTCTTGGCAAACCGCCACGGCACGGGTTTGTCCGCCGTCCGTGACTTTTGGCTGAGCAGCCGCGTCGCCCGGATCACCATGCGCTTCATGTCGGATGAAGCGATGAGGTCGTGGTGGCGATTCGGAAAGACAACGCCAAGCTGCGGCCCACCGCCGGCCGTGAGGAAGTCGGAGTCGGGTTCCCTCTGCTGGCCGACCTTTAGACCCACCTCAAGCGTCTCGTCATGTCGTAAGTTGTAATTTGACCAGAACGCCATGCCGCGGATGCGGAGGTACTCATACTGACGGAGATCGGCGTCGTCGTAGTTACGGTGAATTGATGTCCTCAGCCACAACTCCGAACGCTGCTCATAGCCCCTAACCATTTTTAGCAAAATGCCTTCTCGCTCAGCAATGCAGGCCAAGGATCGATGTGCGCTGCCGGAATATTCGCAAAAGAATACGCGATGTGGCGATTCACCGCGGACGTTGATTCCTGGAATGAGAGATATCTCCGACTGAACTTGCTCAGGAATGTACGGATACTCGGAAGAAAAATAGATGGTGGCGATCATAGTGGTGTGTATCCTCGATGAAGCAACCACGCTTCAATCGTCTCCCAAATGACTCGACCTTCGGACTCGCCAGCCCAAGCTAGGTAACTGTCCCTATGCAGGGTCGTCGCTGTACTGGCACTCCATCCAGTGAAACCAGTTTCACTCTCCATCCGCAGTTTTTCCTGTCTGAAGATGTCATGAAAGTTCGGAAGTGTTCCTACTCGTTCGGAGCGCATGTGAAGCTCGTCCGGTAGCGGCAGGCCGGGAATCGAATCGAACTCGGCTTCCGGTACGCCCAGCAAGTCGGCCCAGTCCTGGTTCTCCGCGTTGAGCACGATCGCATGGTGGCGACTGATCCCGGCCGCCTGCATTCTGCCGTTGAGGCCCACCCCGCCGGGGACGCCCGCGTCACCCCATTGCTCGTAGGAGCGGAGCTTTCCGAGTGCGGCCTGGATCTTGACCGGGTCGTTGCCTGCAACGTCGAGCAGTTTCTTCGCCTCACGGAAGGAGTCAAACCCTGCGGCCATCGCTGCGGACACCAGCCCGGCTCGAAGGCACATGGACCCAGCGCGGCGGCTGAAGGTGCGAGCGCAGGTGCTGGGCGGCCCGGCGCGTGAGCTGAGCGGCTCAGCGCATGGGCTGAGGCCGAGGTATCGGACGCGGTTGGGTGTTCGAGGGGTTGGCGGGTGGTGGGATTGGGGTCAGATGATGGGTTCTTGGCGGCTGGGGTTGAGCGGTTCGGCGCGATGAAGGTTGGGTGAGGAGGCATCGCGGATGAAGGAGACGGTGGCGCGAGTGGCCGAGAAAAACGACGTGGTGGCGGGTGGGCCGGCCAGAGCGCGTGCGAAGTCGGCAGGGAGGTTGGCGTTGTAGTTTCGAGCGAGGATGAGGAGGTCGGAGAAGTTGACACGTCCGTCGGGTGAGTAGTCGAAGTTTCCTTCGCTGAAGGTTTTTCCGGATTGGCCGTAGTTTCGGGCGAGGGTGGCGAGGTCATTTAAATCGACATCGCGATCCCGATCGGCATCGCCGGGCATGAAGTAAGTCGTTGGATTCTCGAGCGTGTACGGCTTAATGATCGCTACGCTGGCCGCGCTGCTCACGCTGGCCGCGCTGCTCACACTGCCCTTGGGCAGGGTGAAGCGGTATTCGCCCGCAGGCAACGTCGATGGGAGCGAGAAGGTCGCCGGGCGTCCGTACGCCAGCCGAACACCCATGGGTCGGGAGTATCGACGATGGACCGACCGGCCGTCAAGTAAAAACGGCGGCAAGCCGCTGCCCGCACGAAGGGTGGAGCGATTGGACAGAAAAATTGTCGGCGGCGCTGCGCGGGTGGGGACGCAAGCGCGCAGCGCGCGGGTAGATGTGGGGAGGTGCTTTCGATGCGGGGTTGAATTCGCCTAAGCGGGGTCGTGACTCAGGTCGATGTGACGCCGAATCGATGTCGTGTTCGGGTCTGAACAATTCGTTTCGCGTGGCGTGATGAGACATGATGAGCTTCCTGCCTCTGGGGGGCGACTTGCCGCGTCGTGAGCGTTGTGCTCCGAGCGGGGCGATGAATGTGGAAGAGCCTCCGACGATCGGAAGCCCAAGACGCGCCCGGGCGATCTTTCTTGAGGCGCTGGAACAACCGCCAGCCGCGTGAGACGACGACGAGCACGCGTGAGGTCACCAGCACCTGCTGAACCCATCCGCACGCCATCTGCGGGAATTCTTGAGGCAGAAGGCATTGACAAAATCGGCTTGGTTGCTCAATATAACGTTGTATGAACGAGTGGAGGGTGATTGATGCCTGCGACAATCAAGCAGATTGCCAAGTTCGCCGGCGTGAGCTTGCCAACAGTCAGCCATGTGCTTAACAAGCGCGGGCAGTTTACCGAGCAGACCAAGCAGAAGGTGTTCGCCGCCGCACGCGAGTTGGGTTACACGCCCAACGGCGCCGCCCGGGCGATGCGTAGCCAACGGACCCGTCAGGTGGGCGTGGTTTTCCTAAATGAGCCGAGCCGGGTATCGGCGGTTCCGCACACGCACTTTCTCATCTCCGGAGTCAATGCCGGGCTCGAGGCCGCTGACTATCTTCTGTGCCTGGTCCGCCTGAGCGATGTCGAGGCTGGCGCGTCTGCATCGCGTGTGTTCCGCGAGCGTCTTCTCGACGGCGTGATCGTGCTTAACTCGGTCGGACCCCAAGTCGAAAGCCGGATCAAAAAACTCGGATGTCCCACCGTTTGGGCGGACACCAACCACTGGCACGCCTCGGCATGCATTCGTCGCGACGAACGCGAAGCCGGGGCGCTCGCCGCTAACGCCCTGATCGCAGGCGGGTCGAAGCGTATCGTCTGGGTCGGGCCGAGCCCCGTAAGCACGTCGGAAGGGGATCATTTCAGTTTCGCCGAACGACGCGAAGGGGCAAAGTCGGCTGCGATGGTTGCGGGTGTGGATTGGATCGAGCTCCTTCACGCACAGTATTGGACCGACGCCCTGCACCACGACCTCAAGCCGTTTTTGTCTGAGCGCGATCCGTCGCGTCGCACAGGAATCCTTGCCTACGACGGCATCTATCGAGGACCGCTGGTCATGACCGCGGCGATGCTCGAGCGCCTCGTGCCGGGCGTCGATTTCGCACTGGCGGCTTGCGATGAATCGCCTCTGACCACGGACCTGTTTCCCATGATGACACGGGTCGCGTTCGACCGTTTCGCGTTAGGTAAGCGCGCCGCGGAAATGCTCATACAACGAATCGAAAGACCGGAGGAGCCGTGTCCGTCCGAATTACACCACGATCGTCTCGTGGTCGGCGAAACGGCAACGCTGCTCGACTGAAGTCGGTCGAGTTCACACAAGCGGAGGAATGACATGTCGAAGCACACAATGTTGCTGGTCACTGTGGCGGGCGTCGGATTCCTGTCCACCCTTGCCAACGCTGCGGTCATCTACCGCGAAACCTTCCCGAACAGCGGAGGGGGAAACAAGTCGCTGAGCGTCGAAGGATGGGAAGCACGATTGCGGTCTGAGGACGGAAACAGTGCGGGCTCGACTTCGGGCTTCTCGCAGTTCAACTTCAACAGCGCGAACCCTGCTGGTAACCCCGCACCAGTTAACTCCAACCCGCAAGATGCCTCACTTACCAACGGATCGGTCGTCAACTTCTTCAGCGGAGGTTTTTGGGCTCAGCCGACTCTGTACTACACCAACGAATACACGCTCGATCGCTCCGCCAATACGTTCGACAGCATCGAGTGGTTTCAGAACGCACAGAGCGGTGGGTCGAACGGCTATCGTGCGGCGGTCGAGATCGGCGGATCGTGGTATGTCAACGATCAGGTGTTTCTCGGCTTCTTCTCTCCGAGTCTGAGCATCAGCGGGTCGAATTGGCAATCACTCGCGTTTTCGAACCTGGCGATCTCAGGCTCGGCTGCGGCGCTGCCTTCCGGAAACATCACCGGATTCGGGCTGTTCACTGATCGATCCAGTCTTTCGTCACCCTTCGAGGAGTTCGACAACTTTACACTCAACGCGACGCCCATTCCCGAACCGACGACTTTGTCGGTGCTGGCGATCGCATCCAGCCTGTTCCTACGTCGAGGTGCGCGGGCAATGGTCTGACGGATCTGGAGTCCCCCGTCGTGCCGCTTCGCGGGGCACGATGGGGCCAAACATAGGCGAAGATGCAATTGGGTTGGGGTGTCCCGACGATTCCCATTTCCGAGGTCTAACAGTGAAAGCAATCTCGAAGCTTCGCTCATCCGTCTGCAGTGCCTTCACGCTGGTGGAACTGCTGGTCGTGATCGGCATCATCTCGGTGCTAATCTCGCTGCTGTTGCCCGCTCTCGGAAAGGTGCGGGCCAACGCGCAAACCGTGGCATGTCAGTCGAATCTCCGACAGATCGGACTGGCAATGCGGATGTACGCGGGTTCGAATCGGGATTATCTACCTCCCTCTGAATACATCGATCCCGTGGATGCGGGTCGCAGCACGATCTGGCATTTATCGCTCCGCACGTTCCTAACCGGGCGCGGCGACGGATCGTTTAACACACAATCCATGACTGGCCTGGACTTCCGCTGCCCCTCAGCGGTCATCGAAACCTCCGCGGGGCAGAACGCCTGTCACTATTCGGTCAATCCTCGCTACATGCCCGTCCACCAGCCCGGAGGGTTCGGTTTCGGCACCGACCAGCTCTCGGGCGCCACCGGCGCATGGCCGACCTTTCGGCTGGCCAAGATTCGCAATTCCAGCGAAGCGATCCTGGCCACGGATGGCGCTCAGCGACTGCCCGACGATCCGTTCCGTCCGGGCGAAGCATCGCCAAGTTTCGCCAACATCAGCACCTTCTGGTGCGGAAACATGATGTATGTGTCTTGGGCGCAGCTCGTCCTGACTGCCGACTGGATGCGCGGCACGAACATCATTTGGAGAACCGTCGACGGTGTGAACCGCAACACCGACGGCCCGCAGGGGCTTGGACACATCCGCTTTCGACACGCGCAGAACAATCTCACCAACGCCCTCTTCGCTGACGGGCACGTGCAATCGTTCCGCGCCGAGCCGAACGGACAGTCCGACATCAAAATCGAGAATGTCGCAGTCGTCCGCTGAGTCTTGCTGATCGATCAACACCACACTCGGAGGCCCGCCCATGCGAAAACTTGCGCCGGCGTTGTGCATACTGGTCCACTCCGTCGGCGTCTGCTTCGCGCAGGACAAACCTTTGCCCACCGGCATATGGACGCCCGTCCCCCTCATCTCCTCAGAAATGCGAGCCGCCGGCGTCACACTCGGCGGTGAAGGCGGACAGTGGGTCCGGACCATTGCCATCGACTCGATCGACGGGTCGTTCCTCATTTACGGCACCGACGTCGGAGGCATGTTCCGCTCACTCGACGGCGGCAACTCCTGGGAACCCGCCAACGTCGGCTTTCGCGCGCGTGGCACCAGCGGCTCGGCCATCGATCCCCACAATCCCGACCGCGCCCTCGTCGTTGCCGCTAACTCCACGCTCAGCGATTTCCACGGCCTTTGGCTCTCCACCAACCGTGCCGCGAGTTGGACGCAGGTGTTGCCCACCCAAGATTCCGGTAGCTCCGATTTTCGCGATCAGATCGCTTTCGATCCCTCCTCTTACGACCGCGCACGCAGCCGCACCACCGACGTCTACTGGTCACGCGTCGCCATCGACAAACCCATGTGGGGCGATGCAAAGCCACAGCCCGCGCTCTACAAAAGCACCGACGGCGGCGACACCTGGACACGTCTACCCGACACCGCGCATCTGGGGGGCGGAATCGTCCGCGTGCATCCCACCGCACGCGGCGTCGTCTTCATCGCAACCCCACAGGGACTCTTCCGGTCCGACGATGCCGCCAGTTCCTTCAAACAGATCTTCGAAGGCGAATTGCTCGGCCTCGACGTCTCCCGCGCCGCGCCTGATCGCGTGATCATCAACACCAAAGATCGCCTGCTCGTCAGCGAAGACCGCGGCCAATCGTTCACGCCGATCGACGCCACCGCGATTAGCGAGCCTGGCTTCAGCCTGCGCGGCGTACGCGCAAGCCCCACCGACGCCAGCCGATTCGTCATCTGGAGACAACAGGACGACGGCTGGGACTGGCGACGCTACACCTCCGCGGACGCGGGCAAATCGTGGACGCAATCCACCTTCGACAATTCACGTGCCTTCCTCCCCTACAACGTACGCAACGGTGTCTTCGCCTTTCATCCCACCAACAACAGCACCATCATCTCCACCGGCGGCGACTGGCCTACGCGATCCGATGACGGCGGGAAGACCTACCGATGGAGCGGCAGCGGGTTCAACGTATTCCTTGTCGGCGGCGCGTTCCACTTCAGCCTCACCAACCCCGATTCGATCTTCCTCGGCTCGCAGGATTACAACGGCGCCGTCACCGCCGACGCAGGCCACACATGGCGGTACGTCAACCCCTCCGGCCAAGGCTGGGGCGGATTCACCTACGCGGGCCACGCCGCCACGCCCGAACTGCTCTACGTCGGCAACTCACAAGGCTGGGGCGGCACCGTCTCGCTGCGCCTCAGCACCGACGCAGGCCGCTCATGGATCAACCGCGACGACGTGAAGTTCACATCCAAGGAGAACGGCGACGGCCCCGTGCCCTTTGGAATCTACAGCTCACTCGCCGACTCCTCCGACCCCGCCCGCATCCTCTACTTCGGCCCGTGGCGCAGCATCGATGCTGGCAAGACCTGGAAGCAGATGACCCAGTGCGACGGCGTCGTCATCTCGGCGCGCGACGACGCCGGCCCGTTCTCACTCGGCCTCGATATCGACCATGCCGCGAAACAGTCGCGCATCGTCGAATCGCGCGACGCCGGCGCGACGTGGAAGTCGCTCGCGTCCCTCGAAGGCATCGCCGCCGACGCCGCGATCGATCGCACGCGTCAGCGGCTGTACGTCGTCGTCAACGAACACCTACGCGTCGTCGATCTCAACACCGGCACGTCTACCGAAGTCGAAACCCCGCTCGACGAATGGAACGGCCGACGCATCAGCAGCGTCACGCTCGACCCGGTCGACCCATCGATCGTCTACGCAGCCCAGCACCGCAACGTCTTCATCGCCGCCAACGGCGTGCTGATGTCGCGCGACGCCGGCGCGACATGGACAACGCTCAACCTCACCAACCCGCTCACCCCCGGCAAAGTCGACGGCGGCCGCGAACCGTTCTGGCTCCGCGTCCACCCCCGCACACGCGACCTGTGGGTCGCCACGTCGTGCATGGGCGTATGGCGGATCAATGTGGTGAAGTAAACGCCACTTTGACAAGTCGGCGAAAAGGCGCAAGCGCATTGCGCATCGCTGTGAGGGGTCTGCAAGGTCTTGTTGTCGCGTTTCGTGTCACGCCGACAAGTGGACCCCGAATCATCGAAAACTGACTGAAAAAGCCTGAAAGCGCGAAAGCCGCGACCGGGAGTCGAACCCGGAACCACCGGTTTACAAAACCGGTGCTCTGCCAATTGAGCTATCGCGGCGGGCGAGGAGAATATACCACGAACGTCTGTCACGTCACCAACACGATCTTACGTCGATCAGGATTCATCCTCTCAAAACACTGGTCATATCTCAGCAAGATTCGGGCCCTTGAATCAACAGTCAGAAGTTGTTTCCAACACCGATCGTATCGAACCATTGATGCCTACATCTCGGCCGGATCGATTAGCCGACGATTTCCATGATTTTGAATTCCATCGAGCCGCGGGGTGCGCGAACCTTGATGGTATCGCCGACGCGGGCCTTCATGAGTGATTCGCCCATGGGGCTTGTGGCGCTGACGTTCATGATTTCGCCGTCCATGGGGTTATGGACTTCGCCGACGAGTCGGACGAGGGTTTCGGAATCGTCGGAGAGATCCAGAAGTTTGACGGTGTGCCCGAGGTAGACCATGTCCTCCGGCACGTCGTCATTCTTGACGACCTGCAGGGACGCGATCTTCTTCTCGAGGTCCTTGAGTTCCTTTTCCAGGCTGCGGTTTTCCTCTTTGGCGAATTTGTACTCGGCGTTTTCGGATAGATCGCCGAGGCTGGCGGCCTTGTTGATGCGGTCTTGGACGTCGACCTTGGCGCGGCGGAGCGATTCAAGATGCTCCTTGAGCTTTTCCATTTCCTGAGGACTGACGATGTTCATGTCCGACTCCCTTCAAAACCGCCCCGCGATACGTGGGGTCACACGAGGCCAATAGACCGCAAGATCCGCGATCACCATCCGAAAAAACACAACCACCGCCGACGCGGAAGGGCGATGGCGGTGGGTCTGCCACGATCTGGTCGTAGCTTGGTCGCTTTTCTGCGACCGAACGGGGCATTAAACCCCATGAGATGATTCGAGTCAACCTGTCGTACGTGTGGGATGCGAGGCTATTGGGATCAGAGTGTCCTGAACAATCTGATCGGTGACGTTCTGATCTGTGGCGTTGCAGGCCGTAACATGAATTGACAGGTAGACCCGTGGTGAGCGAAACTTGCGCGCTTAATCGAAGAAACGACATCCGGGACCCCGTACACGGAGCCAGAGGCATGAACCGAGCACCAAAGCGAAACGTTGAAGTGGATTCATTGGATGGTACGACCGACCGCGTTCGAAGCGCTTTGTCGCGGGCGGTGGTGGTGGCCCTGGGTGGGATGATTGCGCTCGTGGGATGCGAGAAGCGCGCGGATCAGGCGAATTGGCAGGCGAACCTGGACGCGCTTGCGGCGCGATCGTCCGGGTCGGCTGCGCTGGCCGAGGTGCGTAACAAGCTGACGAGTGTTGCGACGAGCGACGGGCATCCATTTGCGGTGACTGCCCATGCGTCGATCGGCCATGCGGAGTTGGCCGCAGCGGGCGATGCGGAGCGGGATTGTCGCGAGGCGCTGACAGCTGTACGTCGAGTGGTGATGCGATTGTCGCAGGAGGCTGCACACGTGCGGCAGACGCTGGACGCCGCAGATGCGATCGTGGCGGGCGATCCGACAACACAGGCGGCCGCGATTGCGAAATTCGCGTCCGAAGGTCGGGGCGACGGCAATCGCGATGCGTTTCCCCTTCCGGGTGGGCTGACGGTTGCTTCGGTCAATTCATTGAATCAAGAGGTCAGTACGCTGACAGGTGAAGCGGCGGAGTTGGATCAGGAGATTGCGACTAAACAGAAGCGCATCGGACAATTGTTCACCCAGGCAGACGAAGCACAGCAACTCGCCGGGACGGTTTCGGGCGATGATCGCGTGGCAGCCATTGCGGCGGCGGCGCAGGCTCGGACCGATGCGGCTAAGCTGCAGGCCGATGTCGATAGGGTCAGCGCCCGGGTGAATCGGCTCAAGAGCGATGCGGCCGTCCGAACGGCGAGCGCGACCGCGTTGGATCGTGGCGTCAAGACCCTGAGCGATCAGGCGAACGGACTTCGTGCGGGATTTGTCGAGATGCAGAAGCACGACGCGAGTTTGCGTGAGTCGGCTCGAAACCGGATCAGCGGTGCGGGCGATTCGATCGTCGCTCTGATCGAACAACTCGGAAAGTTGCAGGCCAACGCGGATGAAAAGCTCGTAGCGGCTGTCGGACATTATGAAGCTGCGGCGAAGGCGTTCGCGGACGCCAAGGGTGTCTCGATGTCGATGGCGCAGAACTTCGTTGCAACGAGCGGCCAATCGACCGAGGGGTATCAACCGATGCTCGATGCGCTTAGCGCAAGCCAGTTTGATTTGTATGCCTCGGACGCCCGAACGGGGATTGGTCGACTTCATGAAGCGCTCGGATCTGAACTGCTGGATCGTCGCGCGGTCGCAGCGGAAATCGCGAACCTTGCGACGCGGGCTGGCGTGAGCTTGCCCGCATCGATGTCTGCCGATGCGGTCGAGAAGCTGCTAACCGGTGCGATCACGAGCGCGGATGAATCGCTGAACGAGGCCTCCAACCATCTGCAGGATGTCGCGGGCGCTGCGCGGAACGATGCGATCCGTCAGCAGGCGGCGGTGGCGCGGGCCTACACGAGCTTGACCGCTGCTCGCGTGAGTCGGCTGGCCGGGCAGGCGAACGTGCTGCCCGCGATCGCACAGAAGGAATCGAATCACATCAATGACGCGAAGCTTGCCGTCGAAGATGCGAAAGGGCTGCAAATGTCCGAATCCCTCTTCCCGGCATCGCTGCGCGGAGGCGCAGCGAAGGTGGCCGGAGACGCAGCTCCGATCTTCGCCGAGGTCAAGTCCACGCTGCGTCGAATCAACAGCGTGGCTGAGACGGGTGATGCGTCGGTGGTGGAAGGTCTGATCGCCTGGGGTGATGCCCAACAGGCGGCCGCCCCGATGAGTCAGTTCCTGGCCGCGTTCGGCAAGTTCGCCAAGGCGACCGACGATCGCTTCGGCGCGGGTTCGGCAACGACTGCGTTAGCCAAGGTGGCGGGATCTCCGATGCAAGTGCCTGCCGTGCTGACCGAGGAACAGATCGAGTCCGCGCAGATCGTTCAGGACGGTGAGGGTCGGGTTACGGTGACCGTCGAGGGCGTGCCAACACCCTTGAACCTGGTCTTGGAAGAAAGCGTCTGGAAGTTGGACGTGTTCTCCGGTAGTCCGATGCCACCTCAGATGATGGCGATGGTGGCGCCGGCGCTTGCGGGAGCCGCGCCCAAGATTGACGAAGTGACCGCCGGTGTGCTGGCTGATCAATTCACGAATCCCGACGACGCCGTCAAAGCGATGATGGAGGCAGTCACCAGCGCGATGCAACCGCCGCAGTGATCGACGTCGAGCTGCTTGTGCAACGACAATCCTCCGGATTTCCGATTCAGGTCCGTTGAACCGCATGAGTCCATACGGCAATCGGAACTTAAGGGTTGGGTGGCTTGGCGGATGTCATTTGAATGGCAATCGCAACGGAAGTTGGGATCGGTCTCGACCATGGATGGTTTGCCGGACAACATCGATGGCGCGACCGACGCGAATGCGTCGAGCGGGATGGCACAGTCGCAACAAAAAGCGCCTCAGTTTCCCGATGCGGGTGTGGGGTCTGCTGATCTGAGCGGTCACGGGTTTGCGGGTGGTTATGAAGCAAGGCGGTCTCGGTTTGAGCATGTGCCTCCCGAAACTGTTGCATTCGATGAATTGATCGACGCAGACGGCGCGTTGCGTCAGCACTGGCTTGCTTTCGTTTCGATGGTGGATGACCTCGGGCCTGATGAACTCGATCGACGGCTCGAACAAGCCCGGCGGCTCGTTCACGACAACGGCGTGACTCACAATATCTACGGCGATCCGCACGGTTTGGATCGACCGTGGTCGCTCGATTTTGTTCCGCTGTTGATTCCACAGACGACATGGCAAACCGTCGAATCGGGGCTGCGCCAACGTGCACGACTGCTCGAAGCGATTTTGCAAGACCTGTACGGCCCGCAGCGGCTGATTCGTGAAGACCTGCTTCCGCCGACGTTGCTCTATTCCAATCCCGCCTACCTTCGCCCGTGTGCGCGTGACCTGGACCCGGAAGATTCCTACGACGCCGGCGACCCGACCGCGCGATTCCTCTATCTCTACGCCGCCGACATCGGACGAACGCCCGACGGCCAATACACCGTGATCGCAGATCGCACGCAGGCGCCGAGCGGTGCGGGATACACGCTCGAAAATCGCATCGTGCTGTCACGCACGTTGCCCGGTCCATTTGTGGACTGTCACGTCATCAGGCTTGCGTCGTTCTTTCAGCAGCTTCGCAACAGCCTCGTGCGCGGCGTGAAGGGAGATCAGCCGCGCGTCGTCCTGCTTTCCCCCGGGCCTTATAACGAGACCTACTTCGAACACGCGTATCTTGCGCGATATCTCGGCTACACGCTGGCGGAGGGAGGCGATCTGACGGTACGAAATGATCGCGTCTACCTGAAGACGCTCGGCGGGTTGCAACCGGTGGATGTCATTCTGCGACGAGTCGATGACGATTTTTCCGATCCGGTCGAACTGCGCGGCGATTCGTTTCTCGGCGTACCGGGTCTGCTCGAAGCGTCGAGGCGCGGGCACGTCATCATCGCCAATGCCATCGGAGCCGGACTCGCGCAGACGCCTGCGCTTCTCGCGTATCTGCCCCGTATCTGTCGAGCGCTCCTCGCCGAAGATTTGCAGATGCCCAGCGTGCCGACCTGGTGGTGCGGCGATCCGGTTTCGCTCTCTGAAGTGATCTCGCGCTTGCCGGAATTGGTCATTAAACCCGCATTTGCATCCCGACATTCTGATCCGACGTTCTGCAGGCTCCTTTCGCGCGATCAACTGAACGAACTTCGCGGCCGCATACTCGCGCGACCACAGGATTATGTCGCACAGCAACATCTCTCGCTTTCCACCGCACCGTCAGCATCGATTACAGAACCAGAACCGCGCGCAGTGTTGACGCGGTGCTTTCTCGCCGCAACGCAGGATGGCTATGCGATGATGCCCGGTGGACTCACGCGAACCGGACCGAGCGTGTCGTCGGCGGTCGTCTCGCTTCAGCACGGCGGCGCGAGCAAGGACACATGGATTCTCGGAGACAAGCCCGTCGAGCACCGCACACTGCTGACCGAATCCACCGGACCGATACGCCTCTATCGCGGCGGCGGGGAACTGCCCAGCCGCGTGGCGGACAATCTCTTCTGGCTCGGGCGATATGTCGAACGGGCCGAAGCGATGACGAGGCTCCTCCGCGCAACACTCTTCCGCGAACACGATCAAAGCGGCGTCGATGCCAACAGCGCCATTCGGGCGTTACACGAATCGGCGCTCGATCGACTTAGCCTCGAACAACCCTTGCGTCGCGGCGGGTCGCTGATCGAGTTGTCGCTCAATCCGACGATCGCCGGGAGCATCGCGCATTCGATCTCTCGATCGTATGATCTTGCGCGGACTCTGCGCGATCGTGTCTCGATCGACACGTGGCGGGTGTTGCAGACCGCCTTCGAGGAACTCGAGCCGCTTGATCCAACGCTCACCGAAAGCAGCGAACCGCAAATCGCTTTGCTGAACAACCTCGTCATGCACCTTAGCGCGTTCGGCGGACTTGCGATCGACTCCATGACACGCGGACAGGGCTGGCGATTCCTTGATCTGGGTCGTCGCATCGAGCGGGCCCAGCAGACCACGTCGCTCGTCAAAATCTTACTCTCCAGCGAACGAGACAACGAAGCCTCCGTCCTCGAAGCGCTCCTCGATGCCGCCGATTCTGCGATCACCTATCGCAGGCGCTATCTCACCACGCTGCATCCCGCAGCTGTCTGCGATCTGATCCTCGCAGACGAATCAAATCCTCGCTCGATCGCCTACCAGATCGCCTGCATCGAGCAGCACATCGTCGAACTTCCGCAGGACGCTACGCATCCTTCACGACGCGTCGATCGATTGCTCAACACGCGACTTCTCACCACGCTGCGCCTGCTCAATATGGAAGCGGAGGTCGCCGTGGTCGATCGCAAAAGGCCGCGGCTTTCGGGCTTGCTGGGCGATGTCGAGGTGGATCTGCGGACCGTAAGCGACCGGATCGGCCAGGCCTACTTCGCGATGGCGATGGTGTCGCGTCAATTGACCGGTGTTCACCTCGGTCCGAACGAAGATGGAGAATGAACTGGCGTGCGACTTTCGATCCGACATCAAACGACGTTCACGTACGAAGAGCCGACGGTGCTCTGTCGTAACCTGCTGCGCCTCAGGCCGCGCGAGCTTCCATTCCAGCACGTCGAGACATACGAATTACACGTCGATCCCGAGCCAACGACATGGAGCGAGAGACTGGACGCATTCGGCAATCCGACGACGCAGCTTGCGATCGAAGAGGCGCACGGTTCGCTCGAATTGATCTCGGAGGCAACGGTTCTGACGACGCCGCGTGGCGCGATGCCGGGCGTCGGGACGGGTCACTCGCGGATGACATGGGAGGAGGCTGTCGATCGCATTCGCGCGGGGGTGGATGAATCGCATCGAAGGGCTGTTGAGTTTTCGATCGATTCGCCTCAGGTGCAGCGTGCAAACGATTTGGCGGCCTTTGCACGGACGGAGTTTCAGTCGGGGCGAGGATTACTCGAAGCGGGCGAGGCGCTGTCCACGCGAATTCGTGATCGGTTTACGTTTGATCCGACGGCAACACAGGTTGGTACCCCGCCGCTTGATGTGCTGGCACGCGGGCGGGGCGTTTGTCAGGATTTCGCGCATCTGTACCTCGGCGCGGTACGTTCCCTCGGGTTGGCGGCGCGGTATGTGAGCGGCTATATCCTCACGCATCCACCGCCCGGCATGCCAAAGCTGATCGGTGCGGATGCCAGCCATGCGTGGGTGAGTCTTTTCGTGCCGGATGTCGGTTGGGTTGATCTCGATCCGACCAATGCGGTACGAGCCGATGAAGAACATGTAGTGGTGGCGTATGGTCGCGATTATGAAGACGTCGCGCCGGTGCGAGGCATCATGCAGGGCGGTGCGGGACAGACCATGCGGGTGGCGGTGGATGTGGATGTCGCGCCGTGATCGGTGCAGTGGTGCTGGGCTGATTTGCGCCTGATTGTCCAATAAAGTCAGCCATACGATTCATCCGTATATCCGGATGGATGGATGGACAGTGGGGCGTTCCTGACGTAGGATGTTTCAATGGCTCATCGTCTGCCTTTCCTGGAACTGGTCAAGAGACGCGTCGTCGTGCTCGACGGCGCGATGGGGTCGAATCTGCAACAGCGCACGTTTGATCTGGACCGTGATTGGCTGGGCAATGAGAACATCAGCGAAGTTCTCAATTTCACGCGGCCCGACGTGATTCAGGAGATTCACGAAGCTTTCCTGTCGGTCGGTTGTGATGCTGTTGAAACCAATACGTTCGGGGCGAATGAGATCGTGCTGGCCGAAGCGGAGATGGCCGAGCGGACGTACGAGAACAACGTCGCCGCGGCGCAGATTGCTCGTCGGGCCTGTGACCGATTTGAAACGCCCGAGCGACCTCGCTATGTCGTCGGCGCTGCCGGAGGCGGGACCAAGCTGCTGACCCTCGGCATGACGAGCTGGGATGTGGTCGAAGAAAGCTACTTCAAACAGTTTTGTGGTCTCATTGACGGCGGATCGGATGTCCTGCTCTTTGAAACGCAGCAGGACCTGCTCATCGTCAAGTGCATGCTCGTCGCCGCGGAAAGGGCGTTTGTCGCGCGTGGGCGTCGGCTTCCGATCATGGTGCAGGCGAGTTTCGATCAGGACAACGGCAACCAGATGCTCACCGGTTCGGATCCGAGCGCTCTGGTCGCGGCAATCGGATGTTATGACAGCGTCGATGTGCTGGGTGTCAATTGTGCGTTCGGTCCGATCGAGCTGACACAAAGCGTGCGTACGATCGCCGAGCGATTTCCTCGATATGTCAGTGCGCTGCCCAACGCCGGTTTGCCCATGATGGTGGATGGGAAGACACATTTCCCGATGGGGCCGGACGATTTCGCACGGGGCATAAGCCGGTTCGTCAACGAATTTGGTGTGAATGTTGTAGGCGGATGTTGCGGGACGATGCCGGAGCATCTGGCGCGGGTTGTCGAGATGCTCGGTGAATCCGGTCGACCCACCGCAGTCGCCAAGCCGCGTTCGATCGTGCCCGCTCCGCAAATCAGCTCGCTCATCAGCGCCGAAGACATTCGTCAGGACAACAGCTACCTCATCGTCGCCGAGCGAACCAATACCAACGGCTCGAAAAAGTTTCGCGACCTGCTCAAGGCCGAGGACTTTGACGGACTTGTTGGGATGGCGCGCGATGAAATGAGCCACGGCTCGCACGTGCTTGATGTTTGCGTCGATTTCGTCGGACGTGACGGCGTGCGTGACATGCATGAAGTCATCAAACGCTACGTCAATGCGATTCCCGCACCGCTCATGCTCGACAGCACCGATCCCAAGGTGATGGAAGCCGGCCTTCGACTTGCAGGCGGTCGCTGCATCTTGAACTCGATGAATCTCGAAGAGGGTGAGGAAAAACTCGGTCACATCTGCGAACTCGCACGCCGATACGGCGCGGCCGTCGTCGCGGGAACTATCGACGAGGACAAGATCAGCGCGATGGCACGCACCGCCGACCGAAAACTCTCCATCGCGCAGCGCATTCGCGATCTCGCCGTCGATAAGTTCGGCCTGCGCGACGAAGATCTCATCTTTGATCCGCTCGTCCTGCCAGTCTCCACCGGTATCGAAGAAGACCGGCGTAACGCGCTCGAAACCATCGAAGGCACGCGCCTCATCTCCGAGAAACTCCCCAAATGCCATACGACTGTGGGCCTGAGCAACGTCAGCTTCGGTCTCAAGCCGGCTGCTCGTATCGTGCTGAATAGCGCGTTTCTACATGAGCTGCGTCAAGCTGGCCTGACCAGCGCGATCGTCCACGCGTCGAAAATACTCCCGCGTAATCAGATCGATGACGCCAAGTGGAACGCCGCCCTCGACTTGATTTACGACCGTCGACGCGAGGGGTTTGATCCGCTGACGCATTTCGTCAGCTTGTTTGCCAACGAGACCGAGACCACCAGCAACAGCAAGCGCGACAAGTACGAAGATCTCACGCTCGATGATGCGCTCAGGAAGCACATCATCGACGGAGAAAAGCGAGGGCTGACCGATCGACTGCAGGCAGCGATGGACGCTGGCATCAAGCCGCTGGACATCATCAACAACATCCTCCTCGATGGCATGAAGACCGTGGGTGAATTGTTCGGCAGCGGACAGATGCAGCTCCCTTTCGTTCTGCAGAGCGCCGAGACGATGAAGTCCGCTGTCGCGTTTCTCGAACCGCACATGGATCGCGTGGAAGGGTCGAGCAAGGGCAAGATCATCCTCGCCACCGTCAAGGGTGACGTGCACGACATCGGCAAGAATCTCGTCGACATCATTCTCAGCAACAACGGCTACACCGTCGTCAACCTGGGCATCAAGCAGCCGATCAACGACATCTTGAAGGCGCTCGAGGATCACCGCGCTGATGCGGTTGGCATGAGCGGGTTGCTCGTCAAGAGCGTTGCTGTCATGAAGGAGAATCTCGAACAGATGAACACGCTGGGCGTGAAGGTCCCGGTGCTCCTGGGCGGCGCGGCACTGACGCGCGATTATGCTGAGGAAACACTCGCGGAGCTTTATGGCGGGCGTCTGCTCTATTGCCGTGACGCCTTTGACGGGCTCAAGGTGATGGATCACATCCAATCCAAGAAGATCGAAGAACTCTTCAACGAACAACAGCAACGCGCCGCCAAGCGAAAGCAGCTCCGCGAGAAGGCAGTCAAGCCTCTCGATGCCTCGGCCGGCGAGATTCAGCCCATCGCGCGCGATCATCCGGTCCCCAAAGTCCCATTCTGGGGCCGTCGTGTCGTCACTGACATCGATCCACGTCACATCTATCCCTTCGTCAACACGGCCGCACTCTTCCAGGGTCAATGGGGCCTCAAAAAGGGGCGACTGAGCGACGAAGAATTTGAACGCAGCATCTCCGAGACGGCGATCCCAACTTTCAAAACGCTCCAGCGCCGCGGAGTAGATGAAGGCTTCATCGCACCCAAAGTTGTCTACGGCTACTTCCCCGTCCAAGCCGACGGCGACGATCTGATCGTCTATCACACCGATGAGTTCGTCACGCGGTGCGATTGCGGTACCAAGCATCACCAACACACAACTCCCAAATCAGCCCCGCGCGAACGGCTCCGGTTCAGCTTTCCACGCCAGAAGGGCCGACGTGGTCTTTGCATCAGCGACTATTTCCGCACCAAGAGCAGCGGTGAGTTTGACGTGCTCGCGATCCAACTCGTTACGGTCGGCGACGGCGCGACTCACCTCGCCGAGAAACTTCGTGCGGAAAATCTGTATCAGGATTACCTCTATCTGCACGGTTTCGGCGTCGAGTGCGCCGAAGCGCTGGCAGAGTTCTGGCACAAGCGTATTCGACAGGAACTCGGTTTTGGATCTGAAGACGATCCCGATGTGCGAAGGCTTTTCCAGCAGAAATATCGCGGCTCACGCTACAGCTTCGGCTATCCCGCTTGCCCGAATCTTGAAGATCGCATCAAGATTCTCGACCTCCTCGAACCCGCCGAGATCGGTGTCGTTCTAACCGAAAGCTTCATGCTCAGCCCCGAGCAAAGCACCGACGCCATCGTCGCCTACCATCCGCAGGCGAAGTATTTTGACGTCGATTGAAGGCTCGAATCCGATGGCGTGCCGCGATCGGCTGCGAAGGAAGCTTCTGACCATTGTCAGATTCAGATCTTTATCCCGGCTTCGTCGACCTTTTCACGCAGGTTGAGGAACTCGACGATGTGTTGATCCCACACCTTCTGGGCCGACGGGTCGTTGAGCGGGAGTCGCAACTCGTTGATCACCTTGGTGCCATGGGCGATGGCTTCCTTCCAGCTTTCTGCACTGACGTTTTCAAAGATGATCTTGCCGAGAGCGTTCTTGAAAGGCTGGCGCGGCAGTCTCGTACCGGGGCGCTGTGTTCGCAGGTCAAAAACCTGTCCCTCTCCCACGACGGCGGTCTGAGGCGTGCCAAACTCCGGTGCCGGCTCGCCCAGTTCGATGAGCATCGCGATCATTTCGTTCTTGGGCATCAGATCGCCACGCTGGTGGGCAATGAGAGTTCCCTGCCGCAGCGTGTCGAGGGCTTCTGATTTTCGATCGAGAGACAACTGCGCCCGAGCGAGCAACTGATACGCTCGACTCAGCTTCGCATCCATCGCAAGCGACCTTTGAAGCGCAAGCACCGCATCAGCATGCATCCCGCCGTCCAAAAGCGCCCGCCCTAGCGAGAAAAATGCAAGCGGATCCGTGGGATTTTGCTGCGTTGCACGGCGGAACTGTTCGATACGGGCATTCACGTCAGACATGGCTTCAAGTTCTCCTTCGACTCAAATTGGACCAGCAATCATAGCCGGGAATGCAAGTGCAGCACACCATGCTAAAAAGATGTTCGTCTGCCGGGCCGACGCGACCGAATGAGGAAGGGCCTGCTCCCGTGACGGGGCAGGCCCTTCTTCATGTGTCACTTACGGGCTGTCTTAGACAACCGGTCAATTCACTTGGCGGGCGGGAGGATGACCGAGTCGATGACGTGGATCACGCCGTTGCTCGCACCGATGTCGGTTGCGGTGACGGTGGAAGATCCATTGAGGACGACCTTGCCATTGACGACTGCGATGCTGACTTCAGCGCCGTTGACGGTCTTGGCGCTCGAGAGCTTGACGACGTCGGCGGCCTTGACCTTACCGGGAACGACGTGGTAGGTGAGGATGCTGACGAGTTGGGCCTTGTTCTCGGGCTTGAGGAGGTTTTCGACCGTGCCCGCGGGGAGCTTGGCGAAAGCTTCATCGGTGGGTGCGAACACAGTGAAGGGGCCTTCACTCTTGAGGGTGTTCACGAGGTCGGCGGCACCGAGTGCAGCCGCGAGGGTCTTGAACGAGCCTGCCGCGACGGCGGTGTCGACGATGTCCTTCTTGTCGGCCTTGCCAGCCTTGTGATTGTGAGCCTGGACGGTCGAGGCGTTGCTGAGCATGAGGCCCATGCCGGCGACGGCGAGGACGGAGGCGAAACCGAGAGCGAGGCGAAGAGACTTCTTCATAACGATTCTCCAATCGAGAGATTCATGTGTCCGAGGGACCGCGAGCAACCCACCCGCCGATTCATCACCCGAACGCCAGATCATTCACGCGTCGTGCCGGAGATCGTTCAGAGTTTCTGAAACGTTCTGTGCGAAGCGAGGTATAGCTCGCCATGTCAAGCTTGAGCGTGCGCGCGATCAAGAGTTTGTTGTGATTTTTGAGATGGCTTGCTTTGCGATCAGGCCGATCACGGTCACCACGAGCATGGTTGCGGCGATGATGAAGGCGACATACCAAAGGCTGTCAGGCCTGGAAAAGTCGAGCTTGCTGAGGTGCGATCCGATGTAGATGGCTGCAGTCGTTCGCGGAATCAGTCCGAGGAGTGATGCGGGGACAAAGATTTTCAGCGGGATGCGGACGGAGGAAAGAATCAGGTTGACCAGCGCGAAAGGAGCGTTGGGCGGAAGGCGAAGCAGTGCGGTGATGAGGAACGTTCGACGTGGCGTGGAGCGGACGAGCGCGTGATAGATTGCGCGTCGCTTGGGCTGGGCGTCGAGGATGCGCGTGACGCGGTCACCGCTGGCCTTTTGTCCGATGAACCATGCGATGATGAGAGCAAAGAACAGTCCGAAGAGCATCACGGGCAGACCGAGGGCCATCCCGAAGGCCCAGCCGGCCAGAACTGCGGGCGCGTAGGTGGGGAGAAGGGCGAGTCCCGACAGGAAGGCCAGCGCGACGGCGTACAAACCGGCGGCGAGCAGTCCGTGTGATTGGAGCCAAGGCGCGAATTTTGGAGCGGCGGCAAAGAGAAAAATGCCGGTGATGGGTGGCGCGATCAGCACGAGCATCGCGAGAAGGCCGACCGGCCCGAGTTTGCGGAAAGTGCTCTGCTCGGGCCGAGCATTCAGGTCGGAGGCTGTGATCGAATCGCGGTTCAATGAACTGTTCGATTGGATGATCGATGATTCGCCTGCTGGTTCGAAGGAACCGTTGTTGGGGGGCAACGGATGATCGGCGATCGGGCTGCGCGAGAGATCATCGGTGGACGATGTGGGTGCGGCGGAGGATGCGGAGGCGGAGCCTTGATTCACGGGCAATGGTAGGCGAATGGAGGCTGGAAAGAGGCACGTGGTCGAATGTCAGTGCATGGAGCAGGTCAGACTCTGCGGCGGGAACCGGAGCCGCCGCTGCGAAGTGGTCCGTGGTGCGCATGAATCGCGGTCTCAGGGTGTGGACCGCGGAGGGGTATTGGGTCCGGTCGCGTTGTGAGCAGGCGAGCCGCCGGAGGCTGTCTGCGATGCTTTGACCGAGTCTTGGTGATCGAGGACGGCGAGCTTTTCCTTCATCACGCGACCGACTTTGAACTTGACGGTACGCTTGCTGGGCACGGAGACGGGGACCAGCGTCTTGGGATTTTGAGCGCGACGCGGCTTCCGCTTTTTGGTCTCAAAGACGCCGAAGTCGCGAAACTCAAGCCGATTTCCGCGACCGACCTCGTTGATGACCTCGTCAAGAAACGCCTGCACGATGAGCTTTACGACTGCACGCTTTTCCTTCGTGGTGACAGCGATCCGATCGATAAGCTCTTTTTTGGTGATCGTAGACATGTTCCGCCAAGCCCGGGGCAATCGCCCGATGTCATAGGTCTACCAGAAGCCCGGCGAAAGGGCCAACAATTATATCTGCTGATGTCAGATGAGGTTGGAGTGGGAAAGTGGGACCGGGGTCGGAGGCTCCCGGTGGAGTCTGTTTATCTGATCGTCCGGGCCCGGTCCTCAGAAAGGCATGGGCCGGTCGATGAGGTGGAAGCGGAGCATGGCGAGGGCGGTCTTGGCGGCACGGTCGCGAATCGTGGCGCGGTCGCCTGGGAAGACAAAGCGTCGTGCGACGGTGTGGCGGGGTGCAGCCAGGGCAATGAAGACGGTTCCGACGGGCTTGTCGTGAGTGGCTCCGCCGGGGCCGGCGATTCCGCTGATGGCAATGCCGATATCGGAGTCGGCGAGCGCTCGGGCTTGCTCGGCCATCGCGCGGACGGTGGGTTCGCTCACCGCGCCGTTTCTCTCGATGATGTGCGGGTCGACGTTCAGGCACATCGTCTTGCTCAGATTGGTATAGGTGACCCAGCCTTGATGAAAATAGGTGCTGGAGCCGGGAACGCTGGTGAGGTATTGCGCGAGCAGCCCGCCGGTGCAGCTTTCGGCGGTGGACACCGTCGTGGCCTCGGTGCCTTCGTCAGCCTGGATGGTGTCGGCGAGCCCATGCCTGAGCAGATCCGCAACGACTTCGGGAAGCGTCTGGTCGTCGCTTCCCCAGATGAGATCGCCCAGCTTAGCCCGGACAGCGGATTCGGTGTCGGCAAGTGATTTTCTGGCGGCGTCGGGATGCTCTGCACGGGCGTTGATGCGGATGGTGACGATGCCAGAACTGACCGTCGTCCCCACGGTGGGATTGCGATCACGCTTCATCAAGTCGCCGAGCAGTTCGGCGACGGTGCTCTCGCCCGCTCCGAAGCTATGCAAGGCGCGCGAGGCGATCGTGCGGCCGCCTGACATCTTTGCCAGCACGGGCAGAACGTCGCGCTCAAGCATCAGCTTCATCTCTTTGGGAACGCCGGGCATGGCGAAGAGTTCGACTTTTCGCGAGTCGCTAGATGCAGTCGACGCACCACCTGTTGCAGAGCCGTTGAGCGTCGCGCGAATGCCGGCGGCGGTTCCGTTGTGGTTCCAGATGAGCTTTGCACCTTCGGGGATCATGGCCTGAATGCGATTGGATTCGGGCATCTCACGGCCGAGGCCCGCAAAGAACGCCCGGACGTGATCAAGCCAAGCGGAGTCGAGCTTGAGTTCGACCTTCATGACAGATGCGATGGCGTGACGAGTCAGATCGTCCGCCGTCGGACCGAGTCCGCCGGTGATGAGGATCACATCGGCGACGGAACGTGCGCAGTCGATGGCGGAATGAATGGCCCGCTCGTCATCCCCGACGGTCTGATGCCGAACGACGTGACAACCGATCGAAACGAGGTGCCGGCTGAGGTATTGCGCGTTGGTGTCGAGATTCTGTCCGAGGACCAGTTCGTCCCCGATCGAGAGGATGGCAGCGTTCATCAGGCGAGATGACAACAGATCGTCGACAACGGAGCAAATGCTCCTGCTGTCCGAAGATGGGGCAATCGCATGAAATCGCTCACTCAAACGAGCCGTTGAACTGTCGCCGGGGGCAGCTGAGGCACAAACTCATTTCAGCTTGTCGCGATAGAAGTCGATCATCTTGCCGAGACCTTCGCGGCGGCTCACTTTGGGCTCCCAGCCGAGGATTTGCTTTGCGCGGCTGATGTCGGGGCGACGCAGCTTGGGATCGTCCGGGGGCATGGGATGGTGCGTGATCGTGCTTTTGCTTTCGGGGATCAGGGCGAGGACTTCCTTCGCGATGTCGAGGATGGTCAGTTCGTTCGGATTTCCGAGGTTGATCGGCTCGTGAAAGTCAGATTCCATGACGCGATTGATGCCATCGACAAGATCGGAGACGTAGCAGAGCGAGCGGGTTTGCATGCCGTCGCCGAAGACAGTGAGCGGCTCGTTGTGAAGGGCCTGGCGGATGAAGCTGATGACGACGCGACCGTCGTGGGGGTCCATGCGCGGGCCGTAGGTGTTAAAAATGCGGATGATGCGCGTGTCTGCGCCGCGTTCGCGGTGATAGGCCATCGTGCACGCCTCGGCGAAGCGCTTGGCTTCGTCATACATGCTGCGCAGGCCGATCGGGTTGACGTTGCCCCAGTACGTTTCGGGCTGTGGGTTGACCTGCGGATCGCCGTAGCATTCGCTGGTGGAGGCAATCAGAAAGCGGGCCTTCTTCGCCAGTGACAGTTCGAGCAGATTCCAGGTGCCCTCGCTGTTGACCTTCATGGTGGCGACCTGGTGCTTGACGTAGCCGATCGGACTGGCGGGACTGGCCATGTGGTAGATGCGGTCGATCGGCCCGTCGATCGAGAGTGGCTTGATGACGTCGGCTTCGATGAAGCTGTAGTTGGGATTGCCCTTCAAGTGGGCGATGTTGTCGGCCTTGCCGGTGATGAAGTTATCGACGCCGACGACCTGATGGCCCTGGGAAAGGAGCAGGTCGGTGAGATGAGAAGAGAGGAAGCCCGCGCCGCCTGAAATGAGAATTCGCATAGAGTACGTCAAAGGTAGCGCGAAAATAGTTGGACGTCGATTTGAGTTCCGGCCAAAGCATTCTAATTTTGCGACATGGCGACAGAGCGACGCAGATCGGGCTCAAAACGGCAGCAGCTATCGGACCTGCGGGCCTTGTCTTTGCGTCGTGCAACGGAGGCGAGTCATCCTCCGACCGGTGCCATCGAGCGTCGTGTGGTGCGGGTCGCGGTGATCATCAACAATGTCGGCGGATACTCGCGGGGTGTGTTGCGCGGTGTGGCGAGCTATGCCAATGCGAGGGCGTGGGTGTGCCGAGTGCAGGGCGTCAATGTCGTGGATCTGGTTTCCGAGATCGAGCGTGTGGACGGTTTGATCATTCAGGCCGCGACGCCCGAGCAGGCGGGACTGCTTGAGCGGCTACCCGTGCCGGCGGTCAATGTGAGCAGTGCCCTGGGGCTCAGGCGTGTTCCGTCGGTGGTGAGCGATGATCCGGCGGTGGGGCGCGTGGGGGCAGACCATCTGATCCGGCTCGGGCATATTCGATTTGCGTTTTTCTGTGCGGACGACCGACAGTATGCGCAGCTACGGTACGAAGGATTCAAGAAGCGATTGGCGGAGGAGAAGCGAGACGCCGCGATGCTGATCGGGGAGAGAGAACTGCCGGGCTTGCTGAATGGCGGGGCGTATCCGCTTGCGGTGATGGCGGCGAATGATCGGTCGGCGCTGTTGGTGCTGGATGCGTGTCGCGAGCGTGGGCTCCGCGTGCCGGAAGATGTGGCGGTGCTGGGTGTGGATGATGACGAACTGATGCAGTCGCTCGCGCATCCGCCGCTCTCCAGCGTCAACACAGCGCGCGACCGCATCGGCTTCGAGGCGGCGGCGATGCTGGAATCCTTGATGGCGAGGAAGAACGTGGCGAGCGATCTTGTGCAGGTCGCGCCGCAGGGTGTGATCGCTCGCAGATCGACGCTGACGAGCGCAGTGGATGATCCAGATGTCGCCGAGACGATGCGATACATTCACGCCAATGCCGGTCGACCGATCAGCATCAACGATATCGCCCGCGTGGCGGCGGTATCGCGCCGGCAACTCGAGCGCCGTTTTCGAGCAACGCTCGGGCGCAGCATTCACGACGAACTGCATCGGTGTCGCATGGATCGCGCTCAGCGACTTTTGCTTGATACCGGTCTGACTCTGCCGCAGGTGAGTCTGGCGTGCGGATTCACCTCGCCTGCGTATTTCTCAACGGTGTTCAAGCGTGATGCCAAACAGACGCCGCAGCAGTTTCGAGATGCTCATCGCATGCCGCGCGTGGGGTGATTGCAACGTGCGGTACATCGCGCAGCAAATCATTCAGAGATAACCCCGAACAAACATCATCCGCGCGGATGGAACTGTTTATGAACGGCTTTAAGGCGATCGGATTCGACGTGTGTGTAGACCTGCGTCGTGCCGACATCGGCGTGGCCCAACAGCTCCTGAACGACACGCAGATCAGCCCCGCCGCCCAAAAGGTGTGTGGCGAAGCAGTGACGCAGCGTATGCGGCGAGACGTGCTGTAGAATCCCGCACCGACGTGCATGTGTCTCGACGATCTGCCAGAGTCGAACGCGTTCAAGCGGCTTGCCGCGGATGCTCAGGAACAGCATTTCGATTGGTTGACGCACAAGCGCGGGTCGGGTTTCCGACAGATATCGTTCGATTGCTTCGAGTGCAGCGCGTCCGACGGGCACGACGCGCTCCTTGGATCCCTTGCCCCAGACACGCACGACGCCCACGGACAGATTCAGGTCGGCCACTCTCAGATTGCAGAGTTCGCTGGCACGAAGCCCCGACGCATAAAGAAGTTCGAGCATCGCGACATCGCGAAAGAAGAATCGCGACTCGGGATCGGGCGAGGCGATGAGCCTTTGAACGAGGTCGCGGCTAAGGACTTTGGGCAGGCCGCGCTCGGGTTTGGGGCGTTCGATGAGTTCGAGAATCCGCTGAACGTCGCGACCTTCGATGGCCTGGAAGCGGAGAAACGTGCGGGCGGCTGCGACGCGCCTGGCTACAGTGCGCGTCGATCGGTTCCTTTTTGAGACCGATCGAAAATAGTCCTGCCAATGTTCGGCGTCGGCGCGGTCGAGTTGCGTTCCGAGCTTTTGAAGATGAACTGAGGCATCGAGCAAGTCGCGGCGGTAGGCCCATTGCGTGTTGCCCGCCAGCCCGCGCTCGGCAGCAAGATGCGAGAGGAATCGGCTAAGCGGCACTGGGATTTCGACGTCCCGGGGCGCGCGGCCCGGGCGACGCGATTTCGCTGCCGTCAACATCGCCCGAGATGGCGTCGCCTTGCCTTGAATCGGCCTCACTTTGGAATGAGCCCGTGCGGAAGCTTTGGCCGACACCCCGACTGGGACATTGGCTGAGACTTCGGGTGAGACTTCGCGTGAGACTGGGGGGTTGCGTGTCGGCATCGTCTCGTCCATGAACAGTCAGCTTGACCAACTCCGGCGTGGGGCTTCGCAGTCGCTTGGAGGCCAGTCCGCGCTTGATCTGACGATAACTCGGACAGGTCCGATACGCACCCAGGCAATGCTCGAATGCCTGCCCGAGACCGGCAACGCGGAAGTGCTCGGCACACCGCGGATCGCTTTGATTGAGAAATGGACAATGCTCCGCCACGGGTGTGCATCCTCCGAACCTGCGCGCTCACCGGTCAATATCGACTGTCCATTCATCATCTCTCCAAGATTTCCGAATCTGTCGATCACGCATCGTCGTCAAGGAAGCTCGAATCGAACGACGTCAATGGAACGTCGGGTGATTTTCCGCTCTCGGGCTTGGGAGGAAGCGACAGCTGTCGGTAGGCCTCGCGAAGCCACGCCACCGAAAGCCGGGCGGGCGCGGTCCAGCGCGTCGGGCCCTCGCGGCGGACGCGATGAGCGAGAATGCCGAGCCATTCGCCATCGGGTGTCGCCGCGTGTGGTTGTGGATCGATGTGAGACAAGTCGCGTGTCAAGTGGTGCGTTTCGATCAAATGCGCGTGGATCGCTTTGACAAGCTCCGGAGAAATCCTCTCATCTATGATGGCGACGACTTCTGTGATGCTGGCGTGATCGACAAAGAGCAAACGCGACCGCCCTCTGCGCGGGCCCGGCTGGAGCGTGACGAACGCACAGCGATGGGCGCGTCCGGGGTCGAGTTGGGCGACGATCTTCAATCTCTTGTGCCGGGCATGCAGGGCACCGGCTTCCTCGAACTTTTGTTGGGCGGCGAGCCGCTTCATCTCGGATTCGATGCGATCGACTTCGGAAGACAGATTGTCGATCGCGTGGACTGCTTCGCCGATTCGATCCCGATACCAAGCCATCGGCACGCTTCCGTCACAAGGGGCGGCGCATCGACCGATCTCCTTGTATGCGCAAGGCCTGCCAGACGGGGCTGCCCGCAATTCACGCGGATAGCGACACAGATCCAAGGCATCTTCGATCGACTCGATCCATCGATCCGCGCGCGACTTCTCATCGAACGGGCCGAAGATTGCAACGCGCTCGCTCTGGCTGATTGATGTATCGGTTGCATCGATGCGATGAAAATGTGGATGTGGATCGCTCGGATCGATCACAACCAGATGCGCCTTTCGCTCCGGCATCGGCGGGCGTCGGTGCGATGGGAATCGCCTTCGTGATTCGCGCAAGAAGACGAAGTCTGCCTCGATGTCCGAGTCAACGCGCCAGAACCGGACGGCCCGCATAAGCGCTGTGTAATCGACTCGCTTCGACAGTTTTTCATCGACCGGTTCATCGAGCTTTCGTCGAACCCATGCGCGCAAATCGCGTGTCGTGACAAGTTGGAGAGGAGATTCCGATTCACCTTCGATGAGCGCGACACACCATTGCGGAGGCAGGGCGAGCGACTGCTTACGAACATCGCCCGACGGGTCGATCTCGATGCGGTCGGCTTGATGGTCACTCACGTCGACTCCGCGTAGAGAGGAGGCAGCGGAACATCAATCGCAGCGCATGTCGCACGGGCGATCTCGGCTTCGCCGAGCGTGAGACGGCCGTCGTGGATCACACAGTCGGCGATCGCCTGCACGAGTCGCCGCTTGACGGCAGGGCTGGTTGCGCGAAGCACGTCGAGCGATTCACTCAAGTCAGCGACCGATAGGCGATCGGGGAGCGTTGGCTCGAGATCAAGCAGCCGACACGCGCGGGAAAAATCGCCTTGCCAGTCACTCTGTTGTCCCGATCGCGCGACGGCGGTCAGCAAAAGTCGGGCATGCTTCCCGACCGAGGCGATCGATCGATACATAGGCGGGGGCTCGCGACCCTTTCGCTCGAGGTCGCGCCAGATTTGCTGGATCGATTTCAACATCGCCAGCTCAAAGAGCGAAAGACGATCGTCCGCCCGCACAAGCGGTTCGGCGATCGCGCGCAGCTCGGCGAGTTGCGAAACGGTCAGTTGTCGGAGCGCGCGGCACGTCAAATCAAAGAGCGGCAAACGCGCCGCCCTCGGCAAGGAGTGAATCGGAGCGATGAACTCGACTGTCATCACCGCAAGCGGTGAGTCGAATTGCTGAAGCTGCAGCCTCTGTTGATGCTGGATCGAAGGCTCGTCGTCGATGAGCAGGGCGAGTGCGACCGCGCGGGCGGTGAACGCATCCTCGGCGGCATGCAGCAGCGCAGGGGAAAGGGAGTCGAGGACCTGATCCACAAACGTGACGGCGGCGGCATCGATGGTTCCGGCGACGGGCGGAACGCGTGCCGCACGGGCTTCGATGGTGCGCGTGTCGGATGCCATTGCCATCGGCGGAGGCGTGACGACTGCGGCGAGGCCTGCGCTCGTGCCGATATCCGCCTTACGCGTTGACATGCCCGATGGCATCGCAAATCCTGGCGCAAGTCTTTCGCTGCGGTCTCGCGTGCGTGTGACGACTTCGGGCTCGACGAATCGCCCGTCCCAGCTGGGCTCGATCGCTCGGATTCGCTCTTCGAGAGGGGGGTGCGTCGCGAAGATCGCGCTCAACCAACTCGACACACCGCTGGCAAAACACATGTGGGCGACTTCCTGCGCGGCGGAATGAGTGAGCCGACCACGACCGGCTTCGCCACCGATTTTTTTCAGAGCGCCCGCGATGCCCGAGGGGTTTCGCGTGAATTGGACCGCCGACGCGTCGGCGAGGAACTCGCGCTGCCTGCTGACAGCCGCCTGAAGGATCTGCCCGAAGATCAGTCCGACGTAGCCAATGATGATCATCGCAAGCCCGACGAGCGCGATCGCGATGATGCCGGCGGCCGCGTCTTTCTTGCCTCCGCTCGCGGCGCGCGGCGCATGTCTAAGGATGTGCCACCCGATGATACCGATGGCCATGATGCCGAAGTTGAGTGCGATCATGCGAAGGTTGAGCCGCATGTCGCCGTTGAGGATGTGGCTGAACTCGTGTGCAACGACGCCTTGCAATTCATCACGGGTCAGCTTTTGGATACAGCCCCGTGTCACGCCAATGACCGCGTTATCCGGCCTCGTGCCGGCGGCAAACGCGTTGATGGCCCGTTCGTTGTCCATGACATAGACACGCGGCGTTGGGACGCCTGACGCGATCGACATCTCCTCGACGATGTTCAAGAGCATCCGCGCATCCGGATCGAGCGCCGCCGCCCCGGGATCGACCGGCGCTCCGCCCATCATCTCGGCAACAGCAGCGCCATTGCCCGCAATGCTTGCCTTCCGATACAGCGACGCCAAGCCCATGATGCCGAGCGTGCCGAGCGTCGTAAGTCCGATGACCTGCGGTTGCCAGAGGCGATCGAGTGTCGATTGTCGTGCGCGTTGCGCCTGATCCGCGACGGCAGCGGGCGTGTTGACATCGGTCAGGACGGCATGGTCGGCCTGCGCGTCTTTGATCAGATTTGCGACGATGATCGCCACGGCGTTCAGCGCCACAACCACGCCGAGCACAGCGAACCCGTAGAGCACCAAGAGCTTCAGTGAACTCGCCCGGGCCCGATCTTGATGTTGGAAGAAGTCCATGGTCGGCCTCGTCGATTGCTTGGCGGTTGCGTGCGGGTTGCCTGGTCCATGAGGATTCGCGCCAAGACCTAGCGTGATCCGGACTGGAGATTGACGTTGACGACTTCCCGCTGTGTTGGATCAGCGACTTCGAAGAGTGCGATATCGCGAAAGCCGAACAGACCGGCCATCAGATTGGTGGGGAAGGCGAGCCTTGTGGTGTTGTAGGTCATGACCTGGTCGTTGTAAGCCTGCCGGGCGAAGGCGACGCGATTCTCGCTGGACGAAAGTTCTTCCATGAGCCGGAGCGTCGGGCCGTCGGCTTTGAGTTGGGGGTAGGCTTCGATGAGCGCACGAAAGCGTAAGAGTTCTCCGATGAGCCCATTCTCAGCACCGACGAGCGCACCGACGAGCATGGGGTTGCCCGGATCGGTGGCCGCGCTGGTCGCGGCGCTGCTGGCGGCGTTGCGGGCGGCGATGACGGCCTCCAGCGTCTGACGCTCGTGCGACATGTAGCCTTTGACGGTCTCGACGAGATTCGGAATCAGGTCGTAGCGGCGCTTGAGTTGCACATCGATCTGAGCGAACGCATTGAGCACGCGATTACGGAGCGTGACCAGGCGATTGTAAGACAAAGCAAGCCAGAGCGCGACTCCTGCAAAGCCGACGATCAGCAGAATGGCGATCACACCAAGCATCGTGGAATGAATACCCGACATGCTGGACAAACGCCATGCGGTGATCTTGCATCGACTCGACGAAGTTCGTTTGCTTCAGGGTGTCGGGAAGGTCCATTCGACGTAGTCACCCGGGTGCATTTGCAGCACTCCCCGCGCAATGACTTCGGCAAACGGTTTAAGCCGCGGCCAGGACGTCGTTGGAAGGATCATGATTCTGAGCCTTCGGTTTCGAAGTGACTGTTAGTAGCGTAGATTCTTGTCCGTTGTAACGAACGCGTCAAAGTCATTTTCTGCCAACCTGAGTAGCGCTCCGTTGGCGTGTTGTGACCAACCGAGTTCAAAAAGCGTAGCGACTTCGTTCGCAGCGAAGTACGCCCGCAGCGAAGTAAGCCCGTAGTGGAGCGGGTGTGCCTTGATCGAATAGGACGCGCATGACTCAAGCCACCTGCAGGCTTTGGCTTGCGTGGATTAGGACCTGCCGAACTTGATCAATCAAGACCCCGGGAAACCATTCGACGAACTGCTCGATAGTCGCGCCGTCCTCGAGATTCTCAAAGAGGGCGGAGACCGGTACACGCGTGCCGCGAAAGACCCACGCACCGCCCACCCGGTCTTCATGCCGTTCAACTGCAGAACATTTAGACCAATCGTTCACTGGGGTTGGATTATATCAGTCAGCACCTTGAAATCGATAAGAATCTAAAGGCATTAGAGACTCGGCTCTAAGTTGCTACGCACGCCAGGTGGCCACGCAGCCGGCGGATTCGGTGACATGGACGGCGAGCAGTCTCGCGTGGCCGGGGATCGCGCGGACGTCTAACAAGGATCGACCGATCGTCTCGGCGACGCGCTCCGCGCTTGATTGTGTACCGGTGCTAAAGGGCGGTCGATCGTTGAGATTCGCGTGCCGATAAGGGTGCAGGATCGAATCAAGTTCTGCTTCGAGTACGTGAAAATCCATGACGCAGTCCATCTCATCGAGTTGATCCGAAGCGATGACAACCCGAACGCGCCACTCGTGGGCGTGCAGAGGCTCGAGGGAGCCATCGGGAAACCGCAATTGATGGGCGGCGGGGAAGGTGCGTTCGATGGTGAGTTCCCAAGGCATCGGTAGTATGTTGCGTTAGAACTCGATTGAACGAAAGGTCAGGCTGGTATGAATCACGATGATGTGCGGCGGGAACTGGACGCGCGGATGAAGGAGCTGGCTGTCGTACGCTCGACGGCAGGCGTGTTGGGCTGGGACGAGCAGACGCACCTCCCGCCCGCAGGCACGGCGTGGCGCGCGGAGCAGTCGGCGTATCTGCAACGCCTTGCGCATGACAAATCGACGGATGCGCGATTCGGTGAACTCATCGAATATCAGGTTCAGCACGCGCCCAGCGGCTCTGCTGAGGCGGCGGAGGCGCGCGAGTTGAAACGCTCGTTCGAACGGGCCAAGAAGCTTCCCGGTGCTTTGGTGGAAGAACTCGCGCGGCTCGAGGTGTTGTCGCAATCGGCATGGGTTGAAGCACGCAAGAAATCGGCATGGCTGGACTTTGCGCCATGGCTGGAGCGGATGATCGAATTGAAGCGCCGCGTGGCGGATTGCTATGGGTATGAAAAGCATCCGTATGACGCACTGATCGAAGACTACGAGCCGGGCGCGACGCTGGCGAGTTTGAAGCCGGTGTTTGAGGCGCTGCGCGAGCCGCTCGCGAAACTGGTGCAAAAGGCCGCCGACAGCGGACGACGACCGCCGCAGCTCGCCGGGCCCTTCCCGATCGATCGGCAGGAGGCCTTCGGAACGCTGGCAGCCAAGACGATCGGATTCGACTTCAATGCGGGAAGGCTTGATGTCAGCGTTCACCCGTTCTGCACTGGACTTTCCGCCGGCGATACTCGCATCACGACTCGCTATCGCTTGGATGATCTTTCAGACGCGCTCTTCGGCGTGCTGCATGAAGTCGGCCACGCGCTCTACGAGCAGGGCCTTCCAAAGGCCGCGCATCCGGGCAGCCCACTCGCGGATTCGATCAGCCTCGGCATCCACGAAAGCCAGAGCCGCATGTGGGAGAATCTTGTCGGTCGAAGCGCCGCGTTCTGGCAATACTTCACGCCCATCGCACGCGAGCATTTTTCCTCGCTCAAGGACGTGAAGGAGAGCGACATTCTCTTTGCAGTCAACGAAGTCTCGCCGGGCTTTATTCGTGTGGAGAGTGATGAGGTGACGTACAACCTCCACATTCTCATGCGATTCGAGCTGGAAACGCAGCTTCTGGACGGAAGCCTCAAGATCTCCGACGTGCCGGCGGCGTGGGACGCTCGGGTGAAGAAATACCTGGGCCTGACCGTGCCCGACGCGGCCAGAGGCTGCCTGCAGGACATTCACTGGTCGGCGGGGCTGGTGGGGTATTTCCCGACGTACACGTTGGGCAACCTCTATGCTGCACAGTTCTACGAGCAGGCGCGGAAGGACCTCGGTGATCTGGACGCGATGTACGCACGAGGCGAGTTTGCGCCGCTCCTTGGTTGGCTGCGCGATCGAATTCATCAGCACGGGTCACGCTACACCGCCACCGATCTCGTGAAGCGCGTCACCGGTCGCCCGCTCGATCCGGCCCCGCTGCTCAAGCACCTGAACGAACGCGTCGAAGCGTTTTATGGATGACGCGCGGAACATCCAAGAAAGTCCGGTCGTGACGGCTGTAGCGATTGGGCGCGAGAATCGGATTGATTTAGAGTCTCGGAGCCGAATCGAGCCTTGTGGCGCGATCTTCGGGCTTTAGCTCTTTGCCGAAACGAACGATCCCATGAGCATGCGAACGCTTCTCGTCACCGGCGCCGCCGGGTTTATCGGTAGTAACTTCGTCCGAATGCTCGCACGCCGTCGCGAGCCGGTGCGGATCATCGCGCTCGACAAGCTCACCTACGCGGGCAACCTCGCGAATCTTGCCGACCTCCTCGGCGATCAGGTCACGTTCGTTCGCGGAGACATTTGCAACGCCGAACTCCTCGATCATGTCGCCAGCGAATATCGCGTGAGCGAAGTCGTGCACTTCGCCGCCGAGAGCCATGTCGATCGATCGATTCTCGGATCGGGCCCGTTCGTCACGACCAACGTCATCGGCACGCAAGTCCTGCTGGATCTAGCGAAGAATCGGAAGCTCGACAAGTTCCTTTACGTCAGCACGGATGAGGTCTATGGCACGCTCCCGGAAGATCAGCCGGACGTGAAGTTCACCGAAGAAACTCCGCTCCAGCCCAACAGCCCATACTCGGCCAGCAAAGCAGGTGGCGATTGCCTCGTGCGAAGCTACTTCCATACGTTCCATCTCCCCGTGCTGACCACCCGATGCAGCAACAACTACGGGCCTTACCACTTCCCGGAAAAACTCATTCCGCTATTCGTGACCAATCTGATGGAAGACAAACAGGTGCCTCTTTACGGCGACGGAAAGAACGTACGCGACTGGCTCTATGTGGAAGATCATTGCGACGCGATATGGACCGTGCTGAACAAGGGAAAGTTTGGCGAGGCTTACAACGTGGGCGGAAACAATGAGATGACCAATCGACAGATCACCGAGATCATCCTCCGCGAAATGGGCAAGCCCTGGGACAAGTATGTCCGCTATGTGCAAGACCGGCCGGGACATGATCGGCGATACGCGATCGACGCGAGCAAGATCAAGCGAGAATGCGGCTGGGAACCGAAGTTCCGCTTCCCCGAGGCAATCAAGACGACGATCCAGTGGTACCGCGACAACGAATCGTGGTGGCGACAAATCAAGAGCGGCGAATACCTGAAGTACTACGACACACAGTACGGCGGGCGGTGAATGCGTTTCGTGGGCGTTGTGGGTATTGATTGGGGTAGGCCGTGACAACCGTGGATGTCAGCATGAATCAGCAGGACCGGGTCTTGATCGTCGGAGCCAAGGGCATGCTCGCTCGGGCGGTGCGTGATGCGTTTTCGTCGCGCGGTATGGAGGCAGTCGGTGTGGATGTCCCGGAGATCGACATCACCAAGCCTGAAAGCGTGGCCGGTGTATTCGATCGCGTGAAGCCGCACGTCGTCATCAATTGTGCCGCTTATACCAATGTCGACGGATGTGAATCGAATCGCGCGATTGCCGACGCGGTCAACGGACACGGCGTGGGAAACCTCGCTGAAGCATCCCGATCCATCGGCGCGACGTTGGTGCATTACAGCACCGACTATGTGTTCGACGGCTCGCTCAGGCGACCCCTGCGGCCGGACGACCCCGTCGGCCCGGTCAGTGCGTATGGACAAGGCAAACTGCTCGGAGAGACCCTGTTGCAGAAGGCCCTGCGCGGAACAAACGTCGCCTGGTTGATCCTGAGAACTGCCTGGCTCTACGGACCTGTCGGGCCGACGGGGAACAACTTCCCGCAGGCGATTCTCAAAGCAGCCGCCGCAGGGAAACCGCTCCGCGTCGTCGCGGACCAGTTCGGCTCGCCCACCTACACCGCCGACCTCGCCGAAGCGACACTCACGCTTCTCGAAAAACGGTCGAGCGGCATCTTTCATGTGACCAACGCCGGTCAAACCCACTGGGCCGACTTCGCGCGAGCGGTGCTCAAACAATTCAGCGTCGATTATCCGGTCGAAAACATCACCACGGACGACTGGAAAAAGATCAAGCCCGATTCGGCAACCCGTCCCGCGTACAGCGTCCTCGACCTCTCCGCCTACGAACGCGCAACGGGCAAACCGATGCCAAGCTGGCAGGACGGCCTGACGCGCTATCATGCCGCGATGAAGGCGATATCGACTTGACCGTCCCCGGCGATTTCTTCATCGAGCGATCTTTGATACGGCACTCATTCAGCCAAGACGTCGGCGGGTCTGTTGGCATTGCCGTTGATGTCGCTCGGGTTTCTGGATCGGATGGGGCTCGATGAAAAGGGTGGGTTGAGATTGGCACGCGGGCCGACGGGGAAGCTGAGGGCGGGCAGGGATTGGCCGTAGGCTCTTGCGAGGATCACGAGGTCGCTGAAGCCAACCAGGCCGTCGGATGAGTAGTCGAAGTTGCCTTCGCTGAAGGTTTTTCCGGATTGGCCGTAGTTGCGTGAGAGGGTGACGAGATCGTTGAA
>JAIYCY010000012.1 GCA_027487775.1 Planctomycetaceae bacterium
ATCACACCCCGCCCTGAACCCGATTTCCGACACGCTCCCGCATCCTCGCATCCAGCAACGCACCCTCGAATCCAACCCCGCATCGAAAGCATCTCCCCATATCTACCCCCGCGCTGCGCGCCTGCGTCCCCATCCGCGCAGCGCCGCCGACATTTTTTCGACCCGCCTCTCACCCCAGGCCGCGCTCAACTGCGTCGGCGTGCCCGAGTTCTGCGAACATGACGCCCAACATCGAATTGTCGACAACCCCACACTCGAACCCGAACAACCCCTCATCACCCACTCCAACAACGGCCAACTCACCCACGACCCCAACGGCCAAACCCACCGCTACGACGCCTGGGGCATGCTCGTGGCCGTCGATCCGGACGGCGAAGGCCCCGCCCCGGCCACGACCTACGCCTACGACGCCCTGAATCGCCGAGTCTCTGAAGACAAGGACGGCCCCGACCCAGTCACAGGTGGTGCCCACCCCACCGTCAACCTCTACCACTCCGCCAACTGGCAAATCCTCGAAGAACGCGAAGACGGCGTGGCTAAGCGTCAAAACGTCTGGGTGTGGGGATGGTATGCGGGCGGTGGATGGGAATGGCTGGCGTGGATCGTTCGGTGGCCGGGGATCGGCGGGGCTGTTTGGGTGGGATCAGTTTCCGCGGGTGAGGGTTTCGAGTGTGCCGTCGGGTTTGCCGATGAGTGCGATTTGGGCGATGCCGAGGAACAGGCCGTGCTCGACCATGCCCGCGCGGGCGGCGATGGAGCGTGCGATGTCGCCCGGGCGGGGCAGGCCTTGTGGGAATCGGCAGTCGAAGATGTGATTTCCGTTGTCGGTGAGGTAGGGCAATCCGTCGGGGGCACGGCGGAGTTCGGGTTCAGAGCCGAGCGATCGCAGGAATCGTTCGTGGGCAGCAAGCCCGAAACGCGTGACTTCGACCGGGAGCGGGCTGCGCGTCCCGAGGGTTTTCACGCGCTTTTCGGGTTCGGCGATGATCACGAGCATTCGACTGTTCTGGGCGACGACTTTTTCGCGTAGGAGTGCGCCTCCGAGGCCTTTGATGAGGTCGAGTTGGTCGGTGACTTCGTCCGCGCCGTCGATGGTGACATCGCAGGCGGTGCATTGGGAGAAGTCGACGAGGGGGATATCGAGTGATCGCGCGAGCTGTTCGCTCTGGACGCTGGTGGCGAGCCCGCGGATATCGCGGATGGAGCCTTGTGCGAGTGCTTCGCCGAGGAGTTGGATGAAGATGGTCGCGGTCGAGCCGGAGCCCAGGCCGACCGTCATGCCGGATTGCACGCACCGCACCGCCGCCCGAGCCGCCGCCAATTTTGCTGCCGAAGGAGCCATAGACCCGGCAGTCTAGTCGAAGTCGGTTGCGGAAAAAGGGATTCAGCCAAGCGGTGATCGCCGCTGTCGTGGTCCGGCCGAGACTCGATCGGTTTTGCCTGTGAATCTGTTGTGAGCGCTGTCCTGATTCGGATGGGGTGGGTTGGGGTGAATAGAATGCGGATGTGGAATCGATGATCGGGCTAGGTTCGCAGGTTTTGGAGGCGTCGCGCGAGCGGCGTCGGCGGATCTATCGTGAATGGATCGCCAGCGATACGCCGAGCGTCGAACGGATGAAGGCGTGGCGTGACACCTCATTTCGCCCGGCGGGCGGGGATGCTGTAAATCGGAGATCGGATCATGGCGTCCCGGCGACGCGGATCGAGTCGGTCGATCTGGACGAACTTGCCCGGCGAACGGGGCTTGCGGTGGCGGTCGTATTGACGATCGCGCGGACCGCCGAGGTGAGGCTGGAATCACGGCGGACCGGGTTCGACTGGCGGACGTTTTCGCGTGCGCGTCGGCTGCATCTTTCGAATCGATCGCTGGCGGACCTGCTTGAGATTTCTGCGAGGCTGGGTGCGTCGTCGTTCGCGGCGCGGTTGATCGTGATGCATGTCTGTCGAATCCACGGAGCGACGGCCTCGGATGAGCCTACGATCCAAGGGCCAACGCGCGACGCGCCGGGCGAGTGTGTGGCTTTGACCTCTGACGTGCTGCGGAGATCGGATCAAGGAGGAGCCATGTCGGATCGCAGTGGGTTGTGGCCTGATCAACTTGATCGCGATGCAGATTTTGATCGCGCCAACGATGATGTCGAACGGTCGCGCGATGAAGACGGGCCCTGGAACGATCGACAGCGATCGATGGCCGACCGGATCGGGCTCGCCCGCGGTGTGATGTACGCACTGGCGATCGAGGCGACGCTGGTGACGGTATTCGTCGCGTGGTGGCTCAGCTGAAGTGCGTGAAACCGAATTGGCGTCCGCGCGCCTCGCGATGCTGGAGGCATCGATGAATCACCCGGCGGCGGGACTGGGAGGCGTTACGCCTTTTTCTTGCGGGTGCTGCTTGCGGGCTTTTTGAGCAGGATTTCCGTGCCGATGCCGGCTTCGGTGTAGATTTCGAGCAGAAGTGCGTGAGGGATGCGGCCGTCAATGATGTGGGCCTTCTTCACGCCATGCTTGAGCGCATGCACGCAGGCTTCGACTTTGGGCAGCATGCCTCGTGTGATGACGCCCTTTTTTACAAGCTTGTCGATTTCTGTGACGGTGAGGCTGGAGACGTTGGACTTCGGGTCGTCGATGTTGGTGCGGATGCCGTCGGTGTCGGAGACGACGATGAGCTTTTCCGCGCGGACCGCGCCAGCGACCGCGCCGGCGGCGGTATCGGCGTTGATGTTGAGGCGTCCACCGGCGCGATCGCGTGCGATGGTGGCGATGACGGGAATCGCGTCGGCGGCGACCATGAGGTTGAGCAGCCGCGCGTTGACCTGTGTGACTTCGCCGACAAAACCGAGATCGATGCGCCGCCCGTCGGGGCCTTGTAGAAATGTCTTTTCGCCGAAAAGAACGGTGCTGGAGAGCGAGTGGAGGCCCATCGCTTCGCAGCCTTGTGAATTGACGAAGCTGACGATGTGCCGGTTGATCTGGTTGCACAGCACGTGTTCAGCGATGGCGAGCGTCCGCTCGTCGGTGTAGCGCCTGCCGTGGACCATTTGCGGAGTGAGGCCGGCTTTGGCCATCGCGTCGTTGATGGCCTTGCCGCCACCGTGCACGAGAATGGGCTGCATGCCGACGTAGTTCATGAAAACCACGTCGTTAAGAATGTTGGCCAGCGTGGTGTCGTCGTCCATGATCGATCCACCGATCTTCACGACGATGGTTCGATCGTGGAATCGTTGGATGTAGGAGAGGGCTTCAACGAGAGTGGCGGCCTTATCGATGGCGTGACGCATCGCGGGGAATGTATGGCAAACACGGCATACCACCAAGCCAACGATGCGCAGTAGCAAACGACTACGGCTCACGGGTTGCCGGGCATGAGGCTCAGATGACAACGCCCTGAATTCTGGGGAGAATGCCGGCATGACTTCGACTTTGCCGAGTGACTGGGAAAACCGGGATGTGCAGGAGCTTTGTGCGATCGGACAAGCGTTGCTGATGCAGACCGACTACCGCGCCGCCGATGTCGTCCTGACGCACGCCGAGGCCCAGGCATGGTCGAATCAGGATTGGGACGGTCTGAGTCGTCTCTACATGCCGCTGCAGGAATCACGACGCCAGCGACGCCAACTCTGCGGCGAGGGGGTCGTTCGGCTCGACATCGTCGAACAGACCGATGCACGCATCCCGTCGGCGAACATCCTTCTCCAGACCCATCCGCACGGACAATTGCTGGTCGCGGGTCGATGCTCACTCGCACACGCGATCGCGTTTCGTGATCTGATCGCGCAAGGCGAACGAATCCGACTCAAGGGATCAACACCCGAAGAAGCACGCGGTGATGGCTATGTCGAGACGTTTCTCGCAGCCAGCTATCTCGTGGAAGGGGCGTGGTGGATCGTCATCGCACCACACGCACAATCGAAGATTCCTGCAGGCGATCCGTCGAGCGTCGAGAGCCTGCGTGAATCGGTCGGGGAAGGTGCGATCGTCGTCCGCGCCGATCGATTGCCCTCGGTATCCGCACGCGGCGACGCACAAACATTTGCGATGACGATGGCCTGGTGGGAGGAATTGGCTGCGCCTTTTCTCAAGAAGGGACTCGCGCTTGCCGATGGGATAGAGAAGATCGCTGCGTTACGCGAAGCGATCCGCGTGGACTCGGCGTGTGAACTCGCACATCAGACGATCTCACGAACCGCCCGCGCCATGTTGCGTCGATCGATGTAGACATCGTGAACCGATGTAGACATCGTGAGCCGATGTGAACATCGTGAGCCGATGTGAACATCGAGAATCGACGTGGGCAGCGTCGATCGACATGAGCAGCAATGCCCGCTTCGAGTCGTCGCAGAACGAAATCGGAATGAGAATCAAAAATTTTTTTTCGTCGCCCTTACGAACATGCGAGCATCGCTGCCAAGGCATGCGAGACCTCTCGACGTGGTCTTGCGCTCGAAGACGATGAAGCAGCACGGCGAAAGAAAATGACAGGATTTTCTGGCAGAAAATGAACCGAACAACAGGCGAAGGAGATTGAAATCAATCCATCAGACAGGTGAGTGTGCACATCGACAGGCAGTGGTGGGGGAGTCGTCGAGCACAAAATGTTGTAAATTTTCCTGTCAAGATGGAGGAAAAGTGATTGACGTGCCGATCAGTCAAACTACATTGTCTATCACAGAAAGGAGGTAACGAACATGGCCAAGAAAGCTGCTAAGAAGACGACCAAGAAGGCTGCTAAGAAGACCACCAAGAAGGCTGCCAAGAAGAAGTGAGCCTTTGGTGATCTGACCGGCTGCGTGGCTCCGAACTATCCAGCCGATCAGCAACCTTGAAGTCGCAAACGTACACTCGGGCCGATCGATTCATCGATCAGCCCGGCAAACAAGCGAAAGAAACCTTCCCTGCCACGGCGGAAGGTTTCTTTGTTTTGGTGGGTTGCCGTGTCCCGGACGCGAGCTATGCCTTCAGGCCACGCCCGCCTTGGCGTGCTCTTGCCTCTTCATCCGACGAAGTCGCATGAACCACACACCGCAAGGCGACTCCACCGATCGACCGCCCGCGTCGAATGACAATTCACCGACCCAGAATTATCCTCTGCCGCCATGCACGACCCTCGCATCGACAAACTCGCGGATGTCCTCGTGAATTACTCCGTCGGCGTTCGTCCCGGTCAACTCGTACGGATTAGCGGCAGCGCGAACTGTTTGCCGCTCGTCGAAAGTGTCTACGAACGTGTCCTCCGCGCGGGCGGACATCCCATGGTTCGTCTCGCGCACGAGCCGCTCGAAGAACTCTTCGTGAAATTCGCCTCCGACGATCAGATCGACTACGTCAATCCAATCCAAAAGCACGAAGTCGAAACCATCGACGCCACCATCGGCATCTGGGCGGAAGAAAACACCAAGGCACTCTCGAACGTCGATGCCAAACGACTTGCACGCAGCCAGAGTGCACGAAAACCGGTCTTCGAAGTCTTCATGAAACGCGCCGCCGAGGGGGCCCTCAAATGGGTCGGCACCCAATACCCCACCCAAGCCTGCGCCCAGGATGCCGAAATGAGCCAGCGCGAATATGCCGACTTCGTCTTTGGGGCAGGCCTCCTCGCCGAGCCTGATCCGGTGGCCGCATGGAAAAGACTCAGCGAAAAACAACAGCGACTCGTCGACTACCTCACCGGCAAACACGAAATGCGCGTCGTCGCCTCCAACGGAACCGACATCCGAATGAACGTCTCAGGACGACGTTGGATCAATTGCGACGGACACGAAAACTTCCCCGACGGCGAAGTCTTCACCGGACCCATCCTCGATAGCGTCAACGGCCGAATTCGCTTCAGCTTCCCCGCCGTCCACCTCGGTCGCGAAGTCGTCGATGCCGAACTCGTCTTCCGCGACGGTCGCGTCGTCGATGCCCGCGCATCCAAAGGTCAGGACTTCCTCATCGAAATGCTCGACATGGACGCCGGCAGCAGGCTTCTCGGCGAATGCGCCATCGGCACCAACTACGGCATCAAACGCTACACTCGCAACACACTCTTCGACGAAAAAATCGGCGGAACCGTCCACGTCGCACTCGGCGCAGGATACCCCGAAACCGGAAACACCAACCAGTCAGGACTGCACTGGGACATGGTCGTCGACCTCCGCCCCGGCGGACGCATCGACATTGACGGCCAGACCCTCAGCGAAAACGGCCGCTTCCTCATCAACGGCTTCCCGGAATGATTTTCGCTGCCCGTCAGATCAAGCCCAATGTACAATCGTCGTCCATGAGCGAGCGACTCCAACAACTTCTCCGTGAACTCACGCCCACAGAACTCGTGACGCTGGAGGATCATCTCGAGCTCTTGCTCCGACAGCGACCAACGCAAACTTCCGATCCTCTGCCTCACTGGCAATTCGACTGGAAAGGCAGTCTCCAGCACGCCAACGAAGCAGACGGCGTGGAACTGCAAAGGTCGATCTTGGAGGATTGGGTCACTCGATCGCAGGGGGACTCATAATTGAACGGCTATTGGATCGATGCCAATGTCTGGCTCGACATCGCGATGAACCGCGAGCGATGTGGTGGCGCCGTCTCTTTTCTACAACGGGCGGAACCTCAAAAAATCTTCGTCAGTGAATTTGCTGTTTACACGATCGCCCTGGCGATGGTTCGCCACGATCGTTCGAGGCTGGGCGAATTCTTGGGCGACCTTCAGCGCCGTCAAGTGACTGTGCTCAACATGCCTCTTTCGATGATGACAAATGTGACGGAACTTATGCACCGGTGGAATCTTGATTTTGACGACGGGCTACACATGAGCCTGGCTCAACGGTTCAATCTGCTGATCGTGTCAAATGATTCGGATTTCGACCGGACCTCCGTGGGACGTCTTACCCCCGAAGAGGCTTTGCGGAGCATCGCGTCATGATCCACATCCGCCTCGCCGAATCGCGTGATCTGCCCGCGATCAACGACATCTACAACCACTACGTCCTGACATCGACCACCACCTACCAGGAAATCCCCTCCACACTCGATGAACGACACGCCTGGTTCGCCAACAGACCGGCGGGGCATGTCGTCACCGTCGCCGAACTCGACGGCCGCGTCGTCGGATGGGGTTCGCTCGGCACCTTCCGCATCCGCAGCGCCTATCGATTCACCGTCGAAAACAGCATCTACGTCCATCACGACATGCACCGAAAACGCATCGGCTCGACACTGCTCGTCGATCAGATCGGTCGCGCTCGGACTCACGGATTCCGCGTCATCGTCGCTGGCATCGATGCCGAACAACACGCCAGCCTCGCCCTCCACGCCCGCCACGGTTTCGTCGAGACCGGCCGACTCCCCGGCGTCGGCCTGAAGTTCGGACGATGGCTCGACATCGTCTTCATGACCCTTTCCGTGCAACAGGACGCCGTGTCTTTGTTCCCTCGCCAGTCAAGGTGATCGTCTCAGTGATCGTCTCGGGTGACGCGGCGCACGACGCCGAACATGCGCGCTTCATCCGAGCCGACGTCCCTGGGATAAACCTCAGGCCCCATTCCCGCATCGACATCATCACACCACGCAACGCAGAACCCGAATCCGTCAACGCATACGCCATCCGCTTACCGCCCGCCTCCACCGGACGCTGCTCGATCAGGCCCGCGGCGGTTAAGCGCTCCAACCGCTCGCTCAGAATGTTCGTCGGTATCCCCTCAGGCGATCCCCGAAACTCCTTGAACCTCGTACGCCCCAGCAATAAGTCCCTTACCACTAGCAGGGTCCAGCGATCACCAATCAAATCCAGGGTGCACGAGACCGGACAAGGCGAACGGCGTTCGCCACCTCTCATCTTCAACTCCGGCCTCGCACTCGACCTCAGGTGCACCTGACATGCGGGCTTCCCTCTCTCAAGGGATTCTGTCCCACGGCCAACAGTCCTCAATGGCTCAGATCGCCGTTCGTTCTTTCTGGACACATTCATCAGGCGAAATCTTGCCCGCTTTTGACTTGCAAATCAAAACTAATTTGGTTGCAATATGCAAGCAATGAAAGAGTCCTCGAATTCGACGTCGCAGCCCGACTCGGCATCCATCGCCGCGCTTCCCAATCTCCAGCCACCCGGCGCGGGCATCCCCGCCATCGAACGCATCGTCGGCGGAACCATGCTCAGGCTCTCAATCCGACGCACGGCCCGACAACGGCAGGCCGGGCGGGACCGCATCCGTGCCGAGCTCCAGACCCTCGGAAATCAAATCATCGCCGCTGCCCACTCAATCCCCAACGAGCGACTCGCCCAGCGGATCCTCATCTCACGTCTTCGTGGACTCGAAGACTCCAGTCGATTCTGGTCTGTCCTGATGACCCTCGACCACATGCGCATCGTCAACGAACGAATCACCCAAACCCTGACCGATCTCGCCGCCAACACACCCTCGCCACACATCGTCGGGACCGCCGACGTCAAGCCTTCAGCCTCACCCGATCGGTCCGCGATACACGACTTCTCCCTCAGCCTCGACCAACTCATCCAACACGCCGATAACATCCCGTCGCTCGAAACCACCGCACGCTACCCACATCCGTGGTTCGGCCCGCTCAACGCGCTTGGCTGGTTCGTCATGTCCGCCATGCATCTCCGCATCCACCTGCAACAAATCCACAAAATCGCGGACCGGATTCATCAAAAATCCCCTTGATGAAACCCCGCCTTCATCCGGCTCGAAATCTCACCACGAACCATCTATCCTGCTCGACATGGCTGCTGCTCTCCCTTGTGCGATCGTGATCTTTGGTGCCAGTGGTGACCTTGCCAAACTCAAGCTCATCCCCGCCGTCTATGAACTCCTGCGCGAAGGTCTACTGCCCGAAAACTTCGCGCTCATAGGCTACGCACGCACACCCATGTCCGATGACGCCTTCCGACACATCTGCCGCGACGCCATTGCCAAATTCAGCCGCACTGCCAAAAAACACGGCGTCGATGATGCACTCCTCGATCGCCTCACCTCACGTGCCTTCTACCACGCAGGGCAATACGGAAATCCCGAAGACTTCTCACGCCTGCGCGATCGACTCAACGAAATCGACCACGCCTGCGGCACCTCCGGCAATCGACTCTTCTACATGTCCACACCGCCAGAAGCCTTCGAGCCCATCATCGCCGGACTCGGACAGAGCGGTCTCACCACCCGACACGCCGAGCATCCCTTCCAACGACTCATCATCGAAAAACCCTTCGGCGTCGATCTTCCGACCGCCGAACATCTGAATGCCATCTGCAACACCCACCTCGGCGAGGAACAGGTCTTTCGCATCGACCACTACCTCGGCAAAGAGACCGTGCAAAATCTCATGGTCCTCCGCTTTGCCAATTCCATCTTCGAGCCCCTCTGGAATCACAGATACATCGACCATGTTCAAATCACCGTCGCTGAGACCGTCAACGCCGACGACCGCGCGGGCTACTACGACAAGAGCGGCGCATTACGCGACATGGTGCAGAATCACATCTTTCAATTGATGGCCCTCGTGGCAATGGAACCCCCCGCGCTCCTCGACGCTCGCAGCATTCGCGATGAAAAGACCAAGGTCTACAAAAGCATCCGACCCATTCGCGAAAGCCAGGTCGATAGCTTTGTCGTCCGCGGACAATACAGTGCCGGCGAAGTGGGCGGCAAAAAAACCGATGGATACCTCAAGGCCAAGGGCGTTCCACCCGACAGCCGTACCGAAACCTTTGCAGCCATGAAGCTCTTCATCGACAACTGGCGCTGGAGCGGTACCCCTTTCTACATCCGCACCGGCAAGGCCATGCCCGCCAAGATGAGCCAGATCACCGTCCGCTTCAACGCACCTCCGCTCACGCTCTTCCAAAAACAGTGCGAAAGCCCCGTCTATCCCAATGACCTGATCATCAAGGTCGCCCCGGAAGAAGGCATCAGCTGGCACATCAATGGCAAAGTGCCCGGCGGATCCATGAACATCCGCGCTGTCGCGCTCGATTTCCTCTACAACAACACCTTCAAAAAAGAAGCACCCGAAGCCTACGAAAGACTCATCTACGATGCCATCGTCGGCGATCAAAGCCTCTTCATCCGAGGCGACGAAGTCGAAGCCGCCTGGGCCGTCATCGACCCCATCGAACGGGGCTGGCAACGATCCACCTCACGCCCGCCCGAACCCTACGCTCCCGGCACCTGGGGACCACGCCGCGCCATGGACCTCATCGAACTCGACGGACGACGATGGGCACAAAACAACGATGAACCTCAGCCCATCATCGCCTGCGCGGTATAACTGTCGTCGCGGCCTCTCCCCCGAAAATCCGCGAGGCATCATCGCAAGCACCTCGACCCGCGCGTCTTCGTTGATGACCGAAACGGCCGCCTCTTAAAAGCTGTTCGGCGATGCCTCCCAAGTTACGTTGCCATCCAAGGAACGCTCATGCGAATCGGATACAAGGTCTCATGGCTCGCGATCGACACCGCAATCGTTGCGACCGTCGCACTCGGCGTCTTGAGTTATCTTGATGCAAGGCGACAGTTGATCGATGGCATCGATCGACAACTCACCGCAGCCGCGGTCGCAGTCCCTGCGATCCTCGGAGACGACTATCTCAAAGCCGCCCATGCAAGCTCGACCGTCGATCCAAAAGTCTCCGCCGAAAGCTATGAATCCCGAGTCCGCCTCCTGAGCGACGCCGCAGATCAGGCGGGCGTCTATTACCTCTATGTCTTCACTCAACGCGACGCCGGCGTCGTGCACCTTGCCACCAGCGCGTCCGTCAACGAACGAGCTACCAGAGACTGGTCGGAGTTCCTCGAACCCTATCAACTCCCGCCAGACGAACTCCTCGCAACCTTCAACGACGGCCAGACCCGATTCGCCGAATACTCCGACGAATTCGGATCGTTCCGATCGATTTTCGTACGCCGATCGATCGACGATCAAAAGACCTACGTCGTCGGCGTCGATGCTTCGCTCGAATCGATTCATGCCCAACTTCGCACGCTGATCCTCCGATATCTCGCAACCGGCCTCGGCGTGGCGACTTTTGCAGGTCTCCTCGGCGTCTGGCTCGCACGACGCGTCGCACAACCCATCGTCAAACTGACCGGCGAGGTCGAGGCTTGGTCAAAACGCGACTTCGCACACGACGACTCCACCCGATCCGCACTGGCCTCCCTCGGAGATCAACAACACGACGAGACCGGCGAACTCGCACGCCGATTCGTTGCCCTGCAGGACAGGCTGCGCGAATATCTCAAGGAACTCACCGTCGCGACCGCGGCGCGTCAGACCATGGAGCACCAACTCGAAATCGCCAAGTCAATCCAGGAAGGACTGCTCCCGCAAACCATGCCCGATATCGAACACTTCGAAATCGTCGGCTGGAGCAAACCCGCTGACCAGACCGGCGGTGACTATTTCGATTGTCACCCGCTTCCGGACGGTCAACTCGTGCTCACCATCGGAGACGTCACCGGTCACGGCATCGGCCCGGCCCTCGTCACTGCCGCGTCACGCGCCTACGCTCGCGCCTCGTTCAACTCCAACGAATCCATCGACAAAACCGTCGCCCGACTGAATCAACTCCTCCATACCGACCTGCAGGGCGATCGCTTCGTCACACTCATCGCCTGCGTGCTCGATCCGCTCGAACGACGACTTCAACTCGTCGCAGCCGGGCACGGGCCGATCATCCTCTATCGCAAAGCCACCGACTCCGTCGAAGTCACCCTTGACGCACACGGCGTGCCACTCGGGGCATTCGATCATTGCGAGTACGACCCGCCCACCCAAATCAACTTTCAGCCCGGCGATGCGCTCGTTCTCGTCTCAGACGGCTTCTACGACTGGATGGACGAGAGCGGCGAGGTCTTCGGCACTGAGCGAATGTGTGACTCGATCAAACGCGCTTGCCAGTCTGCCGAACCCAGAATCATCGAAACGCTACGCGCCGACATCGCAGCCTTCAACAAGGGCCGCGGTCAGCATGACGATACGACCGCGCTCGTCATCCGCTGCCGGGACTAAACACAAGACGTCCCACGCAGTTGATCTCATCCCTTGCGCAGACGATTCTATGATTTGAGCAACTGGGCACGAAGTTGCATCGCCATATCGATGGCGGGTTCGAGCATGGCTGGGTCGGCGGTGATCAGTGCCTCGCCGCGGAGCCTCTGTTGTTCTCGCTCCTGCACTTCGAGCATCCGCACCTCACGCATCGCCTGTTCGATCTGCTCTTGAACGGCGGGCTCCTCGAAGCTCGCGACGCGGCCCTCTTTGCGGTCGGTCGGCAGAATCACAAAGAGCAGGCCCTCGTCCTCGATGATCTCAGAGACAGATCCGACAGGCGTTTCCCAAGCGACTTTCTCAACGCCAGGAAACCGAAAACTGCCGCGCGAGATCGGACCGATGAGTCCGCCGCGCTCGACAAGAAAGGGCTCGCGATTCATGTCCCGGGCAAGCTGCTCAAAGCTTTCGCCCGCTCGCGCACGATCGCGGGCCTCAGTCGCACGCGATCGCGCAAGCGCCGCATCACCAATGTCCTTCGGGTCGAGCCGGATCATGCGGAACGCCAACGCCGGCTGTTCAGTAAAGCGACTCTCACGATTGCGAATGTAAAACTGCCGCATCTCCTCGACACTGATGCTCGCTCGCGGAAAAACACGCTTGCGGTAGTAAATCGACACCAACGCCCGGCGATACTCCTGCCGAATCATCTCGTCAAAATCCTGACCCTGATCACGCATCCGCTGTCTTGCGAGTTCACGGCTTCCGCCGGCTTCGGAGACGAACCGCTCGAAAATCATATTGGTGATGAACTTCGCGCGGTCCTGCTCATCAAGCGTCGTGTTGCGAAGCGCTGCGGCATATACGAGCTCGTCGCGAATGAGCGAATCACGCTGCCGGGTCAGCTCCTGCGTCGCGAGCCTTCGAAACGCGCCCTCATCCAAATCCTTCGCTCGCGGGCGAAGAATCGGCGTCACCTGTCGAAGCAATTCGTGGGCATAGATCGGCGTGCCATTCACATTGGCGACCACCGCACCGACGAGAATCGACTGACCCGCGGGAATGCTCGCGGGGGATGCGGAAGGTTGAGCGGTCGGGGCCGATCCCGAAGTTGCGGTCGATGCCGAAGTTGATGCGCCAGAAGATGGCACCGCTGCTGCGGGCCTAACCCCCGATGCGGACGGATTCGTGGCTTGGCGGGGGTCGGTTGCGATCCCGTCGGGACGATAATCGCCCGTCCGATCGCGATCTCGCTTGAGCGGCGACTGATAGAGATCGCCGTCGGATTGCGGTCGGATCGCCGACTCACGCTTCGCGCAACCGACGACGGCAGCCGAGAGCATCGATAACGCGACGATTCGCGATAGCAACCGGATACGAGGCAGAACGCACGGCCTTTGGACCGTCCCGTCAGATCGTTCGCCGGGCGCAGATGTGAAGCTCGGTCCGTGAGCGGTTGTCTTCATGATCCGCTCATCTTACCGGAGACCCGCGACCGCGGGGAGTGGCGGCCCGGGATTCGCAAACCTCGCCGCTCCAGCTCCACCATGCTTTCTCGCCGGATTTGCCCGGATGACGGTTGACCTGACGCGAATTTGGCATTCAATACCGGCATGCGGTTGTCTACATGCATCCTGACGTCGATCGCGTGTCTGGGCCTGGCGACCGGTGCGGCACATGCCGACGATCCCACGCCATCCCCGCCCGAAACCAAGGGCCAGGACCCTCAAGCCGAAAGCGACCCAAAACCCAGCGACACAGATTCATCCGGGGCCCAGGACACACCCGGCGAATTGACCGTCGTCGCGCCGGCCACGGTCAGTCTTGCCGAACTCCGCGTCCGCGCGGATCGCGCTTTTGCAGCCGACGATTTCGCCACCGCATTGCCCATCTACAAAGACCTCGCCGTGCGACTTCGCAATGATCCCGAAGCCGTCGCGCCTCTCCTCGAGCGTGTTCGCGTCTGCGAAAAAATGCTCGCACTCCAAAACCCCCAACCCGAAGCCATAACCGATTTCTCGAATCGCACCCCACACCAAACCCCAAAGTCCGGCGAGACTCGCCGCATGACTCTCGCACAACTCGGCAACTTCCAATACGACGCCCTGAACGGCGGAAACATCCCCGACGACGTCAAAGCACTCAACGGGATGACCGTCCAGCTTCGCGGCTACATGATCCCCATCAACGAAGGACGCGCCGTCACCAAGTTCGTCCTCGTTCCAGACCTCTTCGCCTGCTGCTTCGGACAACCTCCGGAATTGCAGCACACCGCCACCGTCGTCTGCCCGCCCGGCAAGGGCGTTCCCTATTTCGCCGACGAAATCCTCGTCACCGGAAGGCTCGCCATCGAGGAAGTCCGTGAATCCGACTTCATCGTCAGCATCTTCACCGTCCATGTCACCAGCGTCACCCCCGTCCCGCTCGACTAAAATGCACCAAAACACCCCGTTTTCGCCAGAAACTGTAACCTCCAGGCATCCAAAACATGTAAACTATTGGCTAAGCGGCGGAGCCACCGACAGCCTGTCTTGATTGCAGGTACCCGAATCCTTGAACCCACCAACATCCAAATCCCCATGACCACCACTGCCCAACCCTATTCCGCCCCTCGCATCAACTTCCGTATCCTTGCCTTTGTCGGCATCTTCGGATTGCTGCTCGCCTTGCCCATCTATTGGTGGCTTGAAGCCGAAATCACCGGCGGAATCCGACAACGTGGCGAATTCCTCGAAGTCGATCTCAAAGCCATGAGCAGCTTCACCTTCGACCAAAACTTCGGCAAAGTCGACGACGTCCCGGAAAAATGGCGAAACCTCAACGGCAAACGCGTCATCCTCCACGGCGAAATGGCGCCAGGCGGAACCAGCGTCCGGGGCGACGGCCAATACTTCCAGCTCGTCTACTCGGTCGAAAAATGCTGCTTCAGTGGCCCGCCTCAGATCCAACACTTCATCCAGGCCAGCATCCCCTTCGACAGACTCAAAATCCTCGAAGCCTTCGCCCAGCGTTACCGCGGCGGTCCCATCGAAGTCCGCGGAACGCTCCGTGTCGACGTCCAACGCGATGAATCCGAAAAAATCACCGGCGTCTATCACCTCGACGTCGAAGATATGAAGCCCCTCTAAACCATCCCCCTAGGCCTCAGGAGGCACAGCGGCCTCCGTCTCCTTCTCCTTCGCCGGGATCACCAGCGACGCCAGCACGCCACACGCCAGCAGAATCAACACCATGCCCAGCGTGATGAAACTGATGTTGTCATGCAGAAAACTGCTCTGCGACTTCAGCCAATGGCCCGCCAGCATCTTCACGCCCACCAAACCCAAAATCACCGCCAGCGATACCTTCAGATAATGGAACTTGCTCAACAAGCCCGCCAAGGCGAAATACATCGATCGCAACCCCAGAATCGCAAAAATATTGCTCGTAAAGATCAAAAACGAATCGGGATAGTCCTGCACCACACCAAACGCCGCCGGAATTGAATCGACCGCAAAGATCAAATCGGTCGCCTCCACCACAATCAACGCAAGTGCCAGCGGCGTGAGCCATCGCTTCACCTCGCCCGTCTCGTCCGCAATCTTCACCGTAAACGCAGGCCCATGAAGCTCCTGCGTCACTCGGAAATGCCGATACACAAAACGCACCACGCGGCTCTTGCTCGGATCAGGATCGTCGTCCGACATCAGCATCTTCCACGCCGTGAAGATCAAAAAGACGCCGAACACATACAGAATCCACTCAAAGTTCGCCACCAGCGCCGCCCCAAGGCTGATGCAGATCCCACGCATCACGATCGCACCCATGATCCCCCAAAAAAGCACGCGATGCTGATACATCCCCGGAATCTTGAAGTACCCAAATATCAACGCGATCACAAACAAATTGTCCACGCTCAGCGACCACTCCAGCACATAACACGTGATGAACAGACTCCACGCCTTCGCCCCGTCGATCGGAGCCGCCGTCGAATTCGAAAGTCCCGTCCCCAGCCCCATCCAGTGATGCTCGTACGCGTAATACACAAACCCGGAAAAGAGCAGGGCGGTCGTCGCCCACACGCCCGCCCACGTCAGGCCCTCGATCATGCTGACCGTCTTGTTCTTGCGATGAAATACCCCCAAATCCAACGCGAGAAACAACGCAATCAACGACAAAAAGCCGAGCCAAAACCATAGCATAGACCCGCCAAACTAACCGGTTTCATCCGCTTATTCCAAGTCGATCCACGTTCCCCTCGATCACGCCATCCTCACCCAACCCACCGCCCAACTGACAATCGACGCATAAACCGCTAGTCTCATGCTCATGTTTGTGGACGAAGCTGAAATCGTGGTCAAAGCCGGCGACGGCGGAAACGGATGCGTGAGCTTCCGCCGTGAAAAGTACGTCCCCAAGGGCGGGCCCGATGGCGGTGACGGCGGCGACGGCGGATCTGTCGTCTTTGTCGCCGACGAAAACAAAAACACACTCCTCGACTTCGCCGGCAAACACCACTGGGCCGCACAACGCGGCGAACACGGCATGGGCAAGAAAATGTACGGCAAGGCTGGCGAGGACCTCGTGGTTCCCGTCCCCGTCGGCACCGTCGTCTTCGATACCGAAAAAAACGTCCGACTCGCAGACCTCGACGAACCCCACAAACGCGCCGTCATCGCGCGCGGCGGACGCGGGGGCATGGGCAACTTCCACTTCCGATCCTCCACCAACCAGGCACCCCGCTACGCACAACCCGGAACACTCGGCGAACAACGACGACTCAAACTCGAACTCAAACTCATCGCCGACATCGGCATCGCCGGTAAACCCAACGCCGGCAAAAGCACACTCCTCTCCGTCCTCTCCGCCGCACGACCCAAAATCGCCGACTACCCCTTCACCACTCTCGAACCCCAACTCGGCATCGCAGAACTCGACGTCGAACGACGCATCGTCTTTGCCGACATCCCAGGACTCATCGAAAACGCCCACGCCGGCGCCGGACTCGGACACGCCTTCCTCCGCCACATCGAACGCTGCAAACTCATCCTCCACCTCGTCGACCTCTTCCCCACCGACGGCTCAAACCCGCTCGACAACTACCACATCATCCGACAAGAACTCGAACAGTTCAGCCCGGAACTGGCCAACAAACCCGAACTCATCGTCGCCAACAAAATCGACCTCGCCTCCGACGACGACCCCACACTCGCCGACTTCCAAAAAGCCCTCGCCCCTCGCCCCGTCCTCGCCATCAGCGGCGCGGCCAAACTACGCCTCCGCGAACTCCTCGAAGCCGCCTGGGCCAAACTCCACCCTCGCGATTAACCCCACGCCCAACCACACTCACACCCACGCCCACACCCAACCAACGCCGCAGTCCATCCGGGCTTGTCAGGTCGTTCCTCCGGGCGGATTCGTCTGGAGCGCCGTCGCGCCTGCGATGCCGGGGGCGGGGGACAATGGGGTGTGGGGGATGGGGCGTAGGGTGTGGATGAGAGCGTTGATTGAGTTCGAACGACGGTCAACGGCGAACGGTGAAGCAGGTAGGGTCCGGTGTATTCACCGGACCATTTCGTCAGCGACGCAACGACGGTCCGGTGCGTACACCGGACCCTACGCACTCAAACTTTCGCCGCCGTTCAATGCACGAAACAACAGCATTTTGCGTCCCTGTTTCAATCCCCCGTGATAGGTGTAAAACCGGTAACACGTCTCTTGGCACGCACGCGAATCCAAACGATCATGATGATGGAAATCGTGGTATGAGCTGGTACTCCGATACTATCAACACCAGGCCACCCAAATATGCTCTCTCTTCTACGATCATTCTGAAAGTCGATCATCCAGAGCCGGTAGCGGGTTGAGATGTTGGATTCGAATGCTTTCGGTCTTGGCCAAAGGGAATCGCGAAATCCAACGATCCAATTCGGCCACTCTTGGGGATTTTTCAATTGATATCGAGACTTGCTTGAGCGAACATACCTCATCACCTCAGGCTGTCGCAAATGGAAATGAAGGTCTATTCCCCATCTAACAAAGCCATGCGACGCGATCGACGTGTGTACAAAACTGGGTTCACTCGGTGCGACTTGACCATCTGGTCGATCGTATCCGAAACCAATTTGAAATCCGTTCCCAGCCAGCGTCAGGCCGCCTCCTCGGTGATAGGCCGTCCGAAGATATCCGTGGCTCAACTCGCTCCAGTAAATCCGATCGGCGAATCTCGCTGACATACTAAATTGGACGAATTGCGACATCACGATCAAGACTAGTAAAGCAATCAATAGTCGCCTCGTCCATTTTCGACTCCAATCATCCTGTTGTTGTGTTGTCATACTCAAGATACAAATACCAAAAACGTCGTTGATCGCGCTGTCGGCTCAGAAATAGTTACGTTATAGACAAGCGTCACTCCAGGAGCTAATGCAGGTCCAACATACTTGAACTCAAAGGCCCTCGTCCTCGTCTGAATCGACGCGGGCGGACTTATGCCAACATCTTCGACAACAAGGGATGCGCCCGCCGGAGCGCCGGGGGCTGGGTTGACGCTGTACTTGAACTGCGCAGGCGGTGACTCACTTACCATAGGAAACACTCCGTCGCGGTCGAGACCTGCTTTGCCGACGCCCGTCCACTCCAGCGGAGCGCCGGCAGGTGGTGGTATGGTTGTATCCAGGTGATATCCCAAATTCTCCGTGAGTGCCCACAACTTGGTCGCTATCAGATTCAACACATGTCGATCTCCGGTGGTCTTATTCTTCACGATGACAATCCCATCGAACTCCTCGTAGGCCATGATCGTTGTTGGAATCTCCCACGCAGGAGGGATCGACATACCATTCCATGTTGCTGAGACTGTTGAAGGAGTAAATGTTATTCCACCCGGCGACTTAAACTCATAATCACCCGCTCCTTCGTGGATCGAGGCAGCTGCGTTTGCCCAAAATAGATAGGGTGTTTCAACCCCAACCCAAACCTCGGCCATGTTCCATGATTGTGGTGCTTGATGACTGTATTGGGTCGTAACGGTCGCTTGCGACGAAGTAGTGACCGGATCGTGTGGGTCCCCCGAAATTGCCGTCACCCGAACTCCAACCGGTGTCGATCCACCTGGCCCTCCAATGATTGGCCCGCCTCCGCCCGGAATCGCATTCAATCCGGCATCAAATACATACATTTCCGCGTTAGCGTCGACAACACCAGCTTCAAACCAACTCCCGTTGTTGATACTAAGCTCAATTCGGAACGCACCGACATTTGCAGACTGATTATCCCATGTCACCGCGAATTTATTCACCCCAAGTCCGAGGACTTCAATGTCCGTCGGCGCTTTCATCACACTCACCGCCCAGTCCTCCAGCGTCGTGTGGAAATGCTCATTGCTCGTCACGCCCGCCACCGTCACGGTCTGGAATGGACGGACGCGATACCAATACTTTCGCCCGTCCTCGGCTGTCGTGTCGTCATAGTTCGTCGCGGTCGCACCGACCGTCGCCAGAGGTGCATAGGTTACGCCGTCCAACGATCGAAACACCGTCTGACCCGCGATCGTCACACCGCTCGGGAACGACGGAACCCACGTCGATCGAATCGGCGTAAGCCCTTCAGCGGTCATGGGCAGTGCATCGGACACCAACTCACCCGCCACACGCGGCGAAGCGGTAAGCTGAATCTGATACCGCCGACTCAGCTCAGTTAGGTCCGCAAAATTCACCACGCCATCCAGATTCATATCGCCGTCTGACCACTTGGCATTGGTCTTGTTGTAGTTTCGTTGGAGCGTCACCAGATCGGTAAAACCGACCGCACGATTGCGATCGAAATCGCCGTTGAGGAAGAAATCTTCTTTGTAGAGGTCGGCGGGGAGGGCCGGGGATACGCGGTCGGCGGGGAGATTCAGTTCATAGTTGCCGTCGTCGAGGACGGGACTGGTGGATGAAATTGGAAACGTCGCAACGTTGCCCGTGAACGTGGGAGATTGGAGGCCGACGGTCGTGCTTTTAGTCAGATTCTCAAGTTGCAGATCGCCAGGCGTAAGGGAGGCCGAGACGTCGGCGGGGAAGTCGATTTGCAGCCCCTGACGCGGATTTGGATGCGGGGCGTCGAGGAGGAAGTTGGCAGAAGCGAGCAGCCGACGCATTTCAAGGCCCTCGAT
>JAIYCY010000008.1 GCA_027487775.1 Planctomycetaceae bacterium
GCCGTGGCACGCTCGGTCTCCGGCATGTCGCCCGCCTTGTAGCCGAGGTTCGCAAAACATTGCTGCAGGTGCAGCCCCAGCGGATAAAACACCGCGCTCGCCACACCATGCTCCTGCAGTCGCGCTTTCACCGCGTCCCGATGCTGCACGCGAATCACGTACTGATGATGCACATGAAACGAATCGGCCTCGTGCTTCGGCGTGACCAATCTCTTCCCCAGGCCCGCCGCGTCGAACGCCTTCGTGTACCGGCCCGCGATCTCGTGTCGCCTCGCATTCCATTCACACAACCGCGCCAGCTTCACCCGCAGCGCCGCAGCCTGCACCGCCGCCATCCGAAACATCCCGCCCACCATCTCGTGATAATACGTGTGCCCGCTCCCATGCACCCGCACCTTCCTGCACGTCTCAAACAACGCATCATCATTCGTCAGGATCGCCCCCGCGTCTCCCATCGCCCCGAGATTCTTCGTCGGATAAAAGCTCAAACACGCCGCCGCGCTGTATGCACCCATCTGCTTCCCATGCCGCAGCGCCCCGATCGCCTGCGCACCATCTTCGATCATCGCAAGCCCATGCTCCGCACACATCGCGTCGAGCGTCTCCACATCCGCAAGCTGCCCATACAGATGCACCGGCATGATCGCCCGCGTCTTCTTGGTGATTGCTTTCCTCGCCTGCTGCGGGTCGATGTTGAACGTCTCGGGCACGATGTCCACAAACACCGGCCGCGCTCCCGTCCGCGCGATCGATCCGCCCGTTGCAAAAAACGTGAACGCCGGGCAAATCACCTCATCGCCCGGCCCGATCCCCATCGCCATCAACACCGCAAGCAGCGCGTCCGTCCCACTCGAAACGCCCAGCGCGTGCTTCACCCCACAGAACGCCGCCAGCTCCTCCTCAAACGTCGCCACCGCCGGCCCCAGGATCAATTGCTGCGGATCCAGCACATCGTCCATCGCCCGGCGAATCTCATCCCGAATCCCGGCATACTGCAGCGGCAAATCGATCAGCGGAACTTTCATGTCACCGCTCAGCATATCCCATCCGCCTCCCCACACGAAATCCCGCCACACGTCCGCTCCGACTGAAAGCATCGTGTCACTCCGCCCCCTCCGCCCGGCCTTGGGTCGCTTCCCCGCAACGGCTATACTTCCGCCTCCCGATGCACTCCGCCGAGGCCAAACTCGAATCCGACTTCCTCGACAAGCTCGCCGGGCTGAAGTACACCCTGCGTCCGGAAATCCGCGACCGCGCGGCCCTCGAAGCCAACTTCCGCCACCACTTCCAGACCTTGAACCGGGTAAACCTCACCGACGCCGAATTCGCACGCCTGCTCGACGAGATCACCACGCCCGACGTCTACACCGCCTCCAAGACGCTCCGCGAAACCACCGCCTTCACCCGCGACGACGGCTCGCCGCAGGAGGCCACTGCCTACAACCTCTCGCTGATGAGCCTCAAGTGCCGGTTCAAGAATGCCGCACCAGATTCATCCATTGCCCGGACTTGACACGCAAAGTGCAACAAAGTGACTGGCCCTAAAATCTCGGTTACTCTCTAGCCATGTCGGCTCCGCAACTTCTCAGCCTGTTCTGCGGTGCGGGGGGCCTTGACGAGGGCTTCCGGCGCGCCGGGTTTTCAACATGCTTGGCCCTTGACAACTGCGCTGAGGCAATTGACTCCTTCAATCACAATCTTGGAAAGCAAGTCGCTCTTGAGCGTGACTTGGCGACTTTAGCACCCTCTGAGTTCTTGTCACTTGTTCCATCCGGTTGTAAGCCGGTTGGACTGATTGGCGGTCCGCCCTGTCAAGGCTTCTCGCGAGCAAATGTGTTTGCTGACATAAACGATCCGCGTAATCTTCTACCTTTTCGGTACGCGTCGCTCGTGAAGGCCGCGAATCGTGCTTTTCAGCTTCATTTTTTCGTGTTTGAGAACGTCGCTGGGCTGCTGGGACAAAAGCACTCAGATCGGCTGAAACAGATTCTGTCACGGCTGCGAAATGCTGGTTTTAGTGTTTTCACACACGATCTAGATGCTCGCCATTTTGGCGTACCACAACGTCGACGTCGGCTGTTTATTGTCGGCTTGAATAAGCATCTCTATCCCGGGGTTGAATTCTCGTTCCCCACTGGAACCGGAGAAGTGGAACGAACGGTTTCGCAAGCCATCGGCGGTCTACCCGCGCCAGCCTTCTTTGCCAAGAGCTTGAACGCAAACGACATTCCGCATCATCCAAATCACTGGACGATGAGGCCTAAGTCACGAAAGTTTGTCAATGGCCTCACGGGGACGGGTCGATCGTTCAAACGACTCGCGTGGGATGAGGTCAGCGCCACAGTCGCATACGGGAATCGGGAGATCCACGTTCACCCTGACGGCTCTAGGCGGCTCAGCGTGTATGAGGCAATGCTGCTCCAAGGGTTCCCTCCCAGTTACCAGTTAAAGGGGTCACTAAGCGCCCAAGTGACACAGGTCAGCAACGCAGTACCCCCGCCAGTTGCGGAGGCGATCGCACGGTCGCTCATGACGATGGTCCGAAAGAGTGGTACTACCCCAAGCCCTCGCATTAAAATGAAATGGTCGGGCAACCCACGGTCCTCGGGAGGCATGCCATGAAGTCCGGCGGATCCGAGTTGTCGGAGAAAATCGCGTCCTCATCACGATCGGAACCGGTGCGTACGAGCCTAACGACCAACGAACGCGTCTTGGCCCGGATCACGGACGGCATCTACCGTCAACCCGCGTCAGCACTGCGCGAACTGATCTCCAACGCATACGACGCCGACGCCACCGAAGTTGTCATCCTGACAGATGCGCCCCGATTTCAATCGATCATCGTGCGCGATGATGGCCAAGGCTTCTCATGTGACACCCTCGCCTACATGCTGACAAATATAGGTGGAAGTTCAAAACGAACAGAAGCGGGAAAGCAGCTTCACACTACCTCTTCTGCGGATGCGGATTACAGCGAGGGCGGGCGCAAGCTCATTGGAAAGCTGGGGATTGGACTCTTCGCAGTGTCGCAGTTCACCCGGCACTTCATGATCGTGACCAAGCAAGCCGGGGATGAACACCGCACAATCGCGGACATCACGCTTGGCCAGATGGTCGAGCAAACGAGCATAGGTGACGATCGAACTGGCAAGCCGGAGATTGAAACTGGCCATGCCCTGATCTATCGCGAGGCCGTCGCCAAGGACGAGACGCAGTCGCACGGCACTGAAATCAGACTAGTCGATCTGTTACCACGCACCCGCGCGGAGTTGGCGAGCCAGGACTGGTGGACGAAGATCGATTTTCAAACGCAAGACACAGACGACAACGAAGTAACGGTGGAACCGCCTAGGTTTCACATTGGCCGCATGAGGGCGCATTCCGACACGTCATTGATACTCGATCCACAACTGCCTTGGTCAGAGCAAGAATCGCCGACCGAAAAGTTCCAATCCTTTGTCGAGAAAGTTCGCGAGCTTGCCCTCACGGACAAGGAATTGGTGGACCTCGATAAGGTGTGCGACCGCTACTTTCAAACACTGTGGACCCTGTCGCTGGCTTCCCCGATCGACTACATTGAAAAGCATCCTTTTGATCTCGATTCAAACGACGCGACACCATTTCTTCTCGACAACAAGGTGAAGGGGCAAGCCAAGCCCGTGACACTCAAGGGAGACCAGAGCGTACGCTCTGCGCTTGGTTTGAAGGTTAAGGACGCGAAGAGCTTCCGGATCGAGATCGACGGCGTCGAGTTAGCTCGCCCGATTGTCTTCACCAAGCAGCCACAATCCTCCGCGGCGCTAAAGAAGCCGCTACTGTTCGTCGGCAAGTGTCGCGAAGACTTCAAGGGGAGACCCAAGGAGCTTACGGGGGGCGTTCTGGAGTTCGAAGCCTATCTGTTCTGGACGCCCAAGGTCATTCCCACTCAGCATCAAGGCGTACTGATTCGTGTCGGAAACGCATCGGGTGCGCTGTTCGATCGAACCTACATGGGTTACCAGATATCAGAGCAGACTCGACTGCGGCAGATTACGGCAGAGATATTCGTGCAACAAGGCTTCGACGCTTCCATCAACCTTGATCGAGAGTCGTTCAACTTCTCCCATCCGCACTACCAATTCATCATAAAGTGGCTCCACTCTGCCATTCGTCAGCTTACGAATCGGCACAAGGAGGAAGGCAAGACGGTTCGCAAAGACCGTCTGCAGAAGCAGGGCCAGCAAGCGTTGGAATCGCTTGACAAGAAGGTCAATGAAATGATGGAGGCGCGCGGCGTCGAGGACATCGCAGAAGTGCGCTTGCTGACAGACAATGATAGGACAACCGCAGCGCAGTTGCGCCGGGAAGGTACGCTTGCCTTCAGACGCTCCGAAGTCCTCCCCACGCCGACAGCCGAGCGAGGCTCAGCGAAGCGTGATGTAAACTCCGCCTTAGTCGAGAAGAAGGTCATGGCCATTGCCCAGATTCTCGACGCTTGGGGACTGTTCAAGGGACTGAGTCACACTGATCAAGGAAAGCTACTCCGCGAAATCGCGGAAGTGATGGAGTTCCGGGGGGAAGCATGAGCGATGAACTTCCAGCCGAGCCATCTGACCTTGCGGACGACGTCGCGCCGGAAGCATTGCCGACGCACACGCCACTTGTCGGCAGAACCGACTTCAAGCCGTGGCACCGTACGCACAAGCAGTTCGTCCGCGAGCGACAGTGGAATGACGCGATTACCCGCTTGATCAAGGAACTCCGGCGAAAACCGGAGTTGCCACCAGCTAGTTGGGATGGCCCAGACGATGCCGACAACGGAACATCGGCTGAAGCCGATCCGCCGACCGAAGGCCGACGAATTCGTTGCTTCACGCTACCCGGGGAAGATCTGCTTGACCTGCAATCAGCTTGGTACTCGATAACGGCCGAGCAATTCTCAATGCAATACCTCGGCTTCAATTCTGAGCTGCAACGGAACGATAGTTCTGCAAACTCACAGGTTCGTGAGGCTGCGCTCAATATGCGGGACAGGGTCATCAAGAAGTCGACGATCAAAGGGTACCGGTTCCAAGACATCGCCAATCAGCAGTCGAAGGCTTGGTCTGAGTTTAAGAAGTACGGGCCGTATGATTGGGTGAACCTTGACCTGTGTGACACCCTTTTACCGACAGTGAATACTCAACTCACAGAACAAACTTTCTCCGCGCTTACACAGTTGTTGAAGTACCAAGTTGCCTGCCAAACCAATCCATGGTTGATGTTTATTACGACTCAAATTGACCTTGGGGTTGCTGATCAGGATGGTATGTGCAAGCTCGTGTCACCGACCATCAAGAACATGCACTCTAGCCAGGAGTTCAGAGCCGCGATGGAGGCACGATTGCCTTCTGCGCTGTCGTTCACGGCTCCCGCTTGCGACATGTCTAAGTTCACGCCCGATCAACTTGTCCAGAATTTTGGTGTACTGCTTGGCAAGTGGTTGTGCGTCGTTCTGTTTGCCGGTCAGCCGCGATGCGCAGTGCATCTCTTGAGCGGGTATAAGTATTCGATCAACCCTGCAAAGGGTGTTCACATGCTATCAATGGCCATGTGGCTGAAGCCGCTTATCGCGCCACCTTCAGATTCCACGGGCCTCGCCAAGCCCGAGGTTGCGAGGGCCCCAATGCCGAGCGAGATTGATCTGGCAATGCGACTTTTGAAGCAGACTGAGAACGTACTGGACATCGATGCATTCCTTCGCGATCATCCAACTTTGCGTGAGAGTCTGCTCAAATCGCAAGCCGATCTTCTCGCTGGGTCGGGGTACGATCGTGAAACATACTTGAAGTGGATCGCCGAACAGGAGACCGCTGCTCGGTAGCCCATCTGTATTTCTTCCCGGAGTTTGTGCCGTTCGTTACCGATCCTCCGGTATGTCGGTGCGGCTACAAGCGGTGAAGGACACCGAGTTCGACATCTACCACGGCGACACACTGACCAACGACTGGGACATGCTGCGGGAAACCAACCCCGCCAAGAAGCCGAAGTTTGACGCGGTGGTGGCGAACCCGCCGTTCAGCTATCGCTGGGATTCGAACGAGGCGATGGGCGAGGACGTGCGGTACAAGAGCCACGGACTGGCCCCCAAGAGCGCGGCCGACTTTGCGTTCCTGCTGCACGGCTTTCATTACCTGAAGGATGAAGGGGTGATGGTGATCATCCTGCCGGGCGGGTGGAGCAGATGGGATCGAGTGAGGATGCGCGATCGCTGGGGCAGATGGCGGCGGGTGCGGGGCTGGATGTCCGGCAGTTGGCGGCTTGAGGGAGGGAACGGGAAACGATGAGCGATGAGCGATCAGCGATGAGGGATGGGGTGGAAGCGGATGAGTCGGCCCGGAACAGTGCTGACTGGCGGGGCACTGCTGACAGCTACTTGCGGGGTTGCCAGGTGGTTTGGGTGTGGCCGAGGGTCATGCCGGCGGCGTAGGCGAGATCGATCTGGGCGAGTTGGTAGTCGGCCTGGGCCTGGACGAGGGCGTTTTGGGCGTCGATGAGGCGGGTCTGGGCCTCGAGGACTTCGGTGCTGGTGCGGAGGCCTTGCTCGAATTGGCGGGTCTCGGCGTCGACGAGGCGTTCGTTGACGCGGACGCGTGTGCGGGCGGCGTCGATGCGTTGCCATGAGGATTCGAGCTGGTCGTGTGCGTCGAGGACTTCCTTTTGGATTTGCTGGAGTCGGCCCTCGTGGGTGGAGAGGAGCTGGAGTCGGCGAAGCAGTGAGGCGCGGTAGCGAGCGCGGGCTTCGCGATTGCCGAGGGGGATTTCGACGCGGAGGCCGACGCGGTGGTCGATGAAGTCGTGGTCGGAGGCGACGGAGACGGCATCGGAGAGGTCTGCGCCGAGTCCGTTGATGTTGTAGGTGTATTCGAAGTTGACGAGTGGGAGTGTTGCGTTGCGGGCGGCGCGTTGGTTGAGATCTTGTTCGACGATTTGGAGTTCGGTTTCGAGGAGTTCCATGCGCTGTGCGTGGGCGTGAGCGATGAGGAGATCGACGGTGACGTCGATGCGCATGGCGGGTGCGTCGGAGGAGGTGATGAGGATGGTGGGGCTTTGGACGGGGAGTAGAGGATCGTTGATGAGGCGTTTGAGATCGCGTTGACGGAGTCGTACGAGGATTTCGGAGGAGAGGACGGCTTCCTGTGCGTCTGCGACGCCTGCTTCTGCGCGGACGGACTCGATGCCAGCGGCTGCGCCTGCGCGTTCGAGGCGTCGGGCGCGCTCGAGTTGAGCCTCGGCGAGGCGTAGCCCGGCGACGCGGACGGCGAGTGCGTCGCGTGCGGCGGCGAGTCTCCAGTAGGCGCGGTCGGCCTCGGCGAGTGCGCGAGTGACTTCGAGCCGGGCGCGGGCTTCGGAGCGTTGTTGCTGGATTTCGGCGACCTTGAGTCGAAGCTCGGCGACATCGGAACCTGCGCCGCGAAGCAGGGGCTGACTGACGCTGAGTGCGAGGTCGCTGGTGTAGGTGATGTTTTCGCCGGTGGGGCTGTTGAATTCCTGTCGAGCGACGGGTGCGGAAATGGAGATGAATCCGCCGGTGCGTAGGGGGACGCGGACGCCGGGGGTGAGGCTGATGGATTCGTTTTGGTTGGCGATGGGGAGTCCGGTGTCGCCGAGTCGGGTTCCGGAGGGTTGATCGCCTTTGAAGTAGTTGGTGTCGAGGGTGAAGACGGACTCGAAGGCGGCGTCGGCTTCTTCGACGCCGAGCTGGGCGATGGTGGGATCGATGAGTGCGACCTGGAGATCGAGATTATTGGCGAGGACGCGCTGACGGACGTCGTTGAGGTTGAGGGAGAGTTCGGCGGGGAAGGAGGCGGGTTGTTCGGGCTCGACGAGGGTGGATGAACGGGCGATGGGTGCGGGAGGATTGTTGAGATCAATGCCCTGGATTTGGCGTAGAGAATCCTGTGGGACGATCCAGGGTGTTTCGGTGCGGCAGCCGACTGCGAGGCTGAGGAGGATGAATGGAGCGACGCCGAGCAGGGCGCGGTGGATGGGTGATGGTGTGTGGGTGTGTGATGGTGTTTGGGTTGGTGGGGAGTGCATGAATTACTCGTGTCGGAGTGCGTCGATGGGATCGAGTCGGGCGGCCTTGATGGCGGGGAACATGCCGAAGATGACGCCGACGGCTGCGCTGAAGCCGAAGCTGAGGAGGATGGCCCAGAGGGGTACGAATGCGTCGGTGAGTTGGAGTGCTGGGATGGCGGCGAGCAGGAGGACGATGCCGTAGCCGATGGCGATTCCGACGAGTCCGCCGACGGTGCAGAGGACGACGGCTTCGATGAGGAATTGGAAGAGGATGGCGGCTGGGTGAGCGCCGACGGCTTTGCGGAGTCCGATTTCGCGAGTGCGTTCGCTGACGCTGACGAGCATGATGTTCATGATGCCGACACCCCCGACGGCGAGGCTGATGGCGACGACGCCGGTTGCGATGGCGGTGATTCCGCTGGCGAGAGCGACGAAGTTATTGACGAGGCTGGCGAGGTATCGAACGATGAAGTCGGGTTCTTCAGTGGGGCTGATGCCGCGGCGTGCGCGGAGGTAGAATTCGATTTCGCTGGCGGCGTCGGGTGCGGCGTCGGTGCTGATGGCGGCGGCGTTGAGAAAGAAGAAGGTGTCGGGGTTTGATCGGATGAGGGTGGTGATGGGGATGATGGCTTCTGCGCCTTCGGCATTGAACCCGAAGAAGGTGTCCTTTCGTTCTTCGATGATGCCGACGATGGTGTAGCGTTTTTGGTTGATGATGATTTGCTGGCCGAGGGGGTCTTTGTCGAGTCCGAGCTTGCTCTGGAGGATGGTGTTGACGAGTGCGACGGGTCGGCCCTGCTCGACATCGACGAGGCTGAAGGGCCTGCCGAGGGTGACGTAGCGGCGGTTGATCTGATGCCAGCCGGGATCGATGGCGATGACGGTGACGTCGCTGACATTGGTCTGACCGAAGCGGATGACTTCGGTGTTTTCGGTGACGCGAGTCCAGGCGCGGACGCTGGGCGTGTAGCGAAGCATGTCGTCGAAGAGGTCGGGATCGAAGGCGATCTGACGACGTGAGACGATGCGATTGCGCATGGAGTCGGGGACGGAAGGTGCGGCGAAGAGTCGATCGGTGCCGATGCCTTCGAACTCGTTGAGGACGCGCTTTTGCAGGCCGGTGAGGGCGCTGACGACGGCAATGACAGCAGCGACGCCTATGACGATGCCGACGGTGGTGAGGATGGAGCGGACGAAGTTGCTGGCGATCTGCGAGAGTGCCATCGCGATCGACTGATAGAAGAAGGGGATGATGCCGAGGATGCGACGGATCAATGCTCACCTCCGGCGGGGGCGTTTGATGGGGCTTGATCGGTGGGGGTGTTGATGCTTGAGTCGGCGCCTGCGAGCGTGGGATTTGGATTGAGAGTGTCGGATTGGATTCGTCCGTCGCGCATGCGGACGATGCGTCGCGCGTGGGCAGCGACGTCGGCTTCGTGGGTGACGATGACGATGGTCTGGCCGGCGGCGTGGAGGTTTTCGAAGAGCCGCATGACTTCGTCGCTGGTGCGCGTGTCGAGGTTTCCGGTGGGTTCGTCTGCGAGGAGGATGGAGGGGTTGTTGACGAGCGCGCGGGCGATGGCGACACGTTGACGTTGTCCGCCGGAGAGTTGGTTGGGTTTGTGGGTGATGCGATTGGCGAGACCGACGCGTTCGAGTGATTCGCGTGCACGCGCGCGACGTCGTCGCCAGCCGTCGCGGGCGTAGAGCAGCGGCATTTCGACGTTACGAAGGGCGGTCCATCGCGGGAGGAGTTCGAAGGTTTGGAAGACGAAGCCGATCTCGCGATTGCGTACGCCTGCGAGTTCGTAGTTGCTCATGCGACTGACGAGGTTGCCGTTGAGTTCATAGCTGCCGGCGGTGGGTTTATCGAGACAGCCGAGGATGTTCATGAGTGTGCTTTTGCCCGAGCCGCTCGCGCCCATGATGGCGACGTACTCGTTGCGATCGACATCGAGATCCACGCCGTCGAGAGCGCGGATGGTCTCCGAGCCCATGCGGTAGATTTTGGTGAGGTTGCGAATGGAGATGAGGGGCATCGATCGGTTTTTTGGAATGCGTGGAATACTTGGAATACGTCGTGAGGGATCAGGGTTTGTCGTTCGATGCGTCGTCGGGCGCTTTGTCTTGAGGCGCCTCGGACTTTGCCGGATCGGCGGCGGCGTCGGACGACTGCTCGGCGTCAGACGGATTCTTGACTTCAGCTTCGGCCTCGGCTTCTTCGCGTCGAACGGCCTGATCGTGTTTGAGAGTGTCGAGGATTTTGAAGGGGCCGGTGATGACGGGCTCGTCGGGTTTGAGGCCTGCGAGGATGATGGTGTGCGTGAGATCGCTGGGGCCGACGCGGACGGGTGTGATGACGGCCTTGTTGTCGATCATGCGGTAGACGACGGTGGTGATGGTTTTGGTGAGATCGACTTCGGGGGAGTTGCGCATGTCGACGGGGAGTTCGTCGGTGAGACGACCGAGGACGGCCTGGCTGGGGACGCGGATGACATCGTTGTGCCGGCGTGACTCGATGTCGGCGTCGGCGGCGAGACCGGAGAGGACGGCCTGTCCGGTGGTGTCGAGGAGGACTTCGGTTTCGTAGCTTTCGGATCGATCGACGGGGTCGCGCGTTTTGCTGAGTGCGACGGTTTGGACGACGCCGTTAAAGATCATGTCGGGATAGGCCTGGATACGCACCTTGGCGGGCTGACCGACGGCGACGCGGGCGACGTCGGCTTCATCGACGCGGACTTTGACGAGCATTTTGCTGAGGTCGGCGACTTCCATGATCTGCGTGCCGGGGTTGTTCATGGTTCCGACGATGGCGAGTTCACCGACTTCGGCGTTGCGTTGCGTAACGACGCCATCGATGGGGCTGGTGATGGTGGCGTAGGTGAGGAGCTGTTTTCGCTGATCGACTTCCGCTTGGGCGGCCTGTACCTGGGCTTCGAGGACGGCGAGTCGTTTGCGGTCGGCGGCCTGGTTGCCCTCTTCTGCGTTGAGCCTTGCCACGAGCCCGGCAACGCGCGTGCGAAGGTCATCGACCACCTGCTGCGAAACGTCGCCACTCTCCAGTAGCTTGACCTGCCGCGCGAGATTCTTCTGTTCGTTTTCGAGTTCGACGCGAAGCTGAGTGAGAAGATTCGACTGGGCATCGAGCCGGGCCTTGGCGGTCTCAAGCTCGGCGGCCTGAGCGAGGTAGCGGGCTTCGGTTCCGCGCAGTTCGGCGCGGAGATCGGTGTCGTCGAGCTTGACGAGCAGCGACGGCTCGAGCGGAGGATTGGCTGTCGGGTTGCCTTTGGACACGGGATCACCGACGCGGAGCGGGAGGTCCACAATACGAGCGGAGACGCGGGCGGAGATGGAGACTTTGGTCTGTGGGGTGACGGTTCCCGGAGCGCTGACGATTTCAACGAGTTCACCCGTCGAAGCGAGATCGATACGAACTGGGGTTCCTGATCCGGTGGATCGACCCGCACCGGCCGCACTCATGCGAGGCAGGACCAACGCGACGGCGGCGATGAGCACGCCGAGTCCGAGCAGACAGACGAGCGTGATCAGAATGACTTTCTTCAAGGGCAGGCTCCAACGGAAGCGAGGAAGTTAAACGAAGCATCGAGACGCACGCATGTTTGTGACAGCGCGACGCGAGTGAATCTAACCGATTCGAGCGGCGGGTGATACGGAGAAATGGGCCAGCCTCATGACCCGTTTCGAGCCAAAGACCGGGTCGACGAGACCTGCTGCAAGATAAACGATGGTGAGCGAATCGCCCGGGCGTATCGAAGAGGTCTGACGAATTGAGCAGACCGAACGACGAGCAGCCAGCCACAAGCAGCCCCAACGAATCGATCAGGCTTGACCGAGGGCGCGGTTGAGCGCCGACTCGTAATCACCCTTTGGGCGCAGGCCGACGATTTTGTCGACGACTTGCCCGCCCTTGAAGATCAAAACGGTGGGGAGGGCGGCGATGCCATATCGACTGGCAGCCAGGCGGTGGGAATCGGTGTCGATCTTGCCAACTTTGGCACGGCCCGCGAACGAACCTGCGACTTGTTCGATGGTCGGAGCGAGCATGCGGCAGGGTCCACACCATTCGGCCCAGAAATCGACGAGAACGGGCTGATCGCTTTTGAGGACTTCTGATTCGAAGGTTTCGTCGGTAAGTTCGAGAGTGGTCTTGCCGGCCATGAGGTTCCTTTGTTGGTGGGCGAATGGTAGGGAAGTGTGGGGTGCGGGTCAAACCAAGGGTGCGTCGTGTTTCAAAGGACTCAGGCATGACCTGCTCACTTGCGTCTGCGTGTGTTCGGGTCTATCCTTGCGGTCGAATTTGACCCCCGACCCGGCTGGATGTTCCGGCTGGGAGGTGTGGCGACTGTTTGGAGTTTGTCATGATCAGCACCGAAGCGAAGAGCGGAATCATCAAGGAATATGCGCGTAAAGAGGGCGACACCGGTAGCGCGGAAGTACAGATCGCGATCCTCACGGGTCGTATCAACGAGTTGACCGAGCACCTCAAGACGCACAAGAAGGATTTCTCCAGTCGTCGCGGTTTGTTGAAGCTGGTCGGTCGTCGCAGCAGCTTGCTGAAGTATCTGACCCGCATCGATCGGGATCGTTACCAGGCGGTCATCGCGAAGCTCGGCTTGCGTAAGTGATTGTCGATCGTTGCACGGCGTCTTCCCGGGTTTGGATGCCGGGCGGAAGCCGTCGGGTCGACGTCTTGAAGTGTTCATGTTGAACGGTTCATGCGTCGTCCATTTGAGTGAAAACATCCAGACCACCATCGCCGGGACAAGCCCCAACGGCGTTTGTTGGAATATCGGGTGCCTCGAGTGTGGCGCACTCGATCCGGACGGTTCGATCCTTCGGGTCGGGCGGTTTTGCGGATTTCGAAACGGCGGCTTGCAGCGAACCCGGAGACGTTGGCAACAGGTCATATCCCAGTCATGACATAGCGAAGGAATCGCAAGACGCGACTGATCTGCCCCGGGCTGGATCATTGAGTTCTGCCCCATCGCATTCTCGACTCGGTACTGACTCCCCGCGTCACTTCGCATGCGAGCCTCAGCTTCGCAATCCTCGAACCATCGCCCCTGACTCGCTTGATGCGAATGTCCTATTTTTTGGACAATCGGGGCGACGAGGAACAGCTATTCCATGCAAGCCATCTCTGTTTCCCGCGAAATCGCGGGCCGTACCCTTTCCATCGAAACGGGTTCTCTAGCCAAACTGGCTGCCGGCAGTGTGACGGTTCGCTACGGCGACACGGTCGTTTTTGCCGCCGTCTGTCGTGCCAATCCGCGTGAGGGCATCGACTTTTTCCCGCTTCAGGTCGAATATCGCGAGCGCCGCAGCGCGGCCGGCAAGTTCCCCGGCGGATTCATCAAACGTGAAGGCCGCCCCTCCGATCGAGAAGTGCTGATCGCCCGATTGATCGATCGCCCGCTTCGTCCGCTCTTCCCGTTCGGCTTCTACGACGAAGTCCAACTCCAGATCAACGTCCTCTCTTTCGACGGCGATAACGATCCCGACATGCTCGCCGGCATAGCAGCCAGCGCCTGCGTGCATATCTCCGACATCCCGTTCCTCAGCCCGACCGCCCACGCCAAAGTCGCCCGCGTGAATGGCAAGTTCGTCCTCTTCCCGACCACGGATGACCTCGCCGAAAGCGATTTCGAACTCGTCGTCGCCGGCACCAAGCAGTTCGTCAACATGATCGAACTCGAAGGTCGCGAAATCCCCGAAGACGAAGTCGCCGATGCGATCGAGTTCGGCCACAAGGCCGTCATCGAAATCACCGGCATGATCGACGAACTGCGCACCAAGGCCGGGGCTCCGGAGAAGAAAGGCGCGGTCAACGCGCCCGAGCCCGGATTCGTTGATGCCATCCGCGCCCGCGTCTCCGACAAACTCCGCGCCGCCAAAGGCAAGCCCGGAAAGGCCGACCGCAACGAAGCCGTGGTCAACATCCTCAAAGAACTCCTCGCCGAGTTCGCCCCGCCCGTCACCGATCCCAATGCCGGTTACCTCGCCCACGCACAACAGCAGGCCAATCACAAGAAGATCAAGCAGGTCTTCAGCCTCGTCGAAGAACAGGTCACACGCGAGTGCATCCTCGACGGCGTCCGTCCGGATGGTCGAAAGCACGACGAAATCCGCCCGCTGCACTGCGCGGTCGGCGTTCTGCCCCGCATCCACGGTTCGTCCGTCTTCCAACGCGGTGAAACGCAGTCGCTCGTCACCGTCACCCTCGGTACGCCCTCGGACGAACAAGTCATCGACGGCATCCACGAAGAGTATTCCAAGAAGTTCATGCTCCACTACAACTTCCCCACCTACAGCGTGGGCGAAGTCCGTCCGATCCGCGGCCTGAGCCGTCGCGAAATCGGTCACGGCAACCTCGCCGAGCGATCGCTTCTTGCGGTCCTGCCCGGCGTCGAAGAGTTCCCCTACACCGTCCGCGTGATCTCCGACATCATGGAATCCAACGGCAGCAGCTCGATGGCCTCGACCTGCGGCGGAACGCTCGCACTCATGGACGCTGGCGTCCCCATCACCCGACCGGTCGCCGGCATCAGCGTCGGCTTTGTCCGCGAAGGCAACCGCCAATGCCTCATCACCGACATCCTCGGTGAAGAAGATCATTTCGGCGACATGGATTTCAAAGTCTGCGGCACCACCGAAGGCATCACCGCCATCCAGCTCGACATCAAGATCGAAGGCATCGACTACGGCGTGGTTCGCGAAACACTCCACCGCGCCCGCGCCGCTCGCCTCAAGATCCTCGACGTCATGACCAGCGTCATCGACCGCCCGCGCGCCACCATCAGCGAATGGGCGCCGCGCATGCTCACCACGCACATCGATCCCGAAAAGATCGGCAAGCTCATCGGACCCGGCGGAAAGACGATCAAGAAGATCCAGGAAGAAACCGGCGCGAAGATCGACATCAACGACGACGGCACGGTCTTCATCTCCTCCAGCGTCGGAGGCGCCGCCGAAAAGGCACGCGACATCGTCGATGCGATGTGCGGTTCGATCGAAGTCGGTCGCATTTACAATGGTCGTGTCGTAGCGGTCAAGGAGTACGGTGCGTTCGTCGAGATCGCGCCCGAAACCGACGGCATGTGCCACGTCTCCGAACTCGCCGAGGGCTTTATCTCTCGTGTCGATGAAGTCGTGAAGATGGGCGATGAGATTCCGGTGAAGGTTGTGTTGATCGACGACACGGGCCGCATCAAGCTCAGCCGCAAGGCTGCGCTCAAGGAACTCGAACAGGAAGACCCGTGGGCCGCCAAGATCGCCGAGATGGCGGAGCGCGGACCGAGCGAACGCCCCCAGGGAGGCGATCGCGGCGGTGATCGTGGAGGCGACCGCGGCGGAGACCGTGGCGGTCGTGGCGGCGGGGGCCGGGGCCGAGGCGGCCCGCCCCGCGGTGATCGCCCGCGTCGCGACGATCGCGAGTGAACGCTCCGCGATCACGTGTGAAATCGTGACAGTCCAAGGTCGCATGCGCTGATTCCAGTCTGCGTAAGGCTCTTACGCTGTGTGAACCTCTTGCGACATAAACCCAATCCGGGGCAGCCCCGGACGGCCCGAACGTCCACCACGTTCAACATCCCAGTTCATGAACCGGCGGGACGACTTTGAATCCATCAAGGTCGTCCCGCCTCCTTCGTCGTCCCGCCTCTTTCGTCGTTCCGCCACTTTGGTCGCTCCGCCTCTTTCACTTTTCACCACCTCAAACCATCATTCCGCCAGCTCGGACCACCTTTCCGACCACTCGCGCACACGTTTCGCCGCGTTGCACCACGCGAAATCAGCCTGAAATGGTCAAAGAACGCCTGATTCTCGCATCTTCCGGTACGCCCTGACGGTCGACGGTCATCCACCCGCACGCCTGCGTCATCGCCGAGAGGTCTTCATGGGCCTCTACACCTACGTGCGCGCTGCGCGAATGCGTCCGCAGGCGCGCAGCGCAAAACACAGTCGATCAAAAGATTCTCCTCTGTTGACCCTGAATGGACGCAGGCGTCCGATTTCGGCTCGGCGTTCGACCCGTTCAGGTGAGCCAAACATGTGTCTGCAGCACGTTGAGCAACACCCCGCGGACGCTTTCCGCTCGCTCGCGACATCCAGACCGCACGCCCGCGCACAGCCGCTCCCCATCAGCCTTCAGCACCAAACCGCCACCCGATCCTAAGGCCAGCAACCTAAACGCGTTTGGGCAGTGTGTTCAGGCGTGTTCTGAGTCCTGATCTGGGGAGAGCAACACGGGGACGTAAACAGTTTACACGTCCCCGGAACGCGGCTAGTCTCGCGGTCACGCTCAGAGTTGCCCGCGTCCCTCCCGGTGGAGATGCAACAACTAATGGCGTCCCCGGTTGTGTCTGCTTGGAGCGACCATGACAGATTTAACTGGATCAGACGCGTGGAGGGATTGGGAACTGGATACCATCCGGTTTTCTCTGCCTCGTTACTTTAGGGCATTGAAAGCGCGGGGTATGTTCACTGGTAAGGTGAATCCGCAGATTAAGGACAGTTCAGTGACCGTGAGTGTTGTTGATGATCCGATCGAAGAGTCGGTGATTTCGGTGGTTGCGAATGAGTTGAAACATCCACCGCGGCTTGTCGATGAGGATGGATCGATGAATCGATTTCACGTTCGGGGATCTTCGGTCGAGTTTCCTGGTTCTCTAGACGTGCGCCTCGAAGTTGTACCGCCGACCGAGTCTGGGCGTAAAACGGCGATGAGATGGGAGATGTATCTTAAGCTTCCACATGCATACCGTCATGTCGATCTGCAGTGCTTTAGCAGGACTTTAAACTGGAGTGAATTCGAAGCATTCGGACGCAGATTCATCTCAAGTATCAAAGGGACACAGAACGAGAATGTGCCAGTATCAGGAGAGATGAAGCGGGGACGTAAGTAGAATGCAACCGTAAATGCTACTGAAGTCCCCGTGTCCCCGCTCTTGTTTGGGTATACATAAAGATCCAATCGAGTATGGGAAAGCGAGGTCGTAGATGAACCGGAGGCAGTTGAAGGTCTATCCATTCTTCTCAGAGTTCAAGTCGTTAAACTGGTTCCATTCGGTTGGTCAGCCCCTTGAAAGCGATCCATCCATTTCGTTCTGTCGGGTGTACGGATGGTCGCAAGCGGTTAGATCGCTTATGAGTCGCGACAGCGAGAGGGCATTCATTTGTTTGGCAGCTGACATTCACGAGCGTGTTCAGGCTTGGAAGGGCCCGCATTGGAATGAGACTGTATACAACCCATTCGTCGAGTGGTCGTCTAAGTTCGTGGCCGATCTGATCGAGACAATGGCAAGCAATAAACATGCCTCTGTCGGTACAAACTGGTACTTGCGGAGCAGCATTTCGTCTTGCTTGATGCACCGTGCAATTGAGATGGCATTCTTGCCTAAAGGCAACAAATCCACATACGCCGAGCTATGCGAGCTGATATTGTTAGGACATATGCCATGCGGATGGCGCGGCAGGTGGCCGAAGGGCAAAATTGTTGTCTACTAAACGCAACACCAATTGCCCGAAGCAGGACGAATCATTGATGGAAGAGAGTGCGTGTAACATTTCGGGCGCAAAGAAACAGGGACAGCCCCCGAATGATTGATCTTTGGCGAAGAAACGGGGGCAGCCGCCGATTGATTGATCGTTGGGGTTCGGTATGCTTTCCCCATGGCCAGAGCGGCCCGACACGCGATCGGCGGTTTTGTCTTTCACGTGCTCAACCAGGGCGGTGGCATTCATTCGGGGGCTGTCCCCGTGTCTTCCCTTCGACCAGTGACGCCGGATACTGCACGCGTCGCACTTCGTCGATCAGCCGGGAGGTGACCGTTCATGATTTTGCCAGATAACATTGCGCTTCACGTTCGACAGATGAGTCGTTATGAGTGGTTTAGTAAGCCCGGTCAACTAATAGATGATTTAAGCCAATTGTCTATACCTATAGAACAGGTGCGAACAATAGATGCTGGAATACGTGTTTTAGATTCTGTCGACACGTCGATGTTTCTAGGACTCTCAGCCGGGGCGATTAAGCAAGAGTATGGTTTCCGGTGGAGCGCCGCTCACGGAAAGCAAGTGTCTACAAGTGAGATGAATCGAGCCTGCGATATGGTCCGAGTCGGTTCCGAAAGGGTTATACAGTCGATCAATCGTCCAGGACACCTGTCGTTGTTCTACCCGAGGTCTCATCGCGTCCTTCACGACATTATTGTACTAATATTGCTTACGGTCCACTTCAACGAACACCTTGTCGACATGAACCATATGCTAGTTGCTGATCGCATGCTTGCAGACGGTCATTGTGTATTTGGATGGCGAGGTGAATTCCCCAATGGAATGATGGTCGTTCATTAGTGTATTGGTCTGACGAAGAAACGGGGACAGCCCCTAATGCCATCAACCTAGACTCGTTTGGCCTGTGTTTTCAGGCGTTTTCTGAGTTCTGATCTGGGCCGGTTCATCAGGTCGTACTGTTTGGCTCGGCGCTTTTTGCAACGCGGCTCCACGCGATCGGGGCGGTGCGGGTTCACAGTCAGCTTCGGCAGGCA
>JAIYCY010000025.1 GCA_027487775.1 Planctomycetaceae bacterium
AAGGCGGCGGACCCGATCCGCATGACCAGCGGCGCGAGTTGGCACAACTTCCCCGCCGCCCTCAACGACATTCCGGACACGATCGGCTTTAACAAATATCAGGGCTGGTACGGCAACCGCATCAGCGCGTTCGGCACATGGCTCGCCGGTCAGGTCAGCGCCGCTGGCACTCGCAGCTTCGCGATGACCGAATACGGCGCGGGCGGAAGCATCGTCCAACATCAGGACAATCCCTCGCGCCCCCAGCATGACGGTCCGTTCCACCCCGAGCAATACCAGAGTCTCTTCCACGAAGGCTATTGGAACGAGATCAAGAAATACCCGCAGATCTGGGGCGTTTTCGTCTGGCAACTCACCGACAGCGCCAACGACAACCGCGACGAAGGCGACACCGCCGGCCGCAACGACAAGGGCCTCGTCACCTACGATCGCGAAAACAAAAAGGACGCTTTCTACTTCTATCGCGCCGCCTGGAGCGATCGACCGGTCCTCCATCTCACCGCCAAGCGTTTCACGAATCGCACCGACGCACTCCCACCGCTCCGCGTCTACTCCAACATCGGCGACGTCACACTCCTGATCAACGGACAAACCATCGGCACACGCGCCGACGACAACAACGACAACATCATCAGTTGGACCAACGTTCTGCTCCGCCAGGGCGCCAACACCATCGAAGTCCGCGCGACCCGCAACGGTCAAGACTACTCCGACACCGCCATCTGGAATCTTGCCTGATCCACAGCGCCGCCCCTTATCTCGGCAGGCTGTCGCGACCGAATCAGTGCACGAACTGGATCGGCGATCGCACAAGTGTGCGCGAGCGTGCGAAACGCGTGCGCGAACAATGCCAAGCGCGTGCGCGAGCTATGCCAAAAGCGAGCGCAAGCAGCACAGGACGATGAATCGGGCCCACCCAAACGGGTACACGAGCGGCACCGAACCAGGCGTATGCGACCGCGCGGCAGGCGTTCGCGATATTCTTTTGAATTTGCGCTGCGCGATTGCGGACGCAGGCGCGCAGCGCGCCAGTAGAAATGAAGGACTTCGACGCCGACAGATCCGCTTGCGCCGGAGGCGAGAACGCATCCGGTTCAGTGCGTGAATCGAGGCGGGTTGTCATTTAGGATGTTTCAGTATGGCGATTTCGAATCTCCTGGCGTTGAAGATCGGCAGAGCGCTTGCGTGCGTGCTGCTGTGGGTCGCGGGCACTTCGTGTCGCTCGGAGGGCCCGGTCGGATCGGTTGGCTCGGGAGGGAAGACGATGAACGCTGAATCAGAAGCCGGTGCGAATGGTTGGTTTGTTGGTGTGGATCTATCGATGTTGGAAGAGTTGGAGCGAGCGGGGGCCGGGCATTTTGACGCGTCGGGCACGCCGATTCCGGACGTGATGCGCTATTTTTCCGAACGGGGTGTGAATTTGGTTCGGCTTCGGTTGTTTGTGGATCCGAATCCGGATTTTCAGTCGACGCACGGGGCGACGCAGGACCTCGAGATGGTGATTCGACTCGCCGAGCGGACGCGTGATGCGGGGGCGGAGGTGATGCTCGCGCTGCATTACTCGGATACCTGGGCCGACCCCAAGCAGCAGCACAAGCCGTCGGCGTGGCGTGATCTGGACGCGGAGGCGCTTTCGCAGAGGTTGTACGACTACACGCGCGACGTGCTGAGGCGATTGGGCGAGCGAGGCATACGCCCGCGGGTCGTGCAGGTGGGCAACGAGATCACGGGCGGGATGCTCTGGCCGGATGCGCAAATCACCGGCGGGCCTGACGAAGGGCAGCAATTCGCACGACTCAGGCGAATGCTGCTTCCTGCCATCCGCGCCGTGCGGGACCACGACAAGGACGCGCAGGTCGCGATTCACATTCACGGCGGCGGGCATGACGGACTGGTCCCGTGGTTTTTCGGTCGGCTGCTCAATGACGGATCAACCGATGAACAGGTCGATTTCGATCTGATCGCACTGAGTTTTTATCCGACATGGGGTGACGACATCGACCACTTGCGCGACAACTTGAAAGCGGTTGCGAAGCTGACGGACAAGCCTGTGGTGATCGCGGAGATCGGCTATCCGCACGCCGAGCCGACCACACGAGGGCCTGACGCGCGCAAAGTTCGATCGCCCATGCGATGGCCAGAATCGCCAATCGGACAGGCGGCCTTTTTGCGGGACGTGCGTAGTGTGCTGACCGAGGCGTTGCCCTCGGATCGGGCGGTGGGCTGGGTGTGGTGGTATCCCGAAGCCGTCCCGACGCCCGCCCTGTTCATTTACGAGAACGGGCGTCAGGGACTCTTCGGTGTTGACGGCCGCGCGTTACCTGCGATCGACGTGTTAAGTGAACGATCTACGATCGCAGGACAAGCGACGATCACGGGACGAGCCGAACGCTGAGCGGTGGCAGCCCGGTCGCGGCGACATCGCAGCAAAGGTTATCGTGCGCGGCGGCGCAGCGCGATGAGCGAAGCGGCGGCGAGTCCGCCGAGCGTGGCGGGCTCGGGGACGGTCAGCGTCGCGACGAAGTTCGCGGAGTCATCGGGGAATGCTGGTCCGAAGGCAAAGAGTGACCAGGTGCCGCTACTGGGGTTGAACTGGGACGCGTTGCCGGTGATGAATCCGAAGCTGGGGTTAAAGAGTCCGCTGTTCTGGAAGCCGAAATTTCCGTCGTAGGCGTAGTTCGAGACGCCGACGCTCCAGCCGAAGTTGTTGAAGCCCGGCGCGAGGGTGAGCGCGGGGAGATCGATGCGGAGGTTGAAGTAGATGCGATCGCCCGGCGCGGGGAGTTCGGGGAGCGAGACGCCGTTGATGGTGGTGGAGTAAAGCTGAGCGCCGTTGCCGAAGACCAGTCCGCTGGGGTCACCGTTGTTGAAGGTGAAGTTGATGTCGGTGGTGCCTGCGTTGACGGTGCCGGCGGGGAGGTTGTTGACGACCGCGAGTCCGAGGGTGATGGAGTTGACACCGAGAACAGCCGGCGAACCCCCTGATCCGACCCACCCGCTATCGCCGAACTTGGTGCCGGCGGGGGTCGAGCTGTTGATCGGTGCGAAGAACCCGGTGGGCGAGTTGGACTGATAGATGATGGTTTCAGCAAGGGCCGAAGACGAAACGCCACCGATAGCGACCAACGAGGCCGCGACAACGGCGGACTGAATCAGATTGCGCATGTTCTCTCCTAAGAAAAAAGGTCATGAATGAGGCTACCCAGATTTAGCAGGATCGCGAGACGCAAACAAGCAAAATCTGCCTCCGAGCGATCGTATCGAGAGAATTATTTACACATATCGGCGAGGATTGATATGATAGAGAATCCATGCAGATTGTTCAGGCCATCCCCGGCAAGCGCGCACCCACGGTGGAGCTTCCGGACACGCAGGGCGTGCTCCGGCAGATCCCGACGCATGGCGAGGTGTCGGTGCTCGTGTTCGCGCGCGGGCATTGGTGTTTTTATTGCCGTCGCTATCTGGGCAAGTTGCAGGCACGTGTTGATGATTTCAGTGCCCGCTCGGCGCATCTCACTGTCATCACCCCAGAACCGACCACCACCAGCCGCGCTCTGGCGGTGTCGCTCGGGATTTCGTTCCCGATCCTCGCTGACAGCGACGGTCTGGCGATCGACGCGTACGGTGTGCGCAATCGCTTTGGCAGTTGCTCCACGCTCATGCCGCACGCCAGTGTCTTTGTCGTCGACGCCGATGGTGTCGTTCGACTGCGGATCGTCGATCGAAACTACAAGAAACTCACGCCAATCCGATCGATCCTGCTCGCGATCGATCACATCAGGTACAACCCCGGCCGCACCGCGCCCGCGGCGCTCATGCTGGATGTCGAGTCGCGTCAACCGCAACCGCACGGGATCGCCGCGCCATGATGATGGCCCGCGCGGTGATTTACCGCTCGATGAACCGATACGCGAGAGGGAACCGATACGCGAGAGAGAACCGATACGCGAAGAGGCAACAACGAACGATGCTTTGATTCATCGACGCGATTCACTCGGAGATCAATCCGATCAGCCGTTTGGAATGTTGACGAAGCCAGTTGGTTTTGCGATCGACCATGGCAAGGAAGCTCGCACCGTCGAATCGCTGAAAGCTGCCCGTTGCAAGAATGGGGAAGACCGACTCGGCGATCAAAGCTTCGATCATCAGGAACGGCATCGCGTCGAGTTCCGCTTGACTGAGGACGATCACCTGATCGTAGCCGCGTACGAATCGGCGCAGGCGTCCTTCATCGCATGAATCAGGCCATCGGTCGATATGTTCATCGCCGACGATCGAGAATTGCAGTGCGCCGTTGGCGGTATCGATGATGCGAGGAAGTTGCCGCGCCGAGTCGTAATCGATGACCGCCACGACGCGATTGTCGCGAAAGAGCATGTTCCCCGGATGCCAGTCGGCGTGCACGATCTGGCTCGGCCAGTCATTCAGGCCCAATCCCTCGACGCGCAGCGTGCATTCGCGGTACCGATCTGCGAGCACATCACATCGAGCGCGGAGCTTTGGATCGCGTGCGTTTCGCCCGATCGTGATCAAGCCCTGCTCGACCGCCGGCGCGTTGTGATAGCTCCCCATCGGCGGGTGGTAATCGGCGTTGAATCCGTCGAGCAGTTTGTGAAACAAGGCGAGCACGCGTCCTGAATCGTTGGTCGCTTCGAGCGAGAGGTTGTATCCCTGACCGGGGATGTACTCGAACAATTCATAGATCGATTCGCCGAGTTGCAGCATTGAATTGTTTTCGCGTCGGGTTCCGATCAGGTGCGGAAGCGGATACTGCTGGGCCGCGAGATGAAGTTGAATCTGATGACTGAATGCGACTTTGATTGCGTCATCACGACCGCGTGCGCGGCGTTTGAGCAGGAAGGTTCCCGACTCGCTTTCGACGTAGAGTTTTGGCGCTTTGCGACTGCCGCGTGGGAACTCGCGAATTTCCTTGATCACGCCGATATCAAAGTGAGAGAGGACGATCGCAAGTTCGTGTGCGGCGAACTTCTCTCGTCCGCCGGAGCTTGCAGAATGCGTGGCGCTGCTGACCCCGCCGGGGTCGATTGTGGTGATATCCGACACGCCAGAAACCTAAAGGCCGAGCGTTGATCGGTCAAAAATCAGCGAGATTCGGACAGCTCTCGCCAGAAAATGCGCTCAGCCGTTTCGATGATCGGTACGCCCCATCTTCATCCGCCGATGCCGTTGGCGGCTCGGTATTGTTCCCATTCGCGATCGCGTTGTTCTTTGAGCGGGACCATCTGCCCGATGATTTCGCTGAGGATTCGAATCTGACTGAGCGTCGCATCGACGCGGAGGATTTTCTCCTGCGGAAAGAGATCGAGGACGGGGCGTGTTTCGCGTTCGTAGATTTCGAGTCGCCTGCGAATGACATCTTCGTTTGCGTCGTCGAATCGATTTTCTTTTAGTGCGCGTCTTCGGAGTCGCTCGGTCATTTTGTTTAGGTCATCGGTATGCAGGTGGATGACGCGGACGACGTCGATTTCATGTTCGAGCAGCCGCGCCTGGCTGAGCGTTCGTGGCAGTCCGTCGAGGACGAGTAGTTCGGTCTCGGGGTGAAACTGGTTGATCAGTTCCATTCCTTTGATGTACTGCTTCCATACTTTGATGGTCACGTCATCGGGGACAAGTTTGCCCTTTCCGGCGTATTCCCAGAAGAGTCGTCCGGTTTCCGATTGCAGATCGAGCGTGCGAAAGATGTCGCCGCTCGACGAATGGTAAAAGCCCGGGATGTGCCCGAGGATTTTGCCTTGCGTACCCTTGCCGCTGCCGGGCGCGCCGAACAGGAGAATGGACTTATACCGCATGCCGGAAAGATAACACGAATCCGTCCGCATGCCGCACGCGTCGCTCCACTGCGGCAAGCTGTCACCTATATCGGACCCTCATCGGCCCCCGATCATCGATTCATCGGATAAAGACCGCCCAGACGACGATAAGGATGGGCAGCAGCGCGGGCAGCGCATAGCGGAACACAAAGCCGAAGAAGCTCGGCATTTTAAGGCCGCCGTGCTCTGCGATGCTCTTGATCATGAAATTCGGACCATTGCCGATGTAGGTCATCGCCCCGAACAGAACCGCCGCCATCGAGATCGCGACGAGGTAGCGATTCAACTCCGGCACGCCGATGAGCAATGCGATCTCCGCCTGTTCGCGGGAGATTTCGCCTCGCTCGTACTGGGCGGGGAAATACTTCGCCAATGCGTCCGCACCTTGATCGATCTGCTTACGCTCTTCTTCGCTCAGCCCGACCGTTGCCGCCTCCAGATCGTGCTTCACATCCCTGGCCAGTTGCCATTCGCGTTCGATCAGCTCCGGATCGAGCGACCCGAGCTTCGCCTTGAGAAATGTCAGGTAGGTCGGCGCGTTATCGAGCACACTGCTCAACGTTCCGACGGCGTAGTAGTAATGCGATGGCGACTTCAGCGGCAACCGCCCCGCCGCACTGGCGTGATAGAGATAGTTCAAAGCCGGAAGCATCGTCAGGAAGATGCCAACAAACAGGATGGCGACTTCTTTGATCGGAGCGTAGTTGAACTGGTTTTCCACATGCACGCGTCTCGGCGTGGTCGACAATGCGAGGAAGGCCGCAAGCGCCATGGCCAGTTCTCTGAAGGGCGCGTGGAATCCGAAGTGCTCGTGGGTCCAGTGATTGAGCGGGCCGTGCATCAGGATTCCTGCGATGATAAGCCCTGCCCATACGAGGTTGCTGGCCCCATACAAACTGACGCCCGGTCCGAGGTCTGCGCTCGCGCGGGGCAGGAGATTCTGCTTTCGCTTTCGCGCATCGATCGTGTCCACCACAAAAAAGATCGCGAGCAGCGAGCCGACCACCGTCAACCAGATCGGCCAGCAGTTTTCCATCACCCACCAGAACGGCACGCCCTTGAGAAATCCGAGAAACAAAGGCGGATCGCCGATCGGGGTCAGACTTCCGCCTGCGTTGGCGACGATGAAGATGAAGAAGACGACGTGATAGGGCTTGAGGTGATCGCGATTCATCCGCATGTACGGACGTATCAACAGCATGGCCGCCCCCGTGGTGCCGAAGATGTTGGCGTTGATCGCGCCGAGCAGGAGGAGCGTCACATTCGCGAGCGGCCTGGCGTCGGTATGAACGCGAATCAGAATCCCCCCACTCACGACATAAAGAGAACCGACCAGAAAGATAAAGCTGATGTACTCCGCAGACGTTCGCGCGACATTACCCGCGCCATGTTCAGGCCCGACGAGGTAGTACGTCGCAACGATCAGGCCCAGCGCGATCGCCACCTTCGCATAATGATGTTCCCACCAATGCCGCGCGATGAACGGCATCACCGCAATCGCAGCAAGGAGCGTCACAAACGGAATCACCCACGGCAGCGCCACTCTCGAGTCCGGCGCTGAGTGTCCGTAATGTTCAAGCGAATATCCCACGAACGCCAGCACGATCGCACCGACAAGCCATCCCAGTCTCGCGCCAAGCGACATCGGATTCGCTGTCGCACCTGCCAACTCAAAGCCCGGCACATGTGCCTCACCCTGACCAACCGACGTCTCCACCCAAGGCGTCACCGGCGTCGTCTCCACCTGTTTCGGCATAGAACCTTTCGTGCAGCCTGTCAGCTGTTGCCATGCGACCGGACTTTCCCACGGCCAAGTCGCATTCTTTTAATCTACCATACCACCCCGCGTTTCAAGAATCCGCGACTCTCGGATAGCTTCAGCGCCATCATGAACGGCTCGATCAAATGCCCCTCCTGCGGGCACGCATTCGAAATCACCGACGCCATCGCCTCCGATCTGCGCGAGAGCGTCCGTCGTGAATTCGACGACCGCATCAATGCCGAGCGCGCACGGCTTGCCCAGCAACAAAAGGAACTCGAATCCGCTCGGATACTTCTCGCTCACGAAAAGTCCGACATCGAGACACAAATCAAAAGGCAACTCGACGCCGAACGTCAAACACTCATCGACGCAGAGTCCAAGCGCGCACAACTGTCCGTCCAAACCACACTCGAAGAACTCAAGTCTCAACTCAACGACGAACGCGCACGACGCGAAACCGCCCAGAAGAACGAACTCACACTTCGCCAGCAACAGGCCGAAGTCGAAAATGCAAAGAAGGAGCTCGAACTCACCCTCGCCCGCGAACGCGACATCGTCCGCGCTCAGGTCGCTCAAGCCAAGGAAGAAGAGTTCCGGCTAAAAGAGGCCGAGTGGAAGCAAAAGCTCGATCAAATGTCCAGGCAGGCGGACGAAATGAAGCGTCGCGCTGAACAGGGTAGCCAGCAATCGCAAGGCGAAGTCTTGGAGCTGGAACTGGAACGTCAACTCATCGAGGCCTTCCCGCGTGACAGCATCACCGAAGTCGCCAAGGGTCAGAACGGCGCGGACGTGCATCAGATCGTGCGCAACGATCAAGGCGCAGAGTGCGGCCTGATCTGCTGGGAGGCCAAGCGCGTCAAATCCTGGCAGAGCAACTTTACTGAAAAGCTGCGCGCCGACGGACGCAAGGCGGGCGCGGGTGCTGTGGCCATCTGCACCACACATCCGCCCCACAAGGCCTTCACCGGACTCGAACGCATCGACGGCGTCTGGGTCTGCTCACCCGCCCTGCTGCTTCCGCTGGCCACCGTGCTGCGACAAACGCTCGTGGGCCACGCGCAGATCAAGAAGAGCTACGAGGGCAAAGAGACCAAGATGAGTCAGGTCTACGACTACATTTCCAGCCCCAGCTTCGCCGACCGCATGCTGCGTCTACGTGACACGTTCCTTGCGATGCGATCGGACCTCGACGCCGAGAAACGCGCGATGGAACGCCTCTGGAAAACACGTGACAAGCAGCTCACCAATCTCATTGCCGGCACCAGCGAGCTGCGCGACGAAATCCATGCCATCCTCGGCGCAGACATCCCCGGCCTCGGCTCCGCTGATCTTCGGGCTTTGTCAGACCAATCGGAATCAAACTAACTTCAATTCTCACCCACATCGCCAACGCAAAGGACTTCGAACATGGCCAAGAACAAGAAGAAGAACATCGTTCAACTCATCGTCAACGGCGACCTGCGGCTCACCGCCAACCAGAAGTGCTGGCCCGCGCAGTCACAAATGGAAGCCGATCTGAAATCCGCACTCGCGGCCGAAGGATATGAACTCGTTCGCGCGCATCCCTACAAGCCCGATCACAAGCACGGCTTCATCCAAAGCCAGAAAGAAGGGATGGAAGTCTTCAAGCACGTCGACCCCGAGCAACCCATCATCGTCGCCGAGGCGGTTTGGCAATACTCGCATCACATCCTGCACGGCCTGATTTCGCACCGCGCCCCGATCCTCACGCTCGCCAACTGGTCGGGCACCTGGCCCGGACTCGTCGGCATGCTCAATCTCAACGGCTCGCTCACCAAAGCCGGCGTAGAATACTCCACCCTCTGGAGCGAGAAGTTCGAAGACGACTTCTTCAAAAAGTCTCTTCGCAGCTGGCTTAAGACTGGAAAGATCAAGCACAAGATCAACCACGTCACGCCGCTCAGCAAGGTCAAAGTCAAAGACCGCGACTGGAAACTCGCCGCCGAGCTGGCGACGCAACTGAAGACCGACAAGGCGATCATGGGCGTCTTCGACGAAGGGTGCATGGGCATGTTCAACGCGATCATCCCCGACGAACTTCTTCATCCGACCGGCCTGTTCAAAGAGCGTCTGTCGCAGTCGGCTCTGTACTATGAATCAACACAAGTCAGCGATGCCGACGCCCGCGCCTGCCTCGACTGGTACAAGAAGAAGGGACTGAAGTTTCACTTCGGTCGGGACGAATCCGAAGACCTCACCGAAGCTCAGGTCCTGCTCCAGTGCAAGACCTACATCGCCGCTGTCCGTATTGCTGACGACTTCGGCTGCTCGACGATCGGGATTCAGTATCAGCAGGGATTGAAGGATCTTCTGCCGGCAAGCGATCTGGTTGAAGGGACGCTCAACAACGCTGATCGTCCGCCGGTCAAATCGCGTGACGGTCGGCGCGTCCTCTTTGAAGGCGAACCACTTCCCCACTTCAACGAAGTCGATGAATGCGCCGGCCTCGACGGACTGATCACCTACCGCGTTCACAAATCGCTAGACCAGCCTGTGGAAAACACGCTGCACGATCTGCGTTGGGGCGACATCGACCGCTCCGGAACGGTCGAGGATTATGTCTGGGTCTTCCTCATCTCCGGTTCCGCGCCGCCCGCGCACTTTATCGGGGGCTGGAAGGGAGCAAGCTCGATGCGGCAGCCGTCGATGTATTTCCGTCTCGGCGGCGGCACGCTTCGTGGAATCAGCAGGCCGGGCGAGATCGTTTGGAGTCGCATCTACATCGAAGACGGTCGCCTCAAGATGGATCTCGGTCGCGGCGGGGTCGTCAAGTTGCCCGACGCCGAAACCGATCGCCGCTGGAAGGAAACGACGATGCAGTGGCCGATCATGCACGCGGTGACTTACGGCGTGTCGCGTGATCAGATGATGGCCCGGCACAAGTCCAACCACATCCAGTGCGTCTACGCCAATTCGCCCGCCGACGCCGACCGCGCCCTGCTGGTCAAGGCCGCCATGGCCGAGGCCCTCGGCATGGAAGTCGCCCTCTGCGGCACGAAGAAGGACGGCTCGAGTTGGAAGTGAGGACGGGGAATGGAGGGATATGGGACAGCGGCACAGACGGGATTCGTTCACAAGAGGTCGATACTGGTTCATTGCAGGTTACCTCGGCACGATCGGCTCACAGCTTCGTCAATCCATGCGTAAAAGGTCATTCGACGCGCTGACGACCATGCCGCGATTGATGGTTGATGAATTCACCCACCGCAACGCTCAGGTCATGCAGGTGACGGCGGTCGATCTACAAGACGACGTTGCTTTGATTCTCATGCGTTCGAGCGTGATCGAGCAAAACCGCTGGGAAAGCGTGTGGTACTCGGTTGCGGTGCGTAAGGACGGTCGATGGATATGGACCGTGGACGATGACCGCCCGAGTCTCCTGAAGCTGGCCGAGCGGATCATCACGGAGAAACCACTCTCAAAGAACGATCGGGAATTTGAGCCGCTCTGGTTTTATCCGGGAAGATTTCAATTCCGGTCCGGAGGCAAGGTAGACCTCAACGCTCCGCCGTTATTCAAGTGCCGTGAATGCGATGCCCGGTGGAGCAGTGATGATCAATCCGATTGCAGCACATGTGGTTGGGTTCGTCATCCGAGTAACCGTCTCAAATGGGGCAGAGCTGGTCGATGTCCTCGTTGCGGGTTTTCTTACCGGTTTGATGGTGAACGATGTTCCCATTGCGCCTGGCCTGATGTCGTGCACCGCAAGCGACGTTCGGCTGCAACGGGCGGCGAAGGTGCACAAGGGTGATTTTGCAAAACGGCAAGTCTCAACTCCCCGCCCTGCGAAAGCGGGCTTGCCAACCGGATCCGCCGGTTGGTACGTTTTGGTTAAGGTGGATCAAAGATGTCTCGCGGCCGTTCGATTAAATCTTCTCCGACGGTGCGTTCTGGTCAGCAGTATCGAGCTGAGAGCGCGGCCGATCAGCCTCGCGATTTCAATTCCCCGCGATCGTTCCCGGAAATCTTTCGCAAGAATCCGGGCCCCAAACATCGGCACGTTCTGCACACCAAACATGTTCGGGCGTTTATCGAGATTCTGCCCGACTGGAATGAGCTTTCGATCGGATTGAACGTGATTCTACTCGCGCCACATCGACCCGGCTGCGACGGATTTCATCGCCCGGGGTTGATCGCGATCTGTGCGCAGCCCAGAGGGCTTTCGATCGAGACGGATAATCGGGCCTACCTGTCCCAGCACCGCTGTATCTTTGATCGCTTGTCGATCGCGCGCGAATCGGAAGGTGAATCCACGCTCATTCACTTCACCGAAGCATCGCTTCGGGCGTTTCAGTTGCTCCACATCTTTTTGCACGAGCTCGGCCACCATCACGACCGCATGACGACCAAGTCCAGACGCCGATCATCGCGCGGCGAATCGTTTGCTGAGACTTTTGCGAATGAACAGGCCCGGAAAGTTTGGTCTGCGTATGAGGACCTCGAACGACAATGGAATGATTAGAGCCCACTTTTGGCTCTCTCCCGAGTTTTGTGGTTGCTATCCTTTTGGCTGTGCATGCTGGATGAACAAACAAAATCGCGAGCGGGTTGGCGTCGCCTGGTGCCCCGGGAATCGTTGTGGCCGGTGCTGTTGACGCGACCGCGGAGGTTTGTTGTGGGGCGGCGCGTGGAGTTGGTGTTGCTAGTCATTGCGGCGGGGCTGGATCTATTCACCACGCTATGGAACATCCGCGCGTACGGCCCGTCGATCGAAGTGCATCCGGTGCAGCGATTCGTCGTGCATTCGCTAGGCGTGGAGGCGGGCGTGCCGATCGCCAAGCTGATTCAGGTCGGTTTCGTCATCGTTGTATCGGCGTGGTGGACGCCTTGGTGTCGGTGGGTGCTGATGGTTTGCGCGGTTCTCTACGCGTTGGCGGCCGCGAACAACTACTGGCATTGGCTTTAAATCGAATTGATCGTCGCACGTGATGAAGGTTTTTCGCGCGCGGACTTGAAGCGATTGTCTCGAGATCAAAAGGAGCAAGGCGATTCCCTGAGGGGAACCGCCTTGCGGGTTGAGGTTGGGATTGATGGGGTTGGTATGTTGGGTCGAGCGGGATTATTCCAGACCGCCGCGCAGGCCGCGCTTGGTTTGGCGTTCCTTGCGTTCCTCTTCGCGCTTTTCTTCTTCGGCGGCCCACTGGGCGCGCTTGAGCGAGAGGCCGATCTTCCGTTCGTCGCTGTCGACGCGGAGGATTTTGACTTCGAGAGGTTGGCCGGCCTTGACGACGTCTTCGGGCTTTTCGACTTTATGGTCGGCGATTTCAGAGACGTGCAGGAGGCCTTCGAGGCCGTCTTCGAGTTCGACGAAGACGCCGAAGTTGGCGATCTTGGTGACCATGCCCTTGACGACCATGCCGGGGCGGTAGGCGTTGGGGATGGCGTTGAGCCACGGGTCTTCCTGGAGTTGCTTGACACCGAGGGCGATCCGCTGCTTTTCCTGATCGACGCTGAGGACGACGGACTGGACGGTATCGCCCTTCTTGAGCATTTCGGACGGATGGCCGACCTTTTTGGTCCAGCTGAGGTCCGAGACGTGGAGCAGGCCGTCGATGCCTTCTTCGATCTCGATGAACGCGCCGTAGTTGGCGATGTTGCGGACCTTGCCTTCGACGATTGAGCCGGGGGGATATTTGTCGGCGACGCGATCCCAGGGATTTTCCTCGACTTGCTTCATGCCGAGGCTGATTTCCTGTTTGTCCTTGTTGATCTCCAGGACCTTGCACTGAACGACCTGACCCTGGCTGACGACTTCGGACGGGTGGTTGATGCGTTTGGTCCAGGACATTTCAGAGATGTGAACAAGGCCCTCGACGCCGCTTTCGAGTTTGATGAACGCGCCGTAGGACATGATGTTGACGACTTCGCCTTGATGGACGCTGCCGACGGGGTATTTGGATTCGATGTTTTCCCAAGGGCTTGCGTCCTTTTGCTTGAGGCCCAGGGCGATCTTTTCCTTGTCCTTGTCGATCTGCAGAACCTTGACTTCGATCTCCTGATCGATTTTGACCATTTCGCTGGGGTGATTGATGCGGCCCCAGGACATGTCGGTGATGTGGAGAAGCCCATCGATCCCGCCGAGGTCGATGAAGACGCCGAAGTCGGCGATGTTCTTGACGGTGCCCTTGATGACGCTGCCGACGTCGATTCCGCCGAGCGTCTTTTTCTTCAGTTCTTCGCGTTGTTGTTCGATCATCTTTCGTCGAGAGATGACGATGTTGCGTCGTTCTTCGTCGATTTTGAGGATGACCGCGTCGATGGAGCGACCGATCCAGTCGGAAATTTCGCCCGGACGGCGGATATCGACCTGGCTGGCCGGGAGGAAGACGGGGACGCCGATATCGACGAGAAGGCCGCCCTTGATTTTTTTGCTGACCTTTCCGACGACGGGGTCGCCTTCCTTCTTGGTGTTCATGATGTTGTCCCAGTTGATGATGCGATCAGCCTTTCGCTTGCTGATCTTCACCAGACCGGAATCGAGTTCGGTGTCTTCGAGCAGGACATGAACTTCCTGGCCGATTTTGACATTTTCGGGTTCATCGAATTCGCCGCGATCGAGGACGCCTTCGCTCTTCAGGCCGAGTTCGACGATAAAATCGACGCCCGCGTGGCCGGAGATTTTGCCTTTGACGATCGCGCCGCTGGAGAAATCCTGAACTTCATCGCCGCTGATGAGTTGATTGATATCGTTGGCGGCTTCGCCGAGGGCATCCATGACGGCGGCGTTGGCTTCGTTCTCGAGGTCTTCGAGATTTCCGAGCGAATTCAGCAGATTGTAATCGACCATGGGGGAAACACGTTTCGGGCTGTGATGCCAGGCCCCGGTCTTTCAGGGGCGTCCCCGCCCGTGGAACAGGTCGGGGCCATCCGCACGGATCACAAGCGTGATTTGCTTGCGACGGCACGGAGACATCGGGTTGTACGCTACCGACTCGAAAACGTCTTGCAGAACACCTGCAAAGTCAGTCGGAAGGGAAATCGTAACCTGCCCCACTTCCGGATGCAAACGGAAGGCAGGGCTGGAAATCTCGCGAAATCCTCTGTCACAATCGAAAACTCTTCGCCTGGGCTATTGATTTTCTCGCCCCGCTGCCCGAGAAGGGTCAGGTTGGGCGCGGTTTTTCCCGCTCGAGACCTCGGGATTCAGCTATGCGTATTGACATCTACGACACCACGCTTCGCGACGGCACGCAGGGAGAAGGGTTTAACCTTTCGCTCTCGGACAAGTTGCAGATTGCGAAGAAGCTCGACGAGCTGGGCGTGGATTACATCGAGGGGGGATTCCCGCTCAGCAATCCGAAGGACGAAGCCTTCTTCAAAGACGTTCGCACGATGAATCTGCGGGCGAAGGTCAGCGCCTTCGGCATGACGCGCCGGCGAGGCGTTCGCGCCGAGGACGATCCGGGCATGCGTGCCCTGCTTGATGCCCAAACGCCCGCCATCACGATTGTGGGCAAGACGAGTCCATTTCAGGTTGAGCACGTGCTGAATGTGACGCGTGAGGAGAATCTCGCGATGATCGGCGAGAGTGTCGCGCTCATGGTGGGTCATGGTCGCGAGGTGATTTATGACGCCGAGCATTTTTTTGATGCCTATCGCGTGGACCGGGGATACGCGCTGGCGACGCTGAAGGCGGCGGAGGACGCCGGCGCTGTGGTGCTGTGTCTCTGCGATACCAACGGCGGATCTCTGCCGGAGCAGATCGCCGAGGCGGTTCGTGATGTGAGGTCGCAATCGAAGGCGCGGATCGGCATCCATACGCACAACGACGCGGGCCTCGCGATTGCCAACGCACAGGCCGCGATTGCCGCGGGCGCTTCGCATGCCCAGGGGACGATCAACGGCGTGGGCGAGCGGTGTGGCAACATGGATCTGATCCCGCTGATTGCCAATCTGAATCTGAAGCTTGGTCACGACGTCCTGCGCGATAACGATCTTTCGAGGCTGACGGAGGTCAGTCGGTTCGTGTATGAAGTGGCGAACATGAATCTCGTGAATGGACAGCCGTATGTGGGTTCGAGCGCGTTCGCGCATAAGGGTGGGATGCATGTGCATGCGGTATTGAAGCATCCATCGACGTATGAGCACGTGGATCCGAACAAGGTGGGCAATGCGCGGAAGGTGCTGGTCAGCGAGTTGGGCGGGGCGAGCAACATCGCCGCCAAGGCGGGTGCGAAGTTTGATTTGCTGGCGGACAAGGACATGCTTCGGCGTGTGCAGCAGCGTGTGCAGGAGTTGGAGAACGCCGGTTATCACTTTGAGGCAGCGGACGCGAGTTTTGAGTTGCTCGTTCGTCGTGAGATCGGTCGATATCAGAAGTTTTTCGAGTTGGATCATTATCGTGTGAACGTGCTGAAGAAGCGTGACGCGGAATCGTACGTGGAGGCCTCTGTCAAGCTTCTGGTGGGCCAGAGCCTCGAACACCGAGTTGCCGAGGGCAACGGGCCGATCGATGCACTTTATCGAGCGTTGCGTCAGTGCCTGGAACCGCATCACCGGACGCTCGCTGATCTGCATTTGATCGACTACAAGGTTCGCGTGATCAACAGTCGCGACGAAAGCGCGGCGGCGGTTCGTGTGGTCGCGGAGTTTCGTCGCGACGGCCCCGACGGTAAGACCGAGCATTTCGGCACGATCGGCGTGAGCGGCAACGTGATCGACGCGAGTTGGCAGGCGATCACCGACGCGGTCGAATACGATCTTGTCCGGGATGCCGGCCTTTGAAGATCTGCAATCCCGTGAAAATCGCTTTGTTCATCTCGTGTAATGTTGGCATGCCGCCTGACGTCTTTCCTGATAGCGACGGGTTGACCGGTTCGGACAAGCCGTTCGCAGCCGGAAAGTTTGACATCACCCGGACGCTTGGTCAGGATGTCTGTTTGGTGGAGCCCCGTTCGCCAGGAAGGCGCGAAACACTATGAAACTCGTCGTCACGATTCCAGCCCAGAACGAAGAAAAGACCATCGGCGATGTCGTTCGTGCCGTACCCCGCAACATCCCGGGCATCGAAGAGGTGGAGGTCATCGTCATGGACGATGAATCGACCGACGCAACCGCCCGACTGGCCCGCGAGGCGGGCGCGCTGGTGATTCCGGTTCACGGCAGGCCCGGTCTCGGGAAGGTCTTCAAGATCGGCATGGACCGCGCCATGCGACGCGGTGCGGACATCATCTGCAACATTGACGGCGACGGCCAATTCAATGCCGGCGACATTCCGAAGCTCGTGCAGCTGATCCTCAGCGATCAGGCGGACTTTGTCACTTGCTCGAGGTTCAAAGACCGCGCGCTCTGGCCGACGATGCCGCGCGTGAAGTTTTGGGGCAACCATGTCGTGACCCGTATCATCAATTGGGTGTGTGGCGGAACGAAGTTTAGTGACGTCTCCTGCGGCTTCCGCGCCTTTTCGCGTGAGGCCGCCTATCGCCTGACGCTGTTCGGGCGATACACCTACACCCAGGAATGCTTCATCGACCTCTTCAGTAAAGGCATGCGCATCGCCGAGGTTCCGCTGGCTGTGCGCGGCGTGCGCGAGCACGGGAAGAGCCGCGTCGCCTCCAGCATCATCAAGTACGCGACCAACTCCGGCCCGATCATCGTCCGCGCGATGCGCGACATTCAGCCGCTCAAGTTCTTTGGCGGGATCGCGTTGATGCTTCTGATCCCCGCGGTCGTGCTGGGCGGATTCGTCTTCGGACGATATCTCTGGTTCGGCTTGATCGATGATCGCTGGCGTACTGCACCGTTCACCTCGCTCATCACGATCGCTGGCGTGCTCATCACGCTCAGCTTTACGATGGGCGTCCTCGCCCTGCTGGCCGACATGCTCGGACGACATCGCAAGATCAGCGAAGAGCTGCTTTATCTTGCCCGAAAGAACCTCTACGCCAATCGCCGCACGCAGCGACGTGCCAAGCAGCACCGCTCGACCAAGCTCAGTCTGCACGATTCGTGGGTGCTGCCTGTCATCCGCAATGTGGATGATCGACTGCCCGACGAATCGCGGGACGTCGATCGCGAGCTCGCGCGTGTCTGATGGGAATGGTCGCGCCCGCGAAAGAAAAGCTGCCCGCCGGGGGTGAAACCGGCGGGCTGAGCCAGAGAGTGGGAAGGGAGCCGTTTCGAGACGCGAAACGATCGCCTCTCGAACAGGGCACTCGATCGCATCCACCGACCGCCGACGTACGTCATGTCGGCCGATCGTGTACACGATGACGCCCCTGGGCCTGCATCCTGCAGTGCCCTCGCAAGCGTCCGGGATGACTCACGATCGATTCATCAACGCGACAAAACCGATCGTGCATGAGCAACTGTCAACCCGGCTGCGTGCGTCATGTCGGAAGCGTTCCGTCCGACGACGTTGATCTATGATTCGATCCCGAGCGATGCAAGGACGTCGTCGCGGATTCATGGCATGCAGTTATCAGTACACCCAGTGCCGATTTGTCACAGCGATTTTGTATTGCGTGTGCCCGATCGAATGGTAGTCTGATCCTTGTTGTCAGGGACGTCTGCAGCGGCCCGACAACCGGCGGATGATCAGATGAGTCGAATGCGTTTGACGAATCGATCAACCGTGCGAATCGTGCCCGCGGAGGCGTCCGGGGCATAAGAGCCCGGCGGTCCGGCGCGTGACACGCAGACCGAGTTCCGTCCACGAGGGCGGCTCAGTCCCGATCGACGTGGCCCGTCTTGCGAGACGTGCGTCAGACTCGGGACACCAGATCTGCGATCGCCACGCATCCGGATGACGGCTCGGCAAACCTGACGGCGGAGTGCTCGTGAGAACTACCGATGTCAGCATCGAAGCGATTCGATCTGCATCAATCCATGGTTCTCAATACCGTCACTCCCCCGCCCATTCTGAGGGAGGTGATTCGTGAACCTTTTATGCAGTGGAGAATCGCTGTAGGCAGATTCGACGTTGAAGGGGCTTCCGCCCGATCGGCGGACCGACCCCCGAGCCGAATGCGCGACTGCCTGAGCAGTCCACATCGTACAACTTAATGTCAGCACCCAACGTGCCGCATCAAACCGGCACGCAATCACACGACGCAACTCCGATTGCGTCACGCAGAATTCAAAGAGGCTTCGGGCAAAATCAACGTCCAGAAGCCACCAACTGCCGCCCCCGATCGCCCAAAAAACGGTCGGGGGTGTTTCTTGTTGATCTGACCCCCAAAACTCCAATCCTGGGAACGTCTCGCGCTGAGATCAGATTGGTTGAGATCAGATCGTTGGTGTCGTCTTCGATGACAATTGTTTGCGGAACATCAGGGTGAGACGTGTCTCGACGTGTAAGGAGCCTCTTGCCGCACGCTTCGCGACACCGCATCGGCTTTGCGAAGGGTTGCGTTGCTGCGCGACGTTTGACTTCGCATCGCGGTGGAATCGAGTACCATCCCGGACAGCCGAAGACGTCGCCATGTTCCGATTTCGCAAGAACAAATCCGCATCGCGTTCGGGCCCCCATGCACGCGACGCCTCCGCCTCGCCCGCCGATCAGGCTGCGTCCGCTGACCCTGCCCGTTCGTCGAGTCCCTCGACGTCTTCGTCGAGTCCCTCGACGTCTTCGTCGACTTCATCGACGTCTTCGTCAAAGCAACCGACGCACGACACAACGACTGGCGGTGCCGTTCCTGGCGTGGCGGACGTGGGTCCGCGTGTTTCGACGAAGCTTTGCACCTCGAAATACACCGGCCGTTACCCAACGGTCGGTCTCTTCGACACCCGATCACGCGAAGCATGGTTCTGTAAACCACGCGACGGCCAGGCCATCCGAACCAGCCACGCCGCTCTCATCACCGGCGTCGATGATGCCACCGGCACCGTGTGGAAAGACCGCTTCCTCTGTTTTTGGTTTTACACACCCAACACCGGCTCGGGACTTATCCTCGGCTACCCCATCGACTGGGACGAAGCCCACCTTCTCGTCCGCGTCGATCCGCATTGGGACTATGACCGACAACGCGCAATCCCGCCCGAATTGTCAGATCAAATCGAAGCCAACCTCGAACGACAAATGAAGCACGGCGAGCGCGTCGCCAACATCATTCGCGACGCAAAGCCCGGATACACATTCCATGTCCACTACGTCGCATCGCGAGCCGCCGACAGCATGTTTTACGCACGACGCGTGGCATCCACGTAGAGCGATGCTTTCCAACATCAGCGTCTCCGCATCGCAAGACATCCGAGAGATCCGATGAGAATGAATGTTGACGGCTCGGGAATCGGCGTTCCGCTGAGGGCAAACGGCAACGCCATCGGCTGATCAAAGAAGCCGGTCTGGGTCGATCCGACGAGTTCCCAGCGAATCTCGCGACTCTCAAACCAGGTCGTCACTTGCTGCCCATTGATGGTTGCGGGTGCGTATTGACGAGCGTTGAGGTTCACCGCGCTCTCACGCGGCGTGACGAGCGGAACAACCACCTGTGTTGCAGACGTGCTGTTGGGCACCACCACGCCCGCGAGTGACCATTCGAGCCAGTACGTCCCGGCCTCAAGTCGTCCGCCGTTCGGTAAACCGTCCAATGAGAAGTCGTATGAGAAGATTCGACGGGTCGAGCCCGACGTGCTGCTGCCGAGTTGCCGAAAGCCGACAAACTCACTGGCTGTCACATTCACTTCGATCGGGGAACTCAACACTGGCTGAGGCAGCGGATTCGGAATCGGCTGCGGCGAAAGTGAATCGAAGGGCGCGCTGGTCCACAGATTGATTTTCGCACTCGTGATCGTCGGCAAGGTCTGACTCGATTGGAAGGCGAAGAGCTTGACCGAGTCCAAATCCCAGCCCCCCGCCGGCACGGTAAAATCCTCCGCCACGCGAATCCCGAAAGCCGTCGTCGCGCTGATGCCGGGCGTGGTCGAGACGAGCGATGAATTCGGAACCGGCTGCGGTCGACTGATCGGCTGACCTGCAATAGCGCCCGTCCCGCCCGTCGGATCCGTGATGACAGGCCCGTTGTTCCACAGCACCGATAACGCCCCCGCACCCAACGCCGTCGATCCAAACGCCAAACCCACCAACGCAACACCACTCGCCATCACTGCATCTCGTACTCGCATGTTCTCTCCTCTACAAAAAAGAAAGCCGACATCACTCCGAACCAAGCTATAACCGAGACGATCTACGCCTCCCAAGTCGATAGCATGATCCTTAAGGCGATTTCCCCCGCGGCAACTGACCGCAGACCCCTCAAGTCCGCCACAAACCAAATCCCAGAAGACACTAACAATCAGACCTTACAAGATAGCCAGATATGCCATCCTGAATTCACAGCAGAATCCTCTCGCGGTTGAACCCCTCCGATGGCCCTTCCCATCACCCTGCCCGACTCACACAACTCGCACGACTCAAGTCCACCCCACTCACACGCCGATGATCTCTCCATGGACGTATCCACTGCAGTCGCGATGAAGCAGGCTGAGACGATGTCGAAGGTCCAGTTTGCTGTTGCGCGAAAGATGCTCGACAACCAGCAGATTCAAGGCGCCGCAGTCGTCAAGCTCATCGAGGCCGCCAGCCAGAACACGGTCAAGGCGGGCGACGCCCTCGTCGCCAGCGCCACCGGGCTCGGCGGGCAGGTTGATACTTACGCCTGAGTCATCTGCCCCTAGCCATCTGCCCCTAACCATCTCCATCGCCCTCAGCGTCGACCAAGGACTCCTCGCGGGGTCCTTCTTCGTTGCTTGCATCACTCCAGATCGCCTGCTCGAAATCCCCTTCCCCACTGGCCAAGAGAGAAGTGCCAAAGGCAAGAGCCGCGCCTTGAACAGCGCGGCTCTTTTGTGATGACGACCTGTGTGATGACGATGGGGAACCCGATCGATGCCGTTCAGGCGGCCTTCTTCGACGGATTCGCCAGGTGCGGTCGGATCTTGTCGATGACGGCTTCGAAAGCCTTGGGATCAGCGACTGCGAGTTCGGCGAGCATTTTTCGGTTCAGCTCGATGCCCGCGAGCGCGAGGGCGGGGACGAGTTGGCTGTAGCGGATGCCGACCAACCGACAGGCCGCCGACAGACGTGTGATCCAGAGCGCGCGGAAGTTTCGCTTCTTTTGCTTGCGGTGCACGGTCGCGTAAACGCCGGCCTTGCGGACGAATTCCTTGGCCACGCGATAGAGCGTGCCGGGTCCGCGAGAGAAGCCCTTGGCTCGACGCAGGACGCGTTTGCGCTTGCGGCTGTGAACAACACCATTCTTGGTACGAGACATGACACAAACCTTTCTAGCATGACCGATCGGGATTCATCCGAATCAACCGATGAGGTCAAAACCACCATTCACCGAGTCAGAGGCCATTATTCCCCTTCATCGCCCGCCATTTTGTGCAGGCTGTCGGCTCGACCGGTTTTGGCCGGGGAAGCCGAGCGACGCGGTCAGACGTCGCGGGGAGGCATGACTGCGTCCGGAACGCCCGGACGCTCGTGGGGTAGCGGGTCTTGGCTTGCCTTGCATGGTCGGGTGATCGATTTTGGAATTGATCGACCCGATGCGCTGGGAGCCATCCCGCAGTCGGACAGCCTCAGGCCGCCGACGTTTCGCTCATGGCCTTGATCTTGGCGGCCAGAGCGCGTTCGTGGGCGACCTTGCGCGGACGCAGGCCGGTCAGGCCCATATATTCGCGCAGGTTTTCGGCGTGTCCTTCGAACATGATCTGCGGCCGACGAATGCGACGTTTCATCGCTGCCGATCGAACGCTGCGACGATGGCTGTTAAAGCCGCTCATTCGCTTGACCTTGCCCGTGCCGGTCACCTTGAATCGCTTTGCCACGCCCTTGCAGGGCTTGTAAGTCTTGGTCGCCATCACACACCATTCCTAAAAGTCGAATCCAAACGTTCAAACCTAAACAGGAGCCTTGCAAAGACTCCGGAAAAGTCGAGCCGCATAGAATAACCGATCCACCCACCCTTTTGCAAATCCCATTATTTGTCTCCGCACGCGATATCCCGTCATGGATACTGGCGCGCTGCGCCCCTGCGTCCTCATGCGCGCAGCGCAAAATGAGATTTTTCCGAAGATTGCCCAGAATAGGCGATTTTGAGGGGTTCTCTCCGTGATCGAGCACCTGTTCGAGTCGATTTCACGGTCTACAAACCGACGATTTGGCAGCGCTCGCGTGCGCGTTCGGGTGAGTTCGGGAGCGCGTTGCGCCTGCTCGCGCACCGACCGCCTGGCGGGCGGCGATTCTGGCGCGGATGGATCGCGGCCTGAAGGCGGGACGATAGGTTGAGCCCTGGATGAGCGGCCGTTGAGGCGAGGAAGAACGCCTAAGGAGAGACGCGAATCGGTGGAGTGCGACGACAGACGCGCAATGAAAGACGCTCGGCCGAGTGAGCCGAGCGCCATGGGATACAGGATCGTAGTGGCTTTGTCGTGTCGAGCGTGGATTTTCGGTTCGCCCGTGTGGGGCAAGCGTAACATCCGCGACGCACGCGGGATCAGCGCTTGCTGAACTGGAAGCGGCGACGTGCGCCACGCTGGCCGTACTTCTTTCGTTCTTTCATGCGACTGTCACGGGTGAGGAAGCCGGCTTGGCGCATGGCGGGTGCGAGGTTGGCATCGAACTTGATGAGTGCCCGGGCCAGACCCAAGACGATCGCGCCTGCCTGGCTGGAGAGTCCACCGCCGTCACAGCTGGCATGGACGTCGACCTTGCCGCCGAGGTTGCTGACTTCGAGCGGGCCGAAGATCTGCTTGCGGTCACGTTCGTTGACGAGGTAGTCGTTGAGTTCGCGTTTGTTGACGCTGATCTTGCCCGAGCCGGTGACGACCCGGACGCGGGCGACAGAGGTCTTGCGACGGCCGGTGCCCCAGAGGAAACCGGTCTTGCTTGCAGGAGCTTCGAGGGTGGTGGTTTCGGACATTGTGGTTTCTTCTTTGGTTTGATTCTTCGTGCGATTTGCAGTTTGAACGATTCGACTTGGGCTTCGCGTTGACTTTGCCGGGCTTCGACCCGCGAAGGCTCGTGACAGCGAGCGGGCCGTTTGAAGCAGGCCGTTTGGAGCGGGCCGTTTAGAGTTAGAGGGACAGGGGCTTGGGTTGCTGTGCCGCGTGGGGGTGTTCACCGCCGCGATAGATTTTGAGCTTGAGGAGCATGTCACGCGCGAGTTTGTTTTTGGGCAGCATGCGCTTGACGGCGAGTTGGAGGAGTCGCTCGGGATGATCTTCGTGCATGCGTTTGAAGCTATACACCTTGCGACCGCCGGCGTAACCGGTGTAGCGATCGTATTCGATTTCGTTGGCTTTGTTGCCGGTCACGCGGATTTTGTCGGCGTGCGTGACGATGACGAAATCGCCCGTATCGACGTGAGGTGTGTAGGTCGGCTTATGCTTGCCTTGCAGGATGACAGCCAAGCGGGCGGCCAATCGACCGAGCACCTTGTCGGATGCGTCTACAACGTGCCATTCCTTTTTGAGTTCGCCTGGCTTGGCGAGATACGTGCTCATCGCAAATCCTCTAGCTAATGTCCTCGAGCGGTCGCATTGAAGCGGTCGCACGAGAACGAAAACCGATCGGGAAGCCGCCACCGTCTATTCGACGACGCCCCCCATCACACAATTCCGTGTGCTGACGCCCGTGAACGTCCGCATTCGGGGGAATCGGGGAAGATACCGCGCGATGCCCGCGATTCAAGCATCTACCCCACGATTTCGACACGCACGGCCCGCGACACTGCTGTTCCCCCCGCCGGCCGGCATCCCACACCCCACCCATCACCCATCGCCGCCCGCCCGCCCGATCCACGCTGCCCCACTCGACCGACAGCCAACACGACACCCCAAAAATTCGCCGACGGGATTTTATGCAGCACCACAACTTTAACCTAAATCATGCCAACGTGGTCAGCCAATGCCACCCAATCGGATCGTTGTGCCGGCGAGCAAATGACCTTGCATTATCGGCCCAGATAGGCCATACTACCGGACATCGTCCAATGGCAAAGGGGGAATGTGCCGGAATTATGAGGAGCAGCAGAATGCGCAGGATCACACCAGTCACGCTCGCGGCGATTTCTGTCCTTTCGGTCTCGGGCCTCGCTGAGGCAGTCGGTGGAAGCGCGTCGGGAAGCGTGGGCCTGGCCTACCCGTCGCCGGCCATTTCACTGGGTGCGATTCCTGGAGTGGAGGTTCTGCTCGAACCTGTCCGGATGCATAACGGACTTGAGCTTGTCGCGACGGTCGATCATCGCTTTGACATCAACGCTGCTCTGAGCACGTTCAATGTTCAGGCGGGCGATACCACCAATTCGGAAGACATTCGACCCTTTGCGGGGCGTAATCTGCGCGGGCAAGGTCTGACCATCGGCATGTGGGAAGTCAACCGACCTCGCACGACACACCAGGAGTTCGGCGGGGTGGGAATCCTTGCGTCTGGTGACGGCGACAACGCTCCGCCGGTCGACACGCATGCCACACACGTTGCGGCGACGATGTCCGCACTCGGCATCGATCCCAACGCCCAAGGCATGGCACCATCGGCAGTCGTCAGGCCTTACACCGCCACCAACGACGCAGCCGAACTCACCAATGCCGCGGGTCTTGTGGCGTCGAATCACTCTTACGGTCTGATCCGGGGTTGGACGCAAACGACGATCGCCAATCCCGCGCCCGAGCGAACATGGTTTGCAGATCGTGAGTTGTTTGCCGAAGACCCGGGCTTTGGAAAGTATGATGCGACGAGCGTTGGTCTGGATACCGCACTCCACACCAACAAGCGGCTGCTCAGCGTCTGGTCCGCGGGCAATGATCGCAACGACAACGTCAACAGCTATCCCGCGCCTTTCGCGGGACAGTATCTCACCTTCCTCTCTCAAGGCGGAGACGGCGCAGGCCCGAACCCCGGCGGCTGGTATCGCATTGGCACGGGCAACGCGACCTACCCCGCCCCCGGTCAGGATGGGAACAACGGCGCGGGCTACGATTCACTGCCACAAGGACAGACCGCGAAGAACTCGCTGATCGTCGGTGCGATCAACGAAATCACGGCCGAGGGCACCGGTCGAACCGGCGCGATGAGCAGCTTTTCCAGTTGGGGCATGACCGATGACGGACGGATGGGTGTGACGGTCGTCGGCAATGGTGTGAACGTCTATTCTGCCTCCGGCACGGCGAACAACGCCTACGCAACACTCAACGGCACATCGATGGCGGCCCCGAACGTCACCGGCACGATGACGCAGGTGATTCAGCATCTGATGGCCGAGCGCGGCACGACAACGATCCCGCTGAGCGCTACATCCAAGGCGCTTGCGGTGCACACCGCGCACGATCTCTACAACACCGGCCCGGACTATCAATCCGGTTACGGCGTGCTCGACGGTCTGGCGGCAGTTGAATTCGTCGACGACGTGTACGAGGCAAGTCCGACCAGTTTCATTTTTGAAGAGACCTTGACCGACACGCGTTGGTCGCACGAGTTCCTTGCGTTGGGTGGGGAGATCAAGGCGACGCTCGTATGGAACGACGTCCCGGGCGCCGCTCACGGCGCGGCGCTTGACATCAATACATCCGTGCTGGTCAACAACCTTGATCTGTGGATCGAGACCGCCGACGAGCTGACACGCTTTGACCCGTGGTCGCTCGACCCGACCAACCCGAGCGCCCCGGCGAGCCAGAGCGGATCCAACAGTCTCGACAACATCGAGCAAGTGCTGTCGACGTTCTCGCTCCCGGCCGGCACGGCGTTCAATGTCTTCGTCGATCTGAACGGCACACTGACCGGCCCGGGCCAGGAATGGTCGCTGCTGATCAGCGGTGCGTCGCTCGTGCCCGAGCCCGCCACGCTCGCGCTCTTGAGTGGTGTCGCAACGATCGCCCTGCGTCGACGTCGATCCGACAAAGCCTGAGTCAATCCGACGAAGCCTGAGTCGATCCGACGAAGCCTGATGGGATCAGCTGCGCAGGCTGATCCGTTCAGGCGTAGCCTTCACCGATCGACTGTTTGAGTTGTCACGAATTGACATCGCCACGAATTGACATCGCCACGAATTGACATCACGACGAATCAACATCCCTTCGTCCGACGGACCCGCCGGCATCAAGTCGACGGGTCCGCGTTTTTGATCACTCCGACCTTGGTCGCGGCGAGTGCGAGGAACATGGGGATTTCTTCGCGCGAGGGATTCTTCGTACGAGCGATGCGCAGGCGTGGGTGATGCGTTGCGTGTGTGATGCGTTGCGTGGGCTTTACAGATCATCCGGCGCGAGGCCCGTGCGTTTGGCAATACGGCTCAACATGCTCGGACCAACTTCATCCCGATCATGAAAAGCAAAGACAAAATCGGGCCATCCATCGCGCTCGAGTGTTTTGTGCGATCCACTCTGGCGTTTGACTCGCCATCCGATCCGCAACAGAGCCGCCAGAACGCGCGAAGATCGTGTGGAGGGCCAGTTTGGCAATGGACACGTCATCCCGTTGGTGACTTCGGCCGAACATTACGCAACGATGGCAAAGACGGATTCGACATCTGGGAGGAGCTCGCCGTTTTCAAGTCGTTCAGCCAGAACGCGAAGTGAGAGTGCTTGCACGCGTCGCAAGGCTTCCTCGCGTGATTCCCCGTATGCCATCACGCCCGGGAGGTCCGTCACCTCCGCAATCCAACGGCCATCGGTCTCGCGATCGATTTCGACTTTGTACATGCCGCTGATGCTACCAACTTCTGACAGGGATTCATCTGAATTCCCTGTCGATATCACCGCGATTACGGTGCAACCTTGGTCGCGGCGAGTGCGAGGAACATGGGGATTTCTTCGCGCGACGTGTTCTCGGCCTGAGCGCGCGGGCCGGGCTCGCTCTTTTTGTGGCTTGGCCATTCCTGCATGGTGTCGATGAGCAGGCCCGCGCCGCTCATGGCTTTGATGTAGTCGCCGATCGGTCGGTGAAAGCTCCAGGTGTATTTTCCGTCGTTTTTTCCGGGATGCGTGACGATGGGATGTTTGCGTGGGAGCAGATAACGATCGACGCGGCGGAACTGCACGTTTTTCTCCGCGTCCCATCCCCAGTGTGATTCTCCGGGGTTGCGAAAACAGGGATGCATCATCACGACGACGACGCGTCCGCCGGGCTTGAGTCGTTGTGCGATGCCTGCAAAGACGGGTCGGATCATGGCGATGTTTTGGATGGCGAGGATGCAGGTCGCCAGGTCAAAGGTTTGTGGTTCGATGGCGGATTGTGGGAGTTTGTCGAGGGCTTGGGCGTCGATGACTTGGTAGCGAATGTCGGCGGGTCCGTGTTTTTCGGCGGCGTTGATGAGTGGACCGGCGGCGTCGATGCCGACGACGGTCGCGCCTTTTTGGTGGAGCAATCGACACAGCACGCCCTGCCCGCATGCGACATCGAGGACGGTTCGATTGGCAAGCTCGCCCAGCAGTTTGAGCACGCCGGGATGCACGACTTTTTGGTGCATTTCGCTTCCATCGGCGCCCACCAGATCGTCATACCACTCGGCCACGCGTCCCCAGTCGCCGGGCGTGGGTCGATCACGCTGTCCGAAACCCGGCTTGGCGAAACCGGGTTTTTGGAACGGGGGGCGTTGAAAGGGAGGCTTCTGGAAGCCCGAGCGTTGGAAAGGCGGGCGCTGTCCGAAAGGCCGTGCGCCGTGATGCGCGGGACGCGGTGCAAAGGGGGCATAACCATGCCCATGTCCCTGACCATGCCCATGTCCCCGACCATGACCATGTCCCTGACCATGACCATGACCGTAACCTTGTCCGTGTCCTTCGTGAGGTCGGTCCTCTTGCGGGCGATCCGATTGTCCTTCATCCCTGCGATCATCTCGACGATTCTGAAAGGGCTTCTGCTCGCGAATCTTCTTGCCCACGCGTTTTGGTGTTGGGCTGGATTTGAGTCGCATCGTCGGCTTGAGCGGCTTGGGCGTAACGACGTCGGCGGGATGCGGTCGGGGCGGGCCGGGCCGTTCGCTCTCGTTGGAGGATGGTTCTGTCTGTCCGGACGGCGTGGGATCGATTGGGTTCACGCCGACAGGCTCGCCTTCCGTCGCGGGTTGTCAAATCTGTTAAAACTCACGAAGACTGACGATCTCGCCCCCGCCACTCGAAATCCGGGCCGCGTGCCTGCATACTCTTAAGCACCTATGGCATGGATTGCAGAGAACCGACAACGATCCGTCCCCACTGACGGCACGCCCGCTTTGACTGAATCTCTCAAGGCGCATCTGCGTGAGACGTATTTCCCGCGTTATCCAACGCGTCGCGCTGTGCTGTTGCCCGCCCTGCATGCGGTTCAGCACGAGTACGGATGGATCCCGCCTCAGGCGCTCGACGAATTGGCGGCGTTTCTTGAAGTCAGTTCGGGCGAGGTTCTCGACACGGCGAGTTTTTATGAAGAGTACTGGCTCAAGCCCAAAGGACAGTTTTTGTTCCAAGTCTGTCGCAGCTTTGCTTGCGAGATGATGAGCATGTGCGAGCCGGGCCGAAGCTGCGGCACGCGCGAGCTTTCGAATCACCTGCAGAAAAAGCTCGGCATCGAAGTCGGCCAGACGAGCGACGACGGCCGCTATACACTCGTTGAACTTGAGTGCCTGGGCGCGTGCGGCACGGCCCCGGTCATGCTCGTCAACGACGTGTTGTATGAGAACGTCGGCACGGAGACGATCGACCAAATCCTCGCCAACCTCCCCGCCGACCCGCATGACTTCCACGACCCGACCGTGACGTGGCAGGAGAAAGCACACTAAGATTGGGGGCGAAGATTTGTGGCGAAGATTGGTGGCGAAACAACGACTTTACTGATCGCCGACGTCGAAAGCCCTATTGCCCGAGGATGCCCATGCAGCAAGTCAAACTCACCGCCATCATCGATCAAGAGGCCAATGCGTTTGTCGCGCTTTGCCCCGAGCTGGATGTCGCCAGTCAGGGCCAGACTGTCTCCGAAGCCAGACAGAATCTGCGTGAGGCAGTCGAACTGTTCCTCGAAAGCGCAGACCCCACCGAAATCGCGACCCGCCTGCCCGGCAACCGGCTCGTCGAATCTCTGGAGGTCACGATTGCCTAAGCTCGGTCGCTTCAGCGGTCGCGAAGTCTGCCGAATCCTCGAAACCCACGGGTTTGAGTTCATTCGACAGAAAGGAAGTCATCGTGTGATGCAACAACGTGCGCAGGCCACAACCATCACCGTTATCGTTCCAGATCATCCGGAAATCCGAATCGGCACACTGTCCTCGATCATTCGACAATCCAAACTCGACCGAAGCATTTTTGAAACCCGCTAACCCGATCCCCCTCCCATGCCAATCGAACCCGTCCTCACCAAGCGTATCCCCCTCGACCCTGCCCAGCGGAAGACTTATTGGTACGACGATTACATCGCCACCGGCGGATACGCGTCGCTGCGCAAGGCCATCGACACGCCGCCCGATGAACTGATCAAGATCGTCACCGACTCGGGCCTGCGTGGACGCGGTGGGGCTGGCTTCTCCACAGGCCAGAAGTGGTCGTTCATTCCCAAGGAAAAGAAGGGCGCACACTATCTGGCCGTCAATGCCGATGAGTCGGAGCCCGGCACTTTTAAAGATCGCTACCTCCTCGACTACGACCCGCATCAACTGCTCGAAGGCATCGCCATCGCGTGCATCGCCACGCAGGTGGACGTCGCCTACATCTTCATCCGAGGCGAGTACCACAGACAAGCCAAGGTCCTCGAACGCGCCATCCATGAAGCCTACGAGAAAGGCGTCTTCGGACAGAACGGCGTTTACGGGAGCAAGTACAAAGTCGAATGTCACCTGCACCGCGGCGCGGGCGCGTACATCTGCGGCGAAGAGACAGGCCTGCTCGAAGCCCTCGAAGGCAAACGCGGATGGCCGCGCAACAAACCTCCGTTCCCCGCCATCGCCGGCGCATTCGCCCGCCCTACCGTCATCAACAACGTCGAAACGCTCTGCTGCGTTCCGCACATCCTCGAACGCGGACCCGCATGGTTTAAGACGATGGGCACACCGAGTTCGCCCGGCCCGAAACTCTTCGGCATGAGCGGTCACGTCAACAAGCCCGGCGTCTATGAAGATTCGCTCGGCATCACGCTCGACTACGCCATCAATACGCTTGCGGGCGGAATGAAGGGCGGAAAGTTCAAGGCCTGCATCTGCGGCGGAATCAGCATGGGTGTCCTCGGCACCAACCAACTCGACGTCAAGCTCGACTTCGACGATGTCCGATTCAAGGGCGGCTGCTTGGGTCTCGGGACCGCTGGCATGATCGTGATGAACGAGCACACCGACATGGTGCTGGCGCTACGCAACTGTGTCCGCTTCTACAGCCACGAATCGTGCGGCCAATGCACGCCCTGCCGCGAAGGCTCGGCGTGGATGCGAAAGATCCTCGACCGCATCGTTGACGGACGCGGTCGCGCCAAAGACCTTGAGATGCTGCTCGAACTCGAAAAGACGATGGGCATCATGCCCGGCACGACCATCTGCGGCCTGGCGGATGGCACGGCGTGGAGCACGCGCACGTTCATCAACAAGTTCTACGACGAATTCGCAGCCCGATGCCCCGATGAGCCAACAAAGTCCGTCAGCCTCAAAGTCACGCGCGGCCGGATGAACGTCGTGACACCGATGGGCTCGAATACGCGGTGAGACGAACGAGAAGGACCAGCGACTGCGTCGCAGCGTTGCATACGGGTGAGAAGACATCTGGTGCAACGCTGCGACGAAGTCGCTGGTCCGCCCCACGAAGTCGCTGGTCCGCCCCACGAAGTCGCTGGTCCGCCCCACGAAGTCGCTGGTCCCCGAAAGAGTGAAGGAGTCCACAATGCCCCGCCCCGGTTTCGCATGGTGGCACGTGATGTGGCACACCTACGGCACCTGGCTCCACGGCAGCGAGAAGGGGTTCCGCGACCGCGATCACCGCATCCACTCATCCGGGGACTACAAGCACCGTCCGCCGCCCGATGAACACGCGGGATTACGTGAGTACATGAAGCGCATCACCAAGGGCGAGGTCGTCCTGCACACCGTCGCGTTGCGCCGCGAGGTGTGCGAAGCGATCGTCGCGACGCTCAGCGAGCTCGAGTTCCGCATCATGATCGTCACGGTCTGCCGCGTGCACGTCCACGTCGTCGCCGAGTTGCCCCTGCAGGAAGAGCCGTTCGACGATGCGATGACCAAGCTCAAGACGAAGTCGTCCGCACGCGTGAAGGGAAAGCCCCAGCCCCGGCTATGGGCGCGCCTCTGGGACAACCGATTGCTCCGCACCCGCGAGCGACGAAACGGTGCCTTCGCGTACGTCCGCGACGATCAGGGCCGCTTCTGCTGCACGTACATCGAAGGTCGTGGCATCGTCCGGTCCACCTGAGATGCGGATAAATCGCAGGGCGCGAGACGCTTGTTGACTTGGTATAAGACGGGCGTATGGAACGCAACCTTCGCCATCGCCTGACGCTCGGGCCGATCCTTTTGTTGGGGCTGGCGGGTGTTTTGCTGTTCGATTTTTACATCGAGCAGTGGACGCGGGGCGTCCTTCCGCACTTGCCGGAAGGGATTCGCGGGGCGGGCGTGTTGCTGCTGCTTCTGGTGATAGCGCTGCCAGCCACGCGCGAGCTTGCGAACCTTTTTACCGCCACGTCCGTCAAGCCTTATCGACTGATCGCGGTCGCGGGGGTTGCGTCGTTGCTTTTGCACGCATGGCTGACGCAGTTTCCGTTCTTCAAGCCGATCGCCGCCTCGATGCTGGCGTTTATCGTGGTGGCGGTGATGTTGCTGGCGGCCCTCAAGCGGGCGCTTTCGCGTGACCCGCACGAATCCGTGACCGCGATGGCGGGCACCGTGCTTGCGGTTCTTTACCTCGGGGGGCTGAGTTGGTTTTTGGTTGCGCTTCGCGTGAAGACAGGGGAGACGATCTTCGATGCGCCGTTCGTGGGTTCGACCGCGCATGTGCTGATGATTTTGCTTGCGGTGAAGTTCACGGACATCGGCGCGTTCTTCACCGGTCGCGCGTTCGGGCGACATAAGCTCATTCCCTGGCTCAGCCCGAAGAAGACATGGGAGGGCCTGATCGGCGGACTCCTCACCGCCGCGGCGATCGGCGCGGTCTGCGCTCCGATGATCGTGCATCTGACCTGGCTCAAGGGCGCGATTTTCGGTCTGGTGATCGGTGGTGTCGGACAACTCGGGGACCTTCTGGAATCGATGATGAAGCGTGATGCCGACATCAAGGACTCGGGTCCCAATGTTCCGGGCTTTGGCGGGGTGCTCGACCTCATCGACTCCCCCCTGCTCGCCGCCCCGGTGGCCTATTTGCTGTTTTCATTGCTCTAGCCCTGCGCGTCGATCTTTGGCGGGCCCGTCATTCAGAACTTTCAATCCAATTCGAATGATCCATCAGGCCGGCGATCGTACACTTGAGATCGATGAGTACGGCACATGTCCAACCTCCGCCGCTCCGGATCGCCTCGGTCGCGTTCGTCAACGCGCGTCCGCTCATCGCCGGACTTGACGGTGATCCGCGCGTGCAGCTTGCCCGCGCGGTCCCTTCACAACTCAGCCGGCTGATCGAATCGGATGAGGCCGACGTCGCGCTGCTCCCGGTCATCGACTACGCGCGCATCCCCGATCTGACGATTCTCCGCGCGAGCGCCATCGGCTGTGACGGACCGACGCTCACTGTTCGACTCTTCTCGCGATCGCCCATCGCACATACACGCATCCTCGCCTGCGACGGCGATTCACATACCAGTGTCGTGCTTGCGCGGATCATTCTCAAAGAGCGATTTGGGCTCACGCCCAAGCTGATTCCACTTGAGATGGCAACCGATCAGCCCGGCGAGACTCGGCTGCTCATCGGCGACAAGGTCGTCTGCGAGCCGCCCGCCGGCTTTGATCATCAGCTGGATCTCGGGCTTGCCTGGAAGGAACTGACGGGCCTGCCGTTCGTCTTTGCGGCCTGGTGTGCCCGACGTCGGGCGAGCGAAGCCGAGATGATCCTTCGAGACAGCAAACGACTCGGCATGTCGCAGATCACCGCCATCGTCCAGCAGCACGCAATCCCTCGCGGATGGCCCGCCGACCTCGCACACCAATATCTCACCTCCTATCTCCACTTCGATTTAGGGGATCGCCAATTCCAAGCCATCCGCACCTACCACACCCACGCCGCCCGCCTCGGAGCAATCCCCCATGCGCCCGAGCTCAACATCCTGCCCCGCACCTGATCATCACTCGTAGCACCTCAACTGCTCCGCCGAAACATGCAATCGATTTGCATAAACATCATGAATGCATTAAAACCTTGTGCGTGTCGAGATCGCTGCATTCCATTTTGACTGCGCCTGCTTCCCTGCGACGAGGTCTGCCCGTGCGCGAGCGGAAGTTCCTCGTCGACTTGCTTCATCAGCAGTGTTGGTGCTGGGGTCAGGACATTCGGTCGTCGGACAATCTTCTGGTCGCGTACGGCTTCACGCGTAACCCCGCCCCCGTTTGCCCCGGCTCGACGCGTTATTCGATCACTCTTTTCGATCCGCCCTTTCGATCGAGATGGCAGATGAATCTGTGGGGCTTTGGTGTTTCCTTGTCTGACGATCGCGGGCACCACACTTTCGTCTCGCGTTCGCGCCGCGGCGTGTGGCTGATTCCGCAGACCTTGGATCCGGCGTGCATTCACCATCTGACGGACATCGAGCCGTTCATCACGCGTCCGACTCTGGCGGGGGAGATCGCGCGAGCGCGTTCGGCATCCCGCATTTTGTCGAGCACTTGTGAAGCCTACGAGCGTTGGATCGCGGCCCATGCGCCGAGCGGGCATCGCGCACGAACGCTTGCCACGTGGGAACACCCCGTCGCGCGCGCCGAACAGCAGGCGGACGCATGGCGACGCGCCCGCGGACTCTTCGCGGCACTTTACGCCGTACCTTCAAGCGTGCTCACGCCGAGCGTCGCGATCTGAATATGCCAAAGACTTCTGGATCAACACATGACTCTTACTCATCCATCCTCCGCGCCATCCTCAATCGACAAGCGACTTCCCGTCACCGTGCTGTCTGGATTTCTTGGTGCGGGAAAGACGACACTGCTCAATTGGATCCTCGAAAATCGCGAAGGTCTGCGGGTGGCGGTCATCGTCAACGACATGAGCGAGGTGAACATCGATGCCCAACTCGTTAAGACCGGGCAGGGCGCACTCTCTCGCACGGATGAACAGCTTGTTGAAATGAGCAACGGCTGCATCTGCTGCACGCTGCGGGAAGACCTTTTGATCGAAGTCACCAAACTCGCCCGCGAAGGTCGATTCGAATATCTGCTCATCGAATCGACCGGCATCAGCGAGCCCCTGCCGGTCGCCGAGACCTTTACCTTCGAGATCGACGGAGATCGCTCGCTTTCGACCCTCGCAAGGCTCGACACGATGGTCACGGTCGTCGACTCGGCGGCTTTTTTGCGCGATTACCATTCATCTGACGATCTGCAAGCTCGTCGGGCCGCGTTAAACGAAAACGATGAGCGCACGGTGACCGATTTGCTGATTGATCAGATCGAATTTGCGGACGTGATCGTGATGAACAAGTGCGATCGGATCGGCACGCGTGAGCGTGAGCGACTTGAAGCGATCCTGCGTGCGTTGAATCCTGGCGCGCACATTCTGGCTTCGCAGTTCGGGCGGATTGATCCGAAGGAGATATTGGGGACGGGGCGATTCGACTTTGCCAAAGCGCAGGCGAATCCCGGATGGCTGCGTGAGTTGCGTGGTTCACATGTGCCCGAGACGCTGGAGTATGGGATTTCGAGTTTTGTTTATCGCGCACAACGGCCGTTTCATCCGCAGCGACTGGACGCTCTTTTGAGTCGCGAGTGGCATGGCGTATTGCGGAGCAAGGGGTTTATGTGGATTGCCTCACGGCATCGCGTGTTGATTGAATGGAGTCAGGCGGGCGGGGTGTGTCATCTGAGACCGGCCGGTACATGGTGGGCGGACATAGGGGAAGCGCGTTGGCCTGACGATCCGGAGACGATCGAGTTCATCAAGGCGCGATGGGGCAGCGTCTGGGGTGATCGGCGGCAGGAGATCGTCATCATCGGCATCGAGATGGACCGGGACGCGCTATCAATCGCGCTCGATTCGTGCCTGTTGACCGACGATGAAATGGAAGGCGGGCCCGAGGCATGGCGGAAGCTGCCCGATCCGCTGCCTGAATGGCCGGAGTTGGGATGATCAATGTGGTTAAATCGACTGTGCTTTCGGTTAGAGTTTGAATCGATGGCACTGCAGCGATTCGAGCACATTCTCGGGCACGGCATCGACCTGGTCGAAAACGCGCGCGTTGGCGAACTCCTTGATCGGCACGGCGAGCGGTTTCTCGAGCGTGTCTTTACGCCGGGCGAGCAGGCCTACGCCGCGCGGAGTGTGAAGCGTCGGATCGAGCATTTGTCCGCGCGTTTTGCAGCCAAGGAGGCGGCGTTGAAGGCGATCGGCACGGGATGGAGCGAAGGGATTGCGTGGACCGACGTCGAGGTCACACACGCGGCGGCGGGCGCGCCGTTGCTGCATGTCACGGGAGAAGCTGCGAGAATCGCCGCCGAGCGTGGGATCACGCGATGGCTCGTCAGTCTCAGCCATACCGAGACGCATTCGATGGCAAGCGTGATCGCGATCGGTGTGCAGTCGAGTTGAATGGATCCGAACTTACGACCACTCACGTCACCACTCACTGCGTCACTGACTGCGCCGGTCATTCAAACAGCCGCGACCACAGCAAGTTCGCGTCGGCGATCTGGGCTGATTTGCGCGCGGAGTCGGGCGACGATGCTTGAGTGCATCTGGCTGACGCGGCTTTCGGAGAGATCGAGCGTTGCGCCGATTTCCTTCATCGTCATTTCTTCAAAGTAGTAGAGGATGATGATGAGTCGTTCTGCCCGCGAGAGGCCGCGAGTGATGAGGTCTTTGAGGTCACGTCGCTGCATTTCGCGGACGGGATCTGCGCCTTTTGGATCCTGGATGACGTCGATTTCGCGTACGTCTTTGTTGCTGTCGGTTTCGAAGTATCGGCGATTCAGGCTCACCACGCCGACGGCGTTGGCGTCCTTCTGCATTTTGTCGAATTCGCCCTTGCTGACGCCGATGCGTTTAGCGAGTTCGTCTTCGGTGGGTGTACGACCGAGTTCGACTTCGAGCGCTTTGGTGGCTTGATCGATCTTGCCAGCGCGGGCGCGAACGAGCCTTGGTACCCAGTCCATGGATCGGAGTTCGTCGAGGATCGCACCACGAATACGCGGCGCGCTGAACGTCTCGAACTTGACCCCGCGATCCTGATCGAATCCGTCGATCGCGTCCATCAACCCGAAAATCCCAGCCGACATCAGGTCATCGACTTCCACTTCATCCGGGAGCTTGGAATGCACGCGCTCGGCGTTGTATCGCACGAGGTGCAGGTAATGCTCCATGATGATGTTGCGGAGCTTTTCGCTGCGCTCGGCCTTGTATTGGGCCCAGATCGTCTTGATGTCCTTGGCCTGACGACCTTCACGAAGGGTTGAACGCGTCACAAATCCTCCCGGTCCTTGGGTTGCTTCCGAAGCCACTCTGTTCGATCGCATCACCGGCAAGTGAACGGTTCACTCCCGAGCGTTAGTCGCGACCGCGTCTGGCTCACTTCATCGATCCAACCGATTGCTTGCTGCTGATGCACAAACCGCATCAGCCCTTTTGTCCGCATGAACCTCACCTGCGAGGCTGAGAGACATGACGAACTTCCCCGCCCACGACACACGCACGGCGCACCTTGGGCACGGACAACTTGAGCGAGACTTTCGATTCATCGGCCATCTCCAGTGGAATCTTGAGCGATTTCCGATTTTTTCTTCTTCACTTGCTCAACATGCTCGGCCAGCATCCGCTCAGCCATGACGCCGATGATGTAGCCGACCACAATTCCTAGCCCCATTCCCAGCAGTGCACGCCAAACTGTGGTACCAAACCCATTTCCAGCATCGAACGCCCCGACCATCAAGCAGGCGGCGAAGGCGACGAGTCCGAGGATGGCGGAGATTCGATGGGGCATCACGAGCCAAGGGGATCAATGTTTCTGGATCATCAAGGACGAGCAGGCAGTGGTTCACCGCTGGCAACACCGGCAACTGACGCACGACACAGCGGCTATCCGCCTCCGCCCATCCATCGACCGAGTCGCTGGAAGAATCCCTTTCGTTCGGGTCGATGGACGCCGTGTTCGAGTCGGACGGCGAGTTGTCCGACAGCTCGGCTGGCGGGTGATTTCGGGAAGGCGATGACAAATGGAGAGCGGCGTCGCACGGCATCGGTAACGGCGGAGTCGCGTGGAACGAATCCCGCATCGAATACGCTCACGCCCAGGAACTGTTTTGCGACTTTGCTGATTCGGTCGTAGACCTGTTGAGCTTCACCGGGCCCGGTCACTTGATTAACGAGCAGGCTGATGCGTCCGCCGAACCCGCCCACCGCGGACTCCGGCCCGTTGGTGAGCGTTGGCCTTCGGGTAAGGACTTTGATGGATGCGTAGGCGTCGGTGATGGCAGTCGGTTCGGGTGTGGTCACCACCAGCACATGATCTGCAGCGCGATTGAAGCTCAGCACGTTCGGGCTGATTCCCGCACCCGTGTCGAGGATGATCACGTCTGCCTCGGCTTCGATGGCATCGAGTGCGAGCAGGAGCCGATGCCGGTCTGCGTCGGTGAGATCGGCCATCTTCGCAAGGCCCGACGCCCCTCCGATGAGTTTGAATCCGCCGGGTGCTTCGACCATCACGTCCTGCAACTGCTTTTGCCGCGCCACCACGTGCGCGAGATTGCCGCGTACATCCACATTGCAAAGCACATCCGCATTTGCCAGACCCAAATCCGCATCCAGCAGGATCACGCGCTTGCCCGCCTGCGCCAGACAGACCGCAAGGTTGACCGCGACGTTGCTCTTGCCCACCCCACCCTTTCCGCTCGTGACGGCAAGCACCGTGGCACGACGGGCTGCCTGAAGGGTCGCGTTGACCATTGAGCGGAGTTTTGAGGCCTGGTCTGAACTCGACGCACCGGTCGTTTCGACGAGCGATGATGCACGCTGGGCGGCAAATCCGCGCGCTTCGGGAATCGGATGCGCCAATTCGCGCATCACCGCCCGCGCCGAGCGTGGAATGCCCGGCCTGGGCGCTGGCGCGGGTACAGAAGTTGTTTGCGGGGAAGATGCCATGTCAGTTGCCCTCCCCAAGGATCAGCCGGGCGATCCGCCTTGCCGTGCCGACTTCGATGTCGTCGGGGACGTCCTGACCGGTGGTGATGTAACTTAGGCCTTTGTTGATGCGACGCACCGCGCTCAGCACCGTGCCCATCTGCGCCGCCTCATCAAGCTTGGTAAGCAACACCTTGTCCACGCGAAGCTGACCAAACCGCTCGATCGCCAGTTCGGTCGCCCGCCCGCCGCATGTGCTGCTGAGGACCAGATGCACTTCATCTGGTTCGGCAAGTTCCAGGAAGCGACCGAGTTCGTTGAGTTTGAGTGTGTCGTTTGGGCTTCTGCCTGCGGTGTCGATCAGCACATGATCGACCGGTCCCAGCGCCGCGATCGCCTCGGGCAATTCCTCGGGCGATCCCACCACTTCGAGTCGCACGCCGATCAAATCGGCATACCGGCGCAGTTGATCGATCGCCGCGATTCGGTAGGTGTCGATGGTGATCAGGCCGACGCTTTTCTTTTCTCGCAGCTTCAGATTCGCCGCGAGTTTTGCCACGGTCGTCGTCTTTCCCACGCCCGTCGGGCCGATCAATGCGACGATATGAGGCCCGTTCACGCGTCGACGTTCGATCGGGCCGGCGGTCGGAATCAGTCGCTCGATCTGCTCGACAATGCGTTCGCGAACCCAGATCGCGTTGTTCAATTGCTCTGGCCGCGCGTTGCGTTGGACTGTTCGTAGGATGTCGACTGCGATTTCTTCAGCGACCTCGGATTGGATCAGTTTTTGGTAGTGATCAAAGAGTTCCTCGGGGACGCTAGGCGAGCCGCGCGACCGGACTTCGGTGACGAGGCTGTTGACCATGGTCTTGAGCCCGTCGATTTCCTTGGCGAAGTTGAGCATTGCCACGGAAGCGACGGCGGGGCTTTCCATGAGTTTTGCGCCGGGGCGACTCGGGGAGTTTGTGGGGTTCAGCGTGGTCGGAGTTGAGGGCAATCGGTTGCGTGTTGGCTGATCGGTTTCGACGGTGCCTCGTCCGTAGGCGCGCTGCGCTGCGACAGCGGAAGCAGAGGTCGGGACCGAGCCCTGCACCGGCTTGCGTGGCGCGGGCACGCGGCGCGGCGGAAGCGCTGCACCATCGCCGGCGGTGACTTCGATGATCTGGGTACGGCGTAGTCCGAGCCAGCGGCGCTGTGTCAGCGTGCGGGTCCGAATGATGACCGCGTTGCTTCCGAGTCGCTGCTTCACCAGTTGCAGCGCTTCGGGCATCGTCGGGGCGGTAATCGTTTCAACCTTCATACTTCATCCCTTCAATCCCACAACAGCTACGGCATCCATGCCGACACCCGGAACCACTTCGTTCACACCCAGCACCGCCGTGCCCGGCAGCGCCGATTCGATCATTCTGCGAACCACCGAGCGAATGTGCGGACTCGTCAGAAGCACCGCCGACTTACCCGTGGTGGCGGCCTCGTTCACCTTTTGGGCGATGAAGCCTATGAGTGTCTGCTGCGTGCCCGGTGGCATGCCGAAGTAGCTTCCGCCATCGGTTCGCTGAATGTGTCCTTGAATCAAGTCTTCGACCGTCGGATCGAGCGTGACACAGGTGATGCGGTCCTCCGCATCGACATATTGTTTGCAGATCGTCCGCGCGAGTGCGGAGCGCACGTATTCGGTCAGCACGTCCATGTCCTTGGTTCGCGTGCCGTAATCTCCGAGCGTTTCGAGGATGGTTTCGAGGTCGCGCACGGGCACACGCTCGCGGAGCAGATTCTGCATGACGCGTTGCAATTCGCCTGGTTTGATGATGGTCGGCACGACTTCTTCAACCACGGCGGGGCATCGCTGCTTGAGATTTTCCAGGAGATTCTTGATCTCTTGTCGGCTAAGCAGTTCGTGGGCATGGGCGCGGACGACTTCGGTGAGATGGGTTGCCATCACCGCGCTGGGCTCGACGACGGTGTAGTTCATCAGTTCGGCCTGATCCTTCATGGATTCGGGGATCCAGTAAGCAGGCAGACCGAAGGCTGGTTCGGTGGTAGGCGAGGCGTTTTGCAATTCTCCGGTTGCCATGCCGGAATCCATCGCCATCAGGAGTTCGGGATAGGTCGAGCCGCGCGCGACGGTTTGACCTCGTATGCGGATGCAGTAGTCGTTTGGCCCGAGGTTCAGGTCGTCACGAATGCGGACCGGCGGAACGACGATTCCGAGTTCCATGGCGAGTCTTCGCCGGATGCTGCTGATGCGTTCGAGAAGATCCCCGCCGCGTGCGGTGTCGACGAGTTTGACGAGGCCATAGCCGATTTCCAGGGCCATGACATCGACGTCGAGCAGTTTCTCGACTTTCTCCGGTTCGCGAGCCGCCGAGACGGTTTTTTGCTCATCCGCCTGAGCCTGTGCGATCGCCTGTCGCTTGGCGGTTCGTTTGAGCGACCACGCGAGTAATCCGCAGGCGACGCAGAGGATCGCCAGCGGCATCGGCGGAAGGCCAGTCACGGCGAGGATGCCGAGGAAGACGCACGCGATGATGAGCGCTTCGGGTCGGGAGAAGAGTTGCTTTCCGACTTCCGCGCCGAGTTGATTTTTGCTGCTCGATCGCGTGACGATCAGGCCCGCCGCCAGTGAGACGATGAACGCGGGCACGCTGCTGACCAATCCGTCGCCGATCGTCAGACGCGTGTAGAGGCTCATCACTTCGAGTGCGGGCCACCCGAGCTCGACCATCCCCACATAAAATCCGCCGAGGATGTTGATGATCGTGATGACGATACCCGCGATCGCGTCACCGCGGACGAACTTTGATGCACCGTCCATCGCCCCGTAGAAGTCGGCTTCCTGACTGATCTCCTCGCGGCGTTTGCGTGCCTCGGCCTCGTTGATGACGCCGGCGTTCAGATCGGCGTCGATTGCCATTTGCTTGCCGGGCATCGCGTCGAGTGTGAATCGCGCGGCCACTTCGCTGATGCGTGTTGCGCCTTTGGTGATGACGACGAATTGGATCACGAAGATGATGATGAAGATGATCAGCCCAACCATGAGCGATCCGCCGGCCACGAAGGAACTGAAACTCTCGACCACATGCCCCGCTGACGCCATGGCCGCCTCAGGCGTGCTCGCACGATCGCCTGCGGTGAGAATCAGTCGTGTCGTCGCGACGTTGAGTACGAGGCGAAACAGTGTGATCGCCAGCAGGAACGAGGGCAGCACCGCAAACTCGAGCGGACTCTTCACATAAATCGTCGTTGCAAGCACGATCACGCTCAGCGTGATGTTCAGCACGAGAAGTAAATCAAGAATGACTATCGGAAGCGGGATCAGGATGACGATCAACAGCGAGACGAACGCCACCGGAAACAGCAGATCCTTCTGCGCGAGGATTTTCGCGAAGAAGGAATTCGGATTTTGAACCGCTGCCGTGCTCATGTGTGGTCCATCAACTCTGGTCACTAGCCCTTAGCCACTTCTATCGACTTGCCAATCGTTGTCTTGCCCTGCCTGTGATCTCCCAGACATACGCCAGGATCTCTGCGACAGCGGAGTAAAACTGTTCGGGGATTTCCTGCCCCACCTCACAGGCGCGATACAGGCCGCGTGCAAGTGGAGGTCTTTCGATGACTGGAATCCCGTTCGCCTTGGCGATGTCTCGGATGCGAAACGCCAGATAGTCCGCGCCCTTGGCCACCACGCGTGGGGCAGCCATCGAGTCGCCGTCATATTTAAGAGCGACCGCAAAGTGGGTCGGGTTGGTCACGACGACGTCGGCCTTGGGCACTTCGGCATTGATTCGTTGCATCGCGCGTTGCATTTGAATCTGCCGACGTCGCTGTTTGATGATCGGATCACCTTCCATCTTTTTCATTTCGTCTTTCAGATCCTGCTTGCTCATCTTCAGGTCTTTTTCATGACGAAACTTCTGCCACGCGAAGTCGAGGATTGCGATGATGAGCAGCGCGATCGAAACGCGGAGCGCGATGTCAAAGATGATCTGGCCGGCGAATAGAAAGATGCTCTCGATCGGCATGCCCGAGACGCTGAGGATGGTCCCCATTTTCCCAGCCACCGCGGAGTAGGCCACGCCGGTGATCAGCGTGAGCTTGATGAGATTGAACAGCAACTGCACCCAACTGCGTCCGCCCTGTCCGAAGAGTCGCCCCGCACCTTTGAGCGGATTGAGTGAGCTCAGTTTCGGCTGGAGCTTTTTGGGTGTCAGATGAAATCCGACCTGAAAGATGTTGACGAGGATCGCGGCGATGACGACGCCCGCGAGCAAAGGCAGCGACGCCTGCCCGACAGTGATGGCGGCCGTGAATAGCGTCGTCGTGAGGTTGCCCGGCGCGTGGTCGGCGAGTGATTCGGCGCTGAACACTTGCTGTATGACGCCCATGAGCGCGCCGATGAGGTTTTGTCCTGTCCATGCGATGAGCACGATCGCGACGAGGATCAGAACCGCGGCATTCAAGTCCGTGCTGCGCGCGACCTGCCCCTTCTCGCGGGCCTCGGCGCGGCGTCGCGGTGTGGGTGCTTCAGTCTTTTCACCGCTCTCATCTGCCATCAAACACCCTGCACTTTCACACTCATTCCATGACCTGACTCTTCGCCTTCAGCCTCGCTAAAAGCCGTGTAACACCCGATATGTGGTCAACGCTTCGACCACGGCGTCATGAAGCACGGTCGTCCCGACCATCATGCCCAGCGCCAGGACGAGAATGCCGACGATCGCCCGGATCGACATACCCGCGCTCATGACGTTCAGTTGTGGCATCGTTCGACCGATACAGCCCATCGCAACGTCGACGATCAGCATCGTGACAAAGACCGGCGCGGCGATCCGCATCGCTACGAGCATCACGCTCGTGAGCATTTCGATGACCAATTCGAACAAGCCCGCGTTCATCAGCATCGTCCCCGGCGGGACGCGCTGAATGCTGTCCGCCACGCCCAGCACCATCTCGCGATGCCCTCCAACGATGAGAAACACCACGATCGTGAGGACGAAATAGAGATCGCCAATGATTGATCCACCGCCACTGAATTGGGGGTCAAAGACCTCACTTAAGTTGAATCCGAGCTGCTGCCCGATCATTTCTCCCGCCCACTGCGCCGCGATGAAGACGAGGCTCGCGACCATCCCCATCGCGACGCCAAAGAGCATTTCTCCGCCGATCGCCATGACCAATCCGCCCAGCGACTCGGGCAATCGCGCCTCGGGCATGGGGAGTTGCAGCAGTCCCACTGTCATCACCAGCACCAACATCACCTTGGCACGGCTCGGAATCCGACTCGAACCAAACAGAGGCGAAAAGAGCATCAGCCCCGCCACCCGAAACGCAGTCAGCACGTACACGGGCACATGCTCAAGCAGCGGCTGAAGATTTTCGGGAAGGAACGACATCAATGAAGGATCAACGGTAAGGAGGATTTAGATTTCTTTGGGCACACTGAAACGAGCGACAGCCCCCGTGAGGGCGCATTGAGATCAAGCCGAGCGGATTTCATGGTGAGCCGCCGGTCGCGAACATGATTTGTGTGTATTCGACCAGTCGCAGACCGATCCACGGCATGAGGAGCCCCGCCGCGATGATCATCGAGACGATCTTGGGGATAAATGTGAGTGTTTGTTCCTGGATCTGGGTCAGCGCCTGCACGATCGAGACAACAAGACCCACCACCAGACCCACGATAAGCATGGGGGCGGCGATCAGCAGTGTGATCCAGAGGCTTTGGCGGACCAGGTCGGCCGCTTCGTCGAGTGTCATCTCGTGTCCTCCTTGACCGAGTCTGACCAACACATGAAATGGAAAAGACCGAACCGACTTCGCTGCATCCTGCAGCGACCTCGACCCGATCCCGGCATCACCGATGCAGATCCGGAAATCTTCCGAAAATGCCTGATTTTGCCGTCATTTTCAACTCTTGCGCCTGACACATCCATGCACAGGCGTCCGGACAACCGATTCAACAGCTATCCGGACGGCACGAAGCTACTCATCAAACTCGATGCGATCAAGCGCCAACCGTCTACTAAAACAAATAGAAGCAACTTAAATGGCAATGAGATCAGCACCGGCGGAAGCATCATCATGCCCATGCTGATCAGGACCGAGCTGATGACCATATCGATGATGAGAAATGGCAGGTAGATTTTGAAGCCCATCAGGAATGCAACTTTGAGTTCGCTGAGCATGAATCCGGGGATGAGGCTCATGGTGCTCACCTCGCCCCACGTTTGGGCCGGCTCACGACCGCCAAAGCTGTGGAAGAGTTCGACGTCTTCCTCGTTGCCCGCAGCGATGACCTGGGCGATCATGAACTCGCGGACGGGGATTTGTGCGCGTTGTATAGCGGTCTGTTGGGTGATCGAGCCATCGAGGTAGGGCCTGATTGCATCGTCATGGACGCGTCCGAGCGTTGGTCCCATGACAAGGAAGGTCATGAAGAGGCTCAGCCCGATCAAGACCGGATTCGGCGGGAGTGTGGGCGTGCCCATCGCCTGACGGAGCAGGCTCAAGACGATGATGATCCGCGTGAAGCTCGTCATCATGATGATGATCGAGGGCGCAAGACTCAGGATCGTCAGCAGGACGATGACCTGCATCGATGCGCTGAAGTTTTGCGGGCTGGTGATGTCGGGCAACTGAAGCGGCGCGGGCGGAAGGGATGGATCGGGCAGCACCTGTCCGATGGAGGGCGCAGCGATAGTCAGCAGGCCGAGGATCGCGAGGAAGATGGACGCTATTGGCTTCATATCGCAAGAAGGAGAAGGCACACACGTTCCTACGACGATCGACCCGTTTTGACTTGTTCGGAGACCCGGCGAATGCGTTCGAGAAGTTGCTGAATATCACCGGCCACCTGATCGGGCGGTGCTTCGGCGGGAGGCGAGTCATCGACCATGAGGTCGACACGACCTCGCTGCTCGGACGGTGCTTGGTCGATGCTGGGTGCCTGATTGTTTCTGGTTGCCCGGGCGTTTCTCGGTGCGGGCATCGGATCGGCTTGATTGTCTACATCTGCGGCCGCGAATGTCTCTCTGGCCCGGCCGAACCATTTTCCGAAACCGCGGTTGGGAGCGGGCAACTCTTCCAGATCCGATTCCGCTTCCTGATTGACTGCCGGACGGGCGGTTGAGCCGAGCAGGAGCGCGATCTCGTCGGCGTCTGTGATCTCGGTCAGTCGTGACATCGTGCCGGCGCAGTCCGACACGAGCAGCAATTTTCCTCCGACACGGATGAGCAACAACTGCTGTCTCGGCGCGATGACGGTGCGTGAGACGACGCTGATCGGCCCGGGCGCGTTGGGCCTGGTTCCGGGCATCAGCTTTTGTGCGCCCCATCGCGCAAGCAGAATCAGCCCCAGCACGATCCCCATGGCGGCCATCAGGCGTGCAAGATCAAAACCCGAGGTGCTTTGCGGCTGTTTGGTTGCAACCTCGGCTGAATTCGGATCGGTCGCCTCGCGGCGGATGGGCATGGTATCGGTTTGACTTCCCGAACCGGCTTCCGTTGCCGCGTCCGACCGGGCGTCGGGCCGAGCATCGGATCGAGAAACCGGCTGAGGATCGGCAGGGACGCCCGGACCTTGCTGCGCGTGGGACGCCCGGCTCAGCCCGAGCATGACGAGCATCGCCGCCAGCACGATCCAGCCTGGGCACGGCCTTTGGCCGACGTATGGCATATATCCGGAGTCTTTCCTCACACCATGTCCTCTCGGGTGGCGACGATTTCGTTGACACGAACGCAGAATTGTTCGTTTAAGACCAGAACTTCCCCGCGAGCAACGAGTCGTTCGTTGACATAGACATCGACCGGATCGCCTGCGAGTTTGTCGAGTTCGACGACTGAACCTTCGGAGAGGCGCAGGACGTCTTCAACGAGCATTCGTGATCGCCCGAGTTCGATCTTGACGTTTAGATCGACGTCGCGGAGCAGGTCAATGCTGGAGGCCTGCGCGGCTGCCATTGCGGCCTGCAGTTCGGGTAGGTCCATCGCGATCGCGTCGGGGGCGATCAGAGTCGGAGCGGGTACGCGTGCTGCGGGCGTGTTGAATTGTTGAGGCGGTTCGGGGATGTGCGGGATGGCGTTGGGCGCTGCGCCTTCGGCACTTTCGAACATCGCAGATTCGAGAAGCGCGTCGATATCGGTGGCGGCGGAACTCGCGGCTTCGACGGCGTTCTCGGCGACCTGATCGGCCGGGCCTGAGGCGTTGATCTCTGCGAGCAGAGCATCGATGTCGGCGTCTGAGATTCCGCCTGAGCCGGCGGGGGGCGTGTCGTCTGGCATACTCACCATCCATGGCTCTCCGACATTGGGTGCCAGACGACCGAAGGCTCGCCCAGGCACAAAACATCGGCCGGGCCTTCCTGGCCCGTCGCGGTGAGTTTATCCAAGTTCAAAAAAAAATCCGCACAGGCGTTCCGTCGATTGATCGACCAATTCAGTTGCCCGTGCGAACCGGAAGCTCATCTGCCGATTCCCTGCGACTTTTGGGGGCAAATCCATCGCCCTGAAAGCCTTTAGAAATCGGCCCGGTACGGAATGCAGCGCGGCACCAGCACTTCTTCGATCAATCCCGCGCCCACAATCTCGTCCAGTTGAAACTTCACCTGACGACGCAAGGTCTCGAGTCCCGGTTCCTTGGCGCCATCGAGCTTGGACGGCTCACTTTGGGCAATAATCGTACGAACGCGGTCACTAATCAAGGCTTTCCGCTGCTCGAGAATGGTTTTCACCTTTTCTTCGTTCGGTTGCTTCACGCTCACGAAGATGGCGATGTCGTAAAGGAACGTACGGCCCGACAGCTTGTTGGGCGCGCGCATCTCGATGACCATCAATTCGCTTTTGCTGTTCGGATCGATCTTCTTCTCGCCGTCCTTGCCCTTGCCGCCATGTCCGTCGTCATGACCTCCGCCGTGTCCGTCGTCGGCATGAAGCTCGGCGCCGTCCGCGCCGGCGACCGGTTCGGGCTTGCCACCCATCATCTTCATCACCCCAAAGATGACGACAGCTTCAATGACCATCACCCCGCCGAGCAAAACCGGCAGCTTGGTTAGAAGTGCCTTGATCCCGCCCTTCTTTTTCTTTTCGCCGTGGTCGTCGCCTTTGGGCTCTTCTTTTTTCGCCTTCTCACTCATGGGAATGCCGGCCTTTCGATCCTCAAACCACCTGCGACCCGCGCACAACACGCGCAGCACACAAGGCAGTCCTCTGCGTTATCGGCAGAGCCGGGCATCCAGTTAAACCTCATCCCCCAAAAGCCGAATCACTTCCGACGTCCGACAATCCGCGCGAAAAATTCCCCCGAATCATCTCTCTAGCGGGCCCTCTTACCGGACGCCCGATCGCCCGTCATTCACGCCGCCACCGGACGACGCGTCACCCGCGCGTATTCGATCGCCCGACGAATGACCTCCGCCAGCGGTTCACGCACCATGTAGCGTTCTCCCTGATCACAGCAGATCACCGTGTCCGGCGTGCTCTCCACATACCGAATCTTCTCTGCATTGACGACAAAGGGCGTTCCGTTCAAGCGAGTTAGTACGATCATGGATTCACCTGCTCAAAACACTCAATGGACCGGTCACCTCAAACACTGCGTCCCACCCGAAGATGTTCAGCCCCAACAAACATTCAGTCGCCCCCGCGGGCAGCAGAAACCAACACCTGCCGCGGGGGCTGAAGGCTGCCCGCAGGCTACTCACCTGCGAGCGGCTTGATCTTCTTGAATCATGTCGGCCCTTCGTCTGATCGACCGACTCGTAACTCAACACGGACATTGCATCATTCACCATTCATGACGGGTTAGGTTTAGCGGGGTTTAGCGTTGCAGGTTCAGGAGTTCGGTCATCAGTCGGTCGCCGGTCGAAATGACACGGCTCGCGGCGCTGAATCCGGTGCTGGTCACGATCATGTCGATAAACTCTCGGCTGATGTCGACGTTGCTGCCTTCTAGACGACCGGCGAGCAGTCGACCGAGTCCGGCCTGCGTGGGCTTTGCCACGATCGGATCGCCGCTGCCTGGTCCGACGGTGAAGTTATTTCCACCCTGATCGAGCAGGGCCTCTGGGTTGTCGAATTGAGCGAGTGCGATCTGACCGAGCGGTCGTCGGGCATTGCCTGAGAAGATTCCCTCGATCAAGCCGGTGTCGCTGATGGTGAAGTCGACGAGCGTTTGCGTTGCGAATCCGGCGACAGGGTTGATGGGATCGGGATTCAGGAGGGAGCTTTGCCCTGAAAGCGCGGTCATGCGGGAGAAGTTTAGATCGAATGTCAACTCGGGCTCGGCACCAGTTCCCGTACGATCGACGGTGACAGCGTTGTTGGCCTGTGACACGAAGTTGCCATCGGCGTCGAAGGTGATGGTTCCACTTCCGAGGATTCCGCCGGTCGTGCCGGGTGCGTACTCGGCGGCTGCTGCGGTGTCGTTGGATCGTGTCCAGAATCGCCAGACGGTTCCGCCGTCGGGGAGTGCTTGTTCGAAGACGGCATTGACTTCCACGCCGATGACATTGCCGAGCGTGTCGTAGGCGTTGAGCGACGTCCGCGTGCTTTCACCGACGGCGGCGGTGGTTTCGGACATGCCGAACGGGAGTCCGCCGAGGATGGATGTGGAATTGGAGACGCCGACATTCGAAGTGACGTTGAGTCGAAGGCTACCGACCGGATCACCGGGTGCAGTCGCGGCAGCGAGTGCAACGCCCGGCGCGAATCCCGCAGGCGCAGCGGCGGCGACATCTGCATCGGTGTTGATGCCCAGAGCGACTTCCATGAATGCAAGCAGGTCGTCCAGCGTGGTGGCCGCGCCATCGACTTCGAGGTTCATGTTGCCTTCGGGATCGATTTCCGCGCCGTTGCGTCGGGCGTTCAGATCGATCACTTGACCATCCGCAAAGAGCGGCGTCGCCAGATCGTTCGCCGCTCGCAGGTCCGCCAGAAGCGTCGCGCCCGTCGGGGCCGCTCCACCCGCATCCAGAAGCGCGGCATCGCTGCCCAAGACCGAAGCAGCCGTCGCAGGCACGCCCGACGTGTTCAGATTTCCGATCATGCCAATGGATTCCGTAGGCTTGGCGATCGTGAGTTTCCGAAGTGGGATCTCGAGATTCGTCACCTGCGTGTCGAGGATGTTGAAGTCTTCATCGATCGCATAGCCACGAACATATTCGCCGCGGCTGGAGACGAGTTGGCTGTCTTCGTTGGTGGTGAAAGTGCCGTCGCGTGTATAGCTGTCTGCCCCGCCGCCGTTGACGATAAAGAATCCTTCGCCTTCGATGGCGAGATCGGTCTTCACGCCAGTGGTTTCGAGGTTTCCCTGGTTGAAGTTTCGCTGGATGGTACCGACCTGCACACCGAGTCCGCGTTGGCTGGGGTTGGTTCCCCCGAACTCACCATCAGGCGCAGCGCCAGCGGCATCGGTGACGTAGAGTTGCGGCCGGAACAGTGCGCGACTCGCCTTGAATGCGGTGGTGTTCACGTTGGCGATGTTGTTGCCGATGATGTTGAGCTTGGTCTGGTTGGCGGAGAGTCCGCTGAGACCTGTGTAGAGCGTGCTGGTCAGTGCCATGACGAGAAATCCTTGGGTGGGGTTGGTCGTACCGATCGACAGACGTCCGTGTCTGTGCGAGTCGGTGCGACGCGACCAAAACTTCGCTCCGCGCAATCCCTGCGGCTCCGCCGCGCATCTGATGCACCGGCGACGCCGCTCCACGTCGACGCCGGGCCATCCACGATCCTTCGATCACTCACGGTGCAATCGCTGTGCCGGGACCATTGCCCGACCCTGAAATCGATCGAACCCCCGACAGCGGCAAGAACTTTCCGCTGTCCAGTTCCAGTTTCACGAGTCCATCCTTATCCACAGTGACCGCCGTCACCGTGCCGTTCAGCTTCACTTCCTTGTCACCCTCGGTGACAACACCTTCAACGACCTTGCCGATCATCGAGCCCGCCGACGACACACTGTTCTGGGCGGCCAGCTGTTGAAGCATCGTGTTGTTGTCTTCCACCAACGTCCTCATTGCAGACTGCATGTCTTGAGCGCTCTGCAATTGACCGATCTGGCTCATCTGCGCCAGCAGTTGATCGTTCTTCGCGGGTTCAAGCGGGTCCTGATTTTGGAGTTGAGTCACCATCATGTTGATGAAGTCCTCGACCTCGAGGCCCTTCAGCCCGGCCTTGCGACCTGTTGCTGTGGTTCCTGCTCCGCTGATTGCTGCCGTTTCCATGATTCTCGTCCTTGTTTTCAGTCACGCCGACATGATCTTTCGATGACGCTCTTCCGCGTGTCATCGATTTATCCGATCACATCCAGTTCATCCGATCCGTACGCCAGTCTTCGCCACATCTTTTCGACCATCTCACGTCGGTTTTGCTCCGACGCCCCTCCGCCGAACGCCTGATTCCCTGACCCGTCGCGTGATCCGTCTCGCGAGCCATCACGCGCTCCGTCTCGCCCGTCATCGCCGCGCGACTGAGATTGCGACGACTCCGACGTGCGTACTTCGATTCGATGCACGCTGACGCCAGTGGTCTCGAGGCTTGTCTTGAGCTGACTCAGGTTCTGACTCAGCAGCCGATTCGCCTCGTCGCCGCTCGTAAGAAAACTGGCTGTCACGCGTCCGTCGATGACCTTGATCTGGATCGACAAGGCACCGAGTTCGGGCGGGTCGAGTTGGATCTGCATCTGCCCTCCGCCGGGCAACAGCTTTGTGCGTACACCCTGCACGATTTGATCGACATTGTCTTGCGCGAATTGCTGCTCGGGCGAGCGCGGCATCGACTCGAATCGCGCCGCTTCCGCACGAGCCGACGCGCCCGTCGCAAGGCTGCCATTGGAAGTCGCGCCCAGCACGTTCGACGTAGGATCGGCAACTGATCCCGCCGCATCTGGCGAAGCGATCGACGCACCCGCGACCGACGATAGACTCGCGCTCGAAGACGCACTCGCCGGTCCAGATGCCGCGTTTGCTCCGTTCGGGTGACCCGCGTTACCCGGTCCGTTCACCGCAGACAAATGAGCTTGCCCCGCCGACTTGGCCTGGCCCGACCCGCCTCCGCTTGATTCGCCTTGTGCCTCAGAATCCAAAGCTCCGCCCGCCTGACCGTCGCCCCCTTCTGCGTCAATCACCGCTTCGCCGATCGACTCACCGCCGCGCGACGCACCCACGGCGCTGTCAACCTTCGCCTGCCCGGCCTGCTGGTTGCGCGACCCCGCCAGCGCACTTAGTCCCGATGTGATCACATCGGTCTCCTCGGCCGTGATCGCTCCATCCCCATCCTTCGCATCCGCGTCCGGATCAACATCCGCTCCGGCACCTGCCAACGCCACGCCGGGAGTTGAGACGCCACCGGCCAAAGCAACGACTGTGTTCGACCCCTCGCCCGCAACACCATCGGCAGTTGTCTGCTCGGCGTCCTGCTTCGTTTCAGCATCTTCGTCAGCACCCACGTCATTCGTTTCGGCCAATTCAGCTTCGGCGGCGCCGTCGGCTTGTTGAGTCGTCGAGCTCGGTCGGCTGGGATCGTTCGGGTTTAAGTCACTGGTCGAAAGATTCGCTTCCTCATCCCGGTCGCGTCCTGCTCGTCGCACCTCGGTCTCACTCGCATCGGTTGATGCACGACGAGATTCACGAATCGAAGCACGCTCGTTCGTCGGGTCGCTTCGTCCTTCGCGAGCCCGGTCGATCGCCTGCCTTGATCGATCTGAGGCATCACGCGATCGATGACTGATTTCGCGCGTACGCTCGCCTGAAGTTCGGGATTTTGCTTCGGCGTTGCGTGATCGGAAGGTCGAATCGAGATTCCGATCCGCACGATCACGAATCGGATCGCGGGCAGAGCTCAGCGACTCTCGAAACGATGAATCGCGTGGGAATGTCGATGCCTGATTTCGATTTTGTGAGACCGATTGAAGTTGGAGTTGGCTGAAGTTGAATTGTTGTTGAAAGGACAATCCCGATGATCGCGTGATGACCTGCGGTGCGACGAACGGAAGTTGGGCCGGTCGTTGCGGCGCGAGGTTGGGATGGGCGGGGATGTTTGGAAACGGAAGCGGCGTGGGCATGACGCGGGGTCCTGGAGCGGCATCGGTCTGGTTCTGACGATGTCCAATCGCATCACGGGGTGAGCGAATGGTGGATCGAACAGATCATCTCGAGCACCGCCTCACTGGGATGTCGCATCACTCGACGCCGTAGCTTCCTGCCCGAGGTCGTTTTTGCGCATCCGTTCCAGCAAGGTCTGCGCTCTGGCCAACTCCTCGGCCGTCTTGAACTCTTTCAAGATGCGTGACGCCTTGCGTGGTTCCATCGCATGCAAGAACCGGGCCACAGTCTCTTCGTCCAGCGACATGAAGATGTCTTTGGTTTGCTTCGTCGGCAGGGAGTCATACAGCGCAAGTGCTGCGGCAAAACCTTTGTCGTCCGAGGCCTTGTTCATTGCTTCGGTGCGTGCCACGAGTGCCTTTTCGCGTGCCTCCAGATCCGCGCGATCGCTTGCCAGCGCTGACCGGGCCATGTCCAGTTGGCGGCGCAAATCCACCAATTCGCGCCTTTGTCTTTCGAGATTGGCTGTTTGTGCGTCGAATGCCTCGCGGATGAATTGCACCTGCTCTGTCGCCGGTCGACCCGCCTGCCGCGCGAGCAACTCATCGATCCGCAGGATCGGCTGTTCGAGTGCTGGATCGGGCGTCTCCACAGGCTTCACCTCAGGCGGAGGTTCGGGCTTGGGAAACAGGATCGCACTCAGCTCCGGCCATTTCTCCTTGGTGATCGCTCCCGTCCCAACCAAATAGCCGATCCCACCCACGAGCAACAAGCAGTTGATCGAGAGAACCAGGAGCACCAGCATCATCAGCTTCTTCAGCATCTCAATTCACCCGTGTCATCCTCTTCGACTGTGAGTCACTTGCTTCACTTGCCTCTTGGTGCTGGTTTGCGGACAGATGCTTCGGACCAACACGCCGCATCAGGCTGCCGTCGGAGAGACAGGATTGGCCTGCAACTGTGCATACGCCATTTGCGTCGCGACCTCATCGGCGTTGATCGCCTCTCGTCGTTCGACTTCGGCGATGAATCCTTGTTGCTGCTTTTCTCGGAGCGATTCCAGACTTTTGCGTCGACGTGAAGCTTCGATCAACTTCCGTCGCGCCGCCTCCACGCCCAGTTTGGCCTCGCTTAGTTTTTGTCCCAATCGACCCACATCCACTGCCCGCGCGGCCAGATATCGCCGATATGAAAGCAGTCGTTGCACATCCAACGCACCCACGAGCGACTGCCTGATCCCGCCCTGCTCGGTCTGCAATTCCTGCTCGATCCGCGCAATTTCCGCCTCGATCTCGATCTGCGCTTGCAGGCTGGTTGCAAGCTCGCCCTGCAACACGCGTTCTTCACGTTTTCGTTGTTCCAGAACCGACTCCAAACCGAATACAAATCGTGCCATAAGGCCTCCATGCCCTGAATCGTTCAACCTCGTTCATCGTGCACATCAATCGTCCGGCCGCACAACTCCACTACGTTTTTGATGCATCCTGACGCGCTTTCTGGCTCGTCTGACTCTTGGCAAGCAAATCGATTGCCGCGCACAGATCGTCATGCTGTTTCATCGCCGCCTCGGGTGAGAGCGCGTCCTTGCTGCTCTGCTTGAGAAACGCGATCACCCGTCCGCGCGCCTCCAGGGCCAGGTCAGACTCGGCATTGCTCCCCTTCACATACGCACCAATGCTTACGAGATCTTCGATCTGCTTAAAGTCGGCGAGAATTTTGAGGACCTTTCGCGCCTTCTCCACGCGATCTCTTGGACAGACATCCCCACGCACACGGCTGATGCTCTGCAACACATCGATCGCCGGAAAATGATCCTGCGTCGCCAGCGTTCGACTGAGCAGCAAGTGTCCATCGGTGATCCCCTTGACGGCATCGGGGATGGGTTCGTTGAAGTCATCGCCTTCAACGAGCACGGTGTAAAAGCCCGTCACGGATCCCACATTCGTCTGTCCGGCACGCTCGAGGATCTCCGGGAGGATGGCAAACACGCTGGGCGGAAATCCTCGCGTCGCCGGCGGTTCGCGTGCGGCCAGGCCGATCTGTCGCTGCGCCTGCGCCAGTCGCGTCAGACTGTCCATCATGAGCAGCACATGCTTGCCCGCATCGCGAAAGAACTCCGCCACCGTACACGCCACCCGCGCCGCCCGTACCTTCAAAAGCGGCGTATCGTCACTCGTGCTGACGATCATCACGCATCGCTTCATTCCCTCTTCACCCATCGCGTGTTCGATGAACTCCTGTACCTCGCGACCGCGCTCGCCGATGAGCGCAACGACGCTGACGTCCGCGCTGGTGTTGCGCGAGATCTGGCTCATCAGCGTGCTTTTTCCCACGCCGGGACCGGAGAAGATTCCCATGCGTTGCCCGCGGCCACAGGTGTGCAACGTATCGATCGCGCGGACGCCGGTGTAGAGCGGCTCGCGGATCGGCTTCCGCGAGAGCGGCGTCACACTTCGGGCATCAACCCGCATGGCCCGGCCCGGCGGAAGCGGACCTCGTCCGTCGATCGGCCTGCCCATCCCGTCGATGACCCGTCCAAGCATCGAATGCGAACAGACGATCCTCGGATGATGCGTCACGAGTTCCACACGATCGCCGCGCGCAATCCCTTCAAGTCCGCCGAGCGGCATGAGTAATGTGTGGCTCGAATCGAATCCGATCACTTCAGCACGAGTCGTGTGCCCGGCGTGTGAGCGAATCACGCACATCGAACCCGTCGCCAGCGGAAGGTCCGACGCCTCGATCGTCAGCCCGCGAACGGCTGTCACCGTGCCGCTTACGCCCATCGGCATGCACGTTTCAACCGTCGCGATCTGTTCTTCCAAGAGCGTCATGGGTTCTCGCTGCGTTGAGTTTCAATCGATCATGTCGCTCGGCCAGAATCGTTCGATCTGTTGTGTCGCCCCTTCACGCTGCGGCACGAGTTCAGAGGCGATGCGATCGATCTGCTCGTCCAGCTCGGCACTGATCTGTCCTGACGCCGACTCCACGCGACATCCGCCGGGTCGGACCGCGACATCGTCGACGATCTCCACATGCTGCATGGTCGGCCATTTGAGTTTGAGTTGCGGCAGGATCGACTCGACCAGATCACGTTGATCCGGGTGGATTGAGAGCCTGACGCGTGTCCGCGTCTGCAAAAGCTGAATCGCTGCCTGCACATTCGCCTCGACGACGGCGGTATCGAGTTTGCCTTCACGGTGCGTGACCTTCCGCGCGATCGCCACCGCGAGCATCAACAGGTTTTCTCGTGCATCGGATTCCAGCGTCAGCCGCATCCGATTGATCTCTTCAAGGCCCGCCGACAACGCCTTGACCAGTTCGGCGAGCTTCGCACTCTCGGTCTTCATCGCCTCGGCCAGCGCCTGCGCCTTTCCCTGCGTTCGTCCTTCTTCGAGTCCTTTCTTCTTTCCCTCCGCCAGCCCGTTCGAGGACGCGTCGGCCTTGAGTTTTGCAGCCTCTGCGCGAGCGTCCTTTAGGATTTGGTCCGCCTCCGCGCGTGCCTTGCTCACCAGCAGTCGTGCACGTGCTTCCAGATCGGACATCGAAAATGTCGTCAGCGTTTTGGCTCGTTCGGCTTTGATGACACCCATCAGACACCCCCCTCGGCGCGCCGCCGATAGACACGAAAGAAAAAGTTCTCGTACGTCCGTTGAAAACGATCATCAGGCGGACGGAGTCCCAGCTCGATCTCGCGTGGCGTTAGGACGATGACATCCAAACGCGGTTCGTTCGGGCCAGCTTCACCCAAGTCAGAAAAGAGACTGAGCAATCGCTGCTGCTGGAGAGTGGACAGTTTCATGTTCCATGCCCGCGTTGGATGGGTCTGTCGAATCGACACCTGATCCTCGGGCGAGTACGTCTCGATCGGATCGAGCGTGTAACGCGCGTTCGCGGTGTATCGCCCCTGACCGAGGCGGAAGAAGAGCGTGTGATCGCGGACAATGCGGTTCAGAAATTGTTCCGGCGTCATGCCAATCGTCCGGCAGTAGATCACAAACCGCCGTTCAATTTCCGCCTCTGCGAGGGTGGCGGTGAGGATGTCGGGCATGAAGGTGAAACGTCCGTGCATGAAAGTCCACCAGACGCTGACACCCGGATCAAGCGAAGCGAGCACAAGATCATCCCGATATCGATCTGACCTTAGCTCACCGCACAGTTCTTTGAACGCGACTCGAAAATCTGTTCCATCGACGACAGGAATATGCTTGGCACCGAGGTCGAAGCGATAAGTCGTTGCAGCCACCGGTGCGGCCGTCCATGCATAGCCGAGATGCACGACCACTGGCAGGAGACACACGCCCGCAAGGATGAGGCGATGTCGGATGAGGCGAGAGACGAGCATCACTGCCCCGCCGCACAGACCGACAGTTGCGAGGATGCGGAGCGACTCTCGAAAGTGGAACAGCTGTGCGCCCTGCCCGAGGATCATCGTCGAGATCGGCAACGCGAAGAACGCAAGAACGATCAAGGCCGGCCAGATGACAAGCGGGCGGAATGGCGCGTCACTTTCACTCTCGGTTGCAGAGGTCATTCGTCGCATCATGAGCCATGACAGCACGCCAAACAGAAGCGTGAGTGCAAAGACGCCGAGCGCGTATGGGATGAGCGATGAATCGATGAAGGGTCGTAGTCGGTCGACGGGGATCCTGCCGAGCCGGGCGGGCCCGTCGGGATGTTCCAGCACGCGGGCGACGAGAAACGGGATCATCGCCACCACGCCGATCGCGGCTGCGAGAAGTGTGCGACGCAGGACGCGTGTCCATTGACGTCGATCGACGACGACGGTCCAGACGAGAAGCCCCACCGAAGCAAGGCCGACGACGACGCCCGTATGAAAGTTTCCCTGCAAGAGAAGCGCGACTCCGATCGCGAGAAGCATCCACGCCGATGCGCTTTGACGATGACGCGACGACCGGAGGATCAGCGAGAAGGCGATAAGCGCGATGAGCAGAAGCGGAATCGTGCCGACCGGTCTGCCGAGACGGTCGTTCCAGAAGCTCAGGAGCGAGACGACGCCGAGCTTGCCGATCTCGAACCAGGGGACGAGCGCAAGACTCATCGCGCCGAGCGTGGCCGGGTATGCGTCGAGACCCATCACGCGAAACAGCACACGCGACAGACCGACAGTCGCCAGCAGGCTCACGATCGAATTGACCATGAGGCCGACCGGCCCGAGCAATGCATAGAAGGCGGCAGCCGGTGCGAGTGAGACGATCGGAAATGATGCGAATCCGACGCCCCGTCCTTCGAGGACCGACGCCTGTCCGAAGTCGAGTTCTGCGATCGAGCGGATTTGATCGAAGTATTGGATATCGCCCATGACGAACATGAAGCGAGCGTCCCATGGGGCATCGGGCATCGCATGTGCGACGCGCGCATAGGGCGCAAACACCACGAGAATCGCGAGCAAGACGACGACGAGATGCACCCAGCGGAGCCGCAGAAACGTGTGGCAAAGCTCCCGCCGCAGGCTGATCGGAGCATGCGACGGATCGGGCAGAGCATGTGCGACGGCGACTGTCATGAAGAGGCGGACCCGGACGGTAGGGAATCGAGATGTTACGAGGATCACGTTGCGACTCAGTCGGTCTCAGGCGATCAGGCGACCATCTCCTTCTCCCCACCGCGACCGCCGATGACGATTTCGCCGCTGTCTTCGAGTCGTCGCACGACATCGACGATTTTTTGCTGCGCCTGTTCGACGTCGCTGACCCGGACCGGCCCCATGAATTGCATGTCTTCCTGGATGAGTTGAGCGGCGCGTTCGGACATGTTCTTGAAGATTTTCTGTTTGAGTTCGTCGCTTGCCGTTTTGAGTGCGAGTGCGAGCGTGTCGTTTTCGATTTCTTTGAGGACGCTTTGAATGCCCTTGTCGTTGACCTTGAGGATGTCTTCGAAGACGAACATGAGTCGACGGATGCCTTCGACGAGATCGGGGTCCTCGGCTTCGAGTCCTTCCATGATGGCTTTTTCGGTCGAGCGATCCGCGAGGTTGAGCATTTCGGCAACGGTGTTGACGCCGCCTGCCTTCTCGAAGGTTTGGCTGACGATGTCGCTGAGTCGATGCTCGAGTCCCTTTTCGACTTCTTTGATGACTTCGGGGTTGGTCTGCTCCATGTTGGCGATGCGTTTCACGACTTCGATCTGCTTTTGATTGGGCAGACCGATGAGGATTTCACTTGCCTTGGCGGGCGGAAGATGTGCGAGGATGAGCGCGATGGTTTGTGGATGCTCGTCCTGGATGAAGGTGAGCAGGTTTTCGCTTTCTGCCCGCTGGAGGAATGCGAAGGGAGTGGTGGCCACCTGTTGGGTGACCTGTTTGATCATGCGTTTTGCATCGTCTTCGGTGAGCGACTTTGAGAGCAACATCTTGGCATAATCCAGACCACCTTCGGTGAGGTGGTGGCTGGTCATGACCATGTAGTAGAACTCTTTGAAGACGTTGCGGCGTGTTTCTTCCTTCACGTCGCGCATGGAGGCGATTTCGCGGCTGACTTCTTCGATGGCTTCGGGTGGGAGGCGTTTGAGGACTTCGGAGGCCTCTTCCTGCGAGAGCGTCAGGAGAAGGATGGCCGCCTTGCGGGCACCGGTGAGCTTTGGATCGGCGGTTTCAGTGGCCATGACGGATGAGGCGATGGGTGATTGAACGGATTTTGATTAGGCGCTCTTGAGCCATTTTCGGACGAGGGTGGCAGCCATTTCGGGGTTGTCTTTGACCAGCACGGAGACCTGATCGATCATTTGCTTGCCTTCGAGGCTTTCGGGGTCGATTTCCTGACCGAAGAGCATCGGCTGACCCTCGGCGACAATGCCGGCGATCGGGTCGTTGCCGTCGATGGCTTCCGGGCCGCCCGGCCGACTCGTTGCGCCCGCGGCGGCAGCTTCTGCGGAACCCACCGGCCTGACGGGTGGAGCAGGCGGCGCGGATTTCTTCACCATGCGTGTCACCATGAACAAGCTCACGAGCGCCAAGACGCCGATCGCGATCTCGCGTGCATACCCGACCGCAACCAATCCCGCGCCTGCGGCCGCACCTTCTGATGCTGCCCCGCCCACGACCATCGGCGTGAGATCGGTGTAAGCGTTCACTGTGATCGCTGCCTCAAACTCGATCCCGGTGATGTTGCGAACATCTGCACGAATGGCAGCGAGTTCAAAATCGACGGTGGGCTTGAGTTGTTCTTCAGTTGGATCGGTCGTGATGGTCGGATTCAGCTTCTTCCAGACCTCGATGAAGTAGCTGCGTGGGACGCGGACCGAAGCGGCAATGATTCGCGCGTCGCCGGCGGGCTGATGCGTGGTCGTGCGCGTCACGCCGTAGTCGCTCATCATCTCAGCGGTGGAGCGTTCTTCTGTGCTTCTGCCTCCGCCCGAGCCGTCGACTGCGCTGGGGATTGCGATGTTCGAGACTGCGCCGGGTTCTTCCCGAGCGCGGGCCATCGTCTGTTCGTTGGTTTCGCTTGTTTCGCGTAGCGGGAGGCTGACTTTGTTTTGCGGATCGGGGGTGCGGCGTTCTTCGCTGATGGTTTTGGTGTTCAGGTCAGCGGTCACGGAGACGTGCAGTCCGGGGATGAAACCAAAATGCTGGCGAATCTTGTCGACCACGCGGTCTTCGTGGCTGCGGACCATTTCGATGATTTCACTTCCGCCTGCGACCGATCCGTCGTCGCGCTCGCGAACCGGATAGCTCACGCCATCGATGGTGACTTGAACCTTCGACCGCTTCATCCCGGCGATCGCGCCGACGACCGTATCGGCAGCCGATTCTGCGAGCCTGCGACCGCCGGACCGATTGAAGGTTTTGAGTGAGACAGTTGCGCTCGGGTCGATTCGGGTGGAAACGCCGACTTTGTCGCGTGGATCGATGATGACCTCGGCACGTTCGATGCCGGGCCAGCGGCTCATGACTTGGGTGAGTTTGATTTCGCGGCCGCGATTGATGCGTTCCTTGAGTACGCCCTGGCTTTCCCAAGGCTTAACGCCATCAAGCATTGCATCGAAGGAGTTCTGAGCATTTTCCGGGACGACGCCGAGGTAGGTCGCCTGACTCCATGCGGCCAGGCGCTTTTCGGCGGGCACCATGATCTGACCGGCGCGGGATTCGTAGGCGATTCCGACGGTGTCGAGCGCGGCAGTGACGCGAGAGAGTTGCTCGGCGGGCAGGTTGGCGTCGAAGAGCGCGACCATATCGCGTTCGCCGGCATACCGAGTCGCCCACCAAAGCGTAAGGATGACGATCGCGGCCAGGGAGGCGGCGAGCATTTTCTGTGACGCATTGAGCGCCGAGAGCTGGCTGGTAAGTCGCTGCAGTTGCAGCCGAATTTGATCCATGGCTCGCCCTCCATGGCGGCATGTGGATGGTCACGTCTCGGGTGCTTGGAATGAACCCGAGCAGATATGTCGTGCGTACTTTAAATCGAACCGAGTCCGAGGATCATCCTGATCGCAAAGACCCGACCGACTTGATGGCCATTCCACATTGACATGCGATTTGATTCGATGATCCGATTCAACCCGAAGGCCGAAGAGTGATCGTCATCAGATCGGCATATTGCGCAGCTCGTTGTACGCGTCGAGCAGCTTGGAGCGGATGGCCAATAGTGTCTTGAAGGCGACGTCGCTCTTTTCCATCGCACTCATCACGCCGGCCAGATCATCGGTCTGACCTGTGACGAGTTGTTGCACCGACTGCGACGCTTCGCGTTGCAGGCTGGTGACTTCGTCGAGGTATTTCTCGAACGTCTCAGAGAAGCCCGTACCCGACGCGTTCGCCGACGAAGATTCGCCCGCCGAGCGTTCCGTGCTCAGCGACCGAGTCAGACCGGCGAGGTTGTTGGAGATGGGGCTGCTCATACCTTCAAACACTGTTGGAGGTGAATATAGAGGAGTTTACAACTTCGGCAACTGAACAATCGTCAAAACTGACTCATTTTTTCTTCAATCGACGTCGATCCACGGCTCATCCACAATTTTAGGCTTGCTCCGGCTCACGCCAACAGACGCAGCGACGAGTTGAGCATGGCCTTGGTGGTCTCCATCATGGTGATGCTCGCCTCGTAGGCGCGACTGGCTTCGAGCATGTTCGCAAACTCCATGGGGAGATGAACATTGGGATACAGGACATACCCGTCGGCATCGGCATCGACGTGGCCGGGCTCATAACGCTTCTGGAACGGGCTGGAGTCGAGTCCGACTTGGGCGACATGAACGCCGGGACCGCGCGGATCGTTTGCATCACCCGGCTCGAGCACGACGAATCGACGTCGATACGGAACCCGCTCGCCTGCTTCGTTACGCGTTGTTTCGGCGTTCAGCACGTTGCCCGCGATCGTGTCCATGCGAACGCGTTGTGCAGTAAGTCCCGCGGCCCCGATGTCGAGTATGTTGAACATTCCTTCACCCTCACAAATGGTCCCGAACGAGTATCGGGCTTCTTACGTTTGATCCTGCAGCGCTCATGCCACTCGCTCGCGGAGTGCGTTTTGAATGCTCGAATACTGCTTTCGCAGCAGTTCGACATACATATTGTGTTTCAGTGCGTTGCTTGAGAGGTCGCTCATGAGTTGTTCGACCGAACGCGGCTGACGGTCATGAAACAACACGCCCTGGCCGGTCTCGATCGCCTCTGCTACACCTCGTGCCCCGGGTCTCAGGTCATCAAATCCGACCGCGCCCGGACCACGACGCGTGCGCTCGGCCACCCGCGCGAGCAGGAGCTTTTGGAAGCCGCGCTCGTCCAGATCTTTACGCACATAGCCCGGTGTGGAGACGTTCGCGATCGCGTCGGCAATCAACTCGTGCCGCTTTTGCGTGAACGCGAGCATCCGCTCCACAAGCGGTGCGTTTCCCTGATTGACAAGCCTTTCGATGAACATGGCCAAATGCTCCCATTCAAACTGCGTGCCGCGAGGTGCGGGCGGTGAGCGATCCATACGGTTCGACCCAAATCGGTCGCTAAAATCTGCAAACGCGCAGAAATTTCACTGGTCGATCGCAAATCATGCGCGACGGGCCCTGACTTACGTTTCGGCAAACTCGCCGACTTCTTTCCATTTCTTGATCTTCATGCCAAGCGTTCTGACGCCGATACCCAGCGCACCGGCAGTCTTGACGCGATGTCCCTTGAAGCGTTCGAGGGTGCTGAGAATGACATGCTTCTCGACCTCTTCAAGCGGTTTGCCGGCAAGTTGCTCCATGCCTGACCCGCCGCGCGCTTCGCCGGGCATTTTTAGCCATGGCGCGATGGTTTCTGCGCGGATCACGCCCGGATCGGTCTCGAGAATCACCGCGCGCTCGATGAGATTCTGCAGTTCACGGACATTGCCGGGCCAGTGATATTTCTGCAGAACGCGTACTGCTTCTGGTTCGATGTGGCGGAAAGGCGCCCGATCGCGTCTCGCGATATTGGATAGAAAGTGCCTCACCAGATCCGGAATGTCCTCGGCCCGATCACGCAAGGCCGGCAACTCGATCGGCACGACATTGAGGCGGTAAAACAGATCCTCGCGGAACTTTCCTTCATGGACAGCCTGTTCGAGATCGCGATTGCTGGTCGCGATCACACGCACGTCCACCTGCTGAGTCACGCTCGATCCCACGCGCTCAAAGGCATTCTCTTGAAGGACGCGCAGCAGCTTGGCCTGCAGACCCGGCGCGATTTCCGAGATTTCGTCCAGCAAAAGCGTTCCGCCGTCAGCGAGTTCGAATCGCCCCCGACGCACGCGGTCTGCGCCGGTGAACGCGCCTTTCTCATGCCCGAAGAGTTCGCTTTCAAGCAGCGATTCGCTAAGGGCCGCGCAATTGACTGCGAGGAAAGGTCGATCGCGACGTTCGCTGGCAATGTGGATTGCGCGACTTGCAACTTCCTTACCCGTGCCGCTCGGGCCGCGAATGAGCACCGTTGCGTTGCTCTTGCCGACCAGTTCGATGCGGCGTTTGACCTGCATCATGACGGCGCCGTCGCCGACGAGGGGCCGAGGGGCGTTCATGGATTCGACCACGCCGCGTAGTGTCTGATTCTCGACGCGCAGCCTTGCGTGTTCGAGTGTTCGCTCGATGAGCAGTTTGAGTTCCTCGCCGTCAAAGGGTTTTTGAATGTAGTCATAGGCCCCCTGCTTCATCGCCTCGACTGCGGTCTGCACGGTGGCGAATGCGGTCATGAGTACGACGGGCATGTCCGGACGGATTTTTTTGGCTTCTGTGAGCAGTTCAAGTCCGGTCATCTTCGGCATGCGTAGATCGGTGAGCATCAGGTCAAACTTTTTCTCACCGAGTCGCTGCAGCGCGATCTGCCCGTCATAGGCGGCGACCACCTCGTGGCCCTCGCGAACGAGCGTGGCGGCGAGGCTGTCGCGCATCATGTCCTGGTCGTCAACTATGAGAATCTTGGCCATAAGTTGTATGCATGGACTTGGTCGACGATCTGCGTGTGGAGCGGCATCAGATCGTGATTTCGAAACATGCACCTCCCGTGCTGAGGTTTCGGGCTTCGATGGTTCCGTCGTGAGCTTCGACGATGCGATGCACGATCGAAAGCCCGAGTCCGGTTCCGTGATCTCTGGTGGTAAAGAATGGGTGGAACAGTTTATCGATGGCGTGGGGCGCGATGCCCGGGCCGTCGTCGATAACGCGAATCACATGCTGCGTCTTTGAGCCCTGGACGAGACGAATCAATCGCACCGTGATCCGCCCGTGATCGGCGACGGCATCGAGTGCGTTGGAAACGAGATTGATGACCGCCTGCTGAATCAGACGCGGATCAAAACTTGTCGGGCAGCTCTCCGGGGCATCGACTTCGAGAGCGGCGGACTGATTGGAGTGGCCCGTTCTCGCTTGTTCGACGGCTTCGCGCAGGGTGTCTGCGAGGTCTGCATCGATGCAATCGGCTCGGATTTCGCGGGTGAAATGGAGCACCTGGCTGACGATCGCCTCCATCCGCGCCGAAGCACCAGCGATCTTCTCGACGACTGAAAGCGGTCCGCTGTTGGACTGTAGATCGGATCGAAGAAGCGAGGTGTAAAGTCGAATCGCCCCGAGTGGGTTGCGAATCTCGTGCGCAATCCCGGCCGCCATCTCACCCAACGCGGCCAGTCGATTGCGTCGTTCGAGCTGGCGATTTTTCTCGCCGAGTTCCTCCTGCAATCGGGCGACGCGTCGGGTCAGCTCGTCATGACTTTCTTGCAGTCGCTCTGTTGCATCCGAATACGCCAGAATGATCCGGCCCAGTTCCTCGATGCGTCTTGCGTTGTCGTTGCGTTCGGTGGCTTCCGGTCGCTGGAATGCATCAGCGCGATTAACAGCCTCGGGCTGATCGAGTGAATCGATCGCCCGTGTGGTGGAAGATGCCGTGGTGAGAGTCATGGGAGGATCGATTTAGCGAGAGACGTCGACCTTGGTGTTCGTATACGCGTCTGCGGCGTAGCGACGCTGCGCTACTCCGCCGACGCGTGTGTGTTGGATCTGTTGGGCGACGGTGAGCTTTCGCTGTTGCATGACCAGTGCGTCGCTTTCGTCGGCCCGCGTGATGCCTGCAAGGAGTTCGCGATTGCGAGAAACGAGTGCCTCAATGCGCGACCGACTGTTGTCATCGATGCCAGCCATGGCGGTCGACCAGTCCTGCTTGAGCGGGCGGAGTTGGTTTTCGATGTCGAGTACTGCATCGACTTCGGTTTGTCGCATGGAGAGCACTTTGAGCAGTTCGTCGTGGCGATCCTGCACGACGAGTGTGTGCTGGATTTCGCACAGTCGCAGCAGCCTGCGGCAGTGGGCCTGTTGGTCTTCGAGAAGTTGAATGATCCGGGATGCGTCCATGCGTCTCCTGTCAATCGAGTTGTTTACCAGGCCTTGGTGTCTCCGGTGAAGCTGAGCCATTGATCCCAGAACTCGCGTGGGATGGTGTAGGTTCCGTCGGTGAAGGCGTCGGGCGGGATGCGACGAAGCAGTACGCGGGCGCGTTCGTTGGCGGTGCGGGCTTCTTCCGTGCGTCCGAGCGCGACATAGCTGTTGACGATCTGTACATAAGCCGCGAGCGCGCCGGGATCGTCCTGATACCGGAAGGCGGCGGCATCGTAGAGCCGAATCGCCTCGGCATATTCGCCGAGATCAAAGAGGCAGTCTGCGCGGTAGAAGTGTGCGAGTTTGAGGTGAAGATGATCGAGATCGCTTGTGGGGGGATTTTCGCGCGCGAGTTCGATGACAAGCTCGAACATATCACGACTCTTGCGGAGGCGTTCGCGGCGGGCGATGTTCATTTCGAGTCGATCGGCGGGTCTGTCGATGCGCGTGGATGCCGCACCCGCTGTCGCACTGGTCGTGGGGGCGGATGCGACTGTTGATGGAGCCGGCGGATTGACGGGTGTCGGGTTGTCGAGTTGCTGAATTCGCTCGGCGAGTTGTTTGGCACTTTGTCGGTAGCTGTCGGCCATGAGGTAGGCGATCTGCGGGTATCTTGGGTCTTCGGGATATCTCGCGCGGAACTCTTCGAGACGCCCGATGGCCTCTTCGAATCGCTGTGATCTGTAATAGAGGCTCGCGAGCTCAAAGACGGCATCACGAAATTCGGTGCTCGTCGGATCGAGAATCGGGTTGTTATCGACGACACTAATGAGCGTCTCTTCTGCGCGACGATGAAACTCAGGACCCTTGGCAATCAGGGCCTGTGCGAGCGGCACCGAACTCTTGGTCGAATCCAGTGTCTGCGGGTAGCGAATCTGGTTCCTTGTCAACACACTGATCGCCCGATCCATCAAGCCGGCGGCCTGATAGGTTCGGCCCAGCCGCAGGAGCGCGCGAGGCGTTTCGGGATTGTCCGGTCGCTCGGTGACCCAGACCTCCAGCGCTGCAATCGCGTCCGCCGAGTTACCGGCACGATCGAACGCGTCGATGCCGCGCCAAAACAGAGCGCTATTGGCTTCATCATCAACGACCACCAGCTTGTTGGCGTAGGCGATATAGGCCGATCCGGCTTTGGTCAGCAGATCACGGATCTGCTGTTGAGCTTTGAGTACGTCTGCCTCGCTGAGCGCGGATTCCGGGTCTTCGGGATCGAGGGGTCTGGCGAGTTTTTCTTCGAGTTGCTGGGCTTGTCTCTCGTAGGCTTGTCCGAGTCGACCGAAGTAGGCCGGGTCGGGATCGTTGTCCAGAACCAGCTCATAGCCGAGTGCTTCGAGCGTGGCGGATGGATTGTCACGTGACCAGAACAGCTGTTCGGCACGAACGACGGCATCCATAGCTTCATCGCGAAGATTCCTGAGGGCGGGCTTGCGTTCGATGTCGAGCACCACATTGCGAAGATCTTCGAGGGCGGCTTCGTCTTCGCCGAGCTTGGCGCGAGAAACGCCGCGTTCGATCCGTGCGATGTGCATGAGCGGATTGGTCGGATGCGAGACGATGATCGAATTGAAGAAGCTGATGGCTTCAGGAATCTGATTGCGTGCCTGATGAATGCGTCCGAGGGCGAGCGCGGCCTCGGCGTCGAGCGGGCTACCCACGCCGAGAAGCTCTCGCGCCATGCGGAATCTTCGCTCGGCCTCATCGATCTGTCCCAGCTTCCACGCGGCATAGGCCTGCCGATAGGCGAGTTCGCCCTGATGGGTGGGCTCGGCGCCGGTTGTTAGCTCCTGCGCCTCGTCAAGTAACTGCTGAGCGGCGGTGAATTGCTCCTCGTCGATCAGCATTTGCGCTCGCAATCCCAGGGCCCAGGATCGTTCGGCGTCGGTGAGATCGGTTTGCCTCAGATAATTTTCCAATTCCTGTGCGGCCTGAAATCGCTGATCGCTTTCGAGTAGCAGATTGATCACCGTTCGATGAAGTCGCAGGGCGCGATCGGTGTCGAGCGCCAGCGCGGTGCGGTAGGCACGAAGCGACTGCTCACGCTCGCCAAGCGCGCGAAGCGATTCCGCCATCCGCAAATAGCCGGGCGCGCCGATATCGATGTCTGAGCCGATCGCAAGGCGTGTCTGGACGACGATCTGTTCGTGGTTGCTCGGCAAGTCCATCCGTCGAAGCCGCTGCGCCATCTCGATCGCCTCGGCGAGCATCAGATGCACCGTGCCGGTCATCGGTTGATCCAAACGCTCGTTCTGCAGCACGCGATTGAGCATCTGAACCGCCGCGTCAGGACGCTCCTGCCTGAGATATCCGCGTGCGACATCGATTCGCTGTTGCGCCGTCGGGCTCGGCGGTGGATCGATCAGCAGATAGGTCGCGTATCCGAACAGCGCAAGGGAAAAGAGCAGCAACGGAAGTTGCCACAATCGGGATACATCGCTTGCGAGGGATCGCTCGGCCATGGCATCCATGCCTCGGCTGCGGAACATTGCTCGCTCCGCCGCTCAAACGCTTTTAACAGAGCGGACGGATGGCACGAAACGCAACCCGCTCACTCCGGCGACAATGCCGGCGAAGCGATCATCCATGACCACAACAAGCCGGCGAGAGGAATTTACTCCGCTCCGAAGCCGTTGCCAACCGCTCGAGCGTGCAAAATTCTCGATTCGCGTCCGGCATGGGCCAGAATGCCCATATTCGGATGTGTACAGATGGGTCGGGATCGGACTGACCCGATCCCGACCTGTTGAAATCTGTTCAATTCAGGTGAGTTCGGCTTATCGAGCCGGGCGACGCCTTGATCGAACCAGCTTCCCAAGCCGACGACCGACCGCCTGCTTAACACGGTCCGCCGCCTGCGCGATGGTCGCATACGCGTCCTCGCCCTTCTGCTCGATCACCACGGGCTCGCCGCGTATCAGATGCACCACCGCATGCACACGTCGATCCACCCCACCCTTCGGACCATTTTCGTCGTGCAGTCGGACGTCAATACTCCGCACCTTTCCAGGATGCTGATCGAGCGCATGCCCCATCATCGTAAGGATGTGATCACGCAGGGCCGGCGAACTGCAGCCGAAAAGGTTGATCGCGTGGGTCATCGTCTGACTCCTTCTCCAAAGAAAGGGTTTCGGGTCATTCGCCCGAGCACTTGCCCGGACATCTACACACATCATCGGCACGAACCGACGTTACAGCGACTCCAAATCGTCGCACCTGTTTCTAATCGCGTGAGTTGATCGCAACGAAAAGTAGTCTGGTTTTCTAATCCGTTCGATCATGCGTCTTGCCATGTAACGACGTACAATTGTTTGACCGAAGCAGGCAAAGATCGGGAGGTGTCAGCATGGATTTCATCTCCAGTTTTCTCATCAACCTCACGCCCACAACCGGCGCAGACGGCATAGACGCTGCGTCCTTCGTGCAGTTGCTCGGCGGGCCTGTTGCGCGGTTCCTTCTTGTTTCTCTGGCGTTGTTTGCCCTTTACACCTCGATCAAGCTTCCCGGCAGCGTCATCGCCGAAGTGGTAGCCTTGCTCGCGGTGGTGGCGCTGCTCGTCCCACCGCTTCAGGCGGGCAACGCCCACTGGATTGAATTGATCTTGATCGGTCTGGGCGTAGGACTGATCGCGTTTGAGATATTCGTCCTTCCCGGATTCGGAATCGCGGGGATCACCGGCCTGCTGATGCTGGTGGGTGGACTCGTGCTATCGGGCCTTCCGCCTCTCACCGGAGATGCGTCTGTCAATGTGCGTCAGATTCTCATCGGCACGGGGAGCACGGTGGGCGCGATGGTCGTCGGCACGGCGGCTTGGTTTCTCATCGGCCATCGCCTGGCACGATTGCCGGGCTTTCGCGGCATGGTGCTGGAGAGCCCCGTTTCCCGAACCGGCGACAGCGCAACGCCACATCGCCCGGGCGATTCGTCGCATACCCTTTCAGACGTTTCGATCCGTGGAGTGATGCAGAGCCTTCCTGATCTGGGGGCAGATGGTATCGCGCGGACGGATTTGAAACCGGGCGGGGCAGTTACTTTCGTTCGTGCTGGTTGGCAGGAGTTCGTCTGCGATGTTGTGACAGATCGCGGCTTCATCGCCGAGGGGACAGCCGTGCGGGTTGTGGAGATCGAGGGCAATCGGGTCGTCGTTCGTGCACGGGAGGCCATATGAATAACGTCGCTTCATTCATCGGCGTGGAGCCATGGATGCTCTTGGTCATTCTACTCGGACTCGCGCTCCTGCTGATTGTGTCGGAGTTGTTCTTGCCGTCGCACGGCATTCTGGGCGCGATGGCGGGGCTGTGTGTGGTTGGCGCGGTGGGGATGTGTTTTGCAATCGATCGTTGGCTCGGTCTCGGGGCAGCGGCGCTGACGGTGTTGCTTGCGCCGCTTGCCATCAAGGCGTCGCTCGAACTGTGGCAACGTTCGCCGGTAGGCAGAAAGATCACGTTGAACACCACACTGGCCAACCCGCAACATGAACCCGTTCGCGTGGGCGATCGTGCGCGAACGGTCACCGACTTAAGGCCGATGGGCGAGATCGAGATCGGCGTCGTCACTGTCCAAGCCACAAGCGGCGGGCCGATCGTTCCACGAGGCACGAGCGTCGAGGTCATCTCTTACCATGACGGAGTCGCCACAGTCCGCGCGATCTGATATCAACTGAGAGACGCAGGCATATGCGTCGACGCACCTTTTGACACCAAACATACTCTTTGAACTGAACAATTTTTTCGGAGAAACCATGAACAGCACTGAACTATTAGCAACAACGCCCTCCGTAGACGCTCCGGGCCTGGACATTCTCTGGGTTGCCCTTGTGGTCGTGATCATCATCGTCGGACTTGTCCTGTTGATGGTGATGTGGAACTTCATCGGCCTTTACATTCGCGCGCTGGTCAGCGGTGCAAAGGTGAGCTTTGCGGATCTCATCGGGATGTGGCTGCGAAAGATCAACGGGTCTGCGGTGGTGAACGCCCGGATCCAGGCGACCCGGGCCGGTCTGAACATCAACCAGCAGGAGATGGAAAGTCACATCCTTGCGGGCGGAAACTTGATGCGCGTGATCAACTCGATGATCGCCGCCAACAAGGCGGGCATCGACCTCTCCTGGCAGAACGCGACCGCGATCGACCTGGCGGGCCGTGACATTTTTGAGGCGATTCAGACGAGCGTGAACCCGCGCGTCATTGATGTTCCCAATCCGTCGCTCGGTCGAACGACGATCGACGCAGTCGCGAAGAACGGCATTCAATTGAAGGTCAAAGCTCGCGTGACCGTTCGCACCAACATCAAGCGTCTCGTCGGTGGAGCGACCGAAGAGACGATCATCGCCCGCGTCGGTGAAGGCATCGTGACGGCCATCGGTTCGGCGCTTGATCACACGGCGGTTCTTGAGAATCCCGATCACATTTCCAAGGCGGTTCTTCACAAGGGTCTGGATGCCAATACCGCGTTCGAGATCCTCTCGATCGATATTGCCGATGTCGATGTCGGGGAGAACGTCGGCGCGAAGCTGCAGACAGAGCAGGCTGAAGCTGACAAGAAGCGTGCCCAGGCCGAAGCCGAGAAGCGTCGCGCGATGGCTGTCGCGTACGAGCAGGAAATGATCGCAAAGCAAGCCGAGAACCGCGCCGCGGTGGTGCTCGCCGAAGCCGAGGTTCCGCGTGCGATGTCCGAGGCGTTCCGTTCGGGCAATCTTGGCATCATGGACTACTACAAAATGAAGAACATGCAGGCCGATACCGCCATGCGCTCCAGCATCGCCGGCGGTGAGGACAAGCGCAGCTGATCCGACGGCTGCGAATTTGCTTTGCGGCTTCCGGTCGGGTCGGGTGGATCAATCGCGTGGGGTTGATCGCACGACTCGACCGATTCGACATCAGTCATTGTTTCAAACGATGGAACCTACCGCCCGCCGCGCGATTTGACGGGCGGACTGCTGAAGGACAGGTGCGACGTGAATGCAACGGCACTGACAATGCTCGCCGACGGCGGATGGGTTCCGGTGGTGTTCTTCTTTTTCTTTGTGGTCATCTGGATCATGGGCGCGATCGGATCGGCCGTGAAGAAGCAGCAGGAGGAAGAGAAGCGCAAGCGTGTTCGCGACTCCATCGGCAGCCCGGATTGGTCCGATCCGTCGAGCGTTCCACCGCGTACCCTTCCACGAGGCGCGCAGAACCGCTCGGGACAAAATCCGCAGCGTTCGCCTATGCCCGCCCAGCGGAAGCAGACTCGCCCGCCGCAACAAGGACAGACGATCGGTCGATCGGGCTCCTCTCGGCCGAATCAGTCAAGCAGGTCACCGGTTCCACCGCTCCCGCCACTTCCCAAAGCGTCGACCCGCCCATCCGCGCGTCTTGAGGCCAGCACGTCGGCGCAGACTCCCGCGGGCGCGCGTGCGACACAGGCCAACGTGGTCAGCTCCGCCCATGCCCCCGCGCCCGAAACCACTCGACCAAACTCCGCAGCCCGCACCGACGAGTTGATCCGCAACGTCCGACTCATGCTCAAGAACGATCATGCCAAAGAGGCTCTCGTCCTCTCCGAGATTCTGGGCAAACCCTTGGCCGAGCGCTGATCAATCGGTCTAGCGACCTGATGCGTCCATACGCAATGACCCCGTCGCGGGCTGCATAATCCGCGCCGCCCGCAACTCTTTCCGCCTTTACGGACAAACAGTCCACATCCCTGTCACCAAATCGGATTCCACTTGGCCCCGGGCGTCAATCGGGATAACTCTGCTCGTGTAGCCACCAGATGGCCCGCAAGGATGCAGCCGAAGGAGGCGCGACGTCGCAAGACGAACCCACGTCGCAAGACGAGGCCACGTCGCAAGACGTACCGAGCGTCGCAAGACGAGCCCACGTCGCAAGACCAACCCGATGTGAAGTCGCACGGAAGCACCAAGCCCATCCCCGACCGTCGCGCCATCTGTTCGACGGCCCTGTGGGGAGATTCTGTTTTCGTGCGGACCCTTCTTCAATGTCATCGCCCATCGCGTCATCCCGATCCATCGCAGCCAACACGCGGGCACGCTTGCGTTGCCGCCGCGCCTTTCGCTTTTCGGCACTCTTGATTGCTTCGCTGCTTCTCGGCATCTCTCAGAAGGCTGATTCCAGCCCTGTGACCACCACCACCACACCCGCCTCGCCCACTGCCGACGCAGCGTCAACCAGTTCGCTCGGCCAACCGCGTCTGCGGAGGCTTCATCTCGTCAGGCCCGACCTGATCCGCTATCCGCTGGCTGTCGAAGCGATCTGCTGATCCCCTGATCTGCCGCTCCGCTTCTGAACATCGTCGGCGATCTGAGCCAGCGCGTCGGCGGCGAATTTGACATCCTGCGGCGAGACGAACGGCCCGAAACTCAGTCGCGTCGTTCCGCCACCCTCAAGCGTCCCGATCGTGCGATGCATGAACGGCGCACAATGAATCCCGCTGCGCGTCAAAATCCCAAACTCACGCTCCAATCGCCCGCTCAAGTCCAGTGGCGCGATCCCATCGATGCGCACACTGAACACACCGATGCGATCCTTCACGCCCGGCGGACCGAAGTAGCGCAGCCCCTCGATGTCCATGACCCCTTCGATGAAGGTCCGCACCAGATGCGTCTGATGCTGCCACGCCGCATCAATGCCCTGCACCAGCAGATGCTCGATCCCCGCACAAAGCCCCGCAATGCCGATCGCGTTGTGGCTCCCCGGCTCGTACTTATCCGGCAACGACTCGGGCTGTCGCGGTTCATCGCTTTGACTTCCCGTTCCACCCTCACGCAAGGGCCTGAGCATCTTTTCAATGCCCGGCCGCAGATAGAGAAACCCGGTCCCAAGCGGCCCGAGCAGTGCTTTATGCCCCGGCGCAGCGAGCAAATCGATGCAATCGGCTTCGACGTCGATCGGCACATGCCCGACCGACTGTGCGGCATCGACCACGAGCGGGATCGCCAGCTCGCGTGCCATCCGACCGATCGCCCGGATCGGCTGGACCACGCCCGTGACATTGCTTGCATGGGTCAGTGCGATCAACTTTGTGTTGCGTCTGACCGCCCGTCGAAGGTCGTCCGGATCGAGCAACGTCGTCTTCGGATCGACCTTCACACTCGTCAGCTCGATCATCCCCGCATCCGCCATCGCGTGGAGGGGTCGCAGGATCGAGTTGTGATCGGCATCCGTGCAGATCACATGCGGGCGTTTCGACGGATCGATGAGGCCCTTGATCGCAAGGTTGAGTGCGTCGGAACAGTTGAGGGTGTAGACGACATGCCTCGTCGAAGTCCCGCCGATGACGCGAGCGATCAGTTCGCGTCCGCGATCCAGCACGGCACGACTCGCCATCGCCTCGGCATACGCGCCCCGGCCGGCGCTTGCGCCGATGTGCGTCGCGTAGTGGGTGATCGCCTCCAACACGCCCGGCGGTTTTGGAAAACTCGTGGCGGCGTTGTCGAGATACAAACGTCGGATCGACGATGACGACAACATCCCCGTGGCGACACCGTCGGGGAGTGTTTTAACCGGTTTTTCCTTATCTGGTTTCATTTTCTCCGTCGCGACATTCTATCTCGCCGAACTGAATCTCGCTTTCATTTTCCGGCCTTCTCTCCGGGAGGGAGCTCCGGCTCCTCGGGCGGTTCGACCAGATCCAGGGCCAATCGGGTCATGAAGAACATGAGTTCATATTCCGCAATCGTGGGCGGGAGCGGATCACGCAGGTCGTATTGATGCGCGTGGTTCTCGGCCTGATCGTCGCCGCGACGTTCGCCTTCGGTGACGATGTGATGATCAAATGTGACCGCATCCTCATGGCTCTGACTGATGACCAGTTCGCCCCATCGCCATGCCAGATGGATGCGGATGGAGAGCTGATTTCCCCATGTGGTCACCCGATGCGTCACGCCATTGCCGGCCATGAGCTTCACGAACTGATCGACCAGAGGGAAGATCGCCTTCTGCATGAAGGCCTGATAGTTATCATTGTGTTGTTGCATCCGCTCGATGGCCTCGCGTTCCGAGGCAAGCTTTTCGGGCGGAACTTCGAGGAAAGGCGCGAGCCGGGTCAACCACCATTTGGCAAACGTTTTGTCGAGCATCCCCTGATGCTAGGCAATTGCCCACTGAACACAACGACCGACTTCGGTTACACTTGATCCACAGAGGACCAGCGAACGCAAACAGCACCAGCGAAAGCGAGGCCGGGTCATGAGCTTCTCCGAAGGTGTTAGCTGGCGATTCATTGAATCGATCGTCCAGCACTGGCGCGGAAGCGACGCGAGGCTCACCGAGATGTGTCTCCTCACCGGCGGACTCGTCAACCAGACACTCTCGGTCAAGCTCAAGGATCAAGCTTCCGCCGTCATCAAGGTTTCGGATCACCGCGTCAATCTCAATCTCGCGCGTGAGGCCCGCGAGCTCGCCCGACTCGGCTCGCTCGGCATCCCGGTTCCCGAAGTCTACGACGTGCAGACTGCCAGCCTCGAACAGCCGCACTCGTTTCTGGTCATGCAGCACGTGCCCGGCGTGAGCTTTCGCGAGCTAAGGCCCAAGCTCTCGCCCGATCATCTAGACGCCATCGAACTGGAGCTTTGCGAAATCGTCCTCAAGATGCACAACGTTGTTGGTCCATCCTTTGGTCGAAATGAGAGCGACGTCTTCGACCAATGGCCCGCGTTTTATCGCAGCCTCGTCGATCCCGTCCTCAGCGAGGCCGACAAGCTGCAGTGCCTGCCCGGCAAAACATTCAAGTTGATCCATCGCATCCACGACCATCTCGAAAGGCTCATCCGCACCGACGACCCGCCACGCCTTCTCCACGGCGACCTCTGGGCCGCCAACATCATCTGCAATGTCGGCGAAGATCAGCGCTGGCGTATTGAGGCGATCATCGACCCCGAACTCCGTTTCGGGCATGCCGAAGCCGAACTCGCCTACATGGACCTGTTCAAAACCATTACCCCCGCCTTCAAACAACGCTACGCCAAGACCTATCCTCTAGGCAACGACTATCACAGACGTCGCAAGCCCGTTTACCAGCTCTACGGACTCATCAATCAACTGCAGATGAACGGCCCCGCCTACGCCCCACCCCTCATCGAGGCCGTCGACAAACTGAGCGGCTTCATCTGACCCCACGATTCATCAGATCATGACAAAAAAACCAATCTCGCGCTGCGCGCCTGCGGACGCATTCGCGCAGCGCGTCCGTAGATGTAGAGGCGCAGCCGATGGATTGAGAGCCTTGTGATCCGTGATGGGGAAGCGATCTGAGCGTTTTCGAACGAACTTTAGCAGCTTTTCCAGATTTTCATGGCATTTCAGGAGATTCTTGCCAATGAACGTTTGTGCGCGAGCGTGTGGAAAGCGCTTTTAAGCGGGCGATTGGTGAGCGCGAGCGTTTGGGAATGAGCGCTTGGAATGAGTGTGTTCGATCGGGTCGCCGGGCACGGTCGTGATCGGCTGCCAATCGTTGGGGCATCGATGTGTTCGTATTTTCGGAGGGGGGTTCCATGAATTCGAACAACGGATTAGCTCACGCCTGTCCAACCTTCGTCGCCGAGCAGTTCATAGGGCCTGAAGCTGGACTTATAGGTCATGCTTCCGCAGCCAGCCACCCAATACCCGAGGTAGTAATAGTCCAGCCCCTCAGCGACTGCGTAGTTGATCTCGCACAACGCGCCGAAGGTTCCCAGCGATCGATCCGCATGCCTCGGATCAAAGTAAAAATAGACGCTGCTGAGCGCACCCGGCACACGATCGCAAATCCCCACCGCGAGCAGTTCTCCGTCGCGTGTTCGATACTGAAACTCGATCGTCGGCACGGGACTGTCATGCAAAAATCGGAGGTAGTCTTCCGGCCCGATCTCCTCCTGCCCATGCCAGTCGATGCAGTACCTGCGATAAAGCTCGTACCCGGCCTCGCTCGGCATGGCCTCGCCGATGCTGATGGTCAGATCTGCGTTACGTCGCATGACGCGGCGTTGCGATTTGCTTGGCGCAAACGATCCGACCGGCACGCGCAGGGATCGACAGGCCCGACAATGCTCACACGCCGGCTGATAGATCAGTCGCCCGCTTCTCCTGAAATTGACATCCATCAATCGCCGATACGCCGCCGGATCGCACGTCCCTGCCATCGCGCCCTGCATTCGCGCAATCTGATCGGGCAGATAGACGCAAGGTTGCTCGCCAAACATTGTCAGCTTGATCCGCACCCCCGCCGGTGCGGAATCACTCGCGCCGGCCGACTTTCGTCCGTGTTCGTCCTCTTGCTCGCTCACAGGCTGGGATTCCTCATCGACTCGTGTTGGATTCACGCGGGGCGTCGTATGCGACAATCAAAGCCTTTCAATCTCGACTCGTGCGGCATCTCGATGCGACCGCATCGCCGCGTGCACCATCGCGAGGCTGTTGAAGTTTTTTGCACATTCCGTCTGCGGGATCTTGCCGGTTCGCAGGAACCGCAGCATCTCATCAAGCCCGCCGTGCATGCCGGGCTTCTTCACCTCTGCGATCTCAACATCCAGAGATCGCAGGGGCAGATTGAATTTCGCCTGACTGCGATCCCCAACGACCTCACCTCGCGGCGATTCATCCTGCGCGTAGACCAGCGTCCCTGCAGTTCCGATGATCCTCCAATTCCCGTTCCAGCTCGTATGACAACCCTCCGCGCACCACGACCCGCGAAAACCAAACCGCACACCGTCAGCCATCCGAAAGACAGCCATCGCGCTCGCATCACCCGCGTACCAGCTTCCCGACGGATTGAACTCCTCGCACCACACGCTCTCGGCATCGCCACCAAGAAACATCCGCGCCAAGTCGAACTGATGGATCGCCATATCCAAAATCAAAGGCGACTCCATCGCATCCCTGAATCCGCCAAAATGTGCACCGATGAAAAAGTCGCAGTGCATTTCCGTGATCCGCCCGAGTCGACCCGATGCGATCGTCTGCCGAATCGACTCGTGATTCGCGTCCCAGCGACGCGATTGACTGACCATGTACATCTTTCCCGTGCGCCTGCTCGTCTCGACCATGCGCCTCGCATCATCAAGGTTCGCAGCCATCGGCTTCTCACCCACCACGTGCAGCCCCGCCTCCATCGCGGCGCATGTCACCTTCGCGTGCGCTTCTGGGATTGTCAGATCGATCAAAAAGTCCGCGCGACGCTCCGCGAGCGCTTCATGCAGATCGGACATTGCTCGGGCGCCCGACAGCTTGAACTCGTCGATCCGACGCTCCGCGTTCTCCCGCTTCAGGTCAACCACCGCAACCACGTCCAAGCCCTCGCTGACGACATGCGGCAGCCACGCCCCGGCGATCCCACCCGCACCAACCACGATCACACGTTCGTTCGACATCCACACATCATCGAACGACAGGCGCGCAACTTCAAATGCGTGAGCCGATCACGGCACGACATCGATCTCAAACGGCTCGGCGGGCAGTTGCTCGGCGTTGTACAAACTCGCAGGCGGAAGGTTCTGCCAGGCATATCGCACCCGCGTCGGCTCGCCAATCCCGCTCGCACTCAGCTTGATGGTTTCGCCTTCGATGGTCGCGTCCGCCCACGCCCAGTTTCCGTCCGCGTCACCCAACGCAAAGTTCTTCGACAGATCATTCTCCCGCGCGACCAGGCCCGAGCCGACATGATCAAAACTCACCCGCACACCAGATCCGTCACGTCTTGCCATCACGGGACGCGGTCCGCCTGGCACGATCGCCTTCCCGTAGGTCTCCGCGAGCGCGATCTGTGCCAGTCGCTCACCCACCGCTCGTTTGTTGCGCGGATGAATGTCTTTGGCGTCCCCCACATCGATCGCCACCGCCATCCCGACGTTCTTCATCCTCGCTGCAACGCGGCGCTGCGCTTCGCGCAGATTCGCCCAGTTCGGATTTTCATTCGGCTCGCCGTTGTTGTTCATGTAACCCGCAAGCTGAACCTGCAGGAATGGAAACTCCGATCCGCCCCACGCCTCACGCCAACTCGCAATCATCAGCTCCATCAGATCCGCGTACTCTCGCCATTCACCTGCGTTGCTTTCTCCCTGGTACCAGATCGCCCCACGCATCGCATAAGGCACCAGTGGATGCACCATCCCATTCCACAGTTCCCCCGCCATCTTCTCGCCAATCGAAGGCGTTGGCGGCATCGGCGTATCCGACTTGGGCGTCACTCGATGTTCAACGCCGAATCGCCATTCGCCCGGCAGCCCCACACGCCGCGCCTTGCCTTCGTTGGATTCTACATCCGCGGGACCGATCCACATCGAACCCACCGGCCCGGCAATCCCGCCATTGCCCATATGGTCGTGCACCCGCACCGCAACCACATTCTTCCCCGGCCTGAGCACCTCCGCTGGCACTGCATACTGCCGCGCCTTCATCCAGAATCGCGGAACCTCCGGCCCGGTCGAACCCACTTCCACGCCGTTCACATACGTCCGATCCATGTCATCCACTGCCCCCAGGCTCAGCATCGCATTCGCCTGGCCCATGGATGTCACGCTGGCGATCTGCTCTGCGGTCAACTCGATTGTCGCACGAAGCCAGAAGATCCCGTCCATCACCTCGCCCTGCGACTCGATGTTCCCCGGCATCTTCATCACCGGCCACGACGAGTCATCAAACGCCGCTCCGGCAAATCCGCTCGCCAGAGGCGACACGCCCGGATCGCCCCGACCCGTCGCCTCGTGCCACGCCAACAACTTTGGCACCCACGGACGCCATCGCGCTTCGAGCAACTCTGGAGTCATCGGCTCGATGCGATCCTTCACGATCGGCATCGCACGCAGCCGCTCGATCGGCGTCCACGCTTCCGCTGCCGTTCCTCCCCAAGCCACCTTGATCAGACCGACCGGCACATCCAGCTCACGATGAAGCCGCTCGCCAAAGTGATACGCCACCGCGCTAAATCCGCGGACCGCATCAGGCCCACAGACCTGCCACTTCACGTCAATATCGTCCATCGGCGTCTTTGATCGCACGCGCGGGCCGTTCAGCAGTCGAATCTTCGGATGATTGACACTCGCAATCTCACTAGCGGAGTCGCTGCTCGCCATGTTCCATTCCATGTTGCTCTGGCCCGAGCAGATCCACACCTCACCCACAAGCACATCTACAAACTCTATCCGCTCTGCACCCGCCTCCACACGCATCGTGTGAGGCCCGCCGGCATCCAGCGCTTTCAGATTGACGCGCCAGATGCCCGAGTCATTCGCGACCGCGTCCACCGTTTGATCTTCAATCGCAATGGTCACCTTCGCACCCGGCGACGCCTTCCCCCACACCGGCACCGCCCCGCCGCGCTGTAGCACCATCCCGTCCCCAAACACCTTCGGCATCCAAAGCGATTCCGCCTCAGCAGCCCCCGACATCCATCCGACGCACACCAACACGCATCCCGCCATTCCTGTTGTTCGCTTTGAGATCGACATGGTTCGCATCTGCCTGCTCCCTGTTTCCGGATGATTCGGTCATGTGCGGGATTGACGATCGACCCGCGTGCGCAGATCGTCGCGTCATGCCTGAATCGTCGCAAGTGACATCGCCGAACGATCCCGTCGAAGGCGTCGACTATTACATGCTCCCGAACGGGAAGCGCGTTTATTTGCCGGCATTTCATCAAAAGCGTGGCCACTGCTGCGGCAACAAATGCCGCAATTGTCCCTTTGATTGGGAAAGCGTCCCGTCCCAAAAAATCGACGCCAGCGAACCTCGCCCGCCACGCGAATGGCATCCGCCAACCTGATCGACGTTCGGATCTTTGCGTAGACGAGCGATTCCGCGCGATTTCGCGCAGCCCGATAACAAGCCGATCCCTCAATCAGCCTCGCGATCGCGTCGATGTTTCCTGCATCTGAACCGCGCGGCGGCTGTCGTTCTCGAGCGCGGGCGGATGATCCGTGTCGAGTTCCTCCTCCAACTTCGTCGATTCCTGCGTCGCCGCCAGTGTCGACTCAGCACGCTCTGTCGCGCGCGCTTCTCGCGGACGTCCGACCGGCCAGAAGCTCATCAAACTTCTCTCGACCAAGAAGCGCATTCTCATCTCCACGCATATGCACCCCGACCCCGATGCGCTCGCCAGCAGCATCGGCCTACGCGCGCTCATTCGTCACGCGCTGCCCGATCACGACGTGACGGTTGCCATCAAAGGCACGTTCGGCGGAGGGCTCAACAAGGGCTTCGCGCAACTCAGCAACCTTGAACTTGCAACGTGGGACGATGCACGGCTTCCGGATTTCGATGCCATCGTGCTGACCGATGTCCAGCCCAACTTCGCCTACAGCCCACTTCCTGCAGGTGTGATGCCGCTCGCGATCGTCGATCATCACCGCTCGCGCGGCAGACGACCCAAGGTACCGTTCTGCGACATCCGAACCGACGTCGGTGCGGCGGCCAGCATTGTCTTCGGATACCTGATGGAGCTCGACGTCCCCATCGATCCCACACTCGCCGCCACGCTGCTCTATGCCATCGAAACCGATCTCTCCGGCGCAGCGGGTCAGCCCGGCGAACTCGACAACATCGCCCTCTCCAGCCTCACGCTCCGCGCGGATCCTCGAAAGCTCTATCAGATGCGGCACTCGCCGCTCCCGCAGGCTTACTTCGCAACGATGCAGCGAGGCCTCGCGAGTGCGATGCTCGCCCCGCCCGTCCTCGCGACACACCTCGGCGAGGTCGAAACCCCCGAAATGCCCGCCGTCATCGCCGACTCACTCCTGCGACTCGACGGCATCGACTGGGTCCTCGCCACCGCGATCCACAATGGTCGCTTCGTCCTCTCACTTCGCACCCATAGCAAAGGCAACGCCGGCGAACTGATTCGATCGCTCGTCGACCGGCTCGGCGAAGGCGGAGGTCATCGCACCAAGGCCGGTGGATTCATCCGTCCTGAGCGTGCCCGATCCATCGACGCGATCTGCAAACTTCTACGCACCCGCCTCGCTCACGCCGTCAATCTGCCTGCCGACGTGCGTTTCACTCGACTCATCTCCGCGCCCGTCTCCGACTAATCCGAACAGATCGGCGTCTAAAGCACATACCGCATTCGGCTCACACACCACTGCACCACGCGGTCCCGCGTCGGACGCCTCCGCCAATGCGAAAGATCGAACCGATGCGAGTAGAGGACGTCGTGGTCGATGAGCCGTTCAACGGTGGCGGTGAACTCCGTCGATTCGATGACTGCCGACAATTCGAGGTTGAATTCGATGCTTCGATAGTCGAGGTTCGTCGAGCCGATCATGGCAAATCGTCCGTCGACCGTCATGGTCTTGGCATGCAGCACCGCCCCCTGCCGCTCAAAGACCTCCACACCCGCCGACAACAATCGCTGATAGAAGCTTCGCGCCGCAACGATCATGAAATTCCAGTCGCTCATCCCGCCAAAGATCAACTGCACCTTCACCCCGCGTTTTGCCGCTTCGCACAACTCATCCACCAGGACGTCGTCCGGCGCGAAGTATGCCATCACCATGCGGATCGACTTCCGCGCATTGTGAATCAGTCCATAGAGCATTGGCCTGAGCGGACTGACCAGCGTCGGAACGCTGCCGAGCAGCGCAAAGGGCCCGGTCACCTCCGCGGGCGGATGCGTGGGTCTGGGCGTGATAAAGGGATCCGCGCTGCGTGATCGTCCCAGACGCGGGCCGCGAAGTTCACGTGCAAGCCGGAGGTTGTGCACGGTCAGTGCTCGTCGAATCGGCCCGCCTCGCTGTGTGTATCGCCACGTCCGGGCAAAGGCCTCGCGCAGCGCCGCCGCGCTAGGACCGACAACGCCAACCGCGTTGTCGCGCATGAGCCAGCTCACCTTCGCACGCTCATCAATCCATTTGCCCGCGTATTCATCCCCAATATTCAGCCCCCCAAGCCCGCCGACGTGGTCATCGATCACCAGGAGCTTCCGATGATCCCGCTGAAAAGGCCGCCAACTGTAACGACACTCCCAGGGCCTGATCTGATGAAACTCCGCCAGATGCACACCCGCTCTTTTCATTTGCTTGAACATCGCGCGTTTCGGGTGGCTCGATCCGAAACTATCGACGATCGCATACACGTCCACGCCCTCGCGCGCTTTGGTAGAGAGCAAATCCGCAAACGCTCGCCCCGTCGCATCAAAACGCATGATGTAAACTTCAATGCCGATGCGAAACCGCGCCCGCTCGATCGCATCAAACGCCGCCCGCAACGCCTCGCCGTCCTTCAGCAAATAGAGCTTGGTCCCGTCCGGCAACGTCGTCGGGTCGGGCGTGTGCCACCCGTCGTCATCCGGACCCGGACGCATGTTCAACCCGAAGAATGTCCGGTCGGGACTCGCTGCGTTCGGTTGTGGTAAATCTGCATCGGCCATCACAATAGTCTTTTCGCCTGCACTGCATCATGTTGATGAAAGAGTCCGCCCTCACACATCAATCTCATCAGATCATGGCGTCGCCGCCGGCGACTTCCGCAGCGTGTTGGTGTGGTCGAGCGCGCCGAATCTGCGGTTCCGCTTGGAATAATCAACGATCGCCTTGTGCAGATCGTTTGGCGAATAGTCCGGCCAGAGTTGATCGGTCACGTGCAACTCCGCGTAGCTGATCTGCCACAAAAGATAGTTGCTCACACGCATTTCTCCCGCAGTCCTGATGAGCAGATCGACGTCCGGCATGTCACGCGTATACAGATGCTGTTGGATCAGCGCCTCGTCCACGTCGGCAGGATCCAATTCCCCAGAGCGAACCTTGGTCGCGATCGCCTTCACAGCATCCGCGATCTCGGCACGACTCCCGTAGTTCAGCGCCAGCGTGAGCGTCAGCCCCGTATGGCTCGCTGTCAGATCCAGCGTCTTCTGCACCTCGTCCAAAACCGGTTCGGGAAGATGATCCAGCCTTCCGATCTGGTTGAACCTGATGTTGTTCTCCAGCATCGTCTTTCGCTCGGATTGCAGATATTGAATGTACATCTGCATCAGGAACGAGACTTCGTCGGCAGGCCTTCGCCAATTCTCAATGCTGAAGCTGTAGAGGGTGAGATAGTTGGGCCTGCCCGTGCGATCGCGCAATCGAGCACATTCGGTCACGATTTCCCGCACGCTTATCGCCCCGCGCTCGTGCCCACGTACACGCTCCTGCCCCTGTCGGACTGCCCAACGTCCATTCCCATCCATAATGATGGCAATGTGCTCAGGCATACGTTCGGGCGGGATTCCATCCAGCAGGCTCATACCTTCAAATATACTCAACCGCTTCCGTCGGGTCGATCGAACTTCTACGGCAACTCATTTATGATGCCGAGGTCGTGAACCCCACACCCATCATCTTTGCCCAGCAGCATCCAGTGCCCCGGCTCGGTTGGCTTCCTCGCCTGCTCGCGCTGTTGCTTGCCTTGGGCTCACTGACCGTGCTCATCATCGGCGCGCGTCTTTCACCCGATCCCGCCGGTACGGGCACGCACACGCAGCTTGGACTTGCCCCGTGTGGCCTGATGAAAAACGCCGGCCTCCCCTGCATGACCTGCGGTATGACCACCAGCTATGCGCTCATGCTCGAAGGTCGGCCGCTCGCATCGTTCATCAATCAGCCGATGGGCGCGGTTTTATGCTTCGCAACGGCGCTGATGTTCTGGGCCGGTGCGTATGCCGCCTTGACCGGTCTGCCCGGCATGCCGTGGCTCAATCGCTACCCCACGACGCGGCAGGTCGTTGTGATTATCGTGCTGCTCATCCTGGCCTGGGGCTATAAGATCGCGGTCGTCGTCTCGCGCTAAACTTCATCCATCAACGCCCAACCGGCAGACCCATCATGTTCAAAAGCAACACCGTCCGTGGCATGAATCCGATTAAACGCAGCGTCCGGCTCGCGCTGCTCATCATGACGTGCGCCGCCCTGCTTCATGCAGCATGGGGATGCGCGGCGATTGGCGTGATCGCCGACAAGATGCCGCGTCCGCCGATCAAGGCAAAATACGAGATCGCAGGCAAGCGCACCGCGGTCATGGTCTGGGCGGACCGAGGTATCACCATCGATCGCCCCTCGATCCAACTCGACCTTGCCGCTAGCGTCGCCAATCGCATCCAACAAGGCATCACCGCCAAAAATCCCCCTGTACGTGACGCCCGCATCGATCCCAGCCCCGAATCCATCGTCCGCTGGCAGAAGGACAACCCCGCCCACGACGCACTCCCCGTCACCGTCTTCGCTCCCTCCCTCGCCACCGAACGACTCATCTACATCGAAGTCACCCGCCTCTCAACCCGCACCGCCCAGAGCTTCGTCCTCTACCGAGGCTCCGCCACCGCAAGCATCAAAGTCGTCGAGATCAATCCCGACCTCACCGCTCGCGTCGCATGGGAAATCCGCGACCTCACCGTCAATTTCCCCCGCAAAGGCAACGAGGACGGAACCCCCAAAGGCTCTGACGATGAGTTTTATGTCGGCACCATCCGCGAACTCGCCGACGAAATCGCCAAAATCTTCATCGAACATCCCGCCGAAGACTGATGAAAAAGGGGACGCCGTGCCATCACCTGCCGACGACATCCAGAAGCTTCGCGACGAAATTCGCAAGCACGATTGCGCGTACTACATCGACGCCAGACCGACGATTTCAGATCAGGACTACGACAAGCTGCTCCGCACGCTGATCGATCTCGAACGCGATCATCCTGATCTGCGAAGCGACGACTCACCGTCTCAGCGTGTCGGCGGAGAGCCGATCGATCGCTTTCGCTCCGTCGAGCATCGCGTGCCGATGATGTCGGTCGATAACACCTACGATCGCGAAGAGTTTCTTGATTTTGATCGACGTGTTCGCGAAGGACTCGAAACGCTCATCGTCGATTATGTATGCGAACCGAAGATCGACGGTGTTGCATGCAGCCTTCGCTACGAGAACGGCAAACTCGTTCACGCCCTCACGCGTGGCGACGGGCGACGCGGTGATGATGTCACGCACAATGTCCGCACCATCCGCTCGATCCCGCTCACGCTGGCTGGCCCCGCACCCGCCGTCCTCGAAGTGCGCGGCGAGGTCTTCATGGACGACCAGACGTTCATCGACATCAATCGAAAGCAGGAGGAGGCCGGACTCGAAACCTTCGCCAATCCGCGCAACTTCACCGCCGGCACACTTAAACAACTCGACCCGCGTATCACCGCACAGCGGAAGCTGCGCTTTGTAGCCCACGGAATTGGGGAAGTCGTCGGGCTCGACATCGACAGCTACTTTGATCTCATGCAGTGTGTTCGCGATCTCGGCGTGCCCCTGCCCGAAAACACCCAACGCGCCCGCGGCGGAGAGGAAGCCTGGCGGATCATAGAAGATTTCGCTTCGCGTCGTCGCACGCTCGCCTATGCCACCGACGGCATGGTCATCAAGGTTGATTCGCGACGACTGCGCGATCAGCTTGGCGTGACGAGCAAATCGCCTCGCTGGGCGATCGCATTCAAGTATCCCGCCGAGCAGGTCGAGACGACGCTGCTGGATGTCACGTGGCAAGTCGGAAAGAACGGCACGCTGACGCCCGTTGCCGAACTCGAGCCGGTCTTCGTCGCAGGCACAACAGTTCGCCGCGCGACCCTGCACAATCTCGACAACATCCAGAAACTCGACCTAAGAATCGGGGATCGCGTCGTCATTGAGAAGGCGGGCGAGATCATTCCGCAGGTCGTCCGCGTCGTCAGCGATGCTCCGCGCGGCCCTTCGCCTGTCACGGCCCCCACCATCTGCCCAAGCTGCGGCGGACCTGTCGAACGCGAAGAAGGCACGCCCTACCTCCGCTGCTTCAACCCTGCCTGCCCTGCACAGCTCAAACAGCGTCTGGAGTTTTTCGCAGGTCGGAAGCAGATGAACATCGAAGGACTCGGCGAAAAGGTCATCGAGCAACTTGTCGACGCCGGCCTCGTCAACGGCTTTGCAGATCTCTATCGACTCGATCGCGCTAAACTGCTCACGCTTCCGCGCATGGGCGAAAAGAGCGCCGATACGCTGCTGGCCGAAATCCAAAAGAGTCGTTCGCAGAGTTTTGATCGACTGCTGGCTGGCATCGGGATTCATCATGTCGGCGTGACAGTCGCGGGTCAGCTCGCGCGATCGTTCCCGTCGTTCGAGGCACTTGCATCCGCAGAAGTCAGTGCGATGCAGTCGATCGACGGCGTGGGCGATGTCATTGCCGAGAGTGTTTTTGCCTTTTTCAGAAGCGACGCCGGCGCTTCGCTGATGCGTGATTTGCAAGCTGTCGGCGTCGATCCCGTCATGCAAACCGGGCCGATCGATGCACCCAAACCGCTTGCGGGTCTGAGCGTGGTCGTGACCGGTACGCTTGGGAAGTTTGATCGAGCGGGCATCGAGCAACTTATCGTCGACCTAGGAGGAAAGGTCAGTTCGAGCGTTTCGAAGAAGACGAGCTTTGTCGTCGCGGGCGAGTCGGCGGGGAGCAAGCTGGAAAAGGCGCGGTCGCTCGGTGTTGAGGTGCTTGACGAAGCCGGCTTTCTCGAACGCATCGGACGGGCCGAGCCATGAATTCGGCGAAGGGTGAACCGAACGACCATGGGGAGATGGCGTCGCGCGACGAGACGGCTGCGGATCGTGTCGATTCGATACGCGCAGAGAGTGGCGTGAAGTCGCCGATCGACTTTCCGATTGAGCAGCTTGATGTTGCGCCGGTCCAAGCCAGTGCATCTGCACAGGCTGCGTCGAGTCGTGTGGCGTGGGCGCTTCATCCGACCCATCGGCGCGGGCTGGCGATCCTGCTGTTGCTGGGCTGTGCGATCGCGGGGGGTCGATTGATTCGAGACCGCAGCGATATTCCGCTGCCCGCGCGTGAAGGGATGTTTGCGCACGAGCTTCAGGACCGCATCGACCCGAACGAGGCCGACGCGGAATTGCTCTCTGCGTTGCCAGGCCTCGGCGCGAGGCGGGCGGGCGATATCGTGCGGTTTCGCGAGCGGATGAAGCCGATCACGCCGGACGGGGTTGTGTTCAAGTCGTCGCATGATCTGATGCAGGTTCGGGGGATCGGGGCGGCGTTGTCGGCGCAGCTTGAGCCGTTTCTACATTTCCCCACTTCGTCGCAGAAGAGCCAAACCTCCGATTCACCTAACCCCGAACGGCCGAATCCCATGACAGATGAGCCGATTGAAGCGCGATAGCCCCTCGGGCGGCACAATCGCTCAACAGGCAGCGCAATCGCTCGACAGGCAGCGGGATCGCTCGACAGGTAGCGGGATCGCTCGCCGAAGTCATCGAGGCGAACGGGACGAGGATGCGCCATAAAAACACCCGAACCGCGGCCAGTTCCGGGACCGCGGCTCTAGGGTGTTCTCCAGACGGTTGTGGATCGATTTCGATCGGCGTCGCTGGGTTGCGATCAGATTCGATCAACAGTGCATTTGTTTTGATCAACGATGGAACACTGCATTGCTCAAGTCTGTTCCATGTGGGTTGTTTGTTTCATTCGTGGGGGAGTTTGACCTTGAGTTTTGCCATGCGTCGACCGAGGCGTTGGATGTTGATGCCGAGCATGCGCGCCGCCGCCGCCTTATTGAAGGCCGATCGTCGCAGTGCTTCGGTGATCGCGCGTCGTTCGAGATCGATCAGGCAAAGTTCGCTGAATGCGTCGCGTTTGGTGCCGTTGCCACGGACGCGTTCGGGGAGATTTTCCGCTTCGATCGAATCTCCGGTAGAGAGGACGTGAGCATGTTCGATCGCGTTGGCGAGTTCACGCACGTTGCCGGGCCAGGGATAGCTGCGAAGGATTTCGATTGCGCCGGCGGAAAGTTTGCGGGTGGGTTCGTCGTAGAGGTCGGCCTGCAGTTCGAGGAAGTGCCGGGCGAGCGGAACGATGTCCCCGGGCCTTTCCCGCAGCGGCGGAAGGTGGAGCGTCACGACATTGAGTCGGAAGAAGAGGTCTTCCCGGAACAGTTGCTCGGAGACCATTTGACGTAGGTCGCGATGCGTGGCACAGACGATGCGGATATCGACCGGACGCGGTTTGGTGTCGCCGACTGGGACGACAGCCTTGTCCTGAATGACGCGAAGGAGTTTGGCTTGGAGACTGACGGAGAGTTCGCCGATCTCGTCGAGGAAGAGCGTGCCGGTGTCGGCGGATCGGATGAAGCCGATGCTATCACGTGCCGCGCCGGTGAATGCGCCCTTGACGTGCCCAAAGAGTTGGCTTTCAAAGAGCGTATCGGTCATGGCCGAGCAATCGACGACGACGAACGGTTTACTTTCGCGATCGGATTGGGCGTGGATGTGCCGTGCGAGCATTTCCTTACCGGTTCCCGTCTCGCCGAGCAGCAGCACGGTGCAACGGCGCGAGGCGATCGAGGAAGCAATGTCGCGAATACTGGTCAGAGCCGGCGATTCTCCGATGATCAGGCCGGACCGCTTGGGCGGACGCGTCTCAGAGCCCAGCCGATCGCCGAGCAGCATTTCATCAGCGGGTGCAGATAGATCGGCTGCCCGTGACTTGAGTTGGGATTCGAGTGTCGTTTCAGCGCGAAGGGACAACGAGGCGTCGGGCCTGCTCGGACCCATCGCTTCGAGATCGCTCGAGTTCTCCCTGTCTCTGGCTGACATACCTGCACACTCCGCAGCATGCTCCGCTGCACGGATTGCCTGACAACGCATTTCTCACCACCCGGCGCACTCCTTGCCCGGGACAATGTAGAGGTATCCCGACCTGCAGACCAAAGCAAGCAAATCTCATCAGAATGACAGAATCGTATATCCGATATTCTGTCGCCACGGCGAACGGAAACGGGGATGCGCCGCCCATGACGCCTCTGAGGACGGCGGGAAGAATGGCCGATAAATTCAGATCGAGCAGATGTTTACGCGAGAGACATCTTGACCCTTCACCCCCGGCCCGGCGTTAGGGAATGGGCTGATCGTCGGAAGCGGGCTTGTCGGCGTCGTTCGGCTGAAAGCCGACGACCCACACCCACGGATTGGCATCCCATCCCATCCCAAGCGGTGCATAAATCCGGTCCCAAGTCTCACGAAACCACCAAAGCGGATCCTGATCGGGCGCCACGTGTCCGGCACCCTCCGAGATCGCCGACTTCGAGTCGAGTTCGTGGAGTCGCTCGATGCGGACCTCGGTGACGCGCAGCATCAGACGGGCGGCCTCTTTGGGCATGTATCGCGGACTCTTCCATCTCACGCGGCGCCCGGGCTCTCCGCCGTCGGGGACTAGCCTTGCCAGGATCGCGCGGCCGTCCGGATCGCGCGCCCATTTTTCTTTGACGTATAGAAGTGAGCCGACCGATCCGTACGCCCGCACGATCGGATTCTGAAACTCATCCACCCAGTCCGACGCCGTCGCAGAGACAAGATTCGGTTGTGGCCTGACGGGCCGTCGTGTGACCCGCTTGGCTCCCGCGACGATCGCATTGACGAGCGCGTCTTCGAATCCGATGCCGATCGCGCCGGAGAGCAACGTCCCCTTCTTCGGTCCGCTGGAACGGCTCGAAGATGCGCGGCCGTGGTTGACAGGCACGGATGGCTGCAATGCAGTCACGGGATCGGCGTGAGGTTTGGGACCGACGTTCTGCGTGCGGTCGGAAAGAGATCGCCTCAAATGCCCCGCAAGCCTTTCGCGTGCGCCCGTTTGCGTAGCGAGGTCATCCGCTTTCGCTGCACGGTCAGCCGCCGAATTGGCGCGCGGCTCAGCTTCACCTTGAGTATCACTCATCCATCTCCCCAAACTTCGTCTGCGTCATGGCGCGACATGATACGCACGACATCGTGACAATGTCTGTGCGGCTCAATTAAACAGATTCAGCGTGCCCAGCGCAGCGTGAGCTGAAAGTCGGCGGCGTTGGGGCTTGTGCTTTGGATGACGATGGAGTCGGGGACGTTCGGGTTGAACGTCTTTGTGAGCGGGCCGACGCTGCTGACAGGCAGTCCGTTCTGATCGATGAACGTGCCGGTGTAATCGACGTAGAGCGTTCTGTTGGTGGCCGCCCGAATGGGAACGGTGACGATCAGATGCTGGCTGACCGAGTCGCGCTGGGTCACCGGCACGCCGACGGCGAGTTGTCGGGCGAGTGATTTGTCTGCGAAGCTGATTTGCGGGGCTTCGTATGGATCAAAGCGGCCCTGAATGGGCTTACTCACCTGATTGCAGCCGACCATCAACGGGCCGACCGATACCGTCAAACCGATCGCCAACGCGGCGGACATTTTTCGGAAGCTCATAGGAAGTCTTTCGGCAAAGGGTTTTGAAATTGGGTTTCTATTTCTGAGTCATGCGTGATGGAATCAAACATGTGTCGTGCAATGAGCGATATCCCTCGTGCTTATGGGGATGCTGCTGGCGCGGGGTCTGGGGCGGGTGATGGGAGCGGCTCCGGGGCTGGCGCTGGTGCCGGTGTTGGTACCGGCGTTGGCGCAGGTGTTGGTGCCGGTGCTGGCGCGGGTTCTGTAGTTGGAGCAATCGGCGGAACCTGCGGGGCTGCTTGCGTGGGCATCGAAGCTGGTGCGGGCGGCGGGGGCAGGTTTTCCCAAGCGCCGGTGAGTTTGAGCATGACGACACGACTGAGGTATCGCGCGTGTTTCTGGATTTGTGTTTTGGTGAGTGGCGGCGCGACATCGACGAACGCCCGCGCGAGGCTTTCCCCGCCGCGTGTATTGATCGCTTCGGCGAGCATGCGAACGCCCAGACCCTTTGACGTTTGTTGTGTCGGTCGAGCCTGAACCTGAACGAGGACGTCGGCGTCGAGCGTCTCGGCGATGAGTCGAAGCGCGGCCGTCTGCCCGGTTTCGATCTGACGGATTTGCTGATCGGTCAGGCGTGTTCGCGCCATGCCCGGGGACACAAGCGTCACACGACCGCCTGAAGAAAGCAGATCTGTCATGACGAGTTCGAATGCGTCGTAGTCGATCCGCTTGGCAGCCACTTCGTCATACTGGCCTGGCGGAAGGTAGATTTCGACGCTTCCATCGAATCGCCTGCCAGGCGCATCCACACGCACGCCTGCGAGGCGTTGCTCTTCGGTGGTGCCGATGAGATTTCCCTCCATGGTTCGATTGACATAGACAGCGATGCGTGGGGCACCGACCGCGCGATAGGCATCGACAAACAGAGGTTGTTCGGGCGGAGCCTGTGTGACGATGGGCGGATCGTCGAACGGAATCACGGCAGGCGGAAGCGGCGGTGCATCGTCGATGATCGGCTTGGGCATCACATGCGTTCGCATCGGGCCTGCGCCCACAGGCGCAGTTTCCACGCGTGGTGGCGGGGGCGGAGCAGCGCATCCACCCAAAAGACCTCCACCCATCAAGCCGGAGATGAACACGACAGCAGTGGTGAGCGTCGCGAGCGACCCGGTCGATGTTCGCGCCATCGCCTTCAGCTTCGGAACAATCACGTTGGGAGCTTGTCCGATCGTCTTGGACGCCTGCCCGTTCGTCTTCGACCGCCATCTTGATTCTTGAGTCATAGAAAACCTTTCCTTCTGCCACTTGGACACCTGGCCTTGGTCTGGGGTTAGGCCGCGGGGCCTCTGCCGAGGGAATTGACATCCCGACAAACCATTTAAGCGATCGCGTGTCTGCTCAACCAACACTTCAAGCTTCGACGAGGCAGCGACACTGTCAAGTCGGACGGCGGCGTTGCAAGTTGTTCGATTGTCTGACAGACTTGGCGATGTCATCTTGAGATATCGGTGCATTGAAGAGACCACGACACGGAAGGATCGAATCATGAACAAGACCAGAATCACGGCAACGATGTTCGGCGGGACCCTGCTTGCCCTTTCGATGGTGGCGGGCGGATGTGCGAGTTCGCAGCCTGGGAGTTACGAGCGTGCGCGTCCGCCGGTCGATCGACTTGATTCGCGTGATCGAGGCTTGCAAAGCAAGGATGTGGTCAGCGCGAGCGAATCGATGGCCAACGACCTGCTTCAGAATCCGGAACTGAACTTCTCCGAAGGTCAGTGGAAGATCGTGGTCGGGAAGGTTCGCAACAACACCGCGACGGCGCGTCAGGACCTGATGGTGTTCCTGCAGCGTTTGCGCGTCCGCCTCGCCCAGCAGTCGGCGGGCCGGGTCGCGTTGATCCAGAATCGAGACGACTTCCGTGCGATGCAGTCGGCAGAGCTCGAACAAGGCGCCTCCGACGAATTCGAGCAAGGCGCTGGCATGGCTCAGCCGGGACCGGCTGGCATTCAGCCGCATTACATGCTCGATTGCCTCGTCAGCGATCTGCCCGGCCGTGGGACGAACTATTATGTCTTCGAGTTCCAACTCACCAGTCTCCGCGATCGACGTATCGTCTGGACGAACATGTATGAAGTGAAGGTGGAACGGTAAGCAAATGGTCTTGGCCCGTCGGATACACCGGACGAACCGGCAGGAGTCTTCACTTGCCCAAGCGCAGGTGAGTGCGAGCCAAGTCTTGGCGAATACCGACCGACCATGACTTGACCGACCATGGCTCGACCGTCGATGGCTCGACATCTGAACGAAAACTTTGCGCCGATGATTCTCCATGCGTTTACGTGCTCTTTTCATCTTGGTTGTCGCGACATCGATGTCACTCTCGGTGGGCTGCGCGCCGAAGTCGGTATTAGAGGCAGGTCAGAGCACGGCTTTAGACGGCGTGGATCTGGTGCAAATGACCGACGCGATGGCGATGTCGCTTGCCAACGATCCTGAGGTCATCGCAGAGTTTCAAAGGAACGGCCCGCTCGTGGTGGTTGTCATGCCGGTCGAAAATCGCCTGACCGGCGAGATCATTCCGCGCGGCGCTGCCACCGCATTCACCGGCCGGGTCCGCACACAGCTCACCCGGCAGCGTTCCGAGCTTTTTTCCTGGGTGATGAATCGCGAGGCATGGTACGACCTGCGCAAGAGCGAGCTCGAAGGCATCGATCCCGGCCCCAGCCCCGAAGCCATCAGCCCTCGGTTTGCGCTCACCGCCACTTTCTCGAGTCTCACCCATGAAGACCCGAAGCGGCGCTCGATCTATTATCTCTGTGCGTTCGACTTGAAGCGACTCGACGATCGCACGATCATTTGGAGCGACAAGTACGAGGTGAAGAAGATCGCGGTCAAAGGCTTTCTGGATTGATCGAATCCGTCCGCAACAGTTCATCTCGATCAAAGAGGATTCAACGTGAAGCGTTTCTCCTGGTTGTTGCTCGTGATCGTGGGCTTTCTGGTCACCGGATGCGGCCCGAGCAAGGAGGAGATGACCGCGCGTAAGGGCGTCGGGCTTTACGCGCTTGGGGACTTTCGCGGTTCGATTGCCACATTGAAGCCGCTCGCGGAGAAGCCTGATCGACACTATGTGCTAAACAATCTTCGTCTCGGTTCGGCACAGCTTGCGGCGCGTGATCTTGAGGAGGCGGAGTATTCGTTTCTCCGGGCCTACGAGGTGATGAACGCCACGCGCGTCAACGATGCGGCGAGACAGGTGCAGGCAGTCGTCTTCACCGAATCCGCGCGGATCTGGCGCGGGGAGCCGTACGAACGGGCGCTTGCGAATATCAGCCTCGGCCTGCTCTTTTATCATCGCGGCGACATCAACAACGCACGGGCCGCCTTCGAGAACGCGTTGTTTAAGCTGCGCGACTACGCCAATCCAAAAGACAAGCCGGAAAAGTTTACCGAGGTCGAGAACAATCTTCCGCTGGCTCTGCTGATGCTGGGTCGCTGTTTTGCGATGATCGGCGAATCGCAACTCGCTGAAGCAAGCCTAAGCCAACTCATCGACGCGCGGCCTGAGTTTCAAGATCTGGCCGAGGCGATCTACGACCGAAGGAACAACGTTCTGATCGTGGTCGAGCAAGGCATGGGTCCGACCAAAGCGAGATCGAGTGACGACGGCTCGCTTGTCGAGTTCCTGCCGTTGCCGACAAACGCCCCGCCGATTTTTAGGCCCGAACTTCGCGTCAACGGCCGGTCGCTCGACGTGGGTGCCATGAATCTTCCGACATTCGATTCGATTGCGATGGCACAGGATCGACGCTGGCAGAGCATCGATACGATTCGTGTGACCAAGAGCGTGGTGGGCACAGGCATGATCATCGGCGGCGCGGCGACGACGGCGTATGGCATCGATCGCGGGGATTCGGGCACCGCGCTCGTCGGCCTCGGCGTGATGGCGGCGGGTGCACTGTTAAAGGCCAGCAGCCAGGCGGACGTTCGTCATTGGGAGGCAGCTCCACGCACCGCCTTCGTCCTGCCGATCCGACTTCCTCCCGGCCGACACAGTATTGACATCCAATTCCCCGGGGCGATGCATTTGAACCAGTCCTGGAAGAACGTCGAAGTGCCCAGCGGTCGCGATACGTTGCTCTACATCCGTGCGATCAACGCAACCGCGGGCACGTTCGACGCGAGCGGTTCGCTCGACTCCACGCCGATCGGATCCGCACCCATCAACGCGGCCCCCTTCAGTTCGTCGCCGAACGAGCCTGTTCGTGCCGATTGAATCGACCGATAAATCTGACTGACTCCCACGACAGCCCTGCCGCTGCCTTCCGAGAATTCATCAAGACCGGTTTTCCGCGTCGTGGATTGCATTTCGAGCGAAGCATGCCGATTCGTCATTGCCAATCGCCGCGAGGTAATCGTATGTCTTACACTCATGAACCCGCAGTCAAAGAACCTCGGAAGTCTCATCCGGAAAGGCGGAGCACGCGTTCGTCTGAATGAACGTGGCAGCATGCTGATTTGGACATCGATGAGCGCGATGGCGATCATTGGGATGCTCTCGTTTGCGGTTGATTTGGGACGGATCACGGTCGCCAAGAGCGAGTTGCAAACCGCAGCCGACGCATCGGCTCGATATGCGGCGCAACTCATCGAGGACTCAGACGTGAACGTCACCACCGCCGCTCAAGCCGCAGCGGCAGACAACCGCGCCGACGGCCGCGCTGTGACGCTTTCGAGTGTGACGCGCGGTCGCTACGACTCGTCCAATCGAACCTTTACTCCCAACGCCACGCCCTTCAATGCGGTCCGTGTCGTCGCGCAGCGTTCAGGTAGTGACGGGGTTCCCATGATCTTTGCCCGACTCTTCGGCATCAGCCACCAGTCCATTAAGGCCCGCGGCTTTGCAGTTGCGGGCTCGGCGTCCAATACACTCCCGACGGTCACCGGCGCGGTTGGGGGTTTTGTTGGCGTCGATTGGTTCAATATCAACGGACCGCTCAATGTCCGCGCGTGGGACAGTGCGACCAACACCTACCCGAACGCCTCCACCGCATGGGCTCGCGGTCAGACACGAGGCCCCGCCAACCTCAATAGCGGGGTCGTCTTGCAGGGCGAACTGCAAACCAGTGGATCGGTCTCGATGAATTCAGCCACCATCACGCGCGGAATCACCACGCTGCCTTCTGGCTCATTAAACTTCAACACCCCAAGCGTGCCCGGATCAGGCGTCACGAATCTTGGCAATTACAACGGACCGAGCGGCGCGAGCCAAACCTTCCCCGCGGGAAAGTATCGCTTCGATACGTTTCAGGTTCCTGCTGGCAAGACCGTCACCTTCAGCGGCCCCGTCGAGATCTACATGACCGGCTCCTGGAACATCAACGGCGCAATCCAGACCTTCGACAACAAGCCCAGAAATCTCAAGATATTCGGCGCTTCAGGTGCGGGCGTCGACATCGGCTCTCATGCCAGCCCGATCTACGCGGAGATCTTTGCACCCGCGAGTCCCTTCAATCTGAACAGCCGAACCTTCCACGGATCGCTCATCGCCAAGGGTATCAACGTCAATTCGACGTTCAACATGAACATCGACGCGCGAACCAGCTACGGGGGATTTGATACACCGACCAGCGGGGCGCAAGGAGGAATCATGACCGTTCTGCCTGTCGGCCCATAATCTATCGCACACCGAGCGGCTCACACTGAATCGTAAGCGGCTGGCAAGTCAATCGGTTTTCGTACAGACTCGGTCGCCTGATGTCGTGGTCGCTTGCTCTTGTACCCTTTCTCATTGCGCTCAACGCCTTCTTCGTGGCGGCGGAGTATGCCGTCGTTGCGATCAAGCAGCATCAGATCGAACAGCTCCGCCAGCGTGGTCGACGACGAGCCGCTGCCGCGATGTCCTTCCTCAAGACCGATCCCGCCAGCGCGATCGGTGCGGTTCAGGTTTGCATCACGCTGACCAACCTTCTTCTCGGCGGACTCGGTGAACCGCCGATGACCGAGTTGCTGAAGCGGCTGCTCGGTCCGCTCGCAGAATTCATCCGGCCCGACATTTTCGTGATCGTTTCGACTGCCATCGCGTTCACCGTGGTGACGTTCCTGACCGTCGTCTTCAGCGAGCTTTTACCCAAGGCGCTGACGCTTCGGTATGTCAGCCCGATCGCCGCGATCACCGCACCGGTCGTCGTGATCATTCAGACTTCGCTCAAGCCGATCGTCTGGCTCATGAACTTCAGCGCAAACCTCGTGACGCGCCCGCTCGGGCTGGGTCGTGTCGATGAGGCCGAGCGTGACTGGCATACCGCCGACGAGATCCGGCTGATCGCCACTCAGGCCGCCGACGCTGGTGCGCTCTCGGGTCGCGAGCGGTCGCTGATCCTCAATACGCTGACGCTCGGTCGTCGCACCGCGCGTCAGATCATGGTGCCGAGGTCGCGTATTGCCTACCTTGATCTCACGCTCTCGCTCGAGGAAAACCAGAGGCTGCTCAACGAGCATCTCTACAGCCGCATGCCGCTGTGTAACGGCGGAATTGATAATGTCATTGGCATCGTTCGCGTGCGCGAAGCGCTGACCGCATTTTATGCTGACGGCGATGTTTCGACGTTGCAACTCATTGCACAGCCCGTGGTCTTTGCACCTGACACCATTCCCGTCGACAAGCTTCTGATCCTCATCGACGAAAAACAGACGCAGGTGATCCTGCTCGTCGACGAGCACGGCGGAATCGAAGGACTCGTCACGCTGCGCGACGTCGTCGATGAACTCGTCGGCAAGCCGCTCGTATTCGGCAACGAATCACCCAACACCACCGGCGAGCGAAAACTGATTGTCAGCGGCGATCTGCCTTTACATGAGCTTTCGCAGACGCTCGGCATCGATCTAAACGTCAACGCCGAATCCGTCACCGTCAGCGGACTGATCACCGAACACTTGGGCCGTTTCCCGCGAACAGGCGATCGCGTTGAAGTCGGACCGGTCAAGCTCCACGTCCTGAAGGCGGAGAAGCGTGTCATTAAAGATGTCGAAGTGATCAGCTAGAGAGATCGTTGCCTTGATGTCCTGGTTTATGGCTTGCCTGCCTGCCACGCACGTGAAAAATATCCGATGGCCGCGTGCAATCGCGATTTGACCGTGCCGACCGGCACCTGCTGAATGCTCGCGATTTCCTTGTGCGAGAACTCGTGGAAGTAGCTGAGCAGAAGCACCTCGCGAAGCGCTTCAGGAATGGTGGCGACGGCTTGCTGGACGGCCTCCCGGGTTTCTTCTCGTTCGAGGGGCAGTTCTGGCATCGCGTCGATGGCTTCGATACGGTTGATCGGCGCATCGTGTTCGTCGGACTGTTGCTGTGCGGTCGTCGGTTGTCTGCGACGACTCCGCAGAATATCACGCGCCCGATTCGCAGCGATCGCAAACAGCCACGGACGAAACGCCCGCCTCGCATCAAAATCTCCCGCCCGCGCGTGCACCTGCATGAACGCGTCTTGTGTCACATCCTCCGCCGACGCACGCTCACCGAGAAACTTGAGCAGGTAATGAAAGAGGTCCTTTTCGTACCGCTTGACGAGTTCTGAGAAGGCACTTTCATCCCCCGACCGATATCGCTGCACGAGTGCCGCGTCCGTCGGCACGCCACTCGATGTTGAACCCGGTCCATCCATTCGCCCGATCATACGCACAATCCACGCAAAGTATCGATCGATCCTGTCGAACGTGAAATCCGCTCAATCCCTTTGAGGCTATGCACGCCCCACAAACTCCATCGCCAGGCTCGCCGCGACTTTGCCGCTGAGAGCCACGAGCGGTAGCCCGCCGCCCGGATGTGTGCTTCCGCCCGCGAAAAAGAGACCTTCGATCTTTCGATCACGATTCGGCGGACGCAGAAACGCTGTCCGCATCGAGTTGCTGCTGATCCCGTAAATCGCGCCGGCGTTGGCATTATAGAGATGCATCAATTCCATGGGCGTAAACCGCTCACGCACCCGAATCCGCTTGGACAAATCCGTAAGTCCTCGCCTTTCCAGCGACGCGATGATTTGGGCTTCGTACATCGCTCCTGCCTGATGCCAGTCCAGATTTCCGTCGATCGGCGGGGCGCTGCACAAAACGAAGAGATTCTCACAACCCTCCGGCGCGACGCTCGCATCCGTGCGCGACGGCGCGCAGACATAAATGCACGGATCCTCCGGAATCGTCCGCGTTTCAAACATCGCCCGCAGGTCTGATCGATAATCTGTCGGCATGAACTTCGTGTGATGTGCAAGTTGCTCGTATCGGCCCTCCACGCCCAACATTAAACACATCCCGCTCCCACCGGGCTCGAGCGCGTCAAGCTTCGCATCGCTGAAGTGAGGTCGATGCGAAGACTCGATCAAGTGACGATAGGCCCAAACTACATCCGCGTTGCATATCACGACATCCGCATCGATTCGGCTGATTGACGCTGCGTCACGCGAAAGGTCGTTCACTTCTACACCCAGCACGCGAATGCTCGCCTGTCGCTTTCCGGGCCGCGCGACCGTGAGAATCTTTTCTGCACGATGTCGCGTCAAAACCGTCACGCCAAGCTCGCGCGCCACGGACTCAAGCGCCTCGGCAATCCGATACATCCCGCCATTCGGATGCCATCCGCCGAATTCCATCTCGCAATACGGAATCACGGCCAGCGTGGCGGGGGCCTTAAACGGGCTTGCACCCGAATACGTTGCGTATTGGTAGAAGATTTCTCGCAGGCGTGGGTGTCGGATCTGCTTTTCGATCACCGTGCTGAATCGACGTAGCACGCCAATACGCAGCGGCACCGACAGCATCGAAAGCGCAGCGGCGGGGTCGAACTTTCCATCGCCGCGCAGCATCTGTTCCGGGGCCTGCCCCAAAAAACTCTCGCCCGACAATTCCCAGATCTTGCGACCATAGGCGATCAATCGCTCGAAGCCCACCGCGTCATCGGGACTGAACGCGCGGACGTTACGAAGATTGACCGCATGATCGCCGGTGAGCTCAAGCGTCTGTCCGTCCGGCCAGACGAATCGCTGAATGGGATCCAGTCGCGTGATGGGAAGCCGCGAGCGAATGTCGACGCCGGCAAACTCAAAGAGGTCCTTGAAGACGAACGGAAGCGTGAGCAGACTGGGCCCGGTGTCGAACCGGAAAGGTCTATCGTGCGGGCGATTCGGGTGCGGGACTTCGCGCAGGTTGAGCTTTCCGCCAACGCGGGGGCCTTGCTCGATGAGCGTGACGCGCAAACCCTCTCGTGCCAGCCGAATCGCCGCTGCCAAGCCACCCACACCCCCGCCAATCACGACCGCCTGAGGCATAGGCCCGAATTCTACGCAAGCACCAACGGATTCGCCCGAATCGCCCTAATTCAAAACAGCCCATACAGTTAACCACGTTTAACCACCCCGGACCACCCCCGGCGTCCTGATTCTTAGCGCAATCCCAATTTGGGATTTGCTTGAGCGAGGCTATTCTTTCCAGCCGGTCGTCGGGCCGATCAAGAACTTAGATTTTGTCACTCGATCGCTTATGAGCAAACTCAGGCAATTCTTCGACAGCACCCCCGGAAAGATCTTCGGCGGCTTGGTCGTCGTAGGCGGTCTTCTTGCGGCGGTCTGGGCATTACGATCCTCGCTCGGCGATCCCAACGTCGATGCCGCCAACAATCGTTTCTTCGTCGACGCGGAAACCGGCAAGCCCTTTCCCTATGAACTCAAACTAGGCGACGAAGTCCCGGTCCTCGCACCGTCTGGCAATAAAACAGGTTATCCCGCAGAAGCCTGCTTTTGGACCAAAGAAGGCCAGCCCAAAACCACACCGACCTACGTCATCCTCAACGAATCACTCGGCAAATCAGGACCAACTTTTTGCCCCGACTGCAATCGACTGGTTGTCGGTTATAATCCCACGCCCGGTCCGGACACGAAGGTTCCGCCCACTCAGGCGGAATTCAAACCGCGTAACACCGGCGATCGCTGATCAGCACGAAGTGTAAACCATTTGAGATCAACCTGACCAAGGCCCAGCCTAAGGCCCGAACCGAAGGCCGAAACCCGACCTCTACCCCAGGAACCGGAGAAAGCACCACGATCATGTCGAACCACGACCTCATGACGCGTCTCGCCCCCGATCAAACCCCAGCTAGCCGCCGCTTGCGACGAGGCTTCACGCTGGTCGAGTTGCTGGTCGTCATCGGCATCATCGCAGTCCTGATCTCGATTCTTCTCCCGTCGCTGAATCGCGTTCGCAAGCAGGCCAACACCGTCAAGTGCGCCGCCAACATCAGGGCGTTGCTCGGCGGAATGAGCATTTATGCCGCCGAGAATCGCGGGGCGATCCCCGGTAGTGCCTGGACGACCGCACGATTCATGTTCCGCAACGCCGATCCGACGACGGGCATCATCGACGAGGGTTCTGGCACCAACGGAAATCGCCCCTACGGCACGAACAACCTTCCCGGCATCATTCAGCCCCACGACTGGGCCAGCCCCATTGCCAAGACGCTTCGCATCAGCTTCAACGAGGGCCATCTGCAAAACGATCGCCGCGCCCGATACATTCAGTTCACCGAGACCGAACCCTTTCGCTGCCCCGAGAACGAGTTCCTCGCCACCGCATTCACCGGATCAGGCGGTGGAACCGACTGGGGCGTCCGCCGCACCATAAGCTATTCCACACCGCTGGCGTTCATGGTTCGTCATGCCTCTGCGGTCACCACCACCTTTGCCGGCGTCACGACTCCCGGACCCGGTTGGAACGTGCCCACGACCTATACCCCCAACATCAACGAGGTCGGTCAGGCGTCTAGGAAGATTTTTCTTCTGGACGGATCGCGTTTCGCGACCGCGGCTGCTGCCCCGACCTACAACAGCAGTTTCCGCGCGACCTTCGGCGGAAGCTTCAGCGAGTACGGCGGGTGGAGCCGATTCAGCCGCGCGTGGGATCGTGGTCTCGCACCGGGCAACACCCCGCAGCAAACCGGCAATATCGACGCCCGCGTCTACTCGTTCCGACACGGTGCAGTCCGTCCACGCGGTGCAGCCGACACGTTCAAACTCAACGTCGGCTTCTTCGACGGTCACGTCGAAACGCTGGGCGATCTCGAAGTCTCCGAACCCAGCTACTGGATCCCCAAGGGCGGAACCATCGACGTTGACGCCACACAACTCCACGCCGACGTGATCCGCCGGTACTACCCGAATTACAGCGGCTCAACGTTCACTGTGCGGTGACCTCCGCGATCGAGTGCGCTGCATGATGGTCAATGCTTGTCTCGCTCGAACCTCGTCCACGCCAGTCAAGAAACCGCCTGATGATGTCGTCAAAGTGAGCGGGGCTTTCGAAGAGGCGCATCTCCTCTTTCAGCATCCCGCATGGGTGCATGGTTTTGGCGTACCAGCTCACGCGTTTGCGAAACTCGATGATGGCAGCCCGCTCGCTGCGGTAGCGGATCATGTTGTGAAAATGCTGCCGCATCATCTGACATTTCTCATCGAGCGTCGGCTCGGGCGGAATCGTGCCGGTGGTCAGATGGCTCCACGTGTCGCGAAAAATCCATGGCATTCCGAGCGCCGCGCGACCGATCATCACCCCGCGGCATCCTGTGACTTTCATCATTCGCTCTGCATCGCGCGGTGAGCGGATGTCGCCGTTGCCGATGACGGGAATCGACTGGACGGCTTGGACGACCTGTGCGATTCCGTCGAGCCGCGCCTGTCCGGTGAACTTCATTGCAGCGGTTCGTCCGTGGATCGTGATCATCGCCACGCCCACCTCCTCGAGTCGCCGCGCGAGTTGTGGTGCGACGATGCAGGTGTCGTCCCAACCGAGTCGAAGCTTGGCGGTCAAGGGAGCGCGTTTGAGCGAAGCCGCTACCCGCTCGACCATTTTCACCGTTCGATCCGGGTCGCACAGAAGCTTGCTCCCGCCGTCACGTTTCGTGATCTTGTCCACGGGACAACCCATGTTGATGTCGACCACGTCTGCACCGTGATCCTCACACCATCGCGCCGCCTCACACAGTTTCTCGACATCCCCGCCATAAAGCTGCATCGAAAGCGGCGAATCTTCATCGTTCGTCGCGGCCAATTGCATCGAACGATAGTTCTCTCGCAACACGCCCTCAGGACACAACAAGTCCGTCACCGCCAGCCCCACGCCACCACAGGCTCGCGCAATCAGTCGAAACGATAAATCGCAATAACCCGCGATCGGCGCGAGCAAAAGAGGCGTCTTGAGCTGAAGTTTTCCGATCACCACCGGCTGCATCGACTGCACAGGTTACACGAAGCGACGTCGAAGCAGATAGGACCCGGCAATACAAAGCCCTGCCAATGGAACGACGGTCGGCAGCGGGATCAGCACCGCGCTGGCTGGATATCCATCGAGTTCTTCCACCACGGTGTAACCCCAGAACCCGATGAATCCTTCGACAGGAGGCGGAAGAGTTTCGGTTTCCGAAGCCCCGCCGTTGGTGTTGCGGAACCACCCTTCGACATCGCTTTCGACAAAGCTCGGCCATCCGTCGATGAGTTCGATGCCGAAGTCGCCGAATCCGGTTACCTCATGCACATGCCAGCTCCAAAGCGGCGCGCCGGGTTGCGTCAGACTCCGATTGACGGGCAATCCGGTCTCAGCATCCTCGCCCGCGCCTCGCCGGATTGATGCAAAGACGATCGTCTCCGTTGAGTTCACCGGATCGTCAATGATCGCTCGTGCGTGTTCGATGAGCTGCGGGTCATTGAGTCCAATGACAAAGCTATCACCGTGAGGCGTAAAGCCTTCGCCCGGCATTGGATCGCCTTGTGGCAGGTCATCCGATGGCAAAACGGGCTTTTCGGCCACCAAAAAATAAGTCGGCCCGGCTCGGGCGATCGAAATCAGCCCAATCGGCCCCGCCATCAGCCCGGCGCAAGCGCCGCTCAACATCAGTAGCGATCTCATGGAGTCGTTCACAGGTCAGGATTCGCCCGCCCATCCATGAGCCGGCGACCTCATCTTACCCACGCACAGATGCGTTGGGCAATAGCATTCTCGCCCGACTCCCCGGGAATTAACTCACATTCCGTCCACGAGTTATCAGACGCTTGGAACGTATCCGCGAACTGCGGCGTCTGGGGCGGAGTCACGTGTCAATGCCCGTCCCATCACCCTCGCCAGACGCTCCAATTCGCTCCGGCGCAGACGACCCAATCGCGTCAAGACGTCAAAACCGGCCTCACACACCGCCCCGCCCAGACGTTCTGCATCGAAGCCGCGATCGCTCGCCAGTCGGTCCACTGCGCGGGCCACCGATTCGTGCGGCATCAGGTGCTGCCGTTCCGTCATCCACTGCACGATCTCACCCGCCCGGTTTTCTACTTCCCGCCTTAGTCGCATGATCATTCTCAAGAAGCTCCTTGAGCGACTTCCCATCGCTCGGAAAACTTTAGGCACCCCGCCCGTTTCGAGAGCATCCGATCCACGATCTGCCCATCGCCCGCGGCTCGTCCAGCCTACTTGCCAGTATCGCCTTGATTTGCCGAATCAATCTCGCTCGACGTACAACCTGTGCGTGGACACGCAGTTGTCAGAATCTTTGAAACTCAACCCCGCCCGCGCGGGTCAGACAAGCCTCGGTTCGCGCTGGCAGGGGTTCGTCCTGCTTGCGCTCATCGTTGCCGCGTTTCATCCGCTTATCGCCGGGCAGTTTGTCGAGTGGGACGACTACGAAACCATCGGCCGAAACCCCGCACTGAACCCGCCCACGTTCGATTCCTTCCTCTCCTATTGGCTCAAGCCCTACATGAGCCTCTACTTCCCGCTGACACAATCCGTCTGGCATCTTCTCGCCGCGCTGGTCTACACCGATACACCGCTTCCGAGCGGCCTGCACCTCCCCGCCGCGCCGTTCAAAATCCTGAACCTCTCCACCCACGCGCTCTCGACACTCCTCGCCTATCGCATTCTCCAAAGGCTCAGCCTCCCGCCCATCCCCGCCCTGCTCGGCGCTGCCATCTTTGCCGTCCATCCGTTGCAGGTCGAATCCGTTGGATGGACAAGTGGTTTCAAAGACCTCCTCTGCGCACTGCTCGTTCTGACTGCCATCGATCGTTACATCAGCTTCCGACTTTCCCAATCGCTCACGCCCGATCGTCATGCCCATCGTCTCTGGCTCCTCTCGATCACCTTCGCGCTTCTCGCGCTGCTCGCCAAACCAACCGCCGTTGTCGTTCCTGTCATTCTCCTCGCACTCGATCGATTCCATTTCGCCCGTTCCCTCCGCGAATCCCTGCTCCGCGTCTGGCCTCATCTGCTCCTTGCCGCCATTGTTGCGCTGGCCACCAAGTTCTTCATCCAGACCGCTGCCCAGGTCACGACCCAGGTCGATTTTGTTTATCGCCCGCTCATCGCGACCGACGCTCTTTCCTTCTACATCACGCGATTCTTCTGGCCGGTCGATCTCGCGTTTGCCTACGGCCACACGCCCCAGCGCGTACTGCAGTCTGGCTCGCTCTATTACACCTGGCTCCTCCCCGCGCTGCTCGCGATCCTGCTCCTGCTCGCCCGTCGGTGGGACAGACGATTCGTCCTCGCGGGCCTGCTCGCCCTTATTCCTCTCCTGCCCGTCCTCGGGCTGATCACCTTCGAGTACCAGCAATACTCCACCACCGGCGACCATTACGCCTACATGTCCTTCCTCGGGGCCGCATTCGCGCTCGCAACACTCCTCCACCGCGTCCCACGATCGCTCCACGCCCCCGCCATCGCGCTCGCGAGCATCTTCATCACGATGCTCTCGATCCAGTCGTATCGACAGACCTTCGTCTGGCGCGACGGCGAATCGCTCAGCCTCCGCACCGTCGCTGTCGATCCGCAAAGCTGGGCCGGCTTCAACAATCTCTCTGCCTACTACCTTTCTCAAAAGCGATTCACCGACGCCGAGCATGCTGCCAGCGCGTCGCTCTCGATCCGCCCATTCGAAGACGGCAACCTCGAAGCACAATTCAACATCGCCTCGATCCTGATCCAGCAGGGCCAGATTCGCGAAGGCATTCCCCTGCTCGCCCGCATCGTCCGCGCGGCCCCCAACGACGTCCGCTACCGCATCGCCCTCGCGGTCGCGTACGGCGACGTCGGCCGTCTCACCGAATCCCGCCAACAACTGCAGGCCGCCCTCCACTTCGACCCCGAGAATTCCCAAGCCCAAGACCTCCTCAATCGCCTCAACACGTTCGAACAATCCCAACCCAACAAATCTCCCGTGACCCAACCCTCGTCCCCGACCGCGCCCACATCCTCCACTCCATAGAAATTGCACCCCAAAGCCCACGCGCGACTCCATCCACGAGTTACACCGTTGTCACGATTTGCGCGCAGCCCAACCGGTCGGTATCACGAAGGTTGGCACGGGCCATCAAGACGATTGCGCACCACGTCAGCCCCAAGGGTGCAAAGGCCGTTAGCCGTGATTCGGAAGAAGACAGCCCGGCGATGGCCCTTGAGATGCTGGTGTGCGAAGGTGCGTCGTGGGCGGGGAGCGATTATGATTCTGGGTCTTTATGGCTGCTCAGATCATTGATGGGAATGTGTTGGCGAAGCGAGTGCAGGCGGACGTGCGCGGGCGTGTGAGGGCTTTGCGTGAAGCGGGTCGGCCGGTGCGATTGGCGGCGCTGTTGGTGACGCGTGCGCCTGCGGGTGAGATTTACGCACAGCGTCAGGCGGCGAGTTGTCGTGAGCTAGGGATCGACTATGACTTGATCAAGTTGCCGGATGAGTCGAGGTTTGCGGAGATTGCCGGCGAGATTGATCGGTTGAATGAGGATCCGAGCGTGACGGGGATCATGGTGCATTTGCCGTTGCCGGGTGGCGTGGAGCCGACGGATGTTCAGCATCGGATCGCGACGGTGAAGGATGTTGAGGGTGTGAGTCCTGCGAACATTGGGTATGTGATTTATGGTCGCGAGGTGATCGTTCCGTGCACGGCACTGGCGGCGATGGAGTTGGTGCGGAGTACGGGGTATCGGCTGGAGGGCGCGGAAGCGGTGGTGGTGGGTGCGAGCGCGATCGCGGGCAGGCCGGCGGCATTGTTGTTGACGCAGGCGGGTGCGACGGTGACGGTGTGTCATAAGATGACGCGTGATTTGAAGAGTCACACGAGGCGTGCGGACGTGCTGGTGGTGGCGGCGGGTGTACCGAATCTGATCGCGGCGGATCATGTTCGTGAGGGCGCGGTGGTGATTGATGTGGGGATCAATCGTGTAACGACGCTGGACGGCAAGACGCGTACGATCGGGGATGTGAACTTTGAGGACGTGCAGCACAAGGCTGCGTATCTAAGCCCTGTTCCTGGTGGTGTGGGTCCGATGACGGTGGCGGTGCTGCTTCAGAACGTGGTGCGAAGTGCGGAGCTGATCGCCAAGCGCGCCTGACAGCCCTCAAAGCGTACCTGACAGCCCTCGAAGCGTGCGTGACGCATCGCGAGGCTTGCCTGACGCATCGCAAAACGAATTTGACGCATTACAGGGTGAGTTTGATGCATCGAGTCGAACCACGCTGCCTGCAGAGCGATTGTGTTTGATATTGCGTACGAAGAGTAGACGCGAAGAAGCGGATCAAGATTGAAGAATTGATGCACGTCGCGGGCGCGTGTTGCGACAAGTTGTCCAAATGCTTGCTTTGGCGTCTCGGGGTGTTTCAGCGACCGGGATCATTGGTTAATCTCTCTGCGACACATAAATCGGACTTCATGTGTGGTGATGAGTACGCCTCGGAGTCAATTGCAGATGGGAGCAGAAGACATGTCCAAGTCATTTGATCTTTTCAATGTTCCGGCCGAGCTGAAATCGATTCTGGAGGCTGCGCCTGCGGTGACGGTCGCGCGGACGGTGGACGAGTTGGTCGGGCTGGCGGTGCGTGATGTGGGTGGTAGGGGTTGGCACGAAGTGGCGTATGAAGTGCCTGGAAAGGGCAAAGTGGTTGAGGCGATGGCGTGTCGGGTGAAGAACGGCATCGCAGCGAATTATCTTGAGCCATACATGCGTCGTCGCGACCCGGATTGCATGGTGATCGGCGATGAGAAGCCGACGAACAAGCCGACATTTCGCAGTCGGTATAACAAGGAGTTTGGTCCGTTGCGTGAGGAGACGTTTGCGTGGCTGAAGACCCAGAGGCTTGCAGTTTTTCCGTTCATTGCGGGCGGATTTGAGGACGGGATCGACGCGGTGGTGGTCGCGCCGGACAATTGTGGTTTCTTTGCATTGGGGCTGGCATTGTTGCAGGGCATTCGGGACTACACCCAGTTGCCCAAGAGTTTCAGTCCGCGGGCCGTCATTTATGTAGCCCCGCCCTTTCGGCATACGCATTTTGATGGGAAACAGATCGTCGTTCACAACCGACTTGACGGTCTTCACGAACTCTATAGTTACAACCTCTATCCAGGCCCGAGCGCTAAGAAGGGTATCTATGGAGTTTTGCTCACTGCGGGTGAGAAGGAGAAATGGGTGACGGCCCACTGCAGTACCGTCCGCATCATCACGCCGTACGGCAATCGACTCACGATCATGCACGAAGGGGCAAGCGGCGGAGGTAAGAGCGAGATGCTCGAACACCCGCATCGTGAGCGTGACGGTCGTCTGCTGCTGGGCACGCACGTGATCAACGAAGACCAGCGTCATCTCACGCTGGGTCGGGGATGCGAGCTTTTTCCCGTCACCGACGATATGGCGATGTGTCACCCGAGTTTTCAGAAGGACGACGGTCGCCTGCAACTGCGTGACGCCGAGGATGCTTGGTTTGTCCGTGTGAATCACATCGAGCATTACGGAGTCGATCCGCATCTTGAAGAATCGACGATCCATCCGAAGCATCCGTTGTTGTTCTTGAACATCGACACCGCCCCCGGCTCGACGGCGTTGATTTGGGAACACATCATGGACGAACCGGGCAAGCCTTGCCCGAATCCACGTGTGGTGATTCCGAGGAAGAACGTGCCCAACATCGTCGATGGCACGGTGAGCGTGGACATCCGGAGCTTTGGCGTGCGTACACCGCCTTGCACGCGGGAAAAGCCGACGTACGGCATCCTCGGACTCTTTCACGTTCTTCCGCCCGCGTTGGCATGGATCTGGCGGCTGGTTGCACCGCGTGGCCACGCGAATCCGTCGGTCGTGGGCGGAGAGGCGATGGGGAGTGAGGGCGTGGGCAGCTATTGGCCTTTTGCGACGGGTCGACGAGTGGATCAGGCGAATCTCCTGTTGCATCAGATTCAGGAGACGCCGCGTGTTCGCTATATATTGGTTCCGAACCAGCATATCGGAAGTTGGAAGGTCGGATTCATGCCGCAGTGGATCACGCGCGAGTATCTCGCCCGGCGCGGCGGGGCGAAGTTTGGTCCGCGTCAACTCTCCGAGGCCCGCTGCCCGCTCCTGGGCTGGGCGCTTAACGAGTTGGTGATCGAGGGGCAACGCATCCCACTATCGATGCTGCAGGTGAACAAGAGCTTTACCATCGGCGAAGAGGCGTACGACAAGGGCGCGACGATTCTTCAGGACTTTTTCAAGACCCAACTGGCCAAGTTCGAAGTCGTGGATTTGGATCCGCTGGGCAAGAAGATCATCGAATGCACACTTGCAGGCGGAAAGATGAGCGATTACGAGAAGCTCATGCCGGGCGAGCCTGTCATCAATGTGGACGACGACTGATGCGTCGTCGCGGGGCGAAGGACGGTCGGGCCGGGGCATTCGATCGGGTCGCCATGGATTGCGTTGTCGGAATCGGGCAAAGTTGTCTTTGGCGAGGAATCGACTTGAGACTTTGCCACGATTGCGGCTATTTTGGGTGTTATGCAAGACATACTCCCGCCCGACACCGGCACGACGCCGGGATTCGAGCGGCCTACGCTTCGGCAGTTTAACGTCTTTCTCGAGAATCGCGTCGGGCGACTCTCCCTGTTGCTTCATGCCCTGGAGGACGGCGGGCAATTGGTGAACGCGATCAGCATCGAAGAGAGCGCCGACGCCGCACTCGTCCGGCTGGTCTGTTCAGATCCGAAGGCGGGTCGCGCATGCCTGCTCGACGCGGGATTCAGCTTCAGTGAGTCTGATGTGATCGCGGTCGTGCTTCCGCCGGAGGACGATCATCCCCTGGTAAGCATTTGCCGTGCCCTGCTCTCGGCCGAGATCAACGTCCACTACGCCTACCCGATGCTGCGTAATCGCATCGGGCCGGCGGTGATTTTGTATGTCGATGACCGCACGCTCGCCTACCAAATTCTTCTCCGAAAGGGCTTCGACCTCGTCGGCGAAAGCGATCTAAAGGCGCGGTAGATGACAAGACGATCAGCGATGCATGATTCGTCAGCAAGGCAGGATTCGTCAAAGTAGCGTCGTTCGCTCAACGACCCCACCGCAAGCCCTGCAACGAATCTCATTCACTCGCAGATACCATTCACCTGCAGATCATTCCCATCACGCCGATCAATCACACGGCATAGGCTTTGCCGAATCGATTTGCGAGGAATGTTTCGAGTGTGACTTGTTCTTGTCGCACAAAGCCCTGAGTGGGCAGTTTGCCGGTCACATGCAGGTCGAGGATCGCACAGAAGCTGGCTGCCGTCGTCTTTTGGATCGCTGAGACGCGCTGTCCCATGAACTCACCGGCGTAGACTTTTCGTGCGTCGGTCTGTTCAGTGAATCGTCCACCGCGCATGCCCTTGACGGTGCAGAAGATCAAGACGACATCCTGCGGCGTCATCGGGACTGCATTTTCCAGGATGTCCTTGAGCATGTCGCGCCGTTGATTCAATCGCAATTCGAACATCAGGAACTTGATCAGATCCCGGTGCCCGCGGTAGCGAATCGTCTTGTAATCAAGCTGCTGCACACGGCCCTGCAAGGTCTCGGCAAGTGTGCCGACACCGCCGCTGGTGTTGAACGCTTCGTAGTCCACGCCGTCGAGGCTGAAGGTTTCGTATCCTTCGAGGGGCAGCACCTCGGTCAGCTTTCCTGAGATGACGGCTTCGCAGGGATTTCCGTATTCGTTGATGAGTCCGTCGGTCGACCAGGTCAGGTTGTACTTCATTTCGTTGGTCGGGAAGACCGGAAGCGCGCCGACGCGGAGGCGAACTTCATGAAGGGTGTCGAAGGATCGAGCCAGATCATTGGCGGCGATGGACACAAACCCGGGCGCAAGGCCGCACTGTGGCATGAAGATTTGTCCGGGCCGGGCCTTCTCGCCGAGTGCGCGGGTGATTCGTGTGGTTTCGACGTCTTCGGTCAGATCGAAGTAGCTCGCGCCCTGTTCGAGGGCGACGCGCGCGATGGTCGGGTTTTGCTGATAGCTGACCGCCGACATCACCGAACGGCGCCCGGCCAGCGCCTTGGCGAGCGCGGCGGCATCGAGAACGTCGATGGCTTGTGTGCTCGCCTTGGCGACCTGTTTGACACGTTCAAGCGAGCCGGCATCCTGGTCCAGCACCAGCACGTCGTAATCCCCGGTGTCGGCCAAAAACTTCGCCGTCGCCGATCCGATCTTGCCCGCGCCAACCAATGCAACTGGATACATGCCTTTTTCCTTGGTTCAAAAACGTTCGACTCATTGCCCTTCTGAACAGACCGCATGCATCTGAACAAAGCCCAATGCAAAAAGCGCCCGAACAAAAGGGCTGTCAACCAGACGCGTGAAGGTTATAGTATACCGGCATCAAGGTGCTTCCCAAATCGGCTTTATTCGGAGGTTTGTCATGTCGGATCGCGATCTCAGCGTGCTCGAGCAATTCAAGTGGGAACCGCAGAAAAAGGCCGGCGCCTGGCTTCGCGCAGAGACCGAGCGCATCCTTGCGGGCAATGCTTGGGCGAGGCACTTTGCGCATCGACTTCACGCCGAGGCGGGCGTGCGGTTCATCGATCAGATCGGGCTTTTGATCATGCCCGACACGCCCGAGCGGCGAGCGACGCTCGCTTCGATTGGCTACGTCCCGACCCCGGTCAAGAGCGAAGGCCCCGCATTTCATCATCCCGGCGGGATGTTTCCGCGCGTGATGCTGGCCGATCACCCCGACACCGACGTCGGGCTGAAGGTTGAACGCGTCGGCGACTTTGCCTCTGCCAATCGCCTCACCGAGAAGCCGACGGGCAAGCCCGGCGACCTCGCGCGATTCGTCAAGGCAAGCTCCGAAAATGGCATCCACATCTACGGCATGGAAATGCACGGACTGATGGGCGTTGAGAAAGACGTTCCCACGGTTTCACTCGACGATCAAGCGCTCGTTCTTGAATCCTTCATCACGCGTCCGCGCGTCGCGTCGATCGGTTCGGAAGCTGAGCTGTTTAAGACGACATTGAAGTTGGTGCAGGACGGCGTCGCGCGGGTCGGACGCGATCTGGCCTGCGATCTCTTCTTCCGCGCCGAGCGAGAATACTGGATGCGTCGTAACCGAGCTGCGCAGGTTCAGTATGCCCGTCAGGACAAACTCGGCATCGGCTGGGCCAATCACGATCATCACACGTATCGGGTCAGCCGCGACATGTTCCCGCATCTTGTTTCGATCTGGGAAGCGCTGGGTCTGTTTTGCCGTGAGCGTTTTTACGCAGGTCTTCAGGCGGGCTGGGGCGCACAGGTCATGGAACAGCCTGTCACCGGGATCATCACCTTCAACGATGTCGACATGAGCCCCGAAGAACTGATGGGCGATTTCTCGCACAACGGATTCTCGGAGAAGCGAGACAAACTCGGCACGATCGGCCTGTGGTGCGGCCTGCACGGCGAGGCTTTCTTCCAGGCGGGCATGCACCACCTCGAAGCGCAGTTCGATCATCACGCCCTCACCAAACAACTCGAATCCGAGCACGGCATCAAGACCATGAAGCCGTTCACCAATTTTCAATACCTCACGCAGGCCTTCACCGAGGGCGAGCGTTGGGATGTTGATCACGCCCGTATTGAGCACCTGCTCGCCAAGGGCCTGATCAACAAGGAACAGGCCGAGCTTTTCAAGACCAGCGGCGCGATCGGATCGCATTTGGAAAACCTGGAGCGGAACGACGGCTTCAAGGGATTCAATCAGGACGGCGTGAGCGAGATCATCGCCGCGACCGACCCGCGAAAACTCTCCGCGCAACTCGTCGGCGACAAAGGCGGGAAGTCGGGCCACTGATCCACGGCTTTGCCGTCATGACCGTTGGCGAGGCAGATCCAAGAGACAACTACCCTTCCGCATCGCGCGCGACGGCGGATCGGTCCATGCTCATGCGCAGATAACTGAACGTCGCCATGCCGCACAGGATGGTCGTGATGACAAAGAGCCACGATCCCACCCCGCCCCACTGCACGCCTGCGACCGCAAGTCCGCCGAAGAGAATCGTTCCAACGAATGGCGCGAGCATGCCGCGCAATCCTGTGAGCATGAGGTGCACGCCCATGTACGTGCTGACTTTTTCGGGCGTGGCGAACGCATTTTGTCCGAGGTTCCACGCAAGGCTTCCGCCCGCCATCGACACTCCGAGGATCGCCGTTGCGATCGCGACCATCCAGAGATTTCCGCTCATCACGCCGATGACGATGGAGGCGTGGGTGATCAGAGCGCTTGCGCTTTGCAGCGTTCGGAATCGTACGATGTTCATTCGATCAAACAGATGAGCCCAAGGCTGAATCATGAGCGTGGAGACGACGAACGGGATGAATTGAACCACAAGCGTTGCCAGCATGTATTCGCTTCGCGGGTCGGTCATCTCTGTGCTGACGAGTTTGTTGAGTGCCGGGTGCATCATCATGAATGAGGCGCCCTGTAGCATTTGTGCATGCTGGTATCGTCGAAAGAGTTTGTCGGTGCGAAGAAGTTCAAACGCGGCCCGCACGATGCCGACCGGGCCCAGTCTTGAGACGCGCGGCATCGGTTCGATATTGGCTGACTCCGGGTCGGCGTCGTTGACCGCAAAGGGCGCGTTGACCCGCTCCAGCACCGCAGCCTCTCCACGGACACGCACGCGGGAGAACTGCCATACGCCAACCAATCCGAGCACCGCGCAAAGCAGATAGATCAGTGCGTACGAATCAGGCCTCCAGTCCAGAAGCGCCGCGCCGGCAAGCGTGGTCAGCGAGAGCGTCAGCCCGCTGACCATCGTCAGTCTTCCGACGATTCTTCCGCGTGCCGATTTCGGGAAGTTAAATCGCCAGATCACGTTTCGCGTCGAGACGATTCCGCTGGAGAGAATCCGCGCGATGACGATGAGTGTCGCGAAAGCATACACACCGATTTCGCGCGGCAAGAACCATGTCAATGCGATCAACGCCACGCACGCCACGATCGCGATCTGCAGGTGATTAACGAACGCGACCTTTGGTCTTCGCTCGGCAAGTTCAGCCCAGAAGATCGCGACGATGTTGCCGAACATCGGAGCGGCGAAAATCACGGCAATGAGCAGAGCGCTTGCCCCGAAGAACTTCGCCGCCACAACGGCGGCAAACGATCCTTCCGCCATGGCTGCCGCGAGCGGGAAGCTCAGGCTCGCCGCCAGTTCATGCCTGTAATTCGACCGCGACATGTAAGGCAGCCGTCGCGGAGAGAAATCAAACCAGCTGCGCATCGATGTCCAGACGGTTCATCAAACCAAAAGCCCACAAGCCCCGACTGAAAAATCCAAAACAAGTGCTCAGAACATTCCGTGCCGATTTCTGAATGTCAGAGCCAACGTCGTCGACCATGAGTCGAGTCACGCCAGCGTGAGACATCGCCTGACTTGGGATCCAATCAAATCGACACACCAAACAAAACGGGTCCCCAGCCGTTGGACTGTAGGACCCGAACGAAAAGACGATCAAACGTCTGGTCGGCATGTCATCAAAGCATCAGCCACAACATCCACGCCGGCGACCGAAATCGCGGCTCATTCGGGCATGACGAGAATCGTACACAACAACCTGACATCGATGACCCAGGTAACCGATCAGCCCATGAGCTGGAAGCAAACCGGCAGGTCGATTGAGAGCCCAAGAGCCGATTACGGCCCGATGCCGCGCACGTGCCACACGGTGAGGTTCGTCACCGGACGCAGCAGAAGGGCATGATCGATGTCGTCCTGCGCCATCTTCCACTCCATGGCCATGGTGCGGCCGATCGCATTGGCTCGCTCCTTGGCGGTGTAAGCCGGAGTGCTGCAGCCGATACCGGCAGCGCTGACTGCGCCGCAAATAAGAATGCCGGCCATCCAACGTCGCGAATTTTGCTTCATGGGTCGATCCTCGTTGAGTCGTCCGCGAGACAGAACAAGGAAGTTACCCCGACGACGCCCCCGCGTCAAAGGACCGACAACCTCTTCGACAACTCAAAATCCCCTCAACCCGCCGATCCGGCTCCACGACGTGCCATGCCACGGGCATGATCAACCCAGCAGCACACGCCCGACCATCAGCAAACCGGCATAGAGGATCAGGCATATCACCGATCCGGTCACAAGATGCCAACGCCTCCGCGTGGGGGATTCATCCGTCGCCACCGACGCGAACCCGTTCGACCCGACTGCACCGGCCGACGATTGGACTGCTGCTCGCATCGCTTCACCCTTCCAAATCAACTCACCCGCTCCAAGTCGATCCAAATTCTTGATGTCAATCCACCGGCCAACGGTGTTCCCATTCAAGGACGCCATCCGTTCGCAATCGATTTCAGACGTCTCGACGATAGGTCAGCCAACGGTTCAAGTCAGAAGTCGCCACGCCTATGAAATATGCCATTGAATCTGCCAACAGGCACCGCGATTTTCGCCCTGCTCAGTCGTAAGACGCCCCCGTCCCCGGTCGGGCTGTAACGCCTTTGCTGGGCGTGTCGGCGGAACGCGGTCGATTCGCCGCTGAACGCGGTTCGTCCGACGTCAATTCACGAGTCGCTGGCCATCCGATTCAGGGCCCGAGTATCAGGGCACAGTTCGGGCCGGCGAGGTCGCACCCACCGTCGTCGGAACCTTCGGCTTGGGCCCGCCCTGTTCGCCGATCGCATAGAGCAGCACCCGTCGAACCAATTCTGTCGCCGTCGCGGGTGCGTAGCCCATGATGCCGTCGATCTGGTTTCCGGTGATGCCTGCCGACAGGTCTTCGGGGCTGTAGATCACGCCCACGCGTTCTCCGAACTTAAGTGCCCGCAGCCGCGGCTGCGTGAGTTGTCCGACGAGCGATCGGATGGCATAGGCGCGATACCGCACTTGAAGTGCCTGATTGTTTTGCGGTGCGTAGATCGAATGATTCATCGGAAGCATCGCGCCACCGTCGGGGCCGGCGTCTGTCCAGAGGTTGCCGAGTTGGCCTTCGATGGCGGTTCGAAACTCGCTTGCCCCGCCGGCGGCATCGATGAGCAGCAATCCTCCGCCGGCCACAAACGCCTGGAGATCGGCGTTCATGTCGGCCGTCAGTTTGATGCTATCCGTCCCCGTCAGATGTGCCACGTGAAACTCGCCAAGCCTGGCGCGATTTTCTGGCTGTGACAGGTCGATCGACTCCACAGATAGTTCGAGCTTGTCGCTTCTCCGCAGCGAGGCGGCGAGTTGTCTCCATCCGCCGGGCTCTGGATTCCAATTGCCTGGATACTGAAGCCGCGCGACACGCACCGTCCGCGTCACGGGAAAGTCGGTGTCGAGTTCGGCGTAATGACTTCGACCTTTGTAATTGGCATGTTCCTTATCGACCGCGTACTGATAGATCATCGTTGCAAGTTCGAAGCTTTCCCGGCGTGTCTGATCGTTCAGTTGCCAGTGTCGTCCCATGTCTTCTTCGAGAAAGATCGCAAGCTCGCGCACGCCGTTGCTCACACCCGTCACACGCGGTTTCCTGCGCATGTTCTCCAGTTGAAACTGCTGATTGGTAAAGATCGGATGCGTAGCCGGCAGGACACGCGCTTCGTACTGGGGGAAGAGTTCGCTCATCAAGTCCATGGCCGACTTGCTGAAGGGCTTGCGGTCGCAGTCGGCATTGAACAACAGCATCCCGCCTCGCTCCACATACTCACGCAGCTTCGCCTTGTCGGCATCCGGAAGTCGGATCGGCAAACTCCCCGCAATGTACGCCACGGGCGCATCGAAGAGGTCGCGCACGGATCCCACCGACAAATCGATGATCTGCCAGTTCAGGTATCGTTCGGACTGTTTGCCGACGAATCGCGCGATGTTGGCGGTATCACGAGGTCGCTGGTTCCAACCCGCTTCGACCAGTTTCCCCGCGCGGTCGAGGTTGGCGTATTTGATCTTGTTGAAGACGACGGGCTCACGGCCTCGGCTGAGGAACAGCAGCGCGAAGCTCGTGCCCACGACGTCGCCGTTGTAGTTCCATGAGCCGCGGTTGCTCTGATCTGCGATCAGAAACTCCGAGCCCAGCTTGAACCAATCTGAGTCCTTGAAGTACTTCAATCCACTCGCCACGCCGATCCGCTCAACGCCGTAGAGCGTGTAGAGCCTTGCGTTGATGCTCGATCCGCGCCGGACGAGTTCGGGGATCTGGGTCGTGAGAAATTTGATTCCTTCCTCGATCGGTCGATTGATGGTGTTGCCCGTACAGTTGATTCCCTTGTCGGCGTGCAGGTAATCCTGCGTGATGAAGAGTGTCGCAACGCCCGCGGCGGTCATCGATGCGTTGGTCGGGTGGTTGCCCTGGCCTCTGGAATCGTAACTCCATCCGCCGAGCTTTTTATCCTGCGTACGGAGCCATGCTTCTTCGGTCATGGTCCAATACCAGGCGGGTATTTCGCTGCGTGGCATTTGCGCCCCCGCCCACACGCCCAGCACGCCGTACTGGCTGACCGACATGTCGATGCGCGGAGAGTCGCGGAGGATGTAGTCGTACAAGCCTGTGTCAGATCGCCCGGGTTTGCGTTCCATGCCCGCGAGGTTCAGTCGTAGGTCGCGCTCGGCGGCCTTTAGATTGTCCGGCGTCGGTGGCAGGAGCGGCCAGACCTGAGCGCGAATCCCAAGCGCGTAGTACCCGATGATGTCCGCCTCTCGCAGGAAATTCACCGCCTCGACGATGCGCGGATCATTCGGACTCTCGCCCGCCGACAACAATGCGTAGGTCGCCAAGGCAGTTCGTCCGCCCCATTGCCCTGCGTCAGCGCTGTGGTCCGAACCGGGACCCCGAGTCGCTGTAACCTCCCAATGACCGTTTCTCTGCTGCGAATAGATGAATGCCACACCTCGCTTGATCGCCTGATCCACCTGCTCTGGCGTCGCCGCTCTGACCGGCACGGTCAGAAACGCGACCACGGTCAACGCAACACAGCACATCATCCGGACGACTTGCCACCGCATGAAAACCTCCACCATTCACTGACCGAGAGTCGCAACCTGTCGAAGATCGACTTCTCCCTCGCCGCACGCCGATCCTCGCTCTGGCGAAGCTTAACGGATGGGCAAGGCGATTGACACGAATTCCTGAGACCCGCCTTCAAAAAAAAACGCGAGGACCGTCGCTAATCCTAACGACGGTCCTCTTTGATTCGCTCTCCCGGGCCAACGGGCACCAGGTCGATCACACAATCTCGGTCGGCCTTGAGTGGGCCACTCAGCTCAAGGTTCTGTCGTGTTACTGACCGCGCCACATGTACATGAGCTGGGGCCTGGTCAGTTCGTGGATCAGTTCAGGCGTCACCTGCACGTTCAATCCACCATTCGCCGATGCACCCAGAGCCGCACTGGCCTGTGCCCCGCCGAGGATGTCAAAGAATGTGGGCTCGCGCTCGAATCGAACCACATGCGGCTTGGTGAGCCCCGCCGAGGTGCTGGCGGCCGCGATCGCGTCTGAGAGGAATCCGAGCTGATCGACGAGCCCCAGTTCCAGCGCCTGATCGGCGGAGTAGATTTTCCCGTTGGCGATTTCCTCGAGTGGCCGCTTCAGTCGATCGCCGCGCCCTTCCTGGATCACGTCCTTGAACGTGTCGAAGGCGTCATTGAGGATGCTCTTGAAGTAGGCTTCATGTTCCGGGGTGAGCGGCGTGAGCGGTCCGCCGGCGGCCTTGAATGTGGCGCCGTCGCTGACGATCGTGCCGTCCTTCACGCCGTACTTCTCGCCCATTCCCGAAAAGTCGAATCGAGAAAAGAGCACGCCGATGCTTCCGGTCAGCGTTGTTCGCTGGGCGAAGATCTGGTCCCCGGCACACGCGATGTAGTAACCACCGCTGGCCGCCAGCGAGGACATCGACACGATGACAGGGATCTGCTTCTCGGCCTTGATCTGTTTGATGCGTTCGTAGATCTCGTCGCTCGGGGTGACGGCGCCGCCCGGCGAATCGATTTCGACCACGAGCGCCTTGATGTTGTCATCACTGGCGACGCGTTCGAGCATGTTCATGAACTGGTTTTTGCTCGGTTCCATGATCGCGCCGTCGAGACGGACGATCGCGATTTTTTCCTTGCGATCGCCGGCCATCTCCACACGTTCGATCACGCCGCGACGCTGCGCCGTCGCCGCACCTTCGCCTGCCAGAGCGGCCATCAGCAGAACGTTGAACACCACCGACCCGACGAGCAGCAACAGCAGCAGCACGATCACCACGATTTTGCCCGCCCCGCCACCGCCGCTTGGTCGCGGCATCGGGTACATGCCCGGCGGAATCGCGCCGCCCGGGGCCATGCCATAACCGGGAGGCGGACCGTATCCCATCTGACCCTGCGGCGCAGGGTAGCCTTGTTGCGTTGCATAAACAGGCGATTGACCTGGCCCTTGCACGGGCCCCTGTCCGGGTGGCGGTGTCTGTGACATATCTGCGTCTCGCTTCCGTTGAATGTTTCTCGTCTAACCCAATACCCACGCCGACTCACCTATAGCGCAGGCCCGACTCTCTTCTCCCGACCCTGGCGAAGTATAGCCACACTCCGCCCGATCATCATCACAACTCCCTGTTCATCATCACCACCTTCCGCCCATCATCACATCGCCCCCATCATCACCACGCGCCCTTCGTCACCAACCGCTGAATCGAAGGGCTCCGGTTCCATCAACCCGATCGTCCGAAGTCGTCGATCTCACGAAGACGTCTCCACCAGACACCTCAACCGAGCGCAATCCAACGCCAAACTTCATTCGCCAACCGGTCGGGGCCATATCCGCGTCACAGCAGGCCTCCATTTCAACCCCCGCGCTGCGCACTTGCGTCCGCAGTCGCGCAGCGCGTTACGAGTTTTCGTCTCTCAAACCTCGTTTTTTGCAAAATATCGACCCATCCCCACGTCTTCGCGCCTCACTTGATCCCACGACCACGACCCATTGAACACCCATTCCGGCACGCTCGCGCGCGCATTCAGACGCCCTCGCGCGCGCATTCGGACGCCCTCGCGCGCGCATTCAGACGCCCTCGCGTGCACATTCAAACACGCTCGCGCACACATTCAGAAGCAATCGCGCATGAGTTAGATGCTCGTGTCCAACTCACGCCCTTCCGTACGCGTTCCGCGCACTCGCGCACCTGCGCACCCGCCCACCCGCGCGATCGTCGAGGGGCCTACGTCCGAGTAGATCAACCGCCCATTTTTCGCGAGCGATTGCGTAAGCCAGTCGTTACAACCGTTGCGTCTTAACATGATCCCACCACTCGGTACGTCGATCGGACTGAATTCGCCATGCGCAGCTGCACAAGTCGTGGCATACTCGGTCTGATCGGGCCGATATTCTGTTGGGATGATCGTCGCCGGTCGTCTCGCGAAGACGTGTCGGGTGAGTGTTGGATGCGTCTGAGTCGAATGGGTTTGAAGTACCTTGAAAGGGCCTCTCGTGAAGACATCCGTGCTTCCTCGTGATCGATCCGTCGTCCTTGCACGAGCGACTGCGTCAGTTCGCGCGTCGCTGCCGCTCGAAGCCCTCGAGTCGCGCCGGCTTCTGACCACCATCACCGCCACCGCGCCCTTCCACGGGCAGCAGTCCGTCGCCGTCGGTGCCAACATCACCGTCACCTTCGGTAAAGCGATGACCGCCTCCACGCTGACCGCCTCGACCATTCAACTGCGTGACTCTGCCAACAATCTGCTCACCACGTCGCTCAGCTACAACAGCACCAGCCGCGTTCTCACGATCGATCCGAGCGCGAATCTCATCAGCAATTCCAACTACTATCGCGTGACCGTCGTCGGCGGATCGTCGGGCGTTCGTGCCACGGACAACACGACGCTGGCCTCGACGTACAACTTTGAGTTCACGGCAGGCACGCCGAATTTCAGCGAACAGACGGTTTTCAGCGGGCTCTATCAGCCCGTCAACGTCGAGTTCGCGCCCAACGGCCGCATTTATGTCGCCGAGAAGAGCGGCCTCGTGAAGATGTTCGATTCCCTCACCGACACGACCGCCGACACCGTGATCGATTTGCGGGTCAACACCCACAACTACTGGGATCGTGGGATGCTCGGCATGACGCTTGATCCGCAATTCAACAGCGGCAGGCCGTTCCTCTACGTGCTCTACGTCTATGACGGTTTGATTGGGGGCCCCGCACCGCGCAACGGCACCAACAACAACGCCGACGATTCTGCGGTCGATCCGCTCGGCAACGGCGCGCTCGCCAGCGGACGGCTCAGCCGTTTCACGATCGGCGCCGACGGTCGCCCGGTCGGCGGGGAGCAAGTCCTCATCCACGACTGGGTCCAACAGTTCCCCAGCCATGCGATCGGCGACGTCAAATTCGGCCCCGACGGCTTCCTCTACGCCTCTGCCGGCGATGGCGCGAGCTTCAATTTCGTCGACTGGGGACAAAACGGAAATCCCTTCAACGATCCTGCTCAGGAGGGCGGCGCCTTGCGGTCGCTCGACATCCTGAGCTCAGGCGATCCCACCGGACTCGACGGGACCATCATTCGCGTCAATCCCGACACAGGCCTTGGCGCACCGGGCAATCCCTTTGCAAACAGTTCTGACATCAACAACCGCCGAATCATCGCCTACGGCCTGCGCAACCCATTCCGCATCCAGTTCAAGCCCGGCACCAGCGAACTCTACATCGCCGACACCGGCTGGGGCGCGTTCGAAGAAATCAACGTCATCCCCAACGCCTCCAGCGGATCATCGCTCAACTTCGGCTGGCCTGCCTATGAAGGCCCCGCCCGACAGAGCGGATACGACGGCGCGAATCTTCCGCTGATCGAATCCCTCTACGCCAATCCGTCTGCACACTCCACGCCCTGGCTCGCCTATCGCCACAATGAACAGGTCGTCCCCGGCTCGACCGAACCGACCGGTGGAAGCAGTCCGACCGGCATCGCCTTTTACGGCGCCGGTACGTATCCCGGCGCATACGCGGGCTCGATGTTCTGGTCCGACTACTCGCGCGGCCGAACCTATGTCAATTTCGTCGGCCCCGATGGTCAGCTTTCTCCGACCAATCGCGTCCTGTTCCCCTCCACGCGAAAGGTCGTGGAACTCGAACGCGGGCCCGACGGAAACATTTATTTCGTGGACATGCAGCAAGGCGCTGTTCGGCGCTGGGTCGCAACGGGCTACAACCGCGCACCCACCGCCGTCGTTTCTGCCGATCGCACGAACGGCCCGTCTCCGCTGACTGTCCGCTTCGACGGGCGCGCTAGCTCTGATCCCGACCTAGGCGACACGCTCAGCTATTCCTGGGATCTCAACGGCGACAACATCTTCGGCGATTCATCGCTTGCACAGCCGCAGTTCACCTACACCACGCCCGGCACGTTCACCGCGCGTCTGCGTGTCACCGATCCCGCCGGCGCGACCGACACCGCCTCCATCGACATTAATGTCGGCAACAACGCGCCCGTTCCGACCATCACTTCGCCTCTGACGACGCTTCGCTGGCAGGTCGATCAAACCATCAGCTTCGCCGGCTCGGCAACCGACGTCGAGGACGGCACACTCGCTGCCTCACGCCTGCAATGGAATCTCGTGCTCGTGCACGGCAACGAAATCGATCCCACCAACACGCACGAACACCCCATCACCAGCTTCACCGGCACCAGCGGTTCGTTCGTCGCACCCGATCATGAATGGCCGAGCTGGATCGAACTGCGGCTCACCGCCACCGACTCGCGCGGACTGTCCACCACGGTCACGCGTCGACTCGATCCTCAGACCTCCACGCTCAATTTCGCAACGAATCCGCCGGGCCTGCGTATCGCGATCAACGGCACCGACTTTGTCACGCCCTTTTCGCGCACCGTCATCGTCGGCAGCAGCAACACCATCTCCGCGGTCACTCCGCAAAATCTTGGCGCGACCACCTATCTGTTCGGCTCATGGAGCCACGCACAGCCCGCCACCCACGCGCTGACCGCCCCCGCTGCCACCACCACCTACACCGCGACCTACAACGCCTCCACGCTCCAAAGACTCACCGGAACGGTCATCGGCACGACCGGATCCTTCAACAACTCAGGCAACACGCGCGAGCGTGTGTTCGATGACGACACCGCAACATTCTTCGACGCCCCGGTCGGCAACGGCGCGTGGGCGGGCCTGGATCTCGGCTCGACGCGAACGATCCAGCAACTCCGCTTCTTCCCGCGTGACGGATGGACACCGCGCATGGTCGGCGGACGCTTCCAGGCATCCAACAGCGCGACGTTCTCGAGCGGCGTTGTCGATCTGCATGTCGTCGGCGGAGAGCCGACCAACAACCAGTGGGTGAACGTGCTGGTCAATGGCACCACGCCCTATCGCTATGTGCGTTATCTTTCGCCGAACGACGGATGGGCCAACATCGCCGAGGTCGAGTTCTACACCGCCGTCATCTCCGATCCGCCGGTTGCGCCCAGTTTCCTCACGGGCTGGTTTGCCTCGCCGGGCGTGCAGCTTTTCTGGAATGACGAGTCGAGCAACGAAACCGGCTTTAAGATCGAACGACGCCTCGGGACAGGCAGTTTTGCCGAGATCGGAACCGTCGGCGCAGGCGTTCGCGAGTTCTTCGATACCACCATCGTCGGCGGAAACAGCTACGGTTACCGCGTTCGCGCCTTCAACGCCTCTGCCAACAGCCCTTACACCGACATCGTCACGATCGCGACCCAGCCGGTTATTCCAACCGCGCCCGCAGCTCCGACTGCACTGACCGCAACGCCGGTCAGCGCCACGCTCATCCGACTCACCTGGGCGGACAACTCAAACAGCGAAACCGACTTCCGCATCGATCGTCGTCTGCCCGGCGGAGTCTTTACACAACTCGGTCTTGTCGGTTCGAACGTGACCGTCTTCGACGATCCGACCGCAGCAGCTTCCACGACCTACGAGTACCGCGTCCTTGCCACCAATGCCGGCGGAACAAGCGATCCGAGCAACACGGCCAGCGCGACCACGCCCGCGCCCAGCGGCGCACCTGCGGCGCCGTCGGCACTGAGTGCGGGCGTCAACAGCGATCGTTCTGTCACGCTCAACTGGACCGACAACGCGAACAACGAATCAGGCTTCCAAATCGAACGTCGATTCACTGGCTGGATCTGGGAGGCCGCCGGCACCGTCACCGCCAACGTCCGAACTTTCACCGACTCCGCCACGCTCGGGGATGCCCAGTACGAATATCGCGTCCGCGCCGTGAACGGTTCGGTCGGAAGCGGCTGGAGCAACGTCGTCGGCGTGAACACCGCCGTTGTCGGTCAACAACCTCCGCTCGCGCCCAGCAGCCTCGCCGCCTCCCCCAACAGCTCCACCCGCATCGACCTGTCATGGCAGGACAACAGCGGTGATGAAATCGGCTTCCGTGTCGAACGTCGTCTGCCCGGCGGATCGTGGGCACAGATCGGGACCACCAGCGCGAACGTAAACACCTACGCCGACTCCACTGTCGTCGCGGGCACGACCTACGAGTATCGCGTCCGCGCCGCCGGCAACGGATCTACGTTTAGCACCTACTCCAACGCCACAAGTGCCACCACGCCGGGCGGAACCGGAATCCCAGCCGCCCCGTCTGGCCTGACCGCCTCATGGCGCGGCAATCCCAACCGTGTCGTCCTCAACTGGCTGGACAACAGCAGCAACGAAAACGCGTTCCGCATCGAACGTCGCTTTGCGGGCTGGATCTGGGAATCCATCGACACCGTCGCAGCCAACATACGCACGTTCACCGACTCCAGCGCCATCGCGGGCGTCGTGTACGAGTACCGCATCGTCGCGATCGGCGGAGGCGGGCCCAGCAGCCCGAGCAACACCGTTCTCGTCGACACCACCGTCGCGCCGGTGTGATCGATCGCAGGCTTGACGACACCGCCCGGACGTCATGCCTTGACGCGAGAGAAAAAAGATGAGGGCGGCCGACGGGCCCGCCCTCTGCGGAGGAGGAGTCTGTTCTCAGTCATGCAGGTCAGCAACACGTCTTGCCAGACCACGCACACTGATTTTTTGTATCAATTCCATGTGAGAGGATTCGGCATCACCCGGCGATGCCATCACTCGGCGATGCACATCACTCTTCGGTGTTCGGGAAAGCTTCCTCAGCGATGGAGATGGCCTCGGCGGCAGCGAACTCGACGGTCGGCTGTGAGAACTCTGCTGCCCGTGGTGCGACGATCACCGCTTGCGCGACTGCTTCACCGATCTCACCCGAGAGATAGGTCGCTGGGATGAGCAGAAGGCCCAGCCCGGTCCCGATGAACAGGCCGCGCATCAGCGATTCACGCGAACGTTGACGAAGCGTCCGGGCGGCGGGCGAAACATCCAGCGACCGCGGGGCGAGCCGATCAGCCTCCGGCGAGAGGTCGACCGTGTCCGAGGTAAGATCCAACGACTTGTCTTCAGCAACTTGACTCATGTGTATTCCTTGTTCTCTTGCTTCCGTGCGTTTTCAACTGACTTCCAAATGCACTGACTTGCTCGGGATCGCGCCATGCCCTGCCATTACGGCACGCGGCGGGCTGATCACTTGCCTCTCTCGCATGCACTTCATTGCACACGTTTGATGCAAGCGTATTGGCAACCTTCGTGCCACAACCAAAATCAAATGAAAATGGCCTTGGCGCGATGCCAAGGCCGATGGGGCGTAGAGGGGATGCTGGATCGCCGCTCAATTAGGCGACATGCTGCCCGGAAATTGGGCGAGTTGGGTCGTCTGTTGCGGTGGAGGATGCCGCTCCCGGGTCGGATGCCGTCTTGTCGGTAGGTTCGCTGAGGTGAATCTCGGTGGAAAGCTTGGGCTTGGCGGGGATGCGTGTGACATCGGCCCCGAGCACGCCGAGCTTTTGTTCGACCTTTTCGTATCCGCGATCGAGATAATCCACGCGTTCGAGCCGGGTTGACCCTGCTGCGACCAGACCTGCCAGCAGCAAGCCGGCGCTGGCTCGCAGGTCGGTCGCCTTGACGGTGGCAGCCACGAGCGTTCCGACGCCGCTGACCCATGCTGTCGATCCGGTCTGATCGATTTGTCCGCCCATTTGCATGAGCTCGGCGACGTGTCCGAAGCGTTGATTGTAGATGTGTTCGACCACCTTGCTCTTGCCATCTGCGATGGCGAGCATCGACATCATCGGGGCTTGCAGGTCTGTCGGAAATCCCGGGTAGGGCCAGGTGACGAAATCGACGGCCTTGACCCGGTCGGGCCCGACCACGCGGACGTCCATCCGACCTGCGTTGATCGAGCTTTCGCGCACCGAGACGATCACGCCGGCAGATTCAAGGACGTCCATGACCGCAATCAGATGATCCGGCTCGACATTTCGAAGGACTACATCTCCGCCTGTTATGGCGGAGGCGATCATGAAGGTACCGGCTTCGATGCGGTCGGGGATGACGGTATGCTCCGCGGCGGAGAGTTTTTCGACGCCTTCGATGGTGATTTCGGGCGTGCCCGCGCCGACGACGTGGGCGCCCATGCGATTGAGGAGCCGTGCGACATCGACCACTTCCGGTTCACACGCTGCCGACACGATTCTCGTTCGCCCACGCGCCAGGACGGCCGCGCACATGACATTGATGGTTCCGAGTACGGTTGGCCCGGCGGGCCCGCCTAGAAAGATGGTTGCCCCGCGGAGTCCGCTTGGTGCTTCTCCCACAAGGACGCCCTCGGCCTCCTGATGAAACTTCGCACCCAGCGCTTCGAGCCCCTTGAGGTGCAACCCGAACGGTCGATCCCCGCCAAACACACATCCGCCCGGCCGACGCAACACCGCCCGGCCGCGTTTGGCGAGCAGCGGGCCCAGCACGCTGATGCTCGCGCGCATACTTCGCGAGACGTCCGGGCAAGGCTCACACAAGGCCTCATCGCGTACCGACAGCGTCATCGCCCCACCCAATCTGGGATGTCCCGGCAGTCCGGTATCGCGAGGGTCTTCGCGGTCGATTTGCATGCCCAGATCGGTGAGCAGCCGCGTCATTGAATCGATGTCCGAAAGCACTGGCACCCCGTGCAACCGGACAGATCCAGAAGACATCAAACAGGCCGCCATCGCGGGCAGGGAGGCGTTTTTGCTTCCCGACACCTCGATCGTCCCGCAGAGTTTTGCTCGACCTCGAATCAGAAAGTGATCCATCACTCGGCCCCTCCCTGGGCCTTCGCTCGCACATCAGCGAGCATTTCCCGCCGTTTCGCGGGCAAGCTGTTCCAACAGCCCAAACCCCATTGAAAACGCATCAGACTCCGATAGCTCTGATGCAAAGACATCCGACCTGAACGATTTGGACTATGCGGCATTGTCCATGCTTCATCGACACGACGCAAATCCGATCTGCAATCTCGTCCTCCGTTTGAATGCCTTCCCTCGCCGTCCCATACATGTTTACATCGCGTCGAGGCTCATTTGCCCATCGAGTTGATCAGCGTTCGCGCGTCGCCGATCGAAAGAAGTTTGATGCCGAAGTTTTCCCCGACTTTGACGGCCACGCCCGTGCCGATGGATCGATTATTGATCAGCAGTTCCATCGGCTCGTCGCTGGATTTCTGGAACTCGATGATCGAGCCGGTGGAGAGTCGGAGCACTTCGTGGAGTCCGATTCGGCGTTCTGCGAGTTTGACGATCACCGGCACGCGCAGCTTCAGGATCCGCTGCACATCCATCGACGGTGCAGGCGGGGCATGAACGGGGTTTTGAGTGCTCGATAACAGTGGCATGAAGCGACTCCTTTCGCCTCGGATCGACAAGACGTGCCGCCGGAGTTTACAGAACGAATCGACAATCCGAAAGATGGAATGCGACAATCTGCGATGCAAAGCAACAATCCGTGGAATCTGGACTGCGAATCCGAAAGATCCCGTGCGGGATTCGCGTCGATTCGGTCTGCCGATTCCAGCGAATTGCGGGCGATTCTAGCGAGTTGCGGGCGATTCCAGCGAATTGCGGGTGCTTCTAGCGAGTTGCGGGTGCTTCTCCGATCCGGCGCGACGGGGGCCAGTCGTAGATCAGGATCGATCCACCGCCCAGCACGGCGCGTGGACGGTCAAGACCCAGCGCGTCGAGTTGTTCCTTCAGTCGCCTGACATAAACCGCCTGACGGTGCGTCGCGCTGATCACGATCACCATCGGCGGTTCATCCGGCTGTCGCGTCGGGGGGAGCATGTAGCGTCCTGCGTTTCGGAAATAGCCCGGCGCGACGTTGAGATAATCAATCCCATACAAGCCCGGATCGACCGTTCCGAAATAGGCCATGAAGATGACGGTCCGCGGGTTGTCCTTTTGCCACTGCGCAATCGCCGGCAGATCTTGCCCCCAATCCAGATTCGAATCGACCACGACTTCGTACGCCCGCGTGTCGTCGCCGAACATCGCGTTTCTGAAGGCCAGGAAGTCCGGGGCTCGCGAAAGCGACTCAAGGCTCGCGACGGCCAGCAAAACCACAACCGCCCCACCGAGCGTTCGGCCCGTTCTTTCGCTTACTGCCATCCGCGCTCGCGCGAGCAGCAACACCATCGCAACGCACGCCGGCCCCCACATCGGAAGTAAGTGTCGGATCCCCAGATTCAGTTTCGCTTCGATCGAGACCAACATGTAAGTGCCGATCGACGCGACCAGCACCCATCCGATCACGCCCGGCGGTCTGAGTTGAAACAGGCCCAACACGCCGATCACGAGCGCAGATGCGAGCAGCACCAGCACCCCGATCGGCAGCTTGATTGCCATCACGGTCGGAAAATAGCCACGCCAGCCGGTGATGTCGTAATGCCCGAGCAGAAACGTCGGCCGCGCCGCGCTCTGGACATGCACGAACGACATGCCATACAGAAACGCCTCCGGCAGAAGCTGATGTCGCCTCGCTACATCCACCCAACCATGAATCGCCCCACCGGCAGGCTCGACAGCCAAAGTTGCCGGCTCGGTCGTCGCCGTTTCAGATCTGACCACGTCAAGCATTTGCTTGAGTTGGGTATGGTCGATGCGGAGTTGTTCAAAGTTCATCGCGACGCCTGGGCTGGCTGCGTAGCGAAATCCGTATGCCGTCCAAATCCCCATCACGCCGATCGCGCCGCAGATCGCGATCGCGCCGGTCGCGCGGAGCAGTCGTCGAGCGACCCCGCCTGTGGCGCCCGGCCAATCGACGGGCCAAATCGCACGTGCGGTGATCGCCAGAACCACCACCGGGGCGAGCAGCAGGCCGGAAAACTTCACCATCACGCCCGTTGCGCACAGAATCGCCAGCACCAGGACGCGCATCCAATCGAATCGCTCGACGACGCGGATCAGCGCGAACGTGGCCCACATCCACACGAGTGCGAGCCCCACATCATTCTTCAAAAGCGGTCCGTGCGCGAGCAGCGTCGGCTCCACCGCCATTAGCGCGGCCGCCCCGATCGCCCATCGTTCGGCTGCTTTGATTCGACCCGCTCGCAAGAATCTTCGTGCGATCCAGCCGACCGAGACGACCAGACCCATGGATGTCACGATCATCACGAGGCGTGCGCGATTGATCGCCTCGAAGAAGAGCTGCGGATAGGTGTCGTAGAACACTCGTCCGATCGCATGATGCCGTCGATCCCCGGCGGGCTCTCCATTCTCTGTGCGATCGGAGATGCGATCCTGCCACGCGACTTCCTTCAACTCAGGCGGCGTTTGCATGCCGAGCAGTGCCAGCGACATCGCCCGATGAAAGAGTGGCGGGTCTTCCGGGTTTGCGCGAAAGTCTCCTTGGTGTCCGGCCAGGAACGCGCCGGTGAGGTGGAGTGGTTCGTCGATGGTTGGGCTTTTGGTTCCGATCGCCCACCATGAGATGAGTCCATGCAGGATTGCGACCGCGAGAAGGATCGGTAGAAATCGACGGCCCCAGATCGAGGCGGAGTTGTCCGCATCGAGCGGGGAATCGTTGACTTCATCAGCAGATGAAGCCCGCTGTTGGGACTTAGAACTTTCGGACGAGGAGGCAGGCATTGTGTCCGCCGAAGCCGAAGCTGTTGCTGATGGCGACATCGACGCGTGCCTCTCGGGCGGTGTGAGGGACGAAATCGAGGTCGCATCCTTCGTCGGGTTCGTCGAGGTTGATGGTCGGTGGGACGACGCCCTTTGCGACAGCGAGCGTTGCGAAGATGGCTTCGACTCCGCCGCTCGCGCCGAGCAGGTGTCCGATGTGGCTTTTGGTGCTGGAGACCATCAGTTTTTTGGCGTGTTCGCCGAAGGTTCGTTTGAGTGCGCGGACTTCTGCGACATCGCCGAGTTGGGTGCTGGTCCCGTGAGCGTTGACGTATTGGATGGCGTCTGGGGCGAGCCCAGCGTCTGCGAGTGCGAGGTCCATGGCGCGGCTCGCGCCCGAGCCGTCATCGATGGGCGCGGTGATGTGGTGGGCGTCGGCGGTCATTCCGTAGCCGGCGAGTTCGGCGTAGATTTTTGCGCCTCGTTTTTTGGCGTGTTCGAGTTCTTCGAGGATGAGGATTCCGGCGCCTTCGCCCATGACGAAGCCGTCGCGATTCTTATCCCAGGGCCGGCTTGCCTTGGTCGGTTCGTCGTTGCGGGTCGAGAGTGCCCGGGCGGCGGCGAAGCTGGAGACGCCGAGCCGGCAGATGGTCGCTTCACTTCCGCCGGCGATCATCATGTCGGCGTAGCCGTGTTGGATGAATCGGGCGGCGTCACCGATGGCGTTGGCGCCGGTGGCGCACGCGGTGGCGACGCTGGTCGACGGACCGCGCAGTCCGAACTTGATCGAGACGTTGCCTGATGCCGCGTTGGCCATCATTTTAGGGACGGTGAAGGGGCTGACGCGTGAATGTCCGCGGTTCAGCATGATTTCGCAGGTCTCTTCAATCGTTTCGAGTCCGCCGATGCCGGTGCCGATGAGCACGCCGTAGCGTGTCGTATCCCGACCTGCGAAGTCGAGTCCCGCGTCTGCGACAGCGAGCGTGCTGGCTGCGTAGGCGAAGGCTGCGAAGCGGTCGAGTCGTTTGGCCTCGCGTCCGTCCATGCCGAACTTGGTGACATCAAACGAGGTGCATTCCCCGCCGAATCGCGTTGAGTAGGTCGAGCAGTCGAATCGCGTGATGGGTCCGATACCGCTTCGGCCCTCAAGAATCGCCTGCCAAACAGATTCGACACGCTCGCCAAGCGAGGTGATCGCACCCATACCCGTGATGACGACACGTCGTTTCATCGTCGTAAAATCCATCGCCTCGGGTCTGATGGGTACCCGATGCCCCGCTTGATCAGCGGGCGAGCAGATTCGCGGCAGGACGTGCAGGAGCGACAGGAACCAACGTCGCCTGATTTCGTGTGACGATTTGCACCGCCACACCGGCACTGCCGCGTCAATTCCATCACATCACTTCTTGTCTTTGTTCGCCGAGATGTAGTCGATCGCCTGACCGACGGTTTGGATTTTCTCGGCTTCTTCGTCCGGGATGGACAGCCCGAATTCGTCTTCGAATTCCATGACCAGTTCGACCGTATCGAGCGAGTCTGCGTTGAGATCGTTGATGAAGTGCGTCTCGCGCGAGATGGTCGTTTTATCGACGCCCATTTGCTGACTCACAATATCGGTGACCTTTGCTTCGATTTCATCCATGTCTGACTTCCCTCATTCGCTGGCGACATGCCAGCTTTTGGTTGAGGGGCGAGACTATACGAGCGGGGTAACACAATGCAAATCGTCGTGCATCCCGTTACCCTCTCTCCCCATGGCCCGGGAACGCATCATCACAGGCGAGAACCAGTCTCCAGAGGAACAACGCCTCAATTACGCCCTCAGACCCGAAACCTTTGACCAATACATCGGACAGCCTTCTCTGGTGAGAAAGCTGCAAATCGCCGTCTCGGCGGCCCGCACGCGTGGCGAGCCGGTGGATCATACGCTGTTGCACGGCCCGCCCGGACTCGGCAAGACGACGCTTGCTCATGTGATTGCGAATGAAATGAAAGCTCGCGTCCACGTGACCGCCGGGCCTGCGCTGACCAAAGGCGCCGATCTCGTCGGGCTTTTGACCAAACTCGACGCCGGCGATGTCCTGTTCATCGACGAGATTCACCGTCTGCCCGCAGTCGTCGAGGAATACCTCTACCCCGCGATGGAGGATTACAAGGTCGATATCCCACTCGACTCCGGGATGCATGCCCGCGCAGTCACCGTGGATCTCAAGCCTTTCACGCTCATCGGCGCCACCACGCGTCTGGGTCTGCTGACCGGCCCGATGCGCGGTCGATTCGGCATCGCAGAGCATTTGGACTTTTATCAGCCCGAGGCCCTGAAGCTGATCCTTCGTGCCAATGCACTGAAGCTGAAATTGGAATCGAGCGCTGATGCGCTTGACGAACTCGCGAGGCGTTCGCGTGGAACGCCGCGTATCGCCAATCGCCTTTTGAGGCGCGTGCGGGATTTTGCGACGGTTGAGTCAGACGGGAAGATTTCGTTGAAAATCACGCAGGCGGCGCTGGAGCTGGCGGGGATCGATGATCGGGGTCTGGACGAGCAGGACCGGGCTTACCTGCGTGCGATCATTGAGATTTACAACGGCGGGCCTGTGGGCGTTGAAGCTGTTGCTGCGACGCTGGGCGAGGAGCGTGACACGCTGGAGGACGTGATCGAGCCGTTCCTGTTGCAGAGCGGGCTGGTCACGCGGACGCGTCAGGGCCGGGTCGTCACGCGTGCGGCGTACGAGCTTTTGGGTCTGCGGTACACGCCACCGCCGGGGACAGAGGCGGGCCTGGCGGGTGGTGAAAAGGATCTCTTCGACGGCGACTGATGCCGTATTCACCCATGCATGTGCCGATGCTGTCGTCTCTGACAACAGCGTCAAACGCATGGGGTGTTCGGACGCTGCTGGACCATCACGCGAGGGGCATCGAGCGGCGTCGCAGGGCGATCAGACCGAAGGCGGCGAGTGCGCCGAGGGTGGCCGGTTCGGGCACGGGTGCGAACTCGACGCCGCGGAAGACGGTATTGACCGGGCTGGTCGCGAGGATCGACGCGGATGGCGTCCCCATGCCGGTATCGAGTACGCGAATGAGGTTGGTCTGCCCTGCCGCTGTGGCAGCAGCGGAGATGGCGAAGAGTTCGACATCGCCGTTGGCAAGGACACGTCCGGTGAGTGACCGTGTCAGGGGTGCGATTTGCCAGGCTTTGCTCCAAGTGGTTCCGTCGAAGGTCCATTTCTGCAGCCCGCCTGACGCGGGTGCGGTGGTGTCATCGTCGGACAGATAGAGTGTGGTGGAATTGGCGAAGAAGAAGTCGTAAGCGGAGTCGGCGAGCCCGGCATTGCTGCCGCCCATGCCTGAGAAGAGCGAGAAGGTTTGGCCTGCGGTTGTGGGCAATCCTGACCCGACGCTAATTACGCCGCGATAGTTGCCTGAGGCGTTTGCGGTGGCGCCGCTGATGTAGAGTTGATTATTGAAGATGTTGACGACGCGCAGGTTGGTGGCTGCGGAGTTGAGGAGGACGCCGTTGGTGGACGCGCCGATTTGGTGATATCGAAGCCCCCCGGTGTCGCCTGAGCCGGTGTCGGCGGTGGTCCAGAAGGCGTTGCCGTCGATGGTGATGGCGGATCGTGGGGTCATGCCACTGGCTTCGTAGCGGGTCGTGGTATTGACGTTGCCGAGGACATCGACGCGTCCGATGGTTCTTCCGCGGAAGCCGGAGTTGCTTGCTGCGCCTGATGTTCCGACGGGAGCATCGAAGCCGGTGAGTGTGAGATAGCGTCCATCGACGGATCGGGTGAGATGGCCCTGCGAGGTGGAGGTTCCGCTCATCGTGAGGGTGAAGTTGCCGCCCGCTGCGGAGGTGGGCATGGCGAGGCTGTCGAGATACGAGCCTGTCTGGGTGTACTCGTCGAGAAACACCGATGCCGCCGGCCCGGTGAGCGCGGCCGCTCCGTCACCGACACGTGTGAGAACCAGACTGGTCGGGCTAAAGCTCGTAGCCCCCGTGGCGGTCGATGCCGACAGCGCGACTGCAAACAACCCCATCACCCGGACGGAAAATCGATGATCTTGCATGGATACGCTCCGCACTTTCTGGCATGTCTGACCAACCACCAACAGGACGGCCGCACACGGCGTGCTGCATTTTCAGCATAAGATTAGCAGGCTGCGTGAATGCGGCAAGGCGATTTCCCATCTTTGGTAAGCTGGGACGACAGATCGGTTTATGCCTGATCAATCGGGCGTAGATTGACACCACTGGCGCCAGACGTGTCGGTACGCGGCCTCGAGTTCGCGGGTGTATCCGACCTCATCGCGCAATGCTGATTGGGACATGCGATCTCGCAAGCCCGCGCGGATCGATCGCAGCCGCGGAATGTCATGAGCCAATTCCACGGCGATCCGAACGTAATCCTCGCGATCACGCCCGACGAGCTCGGGTAGCCCGATGTTGTTCAACATGCTCACACCCATCCGCCCGCACTGATTTCCGCCTGCCAGCGTGACGGTGGGAGCGCCCATCCAGAGGTTATGACAGGTGGTGGTTCCGCCGTTGAAGGGGAACGGATCGAGGACGATGTCGATCTCGGAGAATCCCTCGAGGAACTGCTTGAACGGACAGAAGCTGCGGAGATCGAGTCGATCTCGGGCGATTCCAAATGAGGCGAATCGTTCGATGATGGTTTTGCGGGCCTTTTCGCTTCCGGTGCCGCTGGATCGGAGGATCAGTCGTGTGTTAGGCGCGGCGGCAAGGATACGGGCCCACGTCTCCTGGACGATAGGTGTGACTTTGGCAAAGTTATTGACTGTTGCAAAGGTGACGATCCCCGCGTGATCGGCGGGCAGCGGAGCGACTTGTCCGGCTTCGGCGGGCGGACGATAGCACCAGAAGCTTCGCGGCAGACGCAGCAATTGTTCAGCGTTGATCGCCTCGCTGGATCCGGTCGGATCGCAGTATTCATCGGTGATCTTGTAATCGACCGCCACTGAGCCGGACGTGTTGGGATATCCGATGCCCATGATTTGAATCGGCGCGGGTCGATGGATGAGCACGGGGAGACTCGAATTGCCTGTATGTCCCGCGAGGTCGATCAGGATGTCGATTTGATCGGCCCGGATCATGTCGAGAATTTCATCTGATTTCAGTCCGACGATTTCGCGCCAATGGTCGCAATAGATTTGTGCGCGAAGCGTCGATGGGTCGGGCTTGATGACGTTGCTGTATCCAAAAATTTCGAATCGTGATTTGTCGTGATTGGACAGGAATGGCTCGGCAAAGAAGAAGACTGAATGCCCGCGAAAATCCGGCGAGATGTAACCGATGCGAAGTCGACGCTCGGGATCGCGGTCATTGCGTGGTGAGACGACCTTGGGCAATGCGATCGCCTCGAACCGCTTGCCCCAGTCGCGATGCAATTCAAAGACCTCGGCGGGTGAATAGCGATGGCTGTAGTTCACCGAGAGCAGCGTGTTCGAAAACGTTTGCGGATCGGGGAAGATTTCGATGGATTTGAGCAGCGCCTGCATACCCTCATCGACGTCGCCGCGCTCGATGAGGTAATAGCCGAGCGTGCTGTGGGCCTGAGCAAAACTGGGGGCAAGCCGGATGCACTCTCGAATCGCGTCGATCGCCGGATCAAGATGGCTTGAAAGGTGAAGAAGCGAGCCGAGCGTGAAATGCGACTCGGGAAGAAGCGGATTGAGATCGATCGCCTTGCGAGCGGTTTCGATGGCCTCCTCGACTTTGTGCAAATCGCGCAGCGCGGTCGCGAGATTGTTGCACGCCTCGGCGAAGTCGGGCTTTTGATCAAGCGCCTTGCGGTAATAGGCGAGCGATTCTTCAGGACGCCCCGATTCACGCAATGCCACGCCGAGGTTGTTGTTCGCCTGCGGAAAGATCGGCTGCAGATTGATGGCCATCTGAAAACACCGCGCGGCCTCCTCACGCTCGGCCTGGCGCAGATGGGTCACGCCGAGATTGTTGTAAGCGTCGGCAAACGTCGGCTTGAGCGCGATCGCCCTCTCATAACAAGGCCGCGCGCGGGCAAGATCGAGTTTGTGCGCATGAGCGAGTCCGAGGTTGTTGTGAGCTTCGGCGTATTGGGGATTGGCTTCCACGGCACGCTCGAACGCGCGCATCGCATCGTCGATGCGTCCCGCCCCGCGGAGAGCGTTGCCGAGATTGTTCAGCGCGATGGCGGGATCTGAGGCGAGTTCGACCGCACGATTCGCAGCCTCGATTGCGGGCTGAAATTCACCTGCCTGGATGAGCGTGAAGGCGAGGTTGTTCCATGCTTCGGGGTACTCAGGCTGAAGATCGACGGCTCTTCGGTACGAGTCGGCGGCTTCCCGGAATCGCCCGAGTGCGGCGAGGGCATCAGCGTAGTTGTAGTGAAAGACAGGTACGTCCGGACACTTGCCGATGGCGCGACCGATCAGTTCGACGGCCATATCGGAGCGTTTGCCTTGATGGGCGAGCACGCCGAGGAGATGAATGGCATCGACGTTGCCCGGATCCTGCTGGAGGATGCCGATATACATTTGCTGGGCCCGCTGAAAGTGGCCCTGCCGGTGTTGTTCGAGTGCCAGTTCGATGGCTTTTTCGATGGGGATTTGCATGGGTGGGATGAGGAGTTTGCCCGAAACGGACAAGGCCGGCAAAGCGCCGGCCTTGTGAGATCGAGTGTCTGAGGTCGCAGCGTCTGAAGGCAACTTCGTGCTCGACCAAGCGAGCAGAAGACCTGACGCCGCATGCATCAGGCCTTGCCACGGCGACGCGCGAGCATCGCAGAAGCAGCGGCGGTCAGCAGGCCGGCGGTCATCGGCTCGGGGACCGGCGTGGCGGTGATCAGGACGTTGTCGATGCGGTTGGTGCCGGTGGTGGGGAAAGCGGTGACGTTGCTACCTGCCTGTTGGGTTCCGTCGACGAGAAGTCGGAAGAAGACGTTGCTGCCGGAGACGTCTTCGATCGCGGAGATTGCGCTGAGGTCGAAGGTGTAGCGGTTCGCCAGGTTGACGACGCTCGAAGACCAGGAGGGGTTGGAGATGGTCCCGCTGTTACCGTTGGGAAGGTTGGCGTACGTTCCGACATCCACATAAGAACCGGCGGACCCGACCTTGTATTGGAACTTCCAGTTACGCGGGCCGGTGGAGCTGGAGACTTGGTCGAAGTTCACGATGATGTCGCGGAAGGTCGCGGTGGGGACTTCGATTTCCCAGTAGGAGTTGCCAGAGGTCCAGCCGGTCGCGCTGGCTGAGTTCACCGAGCCGTTGCCGACAGGGAAGCTCCAGACGGAGTTGGTCACCGTGTGCACGCCGTAGACGGTGCCGGTGCCAACTTCTGCGAGGTAACCTGTGCTAAAGAACGCAGAGGTAAGTACGCTCCCGCCGAACAGACTTTCGCCCTCAAAATTGATGCTGGCAATGGTGGCAGCTTCGGCGCGTTCTGTCGGAAGCACGAAGTCTACCGCGATCGTCGACAGAGCCGCCGCCATCAGGAACTTGACATTTTTCTGCATAATCCGTCTCTCCCAAGCAAAGAAAAAGGTCCGGGACATCCCCGGACCGCCCATCCATTATGCTGCCAATCACAACCAAATGTCAACCATTTTTAGGCACAATCCCGGATCGAAATATCGAGGCATTAGTCGATTTTACGGCACTTCATCGCCAGAATTTTTTCAAAATGCGGCTTGAAATCGAGTCCTGAATTAGCCCAGCTTACCCAATCGCTAACAACGCCATATCGAAACGCATGCCATGCCAAGTGACTTGTCTATGTTGTAAGCTGCTTCGATGACCACCCGGATCGGCGATCGAATCGGTGAAATCTTTGCGTGGCTCGTCATCCTTGTCGCGTCGGTGACAGCGATTTCGGTACAGGCCGGCCGCAACACCGCGCCTTCGGATCCCGTTGCAAGCGATCTCTATATCGGGGGGGCGTTTCAGATGAACGCCAGCTATGTCCTGGGGCTCGGCGAACTCCTCGGGGATGAGATGGGCTATAGCAGCGACCGTGTTGCAGCGGAACTGGGCGGTCTCGCCAAGACTCCTGCCGACCGACTCGGCCATGCCATCGTGTTGGCCTCGCTCGGTCGGGCGGAGGCTTCGGAAAAGATCCTCGATGAGCTTGCGTCACAGGGCGCCCGTCAAGCAGGTGCAGTTGATCTCATGCGCTCATTGCTGGACGGATCATCTTCCGACGATCAGTTGAACTCTGCCCGGGTTCGATTCGGGTGGTTTGCCGATCTGGCTCATGCCCTTTCCATGCCGGAAGGCGTTGGGCGTCAGCAGGCACTTGATGGCCTGCAAGCGCGGCATCGCAAGACGGCCGGCGTGCTGTTGGGTTTTGTCGTTCTGCTGGTAGGCGCGATGGCGGTCGGCGGGATGTTGCTGCTGGCGGGGTTCATTTTGCTGGTGCTCAAGAAGCTGAGTTTCAAAGGCTGGCCCGCGCCGACGAGGCCGGGGTTGTTCATAGAAGCTTTCGCGATTTATCTGGCTGCGCTGATTCTTCCGATGGCGGTTCCGGTGGAGTCGATGGGTGTGAGGCTGGGCTTGATGGGGGTGCTGATGCTGGGCGTGGTCCTTGCGATTTGGTGGCCGACGCTGCGCGGGTTGGACGTGCGATCGAATTTACAGACAGCGGGCCTGACGCGTGGCCGTGGGATCGTCTTGGAATCGCTGCTGGGCGTGGCGGGTTATGTGGCGCTGCTACCTCTGCTCGCGGTCGGATTCGGATTGACGTTGTTGTTGATGCAAATGAGCGGTGAATCGGCATCGCATCCGATTCAAGAGACGCTAGGCGGGGATTGGCCGGTGCTGTTTGTCGCGTTCGGTTTGGGCGTGATTTTCGCACCTGTGACGGAGGAGATTCTGTTTCGAGGCAGTTTTCTGGCGGGTCTGTCGGCCCGGATCGGTTGGATCGCATCGGCGTTCGTGACGGGGATACTGTTCGCCGCCATTCACCCGCAGGGCTGGGTTGCGATTCCTGTGCTCGGGATGATCGGGGTGAATCTTGCGATCATTCGCCGCTGGCGCGGCAGCCTCGTCGGCCCGATCGTCGCGCACGCGCTCAACAACGGCACGGTCCTGCTGCTGGGCGTGGTGCTGGCGCGGGTGTGAACGCTCGGGCACGTGATCATCATCGGTCTGTAATCACTTGCAAAGGTTCGCCGGTTTCGTACAACCTTGCTCGGGTCGGACGATCTCGAATGGGAAAGTCCATCACCCGCCGGTTCAGGATGAGCCGTGCGACGGTTGGTGTTAACTCTTTAGGCCACGTTGGACGCGTGAAATTCAATCTTCTCGACAGCCTCAGCTTCATCGACGGTTCGAAGATCGTCGCGCGGAAATCGGTCAGCCTCGCGGAGGAATATCTGGCCGATCATTTTCCCACGTTCCCGGTCTTGCCGGGCGTGATGATGCTCGAGGCGCTGACTCAGGCGGCGGGTTGGGTGCTGCATCACCGCTGCGGGTTTGCCCGATCGATGGCGGTGCTGAAGGAAGCCAAGAACGTCCGCTATGGTCAGTTCGTCGCGCCCGGGCAGAGCCTGGACGTCGAGGTGGAATTGCTCAAACTTTTGGGCGATGAAACGGCGCCCACGGGCGCGACGTTCAAGGCGGCGGGTTATGTCGGCGGACAGACCGCCCTCTCGGCGCGGCTCGAGATTGCCTACTTCGACCTCGCCCAGAAGGACCCGGTCCTCACCAGCATCGATCAGAAACTCAAAGCCCACGCACGCGACCGCTTCGCGGTGCTGTCGGCCCACCGTATCGAATCCGATCCAAGCGGAACCACAACATCAAACACCCCGCTCACACTCTCGTGAGTCGTTTACACTCTCGTGAAGGAGAACCCATGACACGCGAAGAAGTCCAGGCCAAAGTTGTCAAAGTACTCGTCGATGCCCTCGGCGTGGATGAAGATGAAGTCAAGCCCGAGTCGGTCGTCCGTGACGATCTCGGTGCCGAGTCCATCGACTTCCTCGACATCATGTTCCGCCTGGAAAAGGAATTCGGCATCAAAATCCCCAAGGGCGAAATGATGGTCGAAGGGCTTGCCACCGATCCCAGCCTCGTCTCCAACGGCACGCTCACCGCCCAGGGCCTGAAGCTCATCGAAGAAAAGATGCCCCACGCCGCCGCCGAGCTGGTCGTTCTCAAGCAGGACCCCAAGCTCGACAACGTCTCCAAGCTCTTCACCGTCAATTCCATCACCAATTACGTGATGACGAAACTGGGATAACGGGCGAGGCGAAACAAGTCAGCGAAGTCTTCCTATGCGTTGGATCTGGATCGACAAGTTCGTTCACTTCGAATCGCGAACCCGCGCGGTGGCAGTCAAGAATTGCTCGCTGGCGGAGGAGCATCTGCACGATCTTTACCCGGCATTTCCGATCATGCCGCACAGTTTGATCATCGAAGGCATGGCACAGACGGCGGGCATTCTGGTGGGCGAAGCGCGTGGTTTTCGCGAGAAGGTGATTCTTGCCAAGGTCGGCCGCGCGACATTTCATCGACTCGTCCGCCCCGGCTCGACGATTCTCTACGACGCCGTCATCGAACAACTCAACGACACCGGCGCATCCATCGCCGGGCAGGTCCGCTTTGCAAACAGCTCAAAAGATCGTACGGATCAATTGATGGAGCCCGGCGAGCTCGTCGCGGAGATCGAGATCATGTTCTCACACATCGATCAGAATCTGGCCGGCACGAAGTTTCCCGAGCACAACTTCGTCTTTACGGAGCAATTCACCGAACTGCTGCAGACGTATCGCTCGGGCCTCGACATCAAGCTCTGACCCGCATCACGCCGGCTCTGATCCATTGCAGCCAGGCCATCGACTCCACTTGATTCACCAGGCGAGTCTTCCCTGCGTCTGGTTGACCGTCCGCAGGATCTTCTGGACAAACGCGTCGTACTTCATTGCATGACGGTCAGCCCCCAAGGGTTTGATCTGTGCCTCATCAAGCGGATCGGGCGAGGCGGATTCGCCCCAGTTGAACGTCTCCAGAAGCTGCTTCGAGATCGCATCACGCTCCGCGATCATTTCGGCGAGCACGCCCTTGATCTCGCTGCGGCGCAACTCCGGCAGATTTGCCAGCACGGCGGGGTTGTAATCACGCGTGTGCTCGGCGATGCGTTTGTTGAAGGCCTCTCGACGATCCGACAATTCTCGAATCCGCATCCACCAAAGCAGATCCAGCGCATCATCCCGCCACACGCGCACCTCGATCGCCCGCGGATGATCCGGCTTCTGCCTTAGGAACTCCTGAAACTGATAGACCCGCATCGGCGGAGCGCCGAATCGTTGCAGGTCGATCAGCCGCGCGATGTCCGGATCGCGATCGCCCGGCGATGTCTCCTCACCAGCACTCGGATCAAGCTTCGCATCAGTCGTCTCGAGGTCCTGTTTCGACGGAGCATTTCCCGTTTGCGTCGATACGCGTGTCGCTTCGTCTTTTGTCTTGCGCGTTGATGCGTCGGAGGACCGATTCAACGATGTTCCTGCGGGCGGAGTTTTTGATCCGATCGGATCATCAAAGATGCTTTCGGGATTGTTCCCGGTCGGCAGTGGCCTTTCCGGTGGCGACGTGGGATTTGTTGTGGATGTCGAGGCCTGTTCGAGCACCGGCACAGGCTGCCAGAAGAATCGCCCGCGTTGCACGCGATCTAGACCGATCCCCAGCACGATGATCCCGACGATCCCGGAAAGAACGAGCACCCCGATCGGCGCTCCAGAGGGCTTTCTCGGCTTCGTCCGAACTCGCGATCGATTGGCAGACAAACCCGGCGTGGAAACACGTGCTGCGTTCATGGCTTCCCATCCGCCAGCAATCGACGACGACACCTCGCGCGGTTCCCGCGTATCGACGTTGATGCGCATGACCTTCATCGTGACGAGCGTTCCGATGTCGACCACATCCCCCGCCCGCAGCGGCGTGGTCTGGTGAATGGGCTTTCCATTGACCGAAACCGGAATCGAATCGTCGATCGGCTCGATCCCCCAGGCATCTTCCATCGCGAACATCGCTGCCAATCTTCCCGGAGCGCGGCTGCTCGCCAGCCGCACCTTCGCATCGCCGGCCGATCCGATGATGGCTGGCGCGTCCGGCCCAGTTGCGTCGATCGTCACGGTCTGCTCTCCGAGCGCGTGCCGAATGGTCAATTCGATGGCCATGATATCCTTCGCCGTTTTGGTCGGGATCACGATCTCGAGTGAGGCGTTCATACCTTTGTGTCGCGATCGTTCACGGCATCGATGTCTCCGGCTTCCATTTCCTGCTGCATCTGGCTTTCGTTAGGCGGTGCGGTGAATCCGCCGCGCAGGACGAAGAGTCCGCCGACCATGTTCCAGCTCATTTGTGTGAGTCTGATGCTCATGGCGAGCGCGAGTGCTTCGCTGACGGTTGCGCCTTGCGTGGCGGTCAGCACCACGGCAAAGAACTCCATCACACCCACTCCGCCCGGCGTGAGCGGGACCGCCCCCACCAGCACCAGCACCGGAACCGCCACGAGGTAGAACGCCGGCGAGATGGGTAGCCCAAACGCCTCTCCCGCGAGCCATGCGCTGCCGACGACCGTGAGATGCACCGGCACCGTGATCAAGAGCGACCAGAAGATCAGCCACGGATTCGATCGAAAGACGCGTCCCACATCGCGGACGTGCTCAAGTTGCTTCTGCATCGGAAGCCTCTTGATGATCGCGCTCAAGCCCAATATCGCGCGGAGCCTGGACGAATTGATCACCGCCACGCCGAGTGCCATGGCCATGCAAATCGCCACCGATCCGATCGCCACCTGCAGACACGCCCGCGCTGTCGGCGAACTGGTATCGCCGCTCCGCAGGTACTGCACCGTCGCCATGGTCCCGCCCAGCATTACGAGCGCGAGCAAACCCAAGACTCGATCGATGAACACACTCAACACCGCCCGCGTCTTGTGCGGCGTGTTCTTGGCGGCGAGGTAGGCTTTGATGAAGTCGCCGCTGCTGGATCCGGGCAGAAACGTGCTGTAGAAAAAGCCCGCCATGTTCAGGCTTAGCGCCCGCATGAATGGCAGCGTGATTTCAAGAGGCCTGAGCAGCCTTTGCCATCGATAAGTCGTGAGGATGAACGTCAGCGGAAAGATCGCAAGCGCCAAGGCAAGCAATCGCCAATCCGCACCACGCAGCATCGACCGCAACCCGATTTCCAGGGGCGGACGCGGCGTTTTCACTGAGAATCCGCCCGGCAGTTCCGACGGATCCACCCATTGCCCCGGCGACTGTAAATCATTGCCCACAAGCAGTCGCTTTGCCCGCGGGAGCTTGGGGTCGGACAGGTCAAGCTGCATCCCGAGCAGTCGCTGCTTCACGCCCGAATCCACCGTCACATACTTCCGATCAGGCTGACTGAGGAGTTCATCGATGAGCACCACCCTCTCCGCACCGCTTACCGGATCGATGATCGTGTATCGATCCGTCATCGTGTTGGCGTCGGAAGCTCCGTTGGAATTGATGACCTTCGCATTGACGACCCGCAACTCGGGCGTGACCAGATTGACGTGGTCGTACCAATTCAACTGCTGCACGATCCAGATGATCCCTACGACGGCAATACCCCACCGCAGGAACGTCAGCACGAATTTCAGCAGCGGTCGACGGGTAGATGTTCCCACCTCCGCGCGATTGGGGGCGGGCTCTTGGGTCGATCTCGTGGAATCATGTGGATCAGGCATAAATACGTCGCCGCAGCTTACAGATTTTTGCGTTCATCGATATCGTGACAACACCAGAGTCCAATCAAAAGGCCTACGGACGATTCGGACGATTTACACCCTTCGATGCGTCCACCGGACCCGGGTCTGAATCCGTCACGATGGTATTGGCGAGGTAATCACCCATTCGTTGTCGCCACGGCGTGAGCAGCACGATGAGCAGCGGGAAGAGCAGCGTGTCGAGCCCGCGAAAGAGGTTCCGCGCGACGATCCGCATCGGTTCGGGCCTTTGTCCGTCAGGCCTGACCACGCGAAGCCCGAACAACCACTTGCCCGGCGATCGCCCGGTCAACAGCTCACAGCAGGTCGTATAAGCCATGTATCCCAAGATGCTAAGCGCCATGGTGATGGAATCGGCATAAGTCGGCGTGCCATCGGATTGACCATCGGAATGCCGCGCGCTGACCAAGATCAATCCAAGCGCGAGCGGCCAGGCATCCAGAATCCCCGCAAGCAGACGACGGCCGAGGGGTGCGACACGCACGCGCAGCGGCAGCGGCTCTCCTGCGCCCTGCAACATCGACCACACCAACACAGGCAACACCGACAAGGTCACGACCGCCCGCACCAGCCACACACCATTCTCGCCCGCCACCGGCATCGCACCCGCGCGCATCGCCTGGGTCGCGGCGGTCCCGTCCGGGGCGATACCCTGCTCCAAGATCGATCCCCCCGCACGTGCGACCAACCTGATCTCGCCCCCCGCCGTCGTTGCCCAGACTCCGCTCGTCTCACGCTGCGCAAACACAGCATCCGCATCCACGCGTCGACTCTCGGTCCAGCGATCCTTCACCCACGAGCGCATCGACAATCCGTCCTCCCCCACGAATAGCACAGTCGGCTGCGACAACCCCGACAATGCGACCGCCTCCCGCGCGCCTCCCGGCGACAACACGGTCCATGCCGCGGCCGGTTCGACGCCCTCGTCATTCGTGGCAGTCACTTGAACATCATCCAACCGTTCGATATCCAACCGTTCGATCCACGCCTCCACGCGTCCGTCGCTGGTCCGGCGCACGATCAGCAACCGATCCGGGCCGGCATTCGAAAGGCGAAGGCCGTCCGACACATCCGCCGGCAAGTTCAGTCGTCGCGCGAGGTCAAATCGCCCCCCGCGCATGCCATGAAGCACAAGCCCCGACGCATCGCGCGCGAGAACCCACCGCACATCATCGTTCGCCTCGGCGACTGCAATCGCCCGCCCGTCGCCTGGCACGGTCGGTCCGGGTACGAGCGATCCTCGGGTCGCCCCACTCGCTCGATCGCCGCGCGATGCCAGCGCCCACGTCCCATCTCCAAACACGATCGCCAGCCGTTCACCCATCGCCCCCACATTCACCACTTCACGCGACAACTCCGTCACGCCTTCCCATCGCCCCGGCCCGGTGCCATCCAGATTCCGTGCACGCACTTCGCCCCAGGGCCCCGCGTTCGACGGATCTTCGCTCGTCCCATCCGCGCGACGCCCTTCCATCTCTCGCCCGACCACCAGCCAATAACTTTCCCCCGACGCTTGATTGAACACGCCCGCATCGCTTCGCCCGACGAAGCAGTTCAGTACGAGCAACATCAACATCCACGATCGCAAGCGCATCGACTTCTTTCACTTTTCTAGAATCGGGTTTCTTCGTCCAGATTCACCACTGTCCGTGCCCCGGATCGCGATGGATCAAACCGAAAACTCGCCTCGCTCGGTCGATTGCCTCGCTTCAGACGCATGTCATCCAGCTTCAGCATCAGTTTCGATTTCGACTCCACAAACCACAATTCCATCCGCCCCGCAAGCCTTACATCCACGCCTTCGACTTCTCGATAGTTCAGGAAGCGTCCACGCACGATCACGCGCCCGTCACGATCAAACACCCACACCCATCGCGGTTCGAGCGTCGCGCGGTCAAACCACATCTCACGCACGCACACCCACCGATCGACATGCGGAATCGACCATGTGATCATGTACGCGTCGTAGTCGGGGTTGAATCTCATCACCGGCACAGGCGGACGAATCAGATCGCTGGGCAGCGGCTCCCATCCGAGCGCCGCCAGCAACGCGTCAGGCCGCACGGGAAGTCGCACATCATCGAATGGGATCGCTGTGTCCAGTCGCCCGAACCATGTTGTCTCGACGCCTTCGGGGAGGCTGAGCCAGAATCGCTCATCTGTCACACCGGCATCAAAGACGGTCTTGCTCAGTTTGGTACCGATGATCCGCAATCCCGACGACTTGGCCTCCGCAGCATCTGCGGACGGCGCACGCCGCATGTAATTCAGACCGACGTCGCCGTTGACGAACTCGCGTTTCTTCCCGTCGTCGACCTCGAGCTCAAATGTCCCCGCCGCCCACAATGTTGAAAGGCCGGCCGTCCGCGCGTTGATCGCTTCGATGACACCGTCCAGCGGAAGCGTCGGCCCGGTCCACGGTTGTCGCACCACAGTCGCTCGATCCACGCGCGCACAGCCGATCGTGATGAGCATCGCGATCAGGAGCAGCGTCGACCCCACATTCGCTCGCAGCCGCATCACGACTCCTGATTCAAGATTTCACCCAGCATTGTCTGCACATTCGCGATCTGATCCTCGCTCGGCGAGACCTCTGCGATCGACAGCAGTTCGTCGCGTCCTCGCAGTTTCATCTGCCAGACTCGTCCGTCGCTGGTGTCGCGTGTCGATTCGAGGTTGAGCAATCGCTTTCGCATTAGGATGAGTGCGAGGATGAATCGGAACGCTCGTTTTTCCGGCTCGACGACATCGGCAAGTCGAACGAGCAATTCGCCGAGTGTTGTGTCATCGACCAGTGGATTTCGCTTGGGCTGCGCGTCTGGATGGGGCATCGTGGTCCGCCAGAACCCGACGAAGCTCAATCGATCCACGCCGGGCCAAGCGTCGAGTTTGACGTCGACGCGTTCAAAGCCCGCTTCTGTTTCGCGCAGGCCTGCCATGAAGGCCTCGCCCGGCGCGATCGCCTGCCCGCTCACCGCACAAAGCCCCGCCGGCCGAGATAGCGAGTACCCTCGCGGCCCGCTCGCCGCCGACGATGATGCTACTGACGATGATGCCCCAGGCGCTGATGCAATCGCCGTTGATGCAGTCGCCGCTGATGCAGTCGCCGCTGATGCAATCGATGCCGCCGCGGCGACTGCCGAATCTGCGGGTGTCGGTTCAGTTTCAAGTGTCGTCGATTGATTCAATGTGCATCCTCCATGACACCGACGCCAGGCCGTTTCCGTCGAAGCATGCCGCTCCTCGTCGCGTCGAACTCCGGCAAGACTCCGGCCGGTCACTCTACCACAAATTCACGCTCATCCGAACCACCCTCGCCCACCATAAAGCGGGCCGACTTTCCACATTTCGGACACCGTGCGTCATACCGCTTGCCGTCGCCGGACCGATACACACGCTGATAGACCGAGCAGCACGCAAACAGCACACGCAGGTAGGGCCTCTTTCCCTCAGCCCGCTGTGCCTGCAAATGTGGCACGTCTATGTCGGCAGACCGAATGTCGAGCTGGTAGTCGCGAGGGTCTGACTTCATTCGATCCACCTCATGGGTCATACGAGATCCGGAAATGAGACGCGCCGTTCATGGCTCATATCCGCTTGCTCAGCTCATAGAATCGGCTCATTTGATCGAATCATTTGATCTGTTCCACCACGCGATCGATCTGCCCGATGGCCGACTTCAGTTTGGTGTTCAGTTGCACGATGGCATCGGCATCGGCTGCATCGATATTCACACGAGCGATCGCCCCCGCTCCTGAGATAGCCGCCCGAAGGCTTGCCATCGCCACGCGAAAATCAGACCGCATCCACGGATTCACCGCCGGCCCGAATACCTCCGCCGCCCGTCCCAATTCCTCCGCCAGCGTGATCATCGTCTGCGGCACCAGCAGGCATCTCGCCGACGCATCTTTTAACGCTTGTTCATTTCCCGACGCCTTCGCATCGCGATACGCCGCATACGCTTCCTGATCCTCGACCATCAGTTGCACGCCGAGCCGAGCGATCTTGTCCGATCGGTCGACCCACATCTGAAACGTCGCATCAAAGCCCGCCGAGCCTTTCCGACCCACCGAATACCGCAACACCATCGCCAGTTGTGCCGCCCCGATCGCCAGCATCAACCCAGACGCCGCCCCACCCCCCGGTGTCGCCTCGCGACTGGCCAGTCGTTCCAGGAACACTGCGATACTCGTCGATCCGTCAAGAGACATACGCGACCTCGATCGTGGGGCCAAAGCGCCGCAGACAGTCTGGCAGCATGACCCACGCCGATGTGATCATTGCTCATCCCGCGGCGTGTCGATCGTTTCGTCCTGATCGATCTCGCTCAGATACGTCAGCGCTCGCTCGAGTTCATTGCGGAGATGTCGCACGCGCAAGAGGCTTTTGACGCGTGTGATCAATTCGAACTTGTTCACGGGCTTGCTGATGAAATCGTCGGTGCCGCATTCGCTCGCCTGCTCGACATCGCCGAGTTCGTTGAGGGCGGTCACCATGAGGATTTGGATGTCGCGGGTGGCGGGGTCGCTTTTGAGCTTGCGGCAGACTTGAAATCCGCTCATCCGCGGCATCATGATGTCGAGGAGGATGAGGTCCGGCTGTTCGCGTGAGACGGCGGCCAGTGCTTCGATTCCATCGGATGCCGTGGTGACGCGTACCGGCAGACTTTCGAGGAATGCCTGCAGCAGTTCGACGTTTTGCGGATTGTCATCCACCACCAAAACCGACGATTGCGGCAAAAACGATTCATGCCCACTCACCGGCTGTGGGGCGGTTGCGGACGGTACCGTCGGGGAATTCGTTTCAGTCATACAGATGTCCAGTCCTTGCAATCATTCGCTTCGTTCGATCGGTCCCACCCGTTTCCTCAACCTTCGCTTTTTGGCGTTTTGCCAGTTCATCAGGATTCGACCAGCGCCGGAATCGAGGGTCGCACATCGATCACCGGCAACACGCGGGCCAATTCGCGCAAGAGCCGTTGATCCTCGGAATCAGACGAATGCTCCAGTCGCCAGAGCAGGCCGTCGAGTTCGGACGGATGATCCACATCACTCCATCGACCGAGCACACAGTCTTCGATTCCCATTCGGTCGGCGGCGTTCAGAATGGCCTCGCATTCGTGCCCTGCGTTCCATTTGACCTGTTCGAGCAGTTGAACGACATCGACGCTGCTTTGGAGTCCGAGGCACCAAAACGCGCCGTCGTCGGTCGGCCCGAGCACCACCGGAAACTGCAGGAGCGCTTCGAGCGCATGATGGATCATCGCCGCCGGGACATCGGGGGCATCAGCGCCGATGAACAACACACGTCCGTAGTGTGGTGAAAGCTCGCGATGAGCCTCGGCGATCCGTTCACCCAAATCGCCATCGACTTGTGCGAGATATCTCGACGCCAGATCTCCGAGCATCCGCTCGAATCCGTCCTGCGCGGTATGCGGGGCATAGCACACCGTCAGTGGCCCGCGCTCAAGGCCGTCGATCCGCCTCGCCGTGTGCCTGAGGAAAATCCGATGGATTGCCTCCGACTGTTCAGGCGAATAGCGCGCATGGAGGCGCGTCCGCACCCGACCCGCCTCGGGTAATCTCGCCAGAAGAACAATCGTCGCGCCGCTTGCCATCACACCATAACCCTACGCTCCCCCGCCGCTCCAGTAAAGCAGCGGCACTTTTCAACATTCAGCCGATTCCCACAAGCCTCTCCCCTGTCCGCGCTTCCCGGACCAAATCCGCCTCCTGCAACATCTGTCTAGCCCGCAACATCGTCGAAGCCTCCAACCCACTCAATCCGACCATTTCGTCCCATCCGCGCGTCCCGTCCGACAAACTCAACACCCACAACATCGCAAAATCGAGCTTCGGCATTCCACCCCCGCCCGCCAAGCCCTCATACAACCCGCGCCGCCCCAGCATCGGCTCGCCGAACGGGCTCAGGTTGATCCACGATCCCGCTTCCCATTTCGGCACTTGTTCGCGCGGGGGCAATCCCACCGCTTCGATCAACTCGATCCACGACTTCACCACGCCCGCCGACCGCGCGATCATCTCCTCGTCCACGAAACTCAAATCGTCCGCCGACGTATGATACTCGTCGTACATCCCGTTCGGCGTGCGCGTCAGATTGACCATTTCCAGATCAAACCCCGGCGAATTGAACTGCCGCTCGTCGTATCCATAAGGCTCCCAATCCCGAACACGCAGCACCTCACCCGCACCGCGTGCAGCCCTCACCAGCGTCTCTACGATCGCCCCACCACGTCTCGGCCGTTTCACACACATCGCGCCAGGATCCCCGAGACAACTCAAGACGATCCCACCCCGAACCTTTGGTCGCTCGCCAATCGCCCGCGCGGGATCGACCGAGGTCATCCGCTCGTGCAGCCACGTAATCGAGCCAATCGTTCCGGGGATGAATAGCAGACGATAGCCATATCTGCGATTGCCAGTCGAAAGCCACTCTCCAATTCTCTTGGCCACTTCGATCGAACTTAGGTTGTCATTGGCAAGCTGTGGGTGACAGCAGTGCGCACTTAGTAGAATCTCCTCATCCGATGATCCCGGAAAAAAGCATTCGCCGATCGTCAGAGATCCATCGACCACCCTCGTACCGATCTCCACCTCGTACTTTGCATCCGGCATCTTCATGCGCTCGGCATGTGCCAGGCACACGCCGCTTTTCGGAACGTAGTAACTGGTTCGGTACGGGATCCAATTCGGTCGATCCGGACGCGACATCAAGATCGGCTGCAAGTCTGAGAGCGACACGTTTCGCATCGACAGAGGACGGCTATAGTTAAGCACGTGCAGATCGCGCACGCCGCTGTCCGCCCACATTCGCCCCCGATCGTCTCGCAAGGTCGCCCGCGTCAGTTCCCATTCGCCCGGCACATGCCAGTCCAACACCGGCTGGCCGGTCGGCACTTCCATCATTTCGATTGGAAGATACCGGCCGATCGTCCGAATCGTCTCACGCAAGCCCGGACCCGCAATCGAACGATGCAGCGGCCAGAGCTCTTCCATTAGTCCCATCGGCCGCTCCGTTTGAAACATCCGATCGAATCGATCCATTCCACATCAGCATCAACCGACATAGTCTGGATAGTTCGCATCCCGATCAATCACCACTTCCACACCAAGGGGCCATTCGATTCCGAAACGAGGATCGTTGTACCGAACCCCACGGGCGGCCTGTTGATTCCAAAGCCCGGCGATGGCGTATCCGACATCACTATGATCTTCGAGCGTGATATATCCGTGAGCACAGCCCGAGGGAATATAAAACTGCCGTTGATTCTCATACGACAGCTCTACGCCAAACCACTGCATGTACGAAGGCGAGTCCTTCCGCAGGTCGATCGCCACATCAAACACCCTTCCGCGGATCGCACGCACGAGCTTTGTTTCCCCGTGTGGATCGATTTGATAATGCATCCCGCGCAGCGTTCCGCGCTGATGATTGCCTGCCGTCGCGAGATAGCTGTAATCCGTCACCAATCCGTGCTGCCGAAAGACATCGACATCAAAGGATCGATAAAAGTCTCCGCGAAAGTCAGCAAATCGCTGCACTTCGATGACGAATGCCCCTTGAATCCTGGTGGGAAGAATTTTCATGCTTGTGACCTCATCGGTCGTGCGGTTCAACTTGCTGCAAAGTACTCGAGTATCTGCTTCCGCGTGTACGCGAGCGGATCGCGGGTTGCATGTCGATACCACTCGACGGTCTTCTCAATGGCGGTCGTAGCGTTCCAACGAGGCCGCCAGTTCAGCTTGGCTTTGGCTCGGTCGCTGTTGATCCGCAACAGCGCCGCCTCATGGGGCGCGTTCGGGTCGATGTCGGTGTAGTACGAACCCGATCCCCACGCTTGCAGCGCGAGTTGCACCACACGCTCAACTTCAAGCACGTCCGACTCATCCGGCCCGAAGTTAAACGATGCCTCGGTCGAAACAGGATGCTTAGACAAGTGGGCAGCCAATGTCAGGTAACCGCTCAGTGGCTCGAGCACGTGCTGCCACGGTCGCACCGCCCGCGGATTGCGGACGCGTACGCGCTCGCCTCGACTCATCGCACGGACCACGTCGGGCACGAGCCGATCCTCACACCAATCCCCCCCGCCGATCACATTCCCAGCCCGCGCGGTCGCGATCACCTTACGATGCTCTGCGTGCTTTGACGGGTGAAAAAAACTCTTGCGATAGCTGTCAACTACGATCTCGCAGGCCGCCTTGCTTGCGCTATACGGATCATGCCCGCCTAGCTTGTCGTCTTCGACATACGCACGCAGGGACCCACTCTCGGCGTACACCTTGTCGGTCGTCACCATCACACCCACGCACGCCCCGCCCCATCGACGCAGCGCATCAAGCACGTTCAGGGTTCCGGTGAAATTGCTGTCAAACGTCTCCAGCGGATCGCGATAGCTCCGCCTGACCAGCGACTGCGCGCCCATGTGTAGCACGAACTCTGGCTCGAAATCATCCACGATTCGATTCAGCGTCTGACGGTCTCTCAGATCACCCGTCTCATGCCGACACAGTCGCGTTGCGCCGATCAGTTCAAACATCGATGGCTTCGTCTCTGGCTCGAGCGAATATCCCAAAGTCGTCGCGCCCAGCATCTCCAGAATGACGAGCAACCAAGGCCCCTTAAATCCGGTATGGCCCGTCACCAGCACGCGCTTGCCAGCGAATGTTTCGCGAAGATGCTGCGGCATTTCACTCACGCGCCCACCACCATCTTTCTGATGACGAAAGCCTCGGCATAGCGCGTATTCGATTCGACGCCACGAAGTCGCCTTACGCTGCGGAAGGTCTCTTCATCAAACCAGTGTTTGCTTCGCTGACTCACATACGACCGCTGCAGTTTCTCACACACGCGCACGACCTGGTCCTCGGACAGTGGCACATACAGATTCGGCTCGATCGACTCGCCGTCCCATTTCGGGATCAGGTACTCCCAGATCAGGTGTGCCCGAAACGTGTTCCACGCAAGATCGCTCAAGACGCGATGATCCTGATGGCGATCGAATCGTGTATGCGTAAAGACCAAGTCTGGATCGATCGATTTGAGCGACTCGAATGACTCCTTGACCGCTTCGAGGCGACTCGGGAAATGGCCGTCGCGGTAGGAATGCATGACGAGTTGGTGATCTTGTGCGTTGGGAACGAAGGCATTGAAACTCTCGCGGCACTCGGCATGGCGTGTCTCATTGCCTGAGAAGACCGCCCAGTGAATCTCGACTTGCGGATTCACCCGCAGCATTTCCAGAATCGTCCCGCCGAGGCCGATTTCGATGTCATCGCAGTGCGCGCCGATGCACAACACGCGTCTCACGCCAGAAAACAGCGACACCGATTTCATGATCCGTTCCTTGCGTCGTGGCGGTCAACCGACCTTGAGCGATGGAGCCGGCTCGCTCCGTGCTGCTTGCCTCTTCCACACTTCCCATGGCGCATTGCCCTTGGCGACCAGATCATCAAGCACGGTCTTTTCCTTAAACGTGTCCATGCACGCCCAGAAGCCCGACCACTTCATATAGTTTAGCTTTCGCTCCCGAATCAGCTTCGGGAAGACCTGACCAACGATATCATCGTTCGGTCCGAGATAATCAAACACTTCGCGCTGCATCGTCATAAATCCACCGTTGATCCATAGATCGTCATGATCGGCGGGGTGCAGGCCGGTTGGCTCGCCGTCTTGATCGAATCTGACGGTGTGGAACGTGGTCGCAGGATGGACCGCAAGGAAGCTGGCGACACGTCCGCTCTTCTTGTGGTGGTCGATGACTTGATCGAGCGGCACATCGCTCAGCCCGTCGGAATAATTGACGAGGAACGTCTCATCATTTCCGAGATACTCCCGAACGCGGCGCAGGCGTTGACCGACATGAGATTCGATTCCGGTATCGACAAAGCTGATCTTCCAGTCATGGATGTCGGTGTTGATCATCTTCAAGCCACGACCGGCACCATGGAGTACAAAATCGTTTGTCAGGCACTCGTCATAGTTCAGGAAGTAGTTCTTGATGACATCTGAACGGTGACCGAGGCAAAGAATGAATTCGTTATGTCCATAGTGGGCGTAATAGCGCATCAGATGCCAGATGATGGGTCGGTATCCGACCGGCACCATGGGCTTGGGCGTGTTCATATCATAGTCGCGAATCCGCAACCCTTGACCGCCGCAAAACAGAACAACTTTCATCGCAAACCGCCTTTCAGCACGCTGGAATTGATCAGATCAATCAAGGACTTTGACTTCAGGAATGGGCACGACAAACTTTCCGCCCCATGCGCGGATGGCCGACATTTGATTCATGATCTCGTCCTTGAGATTCCACGGGAGGATCAACACATAGTCTGGGCGATCTTCCATGATTCGATCCGGCGAGAGAATCGGGATTCGACTACCGGGCAGATAGTTGCCCTGTTTGTGAGGGCTTCGATCGACAGTGTAATCGAGATAGTCCGACCGGATGCCGCAGTAGTTCAGCAGGGTATTCCCCTTGCCCGGCGCGCCATAACCGACGACGCGTTTGCCGGCACGCTTGGCTGAGTTAAGGAAGTCGAGCAGTTTTCGCTTGGTCTCCTTCACACGCTCTGCGAATGCCTCATAGGCCGATCCGTCGAACATGCCGAAAGCGTGCTCGGCGTCGAGCAGGCGATGAATCGCGGGCGTTACCGGCCGTGGGTCGATGTCATGCCTGGCGTAAATGCGAAGGCTTCCGCCGTGGGTGGGAAGTTCATCGACGTCGAAAACTTCGAGTCCCTGCCGCGCGAAAACGGTCCGGACCGCGGTCAGAGAGAGATAGCTGTAGTGTTCGTGATAGATGGTGTCGAACTGATTCTTTTCCATCAGGTTGAGCAGATGCGGAAACTCGATGGTGATCGTTCCCCGGTCGGCAAGCGCGAGTTTCATCCCGCCAACGAAGTCGTTGATGTCCGGGACGTGAGCCAGCACGTTGTTGCCGAGAATCAGATCAGCCCGCCCGCCTCGCGCGACGACTTCCTCAGCGGTGCGACGGCCCCAAAAACTGACAAGCGTCTCGACGCCGCGTTTCTTTGCCGCCTCGGCGGTGTTGCGTGTGGGATCGACGCCCAGACACGGGATTCCCTTCTGCACGAAATACTGCAACAGATATCCGTCATTGCTTGCCAGTTCGATGACCCGACTGCTCGTGTTGAGTTGCAGTCGTTTAGTGATCATCTCGACATAATTTCGCGCGTGGGCGAGCCATGAATCGGAATAGCTTGAAAAATATCCGTACTCGGCGTCAAAAATCTCGTCGGCGGGAACATACGCAGGTAGCTGCACGAGCCAGCATGACTCACAGACATACACATGCAGCGGCCAGGTGGGTTCTGGATGATCGAATCGCTGAGGGGTGACGTGACGCTGACATAGCGGACTTGTGCCGAGATCGACGAAGGTACGAGTCAGGGGCGCATCGCAACAACGGCAGCGGTATCGGGCATGTACGTCGACCATCGCGTGATCCTTGCGTGATTGAGCTTGTCCTCGAAGGGACACGCCGGGAGATGTTTGAGCTTGGAGCGTGCGCGTCATCAGCCTGTTCTTCGGCCGATTTTGGGAGTCACCGTAGTCGAATGAGAGTTAATTTGCGGCCATTCTGGCGTAAATCGCCAAGTCCGGTCGGTTCCGCGACGTCGTTAACACCCAGGCACGATCGAATGGTGGTCCGAGAAATCAATTTTGCAAGAACCGAGACCGAAGGACTTCGATGGACCGACGCAATACCGACACCGGGTCGGACGCTTCCGTGTAAAGCTCCACCGTCGCACAAAGGTCGTAATCGATCTCGCGCAGGCAGCGGCCGAGTCCCTCCCAATCCATGGTGTCCTCTTCGTCGCCCGGCACGAGGTGGTAATGCTTTGCACCGGCCATGCCTTCGATGTGCAGATTCCAGATTCGCCCGCGTAGCCGCGCGACCGTCTCGGGGATCGGCTCGCCGATGACCTGACAATGTCCGATATCCAGATTCGCCCCAAGCCGGGGATGGTTGATGTGGTGCATCCAGTCGATCAGTTCGTCTGCCCGCTCGATGAAGAGCCCGGGTTCGTATTCGATGCCGACATTGATCTCTGCACGGTCGGCCAGGTCGAGGACGCGACGCAGGCCCTCTTCCAGCAGCAACCGTCCGCGTCTCGGTGGCACACCGCCGAGCAGTCGGCCACTGGTGATGCTGATACACTTCGCGTCGACCGCACGGGCGAACTCGATGGTCTTTCCGATCATCATCAATCGATCCACCCGATAGCGTTCGACGGGCGAGATGAGACTCGGCTCAAAGAAGGGCTCGGGTGGAGCGTCGCGCCAATAGCCGAAGGTGCAGTTGGCGTTGACGTTGCTGACGATCAAGTTCCGACGTTCGATGTGACGGGCGATCCGAGATGCGAATTCAGCATCCAGTCGCAGCGGGTATGCGTGCGGTTCGTCGGCGAGGATTTCGATACCCGCATAGCCCGCATCTGCGATCGCGTCGATTGCTTCAGCGATGGAAAAGCGTGTGAAGGCGTTGCTGGAGAAGGCGAGTTTCAAGCGGACGTACCTCGGATTCTTTGGGCACGGCGATGTTGCGGACTAACGGGCCGGCGGGACGATTTCGAGATCGCGTTGGGCCTCGAAACGTCGGCCGGTGAGTTCGTCGATGAAAGCGATGTTGACGTGAAGTTTTGACGACGTTGGCTTCTCCTGCCAGGGCAATTCGACGACGTAGGCGTACAGGAGGACTGTGCTGATCCATTTCGAGCGCAGGTCGGGTGTGGGAATCTTCCACTGACCGATTTGTCGTTCGCCTTCGCGCAGTTGGATCTCTACAGCGCCGGCGGCTTTGATCAGTTGGCCGTACTGGTCGATGGGCGTAAAGGTGACCTTAAAGATTTCATCGCCGGGCAGATTGGGATCGAGATCGACGCCAAGGGTGAGACGATTGACTTCGAGTCCGCTGACGACGAAGAGTTTGTCGAGGCGGGTTTGGGGGAGTCGATCGATGGGGGCCCGCTGTTCGTCGCTCGTGCGAAGCTGCGCGCGCAGGCCGTCACGTTCGAGTGTGAGTTGCTCGATCTGCTCCTGCATGGCCTGGATCTGCTTGCGCAGTTCGGTGTTGACGGCGCTCGGTCTTCCGCAGCCGGTGATGAGCACCATCGCTGCGGCCATCGAAGTGACCATCAAACCCCGCAATGGAATTCGCACGACTTCTCCCATGCACCACCCTGCAAGGTGTTTAGCTTGCGAGCGTGGTTTGAAAGTTTGATGAAGCCGATCAGAGGTCTTCGGGTTTGCGGGTGACGTGGATCGCCTGCTCAAGAATCTTGTCCGCCACGCCGTATTCGACGGCTTCTTCGGCGAAGAGCCAGCGATTGCGGTCGAAGTCTTTGACGATCTGCTCGAAACTTTTGCCGGTGTACTCGGCCATGAGTTTGTAGAGTCGATCGCGGATGCGGAGCATGTGCTTGGCTTCAATGGCGAGGTCGGTCGCCTGACCCTGCATGACCCCTCCGATGAGGGGCTGGTGCAGCATGACCTGACTGTTGGGCAGCATGAAGCGCTTGCCCTTGGTGCCTGCGCCGAGCAGGACGGATCCCATGGAAGCAGCCATTCCGATGCAGATTGTGGTCACATCGCAGCGGAGGAAACGCATCGTATCGACGATGCCCATGCCAGCCGAGATGCTGCCGCCGGGTGAGTTAATGTAGAACTGGATGTCGGCTTTCGGGTCGTCGTTGGAAAGGAAGAGCAACTGCGCGATGACGATGTTGGCCGATTCGTCGGTGACGGGGCCGTTCATCATCACGATGCGGTCGCGTAGGAGTCTGGAGTAGATGTCATAGGCGCGTTCACCGCGGCCGGACTTGTCGATGACGATGGGGATGAGGTTGCTCATGGAGGAAGTGGGTAGTGGGCAGTGGGTGGTGGTGAGAGGTTGCTTGCGATTTGGAACTTGGAGGCCGTCAGAACGGGTTTCGGGATACTTTCGCTGATTGCCTGATTCTGACGGGCTTTTGAGCTGATGTGATTCGGTCTCTTTGGTCCGAGCTCACTTTGCGGTTTCGAGGACTTCGTCGCACAGGCCGTATGCGACGGCCTCGGTGGCGCTGAAGAACTTGTCGCGTTCGCTGTCTTCTTCGATCTTTTCGACGGTTTGTCCGGTGCATTTGGCGAGGATTTCGTTGAGGACGCGTTTGGTCTTGAGGATTTCCTCGGCCTGGATTTGGATGTCGGAGCTTTGGCCATACACCCCGCCGTAGGGTTGGTGAATCATCACCTTGGCGTTGGGCAGGATGAAGCGTTTGCCCTTGGTGCCGGCAGCAAAGACGACCGCGCCGCCGCTCTCTGCGCGACCAATGCAATAGGTGGCGATGTCGCATGGCAGATATCGCATGATGTCGTACATCGCGAGGGTGTCATCGACGACCCCGCCGGGCGAATTGATGTAGAGGTTGATGTCTTGATCGCGTTTGAGCGACGAGAGATAGAGCATCTGCATGATGATTCGCGTGGCCGACGCGTGATTGATCTCGCCGACGAGGAACACGACGCGATTTTCGAGCAGAAGCTCTTCGAGCGTCATTTCGCGATAGCGGTTGTATGGCCCCGACGGCGCTGCGCCAGCGGGCATGTTCATGGGGATTGAACCGGGGAACGGCAAGCCTGCTGGAGAAGGCAGTCCCGTGGGGAAGGGCCTGCTCGCCGAGGGAATCTCGACGCCCGACGCGGCGAGGCGATCGAGCTGTTGGCCTGTCGTTCTGAGAAATTGCTGATGATCCATCCGTGTCCTCACTCTGAAGTTGGTTGCATGTCAAGAAGATCCGTCACAACCTTTCGCCCGTTTGGGATCGATGACAAGATCGACTCCGATCGGAGCGTCGGTTTGGGATGCTAGACCCGAGATGCCCCGCGATCAAACGCGAAACATCCCGCGTATGCATTTGGGAGTTTATCGGTTCATTCCGAACCGGGGATGAGACCAAAAGTCTGCCGACGAAGGTTCGACAGAAACCGGCCGAATCAGGTGCCAGTGCCCTGGATGTCGAAGCTGTAGGTGCCGTCGGAGGGGTTGTTGTTGAGGATTTCGATTCGCGCGCGTCGTAGACCCGTCGCGCTCGGATTGAACGTGACCTCAAACAAGCCGTTGCCCTGCCATTGGACGGTGAAATCCGAGGCGTTGGTGCCGGCCACGCGAACGAAAGGATTGCCCGTCAGGTTGGGCTGCAGACCGGAGGCACTCAGGCCTGCGAACACGGTGAAGGAGTTTTCGACGATGGTATTGCCCGAGGCCGCGACCGAGCCGAAATCGGTCCCGTCGGCCGTTCGAGGCGAGGTGTCGCCGTCGGGGATGACTTCATTGTTGCGTCCCTGCACTTGGATGCTCGGGCCGAAAGCGAGTGTTTGGGTTTCGAAGATCAGATCGGTATTGGGCGGAATGTTGGAACCCGAGCCGGTCGAACCGTAGCCCAGAGCTGAGGGGATGAAGAGCACGCGTCGCTCGCCGAGTTTTGTGCCGACGAGCCCACGATCCCAGCCTTCGATGACCTGACCTCGTCCGAGTCCGAAATCAAAGGGATCCCGTCCGGGATTGAGCGAAGAGTCAAAGACAAGTCCGTCGGTGCGGAATCCGGTGTAGTTCATTTGCAGCACCCAGTTGTTCTGAGCGCCCGCGCCGGTTCCACTTTGGATAATGCCGTAACGCAGGCCGTCGCCGACATCGACCGCAGAGTATCCCTGGCCCTGGATTCCGAAATTGAATGTCCTGCGGTTGTTTGCATCGCTGGTGATGCGAACAGTTCCCAGCTTGTTCCCGGTGGACGAAGGATCAAACTGCAAGCGGAACACCGTTGAGGCGCCCGGCGCGATCGTCAGGGCAGGTCGTTTGGAGACAATAAACTGATCTCCATTCTCTCCGACGACGCGGACGCGTTTGCCGGTGAGCGTCATGGTTGATTGGCCGTTGTTCTTGATGACAAACGATCGTGTCGCGCGTCCGAATCCGCCGGAAAGCGTGGCCGGTCCGAGATCGGTGTAATCTGTGCGCACCGGTGCGTAGTCGCCCGACACGATCTGCACGGTGTTGGAAGCCTCCACCGAGATCGACGCGACCAGCATGCGCCTGCCTTCGAGCGATTCGATTGGTGTGCTGCGGGAACCCGAACGACCAACCTTCTTCAACTGATTCATCTTCGATTCTCCACTGACGATTGCCCCGTATGCCCTTCATAAGCTGCGCATCCTTCACTATAGACGACGCAGGTGCTCTGAGTGTATCACCGATCGAATGGCAGCAGGTTAAGATGCAGACCATGCCCGACGCAACCCGACCGTCCTCCGCCGATACGATCCGCCCAACCGGCACGAACGATCAGCCGGATCAGCCGAACCCCGGGGATTCGATCGCCTTCAGCGACGTCAGACCCGGAGACATCCAGCAAGCCGCGCATGCAATCGCGGGTCATATCATCCGCACGCCGTGCCCACCCAGTCCGGCGCTTAGCGATCTCACCGGCTCGTCGATCTTTTGCAAACTCGATTACCTGCAGCGTACCGGCAGTTTCAAAGAACGCGGCGCGTGCAACGCCCTGCTCCATCTGAAAGAGTCAAGCGCGTCGATCGGTGCGATCACAGCGAGCGCGGGGAATCACGCGCTGGCACTCGCCTACCACGGCCAGCGGCTGGGGATTCCTGTCACGGTGGTCATGCCGAAGCACGCCCCACTGATCAAGGCGGAAAACAGTCGCAAGCTCGGGGCGCACGTCATTTTGCAGGGCGAGAGTTTTCCCGAAGCCCGGGAACATGCCCGTGTGCTCGCACGCGAACGCGGGCTGACTTATGTGCACGGATTCGACGATCCGCACGTCATTTCGGGCGCAGGGACGGCGGGGCTGGAAGCACTCGCCGACGTGCCGGATGCCGAGGCGATCATTGTCCCGGTCGGCGGAGGAGGATTGCTTGCAGGGGTCGGTTTGGCGGTGAAGTCGATGAATCCTGACATCCAGGTGATTGGCGTGGAGAGTTGCACGATGCCCGGCTTCCGGGCGGCGTTGGATGCCGGGCGTCCGGTGGATGTCACACCTCACCCGACGCTCGCGGACGGATTGGCGGTGGGACGGGTGGGTGAGCGGGCATTTGCGATCGGCCGGCGTGTGGTTGATCGGCATGTCGTCGTGGATGAATCAGAAATCGCACGTGCGATTCTGCGACTGATCGAAATGGAGAAGGCCGTCGTCGAAGGCGCCGCTGCCGCGACGCTTGCTGCCCTGTTCGGCGACCACCTGCCTGATTTGAAGGGCCGCCGGGTGATTCTCATGCTCTGCGGGGGAAACATCGACCCGCTGCTCCTCTCCAGCGTCATCGAACGTGGCCTCGTCGCGGACGAACGTATTCTGCGGTTTACCGCCTCCATCTCCGATCGCCCAGGCGGACTCGCCCGACTCACGCAAGCCATCGCAGACGCCGGCGCGACCATCCTTGAGATCAACCACGACCGCGCCTTCTCCGGCGACAATGCTTTCCAGGTCAACGTCGATTGCCGGGTCGGCGTGCGCGATCGTCATCACGCCGAATCGCTCTTGGCGACGCTACGTCAGCATTGGCAGATTCGACATCAACCTCATACGCCAAGTTTACCGCTCGCCTGATACGCCTCGATCCCGCGGCGAAGATCAAACGCTGGCACGAATCCGAGGTCCGCCCTCGCCCGACTCATGTCGCATTCGGTCCAGTCCTGGGTGAAGCCGTAGGGATTTTCAAAATAGTCTGGTTCGAGGTGCGTGCCCAGCACGCGATTCAACTCGGCAACGACTTCATTGAAGCTCCAACTCGCCCCCGCCCCGCCGTTATAGATGCCGCTCTTGGTGGCCTGCATCGCGCGGAGATTCAGTTCGACCACGTCGTCGATGTAGACAAAATCTCGACGTTGTTCGCCCGCGCGGAAAATGCGAGGGCGTTTGCCCACGAGCATCTGTCGGGCCAGTTGATGGATCATGCTCGCAAGTTTCCCCTTATGCGCTTCTCCCGGCCCGTAGACATTGCTGTAGCGCAGGCCCACGATTGGATGTTTGAGCCGCGTGGCGTAGAGGCGCGAGAGACGTTCCTTCTGCACCTTGGAGAAGGCATAGATGTTGAGCGGATCGTAAGGCTGATCTTCCCGCATGGGCGGAGGATTCCGGCCGTAGACGCTGCATGAACTCGCCCACACCACCCGCGCCGAGGTCTCGACCGCCAGATCGAGAATCGATCGAAACTGCTCGACGTTGTTTCGAAGAAACCCGTGCACGTCCTCGCCCGCGCGGGCCGTGCCATCTGACGCGATCACGCCGGTGATTGCAGCCTGATGAAAGATCACTTCGAAGGGCCCGTAGCGCTTCACCGATTCGTAGATCGGCGCGAGGTCCGTACGATCGTGTAACGTGAGCACGTCACCTTCGAAATGACACAGCGTGTGCCAGTGCCCGGACAGAAACGTGTCCGCCGTCGTCACGGCATGACCGAGTTGCGCGAGTCGAATCGCAAGATTGCTGCCGATGAAACCCGCCCCACCCGTGATAAGAATGCGCATGGCCAGAAGCTAAACCCGGACGACTGAGATGCCAAGAGGCATGGTTTGACGGATCGCTCAAAGCATTGCTCCAGGCATCGCTTCACGCATTTTTCGAGACTGGTTGCGACGTATGTTGAGCGACGAGGCTGCGCTTGGGGCGTTTACGATTGGCGTGTAGATTTGCGTGGATGACGCATTCAGAGTTGATCGAGCGGATTAAGTCGCTGGCGGTTTTGTTTGGTGATTTCACGCTGCGTTCTGGGCGAAAGAGCACCTATTACATCGACAAGTATCGCTTCACGACCGACCACGCCGCGCTGGCGGCGCTGGGGACGAAGCTGGCGGGTTTTGCGGGGGATGTTGATCGGATCGCCGGCGCGGAACTGGGCGGGGTGCCGCTGGCTGCATCAGCTTCGATGTCGGCGGGCAAGCCGTTTGTGATCGTCCGCAACGCCAAGAAAGACTACGGCACCGCCAAGCAGGTGGAAGGCATCTTCAATCCCGGCGACCGCGTGTTGCTCGTCGAAGACATCCTGACGACCGGCGGACAGGTCCTCGAAGCCGCCCGCGCGCTGACCGACCTCGGCGTGAAGGTCGTGCGCATCGTCGCGGTCATCGATCGTCTGGAAGGCGCGCGCGAGAACATCGAAAAAGCCGGCTACGAAATGCACGCGCTCTTCACCACCACCGACCTCGGCCTCACGCCTTCCCCGGTCCAGCCGAGTCCCAAATGATGCGGCAAAAGAGGACGAAGACAGCGGGCATCACGCTGGGACAGACGGCATCACGCCGGTACAGGCGGCATCACGCCGGCGTTGCAACGTATCCTCGATGGGCGTCGTAGTAGACGGTAATGATGCCCGCCGTCCCCCCGCGCACGGCAAAGTCGGCGGTCAGTGTGAGTCGTTTGGGATTGAGCGTTTCGATCAAATCCTCCGCAATCGTGTTGGCCACGCCTTCGTAGAAGATGCCCTTGTTGCGAAACGCCAGGTAATAGAGCTTCAGGCTCTTCATCTCCACGCACTTTTGATCCGGGCTGTAGCGAAGCGTGATGGTCGCGAAATCGGGTTGACCGGTCACCGGACAGACGCTGGTGAATTCCGGAAAGACGAATCGGATGTCAAAGTCCCGCCCCGGACGAGGCGAGGGAAATGTGTCTAGAATCGATCTGGGGTCTTGGATCTGGGCGGGGGTAAGGACGGTTTTCTGGCCCAGATGGGCGGGGTTCAATTCAGGCATAGCGGCATGTTAGGCGACGTATCGCACCAGTTCGACCCCCGAAACGGACCACGCAAGGTTGTCGCAGGCAGCGTATTCGACTTGGGCGCGGCCGGTATCTGGTGCAGAATACGGGCAGGAGGCAGCGCAAGGAGTTGACGATGGTTTGGCTCTGTTGCGTGTGTCGACGATCAGATCAGACGAGGAGAACCGATGTCCATTCCATTTGCCCAGATTCGTGAACGACTGCAACGAGGCGCGGGCCCGCTCCCCGTGGGCATTCTTGCGACCGCCGACGTGCGTGGTGTGCCGACCGCCCGTTGCATGGTGATGCGTGATCTGACCGACGACGGGCAGCTGATTTTCGTTTCCGATCGTCGCACGAGGAAGGACGATCATCTCCGCGGGCAGGCCGCGTGCGAGACCGTGTTCTGGCTGCCGACGATCAACTGCCAGGTCCGCATCCGAGGGGAGGCTGTGGTGGTCGACGCCGAAGGTGATACGTTCACGCGACAAAAGTGGTGGGATCGCCTCGACGCCCGCGCGATCGCGATCTTCACCGGCCAAAAGCCCGACGGACGCCCCGCCGAAGCGTTCGATCTCCCGCCGACTTTTGAAGTCATCATTGTCAACATCACCGAAATCGAGGTCGACGATCTCGCTCAAAATCCGGCCATTCGCACGACCTATCGCCTGTGATGCACAGATTCTTCGTCTTCTTCTTCGTGCGATGCTCGAACAAATCAAATCGATCGGATGCCGATTCCGGTGGCTATAGGCCAATCGCGAAGTTATCAGGCAGATCGACTTGACCAAACGGCAGCCTTGTGTCGATAATGATTTCAAATGAGTCGATATCGTGTTGAGGTTTTGGCCGGCCTTGCCCGGCAATTGGCCTACGCTCCATTGACGGTGCGAGGGCAACAATTGTCGGCGGCGGAGTCGTTCCTTCTTGCGGTCGATCCCAACGCGACCTACTCCTATGCCGATGTTGTCGAATCGCTCACCGCTTATCGTCCACGCAACGACGACGGCACGCGTCTGCCCGGTCGCGCGGTTCAGCATGACATCAGCGTCCTGATCGAAGAGGTCAGCGACTCGATGGACGTTTCGAGCAGTTCGCTCGCTGAGCCTGTTCTCTCGATTGAAGATGTGACTGAAAGATTCAATGTCACGAGCAAGACGATCCAGCGTTGGCGCAAGCGTGGTTTGGTGTCGCGCCGATTCATTTTCCCTGATGGTCGCCGTCGGGTGGGATTCCTGCTTTCCTCGATCGAGCGATTTGTTTCAACGAATTCTGAAACGGTGGAGCGTGGCGCGAATTTCACACAGGTCGATCTGGCCGAGCGTGATTCGATGCTTCGCGATGCGAGGCGATTGGCCACGCGTTGCCGTTGCTGCGTGCGTGAGATCACGCGCCGTCTGGCCCGTCGCTACGATCGAAGCCCGCTGACGATTCTTCACACCGTCAAGAAGTTCGACACGGAAAATCCGAAGGAAGCGATCTTCACGCGTTCTCCGCGTGAAATGAAGCCTGCCACGCGTCAACGCGTTGCCCGCGCCGTCTCTCGCGGCATTCCGCTGATCGTCCTGTCACGTCGTCTCAACGTGACGCGATCGGCGATTTATCAGGCGGCGATCGACGCGCGAATTGAGCGGCTGCAGTCGCTGCGTATCAAGTTCCACGACGATCCGATCTTCCACGGGCCCGACGCCGAGTCGCAGATCCGCGACCTCGTGCAGTCCGCCGAGCGTGCCGCTTCGCCCGCCGAGCCTGTGCGGATTCCGCGTGGGCTTCCTCCTTATCTGCAGTCGCTTTATCACACGCAGTTGCTCTCCCCTGCCCTCGAGCGTGCCCTGTTCCTGCAGTTCAACTACTGCAAGTCGCGTTTCGTGCAGCTTCGACGTCGCTTCGATCCTGAGACCGCCCGCAAGCGCGAACTCGACGCGCTCGATCGGGCGCTCGCTGACGCGCGTGCGGTCAAGAATCGCATCGTCAGCGCCAATCTTCGTCTGGTCGTCAGCACCGCTCGCAGGCACATGCAACCGGGGCTGGCGTTGATGGAATTGATCAGCGAAGGCAACGTGATCCTGATGCGGGCCGTTGACGGATTCGATGTCGGTCGCAATTTCCGCTTTAGCACCTACGGGACATTCGCGCTTGCGAAGGGTTTTGCCCGGCTCGTCCCGCAAATGCGGAACGCCCGAACGGGAAGCGGCGAGCTGGTGAGCGATCTGCCCGATCGTCGTGATTCGGTGCCCGAGTCGCTTTCACAGCGTGACGAAGTCGAGAAGTTGCTCTCCCGGCTCGACCTGGCCGAACGCACCGTGATCGCCGCCCGTTATGGCCTCGTGCCGGCGGAATCGGTCGAAGCCCTGGGTCTGTCTCGTCCGCGTCTTCGCCTGCTCGAGCGCGTCGCGCTGGACAAGCTCCGTCAGGTTGCCGGCTCGCCGAATTGACCGCCCGCCAGTCCGAACTCCGATCCCCGGCGCGTGTCTGCGTGACGACTATGCCGAATGTGTCGTCTCGGCGAGTACAAGCGTGCGCAAGCGGGCATTATCGGTCATCAAAAACGTCGTTCACGCCTCAGTTGCCTCGTGGATAGGTCGATGCACACCTCGGGCACGTTGTTCATGTCGAACAGCCGCCCGGGAGAAATGCCATGGCCACGACTGCTGTTCAATCTGCGCTGCAAATTTATCTACGTCAGATCCACGAAGTCCCCCTGCTGACCGCCGACGAGGAAAAGGAACTCGCCCGCCGCATCATTCATCATTCCGACGGGGCGGCCCGCGAGCGGATGGTCCGCGCCAATCTCCGGCTTGTGGTGAACATCGCCAAGCACTATGTCAACCGCGGCATGACGCTTCTGGATCTCATCGAAGAGGGCAACATCGGTCTCATGAAGGCGGTCGAAGGATTCGATCCTGAGAACGGCGCGCGGTTCAGCACCTACGCCTCTTGGTGGATCAAACAGGCGATCAAGCGAGCACTGATCAATGCCGTTCAGCCGATCCACGTGCCGGCATATATGGTCGAGCTGATGACGCGATTCAAAATGTGCACGCGTGCCCTCGAAGACGAACTCGGTCGGCTTCCGACGCTTGAAGAACTCGCCCAGCGCATGGACGTGCAGCCCAAGAAGGTGCGCATCATCAAGAAGGCGCTCAAGGCGTTCAACAGCCCCACGCAGTTCGGCGGAGGCGATGACGAAATCACCATCGAAGGCGTGGTCGCCGACGAGAACAACATGACGCCCGACGACGCGGTCGAGCACGAGGACGATCTGAAGAATCTCGAAGCGCTGCTCGACGACATCGATCATCGCGCCGCGACCATTCTCAAGTATCGCTATGGTCTGGGCGGGGAGGATCCGCTGACGCTCAAGCAGATCGGCGTGAAGATTGGTCTGACCCGCGAGCGTGTTCGGCAGATCGAACACGAGACACTCGCACGCCTGCGCGACACCATGACACCTGCACCGCGCAAGCCAGGCCGTTCGAAGCATGATCCTGACTGAGCGCGGATCGCGTTAGAGCGCGCGACGCGTTAGAGCGCGCGACGCGTTAGAGCCCGCGACGCCCCTGCGTCGGGACGGCTATTGCATCATGTTCCGCCGGTGCTACCAAAGCCTGCTTGCCCGCGTTCGGTATCGCTGAGTTCATCGGTTTCGATGACTTCGATGTCCGGGAGCTTGTGAACGATCATCTGCGCGACGCGTTCGCCGCGTGTGATGATGTAGGGCTTTGAGCCGAGATTGATCAGAGGCACGGAGACTTCACCGCGATAGTCGGCATCGATCGTGCCGGTGCCGTTGATCAGCGTAAGGCCGTGTCTGGTCGACAGCCCCGACCGGGCGCGCACCTGCACCTCGTAGCCCGCCGGGATTTCCATCGCAAAGCCGCATGGAATCAGGAGCGTCTGCATCGGCTTGATCTCGATGGGTTCCGCGACCGCGGCCCGCAGGTCCAGCCCCGCCGCGTGTTCGGTCTGGCGCGACGGGAGCGGAAGATCCTTCGCGTGTTCGAGCTTGCGAATCCGAACGGGAATCTTTGGCATCTGTTTCATGTTTGGGCCCGGCCGTCCTGGGAAATCTCAATCGAAGGCGAGCCTTGCAGATTGAGAGTGTGCGATCAATCGTTCACATCCTGCGGTTTGCGCAGGTCGGCATTCTGGTAGATGCGATTGATGGTCGCCTCGTCGGTGGGCAGGACCCAGGTGTCGATCGCCTTCTGATGCGTGCCGAGGAACCGCCCATCGGGCGACATGTAATGCACGCTCTCGGCGCCTTGCAGTCCGATTCGTTCACGCACCGGCACCGCCAATTGCCGACGTCCTTCGATGGTGACTTCCTGCACGACGTCGATATCGACATAACGGAGCATGACTTCGCGGCGATCCGGCACGTAGGCGGCGTACATATAGGATGTCGGTTCGCTGAGTGGGACGAGCCGTGGGAGCAGATAGACGATCGCCAGCGGTTGGTAATAGGCGGGCAATTCGCGACGGATCGACGGCAGGGCTTGTTCTTTGGCGATCGACCAGACTTCGAGGTCGTAGCTTCGCTGGCGGACGCCTTCGATGCGCTCGCCGATGCCCGATTCATTGGGGATGCGTCTTGGAACGACGCGATCTTCGACGGTGCTCGTGCCGCGTTCCATCGCAAAGTTCTTTTCGCCCTTCGAATCAGTCACCACGAGCAGATTGCTGAACGCTTCGGTTTGTCGATCGAATCGCGTCCACATCCAGCTTTCGAGGTCGACCGAACTTCCGTCTGGGGCGAAGGTGCGCGTTCGTGTGCCGACACGCAATCCCGCAGACTTGCTCGGATCCTTGGCGGGCGGGACCTTGCCCGCGCGCGGTAGATCATCTGCGAACTCTTCGACAGCCATTGCGTAGCCGACATCGCGTCCGGCCCTTTGAAGTCTGAAGTATCGCGTGGGGATCACGACACTGCGGAGGCGATTTTCATTCCAATTCGCGATCAGAGCGCGCATGCGAAAGAGTCTTTCGTGCTGATCGCGGACGATCTCGCCCTGATCGAGCAGCCGCAGGGTATCGAGGCTCGACTGAAAGACCTCGGACGCCAGTCGCGCGCCGTCGTCCTGCTCGATGTCTTCGACATCACCGACCGCCGCCGTGAATGTGACGACGTAGTAGAGGGTGTCGGTGCGTTGCACCAGCGCCTGCTGTCGCAGACGCATCACGCCATTCTGCCGATATCTTGTTGCGAGAATGGCGGCAGGCTGGCCGGCGAGCGGAACCAGTTCTGCCTTGAGTAGTTTACCCGGCGTGTCGTTGGGCATTTGGCCTGCGGCGATTGCGACGATCCCGCCGCGTGCAAAGACCTGATCATCGGGTGCATCGCGCTCTGTCAAAGGTGTCGGGTCCGCGAGTCTGATCTTCGAAATCACAAAATCCCAGTCGTCGGCATCGTTCCTGAATCGCACGACTTCATCATCACTCGACTTCCCCGCCACGCTTTCACCCCCGCGCGGCGGTTGAATGCTGATACCTGCGACCTCGTTCACGTATGGAACATCGAGATACGGACTCGGCGGCGTATCGTCCGCCTGAGCGCGTGCGTGATGTGCCGTTGCCAGTGCAATCGCCAGCGTGAGCGCGAGAATTCGGAGACATCGAAGCCATCCTTCGGGGCGAGTCGAAGTTTGAGATCCTTTGGACATTCGATCAGGGTGATGCGACGTTAAAGATGCTTCGGACATTGCTTGATCTCCGAAAAGGACGGATCCGACGAGTAGTTCTCCGACACTGCGAACGAGACAGCAGGTCAAGTCGCCGCCGCGGGGGTCGGGCGGTGGCTGTGAACGATTTCTTTTCCGCCGACGAGCAGCATGGGGCTTGCGATCGCGATGGAGCTGTAGGTTCCGGTGAGTAGACCGACGAACAGCGCGAAGGTGAATCCGTGGATCGCAGGTCCGCCGGTCATGTACATGACCAGGAGCGTTACGATGGTGGTACCGCCGGTGAGCAGGGTTCGGCTGAGGGTTTGGTTGATGGAGAGGTTGATGATATCGCGATCGACGTGTCCGATTTTGTCGCGGTTTTCGCGAATTCGGTCGAAGACGACGACGGTATCGCTCATCGAGAATCCGATGACGGTGAGGATGGCAGTCACCATCGTCAGATTCAGGCGGAAGCCTTCGAGCATGATCGCGTTTCCGAAAGCAGTCTCGGCGAGCAGGTGTGCGAATCCGATCGCCGCCAGCACCATGAGGAAATCGTGAAGGAGCGCGATAATGGTTGCGATCGAGTACTTGAAGTCGTTGAAGCGCAGCCAGATGTAGATCACGATCAGCAGCAGCGAGGCAACGAGCGCCGCGACCGCGTTGAAGCGTGTATCGCCGGCGACGCTCGCATCGATCTGACCGACCCGACTAAACTCAGCCGGCCTGGAGAGCGCGGTCGTGACTTTGTTCCACGCTGGCTCGGCGAAGGCCTGAATCCATTCGGTTTCGCGAGCCGCGTCGAAGGCGGCATTGTTGTCAGAGACATAGACGATCGCACCTGTGCCGTCGGGCAACTCATCCACATCGATGCGACGCGAAGCGCTCGCGCCCTCGGCGAGCCTCTGCTGTTCGACACGCTGCTTGATCTCAACGACGCTGAGCCGCGGCGCGAGGTCCTTAAGGACGATCGCCAGCCCGCCCACGTGATCTGCGAGCCGGGCGAGTTGTCGCGGTTCGACGCCTGCGACGGCGGTCCGATCGTTTTCGATTGGGAACGCGTGCACGCGCCATGCCTCTGCGAAGGATGCGTCAAATCCGACGAATCTCGCCGGGTCGGCGACGTTCAGTCGTCCGGTCAGTGCTCGCCCGAGCGCGGCGCGAACATCGGTCGCGTTGGTGTTGACGGTGATCAGTTCGTACGAGCGATGCGCGGTCGAATTTCCTTCGCCTTCGTCATCGCCCACGCTCTGCACTTGCGCGGCGGGCAGAGCATCGGGTTCGGCCTCGGCGGCGTCATTGATGAGCTTGCGGACTTCTTCGATCGGTGCCGGTTCACGCAGATCAAACTGCACAACCGTGCCGCCGGCGAATTCGATATCGAGCAGTCGACCCTGCCGGTAGCTCTGCGTGAAGAAGAACAACCCGGCGAGGATCAGGATGCCACTGCCGAGCAGGAACAGCGGCGCCTTTTTCATCCAATCGACCTTAGGCAGGAGCAGTTTTTCCCACCAGGGCAGAGTGGTCGGAACGCTGCCGAGCTTCTGGACATTAAACTTTTCGATGAGGATCAAAAAGATCGTGCGTGTGACAAAGAGTGCGGTGAACAGGGAGGCGAAGATACCCAGCAGCAGCGTCAGGCCGAATCCCTTGACGTCTTCGGTTCCGATGATGTAGAGGATGGCCCCGGTGATTCCGGCCGTTACGTTGGAGTCGAGGATCGCGCTGGCTGCCCGTCGATATGAATTGGCAAGCGTGACGCGCAAGCTGAATCCGCGACGTTGTTCTTCGCGCAAGCGTTCGAAGATGAGCACGTTCGCGTCGACCGCCATCCCGATCGTCAGGATGATCCCTGCCACGCCGGGCAGTGTGAACGTCGCTTGAAAGATGCTCATCCCCGCGAGGATGAGGACGAGATTCATCAGCACCGCCACCATCGCGACGACGCCCGAGAGGTAGTAGTAGCCGATGAGAAAGATGGCAACGACCCCCAGTCCGAACACACACGCGAGAAGTCCGCGTTCGAGGTTATCCCGACCGAGTTGCGGACCGACGGTACGTTCGACGAGTGGCTCTTCGCTGAGCGTGCCCGGCAAGGCGCCAGCCTTGAAGGTGCGGATAAGGTAGTTGAGTTTGGCGGCGCTGAAGCTGCCGGTGATGACGCCCTGCCGATCGATTTGCGATTGGATGGTCGCGGTCGAGATGATTTTTTCATCGAGGACAGCGGTCAGTAGGCGACCTTTGTGTCGGCCTGTCATTTCGCTGAAAAGCCGTCCGCCGACCGGATCGAATTCAAAGCCGACGATTTGTCCGGGTCGATCGGGTTGGCTCGTCGGATAGGCGTTGGCGAGGGACCATTTCAGATCCTGTCTGGGCAACATCGCGTTTTGCGGGGTCATCCAGACGAGTCCATAGAGTTCGCCGTTGTATTCGCCGAGCGCACGGCCGGGCGTGCCTGGTGCGTCGTCTTGGCGATCGAATCGCACCCATTTGAGGTCTTCGCCTGGTCGATAGCGTGGTCCTTCCCGGGCGAGTCTGGCGCGCAATTCGTCGGCGCGGTCGCTCGGCGCGTCATCGGCCATGATGTGGAAGCTGAGAACGCCCGAACCGCGCAGAAGCGACTTTAGTTCGGCGACATCGCCCACTGAATCACGGATTGCCGACCATGCGGTGTGCGTGGTGATGAGGGTGTCGATGCGTGTTTGGAGTTCCTTGAAATCGGGGTCAGCGGCTCGCAGTTCAGCGATTCGAGCCTCGCGTCGGGCCGGTTCACGGATGTTCAGAGCGCTTTCCATGGAAAGCGGGTCGACGTTCAGGTTCATCACCAGGGGCAGGAGCCGGTCGATTTCGAGCTGTGCCGAGGCCTCGGCGAGCGCGTCACGCGCGGTCCGGGCGGCGCGTCGCTCGTCAGCCTTGCTGGCAAGTTGATTGAGAAGCTCAGATCGCTTGGCGCTACCCGCGGCCAATTCGGAGAGCCTTGCCGCACGTTGGTCGGCATCAGGCAGAGCGATCGCCGCCTCGACTGCGGGCCAGCGCAACTGCAACTGCGCGATCGCGTCGGTGGCCTTGGCGTAATCCGCACGAACCTGCTTGACCTGACCCGATTCCTCGCTGATGGGAAGTTGGATTTCGAGACGATTAGCCCCCTGAGGTCGCCAGACCAGGTTGCGCACGCCCTGCGGATCGACACGTTCTCGGAGCGACGCTGCCACCCGTTCGGAGAGGTCCGGCGTGGGAGTTTGTCCGTCGGGCGGGATGATTTCGTACAACAGCGACGATCCGCCTGCCATGTCGAGGCCCGGCTTCATCGCCGGTGCGAAGTCCACGCGCCAGGATTTCTCCTGCGTTTGCGGATCGGTCTCGCGCATGTTGAAGAACCAAAACAGGCTCGGCGGCACGGAAGGAAAAAGTGCCGAGACCGCAAGGTACATGACCGCCAGGATTGTAAACACCCGGCCTGATAGGGAAGTTTGCATGGGAGATGGGGCAGAAGTCGTGTCGTAGCGTCAGATCAATTCGAACAGCCGGGGGCATTTCGTTCAATGCTTCGGCTGCCGTCGTCATTCTTTGAGTGCCTTGGCGATCGCGTCGCGTGCGTACCAGATTTTTGTATTCGAGTTTTCATCGACTTTGATGAGCACGCGGTCTTCCTTGGTCTCGACGATGTGCCCGATCTCCCCGCCGATCATCTGCACGCGATCGCCCTTTTTCATGGCCGAGAGCATGTTGGCGCGTTCGCGGTCTTGTCGCTTCTTGCTGCTGGTGATGAACCACCAGAAAACGACGAAGATCAGAATGATGGGACCGAAGCTGGAGAGGAATTGGAACCAGCCAGGCGGAGGCGGGCCGCCCGCCGCACCCGCAGCACCGGCCGCACCCGCAGGCGCGGCGGCCCCGCTCACGGCTCCACCGGTTGCCGCGGCATCCTGCGCCAGCAAGGTCGCATCCTGCGCCAGCGGCATCCATGAACTGACATCTGACACCACTGACATCATCGTCTCAATCATGTGCAATCGTCCTTTGTTCAAGTTGCCAGCTCCATGCCGGCAACGATTTGGGTTGATTTAAAGCATCTCGACAGGCCGTCCCGAATTCAGCAAGCCATCTCAGTTGTTCATGTCATTCGGTTGTTCATGTCATGCTGTGCAGGATGCGGCAGTCAGTCCGCTTGTCGAATCCCTGCCCCGAGCACTGCGCGCGGATCGGTTGTGCGAAATGCTTCAAAACGCCCGGCCTCGATCGACGCACGCACGTCGCTCATCAGCCGCTGATAGAACCTCACATTATGCAGGCTCAGGAGGATCGGGCCAAGCATCTCGTCGGCCATAAAGAAATGTCGGATCGCCCCGCGTGTGAATTGTCTGCAGCAGACGCAATCGCATCCTTCCTCGACCGGTCGATCATCCCGGGCGAATTTCGCGTTCTTCAGCCTGATCTGCCCGCCGGGCGTCCAGGCGTTGGCATTCCTTCCGTTCCGCGTCGGCAGCGTGCAATCGAACATATCGATCCCACGGGCGACGGCTTCGACGAGGTCGCGCGGGTAACCAACGCCCATCAGATAACGCGGTTTGTCGGCCGGCAACGCCCCCACCACGCCGTCGAGCACCTTCAGCATGTTGTCAAAACCCTCACCCACCGCCAATCCGCCCACCGCATAACCCGGGAAATCGAGTCCGATCAGCTTCTCAGCACAAGCCAGCCGCAAATCCACATGAAGTCCGCCTTGGACGATCCCAAAGAGGCTCTGCGCGTCCGGTCGGCTGTGCGCCTCCCGACAGATCTTGGCCCAACGAATCGTCCGCTCGACCGCGCGTTCCTGCACGTCGCGTGGGGCGGTGGATTCGGGGCACTCATCAAAACACATGATGATGTCCGCGCCCAGCTTGTTTTGCACCGCGATCGACCGGGCGGGTGTTAAGTGAATGATTGATCCGTCGATCTGGCTCTTGAAGGTCACGCCCTCGTCGTCGATTTTGTTGATGTCCGAGAGGCTAAAGACCTGAAATCCGCCGGAATCCGTGAGGATCGGCCCGCGCCAGCCCATGAAACGGTGCAGCTCGCCGAGTTGGGAGACCGTCTCCTCGCCGGGCCTGAGCATGAGATGGTAGGTGTTCGCCAGGATGCACTGCGACCCGGTGGCCGCGATCGAATCTGGCAATTGTCCCTTGATGGTGCCTTGTGTGCCCACCGGCATAAAGGCGGGCGTATCGAAGAATCCGTGTCGCGTATGCACACGTCCGAGCCGGGCGTGGCCGTCGCGTCCCAATGGTTCATATCGAAGGGCTCGGTCGTTCAAAGTCGGGCAAATGTACGTCACGTCACGCCCGAGCGGTAGTCGATGCCATCTTCCCGGCGAAAATCGAAGGAGATGAGCGAGGGAATTCCGAAACGATCGACTTTGCTCGATGTGTCGGCCTACCATGCACAGATGAAGACGATTCCCCCAATCGCAGCCGACGCGGTGGTCACGGGTCTGCGGCTCCCCGGAGAGACCCTTCGGGCGGTCCTGGATCCGATTCGACCGACGATGCTCATCTTCGTGCGGCACTTCGGGTGCATCTTCTGTAAGGAGATGGTTCGCGATGCCCGCGCTGCGTCGGTGGCTCAACGTGACATCTATCCGGCGGTGCGGGTCGTGTGCATGGCAAGCCCGACCGAGGCCGAGCCTTTCTTTGCTCGGCTCTGGCCGGACGTTCCGGTGATCTGTGATCCTGACAAGGTCCTCTACGACGCATTCCAGCTGAAGCACGGCAGCTTCGGGCAGATGTTCGGCCCCCGCGTTTGGGCATGCGGGTTCCGCGCGACTGCCAAAGGCAACGGCCCGGGCTTTCATCGCGTCGTCGGTGATCCGTGGACCTTGCCGGGCCTTTTCGTGGTCGATCCCAAGGGCAACATCCTGTTCACGCACGAATTCAAACACGCCGGCAATCACCCCGACTGGCTCGCCTTGCCTTCGCTGATCGGTGCCAAGGCCGCGAGTCATTTGTCGATCACGCAAGCCACCGGTGATTCGGTTCGGGCCAATCCCGGCGGCATCTGAGCGGGGTCTGTGTCGTGATGCGTGGGTTTGCTGCAATCGTGCGCGGTGCGGCCTCGGTTCCAAATCGAAACAATTTTTCTCGGTTTGTCCTCCAATTCGATACAGATTGTTGCACGCGCCTACGCTTTGGGCATTATCCAACCGCCTATGTCTTCCACGCCGATCGTTCGAGTCGCCAGCGTCCACAAGCGTTACCGCCAGGGGGCCGTCGATGTTCACGCCCTGCGCGGCGTGTCGCTTGACGTTGAACGCGGCTCATTCATTTCCATTATGGGTGCGAGCGGCTCGGGCAAGAGCACGCTCCTGCATTTGCTTGCCGGTCTGACGCAGGCGGATGACGGCAGCGTTCACATCGACAACACCGATCTCACCGGACTCTCCGATCACGATCTGACCCTGTTTCGCAGGCGTCGCATCGGGCTGATCTTTCAGTCCTTCAACCTCATTCCCACACTCACCGCCCGCGAGAACATGATGCTGCCGCTGATGCTCGACGGTAAGACGGATCGCGCGGCGCAGAATCGCGTGGACGAACTTCTGGAAAAACTCGGCATGCTCAAGCGATCACATCATCGTCCCGACGCACTCTCGGGCGGAGAACAGCAACGGATCGCGATCGGCCGCGCATTAGTCACGGAGCCTGCGGTCATACTTGCTGACGAACCGACTGGGAATCTGGATTCGCACAACAGCCGCGTGGTGTGCGAATTGTTGCGTGATTTGTCAGGCGAGCAGGGCCGCACCATCATCATGGTCACGCACGAGGCCGAGGTCGCAGCCTACACCAAACAGGTCATTGTGCTGCGTGACGGCTCGATCGTCGATCGCTTTGAAGGCGAAGGCTTTCTGGAGCACCACTCCGAGCGATTCTCTGCCGCCCTCGCGCGAACGGCCTGACCTGAGCCCCTTCATCCGTTGGATCACATGCACACACGCGGGACATGAATACACGTCGGATTCGATCGCGCTGACCCTCGCACGGACGCCCTCTCCATGACCAGCCTTCGCCTCTCGCTCGCCCACCTTCGGCACCGCCCGCTGCGATTCGCGCTCTGCGCGATGGCGATGGCGATGGCGGTCACGCTGGTGGTCGCGATCACGAGCGGGTATGCGTCGATGGAGAAGGCGTTGCGCGGCTTCGTGGAGCAGTTTATCGGCGCGACCGATTTCGAGATCGTCCATCCGGGCGATCGTCTGCCCTCGCTGGATCCGCAACTGGCGCGCGATCTCGCCCTGGATCCGCGTGTTGCGAAGATCCATGCGCGTATCGAAGCCCGCGCCGCGCCGCTGAAGTCTGACGGATCGGCCAACGATGATGCGCGACTGAACCTTTTCGGTATCGATCCAGAAGTCGATCCGATCGCCTCCAGCGTCAATTTCAAAGCGGGCCGCTGGTTCACCGCCCGCGAGAAGAACGCGATCGTCATCGATGAGAACGCCGCCGACATCATGGGGATCTCCGTCGGCGATCGCGTGCAGTTTGCCCGAGGGACCGGGCAGAACGGGCCACTCGAACTCACCGTCACCGGCATCGTGAGACAGATCAGCTTTCTGAGGGGCTTTTTTCGAGTCGCCTACCTGCCCCTTTCCACCGCCGGCGAATTTGTCAATCCCGATCGTCCGGGCGATCTGACGAAGATTCGCGGCGAGTTTGCTGTTGGTGTCGATGCCGAGTCGTTTTCGTTTGATTGGTCGAATCGCATCGCGCGGGTTGATGAGCAGATTCGTTTCAAGCTGATTCGTGATGAACGAACCAAGCTTGATCAGAATCTTCGCGGGATGAGGCTGGTGAGCTTTCTCGGCTCTGCAGTTGCGATGCTGGCGGCGACTTTTATCGTTTTCGGCACGCTGAGCATGGGCGTCACCGAGCGCCGCCGACAACTTGGGATGCTCCGCGCCGTGGGCGCGACGCGCGGACTGGTCACACGGATGGTCGTGCTTGATGCGCTTCTTCTGGGCATCGCGGGCCTGTTGATCGGCGTTCCACTGGGCCTGCTGGCTGTGCGAACGCTCGACCTGATCTTTCCCGATCTTTTTAGTGCAGGTCTCAGCTACGACTATCTGGGCATCCTGTTCGCGTGCCTCGTCACGATGACGGCGGCCCTGGTTGCATCGATCCTGCCCGCCTATCACGCCTCGCGGACCAGCCCGCTTGAAGCGATGTCCTCCCACGCCCAGCAACCTCCGCCGCGCCTGCCGTGGCGTAGTTTTGCCATCGGACTCTTTCTGCTATCGCTCGACACGATCATCGTTTTATTCCCGTGGTCGCTCATCACCGATTTCCACGCCGACGCGCGCATGATCGCGCACTTCCTCGTCGGATATCCCACGCTCTTTGTTGGCTTCTTCCTTGTCGCGCCAATGACGGTGTGGATCGTCGAGCGGTCCGTCGGCCCGCTCGTGGCTCGCATCGCCTCCGTGCGATTCGAGTTACTGCGACAGCAACTCTCAGGCTCCGCCTGGCGTAGCGCAGGCACCGGGGCGGCCCTCATGGTCGGGCTTGCGGTGCTCGTCGTGATGAACGTGCAGAGCACCAGCGTCCTCTCGAGTTGGCAACTGCCGGAAAAGTTCCCCGATGTGTTCGTCCTCGCAGACGGCGGACGCGGAAAGTTTGACGACAACGCCATCAACGCCATCCGAAAGACTCCCGGCGTCGATCCCGATCGCGTCATGCCCATCCATGTCGCAAGCCCAAGGCTCGGGGATTCGATTGGCAATCTCGCGCTGGCGTTCAGTTTGCCGAATGCGACCGTGTTTGTCGGCGTTGATCCGAACAACGTCTTCGACATGCTCCAACTCGACTGGCGCGGCGGCGACGAAACGACCGCCAAACGCATGTGGCTCGCCGGTCGATCCATCACGCTCAGTGACGGCTCAAAGCTCGAAGCCACCATCGAGCGCGAGACCGACTCGACGGTCGATCTCTGGTTGCTCGACGGTACGAAGCGCTCTGTCGCCCGATCCGAGATTCGCACGAACGAGCCCGGTCGGTACCTCGTCATCACCACCGAGTTCCGCAAGTTGCGCGGCGACGATGTGGGCAGTCGATTTCTGATGGAAGTTGGGATGCTCATGCGGCGCGAGATCGAATTCACGGTGGTCGGCGTGGTGTGGAGCCCCGGCATGGACGTTCTGCTGGGGCAGTTCGATCTGGCGAACAAGGTCCAGGAACAGACCGCCGCCACCGTCTTCGGAACCATCGCCAATGCTCGGGACGATCTCGGCTCGAAGGAAGCCATGCTCATCGCCGCGATGATCGAGCCCGGGGTTGAGCGCGAGGCGCTGATCACATCGATGCGTACGAATCTGTCCAGCCAGAGCCTTGGCGTGCACGACGTGCGTGCGATCAAGGAGACGATGGTCAGCAACTTCCGTCGCGTGGTGATGATGGCTGGCACCATCGCATGGGGCGCGATGCTCGTGGCGTGCCTGGGCGTGAGCAACACGATCATCGCAGGCGTGCAGAGTCGGCGCTGGCAGATCGGCGTGCTGCGCTCGATCGGTCTGACGCGCAGCGAGCTCACGCGGCTGATCCTTTGCGAAAGCGCGCTGCTCGGCGTGGTCGGGGTCGTGCTCGGCTTGCTCGCCGGCTTGTTGATGGCCTTCAACGTGACCAAACTCTACGCCCGCGTCATCGGCATCGATCCGCCGATCAACATTCCCTGGCCGACCGTTTTGCTTGCGATGGGTGTGGTCGTCGTACTGAGCGTCCTCGCCGGTCTGTGGCCCGCACGCAGCACCTCCCGCCGCGCCCCGCTCGAACTCCTCCAAGCCGGCCGCGCAGCAGGTTGAACAATTTCACGCCCCCATGGGTTCCCGAGAACTCGAAGGCTTCGATGTGAAACAAACAGCTGTACGATCATGACGGCTCCGTTCCGATCTCGGCGTTCCCTATCTCGTCGCTCACCAATTCATTGCTCCCGATGACGTCATCGCTCAATCCTCTGCCGTTTCGTAGCGATCTTTTGCGTTCACCAAAGGCCTGACACGCTCTGGCGCGAGGCCGTCGATCGATGTTTCGTCGCCCAGCAGATGCGCTTTCCAAAACAGCGTCGTCAGTACGCGCAACTGTTCGTGCCATGCGGGATATCGATCATTCCGCACCACCCGCCCGTCCCCTCCGCCATAGACCGAATGATCTCCATCCTCAAAGACCAGAAGATATCGCGGGCTCCCCGCGCCATGCTCAAAGGGCTTCACGCGTGATTCTGGCGTTTGTCCGCCGATCGGGGCATCGTCTTTCGTCCCCGTGAAGTGAAACATCGGCAGGTCCATCGCTCCGAACGTCCAGTCCAGATCTGTCGCACGCTCCGGCACGCTGGGGCTGAACGCCACTGCCGCGTCGATGCGTTCTTCGCGATATCGGAGCGTGCGTGCCCGCGTGCCGTATCTGATGCCCGAGACAGCCTGCGTCGTCCCCGCCCCGAAGCTGTGGCCCGCCATCCCCACGCGCTCCAAGTTCAATCGTACCTTCAGTACCGGATCGCTTTCGTTTCGTTTCGCGAGTTCGTCCAATACAAATCTCACATCACCCACCCGAAGCAGCAGATTCTCCCCGCTCGCAGCCCGCCGCATCGCAGTCATTCGTTCCCGCAATGGCACGTCACGCCAAACCGAGTCGTCGCTGCCCACATGCTGCATCGCCACCACCGCAAACCCCGCCTCCGACCAATGCTTGCCCAGGAATGACATGGCGTTGCGTGTCCCGCCCAGCCCATGCGACACCAGAATCACCGCCGCCGGCTCTCGCGACGCGGGCAGATACACCCGCACCGGCACCACGCGATCCCGCTCGGCATCGACGAACTCCATCAACTCATCCGCGCTCGCATCCTCACGCGTCGTCGCGTCCACACGATGCGCCATCACGCCCAAAAGCCCGCAGGCCAGAACGATCAGAACGACACGACGCATTTCAACAGCCGGGCCGCCCGCCGCTCGACCCAAAACCAGCGCCAATCGATCGACCGACGAGAAAATTCCTGCCCAACAGGCTGATGCGATGAATTTCATACCCCTATATCGCTCATCCCACCAAAATCATTTCGTGGAAATGATCCGAGTGATCAGGTGATCGGCTCATCGGAGTCGTCCGCCTGTGTTCAAGCGTCCCGAATCCCCATTGCCTCCGCGAGGATCTCGGCGATGTGCCTCACCTTCGTCTTCACGCCGTGCCGATTGCACATGCCGGAGATATTCATCGAGCATCCCGCATCATTACACACGGTCACCCCCGCGCCGGTCTTCTCGATGCACTTGATCTTGTCTTCCACGATCGCCCCGCTGATCTGCGGATATTTGATTGCAAATGTCCCGCCAAATCCGCAGCACTGCTCGCTCTTTTCCAGTTCAACGAACTTCACACCTCCAAGCGACTTGAGCATCTCCTTCCCCTCATCCTTCAGCCCCAGCCCGCGCAGGTGGCAGGTGTAGTGATACGTAAACTCACCCGCCGCCGACGCAGGCACCGCCAGCTTTGACGCGTCAAACTTCTCGACCTTGGTCAGAAACTCGACGAACTCATACGTCCGCGATCGCACCTTCTCCATCCGTTCGCCCCAGACCGGATCGCCGTGTAGAAGCTCATGAAACTGTTCGCGGACCATGGCACAGCACGACCCGGAGGGCGTGACGATCCAGTCGTATGCCTCGAAGACTTCGATGAACTTCTTTGCGAGCTCTTTCGACTCCGCCATGTAGCCGTTGTTGAAGAACGGCTGCCCGCAGCACGTCTGGGCTTCGGGGAACTCCACCCGATGCCCCAGCTTCTCGAGGATGCGGACCACGGCCCATCCGACCCGTGGATAGTACTGGTCGGTCAGACACGTCACGAATAAGGCAATCGTCTTGGCCATGATGAAAGTTTCACAAGACTATTCACCCACAAGTCATCGGACAACTTTCTGCCCGCCCAATTGAAAAGATTGCTCGACCCAGTGGCGGTCGCTGCGTCATTTGCCAATCCGCTTCCCGCATGGTGACATTCCACACATGGTACCCACCACCAACCGCCTCGCCGCCAACGGACACGCACCCGCGAAGTTCTGGCAGAATGCCACCACCTATTTCAATCGCGTCTTTGATGAACTTCAGCTCGACAACAACTGGCGAAGCCTGCTGGCAACGCCCAAGCGCATCCTCACCGTCAGTTGCCCCATCAGACTCGACGACGGTCGCATCCAAACCTTCACCGGCTACCGCGTTCAACACAACAACGCGCTGGGCCCGTTCAAGGGTGGTATCCGCTACGACCTTGCCGTGGATCAAAACGAAGTGATGGCGCTCGCGATGCTGCAAACCTGGAAAAACGCACTCGTCGGCCTTCCCTACGGCGGAGCCAAGGGCGGCGTCGTCTGCGATCCCAAGACCCTCAGCCTCGCGGAGAAAGAACGTCTCACGCGCCGATACACCAGCGAAGTCATGCCGATCATCGGCCCGGAAAAGGACATCCCCGCCCCCGACGCAGGTACTGATTCACAGGTCATGGCATGGCTCCTCGACACCTACAGCATGATGGTCGGCCATCAGGAACTCGCGGTCGTCACCGGGAAACCCGTCAGCCTCGGCGGAAGCGTCGGACGCGAGGAGGCCACCGGTCGAGGCGTCATGTACGTTCTGGCCAGGTTTCTCTCCACCGTCCATAAGTCGATCTCCGACGTGACGGTCGCCGTCCAGGGTTTTGGTAACGTCGGCTATCACGCCGCCCGACTCATCGCAGAACGCGGCGCTCGCATCGTCGCGATCTCCGACCGCTTCGGCGGAATCTACAACGACCAGGGCATCGACATCGAAGCCGCAGGTCGTTGGATCCGCGAAACCGGAAAGCTCTCCGGATTCTCCGACGGTGACGAAATCACCAACGAAGAACTTCTCACCTGCGACTGCGACGTCCTCGTCCCAGCCGCCATGGAAAACACCGTCACCGAAGACTTCGCACCCCACATCAAGGCCAAACTGATCGTCGAAGCCGCCAACGGTCCCACGACGCCCGAAGCAGACCGCATCTTGGCAGACAACGGCGTGACCATCCTCCCCGACATCCTCGCCAACGCCGGCGGGGTCACCGTCAGCTATTTCGAATGGGTCCAGGGCCTCGACAACTACTTCTGGGACAAACCACGCGTCGATTCCGAATTGCAAAAGATCATGGAACGCGCCTTCGAACAGGTCGACACCATCGCCAACGAACGCGACTGCGACTACCGCACCGCCGCCTACGGTCTCGGCATCGGCCGCGTCGCAGAAGCCCTACGTCTCAAGGGCCTCTTTCCGTGATCGATCGACCGTCCATCTGCGTGCGATGTCGGTTCGGCTCGTCGCTTACGACAGAAGGTTGTTTTCGTCTTCCACTTCATCGCGTGTGAACCGACCCGGCAACGAGATGTTGGCATCGGCGGGAAGATTCGAGCGGAAGATGTCGGTCGCCTCGGACGAGTAAAGCATTTCTCCGGACCGAACACAATAAAATTTCCGGAGACAAGACAGCGCCGCCGGAGGGATGGTGCGCGAGTGGGCCGACTGTAGACCGCAGTGGTGTCGAATGCGTGCGCGAGCGTGTGGCCATGTGCGCGAATGTGCCCATCGAGCCGACCTAGACGGGTCGATCGTCGGACAGTTTAGGTATAGATGGTGTGAATGGCGGCGGTATGGGTGGACCAGAGACGTGAATTTTGGATTGGGATCGATTTTGCGCTGCGCGCCTGTGGACGCATTCGCGCAGCGCGCGGGTTCGGTTAGAGGGAGTGCGGACTGGGCGCGTGCTCGGAGCAAGGCCGATGCGACCGGGCGGATCGATGAAATGAGTGGGTCAGGCGGAATGGGTGGAAGGGTTCGCCGAAGTCGTGGTGGATTTTGGGAAGCACCGAGTTCAGGCGGCGGGTTCGGCTTCCATGAGGAGGTGGATGGAAGGGTCGAGGTCTTCGTCACCGCGTAGGATGACGGGTTCGACGGGCATGACAGGGGATTCGAGCAGGCCGAGACTGCACCAGCTACGTCCGTTGCGGATGCCGGTTTGGAAGAGGACAGCGTACCGACCGGGCGGTACATCGATGAGTTCGCTTTGGGCGATGGTGGAGAGTTCGACGAGTCCGCCCCATGTGATGAAGGGGATGACGATGGCGCGGTGAGCGTCCGTCTTGAGTGTGATTGCGGAGATCATTTCGACCGTGATATCGATTTCACCGCAGCGAAGTGGTGTGCGGAAGGAGACCGAACCGGGCCTCCATGAGAAGCCCTGAAGCAGATGATGCTCGGTCCAGTCGTTGAACGGGTCTTTCAGGTTCGCATCAAAGAGCGAGACCTGCGACCACGCCAGTTCGAGGCAGAACGTCGCGGAGGATTCCTGTTGACTCACACTCATGCAGCACATCTCCCACCCTGATGCCACACTGCGACGCTGGCATGCCGGCACTCGCCCGCATGAACGTCGCCGTCCGATCATCTCATCGGCTGGCATCTCCCTCTCACGCCACAAATCATATCACGCGACAGCCCGAGAGGAAGAGAATTTTCACGGATTTTGATGGAACTCAAATCAGCAAAACGACTTAGATCACTCACAATCACTTTAGAGGTGCACCAATTTCAATCGAATCGAAGATGCCTTCTGATGCAAACACATGACAGATAGCCATTTAACACGACCCCGTCATCTGGACGATAACAACCAAAAGGACGCCATCAGGTCGGCATCCATGGAAAAACGCAATCAATTATATTCTCGGACTCATATCTAAACTACCCGATTTAACACGATCTCACGACAATTCCGCGACCCCAAGACCACAGAAACCGACTTCGCCCATGACAACTGACGCCCCACAACCCGCCTATTCCGACCGCGACCGCGGGGCCGTCGTCATTGAACCGCACCGCGGGTGGATCGGCGTGAACTGGAGCGAGATGCTGCGTTATCGCGAGCTGCTCTATTTCCTTGTCTGGCGCGATATCAAGGTCAAGTACAAGCAGGCCTATCTCGGATTCACCTGGGCGATCTTTGTTCCGATGCTATCGGTGATCATCTATTCCGCGCTCGGCGGGGCTATCGGACTGCGCAAGTTTATCGACGTCGACGCGATGCAGCTTCCTCCCTATCCGCTTTACATGTACTGCGGATTGATCCCCTGGCTTTTTCTCCAACGCGCGCTCAATGAGGGAGGAAACTCGCTCGTCAGCCAGCAACCGCTGATGACTAAAGTCTATCTGCCAAGACTCTACCTCCCCACCAGTAGCATCGGAGGCGCACTTGTTGATATGGCGATCATGGCTGGACTGCTCGTCGTGCTCGCGACCTTCTACTATTTCAAATCAGGTTTCATTCCAAGCTGGCAAATCGTCTTCGTCATTCCGCTCTTCATGCTCACGCTGATCAGCGCCCTCGGCATCGCCTACACCTTCAGCGCCGCCATCGTCCTCTATCGCGATTTGCGCTTCCTGCTCCCCTTCTTTTCACAATTCGGACTTTGGCTAAGCGCCGTCGTCTTCCCGCCCGGCGTGCTTGCTGAATACAAAGACTACTTCGCACTCAATCCCGTCGCCGGCATCATCAGCGGCTATCGCTCGGCCATCCTCGGCCTCCCATGGGAATGGCCAATGCTCATCAGTTCCATCATCGTCAATCCGCTCTTGCTGATCTTCGGTCTTTACTATTTCAAACGCGTCGAACGGAGGTTTGCAGATATCGCCTGATGGATTCGTTGATCATTCCATCCGAGGTTCTGCAGTTGGTGCCATGTCTGTCATTGAAGTCAACAACCTCTCGAAGGCCTACCGTATCGGCCTGAGCACGCCCGGCAAAATGGGCTTTAAGGACTTCGTGACCGAAGCCCTGCGAACTCCGCTGCGCAGGCTGCGCCGGTTGAATGAAAACTATGACGACACGCAGGAAGATGTTTTCTGGGCACTTCGGGATGTCAACTTCAAGATCGAGCAAGGCGAATCGGTCGGCATCATCGGACGCAACGGCGCGGGTAAGAGCACCGTCCTGAAGATACTCAGTCGAATCACCGAACCGACGCGCGGCCAGGCGATTCTTCGCGGTCGTGTCAGTTCACTGCTCGAAGTAGGCACAGGTTTTCATCCAGAACTCACCGGCCGGGAAAACATCTTTCTCAATGGCGCGATCCTCGGTATGGGCCGCGCCGAGATCAAACGCAAGTTCGACGCGATCGTTGAGTTCAGCGAAATAGGAAAGTTTCTCGATACCCCCGTCAAGCGTTATAGCTCGGGCATGTATGTTCGGTTGGCATTCAGTGTCGCGGCGCATCTTGATCCCCAGATCATGATCGTCGACGAAGTGCTGGCGGTGGGTGATGCGGCATTTCAGAAAAAGTGTCTCGGGAAGATGAACGACGTGGTGAATCGTGAAGGTCGAACGATTCTGTTCGTCAGCCACTCCATGGACGCGGTGGCGGGCCTGTGCAAGAGCGCGATCTTATTCAAGCAGGGCCTTGCGAGTGAGAAGATGCCCACCGAGCAAGGTGTACGGATGTATCTCGAGCAGACGCTCGGCGAATCCGACAAGCCGCTCGCGGAGAAGCCGCGCACCCAGCACACGCCGCGCGACGCGATCTTCCATCACCTCGACATTCGTTCAGGCGGGCGTAGTACGACGATCCTTCCCACCGGCTCTGACATCGAATTCGAAATCGGTCTGCAGAACACGTCCACCGATCCCGGCGAGCTCACCTGCGGCGTGGCGATCACCAATGAGAAGCTGCAGCGTGTCGCCTTCTTCCACACGCTCTATCACGCCGATCTCACCTTCAAGGGCGCCGACTCACGCACGCTCCGCTGCCGCGTGCCGAGGCTCCCACTCACGCCCGGGAAGTACAACGTCGAACTCGTCGTCGCAGACGGCTTCAAGGTCCTCGAAAAAGTCGAACGCGCCGCCAGCATCGAAGTGATCTTCGCCGACCTTCTCGGCACGGGAAAACTCCCGCAATACCATCAGGGCGTCGTCGTGCTGCCCGCAGACTGGCAAGTCGTTTAGCTCCATCATCAAATCGACCCGCAAACTCTTGCCCGATGCCTCTGGTCAGCGTCATCATCCCCGTCCACAACCGCGCCCACGAGATGTCGCCGGCGCTCGATGGACTTCTCGCGCAGACGTTCACCGACTTTGAAGTTCTCATCGTCGATGATCACTCCACCGATCACGCGCGCGATCTCGCAAGAGAATACGCCTCGCGTGACGAGCGATTCATCCCCGCCGATCTCCCCGACCCATCGCGTGGTGCGCCGGCTGCCCGTAACCTCGGCGTCGCTCGGTCGCGTGGCGATTTCATCATTTTTCTCGATTCCGACGACGCCCTTTCGCCTCATGCACTCGATGCACGCGTGCGATTCTTGCAATCACGTCCCGACCTCGATTTCTGCGTCAGCCGGACACAACTCTTTCGCGAACACGTCGGCGATGTCCCACAACTCTGGAATGCCGACACCGGCGACGACGATCTCATCCGTCTGCTTCGTGGTGACGTGCCGTGGCAAACGACCGGCCCGACGTGGCGACGCTCGACGCTCGATCGCATCATCCGCCCGGTTGATTCGCACGACCAACTCTGGGACGAGTCCGCCCACTCCGGACAAGACTGGGAATTCCACATCCGCGCATTGCTGAGCCGTCTCAAGTACGAACGACTCGACATCATCGATTCACACTGGCGGACACACTCCAAGGGTCGATCCGCAATCGGCATCTCATCGCATCAAGTCGAACACGCAAGAGCCCGGCCGCAGCTACTTGAGAAGATCATCCGCACGCTCAGCGCGCAAGCGCCTGAGCGAAAGTCCGATTGGGCCCCGCCCCTGGTCGCGTGCATCTGGGAGGCGGCCGAGCATCTTGCGCGTCAGGCCTCAAGCCGTGAAGCACAGGACGCATGGAAACTCGTTTCGACCTTCTCGCTCGCTTCGTCGCTCATACATCATGCGGGGCTTGTCTACTGGTCGAATCCAAAGTCACGCCGCGCTGGCAGAAATCTGAAACTGATCGAATCGACCTGGCCCCACCCGCTCATGCCGCAGCGTGGTCGGTTCTACAACCGCGCGCCGATCTCGCCGGATCATGTCCCCGAGCTTGCGATCGTGATGAGCGCCTACAACGTCGCGCCCTATGTCGAACAGGCAGTTCGCAGCATCCTGCAGCAGGGATTTCGTGACTTTAAGTTCATCATCATCGATGACGGATCGACCGACGACACCGGCACGATCCTCGAACGACTCGCTGCGAGCGACTGTCGGATTCAACTTGTGCGACGCGGTAACAAGGGCCTCACCGTCTCGCTCAACGAAGCGATCGCACTGACCCAAAGTCCCTTCATCGGACGCATGGACGGCGACGACATCGCCCGACCGGGCCGACTGATGCAGCAGATGAAGTACCTGCGCGAGCATCCCGATTGTGTGTTGCTCGGCACGCGGGTGATGAACATCGATCCGTACGGCGTGCCGCTTTATGAGAGCAAGATGCTCGAGTCGCACGACGCCATCGATCGCGAATTGCTGATGGGTCGCGGCGGAAGCGTGGTGCATCCGACAGTCATCATGCGGCGTGACGCGCTGGAGCGTGTCGGCTTCTATCGCGAGGAATTCAACAACAGCGAAGACCTCGATCTCTTTCTTCGCCTGGCGGAAGTCGGACGCGTCCACAATCTGCCGGACATCCTGCTTGACTACCGCCGACACCTTTCCAGCGTCAACTACACTCGCTTTGAGAATCAAAAGAAGATCAAACACGACATCATCGCCCAGGCCTTCGCACGTCGTGGAGTAGCGATGCCCGCGGACTGGAAGATGAGCGAATGGAAGCCCACCACCGGGGCCGAGCAGTTGCGCGAATGGGCATGGAACGCATTGAAGCAACATCGCCCGCGCATCGCCCGCGAGCACGCCTTGGCCGCACTTCGCCTTCAACCGCTGCGACGATCGAGCTACACGTTGCTTCTTCGCGCGATCCGCATGAGTCGTCGAGGTGGAACATGAGCCTCACCCCTCGCACAAGGGGCGTGCCTGGCCTCGCCGTCGTGATGGCCATCCACAACGGCGCGCGATTTCTCGCCGAGTCGATCGAAAGCATCCTGAACCAGAGCATCCGTGACTTTGAGTTCATCATCATTGACGACGGCTCGACCGACGCCTCGCCTCAAATCCTGGCGAAGTTCGCAGTTAGCGACTCTCGCATTCGCATCATCACACAGGTCAACGCCGGCCTGACCGCGTCACTCAATCGGGCGATCGACTCGACCGACGCCCAGATCATCGCCCGCATGGACGGCGACGACATCGCCCATCCCGCTCGACTTGCGATGCAGCTTGCACATCTCGAAGCGCACCCGGAGGTCGTCTGTCTCGGCTCGCGCGTCGAACTCATCGACGATCTGGGCGCGCAGGTCGATCGACACGAGCATCCGCTCACACACGAGGAGATCGGTCGTGATTTACTGCGCGGGATCGGCTGGTCGATCGTGCATCCGAGCGCGATGTTCCGACGTGAGGCTTTCGAGCGGGCGGGCCGGTATGACACGCGATATCGCACCGGGCAGGATCTGGATCTGTTTCTACGACTCGCGGAGATCGGACGACTCGCGAATCTCCCTGAGAAGCTTTTGAAGTATCGACAGCACCCCGCCAGCACGAACTTCACCAAGGACCAGAAGGCGACGCTGCTCAAGCGTCAGATGGTCGCCGAGGCGTGCGTGCGACGCGGATTGCCATCGCCGGACGAGTCGCAGCTGGTCTTCTTTCCACGTCGACCGCTGGCCGAGCAGCATCGTCGCTGGGGCTGGTTCGCGTTGCGTGATGGCAACTCGAAGGCGGCGCGTCACCATGCGCTGCGATCGCTTGCGCATTCGCCGATGTCGATGGAATCGTGGAAGCTTCTGCTGTGTGGAGTTCGAGGTCGGTAGGCGTTTTGAATGAGGAACAGGATCGATCGATGCCACGCATAAGCGTCATCATGGGCACCCATAACGCCGGCGGATTCCTCGATGAAGCCGTCGGCAGCATCCTCGCGCAGACGTGCACGGACTTTGAGTTCATCATCATCGACGACGGCTCGACCGATGAGACGGCAAAGCGTCTGTCTCTGTTCGCAGTGAATGATGCGCGCATTCGATTGATTGCGCGTGGCAATCGCGGGCTGACGCCGACCTTGAACGAGGCCGCGCGTCTTGCGACTGGGGCGTTACTCGCGCGGATGGATGCCGACGACATCTCGACCGTCGATCGCTTTGCGAGGCAGATCGCGTTTATGGACGCGCATCCTGAATGCGTCGCGCTGGGCGGTGCGTATGATATGATCGACGAGTCCGGGCGTCGTTTTCATCAGATGCAGCAGCCGCTGGACAACGCGGGCAATCAGGAGGCTTGTCTGTCGGGTCGACCGAGCCTCTGTCATCCGCTGGTGATGATGCGTCGCGACGCTTTCGATCGCGTTGGCGGATATGACGAATCGTATCGCGTCGCGCAGGATAACGATCTATGGCTAAGGCTGGGCGAGATCGGAGAATTGCGCTGCTTGCCGGAGGTGATCCTCAAATATCGACAGCACGCAAAGAGCATCAGCGAAGCCCGACAGAGAGAGCAGATAGAGAGCCTTCGACGAGGATGCGAAGCCGCGTGCCGTCGTCGCGGAATCGTGCGGCCGTTCCTCGCCGATGCCGGCTGGCGCAGCGACGGTTCGCGATCAGCGCTCTTTGAGCAGCATCTCCGTTACGGCTGGTGGGCATGGAAGCTTCGCGAGTATTCCACCGCCCGTCACTACGCCCATCTTGCGATGAAGATTCGCCCGCTAAGCGTCCGTCCGCTCAAACTCATCTGGGCCTCCCGTCACCTCTCGACATCGACCCCAACATGAACGACGCACTCATCTCCATCATCATGCCGATGCGGGACGCCGAGCGCTATGTCGACGAGGCGATCCGCAGCCTGCTGGCGCAGCGTGACGTGTCGATCGAGATCGTGGTGATCGACGACGGTTCGACCGATCGATCGGCGGACATCATTCGCGCGATCGACGACGCTCGCATTCGTTTGATCCCCGGCCCGCAGAGGGGAATCGCGGCGGCGCTGAATGCGGGGCTTGCGGCTGCGCGTGGCGAGTACTTTGCACGCTGCGACGCCGACGACGTCTACGCGCCTGATCGCCTGGCCCGACAACTCGCGGTCCTTCGCACCCGCCCCGACTTCGCCGCAGTCTGTGGGAAATACGTCCTGATGACTGCTTCCGGTCGCGAGGTGCTCGATCCGGTTCATCATGATCAACCTGAAGACATCACCTCCGAATTGCGGCGTGGCGTCGGTCGAACGCACCTCTGCACCTATCTCGTTCGCATGAACGTCGTCCGATCACTTGAGGGCTTTCGCGACTTCTTCGTGGGCACTGAGGATTCTGATTTTCTGCTTCGCCTCGGCGACTCCGCTCGCGTGTGGTATGAGCCGTCGCGCGACTATTTTTACCGCCTACATGGCGAATCGATCACGCACAAGCAGCCGAGCGCGCTACGCGACTGGTACGAACGCACGATGCTGGAGTTCCAGAAGCAGCGGCAGTCGCGCGGACAGGATGATCTGCAACTCGGTCATCCTCCGACGGTTCCTGTCTTCAACGCGATAGCGAAAAGTCCTGCGCGGCAGATGCAGGAAGTTTTGCTGGGGCGTGCATGGAAGCTGCATCACGCAGGCCAGAAGCGATCGGCGATCGCGATCGGGCTGCGCGGGTGCCTCGCGCGTCCGATCACGCTACGAGCTTGGCGAAGTTTTGTGGCACTTGTGCTGAAATCGCCGCGTTCCTCGTCCGTGCGGTCCGTTTAGTCTCATGAACATGATCGGACGCAAGAACACGGCGTATTGACTTCATTTTTTCATCGACTTCCGTCACCGCTTGCGTCGATATTGTACATAGAGTGAGTGATGAACCCCGGAGCGATCCATCCCCTGGCCAGTGCGCTGGCGGCCGGCCCTCAGTCGGCTGACGCGGTGGCGCGTCAGCAGGCCCGCCGTCTGCAACGCATGGAACGTGCGCCCTCGTCGATCGCGTCCGAAGACGAGTACGTCGAGCGCCCTGTCGAAGACGCATCCGCGGTCGAAGCGCCGGGTGATCCGCCCGAACACGAACAGCAACAGCGTCGTCGCAACCGCACGAAGCCCGAGACGCCCTTCCCGCGCCTTGATCTGACCGCGTGATCCTTGCCGACGCCCGGCCCCGATCAGGATCTTCAACAGAATTATGCTTGACCGGACCTAATCCGTACATTTACCGTACTCGGCATGCCCGAGTCGCCGCATCCCAAACTGCGCCCACCGCCCGCCGATTGCGTTTCGTCAGGCGATGCTCCGATCGACGACGCAGCCGTGCCAGATTGGGCTGAGCTGACCTCCATCACGAATTTTTCATTCCTGCGCGGTGCGAGCCACGCCGAAGAACTCATGAAGGCCGCCGCCCGGCTCGGTCATCGCGCGGTCGGCGTTGCGGATCACAACACGCTCGCGGGCATCGTTCGCGCTCACACGGCAGCGCGGGATGCGGGAGTTCGACTCGTCGTCGGCGCACGGCTTGATCTGGCATGCGGTACGCGCATCGTCGTGTGGCCTCAGTCGCGAAGCGGATACGCGGCCCTCTGTCGCCTGCTCACGCTCGGCAAATCGCGCGTCGAAAAGGGTGAGTTTCTTTTGCACACTCACGAATTCCTCGCGGACGCTTCCGACCTGCAGGTCGTTGTCCTGCCTGAGTCGCTTCACGATGACTCGTCACGATTCGTCGCACAGCACGACTCGATCGACTCGCTTCGCGCGGGACTCTCGCATCGACTCTCGCTGGCGATTTCGCTGCATCACGAGCCGGACAACCTTCGCTCGATCGCGCGGCATCTCGAGTGGTCGCGTGCCTTTGATCTGCCTTTGCTCGCGCATAACGACGTGCACTATCACGTCCCCGAGCGAAGGCCTCTTCAGGACGTGTTGACGTGCATTCGGCATGGCTGTTCGATCGAGGAGGCGGGGCATCGGCTGTTTGCCAACGCCGAGCGACATCTCAAGCCGCCTGAGGCGATGCATCGACTCTTTGCCGATCTTCCGCAGGCGATTCGGCGATCGCTCGACGTGGCCGATGCGTGTCGATTTTCGCTTGATGAGCTTCGCTATGAGTATCCGCACGAACTGGTGCCCGAGGGGCTTTCGCCGATCGAGCATTTGCGGCGACTGACCGAAGCTGGTGCCGCCGACCGATTTCCTGATGGCGTGCCGGATCGGGTGCGTGGTCAGATCGAGCATGAGCTGCGATTAATCGATCAGCTTCATTTCGCCTACTACTTTTTGACGGTGCATGATCTTGTGGTTTTTGCGCGATCGCGTGGGATTTTGTGTCAGGGGCGCGGATCGGCGGCGAATAGCGCGGTCTGCTACTGCCTCGGTGTGACGGCGGTCGATCCGTCGCGGATCGATCTGCTGTTCGAGCGTTTCATCAGCGCTGCGCGTAACGAACCGCCGGACATTGATGTCGATTTCGAGCACGAGCGACGCGAGGAAGTGATCCAGTACATCTATCAGAAGTACGGACGCCATCGCGCGGGCATGACGGCGGAGGTCATCACCTATCGCGGCCGCAGCGCCGTACGGGAGGTGGGCCGGGCGCTCGGCCTGGGCCTTGATCAGGTGGATCAGATGGCCAAGCGTCTGGACTGGTGGCATCGCGGGGTGTTAACCGACGCGCAGCTTGTCGAAGCGGGGCTGGATCCGACTGACGCAAACGTCCAGCGGATCATCGCGCTTTCGTCGGAGATTCTTGGATTCCCGCGACATCTCGGGCAACACGTCGGTGGGATGGTGATGACGCAGTCGCCCTTGTGTGAGCTCGTGCCGATCGAGAACGCCCGGATGGCCGACCGCACGATCATCGAATGGGACAAGGACGACATCGACGCGATGGGGATGGTGAAGGTGGATTGCCTGGCCCTTGGCATGCTAACCGCGATCTCGCGTGCCTTTGGGATGATTGGGGGATGGGAAAACGCGAAGGCGCACGAACGAGGAATGATGAGCGATGAGCGATGTCATGACGAAGATGACAAGACGAATACGAATCATGTTGAATTGAAAAGACGTGATGCGACCCTGACCGCGGAGCGATCGCACATCGCTCATCGTTCATCGCTCATCGCTCACCGACCTTCCCTCAACATTCCCCCCGACGATGCCCGCGTGTACGACATGATGTGTCGGGCTGATACGATCGGCGTGTTTCAAATCGAGTCGCGGGCGCAGATGTCGATGTTGCCGCGGCTTCGGCCCCGCAGTTTCTACGATCTGGTGATCGAAGTCGCGATCGTGAGGCCCGGTCCGATTCAGGGGGACATGGTGCATCCGTATCTTCGTCGTCGCAACGGGGAAGAGTCTGTGGACTATCCGAGCGACGCGCTTCGATCGGTGCTCGAGAAGACCCTGGGCGTGCCGCTCTTTCAGGAGCAGGCGATGAAAGTCGCGATGGTGGCGGCGGGTTTCAGTGCTGAGGAGGCCGACCAGCTTCGTCGCGCGATGGCCGCCTGGCGTAAGACGGACAAGCTCAGCGCATTTTACGATCGCATCATCCAAGGCATGATCGCACGCGGTTACGCACCCGAATTCGCCGAGCGCACGTTCAATCAGATCAAAGGCTTCGGCGAATACGGCTTCCCTGAAAGCCACGCCGCCAGCTTCGCGCAACTCGTCTACGTCAGCGCCTGGATTAAGCGCCATCACCCCGCCGCTTTTTGCGCTGCACTCATCAACAGCCAGCCCATGGGCTTCTACGCCCCCGCCCAACTCGTCCGCGATGCACGCGATCACGGCGTACCCGTCAGGCCTGCCGACGTCAATCACAGCAACCACGACTGCACACTCGAAGACGATCACGCGATGGATCACGACACCCAATCAAAGGCTCCAAACAGCGCGACCCTACACGCGGACACCGATCTCGATCCCACGCTCGACGATCCGTCAACCTACGGCGTCGGCGGACCTGCAATGCGACTCGGGCTGCGCATGATCAAAGGCCTGCAGGAAACCTGGTCGCGACAGATCGAAGCAGCCCGCGCTCGCGTCGGCAGGTTTAGCAGCGTCGAACACTTTCAGCGCGCGACGAATCTCCCGAGGCCCGCCATCGAAAGGCTCGCCGAGGCGGACGCGTTTGCATCGCTGGCGTTGTCGCGTCGTGAGTCGCTCTGGGACGGGCTGGGACTTGAGTCCGCGCCTTCGCCGCTGATCGATCCAACATCTCAAGTCCGAAAGAACAACGATGCACCCAACGACCCGATCGCAACCCAACCAACCCCCGCCGACTATCTGCCCACGATGTCGCTCGGTCAGGAGGTCTTGAGCGATTATGCAACGACCGGTCTGTCGCTGAAGCGTCATCCCATGGCGCTGGTCAGGCCCGACCTCGCGCGGCTGGGCATTCGCCGCGCACGCGAGGCGACTTCGCTCGGTCACGGATCGCGCGTCAGCGTCTGCGGATTGGTGCTGATTCGGCAGAGGCCCGGCACGGCTTCCGGGATCGTTTTTATCACCCTCGAGGACGAAACCGGCATCGTCAATCTGATCGTCAGGCCAAAGCTCTACGAGCGATTCAGGTCTGCCGCCCGACACTCTGCGGTGCTTCAGTGCGACGGCACACTCGAACGCCGCGGCGACATCGTTCACGTGATGGCAAGGCGACTCATCGATCGAAGCCAAGTCCTCGCGGGACTGGACATTTCGAGCCGGGACTTCCATTGAATCCAACCGTCTCATCCCGCACAGCACCGGCTATAAACATGCGTCCGAAAATGACATCGACACCTCGTACCAAAACAGCTAAGGTGCAATAACCGACGTCACCACAGGACTAACGGAACCACCTGTGCCGTGTCTGACGTCTAGGGAAACAGGCCGAACGGATTCGAGCCGATTCTGACGCAAGATGTGTCAAGGATGGGGAAAGCTGCGCTCCCATCCACCCGATATCACCGGCGTCCACAGTGCTGAATCGCGACGAATCGCGCAGTGCTCTGTGGGCAAGGTCCGGATTCGGGAGAAATTATGCGTCCGTTCAAAGCAATCATCCTCTGCCTCGCGCTCCTCGTCATCACACCGGCGATCGGCTGTTCGTCGATGAAGCCGGGCAGCGTCAAGAGCATTACGCCCGTCACCGATCGCGAGCGTGTCGGCAGCGTCTATCTGCTTCGCGGGTGGATCGGCATCTTCTCCACAGGCATCGACAAGCTCGGCAAGGACATCAATTCCGCCGGCGTGCATGCCGAAGTCTTCCAGGAGAGCCAAACCTGGGCACTCTCGCGCGTCATCGCAGAGCGCTACGCCAACCAGCCGCGCCACGAACCCATCGTACTCATCGGACACAGCTACGGTGCTGACGGAACCATCGACATCGCCCGACAACTCGCCGCCCACAACGTCCGCGTCAGTCTCATCGTCACGCTCGATCCCGTCACGCCCGCCAAAGTCCCCGCCAACGTTGATCGTGTCGTCAACCTCTACCAATCCGGCGCCCTCGACGCTCTTCCATTCCTACGCGGAATCCCGCTCATACCCGACGAGCCCGGCCCGGTCGCTCTCGAAAACATCAACATCCGCACCGATCGCACCGACCTGCTCGAACCCGGCCTTGATCATTTCAACATCGAAAAGAAGGAAAAGATCCAAGCCGAAGTCATCGCACAAGTGCTCGCCGTCTGCGAACCGCGCACGGCGTGGTCCGCACGCCAGCTCGCTCGCGACATCGCTCTCGCCTCCGCCAACCCCTCGCCCGAACCCCAGGGCGACAACCCCAACACCGCAGACGAACCGACCAACACGACCGATCAACTCGAATCCAACATCGATCGATCCACCAATACAGATCAAGCGCCCGATATCCACCACGCCGCCGTCAGCACGATTATCAGCAGCGATTGACCGGCATTTCTGCATCGGGTCGACACGTTCACCCTCCGACCGATGACCGAGTCACCCTCGCTCATCGGTCTTGTTGGTTCGTCGAGTCATTCCAGAAAGCCGATCGATTCATACCCAGCCTCTTGAAGTCTGACGATTCGTGCGATAATCGCTAGTCATGTCCATCGCCACGCTTTGCGCGCTTGCCATCATGTTCATCGTCGGCTTTTATTGGGGCCGCGTCATCAAACTCGTGCTCAAGGCTCGCCGCGTCGAGGGCCACTCCGCCCACTTTCTTCCGCCGGAACTGATCGGAAAGATCATCCGCGTCATCTGGTATCCCACGGTGGGCATTTGGATTCTCACCGGTTTGCTCGTCGCCACGCTCGATCCTGCCCCCGCGCCTCTCGTCCCGCTCTACAACATTCCCGCGATCCAGATTCCGGCGGTCGTGCTTGCCTTTATCATCCTGCTGCTGACGATGCGATGTTGGCGCAAGATGGGCCGCGACTGGCGGATGGGCATTGATCCCAACGAGAAGAACAATCTCATCATCACCGGTCCGTACGCCTATGTGCGCCACCCGATTTACGCGCTGCAGCAGGCCCTCGCCGTCATGAGCGCGATCGCTGTTCCGGTTCCGATGATGCTCGCGGTCGCGATCATCGAAATCGTCCTGCTCACCTGGGAAGCCATCCGCGAAGAACGCCACCTCACCCGCGTACACGGCCAAACCTACGGCGATTACATCAAACGCACCGGACGATTCATCCCGAAGATCCTCCGAACCTCCGCCGCCTGAATCACGACGCGCCCAGTCGCCCACCATGATTCAATGTTTATTCGATCGGATCACGCGCATCATCGAAGACGCCCATGCCCGATCCATCCCGAAACAGAATCGGTCGCTTCCAGCAGATCATGCAACGTTGGGAATCCCTTGCCCCTTACAACGCCGGGCAAACCCTTCGCCTTGCTGGCCCCGTCTCGATCGATGCAATTCGCGACGCATGGCAAGGAACACTCCAAACGCTCAATCCAGAATCTCTTGACATCCGCTCCGCCGATCTCGATCTCGTCCGCGCCTCGCTCGATCAGCATGCCACCATCCAACTCAACCGCCCGTTTGGCGACCACGAGCCAGCCCTGCGGCCGTTCGTCATCGTCGATCCCCATCTGCTCACTTCCGCCACAACATTCGGCCTCTTCTACCGCCACTGCATCGCCGACTCCTCGTCGATTCGCTTGCTCACGCGTGCATGGATGAGTCATCTTCTCGCCATGCAAGGCCAGGCCGGATTCAACATCTCGACTGCCTCGCCGCTCATTCCATCGCGTCGCGATCCGTCGATGGTGTCTGTCTTCGCGCCCGGGCATATGCTGGGAGAGTTTCGCAGGCTCGTACAGATCAAGCGGTCGCGACGGCTCGCCTCGCCCACGCACGTGGAATCGCCCGTCGCGTGGTTCGAGTTCGATCCACCGACCGGTTGGATTGGCCGCGTGGTCGCTCGTTCGCGCGGGTTGGGATTGAAGGTCAACGATCTATTCGTCGCTTCGCTGGCCGTCCAAGCTCATCGATTCGTGCCACATGAAGGATCCTCTAAACGTCAGGATCTGGGCATCGGCACGATCGCAGACGTGCGCAGCCCCGCCGACGATCGCGATTCGCGATTCGGCGTGCGGCTGGGATTGTTGCAGCAGTACATCCCCGCCGCCCATCTCGTCGACTTCGATCGCGCCATCCGATTCCTCTCGCGATCGCGTTCATCCATCGATCGACTCGATCTCGATCGCGTCACGCAATTGCGACTCGCGCTTGCGCTCTGGCAGCATGGACGCCTGGATCGCAACGCACTCCTGGAATTTTATCGCAAGCGGTGCCCGCTCATGGCTGGCATCAGCAACGTCAATCTCGCGACCGATTCGCTCAGCCGCATCGCACCCGATCCGTTGCTCGACTACGTTCGGCAAAGCCCGCTCGGTCCGACCGTGCCGCTCGTGCTCACGCCCACCACGCTAGGCGACCGCGTGACGATCGGCGTTACCCATCGACCCGCCTTGATCGATTCGACCCGAGCGCGACAGCTTGTCGAACAGTTCGTCACCACACTTGCGGGCTGATTCGGGCAAATCTGTCTCGATTCACGATTCCGTCCATTGGAAGATCACGGAATGGATCCTGAAATGGATGTGCACGATCAAATCGACCATTCGGAAATCCGCACGCGCTCGCAGAGTTTTTTGATTCTCATCGGATCGACGTGGGCGGCATGCGGTGATTCCACATTCGCCCCCGCAGCTGCGGTTCCGAGGACCAGCGCTCGCGGCAGATCGCCTCCTTCGGCGATCTCCAGCGCGACGCCGGCGGTAAAACAATCCCCCGACCCGATCGCGCTGACCACGGCTGCCGTCTCACCCGCCGCCCGCATCGTCCGCTTCCCGTCGCTGGCGATCGTCGCCTCCGCGCCGCGCGTCACGATCACCCACGCACCGCTCGCCTCCGCAAGCTTTTTCACGCATACCGCCAGGTCCTCGTCGGTCTCAACCTCGATCCCAAAACTCATGCACAGCTCGCGCTCGTTCACCTTGATGATCCCCGCCCCCGCCTCGAGCGCTTCGATAAGCGGCCTGCCGGTCGCATCGACCACACACACCACGCCGCTCTCGTGCGCCAGATCCACACACCGCGCATAGTACGAGGTATCCATTCCCGGCGCGAGCGATCCGCTTAGCACGATCGCCTGCACATCCTGTTCTTCCATCACACGGTGCAGATTCGACAGCAATTGTTCCGGCTCATGGGCGGGCAATGCGTGGGATTCTTCGACTAATTCAGTCGACGATGCGGTTTCGTCGTCGATGACGGTGACACACAATCGCGTGGGTGAATGGCTATGCACAAAGTCATAGGCGATGAACGCTTCGTCCAGATCTCGGGTCATCGCACGTCCACGATCCCCGCCGACGATGCCAAGACATAGCGGCCTCGCGCCCATTGTCTTAAGGCAACGCGCGACGTTCACCGCCTTGCCTGCGGCGTATTCGTGCACGCGATCGGTCCGATTGACAGCGTCGAGCGTCAGACGCCCGAACCGCATCGTCCGCGCCAGAGTCGCCGAGGTACCCAGGCATACGATCACACCACGTTCACTCATCGCGAGCCGCTCCGCGTATCGCCTGCGTTCAGCACGCCCATACCCATGGGCGAGAATCCAAATCGCAGGCCGCTCTCGCGCTCGACATCGTCGTAGTAAAACCCGACGGTCAGCGCGTATTGATCGAATCGCCTCACGATCGCGACATTCAGATCACGACTCTCGCTGTCGCTGAGGCTGAACGCCAAGCCGAGATTAACCGAGTACTTCGGGCTCATTTGATAGTCCGCCCGAAAGCTGCCGATCGTCGAATTGATCTCACCGATGTATCGTGCCCCGACGTAATAGCGCACGCGTGGATCGCGCGCCACTGCAACACCCGCCGCCGCTGTGGCAAGCGTTCCCTCGGCCAGGTTGTAGCTCACATCACCCAACAGCGCCGTTGTATCGCTCACACGCCAGTTTGCCTCCAAGAACGCGCCATTCCGCGGTATTCCCGCCTCCGGCGCACTGGCAAACCACACGCCTCGGAATCCACGCGTGCTGTCCGGCGATTCGAAATCGAGTGGATCGGCTTCGTCCGGCGTGTTCGCAAAGAACGCCACGCCGGCATTCAGCGACAGAACATCGACGCTCCGCTGTCGCCCGGCATCGCCTCGCTTGGTCTGGAATCGCTGTCTCACATTCAGTTGCACTGAATGCACATCCTGAATGCCGTCGATCGCCTCGTCATAGACAAAGACCTCACCACGATCCGTCGTTTGAGCACTTGAATAGAGATGAAGTTCCGGCTCGATGACGTGCCGCAATCCGCGCAGATCAAACAGTCGAGAACTCACGCCCGGATAGACACGCCACATCGCCGTCGCCAGGCGTACACCTGCAGCCGCGTAGAGGCGATCCGTCCCGCTGCCGTCGGGCGTATCACTCCATGCGGTGTATCGACCCACGATGTACGGCACCAACTTCATCGGCCCGAGCCCGAGCGGAAGCGACACTTCCTGCCTGAAATCCCCGCGGGCGACATAGCTCTCATCCGCGCCGGAAAAGCCGTAACCCGCCAGCCCTGGGTTCAGTCGTCGGCTTCCGCGTCTAAATCCGAGATCCCCGTCCAGGTCGCTTCGACTGATGCTCGCCCGCAGACCGGAAACGACGTTGTTGCTGTTCCATGTGACGAGGCTTTCCCCGAGCGTATCACCGATACGGTGATAGCCGATTTCCGGCAACCGCTCGACTTGCATCGTTCGGCGCTCGCCTTCGACGATCACAACTTCCTGCAGTTGATCCGCACTTGTCGCCAGGTTGTTAGCGTCATAGCTCACCAGCAACGTCAGCGCTTCGATGTCAGTCTGCTTCTTGGCATAGATCGCCAGTTCCTGATTCAGTCCGTTGTTGAATTGTTGTTCGTACCATTCTTCGAGGAAGGTCGGATCAGACGTGTAGCCCGCCCGCGCCTGCAATTGCCAGCCGCCTGGCGTGAAGTGCTGATGCTGCCACTCCGCCCGCCCGCGCACACGGCCATCATTCTCGATCCGGCGTCGATCCCCGCCGAGCCGATCCTCACCATCGTCGTAAGCCAGATAGGTGGAAAGATCGCCCGAAAAGCTCCACGGCAGTCGCCCGTCGGCGTCGACGTAGTTGCCCTGATACTTCGCATCGACGCCTGCCGCCGGTCCGCGCGTGCTGTAGTAGTCGGCGTTTAGCGTCGCATCCAATCCGCGTGGCGCATTGAATCCGAACATGTCGAACAACGCCCATTCGCTTTCCACCCCAAAGCCGAATCCTCGCGAATTGCTGAATGCAAGCGTGCGTAGCGGAATCCCCTGATCAGTGACCGAACCAGAAACCCGCGGCAGCCAGAAAAACGGCACGCCGTATGCGTTGAGCGTGACGTTGTCTGCCCGAAAGTTTGTCTGATCGCTTTCGCGTGCATTCTCCGGGGGTTTCTGCGTCACATACACCCGACTCGCCCGCAAGCTCAAACTCGGGGTTGCAAAACTGCTTGTCGAAACGACCGCCCCGTCCGCGTCGTACGCATCCTCGCCCAGTCGCCTCACTTCGCGTCCGCGCACCACGAGCGGTAGCTTGGTCTGCGGATCGCTGGTCTGCAAAATCGCATCCGACAACACTGCCCGCTCGCTTCGGAAATCGTACAACACCCGACCAGCGCGGAGTCGCTGCTCCGTACGATCCCGCGCCGCTGGCGTGTAGTTCACCAGCACCGCTCCCTCAAGGTATGCCGACTCAATGTCTCGCACGCCTGATCCGCCCTGCTGCAAAAGCTCCCGCAGATCAGTCATACTGCTGAACAGCACGGCCCGATCCGCGCGCAGTTCCACATGATCGCCGTTCTCACGTGTCTGGGTCAGAAAGACCTCGCCTTCGAGCACCAGTGCAAGCGTCCCGTCTTCGGCACGCTCCGTCGAGGCGGAGCCCGCGCGGAATCTCACGGGCAGGAGCGCCGTTCCCCCCGATCCCACCGCCGGTCCGGACGCATCACTCGCGCGCACGTTCGATGCTGAACTCGATGCCAAACTTGATGCCGCAGGCGACGCCCCATTCGGTGTCGCCTCAGGACGGACCTCGATGGCTTCGGCATTCCGAAGGGCGATCGCGCGCGCATAGCTCGCATCGTCGTTCATCGCGCGACGATCCAGCGTCCTGGCCTCCACGCTCAATTGCGGCCTAACGGTCGCGGTCAGTCTCAATCGATCCCCGGATCGTTCCACCCCATCGCGTTCAACACGCACACCACCGAGCAGGGCTGCCTCCAGTTCAAACAGCCCGTCATCGCGTGGTGTGATCCAGATCACGACTTCGTCAGCCCGCGCGATCGCCTGATCGAGCGTCAATCGGATTCCGCCGCGTGCGAGTAGCACCCGTGTCTTGCCATCGCCCCACGCCCACGCCTGATCACAGGCCAGCCTCATCGCATCGAGGATCGCAGGGGCGGCGATTGATGGATCTGTCGGGGCACCGATGGCTCCGATCGCGCGATTGGCTACCGCGTTGCCTGCACCGATCGCATCGGATGCTTTTTTGGCTTCGACTGCGCCTTTGGCTTCGACTACGCCTTTGGCTTCGACTGCGCCTTTGGCGGCGTTCTTTGGGGTCATCATCCCCACAGCCGCGGGTTGGGCCCAAACCTCCGCCGACCCCATGGCGCTGGCGGCGATCGAACCGCACACCCACGTCAACATCCGTCGTTTGCTCACAGGACTCCTTCCACTTCACGCCCGGTCCATCCGGGAAGTCGTCAGAATACCCGCACTCGCCCGCGATGCCACATTCCGCCCCTGTCTTGCGATCGTCATGCCGCATGTCACAACGCATGCCGCGCGGTAAGCTGGTCTGACCATGACAAGCCAGCTTCATATCGCCGTCGCAGGGGCCGCTGGTCGTATGGGCCAGCGTATTCTCGCACTGGCTCGCGAGATGCCCGACGTCCGCATCGTCGACGCGCTCACGCACGCGGATGATCCGGAGCTAGGTCGCGATGTCGGTGAGGTTGCGGGCATCGGACCGATAGGCGTGCCGCTCGCTGTCGAGATGGATTTCGAGCCGATGCCTCACGTGTTGATCGATTTTTCCAAGCCCGAAGGCACACGGCACTGGCTCTCGGTCTGTCATCATCGACGACTGCCCATCGTCATCGGCACGACCGGTCTGACCCCGAACGACCAGCGCGCCCTCGACGAGGCCGCGCTCAAAATCCCCGTGCTTCAAGCCACCAACACCAGCATGGGCGTCGCCGTTCTAAATGCCATCAGCGCGATGATGGCGCGCATGCTGGGTGATTCCTTCGACATCGAGATCACCGAGATCCACCATCGCCACAAGAAAGACGCCCCCAGCGGGACCGCCCTGACCCTCGCTGACCGCATCCTCGAGGCCACGCGTAGGCCCAAATCCAAGCTCGTCTTCGGGCGCGATCCCGAATCCGCACCCCACCAGCCCGGCGACATCGGCATCCATAGCCTCCGCATGGGCGACGTCACCGGCACCCACACACTCCACTTCGCCGGCGACGGCGAACGACTCGAACTCACTCACATCGCCACCCATCGCGACGTCTTTGCCCGCGGGGCACTCAGAGCAGCCGCATGGCTCGCAGGACGCGGCGCAGGTCGCTACCGCATCGAAGACGTTCTCGGCATCGATCGTTAATGCCACGCAACCTGCGTCATGACGAACCGGATGATTCGCTTCGAACCGGATGAGTCGCTTCGAACCGGATGATCGCTACGAACGGTCTTTCACCACGCCCATGCTACGTAGATTCGACGCTAGCGCGGGCCGCACTCGCACATGCCGCTCAACGCAGGGCCATGCCGGCTCAGCGCGCTTTCGCACACCTCTTTGGAATCAGTTCGTTTAAGCATGTCGCGCGTTCCGCTGCAGCTGAGGCAGTTTCACCCGCCTCACCGGCGTATGTCGAGTGAACGACCAATACCGCTCCTCGTCCCACGACAGCACCTCCGTCCGCCCCACCATCGCCGGCAGACGCGGTCTCAGCTTCTCATCTGTTGCCAGCGGTGCCTTTCCGTTGTAGGGGCAAACATCCTGACACACATCACATCCGAACAGCCATCCCGAAAGCCCCGGCGTCGATTTGTCGAAGTCGCTTTGCCTCTCAATCGTCAGATAGCTGATGCACCGACTCGCGTCGATCGTGTAGGGCTCGATGCACTGCGTCGGACATGCCTCGATGCATCGCTGGCACGTCCCGCAACGATCCGGCATTGCCTCATCGGTCGGTAAGGCCAGACTCGTCAACACCTCGCCGAGGAAAGTGAAGCTACCGATGCGTGGATGTATGAGCATCGTGTTTTTTCCCACCCAGCCGATTCCAGCCCGCGTGGCTAGCTCACGCTCCATCACCGGGGCCGTATCCACACCACATCGCGTCGTCGTTCCGGGAACCTTCTCCCGCAACCAGTCCGCGATCGCGTAGAGCCGCGGTTTGATGTGCGTGTGATAGTCGATCGCCCGGGCGTAACGCGCGATCCTCAATTCATCCTCCGATGGAATCAAGCCGCCTGATCCATGGTCATCAGCGTGATCATCAACACCAGCCTTGAAAGCATCATCCACTTGATAGTTCATCGACACGCAGATCACCGACATCGCACCCGGCAGATAGACTTTTGGATCGACGCGTTCTTCGAATCGTTCATGCAGATACGCCATCTCCCCCGATCGCCCCGCGTCGATCCATTGCCTGAGATGCTCGCGATAACGACTCGCCTCCGCCGACGCGATCCCGACCGCGTCAAAGCCCAGCGACCGCGCCTTCTGCTTCACCAGCGCCGCCCGCTGCATCGTGTCACTTGGGAATGGTTCGCTCTCATCAGGCATGGAGGACCGATCCTACCCGATGTCACATTGCCGCATACCGCCTTCATCGGTTGACACAACCATGAAATCCCCCGACGCTCATCCGCATGGACGCGTTACTCGATTCCCTGAAATTCGACGACAAAGGCCTGATCCCCGCCATCATTCAGGATGCTGCGAACGGGCAGGTTCTGATGTTCGCATTTATGAATCGCACCAGCTTGCAAAAGACGATCGAGACCGGGCTGTGCCACTATTGGTCGCGCTCGCGCGGAAAGCTATGGCTCAAGGGTGAATCGAGCGGCCACACGCAAAAAGTCATCTCCATGCGCACCGATTGCGATCAGGACGTCGTCCTTATCGAAGTCGAGCAACAAGGCGTCGCCTGCCACGACGGCTATCGTTCATGCTTCTATAGGCGTCTGGAACACGAAGCCTGGCAAGTCGAGGGTAAACCCGACATCGACCCTGAATCGATCTACGGAAAGAAGTCTTAGGTCGTCTATCGCACCGGGTCAAAGAATTCGCCAAGCCTCAAGCATTCGCTGAGACAAACGAAAAACCTCGGCAAGAGAACTTGCCGAGGTCATCATGGTGAGCGACTCACCGTCTTCGAACAGCCGAGAGAGACACGCCGAAATCGACCCGAGACAGACTCCACGCGCAGCGTTCGGGAATTGATCGCCTTGGGTTATGACGCGCCCGTCCGTTGCCGCACGTTGACTTGCCAATCACGACGACCCGTGAACCCCCTGCTCGTGCACGTCGTTGGCCCGGCACCATGCCCGCACTGACAACCCGCTAGCCCGGTGAGCTTCAATCCGCTCCCGCCACATAGCCGCCGTCGGACGATCCTTCGTCGTGTTCATACCGACAGGATGTCAACTCAACTCACTGGCGCGAAGACGTGGATCATCGAACGGACACGAAGAAGCCGAGCTGCGTCTCTTCATCGAACTCCTGCCCGCCGAACTGAAACCGCGGCAGCACGCCGTACTCGCCGGCCGTCGCCCATCCTTGACACGCATCGACCGAGCGGATGACCGACACCCTTCGCGGCGGCGTGACTGGCGCGACGAGCGGCGTCGGCTTGAGCAACTCTTCGATGGGCGATGGTGGGTACTCACCAGCGGTAGTAGCGGTACGGGTCGTCGCCTAGTTTGAAGTCGGGACGGTAGTCGGGGTGGTAGTAGCCGGGGGGCGGGGTGTAGGTCGCGTCGAACAGGCGGATTTCGGCGTCGGTGGCGCGTGAGCCGCCTTCGCCGAAGTGGTCCCAGATGCGGATGGCGATCCGGTTCATGCCTGGCTTGAGCAGACCAGGCGGGACGATGTAGTGGCGTTCGACGTTCCACTGCGACTGCTCCTGCGAGCGATCGGCCGGGCTTCCGCCGATGCGGGTGCCGTTGATGTAGACGTCGTCGAAGTCGTCAATTTGTCCCAGAGAGAGGGTTAGAGATCGCTCGGCGAGATCGTGGGGCAGGTCGAAGTTGGTGGCGACGACGGACTCGCCGTTCGCGGACGAGAACTCGCCGCCGATGGGTTCGAGCATGGAGGGATAGCGGAAGGTCTTCCATGTCGAGAGGTCTGCGTCGGCGCGGACCATCTCGAGGGCCAACTCTGTCATCGGCTCGTGCGGAGAGCGGCCGGTGCCTGTGGGGTCGGGGATGCGGCTAGTCTGGATCGCCCGCCATTGCCCGGCGAGGGGTAGCGTGGGTTCCGCGATGGCGGGAGGGGGTACGAGGAACTGGCGATCGGCGGGGAAGCTTGCGCCGAGATTGGCCAGGACCTGCGCGATTGCCCTCGTCTGACGCCAGCGGGTGAAGCGGAGGTAAGTGCGCTGGTCGGCGTCGAGCGCTGCAGGGTCGATCTGGGTCAGCACGGCCATGCCGTCGCCATGCTGGACGCGGGCGAGCAGACCGCCGGCGACCACCTGGGGCAGTGTGGGGTCAAAGAGCACGGCCGGCGCGGGCACGCGGGCGCGCAGGTCGGACGGGCTGAGTCCGACGGCTTGCGGCCAGGCTGGCACGGTGACGTTCCCGACGGGAAGCGATCCCATGGTGCGTTGCAAGCCGAGCGTGGTCGAGGCGTCGCCGGTCGCGAGAACCAGTGCCTTTCCGCCGGTGTTGAGGAAGGCTTTGAGCGTTTCGTCGGGGACGCCTGCCCGCGGGTCGAGCACCAGCACCGCGCCGTTTGGCTGGGCCGGGATCGAGGCGAGGCGAGTGTATTCGACACCGACTTCGTCGAGGAGGCCCGCGGCGGCGTCGGTTCCGACGAGCATGACGGGCACTCGATCGGCCAGCGGAGCCGTGGCGGCGTGGTTGAGGAGGTTGCGAAGCAACTGGTCGGCCGCCGGGTCGTGGGCGGCCTGGTCTTCGAGATCGAGCGTGCAGAGCGTGAGTCGGCCGCGACCGATGTCGACTTCGAGCAGCGGCGTGTATTGCAGGTCGAACTCGCCTTCGAGGATCGGCCGAGCGCCGGAGCGGTGGGGCTTTTCGATCATCGCGCTGGAGACGCCGTGCCGTGTGCCCCAGCGCCATCCGTACTTGGGCATGTCGTTATCCGCCGCGGCGGCGGGGTCGCGTTCGAAGTCGGGATGCACGGGCGGCAGCATAGTCGACTCGCCCGCCCAGTCGCGCAGGTCTTCATCATCGAGTCCGGCCATCACGGGATGGGATGGGTCGACCGCGTACACATTTCGGGAGATCGGGTTGGCGACGCGGAGTCCCATGCGATCGGCGAGGGTCTGCCGCGACGGCGACATCATCAGCACGCGTCCGCCGGCGCGGATGTGGTCTTCGAGCGACTCGGGCAGCGGCTGGGCCTCGCGACCGATCACCAGCAGCCCCGTCTGCGCGCCGTCCCAGGGCCGGACTTCGATTCCGATTCTCGTGAGCATCGCTGTCGACAGGCCCTTGGGGTCGTAGATCGAAACAGTGAGCTTCACCGGGGAAGGATCGGGAAACACGCGGAGTTGAAACGCGTCGGTGTGCTGCTCGTTGCCGATGCGGGCGCTGAGTTGGATCGTGACATCACGCTTGGCATCGACGCGCGGCAAGTCGAACTCGATCGGCGTGCGTACGTCGGTCGCGGGTTGGATCGTTCCGTTCGCACGACCGCTGGCGAGTGTCTGATCGCCGGCGACGGCGGTCCATTCGAGGGACCACTCGGCCTGCTCGCGCAGGTCGTTGATGACGATTGCCTGTTTGCTGACGGTCGCGCCGGAGGCGTAGGAGTGGGTGCGGTCGGTGAACGTCTGCGCTGGCCCGGCGATCCAGGCGAGGGTTGGTCCGTTGTTGGCAACCAGAGCCTCGCCGCCAGGGAGGATTTTCCAGTCGGGGGCGCGAAGGTAGTTCATCCACTTCGACTCGACAGTTTCGATCCAGGGGCCGCGTCGACCGGGTTGGAACGGTGGGAGCTTGGTCGGGGGCAGAGCCGGTGGATTGAGTTCATAGCCGTGGCCCCGACTCCAGGGCACGAGGCCGCCGGTGAGGCCCCAGGTGCGCCAGGCGCGCCAGGTGTGGGTCGTGAACAGCCGCTGGATTTCCTGGAGTGCCGGGGCGTTTTCGAGCGGCGCGTTCAGCTGCCAGTTGGTGTACGTCTGGTCCTGGAGGAACTTTCGCGAGATTTCGCCGCGGTAGTCGTCGCGCTCGAGTTCGTAGGCACGTCGGCCGAGATAGATGGCGGAGAACTCGGTCATCCACGGCTCGCAATGAACTGAGCTGGTGAAGCCATCGCGGGCGCGCATGAACGTGCTGTGCAGCGGCGTGCCGAACTCGACGGCCATGAACGGCAGCTCGCCGCTGACGGTCCATGCGCTGAGCCATTCCGTGCGGTCCTGCAGGGGCAGGAAGTTGAGGTACATGTTGTTGGTGTGGACGTCCCCGACGTACGAGCCATGGTGCGTGAAGACCGGACGGGTCGGATCGTGCTTCTTAATGATCGCGATGGCCTCGCGGCCCGCGCGGACGCTCTGGGCCCGGCTCTCGCCCTGGATGTAGTCCAATCGCCCCAGTCGCTGCGGCGCGGAGTCCTGCTCGTTGCCGAAGTAGTTGGCCGTGCTGCCCCACATCACGATCGAGGGGTGGTTGAGGTACTCGCGCAGCTCGCGGCTCATTCTCTGCTCGTAGCGTTCGCGCACGCCGGGGTTGTACCACTGAAGGTCCCACGAGGGCGTGCGGAGGTAGCGGGCCATGTTCAGCACGTTGCCGGAGATCAGGAAGCCCTTTTCGTCGGCGACTTCGGCAAGCAGACGGCGGCTGTGGATGGTGCCGCGCTCGTCGTGATCCCAGGGCCACATCTCGCCGAAGTTGAACCCGGCATGGATCTGGCCGTCGATGAGCGCGGCCGCGCCTTCGCGAGTCGGCGCTGCCCAGCCCCACTGGTCGTCGAGCATGTTCGGACGCAGCCGGACCTCGGTGCCATTGAGCAGAAAACGCCGACCCTCGATCCAGAATTCGCGGAAGCCAAAACGCTGCGTGATTGCATCGTCGACGCCCGCGCCGTGGACACGAAGGCGCAGGGTGTAGAGGTGCGGCGAGTTGCTGTCCCAGAGTTTGGGGTCGGGCCAGGACCAACTGACGTTCACGCTCTGGACGTCGGCCTGTCGCACCGGCGCTTCGGCTCGAAACGTGCGCGCCGTCTTGCCGGTTCCGTCAAGGACTTCGATGTCGAACGACAGATTGCCGGCGGCGGAGACCTTCTCCAGTTCGACTTCAAGTGCGAGTGACTTTTCGCGAACCGAGGTTCTCAACGCCACGTTGCTGATGGTGGTGCCGGCGGGCCGGGAGGACAGGAGCACGTCGTCGATGATTCCGCGTGATTCGAGCCGTGCGGCGCGGCGAGTGACCTGGGTATCAGCCGTACCCATCAGCACCACGACGTCGCCGGCTTCGGGTGTGGAGACGACCTTGATGGCGAGTGTCTGTTCCACGCCGAACTTCACGGCGGGCGTGAGGTCGACCGTTCCCGCGGGCCACTCGACTCGGCCGACCTCGACCCCATCAAGCAAAACCGCCGCATCGGTGCTGACGCGGCGGAGGTTCAGGTGGATGGCGCGACCCTTCCACTCGGGAGGCACGACAATCGGCCTCTGGTACCAGGCTCGTTCGAGCGTCGCGAGATCGATGTCGCGGGTCCACATTCCCTGCGCGACGACGCCGGGAAACCTGTCGAGCGGCTGCCACGAGCCGGGCACGCGGATGAAGCCCCAGTCGCCGTCCGGCGCCGCCGCCCGCGGACCGTCGGCGGGTTGGAAGCGCCAGAGGCCGTTGAGACAGATCACGGCGCGCGTCGGGGAAAGTTGTTCGAGCGGCTCCTCGCCCCAGCCGGATCTCATCCCGGCGGGCAGTTCGCCGCGGACCTGCGGGATCAGGCGAATGTCGGCGACATCGAAGGTGCCCGTCGCCCGGAACATCGCTGGCTCGAGGCGAAGGTAAATCGCCCCGGCCGGGATCACGTTGGTCGCCTCCAGCTCGGTCCAGGCTGAGTCGGCCTTGAGTCCGCTGGTGGCCGGCCAGGGGCCGACGCGATCGCCTTTCTCATCTTCAAAGGTCAGGTGCATGCGTGCTTCGTTCCACCCCTCCGGACCGGGCTTGATGTTCGAGGCGCGCGTCTTGAAGCGGACTGTGACCGTTGACCACTTCGGATCGATTTTCACTCGCAACATGCACGCCACGTCGCCGTTGGCGTCGGGGTTTTCGATCCGCAGGAACGTCTGCTTCTCCTCGGTGAGCACCCTGGCCCGCGCGTCGCCCGTCAGCGTCCACGCGTTCAACCCGGCCGGATCGAAGCGGCCTTCCGGGAAGTCCTTTGTCCAGACCACATGCGGAAGCGGCGGATTGGGGATGATCTGCACGTCCGCAATCATCCCGGAACCCTCGGGTGCGAAGATTCCCGGCTGCACTTCGAATCGCGCGGTGTTCTCCGGGACCGCGCCGGTCGCGGTGATCGTGACCCAGCCATCCGTCACCTCCGACACTTCGGGCGTCGGGCCGTAGCCTACTTCCTTACCGTCGGCGTTCAGGGCGCGCATGCTCACGCGGACGTTTTCCCAGGGCTGGCTCCCCCGCGTGAGACGCGACACAAAGAATCGGGCCGATACGCTCACCACCTTCCACGACGGATCGACGTCAAGGTAGGTCTTGGCGCAGCCCATGCGGTCGGTCTTGGTCTCAAACGACAGCGCCTTCATGCCGTCGGGCCCGCCGGCCACGATCTTGAGGTTGTCGTCGTTGAGTTCGAGCCAGGCGGAGGGGTCTTCGAACGCCCCTTGTTTCAGGGCATTTTCCCCACTGCCGACCGTCCCGAGGGCAAAAGGCGAGCAGGCCGACAAGAGAGCCAGCAGCAATGCGAAGCAGAATTGGATGTTCATGAGAATGCCTGCACTCTTGGTTTCAGGGAACCGCTCGAGGATTTCGATAGGCCATCGCGGCGACTTTGCGCTCGAGTGTTCGGGCGCTGCCGTCGAGCATTGCGTGATTCGACGCGTTGCCGAAGTGTCTGTTCGGGTCGCCACTTGACCATGAAGCGAAGCCCCAGTTCGGGGCGAGGATGGGATCGCCGGGTGATCCGGTGAGGTGCCAGTCGATGCTGTCACCCCAGAACGGTCGCTGCGACTGGTGCTTGACCTTAGAGAGTCTGATGTAGCCGTTGGTGCCAGTGCCGTCGCCCAGTCCACCGACGATGGGGTTCGACCACTGATCGTCGTCGTTCAAGGGGAAGAGGTTCTGGCCGTAGCCGGTGCGCGAGGACGCGTCGATGCGGCGACCCCACTCGGGGCATCCCCAGAGCACGCCGCGGTTCTCGAAGTCGCCGTAGTTGTTGACGTTCTTGTGTCCGAGGTAGCGAGCGAGGTGCTCGGGCCAGTCGATCACGCGGTCGGGGTATCTCGCGCTGGCGGCGGGGAGCCAGCCCTTGGACTCCATGGTGTACATCAGCCCCGCGTGTGCGATCTGTCGAAGCGACGCCAGGCACTTGACCGAGTTCGCGGACTTCCGTGTGCGACTCAGGGCAGGCAGCAGCACGGCGATCAGAACCGAGATGATGCCGATCACCACGAGCAGCTCGACGAGTGTGAACCCGCGCGCGGGTGCATGAACTAGACGACGAACCCGTTCCATGTTGCCTCCAATCGAGCGACCCGGCGCGGGCGGAGGGCAACCGCGCCGGGCTCGCCACAGAGTCGATCAAACCAGACGGCGGGTGCGACGCGAGAGCAGAATCCCGCCGATCGCGCCAATGGCGGCCAGCGTCGTGGGCTCGGGGATGGGCGTGAAGTCGACCGTCAGCAGCGGCCGGGCTGAGGCAACATCGCGCTCACTCGAACTGAGGAAAAGGATGTTGAAGCCGCTCGCAGGCGGGGCGCTAAACACAACGCCGAAGTTCGTGGCCGGGTTGTCGACCCAGCCCTGCACCAAGCCGGTGATGTTGATCGGCGGGATCGGTTGCCCGCCTCCCAGCGAGCCGGTGAACGCCGCCGTCGACGACGCATCACTGCCGTCGAGCGCGACGCCTCCGGCAAACACGCCGACACTTCCGCCCACAGTTTCATCCCAGTCGACGAGAACTCTGCTGACAGTCGCCGTGCCGAGGAATCCGTCACCGAAGCCCGACCCGGTGATGGTGAGCGTCGCCGAGTTGATGGTCGAGCCTGCGGGGATCTGCTGCAGGCCGCCACCGACGATGTTATCGAAGCGGATGAGTGTCTGGTGTGCCTGAGGCTTGCTTGGGGTGTTGGCGGTCTCCATGTAATCCTGACCGCCGAAGTTGGTGTTGTTACCGGCTTCTACCCAGGTGTCTTGGGTTCCAGTGTACCCGCCTACGCCCTCCTGAAAAGAAACCACAGCGGCGTGCGCCGCAGTCGACGCCGCCGACACCACGATCGACCATCCCAAAACTCCGCACAAGACATGAACGCTACGCATATCCAACCTCCTCAAGTTAGAGCCATAAAACTGAAAGCAGATCCTTGATCCGCTACGCTTTTCATACGCTGCTCAATGTCAGACCCGGCACGAACGTGCCGGCGAGCTTGACGCTGGCCGGAGGGCTCGTGTCGCCGTCGAGCTGGCCGAGCATCATCCGCGCGGCGATCGATCCCATGTGCCAGCGGTCGTTCCGAATCCTCGCCAGTTCCGGCCAGCTCAGCGCGTCGAGCACCAGCTCTTCCGCCGCCGCCAGTCCGTAGTCGACGCCCGCGACCAGTCGCCGGCGTGAAGCAAGGTGCGCGATCCTCGCCGCGTACGCGACGCCATACACCAGCACTGCCGTCGTGCGGTCGACCTGATCGATCACCGCATCAAACCGATCGGCCGACAACTCGGAGTCGATGTTCTTGACCTGAAAGTCAGCTACTCCGGCGTTGACGCACGCATCCCTGACGCCAGCGAGTCGCTGTTCGACGCTGAAGTGATTGCTGAACCCGCTCAGGTAAATCACCCGTCGATACCCTGCCGCGACTGCCTGCTCGGCGATTTCGCGACCGGCAGCGTATTCGTCGCGGCTCACACACGAAGTGAGCTGGTTCCGGTTGGTCTCGATCAGGACACTCTTGGGCGAGATCTCACGCACGCGATCGATGACCCGGTCCGGCGTGTCACCCAGCACGATCATGCCGTCGATCAGATTTTCCCGAAACACGCGCGGCAGCTTCACGGCGTCGATCACGTCGTGCATCCGAAGCATCAGAACCGAATGGTCATGGTCGGCGAGCATCTCTTCGATGCCAAGGACAGTCTCATATTGGTGCGTCAGGTTGGCCGGCTTCGCGTCGGGGTGACTGGTCGTGATCATCAATCCGACAGTGCGGGTGCGGCTCGACTTGATCGACCGTGCCGCCGCACTGGGCCTGAACCCGATTTCTGCCGCGACCGCTTCGACCCGGCGTGCCCGTTCGACGGCGTCACGCCGCAGTCCTTTGGTCTTTCCGACCAGAATGCGCGAGACGGTGACGGCAGACAGGCCAGTCGCCTCTGCGATCGTGTGGATTGAATTGCGTCTTGACAAGGCCATCGCTCGTGACGAAGATATAGTAACTGTTACTGATGTCAATTATTTTCTCGGGCGGATTGTTTTCGGCATTCAGTCAATGACGGAGTGCCTCCAAAGTCTGGCCGGGCCAACTGCGTCTTGAGACCCAACGCAGCCATCGAATTTATCCATGAATCACAGCACTACTCATTGGCAGATCGGGCCTTTCACCCGGCACCCCGAGCCCGTCCTCCGCGCCGACCCGGCGCTCATGTGGAAGTGCCCCGTCTTGGGTGAGCCCATCCCGTGGTCGAACGTGGCCATCTTCAACCCCGCCGCCGTCGTCGCGGATGGTCGCGTCTGCGTCTTGTTCCGTGCGGAGTGTCATCTGGACGGCGTGAACCACGGTTGCCGGATCGGCCTGGCCTGGAGCGACAACGGCATCGACTTCACCTGCGAGAACGATCCGATCCTCTATCGCGACCACGACTCCGCCAGCGACTTTGAATGGCCCATGGGTTGCGAAGACCCACGCATCGCCCGACGCGACGACGGACTCTGGGTCTTGACCTACACCGGCTTTGACCTCCGCACCGCCCGGCTCTGCGTCGCCACCTCGCCGGACCTGCGTACCTGGACCAAGCACGGCCTGGCGTTCGGGCATTTCGACGGCGGCCGCTATCGGCAGTTCTGGTGCAAGGCCGGCTCGATCGTCTGCAGACGCGAAGGCGACCAGCTCATCGCCCAGAAGATTCGTGGCAAGTACTGGATGTACTTCGGTGAGGGCCTGCTCTACGCCGCCACCAGTGACGATTTGATCCACTGGGAGCCCGTCGAGTACGAAGCCGGCGCGCACAAGATCGCCTACATGAAGAAGAATCGCACCTGGGATCGGTCCGAGCCGATCCCCGGCGTGCGGTCGCTCAAGCCCGTCGTCTTCCCGCGCACCGGTCGCTACGACGAAGACCTGTGCGAACCCGGACCGGCAGCGGTGCTGACGTCACAGGGAATCGTGCTGATCTACAACGGAAGCCGACCGGTGGCGCGCGGTGGACAGGGCTACACCGGCGGGCAAATCCTGTTCGATCCTGACGATCCCACCGCCGTCATCGCGCGTGCGACCCGATCCTTCATCACCCCGCAGCACGCAGCAGAGAGGGGCGGTGTCACCGACGACGTCTGTTTCGTCGAGGGTATGGTCCCCTTCCGTAACCAGTGGATCCTGTACTACGGCGGGGCCGACAGCGTGATTTTCGCCGCGACGGCGCCGCTGACCGAATGAACCTCTCCCAATGACTGCTGATCAGAGAGCCTTCCTCGCCGACCTGGCCCGCGCCGCGATCGCGTCAGCGACGATCCCGGCGGGCGGGTCCTACGCGGGCGAGCTTCCCCCGCAAGGCGGGTTCGTCGACCGACACAACCGCCTTGGCTTCGACCTCGTCCGACCAGGCGGTCGCGACTGCTACCCGGCGTTGTGGATACAGGATTTCACCATGACCTACAGTTGTGGGCTGGTCAGCCCGGCCGTCGGTCAACAGCACCTCAAGTGCATCGCGTCACGACAGAACGGCCCGCTCGAGCGCCGCCTTGCCAGCGGCGCGGCCATCCCCAAGTTTGCTGTTCCAGACCACATCAACCTCGACGGCTCGGCCGTATTCTTCCCTGGAACCTACAGCGCCGGCGACGACCAGGGCGGCGAACCCTACGGCCTTCGCCCGCCCGCCAACAACGCGTTTGACTTCATCTGGCTGGCTCACCTCCGCTGGTGCGAAGAAGGCCGCGTCGAAGGCTTTCTCCGATCTCAGATGTCAGAGGTCTCGCTGCTCGACCGGTTGCTCCGCGCGTTCGACAGCGTCGAGCACGACCCCGCAAGCGGGCTCGTGTTCACCACGCCAGTGCGGCGCGCCGTGGGTTTCATCTTCTGCGACTCGATCTATATGACCGGCCACCTGCTGACCGCGTCGCTGCTGCGCCGTCGCGCCGCGCTGCAAATTGCCGAGATGCTCCAGGCCGCCGGGCAGGACGGCGTTGCCCGAGAGTTTGTTGATCGAGCCCGGCAGATCGCGTCCTCGATCGCGCCCACGTTCAGCGCCCCCGCCACCCACGGCGGCTGGCTGCGCGCCTGCACGGGCGTGAGCGGCCAGCCCGACGTCTGGGGCACCCTTCTTGCGATCTGCATGGGCGTGCTGCCCGCAGCCGTAGAGGCGCTCGCGGTCGAACAATTCCGACGTGACCTCTCTCAAGGCACCATCGAGTTCGAAGGTGCCATTCGCCACGTGCCGACCGATCGCGATGCGTCGCCCGCCACGGCATGGGAGCGGACTCCAACGGCTCACAACACGTATCAGAACGGCGCGTACTGGCACACGCCGACCGGATGGGCGCTGACCGTGCTGCGCCGTCACGACGAACACGCCGCCGACCGTTTGCTCGATCGCTATCTGGCCGCGTTGCGTCGCGATGACTTTCGACAGGGCCCAGAGAACAACGCGCCGTGGGAGAACATCGGGACCGAGTCGCGTGCGTTTCAGAACCCCGTTTTTCTGACGTCGGTCACACTGGTCCTGAGTGTGCTGACTGATTCTCGCCGAGCCGGAATAAGCCCATGACAGATCGCAACATGATCGAACTTTACGTTTCCACGATCCTCTCGCCTCAACCCGAGCCGTTCGGTTCGAGGCAGTCTCCGCATCCTTCGATTCAGGCCGCGCTGAAGCATCTGCGCTCGTTGCGAGTAGACGGCCCGACCACACCGGCCACGATCTATCTCGTCGGCGGCGTGCATCGGATCGACCGGTCGATCGAGCTTTCGCCCGTCGACAGTAACCTCACGTTCGCCGCGATCGATGGCGAAACACCAGTCATCGACGGCGGAGTGCCGATCACCGGTTGGAGCGTGACCACTCACGCCGGGCGCGTCGCTTGGGTCGCCGACGTCAGTGCGATCCTTCGCGAGCACGGCGGCTTCAGGTCGCTGTTCGTCAACTCAGAACGCCGCCCGCGACCGACGCTTCCAAAGCAAGGCTGGTTTCGCATCGAGTCGGCACCGGACGTCGATCCGCACAACGTCAAACTGTTTCAAGGAGGCGACCGATTCGTCGCCCGGCCCGGCGACTTTCAAGCGTGGAAAAACCTTCAAGACGCCGAGGTCGTCGTCTCGCACTTCTGGAGCGAAGAGCGCATGCCCGTCATCTCGTTCGACGAATCGACGCGCATGGTCGTCTCCTCGCACACTTCAATTTTCACGCTGACCGACGCATGGGATGGACAGTTTGCGCGGTACCGCGTCGAGAACGTCGGGCAAGCCCTCAGCGAGCCGGGCGAGTGGTATCTCGACCGCGCCGCCGGCACGCTGACCTACCTGCCGCGCGACGGGGAATCGATCGAGTCGACGCAGGTCGTCGTGCCGGTGCTGCACCAGTTATTGCGCGTCGTCGGCGACGAGGCGGGCGTGGTGAGCGGTGTAAAGTTGCGCGGCATCACTTTCCGTCACGCCGACTGGATTCAGCCGCCCGGCTTCGGGTTGTATTACAAGCCACACGTGCCCGTGGCGCAGCGGCGGCGGCGCGACTCGTTCGATCACTTTTGCGGGCAGGTTCCGGGATACGACAGATTGGACTTCGCCAACACCCCGCAGGCGGCGCTGCATGTGCCGGGCGCGATCCATTTCGAACACGCCACAGAGTGCCTGTTGGATCGTTGCACGATCCACGCGGTCGGATGGCACGGCGTGTCGTTCGATGAAGGCTGTCGGGGCATCACGATCACGCACTGCCACCTCCACGATTTGGGCGCAGGCGGGATTGTCGCGGACGGGGGCGGCGTCGCATCGCCGTTGAACCGTCGCACCGGCGGGATCCAGATTCTCCACAGCCGCATCCACAACACCGGTCACGTCTGGCTGGCGGCGTGCGGGATCACGCTCGCCTTTGCCGACGACAACCTCATCGAACACAACGAAATCTTTGACACGACCTACACCGGTATCTCGATCGGATGGTGCTGGGGCTTCGCGCCACACGTCGCACGCGACAACCGCGTCTGCCACAACCACATTCACCACCTCGCCCAGCGCGGCGGGCTGAGCGACCTCGGCGGCATCTACACACTGGGCGTACAACCCGGAACCGTGCTGCGCGGCAACCGCATTCACCACGTCACCGGCGCCAGCTACGGCGGCAATGGAATCTATCTCGACGAAGGTTCGTCGAGCATCCTCGTCGAGCAAAACGTCGTCCACGACTGCACCGGCAGCGGCGTGAGCGAACACTTCGGGCGCGACAACCGCATCGTTGACAACATCATCGCCTTCACCGGCACGCCGCGATCTTCAGCGAACGGCGCCAAGGGCAGCGCGTTCGAACCCTGCGGCGAGCGAAGCCACGACGTCCCCTGGCCGGCGCGACGCACGTGGTTCATGCGAAACATCGTCGTCGGCTCGGACACCCGGCTCATGCTCGACAACTCCACACACCTGCTCGAAGACTGTCACGTCGTGTCCGACCTCAACATCTTCTGGGATGTGACAGTATCGAACCCTTTCGTATTCGAAACACACCTCGCGCCCCACGCGGCCCGCGCAGGCGAGACGCCGGGCACGACACAGTACACCCTGGCGCAGTGGCAGGCGCTTGGCTTTGACCGTCACAGCGTGGTAGCCGACCCGCGCTTCGTCGACGTCGCGGCGCGGAACTTTGCGATTCTTCCCGACTCGCCGGCACACGCGCTGGGCATTGGCCCATGTCAGCAATGAACCAGAATCACAATCGTCGACGCCCCACTGTTAACGATTCGATCCACTGAACCGCAACATGCTCAAGTCACCAGCAGGCCGCTGCCCCCCCCACGCGGGTCCGGATTGCGGTTTTGATCGGCCTCGCCCGCGCTCGGGCAGTAGTTGTTGTAGTGGGTCGGCAAGACCGTCCGGCACGCGGTGCTGCTTAGGGTTCCGATTCGCTTCGTTGATCGCATTGATAAGGCGATAGTGTTCCTCGGCGAAGTCGGCTTCTTCGGCAAGTCGCTGGGTGTCGCGGATCGGTGCGCAGCGTCGTGGGGCATCGGAAGTCGTCGCTTGGCAAGGCTCGTTGCCGAGTTGCGATGCCTTCGGAAAATGCGCGACGATGGGTTCGAATTCCGATCGATAGGCGAACGGGATTCCCTTGGAGACGAACTGAGTCAACGGCCTTTGTTCGAGGTTGTCAGCAACTTTGACGACTGCCTGGGCTGCGCGGCTGGAAGCAGCGGTGACGTAATCGAATACAGATGTTCCTTGTGGCGCGCCGACGATATCGGGAATCGGGTTTTCGAGTGAGTTGCGGACGTCGCCGCCGTACATGCCGTATTCGATGCTGTGTTGGATGTCGTAGAGTGCGGGGAATCCGGCATCAAAGCGACCAGCGGCTTCGATCGCATGTAGTGCTTCCTTCCAGCGTTTGCAGTCGCGCAGCATGAGCGCGCGATTGCAGAGAAACTTGGCGATGACGCGTCGAGGCGAGAGCGAATGCAGCCAGACCTTGGTGCGATCGCTCATCGCGAAGTCGTCTTGGGTCCACTTGCGGGGCCAGGTGTGGAAGAAGTCGTCGGGCTTGACATCACCGCCGAACTCGTGGGGCTGGAGATTGAAGACTTCGGTGCCGTCGTCCCAGCGATAGAGCGTGTGGTTGGGGACGAGGATGAGGTGAAGCGGATAGCCCAGGCGTCGCCCGACCGCGTACTCGCAGGCATGTTTGCATCGGTCGCCGATCTGACCCGACCAGGGGCCGTTGCCGAGCGCGTCGCAGTGCTTGATGGCCTTTGGGGCACCAGGTTGTTCATGGAATCTGGAGCCGCGGACCGGATCGTTGCCAATCTGGAGCGGAACGTGGCGACGCTGGTCGCCAAGCTCTCAGCTCTCGGTCCCGATGCCCTGGAGCTCGAACCGGAGCGGGTGATCGAAGCCGCGCAAGGAGCGATGCCCACGATCTTGAACCACACCGTGAATGGAGAGGTGCGGTTCCGAGAGAACTACTCGTTCGCCACGAAGTTCTTCCATTGGTGTACGCGCGTGCACTTCCCGATCGTGGACAGCAAGGCAAGACGCAAGATCAACAGCATGCAGGTCGCCGCCGGGGTTCGTCCACGCATTCGCTCCGACACGGCGGCGATGAATGGCCTCACATATCTCAAGGAATACGAGCGGTGGATCGTGTTCTACGCCGAGGTGATCGTCGGCCTGGCCGCCCCTGAGCGAGAGTTGCTGTGCCCCCGGACTACGACTCTCAGCCGACGGACTGCCGCGTTAAGCACAGCCTGCTCCGAATCCTGGACAAGGTGTTCTACGTTCAGGGCGGGGGCAGTGGCTTGGGCCGCGTCGCGCAATGAGCCGAAGCCCACCGAAGCCAACGGTGACATTTGGCTTCGCCCGACCAGAGCCAACGACGAAATAACCAGCGGGTCCGAAGCGGGCAGAGACTCAGAGACTCTCCGCAGATGAGCCGACCGACGACCGCCACATGCCGACCAATGACGTGTCTCTCCGTCTCGCGGCAGAGAACATCCGCAACTGCGACGATCGTTAAACCCTTGTGGGAGTTGGCGTAGAAACGACAACGCCGAGGCTTGTAGGCCTCGGCGTTATTCGTTAACCGTGGGGCCTCGATCGCTCGAAGCCCCAATTCAAATGGCGGGGGAGGGATTTGAACCCACGACCTTCGGGTTATGAGCCCGACGAGCTACCAGGCTGCTCCACCCCGCGGTAGACGGTGGACTATACGGGAGATCGGGCGTGACGCAATAGGGTTGAGTCCTCAAAATCGGGGTTTCTGTCGAATCGGAGAGCGGCACAGGTGTACGGATTCCTCCGGGGTGGAGTTATTGCGTCAGCCCTTTGCCGTGTCGGGTCGGATCAACGATCGGTGATGATGGGATCGGATTGGGATGACGAAAGGCGGTGGGATCGGGTAGTCTTTCGGCGTGCTCGCACGCGTGTTTAGTCACATCCTCGTGGGGATCGATGCCGTTGAGTGTGAGATCGAAGTCGATCTTGAGAAGACCGGCATGCAGAAGGTGATTCTGACCGGTTTGCCCCAGACGGCGGTGAAGGAGTCGATTGACCGCGTCTTGCAGTCCATTTCGCATAGCGGTTATCCGCTTGATTGGCGGAGGCTGTTGATCAACCTCGCGCCGGCGGAGCTTAAGAAGGATGCCGCGAGTCTGGATTTGTCGATAGCGATTGGTCTTTTGCGATCGTCGAAATTCATTGGTAACGAGCGAGCACGGGATTACCTGATCGCAGGCGAGCTCGCGCTGGACGGGCGTGTGAGACCGATTCGAGGCGGGCTTGCAATGGCGATGCTCGCACGCGCGCGCGGGAAGTCGGGCGTGATTGTTCCTCGCGAGAATGCGCGCGAGTGTGCAGTGGTTGACGGCATTGATGTGATCGGCGTGACATCGTTGACGCAGGCGGTTTCGTTTTTGAATGGTTCGCTCGACATCGATCCATACGTGCTTGATGGTGAGAATTATGCGTTGTCGCAGATCGAGTCGGAGGTCGATTTTGCTGACGTGCGCGGACAGGAGGCGGTGAAGCGTGCGATCACGATCGCCGCGGCTGGTTCGCACAATCTTGCGATGATCGGGCCTCCTGGGACGGGAAAGACGATGCTTGCGATTCGTATGGCGGGGATTCTTCCGCCATTATCGCGAGAGGAATCGCTGGAGACGACGCGTGTTTATTCGGCGCTCGGCATCCTGCCGGAAGGAGTTGCCTTGCTGGATCGTCGGCCGGTGCGCTCGGTGCATCACAGCGCGACGGCGCAGGCGCTCGTGGGAGGCGGGGCGAATCCGAGACCCGGCGAGGTTTCGCTTGCGCATCATGGGATTTTGTTTTTGGATGAATTGCCGGAGTTTGAAAGACGGACGCTGGACATGTTGCGTCAGCCGATGGAGAGCGGCGAGATCGTCATCAGTCGGGCGGCGGGGAGCGTGAAGTTCCCGGCGCGGTTCATGTTGGTGGCTGCAATGAATCCGACCCGGCGGGGCGACAACGGGAATGATCCGCGTGCGAGACAAAAGTATCTCGATCGACTGAGCGGTCCCCTGCTCGATCGCATCGACATTCATATAGAAGTGCCCAGCGTTCCGATCCACGAACTGACGGGTAAGAAGCCCGGCACCGCCAGCCAGACGATGCGTGCATCCGTCTCGCGGGCGCGGTCGAGGCAGCAGAAGCGATTCGGTGACGGACGGACGGTCAACGCGCGGATGAGCAGCAAACTGCTGCAACAGCACGCTGAGCTTTCGCCGGGATGCTTGCAGTTGATGAAGCAGGCGATGAGCGAGCTTGGGTTGTCGGCCCGGGCGTATGACAAGGTGCGTCGTGTGGCTCGGACGATCGCGGATCTGGAATCGGATGTTTCGGGGGAAGACCGGCCGATCGACGAATCACATTTGGCCGAAGCGATTCAGTATCGCCTGCTTGATCGCAAAGTCTGACAGACGCAAGATCCGCGATATCGTTTTCGGGCAACTGAATACGTCGACGCTGTTGAGACGCTGCATCTGAGGCAGATCTGCGAAGCGTTGACGACGGAAAGACGGAAAGACGGAAAGACGACGAGACGAAATGTCCGAAACGTCGGACGCGGGACTGGTGGACTCATTTGCCGCAGTAGTCGATGAGGCGGGCGAGTTCTGAGCGGAGATCTTTACGATCGACGACGAAATCGACAAAGCCCTTTTGCTTGAGGAACTCAGAGCGTTGGAAGCCGTCTGGGAGTTCGACTTTGATGGTATTCCAGATGGTTCGTGGTCCAGCGAAGCCGATGAGGGCTTTGGGTTCAGCGATGATGAAGTCGCCGAGCATGGCGAAACTTGCGGTGACTCCGCCGGTGGTGGGATCGGCGAGGACGCTGATGAAGAGTCCGCCGGCGTCGTCGAGTCGAGCGAGTGCGGCGCTGGTCTTTGCCATTTGCATGAGTGACAGGGTTGACTCCTGCATGCGTGCTCCGCCGGAGCAGCTGACGATGACGAGCGGCAGCGATTCATCGACCGCGGCCTCGATGGCCCGCGTGATCTTTTCGCCGACGACGCTGCCCATGGAGCCCATCATGAACGTCGGGTCCATGACGGCGAGCATGAGGGGACGACCCTTGATGAAACCGCGTCCGCTGACCAGGGCGTCGCGCGTGCCGGCTTTGAGTTGTTCTGCGGCGAGTCGGTCTGCGTAGGACTTTTTGTCGGAGAAGCCGAGCGGATCGGTGGGTGTGAGATCTGCCCAGCGTTCTTCGAAGCTGTTTTCGTCGCAGAGTTGTCGGATTCGCTCGCGTGCGGAGATTCGGAAATGGTGGCTGCACTCGGGGCAGACATGGAGATTATCTTCAACTGCACGACGAAAGAGCATGGCCCCGCAGGACGGGCATCGCATCCAGAGACCGGCGGGGATTCCGGAGCGTTCGACGGAGACGGCGGTGGATTCGGCCATGGTGGTCTCGCTTGCGTGTCGCGAATGCGATCAGCGGTACGTCAGGTTTCGAGCCAGGCTGCGATCAGATCGATGGCGGCCTGCAGGTCGGTTTTGTGGATGCTCTCGGTGACGGTGTGGATGTTTCGGGTGGGCAGCGCGAGTGTTGCGGTGCGGATTCCGTCGCGTGTTCGCTGCATCGGGCCGGCATCGGTTCCGCCGCGTGGAAGGACACTGAGTTGGTGTGGGATGTTGTGACGATTGGCGACGGCGAGGAACTCATCGACGAGGGGTCGACTGGAGATGCTGCTGGAATCGAGAATTTTGATGGCGACGCCCTTGCCCTGCTGGGTGACGCGTTCGTCATCGGGGACGCCGGGCATGTCGCAGCACAGCGTGGTATCGAGCGCGATGGCGATATCGGGTTCGACAGCGAACGCTGCGGGCCCGGCACCGCGGCACCCGACTTCTTCCTGTACGGTGGCTGCGAGGACGAGTTCGTACTTCAGGCTTTTGAGTTTGCGGACGGCTTCGAGGACGACCCAGGCAGCGACGCGATTGTCGAGGCACTTGCCGGTGACGACGTCGCCGATCTCATCGAAGGATTGGACGAGCGTGACAGGATCACCGACGGCGACCTTGGACTTCACGACATCGGCAGGCAGGCACAGATCGACGAGGAATTCGCCGATTTCGGGGATCTTTTTCTTATCTTCTTCGCGGGCGATGTGGATCGGGCGACCGCCGGGATTGAGCAGGCCCATCAGTTCATCGCCGCTGGAGGCTTGGACGCGAACGCGGCGTGCGAGGAGGTTTCGCGTATCGAATCCACCGACGTTAACGAGTCGGAGGAATCCGCGATCGTCGATGTGCTTCACATAGAAGCCGATTTCATCGATGTGCGTGGCGATGAGGACGCGCTTGGCATTCTTTGATTTCGTTTGGGGCCTTTTGCGAGCGATCAGGTTGCCCATTGGATCGACGACGGCCTTGTCGAAGAGTTTCTGAACGTGCGGAAGGAGCAGATCGCGGACGCGTTCTTCTCGGCCGGGCACGCCGGGTGCTTCGGAGAGTTGGCGAAGCAGTTCGATGTTCATGGGCATGATGATCTCCTCTGTCGCACCGTGTCTGATTCAAGCAGCAAGGGGCATGAACGCTTGTGACGGGTCGGATGAGCTTTGATTTGCAGGGCGACTATGACTCGAGCTTTCGGAACGAGATGCCGTACTGTGCGAGGACTTGCTTGAGCTCGTTGAGACTCGTCTGGCCGAAGTTTTTGCAGCCGAGGAGTTCGTCTTCGGTACGTGAGGCGAGTTCGCCGAGCGTATTGATGTTGAGTCGTTGGAGTGCTTTGCGGCTGCGGACGGAAAGTTCGATGTCGGAGAGATTTTTGGCGTGGATTTCGTCGGGCATTTCGACGGCGGGTGCGCTTCCGGCGGGCCTTGCGCCGGGTATGGAAGCCGAAGCTGCGGAGGCTTCGGATTCTGCGGCTTGTCCGAGTCGTAGTCCGCGTGCGGCGAGCAGGCTCTTGATTTCGTTGAGGCTGGTTTCGCCGAAGTTCTTGTGGCTAAGCAATTCGGATTCTGAAACACGAAGGAGGTCGCCGAGGGTTCGGACGTTGAGTTTTTTGAGGGCGTTTCGTGATCGGACGGAGAGTTCGAAGTCGGTGATCGGCACTTCCATGGCGGCGGTACGATCGTGACCTTCGGCGTTGTCGTCGACGTACATGAGTCGAGCGGCGACGACGTCTTTGAGATAGAGCTTGGCGCGTGGATGGTTGGGATTGGAGAGTAGGACGGCGTCGAGGCATCGTCGTGCGTCGTCGTAGAAGTTGTTGTCTTCGTAGAGGACTGCGAGGTTCATGAGCGCGTTGACGTGGACGGGTGCTCCGATGCAAATGCGCTCGTAGAGTTCGATGGCTTTGGAATCTTCGCCGCGGCGATCGTAGAGGTAGGCGAGCGCGAAGCAGGCGGCTTCGTGGTCGGAGTTTTCGCGGAGTGCCATCTCGTAGAACTCGATGGCCTTTTCGAATTGGCCGTTATTTTCGGCGTCGCGTCCGCGGCTGAAGAATTCTTCTGCGGCGCGTTCGTTGATGGTGGTGGTGGACATGATGATCGTGCCTGTGGTTGCTGTGGTTGATTCGATATCGAGGTAACGGGTTTCGTTTGAGTTCGCGTTCGGTGTTTTGGGTCGAGTTTGATTCGATCACGAACCGACGGGCGCGCCCATTTCCGCAGCGATGCGGCTGATGGGTGCGGGAGCGATTCCGCTGCGATCGGTGGGACGATCGGCGGCGGGATCGGCTTCGGGCAGATCGACGAGGTATTTGATTTGGATGTTTTGGTGCGGACCGTACGCGGTGCCTGCGGGGATGAGGTGCCCGAGGATGACGTTTTCCTTGAGTCCGACGAGCGTATCGACGGCCCCTGCCATGGCGGCTTCTGTGAGGACCTTGGTGGTCTCCTGGAAGCTGGCCGCGGAGATGAAGGATTCGCTTTGGAGCGAGGCCTTGGTGATGCCGAGCAGCAGGGTTTTGGCGCGTGCGGGCTTGGGCTTTTTGCCCTTGCCGGGCTGACCGCCTGCGGCTTCAGCGGCTTCGTTGGCGGCCTTGAAGTCATCGCGGGCGACGAGTTGACCTTCCTTGAATTCGGTGGTGCCTGGATCGCTGATGAGGACGCTTTGCCCTGCTTCTTCGTTGATGGCGCGGAAGCGTGCTTTGTCGATGACATCGCCTGGGAGGACGCGGGTGTTGCCCGGATCGTCCACCTTCACCTTGCGGAGCATCTGGGCGATGATGATTTCGATGTGTTTGTCGTTGATCTTCACGCCCTGCGAGCGGTAGACGTTTTGGATTTCCTTGAGCAGGTATTCGAAGAGAGCGTCTTCGCCCTTGATGCGGAGGATGTCTTGAGGGATGACCGGTCCGCGGACGAGCGGGTCGCCGGCTTCGACATCATCGCCGGTGTGGACCTGGACTTCGATGCCCTGTGGGATGTGGTGTTCGCGTTCCATGCCGGTGTCGTTTTTGACGACGATGGTTTGCTTGCCACGGCGGCGATCGGAGCGGAGTTCGACGGTGCCGGAGATTTCAGCCAGCACGGCGGGATCGCGTGGTTTTCGGGCTTCGAAGAGTTCGGTGACGCGGGGCAGACCTCCGGTGATGTCCTGGGTTTGGACTTTTTCCTTGGGTTGGCGCGCGATGATTTGACCTGCTTGGACGGTATCGCCCTCGCGGACTTCGATACGTGCCTTGGCGGGCAGGTAGTGGAAGTCGAGGATTTTTCCGCCGGTGTCGGTGATGGTGAGGCGTGGGTGGCGTTCGCCTTTGTGTTCGATGACGACCATCTTGGCGTCGCCGGAACCTTTACGTTCTTCTTCGAGTTTGACGGTTTCGCCGACTTCGATGTCTTCGTACTTCACCAGACCGCTCTTCTCGGCGAGGATGGGTGTGATGTGCGGGTCCCAGATGGCGAGTTGCTGTTTGGCTTTCACCTTTTCGCCGTGTGGGACGAGGATGAACGCGCCGTAGGGGACTTTGTACTTTTCGACTTCGCGGCCCTTGGCATCGAGGACGGCGATTTCGCCGTTACGACGGAGTGCGACGCTGCGTTTGTTGCCTTCGGGGTCGATGATATCGACGGCGTTGATGTCGCGATGTTCGACGGTTCCGCCGATGGAGCACTTGATGTCGTTTTCGACGAGTGATCCGGTGGCGACACCTCCGGAGTGGAAGGTACGCATGGTGAGCTGCGTGCCGGGTTCACCGATGGACTGTGCGGCGATGATCCCTGCGGCGAGTCCTTCTTCGACGATCTTGCCGCTGGACATATCGACGCCGTAGCAGCGAGCGCAGACGCCCATTTGGTTGTTGCAGGTGAGCGGGCTGCGGACGCGGATGGTTTCGATTTTGAGTTCTTTGAGTGCGAGTGCGATTTCGTCGGTGATGATTTGGTTTTCAGAGACGATGGTTTCGTCGGTGATGGGGTTTCGGACGGTATCGCGTGCGACGCGTCCGACGATCATGTCTTTGAGTTCGACTTCGACGCTTTCGCCTTTGTAGATGGTGGTCTTTGTGACGCCGCTGTGGGTGCCGCAATCGAGTCCATTGACGACGACGTTTTGTGCGACGTCGCAGAGTTTTCGAGTGAGGTAGCCGGAGTCGGCGGTTTTGAGTGCGGTGTCTGCGAGACCTTTACGCGCGCCGTGGGTGCTGCTGAAGTATTCGAGCACGCTGAGGCCTTCGCGGAAGTTGCTCTTGATGGGTGTTTCGATGATTTCGCCTGACGGCTTGGCCATGAGGCCGCGCATTCCGCCGAGCTGGCGCATTTGGTCGACGGAGCCTCGGGCCTTGGAGGTTGCCATCATGTTGATGGGGTTGAGGTAGCGAAGTGCGCCGGGCGCGGTTTTGTCGGTGGGTTTGCCTTCGCGATCGCGGAAGTCATCCTTGAGCTGATCCATGAGGTGCTTGGTGACGTCGTTGCGTGCGTGGCCCCAGATTTCGATGAGGCGCTGGTAGCGTTCGAGGGCGGTGATGGCGCCCATGGAGAACTGCTTTTCGATGACGTTGGCCTTCTTTTCGCCTTCTGCGATGATTTGGGCTTTGCTTTCGGGCGTTCGGACGTCGGTGATGCCGAAGGAGAGCGCGGCGAGCGTGCTGCGTTTGAATCCGAGTGCCTTGAGATTATCGAGCAGGTCGATGGTCGCTGGGCGACCACAGTTGGCGTAGGTGTCGGCGATCACGCGGCTCTGACCGGCGCTGGTGAGACCCATGTTGTAATAGGGCATGCCGGGGGGCAGGATGTCGCTGAAGATGACGCGACCGACGGTGGTGAGGATGACACGGCCCTGGTATCCCGCGGGCATGGGCTTCGGTTCGTAGGTCGGGTCGAGTCGTTTGCGATGTTCCTGGAGGTGTTTCCAGCTGACTTCGTGAATCGACTGAGGCGGACCGTCGTCGCTGACGACTTCGCTGAAGTTTTCGAGTCGGACGAAGATGCGCGAGTGCATCGCGATTTTTCGTTGTTCGTAGGCGAGGAGTGCTTCGTTGCGGCTGTTGTAGAGTGCCTTGTTGCCGCGGAGTTTGCCGGCGAGATCGACTTCATCGAAACCGCCTTTGTCGCCATCGCGATCGACGGTGATGTAGTAGATCCCGAGCACGATGTCTTGGGACGGCGTGATGATGGGGCTTCCGTTGGCGGGGCTGAAGATGTTGTGCGGGCTGAGCATGAGCACATGGGTTTCGGTTTGTGCTTCGATGCTGAGCGGGAGGTGGACGGCCATTTGGTCGCCGTCGAAGTCGGCGTTGAAGCCTTTACAGACGAGCGGGTGGATTTTGATGGCGTTGCCTTCTACGAGTACGGGTTCGAAGGCTTGGATGCCCATGCGGTGGAGCGTGGGTGCGCGGTTGAGCATGACCGGGTGCTGGTAGATGACTTCTTCGAGGATGTCCCAGACTTCCGGATCCCGGCGTTCGAGCATTCGCTTGGCGGACTTGATGGTGTCGGCGAGTCCGTGTTCTTTGAGTTTGCGGATGATGAAGGGTTGGAAGAGTTCGAGCGCGATCTTTTTGGGCAGGCCGCACTGGTGAAGTTTGAGTTCCGGGCCGACGACGATGACTGAACGTGCGGAGTAGTCGACGCGTTTGCCGAGTAGGTTTTCGCGGAAGCGGCCTTGCTTGCCCTTGATCATGTCGGTGAGGGACTTGAGCGGGCGGTTGGACGAGCCGAGCACCGGACGACGGCAGCGGCCGTTGTCGAAGAGTGCATCGACGGCCTGTTGGAGCATGCGCTTTTCGTTGCGGATGATGACGTCGGGTGCGTTGAGATCGACGAGTTTCTTCAGGCGGTTGTTGCGATTGATGATGCGGCGATAGAGGTCGTTGAGATCGCTGGTGGCGAAGTTGCCGCTTTCGAGCATGACGAGCGGGCGCAGGTCGGGCGGGATCACGGGGATCACGTCCATGACCATCCACTCGGTTTTATTTTCGCTGTTGCGCATCGCCTCGATCATTTTGAGGCGTTTGGTGAGGTCTTTGAGTTTTTGCTTGGAGCCGGTCTTTTCGATTTCGGTGCGGCACTTGGCTCCTTCGGCGGCGAGATCGAGCATGCCGAGGAGTTTCTTGATGGCTTCTGCGCCCATTTCGGCATCGAATTCATCGCCGTATTTTTCGTAGGCGACACGGTAGTCTTCTTCGGTGAGGATTTGCTTTCGCTTGAGTGGGGTGGAGCCGGGATCGAGGACGACGTAGTCCTGAAAGTAGATGACTTTTTCGATGTCGCTGGTCTTCATGTCGAGCAGCGCGCCGAGGCGGCTTGGGAGAGCTTTGAAGAACCAGATGTGGACCACGGGGGCGGCAAGATTGATGTGGCCCATGCGCTTTCGGCGAATGCGTGAGTGAGCGACTTTGACGCCGCATCGGTCACAGACAATGCCTTTGTACTTTGTGCCTTTGTATTTGCCGCAGGAGCATTCCCAGTCGCGTTCCGGGCCGAAGATTCGTTCGCAGAACAGGCCATCGCGTTCGGCGCGGTAGGTTCGGTAGTTGATCGTCTCGGGCTTTTTGACTTCGCCAAAGCTCCAGGAACGAATGTCGTTGGGGCTGGCCAGTCGGATGGCGACTGAACCGTAGTCATTGACTTTATTGAAGAATCCGTCGGTGCTCATGGTGGTGGACTCCGTTGTCCGAATCGTGACTTGTTTTTAGAAATTGGCGCGATAGGTGGTTGTTTAAGGATCGGGCCTCAAGCGGCGGAAGCGGCCATTACATCAGGTCTTCATCTTGCGTGGCTGCGGCGCCGGACTTTTTCTTGAGTTCGATGTTGAGACCGAGGCCCTTGATTTCGTTGCACAAGACGTCGAAGGAGACCGGGGTGCCGGCTTCGAGCGTGTTGTTTCCCTTGACCATGGACTCGTAGATTTTCGTGCGACCTTCGACGTCGTCGCTCTTGACGGTGAGAAGTTCCTGCAGAACGTAGGCCGCTCCGTAGGCTTCGAGGCCCCAGACCTCCATCTCACCGAACCGCTGACCGCCGGTGCGGGCCTTACCGCCGAGGGGTTGTTGGGTGATGAGTGAGTAGGGTCCGGTCGAGCGAGCGTGAATCTTGTCGTCGACAAGATGGTGCAGCTTCATCATGTAGAGGTAGCCGACGGTGGTCTTTTGTTCGAACGGTTCGCCTGAGCGGCCGTCGTAGAGTTGGACCTTTCCGCCGTAGGGCATGACGACGTCGAACTCGCGTGAGTTGATGGTCTTGCCGGACTTTTCGCGTTCTTTTCGGCGTTCGAGGGTGGTTTTGTTGGCCTCTTCGACGGCCGCGAAGATTTCGGCTTCTTTCGCGCCATCGAAGACAGGGGTGACGGCCTGGAAACCAAGGACTGCGGCCGCCCACCCGAGGTGGGTTTCGAGGATCTGACCGACGTTCATGCGGCTGGGCACGCCCAGGGGATTGAGCAGGATGTCGACGGTCGAACCGTCTTCGAGGAACGGCATGTCTTCTTCGGGGACGATGCGTGCGATGACGCCTTTGTTTCCGTGACGACCGGCCATTTTATCGCCGACAGAGAGTTGGCGCTTGGTGGCGATGTAGACCTTGACCATTTCGAGCACGCCGTTGGGAAGCTCGTCGCCGCGCTTCATGTGCTCGACTTTGCGGCGCTTTTCTTTTTCGACCGCCTTTACGCGCGGCCAGAAGCGGCTGAAGGTGTTGAGCGCCTGTTCGCGGGCTTCTTTGCTGCCTTTGATCCAGTCGGTCGTGAATTTTTCGATCTGTTCGAGAACGACGTCGGGGTTGTCGCTCTTGGCGACTTTTTGGCGGGTCGAGGGGTCGACCATTTCCGCGCCCGTGACTTCGTTGATCTCGTGGATCATGTCTTTGAAGATGGCGATGGCTTTGACGTCCATCTCCTTTTCATATTTGTCGATGTCTTTCTTGAGTTGCTTTTTCTGGTCTTCGGTCATGTGCATGCGGCGGCTGAACCGCTGGGTACCGATGACGACGCCTTCTTCGCCTGCGGGCAGTTCGAGCGAATCGTTCTTCACATCTTCGCCTGCGCGGCCGAAGATTGCGTGGAGGAGTTTTTCTTCCGGGGTGAGTTCGCTCTTGCTCTTGGGGCTGATCTTACCGACGAGGATGTCGCCGGGCCCGACGCGTGTACCGACGAGGACGATGCCGTTTTCGTCGAGGTTGGCGAGTGCCTTTTCGCTGACGTTGGGGATATCGCGTGTGAACTCCTCGCGGCCGAGCTTGGTTTCACGGATTTCAACGTCATAGCTGTCGATGTGGATGCTGGTGAAGGTGTCTTCCTTGACCAGACGTTCATTGATGACGATGGCGTCTTCGAAGTTGTAGCCGTCGAAGGTCATGAAGGCGACGAGTGCGTTGCGACCGAGGGCGAGTTCGCCCTGATGGGTGGCGGCACCGTCGGCGAGGATTTGGCCCTTTTTGACGCGTTGTCCCTTCTTGACGATGGGCTTTTGGTTTTGGCAGGTTCGTTCGTTCAGGCCGACGAACTTGCGAAGGACGTATTCGTCGGCGTTATCGATGAGGATGCGTGTGGCATCGACATAGGTGACGACGCCGGAGCGCTCGGCGCGGACGACCATCCCGCTGTTGGCGGCGACGGGCTTTTCCATGCCGGTGGCGACGATCGGCGGATCGGTGCGGAGTAGCGGCACGCCCTGTCGTTGCATGTTCGATCCCATCAACGCGCGGTTGGCGTCGTCGTGATCGAGGAACGGGATCATGGCTGCCGACACCGAGACGGTCTGCTTCGGGCTGATGTCGATGTATTGGATATCTTTGGCGTTGGAGGTGCTGAGGTCCCCTTCCACGCGGGCGAGCTGTGTGCCTTTGGCGAGGGATCCGCCTTCCTGCACGACGTCGGGCGGCGCGAGGATCGATCGCATTTCTTCGTCGGCGCGGAGATATTTCACCTTGTCTGTGACTTTGCCATCTTCGACGACGCGGTAAGGCGTGATGAGGAAGCCGTAGTCATCGAGATCGGCATAGATGGAGAGCGAGGCGATCAGACCGATGTTAGTGCCTTCGGGCGTTTCGATCGGGCAGATTCGGCCGTAGTGCGAGATGTGAACGTCGCGCACCTCGAAGCCCGCACGCTTGCGGTTCAGGCCTCCCGGTCCGAGGGCCGAGAGCCGACGCTCGTGCGTCAACTGACTCAGCGGATTGGTCTGGTCGACCACCTGCGAAAGCTCACCGCGACCAAAGAAGAAATCAATGGCGCTCGAAATGCTCTTGGAGTTCACAAGTTCGGCGACCTTCGAGATTTCGTTCGGGTCCTTGATGCTCATGCGCTCCTGAACGGTGCGCTTGAGCTTGATGAAGCCCTTGCGAAGCTCTTCGGCGGCGAGTTCGTCGATCGTTCGGAGACGGCGGTTGCCGAGGTGATCGATGTCGTCGATGTATCCGTCCCCCGAGCGGAGCGTGAACATGTATTTGATCGAGCCGACGATATCTTCGGCGCGGAGGGTCATCACCGACTCGGCGATGTTCTGTTCGAATTTGCGGTTGATACGGAATCGACCGACGCGACCGAGGCGATAGCGATTTTCGTCGTAGAATTTTTCGTGGAAGAGGGTCTTGGCTTTGTCCAGTTGCGGCGGGTTGCCCGGTCGCAGGCGGGCGTAGATGCGCATGAGCGCTTCTTCGTGGCTTGAGGCCTGATCTTCTGCGACTGTGTTGAGGATGAGCGGGTCTGCGACGCGTGTGATGACCGCGACGGTCTTCAGATCAGATGCCTGAATCTTTTCGACCGCGGTTGCGAGTTGTGCGCCTGCCTTGACGATTTCCTCGCCCGATTCCGAATCGATGATCGGGGAGATCGAGTAGTAGGTCGGCTGGAGGTCTTTGACCTTGACGTTTTCGACTTGGTAGAACTCGCGGAGGATGGCTTCAGTGGATCCGTACTTGGTATCGAGTGCGCGAAGGAAGGTTGTGCCGGGGATCTTGGTGCTCTGGTCGATGCGGATCGCCAGGGCGTCCTTCTTGGTGACCGAGCATTCGACCCACGAACCGCGTTCTGGGATGACGCGGAAACCGTGAAGCGGGCGGTCGCCTTCGCTGGTCTCGACTTGGAAATCGATGCCGGGCGAGCGGTGGAGCTGATTGACGATCACGCGTTCGGCGCCGTTGATGATGAACTCACCGCCGCCGATCATGATCGGGACTTCGCCGAGGTAGATGGCTTCTTCGAGGACTTCGGCTTTGTCTTTTCGTTTGAGTCGGACGGTGATGCGGAAAGGCATGCCGAAGGTCAGACGCAGCGCACGACATTCGTCGGTGGTGTAGCGGGGCTCGCTCAGCGAATAGCTGACATATTCGATGGTGAGATTTTCGTCGTAGCTGACGATCGGAAAAACTTCCCGCAACAGGGCTTCCAGGCCTTCGTTTTTGCGTTTGGTCTCTTCGACTTCCTTCTGCAGGAATCGGTCGTAGGCCAATGCCTGCACCTTCACAAGATTGGGAATGGCGATCGCGTCGCCGTGCTTGGAGAAGTCCCGGATTTCTTTGACATTAATACGCATGATTTTTTGCCGTTTCGATTCCGAACACTCAAAAACAATTCACAACCGACGATTTCGATTCCGACCCACTGACAATTGACCCACTGACAACTGACCCACTGACATTCGACCGGATGACACCCAACCGACTGCCATCTGCCCGACTACAACTGATGCCTTCGCGTCCCGTTCCTTCGCCTCTCAAACACCTGACCGGCCAGCCGTTATCAGACTCACGCCTCGCCTAGACGACGAAACCACCATCCGAATCTCGAGTAATTCGGATCGCGGGTTCAATGACTAATTTGACCTTGGAACGCCCATTCTTTAGCAACAACTGCTGGCCCTGATCGCCAGCTTGAATCGCAAGCCTGACGGCTGTCAGACACAACTTTGCCTGAGATACCCACGCAAAATCAGCCCACAAACAACCCGCCGACTCGCCTCGCCAAACCGTCCAGCTTGCCTACAACACCTAATTCCTTCACATCCACGCCATCAACGCCTGCGCCCAACACGAACGCCATCAGCAACACATCGATTCACATCCACAGACCTTTCGTTCTTGCAAACCAATCAAAAACAAAGAGTTACAAACCAATCTCGGGACGGCTTCCCGCGCAAGAGACATAGCCCCGTCCGCCGATCCGTTGCTTAAACAGAGGCAGAGGGGCTTTGGAGTTTTCTTAAGCGGTCGCCGTCGTCGCCAACACCCTCATGTATAGGGGTCGCCTAACGCGATGTCAACAGACCGACGCGCCACCGACCCAGCAAAATTCCCCGCCAACCCCCGCCGACCGCTTTCTCATCATCCGCCCTTCCCGTAAGCTCCCTGCTTCTCTGTCATGATCAGTCAGGAAAGGTCACGGACGACCCATGCACGAATACAAGGTTCAGCTCGACGTCTTCAACGGCCCGCTCGACCTTCTCCTTTATCTCATCAAGCGCGACGAACTCGACATCCTCGACATCCCGATCGCCCACATCACCAAGACCTACGTCGAATACGTCGACATCCTACGCAGGCACGAACGGCTCAACATCGACGACATCGGCGAATTCCTGGTGATGGCCGCCACGCTGATGGAGATCAAGTCCGCGCTGCTCCTCCCCACGCCCCCCGCCATCAGCGATTCCTCCGACTCCGCCGCCGAGCAGCTTGTCGATCCCCGCGCCCAGCTCATCCGTCAGCTTCTCGAATACAAGCGCATCAAGGACCACGCTGCCCTGCTCGAGCAACACCAAAGACAGTTCGCCGACCGTTTTCCCCGCCATCCCGCCCGCATCACGCCCGACGCCGACGTCGATCCCCCGCTCGATCTCGATGAGGTCCAGGTCTGGGACCTGCTCAGCGCCTTTAACCGCATCATGGGCGAAATCGGGACCCGCATCCGACAACACGAAGTCGTCGACGACGACACGCCCATCGAGCTCCACGCCGCCGACATCGAAGACCGACTCCAGCGCGACGGCAAGCTCTCCCTCCGCCAGCTCCTTTTCAGCCGTCGTTCGCGCGGCGAGATGATCGGCGCCTTCCTCGCCCTTCTCGAACTTATCCGCCAAAAGCGCATCCTCGCAGAACGGGTCGTCGCGCCCCCTCCCCACGCCGACGCGATCCTCCCCGCCGATGCTCCCGCTCGCGCAGATGCCCCGCAACAGCCCGAATCTCCCGACGCCGACATCGAAATCCTCTTCATCATCGCCCCGCCCGCACACCGCCAAACCTTCCCCCAAGCCTCGCTCCACCTCGCCGAAGCCTGATGCCAGTTGCCTGAAACCGCTCGCCTTTCCCCCGGTTCCGCGTCGGGCGTTCGGCCGCTTTCGAAAATCGTTGTCGAATTGGAGTGGATCGCCGGCCCGGGCGTGGTATGATGGCGTTGTCAGTTTCGAAGGGCCCGACCGGTTTCGACCGGATGGTACCGGTAGAGGTGGCACGCCCTGGACGCCCGCTTGGCCAGGTTAAAATGTGGGCAAAAATTAGATGCCAACAACGATGGTGTCGCCGGTCGCGTCGGTTTCGGCGCTCCGGTCCGTATGGCTGCCTGATTAAGGCGGTCTCGGTATGTGGGCGATGCTCGCTGACCCACAGCCGTTAAAAGCGGGCTGGCCGCACGGTTCGGGCGTTGACCGGCGGTGAGATTTAGACGTCTGGAGCCTGGCGTAGGGTGTCCCTCCTCGCCGTCAGGTTCGAGATTAAAAGAGTGACTACGCGTGTAGAAGCCTTTAACGCGGCCGTCTCGGGACGGGGGTTCAATTCCCCCCGGGTCCATTCTGAATCACCTCCGCCCGACGGTCAAGCGCCTGTCGGGCGGTGGCTATTTACAGAGCACTCTCTACACCCAAGTCCCCCGAGCCTGCTGATAACTTATCGCTATGGTACTTCGCAGGCCGGTCAGCAAGAAGACTCAACGTCGCTCATCTTCGCGCGCTTCAAAACGAAATCATCGGATCAACTCAAGTGGATTCACGACAAAGCTTACGCATTGACTTACGAAGGCGTTCAATCTCCTTTGCCCTGCGAACCGCTTCTTTCACCATCGGATCTCGTGCAGGATCAAATTTCGATGACTTCGACTTCGATTTTGGTCTCGAATTTGACTTGCGATCAGGTTTAAGCCCATCCCCCACTGATATGTCTTTTTCATCAGAGACGCTGGGAAGTCCCAAAAGCTTCAACTGGTTCTCAAAGTCCTTGAGAAGAGTCGAAAACTCTTCACCCACGAGTGCCATTCGCACAGCGTCAGATTGAACTTTGGACATTTGGTCAAGATACTTTTCGTGTTCAGCTTCCAGCCGTTCGATTTTCTGGTGGGCCGAGTTAACTCTTTCGCCGAAGAGAGCCGTGCGGAGTGAGCAAAGGATGGCGGGATTTACCGAAGAGCAACTGACCGAGTCCATCCCTGTGTCGCGTTCGGTCTTCCATTTGCCATCGCTGCGGCGAGTTGAAGAGATCCGTTCATTTCCTCTTGGGTTTCTCGACCCGATGTTCAGATGGGAGCTTGTTTCATCAGTGGTGATGCTTGCTTCATCCGCCGCCAGCGGCGTAGCGAGGAAGTGGCGTGATACGCACTCGCTCTTGCCTTGCTGATCATGCTCAAAGATATAGATACCCTTCTTGAACTCCTTTGATCTCACCTTCACCACGCAGACCACCTGACGCGTGATCCAACCCGATCGCAGTTTCAGCGTGTGGTCATGGATGATCGTCCCGCAGCGCTTTGCATTCTCGAGCGTGACAGCGGGCTGATCGTCTGCCGCCATCACGTGACGCATGAATGACTCAAACCCATCAAACAACCGCACAGGAGCTCCACACTCCGGATCGGCCGCATAAACAGTCGGTTGACCATCTTGATTCAAATCAGCGAAGTTGAGCAGGTATTCACAATGCCCACCTTCACGGATCGCAAACTGGACCAGCTTGCCCTGCAGTCGAGCAGTTCGACGAAACCCAAGTACCTTGATCTCGTGGGATTCAATCACACGAATCGCTGACAATGGGCTGATGTGAACCTCTCCTCCAAGGAGCAGCCCACCATCATGGTTGAGTAAAAACTCGCGCAACAGAGAAGGCAATGTGAGATTGGACGATGTTTGAAATCGCCTCAGGGCCGCCGCCGTGGCCGGAGGAGATTGGCATCGCTTGTCCTCTAGTTGTACTTGCATGCTGAGACCCTACGCCAAAGGTGATGGATTGATCAAGGATATGAATCAGGGCATACGGCTCGCTATAGCTATGCCCGAACTGCATTTCAGGGTAGTCATCGTCCGTCGAGCATAACATGATGATTTGAGGTTCCCCCCATTCGCCGCTGCGCATACATCTATGTATAGTCCCGATCCCGCGAGCCCCCACCCCACCCCACGGCGTCGCAGGAGCGACGGCCCTCCATCGCGCATCACACGCCCCCAGCCTGGAGGGAGCGAGTCCCCTCGCTCCGCAGATCGTCCATCGACACGAAGACGCACATGACAACGTCCCATCGCCACGATCCCGCCCCCCACGGCGTCGCAGGAGCGACGGCCCTCCAGGCCGCAGGATGCGTGAAACGCACCATCCCCCCTGCGCCGCGGCATTCATGCGATGTAAAGCCGCGCGTGTGATCGGCTGGGGATTTGTTGGGTGATCTTCGTCGTCATCATGGTGAATCCGATGCGCGGGGGGCGGATTCGGTTGGTTTGGTGCGGGCCGAAGGTTAGGATTCGGGCATGACACGCGAGACGCAAGAATTGCTTCGAACAGTGGAGCAACTGCCCGAGGCAAGGCGGGCGGAGGTGGTGGATTTTGCGCGGTTTCTTTTGGAACGTGACCGAAACGCAGGGCCGACACGGCAGGCGGTGGACAAGTGGCTCGACTCGGCCGAGGGCGCAGGGATCGCGGGCGTGACGACCGACCAAGTGATGCAACTGACCCGTGGTGAGGCATGAGCGGATCGTTGATCGACACGAACGTGCTGCTCGACATCGCGACCCGCGACGCGACGTGGTCGACATGGTCGCGGGCACAGATTCGTGAGGCATCCGCGCGAGGCACAGTCTACGTCAACCCGATCATCTACGCGGAACTCGCACCGGCGTTTGTCAGTGCGGAGGCATTGGATCGGTGGCTGGATCCGGCGTTGTTTGTGCGGGCGTCACTTCCGTATGACGCGGGATGGTTGGCGGGGCAGGCCTTTGTGCGTTATCGCAAATCGGGCGGCGAGAGATCGGCACCGCTGCCAGACTTTTACATCGGCGCTCATGCCGCCGTCGCGGGGCTGACACTCGTGACGCGCGACCCGGGACGGCATCGCACGTACTTCCCCGGTGTGATGCTTGTCGCGCCGGCGTAGGCCGTGATCTTCGTGGTGGGTGGTGTTTGTTTGCGGGGTGGCTGTGATAGATTTTGGGGCCCATGCACAACCATGACATTTGTGTTTCGCGTGTCTCGGGTTCGCCGGTCGTGACGTTTCCGTTGTCTGACAACGCCGGCGGTGCGAATCCGGTGATCACGGCGGACTCGATCAGTTTGAAGCGTGACGGGCGTCGGTGGTTGGGGGTGATGGGCGAGATTCATTATGCGCGGGTCGATGCGTCGGCGTGGATGAAGTCGCTGGCGCGGATGAAGGCCGGCGGGCTCGACGTGATCGCGAGCTATGTCTTTTGGATTCATCATGAGGAGACGGAGGGGCGATTCGACTGGACGGGCTCGCGGGACTTGCGGCGGTTTGTTGAATGCTGTGCGGCGTTGCGGCTGCCGGTGATCATTCGCTGCGGGCCGTGGTGTCATGGTGAGGTGCGGAACGGCGGGCTCCCTGATTGGATCCTCACGCGCAAGCCGCGGACGCTGGATGAATCGTTTTTGTCCTCGACGCGGAGGCTGTATGAGCAGATCGCCGACCAGTTGCGGGGATTGCTCTGGCGTGACGGCGGGCCTGTGATCGGGATTCAGGTGGACAACGAGTTTGGCGGGCCTGCGGAGTATTTGTTGAAGCTGAAGTCGATGGCGCGTGATGTGGGTTTGCACGTGCCGATCTATACGCGGACGGGCTGGCCGTCGACATCGACAGCGATGCCGTTTGGTGAGTTGTTTCCGTTGTTCGGAGCGTACGCGGAGGGATTTTGGGATCGTGACCTCGTGCCGATGCCGGGGAACTATTGGCGAGGATTTTGTTTTGAGACGATGCGTACGGACGTGCAGATCGGATTCGATCAATTGGGCGAGCGCGAGGCGAAGGACGATGAAGACACGCCGCAGTATCCGTATCTGACGTGCGAACTCGGCGGCGGGATGGAGCAGAGCTATCACAGGAGAATCCTGATCGACCCGCGCGATATTCTTGCGGTGGCGATCACGCGGATCGGCTCGGGGAGCAATCTTCCGGGCTATTACATGTATCACGGCGGTGTGAATCCGAGCGGGACGACGAGCCTGCACGAGTCGCAGGCGACGGGATATTGGAACGACGTTCCGCAGAAGAGCTATGACTTCCAAGCGCCACTGGGCAGCTTTGGACAGACCCGCCGGCACTATCACCTGCTTCGGCGATTGCATATGTTCCTGGGGGATTTCGGCGAGTTGCTCGCGCCGATGCGAACGACATTGCCGGAGAAGTTGCCGAATGGACGCGACGACGCCGACACACTCCGATTCGCGGTGCGTGGTGATGCGGATGGCGGGTTTCTGTTCATCAACAACCATCAGCGTCATCTGAAGATGAAGCCGCATGTGGACGTGCGATTTTCGATCGCACATGAATCGGAGGACGCGCGCACCGAATTGCCGCTTCGGCCGCTCACGATCCCAGCGAACGCGTCGTTCATCTGGCCGATGGGCCTCGATCTCGGCGTGACGCGACTTCGTCACGCAACCGCGCAGCTGGTGTGCAAAATCACGAGCGGTAATGACTCGACCTACTACTTTGCCTCGACGCACGAAGGGCGAGCGGAGTTTGTGTTTGACGCGTGCGAAGGTCTGCAGATCGAGACCGCACACGCGCACGAACGTCTGCAGGACGGCGCACGGGCGATTTGGGCGGATTCATCATCTCAATCGCCAGCGATCACGATGCGGCATGCCGACAACCGAAGCGTTCGCATCGTGCTGCTGGACGATGCCGATTCGCTTCGACTGTGGAAACTCAAGATCGAGAATCAGGAGCAGGCGATCCTGAGCGATGATGATCTGTGGATCGATGAGACGGGTCGCGTGCGTGGCGGTCGAATGGTGAGGATCGAAGAGGAAGTCGATGTGCGATGCACGCGCGTTGCATCGGAGGCGCGACCGATTCGAATCGGCCCGCTGGGCGTCGCCGAGGCACCGGCCGCATCCGCCTACGCAAGCGCCGCGGAGTATGTCATCCGCATTCCGCCACGCCTTGATCGCGCGAACACGATTGTGCGGATCGAATACATTGGCGATGTCTTGCGATTTCTGTCGAACGACGAACTGCTGCTCGACGATTTCTACAACGGAGATGCCGCCGACTTCGCGTTGTCGCGCCTGCCGTCACATATGAACGAACTGACGATCCAGATCCTCCCGCTGCGAAGCGACGCGCCGATCCTCCTGCTCGCCCGCGATGCAAAAGCTGGCACAAGCAACCAGACATGCGAACTTAAGTCAGCGACGCTGCTCACATTTCAATCGAATGATCATGCGTTGAGTTGATGAACGCATCAGTCCCATCGGCAGGCCCGGCGATTCATTTGACCTTCGTGCCTTTGCTCGGCTCGTGGGGCAAACCAGCACGTCGACTCTCCGGCGCCTCGTCTGAACTGTGGAAGCCAACAATGGCGCTGCACCGACCGATCCGCATCTAAAGAAGTTTGTGTGCGAGTGCACGGATGGTGGAATTGGCGCGAGCTGAATGTGTGCGCGAGCGTGTGGCGACGAGCACATCAGTCGTGCGTAAACTCGCCTGACGAGGCAGGAACAACGTCGATTTCGGGCGGTTGGCGAGGGATTGTGAGACGAAAAGATGGAATCTTGGAGAAAATCCGATTTTGCGCTGCGCGCCTACGGACGCATTCGCGCAGCGCGCGTGTCGAGATAGAGGGCCAACCCGCGCTTCAACCTTCAAACGCAACGCGGGGAAGATTCACGAAGTAGACGCTTCGATCGGCACACGAATCGGCGAGGCTTGCGTCGAACGAAGCAGGCGTCGTGGGTTTATGCGGGCGTGATTCTTCGGCGGTTGATGAGGTTTGTCGTGCGGGCGATTTGAAGTTTGATCCATGCGTGGTCGTGGTTCAATTCGCGTGCGAGGGCATGGGCGATCATCGGGAGTAGTGCGAGAGCACGGGCGGGATCGAGCACCGCGATGCGGGTACGACGGGCGAGGACATCGTCTGGCGTCCGGGCGAATTCGTGGCGTGCGAATCGCACGACGTCCGCGTCGCTGATCGCGCACGGGTGTGCGTTGGGATCGAGCGTGTGAGATGAAGACGAAGTGGAAGGCGATGATGTGACGATGGTCAGCGTGCGCGTGACGCAATCGCGTGGTGCGAGGCCGGCGAGCTTGATCGCCTGGTTGACCGCGTCCTCGGCCATGCGGCGGTAGGTCGTCCACTTTCCGCCGGTCAGTGTGAGTAGTCCCGATGGACTGACGGTGATGGAATGATCGCGTGAGAGTTGGGAGGTGGAACCGACGTGAGCATGGCGCACGAGAGGACGGATGCCGGCAAATGTGCTGATCACGTCGCCGCGCGTCGGCGCTCGGGTGAGATATCGGCCGGCTGTGGTGAGGATGAAGTCGATCTCTTCATCGGAAGGAACTGGATCGACCGCGGGCCTGTCGATGCCGACATCGGTGGTTCCGACCACCAAACGCCCATGCCACGGAATGGCAAAGAGGACGCGGCGATCGGGGGTCTTTGGAATCATGAGTGCGGTCTGACCGGGAAGGAAGGAGGCATCGAGCACAACATGCGAACCGCGGCTGCAGGCGACTATCGGGGCAGCCGTTGGATCGTCCATATTCCGCAGATCATCAACCTCTGCACCCGTCGCGTTGACCACGCATCGTCCGGATACGTGATGCTCTTGTCCGGTCTCGTCGTCGACGAACTTCACACGCTCCACGAGCCAGGATTCGCCCTTAGAAAGCGCAACGACGCGGGCGTAGTTAAGCACAACGGCATGGTGCCGAACGGCAGAGTAGATCAGGTCGATGTTGAGACGGGCGTCGTCGAATTGTCCATCATGGTAGACCACGCCGCCTCGGAGACTTTCCGTGCGGAGGGTCGGAAGGCGCTCGCTGCTTTGCGTGCGTGTCCAGACGGTCTTTCGTCCGAATCGATGTCTTCCGGCGAGGATGTCGTAAGCAGAAAGGCCGGCGGAGTACCAGATTTTTTCGAATCGCGAGTAACAGGGAATGAAGAACGGGAGATCGCGCACGAGGTGAGGCGCGTTGGCGAGCAGGAGGTCGCGTTCATGCAGTGCATCTCGGACGAGAGAGATGTTGCCTTGTCGCAAATATCGCACTCCGCCGTGCACGAGCTTGGTCGATCGCGACGATGTTCCGCTGGAGAAATCGAATCGTTCGAGCAGGCACACGCGCAGGCCACGACTGGCGGCATCGAGCGCGATGCCCGCACCGCTCGCGCCTCCGCCGACGACGATGATGTCGAAGCGGTCGGTCGACTGAATGATCTCGAGCACTGCGTCGCGATTCATGCCACTGCTTCCTGTCTCACGAAGGATGAGAGCATACTGCAATCAGCTCGAAGCGACATGTTGAACCGACCGTGCACGTTCGACGGCACGTCGCCATGTCTCACGTTCGCTGATCGCCTGATCGCGCGAGATGGACGGTTCAAAGATTCGATCGATCGCGATGCGTTGTCCGAGTTGGCGGAGATCACGAAAACAGCCCGCCGACATACCTGCAAGCATGGCTGCGCCGAGCGCGGTGGTTTCGATCATCTTCGGCCGAACAACGGGCACACCAAGCAGATCCGCCTGGCGCTGCATGAGAAGATCGTTGACCACCGCCCCACCATCGACGCGCATCTCTGTGAGTCGAATCGCAGACGCATCGCGCATGGCGTCGGCGACATCACACACTTGCAGCGCGATCGAATCCAGCGCGGCTCGCACGATATGTGCTCGATTCGTTCCGCGCGTGATCCCGGTGATCAATCCGCGCGCCTCCGCATCCCACACAGGCGCACCGAGCCCCGCAAACGCCGGCACAAACATCACCCCTCCGCTGTCGGGAACGGATCGAGCGATCGCCTCAGCTTCATCGCTCGATCGAATGATGCCCAATTCGTCCCGAAGCCATTGAATCACCGCCCCACCGACAAAGACCGATCCCTCGACGGCATAATGTGTCGCTTCGCTGCCGACGCGCCATGCGATCGTGCTCAGCAGTCGGCCCGTCTCGCTCGACGGGCGCTCGCCTACATTCATCAGCATGAAACATCCGGTTCCATAGGTCGTCTTGGCTTGTCCTGGCGCGAAGCAGCATTGACCAAACAGGGCCGCCTGCTGATCACCCGCAACTCCTCCAATCTGGATCGAAGGACCGAACGCACGAGTCTCGCCGAAGCGATTTTCGTTTGGGTCACAACTCGAAACGACCTCAGGCAACAGCTCTCGCGGCACGTCAAAGATCTGCAGAAGCTCATCATCCCAGTCGAGTCGATGGATGTTAAAGAGCATCGTGCGAGAAGCGTTCGACACATCAGTGACATGCTTGCGTCCGTCGGTGAGACGAAAGATCAGAAAGCTATCGATCGTGCCAAAGGCAAGTTCACCTCGGCCGGCCCGCTCGCGTGCGCCGGGGATGTTGTCGAGCATCCATCGCATTTTGGACCCGCTGAAATAGGGATCGATGACCAGACCGGTAGCGCTTTTGATGCGATAGGCGAATCCGTCACGCGTGAGTTGATGGCACTGGGGTTGGGTTCGTCGGTCTTGCCAGACGATGGCATGATGAACGGGAAGGCCTGTCTTCCGATCCCATAGGACGACGGTTTCACGCTGATTGGTCAATCCGACCGATGCGATGCTGTGAACGTCGATGCCGTGCGAAGACTTTGCAATGCGGATGGCTTCACGCGCGACGTCCAGTTGGTTTTCGACGATCTCGCTTGCATCGTGTTCGACCCATCCTGGCTGCGGATAAATCTGTCGATGTGGCCTTTGCGCACTGGCGATGATCTTGGCAGATTCGTCGAAGATGATCGCGCGGGAGCTGCTGGTCCCCTGGTCGATCGCGAGGATGAATTTCATCGCGGGGGTTCCTTTCGGTGGCGGATCGATTTGAGAATTCGAATGAAGCGGAATCGAGACGAGGCGGGGATCGATGACTCGAGCAGTTCGTGTGGCTCAGACGACCCGAGCTGATCACGGAGACGGTTCGGATTAAGCGTTGTTTCCGCCGATCATGCGTCCGACACCGCCGAGCACGCTGCCCTCGCCCTTCCCGCCACCGACGGCAGCGATGACACGACCTGCGAGTCGACTGAACGGCAGGCTCTGCAGCCAGATTTCGCCCGGCCCGGTGAGGATCGCGAAGAAAAGTCCTTCCCCGCCGAAGATTTTATTCTTCACTCCGCCGACCATTTGGATGTCGTATTGAACGGACTTGGTGAATGCGACGATGCACCCTGTATCGACTTTCACTTGTTCGCCTGGCGCGAGCGTGCGTTTGACGAGACATCCGCCGGCATGCACGAAGGCGAATCCCGAACCGCTCAGCCGCTGCATGATGAATCCTTCTCCGCCGAAGAGTCCCACGCCGATTTTCTTTTGGAAGGCGATGCCGACGCTGACGCCGCGTGCGGCGGCAAGGAAGGAGTCCTTCTGGCAGATCAGTTCTGCTTCAGGCATTTGCCCGAGATCAATGGCGAGGATCGTCCCGGGGTAGGGCGCGGCAAATGCGACCTGTGCACGGCCCGCCCCGGCGGCGGTGAATGTTGTCATGAAGAGGCTCTCGCCGGTGAGTGCGCGTTTGCCTGCGGTCATCAGTTTGCCGAGGAACCCACTCTGCTGTTCGCTGCTCGGATCGCCGAAGCGTGTCTCCATCTGGACGTCGGGCGTCATGAACATCATCCCGCCAGGTTCTGCGATGACTGTTTCACCAGGATCGAGCGTGACGAGCACATACTGCATTTCTTCGCCGAAGATTTCGTAGTCGATGACGTCGGCGGACCTTCGCGACGTCGGGGACGCGTTCATGGCCGGGCTGGAATTCGGCATGCCCGGCGGAGGGGGCACCGGTGGAAATCCACCGCCTGTCAATCGCTCGGCGACGGCGGGGACCTGCCCTGCTTCAGTCCACGCGCTCATGCCCGGCCCGTAGACCAGCGACTTGGGCCCTGCCGTCTGCATGACGGTCGCAACGAGCGCATCGAGCGTCATCGGACCCTTTGATGCACCCGCTCGATCAACGCAATACCAAACGGCATCCTGTGACTGTGACATGGCTTTAGCTCCAAGAGTTGGACGACACGATACTCTACAGCGTCGATGCAGGAAGCTCTATCGGTCGTTCGGATCGATTGATCACGCGGCGACTTCCAACCTGTTCACGATTGTCGATTGAAGTATTCCGCTTCGAGTTCGCGAAGCTTGTCTGCCAGTTGGTCGACCGCGAGCTGTGCCTGCCGCGCCCGTCCGGAGTCGCGGAAGATCGACGGCTCGGCGAGTTTCTCCTGCGCGGCGGCGAGTTCGATCTCCGTCTCGGTGATGCCGGACTCGAGTTGCTCAACACTCAATGTCCCGAATCGACGCGCGTACGGGTTGTCCTTCTTCTTCGCTTGGGCTGGCTGATTGGACTTTGCTGGCGGCTGCACTGACGACTGTGCGGCAGGCTTTGCGGTCGGCTTGGCCTGCGTGCCAGACTTCTCCTGCGATGTGGATTTGGCTTGCGTATTGAATTTGTTTGGAGACTTCCTGCCCGCTGCTTCAGCCCGCGCGGCGGCGAGTTCCTGCTGACGCTCGCGCCACGCTGACCAATTGCCGACGAAATCGCTGGCGTTCGGCGGATCGAGCACGATGAGGCGTTTGGCGACGCGATCGAGGAAATGACGATCGTGGCTCACGCAGAGGATCGAGCCCTCGAATCGTTCGAGCGTGTTCTCGAGCGCTTCGACGCTCTTGAGATCGAGGTGGTTGGTCGGTTCATCGAGCAGCAGGACGTTGGGCCTTTGCAGCAGCAGCTTGGTGAGCGCGACGCGTGCCTTCTCTCCGCCGCTGAGGAGCTTCATGGGCTTGTCGGTGTCATCACCGCTGAAGAGCATGGCACCGAGGGCGTCGCGGAGTTGTTGATCGGTGTAGCCTTCGGTAGCGCTGAGTACTTCGTCGATGATTGAAAGCTCGGGATCGAAATCGTCGAGTCGCTGGTCGTAATATCCGACGCGGATGTTGGCACCCCAAAGGACTTCGCCGGCCTCGGCGTCGATTTCGCCGACGAGTGCGCGGAGGAGCGTGGTCTTGCCCGAGCCGTTGGGTCCGATGATGCCGATGCGTTCGCCGCGGGTGATGTCGAAGGCGATGTCCTGCCAGATGGTTCGACCGTCGAACTGTTTGGTGAGATCTTTGATTCGCAGCAGTCGATCGCCGGCCCGTTGGTCGGTGGAGATCTTCAGATTCATTGCGCGGCGTGACTGAATCTGATCGATCATTTGGTCGCTACTGAGGAGTCGCTCGAGCTGTTTCTTTCGACCGGCGGCTTGCCTTGCGCGTTGGCCTGCGCCGAATCTCCGGATGTATTCCTGTTGTTTTTCGATGTGGGCGCGTTGCTGGTCATAGGCGCGGGTCTGGCTCAGCACTTCGACTTCGCGTTGTTTCTCGAAGGCGGTGTAGTTGCCGGGATAGCTGCTGAGTTGACATCGGGTGAGCCATGCAATTCGTGTGGCGACGCGATCGAGAAGGTAGCGATCGTGGCTGATGACGATGACAGCGCCCTTGAATCCGATGAGCCACTCTTCGAGCCATTCGGTGGCGGTGATGTCGAGGTGGTTGGTCGGTTCGTCGAGCAGAATGAGATCGGGTTCTGCGACGAGGAGTTTGGCGAGTGCGAGTCGTGCCCGCTGTCCGCCGGACAGAGCATCGACGGGCTTTTCCCAGTCGCTTCGTGCGAGACCCACGCCGTCAAGCGTGGCTTCGAGCTTGTGTCGCCAGGCATATCCGCCCGCCTCTTCGAAGCGATGTTGGACGTCTTCGTATCGCTTCATTACGCGATCGAGATCGTCGGTCTCACCCATTTCATGTTCGAGTTCACGCATTTCGTGCGCGAGGTCGTGAAGATCTTTGAATGCGAGTTCGGCCTCGTCGATGAGGGACTGGCCGGGCGTGAACTTTGGATCTTGTTCGAGGATGCCGACAGTGGCGTTGCGAGCGATGCTGACATCGCCCGACTCGGGGCGCAACTCGCTGGTGAGCATGCGAAAGAGCGTTGTCTTGCCCGCGCCGTTGTCGCCGATCAGACCGACGCGCTCGCCGCGATCGATGGCGAAGCTGAGGCGATCGAACATGACGCGATCGCCGAAGGAGAGGATAAGGTTGGTCAACTGCGCGAGGGGCATATGAAATAGTGAGTGTCTGGTCGCCCGTGGCTAGTGGCTCGTGGCGAGGGTTTGGTGGACGATTTGCTGGACTTGTTTGATACGCGACTCAGCGGACTCGCGTGTGGGCGCTTCGGCGATGATGCGCATGATCGGTTCGGTGTTGCTGGGGCGGGCGTGGACCCACGCGTCGGGCCAATCGATGCGGATGCCGTCCTGCGTATCAACTTTTTCGTTTGCGAAGTGATTTTGAAGCGCTGCGACCGCGCGGTTTGCATCCTCTCGACGACATTCGAATTTGTCTTTGATGATGACGTATTTTGGCAGGTCATCGACGATCTGACTGAGCGGGCGATTTTCCTCGGCCATCAGCGCGAGCGTGTAGGCGATGGAGGTGAGAGAATCTCGACCGGCGACGATGCGAGGATCGATAACCCCGCCGTTGCCTTCGCCGCCAATGACGGCGTTGTGTGCGAGCATGCCTTCGACAACATTGGCTTCACCGACGGGCGTGCGGATCACGCGCCCGCCGTGCCGGGTGGCGATGTCATCGAGCATGCGGCTGGTCGAGAGATTAGCCGCCGCGAGAGATCCGGGCCTTTTGCGGAGGATGTATTCTGCGGCGATGGCGAGCGTGTATTCCTCGCCGATGTAGCGACCATTTTCATCGACGATGGCAAGTCGATCGGCATCAGGATCCTGGGCGAATCCGACGTGAGCCTTCTGTCGCCTCACTTCCTCGCACAGGCCGATGAGATTCTTTTCGGTGGGTTCGGGTTCGTGTGCGAATTGCCCGGTTGGTTCGCCATTGATTTGGATCACACTGCAGCCGAGTTTGCTGAGGAGCGTGCTTCCGCCGACGCAGCCTGCGCCGTTGATGCTGTCGATGACGACTTTGAACCGTTTGGATGCGATGCCCAGCACATCGACATGCGACAGGACGCGATCGACGTGATGTGTATTGGTTTGATCGCTCGACGAGGATGCGACGAGTTTGTCGACGCTGACGTACGCGCGCTCGCCGGAGCGGAAGCGTTCGATGACTTTGGAGATGAACGTGGGCGGTGGAGCAATTCCGCGGCGATCGAGAAGCTTCAGGCCGTTCCAGATGATGGGGTTGTGGCTTGCGGTGGCGACAATGCCGGCGTCGGCGTTAAGCCTTTTGACCATCATCGCGGTGCCGGGTGTGGTGACGACGCCGAGGTCGATGACGTGTGCGCCCGAGGCCGTCAGCGCCGCGACCGCGGCATCGCGAACGAATCCGCCGCTGGGTCGTGAATCGCGTCCGAAGACGACGACGAAGTGCTTCCCGTTGGAAGGCGTTTCGGTGGCTTTGAGATGAGAAATGAAAGCGTGCGCGTAGGCACCGATCACCTCAGGCGAGAGGCTTTCGCCCACGAGGCCCCGTAAGCCCGACACCCCCAACATCAATGTGCTCATGTCTGATTCTTCCCGATGCTGAACCCCGAAACCTGATCATCCGTCAGCAGGTTGGCCGGACGGATCAATTAACAGATCCAAAACAGGATCAGAGGAGGAAGACCTTCTCTGCGTCCGCTTGAGTCGGCTTGATGATGAGAACTTTGTCGAGGCGTGTGATGCGTAGCAGTTCCTGCAGGCGTGGGCCGATGCCGCAAAGGATCATTTTTCCTTTGAGCGCGCCGAGCTTTTTATTCATGTTGACGATGATGCCGATGGCCTGACTGGAGACGTATTGGACCGAGCTGAAATCGAGAATGATCTTGCGACGGTCTTCCTTTTCGATGAGGTGGTAGAGCCGTTGTCCGGTTTTGTCGAGGACGACGGCATCCATGAGGGATGGAGCGCGAAACTCAACGACCATCACGTCCTTGATCGGCTGGAGCGTAAAGGGCAAATCGTCGGCAGGCGGGATCACGTCGGGCATGGGTTCCTCATGGTCAGAACTTTTCTTGAGTTTCGGGCGTTAGAAGCATACGCAATCGCCGCCCAAACGCGAGCGAGCCAGATTGATCTGAGGATTGCTGGGTTGGCCGGTTCGCGTTCGCACATGCGCGGCTGGCGGACTAGAATATTGATATGCAACAGACAGAGGCACGTCGGCGACTCTTGGAGTCGTCCGAGCTGGCAGCGCTTGCGCGATCGGTGTCGCAATCGCGCGCGGTGATCGCAAGTGGATTGTGGGGCTCGAGCGTTGCGCTGGTGATGGCGGCGTTGCGAACGGAGACGGATCGTCCGGTGGCTCTGGTGTGTGGGCATCTCGATGAAGCCGACGACCTTGCCGACGATGTGGCATTTTTCTGCGACGCAAGGCCTGAGGTGCTGCCCGCAGTCGACACCGCAGGCGGGCTCGGTCGGGCGAGCGAAGAGCAGGTCGCGGATCGTCTCCGGCTCGTCACGCGGCTCACCGGCATGGCATCGCATGCCGACCACGCATCTACGAAATCATCAACTCCAGGGAAGCGTCAGCCGGATCTGATTATCCCGATTCAGGCGTTGATGCAATCGGTGCCGGATCGCGATGAACTGAAGTGGCTTCTCTACACGATCTCGGCGGGGCAAATGCTCGAACCGGAGAAGCTGATCGTCTGGCTCGCGGATCACGGATACAACCGGCTCGAGCAGGTCGAAGTGCCCGGCGATTTTGCGGTGCGTGGCGGAATCGTCGATGTCTACATTCCCGGTGACATTCCCGGCTCAGATCAGGTCGGACTGCCCATTCGTATCGATTTCTTTGGCGATCAGGTCGAAAGCATCCGCAGCTTCGATCTCGAAACCCTCGGCTCGGGCGACCGCCTGCAGGAGATCACGCTCTATGACATCGCAGGTCGCAGCCCGACGACAAGCACGAGCCTGCTGCACCTGCTTGATCCATCGACGATTCTGATCTGGTGGCAGCCGCTCGAGATCGCAGAGCAAGGCAAGAGCTACCTCGAGCGCGTGCCCGACCAGCGTGGCATGTACCCGTTGGCCGCCCTGCTGCGTGCGGCCGAGCGATTCAGTATCGTCGAGCTTTCTCCCTTTGATCAGGGTAAGGCCAGCCTCATCACATCGATAGAGGATCCGACATCGATCGCGCTGCCCATTCGCTCGGTGCAGAAATTCGAGACCGACATCAAGAAGTCGATCGTCGAACTGCGCGACGCGCAGCAATCGACCGACATCACCATCGTTTGTGAGAGTGAGGCCGAGCAGAATCGACTCGAAGAGTTGCTCGATCAACACGCGCCGGGCCTGAAGCTAAAGCTGAGCCTTGAGCGTGGATTTCTGCATCGAGGATTCGTCTGGGAGGGAAGCGAGCAATCTCGTAACAGAGCTTCGGCGACTCGTGCGATGTTGATCCTTCCGCATCACGAATTGTTCCATCGATTCGACGTGCGTCGGCGGATGAAGAAGACGGTGGCGGCCCGAGCGATCGACAGCTTTTTGGACCTTCAGGTCGGAGATTACGTCGTACATATCGCGCACGGCATCGCCAAGTTCACAGGCATTCATGTTGCGGAGAAGGACGGTCATTCGGAGGAGTATCTGACGCTGCGGTTTGCGGATTCGTCGATGCACGTGCCGGTGAGTCGGATCAATCTGATTCAGAAGTATGTAGGCGGATTCAATGGTCATCCGCAGTTGTCGAAGGTTGGCTCGGGGAGTTGGGAGAAGCAGAAGGAGAAGGTGAGCGAGGCGGTCATGGACATGGCCGCCGAGCTGCTGGAGGTGCAGGCAGCGCGTCGCGGGACGCCGGGCATTGCGTATCCCGCCGACACGACATGGCAGACCGAGTTTGAGGCCGAGTTTCCGTACACACCCACGCCGGATCAGGCGAGCGGTGCCGAGGAGATCAAGCGTGACATGCAGCAGCCTCGCCCGATGGATCGGTTGCTGTGCGGCGACGTGGGATACGGCAAGACCGAGCTTGCGATGCGTGCAGCCTTCAAGGCTGTCGAGCACGGCAAACAGGTGGCCGTCCTCGTGCCGACCACCGTGCTCGCCGAACAGCATGAGCGATCGTTCCGCAATCGGTTTGCTGATTATCCGTTCGCGATCGAATCGATTTCGCGTTTCAAGACCGGGAAAGAGGCGAAGAATCTGCTGTCGCAACTCGGACGCGGGGAGATCGACATCATCATCGGCACGCATCGGCTGTTGAGTCAGGACATCAAGTTTGCCGATCTCGGTCTGGTCGTCATAGACGAAGAGCAACGATTTGGTGTGACGCACAAGGAGCGTCTGAAGCAGTTCCGCGCGACGGTGGATGTGCTGACGATGTCGGCGACGCCCATCCCGCGAACGCTGCACATGGGGATGGTGGGCCTGCGCGACATCACCTCGCTGACCACCCCGCCGCAGGATCGTCGTGCGATCGTGACCGAAGTCTGCGCGTACGACGAGAATCGCGTGAAGCTCGCCGTCCAGCGTGAGCTTGCGCGTGAGGGGCAGGTCTATTACGTTCACAACCGCATCGAAGACATTTATGAGGTTGCCACGAAGATCAACGCGATGGTGCCGGACGCCCGCATTGTCGTCGGGCATGGACAGATGAGCGAGGACGAGCTTGAGGATGTGATGCTGCGTTTCATTCGCCACGACGCGGACATTCTGGTCTCGACAACGATCATCGAATCGGGCCTCGACATCCCGAATGCGAACACGATGCTGATTGATCATGCGGATCAGTTCGGGCTGAGTCAGCTTCACCAATTGCGCGGGCGCGTCGGGCGATATAAACATCGCGCGTATTGCTATCTGCTCCTCCCGCCGGATCGTCCGATCACACCGATCGCCGCCAAGCGACTGAAGGCGATCGAGGAATACAGCCATCTCGGCGCGGGGTTTAAGATCGCGATGCGTGATCTTGAGATTCGCGGGGCGGGCAACATCCTCGGGCCCGAGCAGTCGGGTCATATCGCGTCGGTCGGTTATGAACTCTATTGCCAGTTGCTCGATGAGGCCGTTCATCAACTGAAGACCGGCAGCAAACCGACGCGTCCCGAGGCGCACATCGAGATCGGCATCTCCAGCCACATCCCGCGTACCTACATCGCAAGCGACAAGCAGCGGATGGAACTGTACCGACGAATCTCACGCTGCACGTCGATCGAAGAAATCCAGGCGCTCATCGCCGACATGACCGACGCCTTCGGCGAAGCACCTCGCCAGGTCACGGTGCTGACCGCCCTCACCGAGTTGCGGCTGCTCTCAAGCCACTTCGGCATCGAAAGCATCGTGAAGAAAGATCCCGATCTGGTGCTGAAGGTCATCGACGCACACAAGGCGGGGTTCTGCCTTACGGGTGCGCCGGGGCGTCTGACGGTGGTGAGCGATCGCGAGGTTTATCTGCGCATGCCCCCGACCTTCATGGAATCTGAGGCCGCCCTGCTGACCCTTCGCAACCTCATGCGAAAGGCCTACGACAGGGAGAAGAATCCCGGCAGCTCACCAGGCCCAGCGCCGGCGGCGGTTCATGCGACGCCCGCACCCGCGCCGAAGCCGAACGAGAAGAAGACCTCCTCCGCATCGATTCAACGTCCGAGTAAATCGCCGTTCTCATCGCGATGAGCGGTCACGTCTTCGTCTGTCGCGCCGGTATATTTCATTTGCCCGCAAGTCAAACCGGGGGCACACTTCAGGCAATGAATCTGCCACTTGCCATCCCGATCCTCAGCGTCGTGCAGTGGCGTGTTCTTGTCCTGACGATCGCAACATTTGCGGCGCTATGTTGAGCACCTGATCGTCGGTCAATGGTTCGCTCGCTGGCTCTCTCAAGCAGATTCCATTCACTTATTCCGCCTGCGTTCCATAGAGATGCAGTTGATGCCCCGCCCGCTTGAAGCCGTGCTCCTGACAGATTTCATCGAGCAGCCTGGCGAGTTTGTCGCTGCGAAACTCGATCACCCTGCCGTCTTCGACACTGATCAGATAGTCGTTGTGCTGGCCGTGCGTGAGGACTTCGAAATAGCTTTGTCGATTGTCGAAGAAGACCTGCTTGAGAATGCCGGCGTCATGCAGATGGGTGAGGGTTCGATAGACGGTCGCGCGACTGACCCGGCCGGCGGAGCGCAGATCGACGACGAGCATGTCGGCGCTGAAGAGTCCTTCACGTCGCAGGGCGGCATCGAGGATCATCGCGCGTTCGGGAGTGAACTTCAGTTTTTGTCCTCGCAGGTATCGCCGAAAGATCGCGCACGCCGGCTCGAATGGCATGGGCCCGCCGCCGCTTGCGGGGAGTTTGGGGCGCTCGGGCAAGACCAGGGTCGATCGACTCATGCACCAATCATATCCGATCAGCGGCCAAAGACACCGAACAACCTTCGACGGCCCCCTGCTCGATTCGGTCTCATCCGGACACTCATGCGTTCATCGACGATGACTCGCCCCCGGCGTTCTGACGCTTGATGCTGAGGGGAAAGGCGACGAGCACGATCAGAAACGCGATGGCAGCGATGACCGCCTGTGTCGTCCAGAATCCTGCGAAGAATCCCTCGCCCGGAAACTGCTTGGTCAGGATCTCATTGTACAGACCCGCCAGGACGGGTCCGAGTCCGAGGATGACGATGCCAAAGACGGTCTGCGCCGAATGGCGCACGTCCGGTGGAGCAACGTGCTCGACGAAGAGGAACGCACCAGCAAAGAAGCAGCCGTAACACAACCCATGCAACACCTGCGCTGCCAGCACCGCATTGACATCGGTGGTCGAGGCAAAGATCGCGAACCGCGCGACATACGCCGCACAACCGAGTAGAAGCACGCCCTTGAATCCGATTCGTTTGATAAACAGGGCCAGCAACGTCAGGAAGACGATCTCGCTCCACTGCCCGATCGAAAGCGCCGGTCCGAGCCATTGCTGATCGATCTTCACCGCCCGCTCGAGGAACGGCGCGATGTGGAAGAAATAGACTTGATGCACCATCGCGATCGGCAGTGCGACGATGCTAAGAACGAACATGCCGCGCCCGCGCAAGAGCCCGAATGCTTTGGCAAACGCCAGTTTTTCCATTGCCCCGCGGCGTGGCGGGGTCTTGGGCAGAAAGATGAACGCGTAAATCGCATACGCAATGGCAAGCCCGCCCGAGACAAGCAATGCGTCACCGATCCTGCGTGTGGATTCGGCGGCATCGGAACTCTTAAGCCACAGCACCGTAAAGAGGCTTGACGCGACGATCCATCCGAGCGTGCCCAACATTCGCACGGGTGGAAATTGTCTGCGGGAGTCGGAGAGATTTTGGAAACAGATGCTGTTGGTCAGCGAGAGCGTGGGCATGTAGCAGATCGAGTAGCAGATGGAGAGAACGAGGAAGACAGGAAAGCTTGTGGTGTATGCCGTTGCGATTTTGATTGCCCCGCCGATCGCGAGGAGTCCTGCGAGCGCGCGTTCAGCATTCATGACGCGATCGGCAAGCTGACCGGCGATGAACGGTGCGAAGATCGCCCCGAGACTGCCGGCGAGCCCCAGAATCCAACCCATTTGCGCGGTCGAGAATCCCAGTCCTCCTGCTTCAACAGGGGCGGTCAGATAGTTCGGCAACACCGGCAGCCATACGCCCCAGACGGCGTATTGCAGGAACATCATCACGCCGAGCGATCCGAGCACACTCCAAGGAGTTGAAGCTTTCTGGTCTGATTGCGCAATCGACATAGCCGTTTATCGTAATCAGCGAGCATGATCGCGACCAAGGTCCGACCGCGATATCGTCAGAACGGGGGCCGATGCATCTGGAATGCCAGGCCGCGGTTCAGCAGCGCCGACGACGAGCAAGCAGAGGCAGCGCCGCGAGCATGGCGAGCGTCGCGGGTTCGGGGACAAGTGAGACTTGCACGATGCCGTTGGAGTAAAGGAGGCTGGTGTCCCAGTAGAGACCGGCCAAAAGCGGGGGGAAGTTGAAGCTGCTGAATGTGCCGAGGAGCGTACCGTCGAAGAGATCGAACTGGTTTCCGAGCGTGGGGTTGAAGCTGTTGATGAGTGTGAGCTTGAGTTGACCGTTGAGGAGAATGCTTCCGGTGGCGTCGATGGCGTCGTACTGTCCGCCGCGCAGGAGTCCGCCGATTTCCATATCGAGGACGTTGGTGGGAGCGAAACCGATCGAGCCGACGGTGAGAAGCGCTGGCGAGAGACCGGGAGCGAAGGTTCCAGCGAAGATGGTGTTGTCGAAGGTGCCGACACCCTTGACATAGCCGTTGAAAGTGACGGGCCGGGCGATGCTCGTGCCTGCGACGTCGCCGTTGATGATGACCGCTCGTGCGAGTGTATTTGTGGAGTTGACGGTTCCCCATCCGACGAGATTTCGCCCGAAGTTCAGCACGATGCCGTTGGCGCTGTTGAGCGTTCCGGCGGCGGACACATTGCCGAGTTCGGTGTAGCTGCCGAGGACGGCTTGATTGGAATCGAGGAGTGTGACGGAGAATTGCGAGGAATAGAGTTCGCCGTCGAGGTTGACGCCTGCGGGGTGTGTGGGGCTACCGAGTGAGAGCGGGCCGTTTGCGATGATGGTCGAGCCATTAGCGCTGGCGACGCGTCCCGTGACTGCGCCGTTGCCCGCGAGCACCGCGCCGAGCGGGATGGCATATCCGTTTGGCACATCGAGCGTTCCGCCGGTGAGTGTGACATCGGGCAGGCTGATGAAGTTCTGTGATTGCAGTTTCAGCGTGCCTCCGTTGACGGTGACATTGGTACCCGGCGCTGCGAGGAATCCGCCGACCATCGTGGGATTGCCGAGGACAAGTTGACCTGCATTCACGACGATCGCACCCGATGAGAAGTTGTACCGTCCGGCGAGCGTGGTCGTGCCCGTGGAGCTGTGGATCACTGCGAATCCGGTGCCGGTGGTTTGGTTCTTGTCGCTCAGATCAGTGAAGTTCATGTTCCCCGACCCGGCAAACGTAAGCGGCCCGACGATCGTGCCAAAGACATTGGCGAGGGTTCGGTTTCCGATGGCTTCGAGCGTGACGAATGCGAAAGGCTGATACGTTCCGGTGCCGAGTGCCTGATCAGAAGCCAGGGCGAGTCCGCCTGCCGAGTGATTCACGCCGAATGCATGTGAGTTGGCATTGAGGGTGACGGTGCCGGTGCCTGACTTGTTGAGGCCGATGAGTCCAGAGACACTTGCGTTGAGGTTCCCATTGAAGTTCTGATCGATGTTGACAGTTCCGAAGGTGCTGCTGTTGATCACGCCAGTGAGCGAGTTGGTATTACCGAACAACGTACCGCCGGTATCGATCGTGGTCCCGCCGGTGTAGGAATTGTTCCCGGAAAGGACGGCGAATCCGCCGCTGGGGATCAACACCGAGCCGCTTCCGCTGATATTGCCGGTATGCGGGGTAACGCTGGAGAGAAACTCGATTAGTCCCTGGTTGATCACATCGCCGATGGAGGTGGAGATGGTGCGCAGAGTTCCGGCGTTGACCTGACTCGCGCCGGTGAGGGAATGGGATGCGCCGGTGAGTTGAAGCACGCCCGGCCCGGTCTTGATGAAGCTGCCGTTGGTGAGCGGAGCGGTGATCGCCAGGAGTTCGGTCGCACCGGTCGAGTTGACGGCAATGGTTCGGGCCCCGCCGGCCAGATCGACGGCTGCGGTGTTGAAGTTAGGGGTGATGACCGAGATGCCCGAGTTGCTGGTGATGGAGCCCGCGATCGCGAGCGTCGAGCCTGGGTTAAAGTTGACGACTCCGCCGTCCATGGTGAGTTGCAGGAGCGTCTGTGTGTTGCTCACCAGCAACGTGGGTGTTTGGGTGGGCGTTTCGATCAGCTTGACATGCGAGCCGCTCGAAAACTGGTTGGGTGGGAGTGCTTGCAGCACGCCGTCGGCATGCACTTCGATGATTCCGCCGATCGTGTTGCCGGGGCCGCGTGCGAGTTGTAGCGTGACGCCGCTCATGACCTGACTCGTCCCCGCGAGCGAACTCGGCGCGGTTCCGCCGATGGTGACGATGCGGCTCCCGCCGGGCGAGACGAAGATGGCTCCGCCGGTTCCAGAGAGTGCGCCGGTGATATTGAGTGCGGTCGCTGCTGAATGGGTGATTGTCGTCGGATCAACAAAGCTCATGGCCAGCGGGAAGTTGATCACGGCAGCGGACCCAAAGACGATGGACGGGTTAGCGCCGAGATTCTCAAACTGCAGGCCGTTGCCACTGAAGGTGTATAGGTTGGGGTTGACAATGTTGAGCCGTTGCAACCGAAGGGCTGATCCGAAGTTTTGGATCGGTGTGGTGCTGAGCGAGCCGTTGGAGAGGGAGAATGGGAAGATGAGTTCGAGATTCGAACCCGCGGTCGGAGGCTGAGTCGGCGCGGCTCCGCCCCAGGAGTTTGAGTTGTTCATGTTGCTGCTGGGCGCGAACCCGAATCCGCCTGTCCATGTGTGCGTCACAGCTTCTGCAACTGACTGACTCGCCACCACGGCACAAACCAATGCAAGCAGTACACGACGATCGCGCGGGGACTTTGACATGACGCTCTCCTCTAAGATCTTGCCGGGCCAGCGAGGACCCGAGGCTCTGCTTTCTCTCATTCATCCGCAGCCAACGCGACCGAAACGGCAGGCCGCACATACGGCCAGACTCACCAGATTCGCACGCGACCACAGATTCACACCAACAGCCCGGAGATTTCTCCGTACCCGCGAGATTAGATCATTCAGAGTTTTCGTCAATCATAAAATCTTAACATTGCGGCACCCCGCTTCCCGGCTCGAACAGTATCCTCCGCTCTGACTTTCGTTCGACCTTTCGTTCGACCGTGCTTCCCGATCTACTTTCCCGGTACGGATTCTCACTCATGGTCGACGACACCCATTTCCTCCCCTTTCTTCTGCAGATCCCCGCAACGCCCGGCGAGGTGCATCTCAATGCCGGCACGCTCAGCCCCACGCCGCTTCCGGTGATGCGGGCGGTCGAGGCGCTTCGTCATTGTCAGGCGAGCACGCCGAGTTCGTTCTTCTTTTTCGAGACGTCCCGCCGCATCGACGCATCGCGACGAGCGTTGTCACGATTCCTCAACGCCCGGCCTGAAGACATCTTCTTATTGCCGAATGTCACAACCGCACTCAACGTTGTCATGCAATCGATTCGCCTCGCGCCCGGCGATGAAATCCTCACCACCGATCACGAGTACGGCGCGATGCGCATCCTTCTCGAACACGTCGCCCGCCGTGACGGCTCGACTGTTCGCATCGTCAATCTTGGCAATTGCCTGCAAGATCCCGGCGAAGTCGTTGAGGCATTTCGTCGGTCGATCAGCGCTCGAACGCGTGTCATGTTCTTCAGCCACATCACTTCCGCCAGCGCGCTCGTGCTGCCCGCACAATCGCTCTGCAAGCTCGCCCGTGAACACAACATCCTCAGCATTGTCGATGGCGCGCACGCGCCGGCACACGTCCCCGTCGATCTGAATGCGATCGATGCGGACGCTTACGGCGCTAATTGCCACAAGTGGATGATGGCACCGGCGGGCTGTGGATTCCTCTATGCCCGACCATCACTCAAGCCAAAACTCCGGCCGCACATTCTGAGTTGGGGCAACGGCGACTACGACGCAGCACAGCCGGCCGATCCCGATGCCCCCGCCCCTTCCGGCCCGTGGGACCTCTCTGCAGGATGCACGCGATTGCAGTACCGCCTCGAGTACCTCGGCGTGTACGACCGCACGCCGCAAATGGTATTGCCCGAGGTCATCGGCTTTCTGGATCAGATCGGCGTCGATCGCATGCGTTTGCGCGCTGGCGCGCTCGCCCGATTCGCCAGATCAATCCTGGGTGACATCGGTTGGGTCTGTGGTAATTCTCCTCATCAGGCGATGAGCGGATGCATGAGCATCTTCGAGCTCCCCGCGACCATCGATCCGAGCACTTTCGCCCATCAACTCTGGACCCGACATCGCATCCTTTGCCCGGTCACCCGCGTGGGCGAGTCGCACTTCCTTCGCGTCAGCACCGGCTGGTTCAACACGACAGACCAGATCCGGGTGCTCGCATCGGCCTTAAAATCGATGACTTAGCCGCGATCGGCGGGCGTTTTTTGGGGAATCGGGGAGGAATCGTCTGGAATCTTGACAATCGGGGGGCGTTTGTCGTACGTTTCTCCGTCCGCCACTTCGGAAGTCGGCATTGCGGGCGTCCGGGCGGGTTTCGTGTGTGAGTGTCGGCTGCGACAAGTCTGGACGGAGGCGTCCTGATGCATGTCGAAGCAGTCGGGTCGTATGTTATTTTCGAGACGGACGGTCAGTCATGCAACCTGTTCAGAAGGTCAGCAAATCGCGGAAGCGTAAGCGTCGCAGCCATCACGCCCTACGCCCCACGCAGTACACGCGTTGCCATCAGTGCGGCGCGGCCAAGTTGCCACACGCCGCTTGTGCGGCTTGCGGCTACCATAATCCCAAGGTCGCGGTCGCAGTCGGTGAAACGACCGAAGCCGAATGAGGCAAGCCTCGCGATCCCGCCCTCGAGCCAAGACGTTCGATTGGCGCGTTCGATCGGCACCTCCGACAGGCTGAGGTTCATGTCGAGGCAGGCCGGATGAGTTCAATCGGACCCGACCGGCGAGACGGGCCCGACCCATGGCTCAGTCTGAAGCTCTTGGCGATCGTCTGACGTTTGGCTCACCAACGCCGTGTGATCGACGCCTGAACTCGTGCTCAAAGAGCGGTCAAACCGCACTGATCTCGAGTGAGTCGGCCCTGATCGCCCAACAACCCTCCGATTTGCATGAAAGAGTCATTCGCTGATTCGTATCCGCTGATTCATTCCTCCCCAACGCAAGGACCATCACGTTGAGAGCCGCTGTCGATGTCATGGGGGGTGACAAAGCCCCAGCCGCCATTCTTCAAGGCTGCTGGGACGCCGCCCCGTTGCTGGAAGCAGACGACCTGTTGCTGCTCGTCGGTCGCTCAGACGTGGTGATTCCCGCGCTCGAGCGTGCCCCGATCCCCGCCGACAAGAAGGCCCACTACAAGTTTGTCGAGGCGACGCAGGAAGTCGCGATGGACGAGTCGCCGGTGGAGGCGATTCGTTCGAAGGGTGACAGTTCGATCAGCGTGATGTGCAAGCTCGTCGCACGTGGAGAAGCCGATGTCGCCATCAGCGCCGGCAACACTGGCGCGTGCGTGGCTGCCGCCCAACTTCGCATGCGTACGCTCGTTGGCGTCTCGCGGCCGGGCATTGCAGTTGTTTTCCCCACCTTCCACGGCCCGGTCACCATCTGTGACGTTGGCGCCAACATCGCGCCAAAACCGATCCATCTTCACCATTACGCAATCATGGCCAGTGCGTATGCTCGCACGGTGCACGGCATCGACAGCCCCCGCGTCGGCCTGATGAGCATCGGCGAAGAAGACGCCAAGGGCACGACGATCGTCAAGGAAACCCGCAAACTGCTCCGCGACGAGCCGCTGATCAACTTCGTCGGCAACATCGAAGGCAAGGACATTTTCAAGGGCACCTGCGATGTCGTTGTGTGCGACGGATTCGTCGGCAACATCGTCCTAAAGCTTTCGGAAAGCCTCGCTGAGGCACTCTTTCAGACCATCGCGATGGAAGTGCAGGAGGCCGACCCTCAGACGTTTGAAAAACTCAAAGGGATCATGAAGCAGATCTACATGAAGCACGACTGGCAGGAGACCGGCGGAGCGCCGCTGCTCGGCGTTGGTGGGTATTGCCTGATCTGCCACGGTCGAAGCGATGCCCGTGCGATCAAGAATGCCATCCGCGTCGGCAAGCAACTGCACGCCAGCGGCATCAATCGCCAGATCGAAGACCAAATCGCCCGCGGCATCCAGGCGGATGAGTGACGCGACCGCATCCGTCGTTCATGAAAAGATTGCAACTCATCACTGCGACTTGTGCCGCAGAGTCTCAATTCCCACCCTGCAAAAATCGCAAAACTCTTGTCGATTAACCGTCGACGCATGGCCATGCGTTGTTGTGACTTGGGGATGTCGATGAGAGTGAAGACGAATTCTGCAGAAGGCTCGTCTTGTCACGGAATCGATGGGGCACGGCTGTTGCCGATGGCGTTGGGACTTTGCTGGCAATGAGGGCGGCGGTGCTTTCATCGCGGGCGTAGGTGAGTATGCTTGTCGGGCTTGATTTTACATTCCACTATGCCCTTCATTCGCCCCATCATTGCCGGTACTGGCTCAGCTCTGCCGGCGCGCCGTTTGACCAATGACGATCTGGCTAAAATGGTCGAAACCAGCGACGACTGGATCACCCAGCGAACAGGCATTCGAGAACGCCGCATCGCAGGCGAAGACGAATCAACAGCAGTCCTCGGGACCGAAGCCGCGCGTCGTGCACTCGAAGCCGCCGGACTGCTTCCGGGTGAGATCGATCTGATTCTTTGCGCGACGATCACGCCCGAGATGGTCACCCCCGCGACCGCGTGCTTCATCGCATCGAGGCTCGGACTGACCCAGACGCCCGCGTTCGACCTCTCCGCTGCCTGTTCGGGTTTCGTCTATGCACTCGATACCGCCGGCGCGTTTATCGCCTCTGGACGCTACCGCAACATCCTCGTCGTCGGCGCTGAAACGATCTCACGCATCACCGATTACAAAGATCGCGGAAGCTGCATCCTCTTCGGCGACGGCGCGGGCGCGGTCGTCCTGCGCGCAAGCGACGAATCGAATCAGAGCAACAAGCCCCGCGGCCTGCTCTCGGCGAGCCTCCACGCCGACGGCAACGGCTGGGAACTGATCTACTGCAAGCCCGGCTCGCGTCACCCCGTCTCCTCATCACTCGTCGACGCCGGCGATCAATATCTGAAACTCAAGGGTCGCGAGGTCTTTAAGTTTGCAGTCACCAAATTCGTTGAGATGGTCGAGGTCGGCATCGAAAAGGCCAGCCTCAGCCTCGCGGACGTCAAGCTCATCATTCCGCATCAGTCCAACCTCCGCATCATCGAGGCGGCGATGGAAAAGCTCGGACTGCCGATCGATCGAGCGATGGTCAACATCGACCGCTACGGCAACACCAGCGCCGCCAGCATCCCGATCGCTCTCGACGAAGCCGTCCGCGCCGGCAAGCTCAGCACGGGCGACGTCGCGGTCATGGTTGGCATCGGCGGCGGGCTCACCTGGAGCAGCGCGGTCGTGCGGATGTGACTCGATCGTTTGAGTTTTCGTGATTGATTCGATGAACCTCTAACTTCCCACTGAACATGGCCAACATCATTCTCTGCCCCGGTCAGGGTGCTCAAATCGTCGGCATGGGTCGCGATTACTTCGAAAAATCCGACGCCGCCCGAAAGGTGTTTGAGTCGGCAGGCAATGTCCTCGGATTCGATCTGGCAAAACTCTGCTTTGAAGGCCCGGATGTCGAGCTGAACAAAACCGACATCTCCCAGCCCGCGATCTATGTCACCAGCATCGCCTGCCACGCCGCTGCTTCTGCTGCTGGAAAAATGCCGACCGCCGATCTGCAATTCGCCGGCCTGAGCTTGGGCGAATACACGGCCCTGCACCTTGCTGGCGTCTTTTCGTTCGAAGACGGACTCAAGCTCGTCCGCGCGCGCGGGCTCGCGATGCAACGCGCCGCCGAGGCGAATCCCAGCACGATGGTCGCGGTCATGGGCGCTGATGAACCCGCCATCGAGAAACTCTGCGCCGACTGCGCCCAGGGCGAAGTGCTCGTCCCTGCCAACTTCAACGCACCCGGACAAATCGTCGTCAGCGGAAACGTCAATGCCTGCGCACGGCTCACCGACGCCGCCTCCGCGGCCGGTTTCCGGGCCATTCCCCTCACCGTCGCGGGCGCGTTCCACTCGCCCCTCATGCAAGCCGGCGCGGATGCGATGAAAGTCGAACTCGAGCGCGTCACGTTCAACCCGCCCCGCTCGACCGTCTACTCCAACGTCACCGCCCGTCCCCACACCGATCCGGCCAGCATCCGCGCCCTGCTCGTCGATCAAATCATCAAACCCGTCCGCTGGGAACAAACCCTCGCCCCGCTCGCAAACGACCCCGCCCACAAGTTCGTCGAACTCGCCCCCGGCAAAGTCCTCACCGGCCTGCTCAAAAAACAAAACCGCCGCGCCGAAGTCCAAAGCCTCGCCTCCGCCGACGCGCTGGCGTGACTGACCGACACTCGCGTGACACCATCGCGTTCAGATGACGACCGCGTCGATGATGCCCAGCGTGCCGAGCACGAGGCTCACGCAGCCGTTGAGGGTGAAAAATGCCAGGTTCAGGCGGCTCAGGTCATGGGGCTTGACGATGGATTGTTCGTAGACGAGCAGCAGCGCGGCTGCGCCGATACCGATGGACCAGAGCATCTCAAGTTGCGCGTTCACAAGCCCCGCCGCCACGAACATCGCGATGCAGATCACGTGCGCGAAGCGCGACATCCATAGCGCGCCCGCCACGCCCATTCTGGAAGGGATGCTGTAGAGTTTTTGCGCGCGATCGACGTCCACATCCTGCGCGGCATATAGAATATCGAAGCCGCCAGTCCAGAACATCACACCGAGACCTAGCAGGATCGGCGTAAGCTCGATGCGTCCGGAGATCGCGATCCACGCGCAGAGCGGTGCGATGCCGAGGGCAGCGCCGAGGTAGAAATGGACCCAGCGCGTGAATCGTTTGAGAAGCGGATACAGGCCGATGAAGGCGAGCGCGGGGATCGAGAGCATGAGCGGCAGCCAGTTGTGATCGGCCCAGGCGAATCCGCTGGTTGCAAGGATAAACAGCACGGCTGTCGTGGCGCATGCCCCGGCGACGAATCGCGAGGAGAGTCGCCCGGCGGGTATCGCGCGACGGGCGGTGCGTGGGTTCATCGCGTCGAGACGTGCGTCGAGCAGGCGGTTCATTCCCATCGCGAACGAGCGAGCTGTGACCATGCAGATGACGATCAAGCCGACCTGCACGAGGGACGGGAATCGCTCGACGGTCGCCCCCGCCCCACCGCCCGCCAACACGGCAGCGAGTAGTGCGAAGGGCAGGGCGAAGACGCTATGGCTCAGCTTGATGTCGGCGGCGAATGCACGGATGCGGTCGGCGAACGAAGTTGCCTGACCTTCGGTCGCGCTCGCCTGACCTTCGGTTGCGCCCGCCTGACCTTCGGTTGCGCCCGCCTGACCTTCGGTCGCGCTCGCCTGACCGGGTGATGGAGAGATGCTTCGTCCCGATTCGCTCATCGATTCACGATGGTAGCGCAGGATTGCCGATCCATCCAACGGACAAGCTGTTTAGTTGGATCATTGATGCCCGCCACCCTCACTTTCATTCTGAAGTTGACCTTTGCGAATGTCTTTATGACGTTTGCGTGGGTGGAGGGATGTTGGTCGATGATCGCAAGGAATGAGTGGCGGCTTACGGATTTTGGGTGTGGTCAGGTGGGTCTGACAGAGACGGGAAAGTGTTTGGGCGCGTCGACGCCGAGAATTGCTTCGCCCGCTTGGATACCGCGGAGGTGAAGTCGCACGAGATCGCCGAAATCGATGAGTGAACCGACGCGCATTTCGCGGGTGACACGGAACGGCATACCGTCCTCGGGACCGCCGAGCAGTGTTCCCTCGGCGATCAGTCGTATGCCGTTCGGATCGATATCTGTGATGCAGACCACGACGGAATCCCCGACGCGCACGATCGCGTCAAGAGGCACGACGATTTCGACGAGGTTCATCACGTCCACATTCTAGCACGGCGTGGAGGTTCGGCTGCTGGACGATGAGATCATGGAAATGATCTCAGACGCTCATGGCTTGGAGGAGTTGTTCGAGGTCGTCGCGCTGTGGATCGTCCGGGTTGGCGGCGAGGTAGCTTTCGAGCCATCGGCTGGCGTGATCGACTTTTCCTGATCGCGCCAGGACGAGTGCGAGATCGCGTTGCAGGTGATGTTGTTCGGGCCAGAGCAGGATTTCCATTTCGAGCATGGCAGCGACGTCAGCGAGTTGATCACGTTCGCTGAAGGTATGCAGGAGGTTCTGCATGATGCGAGTGAGCCAGTGCCGATTGGAGACGGGCCTGAGGAGTTCGTCGTTCCATTCGACTTCTGCGCCGTAGGTGTCGCGGATACGTTCGAGCGCGTCGGTGGGGCTGAGGACGCGGCCTGCGTAGAAGGGATCGATGACGAGAAGTGAGCCGTCACATTCGACGCCCGCGCAGAAGTGACCGGGGAGTCCGATACCGCGAACGCGAAGCCCTGCGCGTTCGCCGACAACGCGATAGATGAGGCTGAGGGTGATGGGGAGTCCGCGTCGAGTTTCGAGGACGCAGGGCAGGTAGCTGTTGGCGGGGTCGTGGTAGTTGAGTGTGTTACCGACGAAGCTTTCTTCGACGAAGAGGAGTTCGTGGAGGTGAGCGACGAGCGCTTGTGTTTGTGAGCCGCGGACGCGGGTTCGGAGTTTGCGGGCCAGTTCGACGAGTGTTTGTTTGGTGGCCTCGACGTTGGCATCGGGCATGGCATGTCGAGCGATGGCGACGGCGCCTTCGATGAGGGCGGCCGGTGTTTCGATGCGCTGGGCGGCCCGGCGCATGGTTTCAAAGGCTTCGCGTCGACAGCAGACGGGTCGAAAATCGTTCATAACTCACCCGTGGATCACCCCGAGTCATCCGGCCAATCCACATGGTGGCCGCGCTCGTGGGCGTCGGGTGTATCGGTCAAAGCATCTGCACTTGTGCAATAATCCCGCGGGGCATCGGAGAACCCCGCCGCGGAGAACGGGGAAGTGTCCGGCCGCCACGGGGAAGTGTGTCGCCGAATTGACAGCCGTGGGGGCGGGTTTTACATTACTCGGCTCGCAATACGGACAGGGCGATGCCAAAGTCTGACCGTGTCGCGCGTGTAGCTCAGTTGGTTAGAGCGCGTCCCTGATAAGGACGAGGTCCGTGGTTCGAATCCACGCACGCGCATTCTCTCACCTTCCCCCCTCCCGAATCGAATCAGATCTTAACGCGATGAGCCGGCAACCTTGCGATCGGCGCTATTCTGCCGTTTGGGTCTGGACCTGGAATGAGGCTCAAAAGACGCAATCAGGCGATCTCCTTGCGGAAATCGCCTGATGAGCGGTGGTGTTGGGTATTCTGCTGAGGTTGTCGATGAAGCGGGGCTCAATCGTCCGAGTGTGATGCGAGCGGTTGTGCGGAGAGGTAGAGACCGAGCATACCGCGATCGATATCGCGCATATCAACGAGTCGGCCGGCAATTTCGAAGGAATCGTCGTCATTTTTGCGGACCCGGACGACGGTCATCCAGCCGCACCATTCTTCGCTGCCCTGCCCGGAACCATCTGCGGAGACGAACGGGTAGATGCCTGCGTAGGCGGGGAGCCGGAGCCGGATTCGGAGTTGTGCACCGACGCGATAATCGCCGGACTGCGCACGAATGAGGATGCCGCCTGCCGAGAGATTGAGCAGTTGCCCGAACGACCGTCCGCCGGCCTTGGGTCCTTCCCAACGTTCCACGCCGTACTGGCCGTGGTCCATATCGGTTCTGCGGTATTGACGACGCTCCAAGCGGAGCGGGGTCTGGGTCAGACCGACGAAGTCTTCGTCAATGTCCAAAAAGTCCGTTTCCGATGCGATCGACTTGAGCAACATGGCCTATCTCCTTCGATGGGACGCCCTGTTAATCTGGGTGCCCTTCACCAACCTCATCGTCATGACATTTGACCCACTTTTGTGAATTTGGGTATTTTGATCGGATTTTTTCGCAGAGAATGACCGATAAACCCACGGGACGGTTTTGCGGCGCGTCGAACCTTCGCCCGGATCGGGATTCGGGGCTATGATTTGGATTGTTGGATCGACTGAACGATTGATTTCGAACGCCCGAACGGATCAACCGGTGTGTGAGTATGGTCGGGCCGTCGGGTGCGAATAGGCATGACCGGATCGAGTTACTGGATGGAGGCTGCGGTTGCTTCGGATCATCGGCGAGGATGTGCTGTCTGCGGTGCTGAGGGGTGATGCCTCCTCGGGCGTGGCCACCATCTTTCCCGAGCATCGGACCCTCGTGACGATTCCGGGGATTCATGACGATCAGCGGCGCGCGATGCTCGACCAGTTTGATCGCGCCTGGGCGACCGAGGGCAAGCCGGCGCTGACAGATGCAGACGTCGAGCGCATCCTGCTGGATTCGGTTTCGCTATTTGTGTATCCGGGGATGATCGCGATCCGTCCCGACCCGACGCGGATGGATCAGGCATATGCCGCCGACGAGTTATTGCGCGAGCGTCTTCCCAAGAGTCGGATTCGGTTTTTGGATGTCGCGGATGCGCGGGTGCGTCATGAGATTTTCCGTCGTGGCGAGGCCTGGCGTATCAATCCTCTGCCTGTGACGCCGGATCAGATTGTGCAGCACATCGTCAAGGCGCAGGTGGCGGTGGGCGGTGATCGGATTTACTACTACAACGCCGCGCGTGGCACGCGATATTTGACGGCCGCTCGCTTTCAGGGTCTGGCCAAGCTTTCCGACGCATCCTTTCGGTCGCACATCCTAGAGATCGGACATCTGCTAGACGCCCGGAATGATCGATTTGCGCGTGAGCTCGATTTGTTTCCGACCGATGTCTTTGAGCTTGATGCCGCCCTTTTGCGTGATCGTGCACAACACGCTTCCGACATCGATCTGCGTTTGCTGCACGCTGATTTGTCGGCGCGATTCCTCATGTCGGTTCCTCCCGAGTTGCGCGAAGACGAGCCGGCCAATCGCGTGTGGCGTGAGCGGATGCACGCACAACTGACCGACAATCGCGGCGACGTGCTGACTGAGACGGCGATGATGGGCCTCGCGCCGGAGTTTTATCGCCAGATCCTTTGGCTGCCCGGTGCTCGAATAAGCGACGGCGAACTGATCTTCGACTCCGAACTCGATTCCCCAAGCGACTCATCGACAATCATCACGCCCGACACCGACATCATCGCGGATTCTGATCGAACCGTGCGCAGCCTGATCTGCAACATCCTTCAGGAAAATGGGCATCTCGAATACGTCAACATCGGGCGGGTGGTCAGCAGCCTTTGTCAACGCACACCGGACGGCGGACGACGTGAAGTCTATGTCGCCCACTTCAGGCGTGAGGGCGACAAGGGGGATCAACTGCAAATCATTCGTCTGCAGAAATGGGGCGTGCGTGAACGACTGAATCAGAATGCCGACATCGTCCGTGCGATCTGGGATTCAGAGGAGTACACCGACTACATCCTCGATCGCAGGCTCGGTTGTCGGCAGCTCGGCATGAATCTTCCTCCGACGATTCACGTGCGAAAGTTCGCGGAGAGTTACACGGATCGCCCGGGCCTCACGCCTGGGAACAAGATCTGGACGACCTATTTTCAGAGGCCTTATGTCGACGGGATCGCCAGCGACAAGATCCCGACCGTGCGTCTGGCCAACGACGGCTATGCCAGCGCGCTTGCCGATCTTCTCGGAGAGGCGGCCGCCTCCAATCTCATCGTCGGTAGAACCGAGCGTAACGGCCATGTCATCTTCGATGACGGGGATGAGATGATCGTCGAGGGCCCGACCGGACTTCCCGAGCGTGTGATCGTATCCGACCACACCGGAACCTTTGAGAATCATCATCCCGACGGTTTTCGCATGATGGCCCGTGCGTACGCGCGTTCGATCATTTCTCGCGCGCCCTACATCAATCGGCCTCGCGATTTCGGGGATCGATTTCTTGCAGCACTCGAACGCGGTTACGACAAGGAGCGTGACGAATACCTTCGACGTCGCACCGCTTATCGCGCGCTCTTTCGACATCGCCCGCTCACCGACGCCGATTGTTTCCACGCACGCTGGCTGCACGTGCTCGACCGCCTCGAAGCCCACACCGGCCATCAGCTCGCCGGCATGATTCGCGATTGTCTCTGATGCAAGAGATTCATCCTCGAAGAATGAGTAATCTGCCGATGGACTCATCCGATTCACTCGATCAACTGCGTATCCGAAAGGTGATGCTTGATCGCCGAGCATTGCATCGCTCTGCGCAATGGAATTTCGCGCTGATTCTTGGCTTCGGCATCGCGTCGGCGACCTGTCTCATGGGCGCATACGACGTCGGGCGGCAATCCCGATATCCGGCCGCCTTCGGACTTTTCATCGCGAGCCTCGTAGCCCTTGTATTGATGACGCGCCTGAAGCTGCGACGAAAGTCGATCCTCGAACGGTTCTCGAAGACAACCCTCCCCGAGCCCGAATCGCCCCCCGACTTCACCACGCTCGGAGACGGTTCACAGTTCGCCCGGGCGCTCGAACAAATGAACCGCCCTGCATCCGCAGACGCCAGGGATTTCACGAATCAATCCTCCGAAGCTGCTTCGGAAGATCATCGTGAGATCGATCGAGACAAAGACCGTTCCGCGAATCGATGAAGCAGGTTATTGGAGGTTCGACTCCAGACCCTCGCATCAGGCCGCCGCAAGCTGCTCGTCCGGCATGCGGCCCGTGTGCATGCACAGGCCGAAGAAGACGTGTCGCAATTTCTCCACGGACTGCGACGCCAGGAATCGGTCATCGAAATCGACTTTGAATGGTGCAGGGTACTGCCTGAACTGCTGAATCAGTTCCTCGCGATCCATCGAAGCAATCCATGTTGCCAATCTGTCGATCTCGTCACGACTGAGCATTTTTCTCTCCGGAAGACACCGGGACCGCATCGCGACCCTTCGTGGTTGATGGGAAGCTGGCCGCGAGGCCTGCTTCGTCACACGAAGATGTCGAGCATCGTTCCCTTACGATGCAGATCGACACGTACGACGGCGTACTTAACTTGTGTGACGGTTCGCTTTTCGTCGACGGGTGGTAGCTGCTTCCATACGGGTTCGAAGGGTGCTTCCAATCGTGACGGTTGTTCCGGATGGATGGGGATGATGCCGGGATCGACGACGCGTGGATCGGGTTCATGCGTGAGTCGCGGGAGGAATCGCGGCGTTGGCTCGATCACCTCACGCGGGCCGATCTCGTAGCTATCGGTCCGCCCCCTGGGAAACGGGCCCGGCATTTCGATCGTCCCGAGCGGTCCGGGCACTCCGCCCGCAGCGATGAGGTTGGCCTGCACTGCGGACGTGATCGATCGCACCAGCGCCAAATCCAGCGCTGCAACCAGAACTCCGACCGCCGATGACAAGTCGCTCATCGCATTTAACGTGAACCACGACCAGCCGACTGCGTCGGGAATCTCACTTGCGATCGTCCGATTTCTCAGATTGTTGCCGGTATGATTCTTACAAGCGTCAAGGTCGGTCTCGGCCTAACATCTGAGCCGATGAACGACCTGACTCTTGATGATCTGGATTACCACCTGCCGCCCGAGCAGATCGCGCAAGCCCCCGCCGCCGAGCGCGACGCATCGCGACTCCTTCACCACCATCGCGCCACCGATTCGATCCACCACCGGCAATTCACCGACCTGCCTGATCTCCTCCATCCCGGCGACCTGCTCATCCTCAACGATTCCCGCGTGACGCCTGCCAAATTCACTCTCCAGAAATCCACCGGCGGACGCGTCGAAGGACTCTTCCTTGACGAAGCCGCACGGGGCCATTGGCGCGTCATGCTCAAAAACGTTGGCCCGATTCATGACCGGCTTCGCCTCACGCTCGACTCGCCTGATCCGATTCCCGTCCGCTCGATCGAGCGTAGCGAGAATCATTTTCTGATCGAACTCGATCCGGACCATCCGCAAGCACGCGAGCCTGCGCACATCATCCTCGATCGCATCGGACGCATGCCGCTCCCTCCCTACATTCGACGGGATCGCGGGCACGACGATCTGGACGATCTGGACCACTCGCGCTATCAAACCGTCTACGCCAAGTCCCCCGGCTCGATCGCCGCCCCGACGGCGGGACTGCACTTCACGCCGCGGATTTTTGAAGCACTCGATCGTCGCGGGGTGCGTCGTGCCTATGTCACGCTTCACGTCGGTCTGGGCACGTTCAAGCCGATCGAAACCCAGAATCTTGCCGATCATCAGATGCACGAAGAGCGGTATGAGCTGTCGGATTCAACGTGCGAACTGATCCGTCAGACCCGTGCCAGCGGACATCGCGTCATCGCCGTCGGCACGACCACCTGCCGCGTGCTCGAATCGCAACCGCCCGGCGAGATCCGTCCGACCGCCGGTTCGACGCGGCTCTTTCTCCGACCGCCGCAGACGTTTCGTCACGTCGACGCGCTGATCACCAATTTCCATCAGCCGCGTAGTACGCTTATCGCACTTGTGATGACCGCGATGGGCATCGACGCCCAACGACGCGCCTATCGCGAGGCCGTCGATCAAGGCTATCGCTTTCTCAGCTACGGCGATTCGATGTTCATCGACGGCACGATAAAGTCCCAATCATGAATTGCTCCGGGTCGAGTTTGTCTCGACTAGGCAGACGCGCGGCCCACGGCGAATCACTTCGACAGCGGCCCCAGCTTCCAGGTGGGACGCGGCGATTTCGGATCCCATCGCGTCGGCAGTGTGTGCTTCACACCCATGAGGTCCATCAGCTTGCCCGAGACAAAATCGACGATCTCCTCAACGGTCGTCGGATTCAGATACAGGCCCGGATTGCACGGCGCGACGATCGCTCCGGCGTCGGTCAGCAGCTTGTATGCAGTCACATCCATCGGACTCATCGGCGATTCGCGGTGTGCGATCACGAGCTTGCGCCGTTCCTTCAAACAGACCGCCGCCGATCGGGAAATCAGATTGTCGCCCAGCCCGTGCGCCACTTCGCAGAGTGTGTTGCTTGAAGCCGGGACGATCACCATCCCGTCGTGCAGAAAGCTCCCACTCGCGGGCTTTGCGCCGACATCGTTATAGTTGTATAGCGTGATCTGATGATCACTGTGGCCAATCAGTCCATCCAGATCGATTGTTTCCATCCCCAGTTCATCATGCAGCAATCGCCGCCCGAGCGGACTGACGATCAGGTGCACGTGCACGCCCGCCGCCACGCATCCCTGAAGAAATCGCTGGGCATATAGAGCACCGCTCGCCCCGGTAATGGCTGTCACAATGTTCACATCATGACTATAGGATGCTCGCCGCACGATCCATCGGTTATAGTGCTAAAAACTTCCGGAGGTTTTTCGTGACCGACCAACCGCCCGCATCCGCCAAAAAGTCAGCCTTTGCAATCCATCGATCGCTCGCGTCGCGTTGCGTGACCAAAGGGTTATCGCTCCTTGCGGTGGGCGTGATGTTCGCAGGGACGGCCCGCGGTCAGTCGGAGAACCCCGAACCCTCCGATAACGCTCCATCGTCAACACCATCACGCACCCGCGAAAAGGCTGAAGATCCGCTGACCATTGCGATCCGTGCCCTTCAGCAGGAAACGCGTCAGGCGACACGACAAAAGCAGCCATTTCCGCGCTCGACGAGCGATTACTTTTCCAGCGCCCCGCAAAAGCCCGAGGTGGCGGACATTCTTCGCGCACTCGGCCGCCGGCTTGGCAATACTCCGCCCGCCGACGCTTACATCAAATGGCAACTTCTCTCGGCCCTTCCCGACTCACTCGATGACAAGCAATCGCTGCGGCTCGCCGAGCTGCTCGTCACGGCGCCTGCGCCCGCGCCGCTTCCCGGCATCACGCCCGAGGAGAAGCGCGACCTCGATCGAGAGTTGCGAAAGCTCACCAAAGAGACCTACCTCGACTTCAACACACAATGGGCCGGCCACGTCGTCAAGGCCGGCGAAGTGAACACGCACATCCTCGCCTACCGCGACGCACTGGCGATGCGGCTGCCCAGTCAGCCGATTGCCATTCGTGCGCGTCTTGAGGACCTGCAGGCACGCGTCAACGCCGGCGTGAATCTCGGCAGAGCGCCAGACCAGGTCTTCGCGCAGGCACGAACATGGGCCATCCTCGCCAACAGCGCCGACATCGAACAACTCATCCCGCACATCGACGAATTCGCCCGCCGACCATTTCAGACCGCCTATGACGTTGTCGAAATCAAGAACGACGCCCTCGTCTGGAAAACTCGCAAACTCAACCTCGACACCAGAAAGCTGCAAACACTCGCCCAAGACCTCCGCGAACAGGCCAAGCAGAACAAACTGCTCGAAGCCCGTTAGGCCTCGCCAGACGCGAGAGATCAGAACAGCGGCATGATGCGTTTCCGAGCCGTGATCACCTCACGACCGCCTGGGACGTGGGTCGGATCGATTCAATTCGTTCAACGCTTCCGATGGTTCACAGTCGCGTCCAGTCCAGCACCACTTTCCCGCTCGATCCTCCGATCATCGCGTGAAATCCTTCCTCGTAATCCACCGCATCGAATCGGTGCGTGATCACAGGCTTCAGATCAAGTCCGCCCTGCAGGAGCACCGTCATCTTGTACCAGGTCTCGTACATCTCACGCCCATACACCCCGCGGATTGTCAGCATGTTGAAGACGATCGGGTTGAAATCCACCGCGATCGCCCGCGACGGAATCCCGAGCATGGCCAGCTTTCCGCCGTGGCAGAGATTCTCGATCTGATCCCTGAACGCCGACTCCTGCCCACTCATTTCGAGCCCGACATCAAATCCTTCGTGCATCCCCAGTTCCCTTTGGACATCGGACAATTTTTCATCCTTGACGTTCACGGCACGGCTTGCTCCGAGTTTTTTTGCAAGCGCGAGCCGGAACGGATTCACATCCGTGACAACAACGTGCCGCGCCCCCGCGTACCGCGCCACCGCCGCCGCCATGCATCCGATCGGGCCCGCGCCGGTGATCAGCACATCCTCGCCCAGCAGATCAAACTGCAGGGCCGTATGCACCGCATTACCGAACGGATCAAAGATCGACGCAACCTCCAGATCCACATTCTGCGCGTGATGCCACAGGTTGGTCATCGGCACACTGATATACTCCGCGAACGCGCCCGGGCGATTCACGCCAATCCCGCGGGTCTCCCGACAAAGGTGCCTCCGACCGGCCATGCAATTCCGACAACGACCACACACCACATGCCCTTCTCCACTGACGAGTTCACCGGCATGAAAGTCATTGACGTTGGCTCCCACCCGCACGACCTCGCCGACGAACTCATGCCCCACCACCATCGGCACAGGGATCGTTCGCCGCGCCCAATCATCCCACTGGTAGATATGCACGTCCGTCCCGCATATCCCCGTCTTCAGCACGCGCACCAGCACATCGTTGATCCCGATCTCCGGCACCGGCATCTCGCGCATCCATAATCCACGCTCCGACTCAGCCTTCACAAGCGCACGCATCGTGTGTCCCATCCTCGCATCCTACCCGCACATCCTCACCCGGCAGAATTCGTCCGCCCGTCCGCGAGACCGCTCCATGATCGTGCCACAGACGGACGTAAAGTCGCGGAAAACAGAGCATCCGTGTGCTTCACGTCCTTTCATGCGAAGTCCTCAACCCCAACCCACCTCAACCATCGCCCAGGCTCGATCATGAATTGGCTCAAGTTTGGACGACGGCCCGTCCGATAATGGACTGTGGAGCCAGAGTCCGCCGATCCATCGACTGCTGCCGCCGAGCCATCTCGTGCGCCCCAGGCCAGCGCCTTTTCCCCCGCACGGGCGTGCGTTGTCTTTGTCGTGATCGCCCTGTTGCTACTCGCGCTGCTCGGCAGGGTCGTGCATCTTCAGACAGAGGTCCGCGATCGGATCGCCGCCCGACTCGAACGCCAGCAGCACTTTAATCAGACACTACCCGCCCGCCGCGGGAGTATTTTTGACTCGACCGGTCAGCTTCTCGCCGGCAGCGTGCAGAGTTCGGTTTTGTTTGTCGATCCGAAGTTTCTCATCGATCAGTACGACTTGCGTCGTGAAGGCGCGGTGGCCATCGAGCGCGACCTCGCGAGGCTCTCTACGATTCTTGATCTCGAGCCGTTCGCGCTGCTGCAGCGGATCAGCGAGAAGTACCCGGCCCGCTATCTGGAATTGGCCAGCGATCTCGATGAACAAACGATCCAGGCCGTGCGAAGCATTCGCATGCCCGGCGTCGGCGTTCAGCCGCGATCGATGCGGATCTATCCCATGGGCTCACGCGCCGCACACGTGCTGGGTGGAGTCGGTCGCAATGGCCACGGGATTGAAGGTGTCGAGCTTGCCTTGGATGAGCTTCTTTCGGGTAGCGATGGCGCGGTTCGGATGGCCAAGGACGCGCGTCGCCGCGCAATCGATGCCCAGCTCGACGACTACTCGCCACCCGCGCACGGTCGGCATGTTGTTCTGACGATCGACGCGCGGATTCAAGCACTCGTCGAGCGTGAACTCCGCAACACGGTCGATCGCTTTCGGGCCAGCGGCGGAGAGGTCGTCGTGCTCGATCCGCAGACGGGCGCGATCCTCGCCTTGGCGAACTATCCGAGCTTCAGCCCGCAGGTCATTGAAGATTCGTCCGCGGTCGCGCGGACCAATCGTGCGCTCGTCGTTCCCTATGAGCCCGGTTCGACGCTCAAACCGTTCATTGTCGCACGCGCCATTGCCGAGAAGACCACGCGACTTGATCAGATGTGGGACATCGAAGGCCCGACATGGCGAACCAGCTACGGCCGCCGCATCACGGATGTGCACGGCTACGACAAGCTCAACACGTGGGATGTCCTCGTCAAATCCAGCAATATCGGCATGAGCAAGATCGCCGAGAGCCTTGGTCAAAGACGTCTCGACGACGCGCTCCGCGGATTCGGCATCGGACGCAGGAGCGGAATCGATCTGCCCGGCGAAAGTGCGGGGCAGCTTCGCGACGTTTCCAAGTGGACAAGGCACAGCACCGAATCGCTCGCCCAAGGCTATGAACTGCTCGTCACGCCGATGCAAATGGCCCGCGCGATGGCATCACTGGCCAACGGCGGACGATTGGTGACGCCACATGTCATTCAAGGCACGCTCGATGCCGACGGCCAGATCGCCTCGATCCGCCCGCCCGAAGCGCCGCTGAGTCCACAGTCGATCCCACCGCAAGCCGCCTCCGATGTCCTGCGAATTCTCGCCGACATTCCCGTTCGCGGAACCGCCCGCAACGCACGGCTGGAGCGTTACAACCTTTTCGGCAAGACCGGCACCGCCCACCGCGCAGTGAACGGGCAATACAACCAGGAGAACTACACCGCCAGCTTCGTCGGTGGAGCGCCTTACGAAGACCCCCGACTCGTCATCGCGTTTATCATTCACGATCCCGACAAATCACAAAGCCATTTCGGCGGAATCGTCGCAGCTCCACCCGCCGCCCGCATCCTTGAAGAAAGCCTCATCACACTCGGCGTCGCGCCGAGTCCCAAGCTCGATCTGCCACCAGATGCGATCGCCAAACATCTCTATCAGTTCAACGAGCGTGACTACACCCCGCGCGAAGGCGACGCACTCCGCAACACCCCCGCCTCCCCCACCGATCTCGCAGACGTTCGAGATTAACTCTTCCTGCATGCAAGACGCTGTGCATCGCTTGCGTACCATCGGTCGATCCATAGCGATCAATAGGCCCGATCAGCGGCACTTAGCCAACTTCGTTCGATCGTCGTACGAAGTCCATGACGAGCCCACGCCCCTGGCCAATTCCGCGAGTCGGCCCAGTCCGCGCAGCGTCGCCTCCGGCAGCACATGACGTTTCCATCGGCCCGGCCAATATCGCTGATAATGACCCGCCATCGCCGCGCCCCCGCCGGTGACATGTACATCGCCCCCGCCACGTGTGGATGTTGCGATGCCTGAGTTTTTCATCATCACGCGCCATCGCTCGAAACTCGCGAGTGCCAAAGCGTCCAGCAGCCCTTCCAGCAACAGTTCACGATCCGTCCCCAGCGTCAGCCCGCGAATCGCGCCGGTCATCGGCTCGATCTGCGTCCGCGAGCCGGCAAAGTGAGGTTCGATCTCCACGCCGATCTCGTCACGCCTTGTGTCCGACCGACGATCCGTTCGCGTCAGTCGCCGAACCCAGGTGTAAAACTTCGCATCCGACATCTCGGGGAACAGGAGTTTTCGCATCCAGTCCACTGCACTGCCCGCAGCCGCGATCGTGCCGACGCTCAGCCAATGATCTCCAACACCGAGCGGTCGGGTCAGCAAATCCTCATGCGGCATCGGCTTCTCGACACACATCGCAAGCACGTCTGTCGATCCGATCACATTCACCAGTCGACCACGCTCCGCCCCCGCGAGCAGCATGGCACAACTTCCGTCCATGATCCCCGGCAGCACCGGCACACCGGCTCGCATTCCCAACGTGCCCGCCGTCGACGCGATCATCTTCCCCGCCACCTCGCTCGCATCCACGATCCGCGGCAACAACGCGCGTCGAGCGCCCACCGCCGCGATCAGTTGGTCGTTCCACGCACGTGGTGCGTCGATCGACGTCATACCCATAAACGCTGCATGACTCGGATCTGTCACTGCTTCACCTGTCAGCCAGCGAACCAGGAACGTGTTCAGATGCCCGACAATTCGTGCCCGCTTCATGACGCCTGGCGCGTGTCGCTGCATCCAACGATATGAGGTGGAACTGATCCCGCCCGGCACCGGTCGATTCCCGGCGAGCGCGCGGTGCCCTTGTTCACCCATTGCCCGCTCGATCTCGTGCGCCTCGGCGAGGCTGCGTCGATCCTGATGCGTAATCACACGACTGATCGCCTTGCCCGATTTGTCCATCGCGAGCCAGCTCGGGCCCATCGCACCGATCGCGACGACATCCACATCCTTCACGCGCTTGCCAAGGCCCTTCACCACACCGATCACCGCTCGCATAATCTCATTCGCATCGACGTCGACGGACTCTCCCTCGCGTCGCGTTGGGAACGGCTTGGAACAGAGCGTTCCATCCAGCCGAACACCTTTCACGATCGCCGCCCGAACCGCGCTGCTCCCAACATCAATGGCTAATACCCGCATCTTGGCATTCTTACGCGCCGACGTTCGGTTGACCAATCTTCGAACGCATCGACTCCACATCGAGTTTCACGCTTGCGTAAGTCAATCACCTGATTCATCATCCCATCGTGCCGCGTCGCAAGCCCACACCATCGACTCAATCTTCATCCAAAGCCCCTAAACTTTTGAGCGGCGGCAACCCGCAGATCGAAAAGGCCGACGGCCCTGAAGCTGTCGAGGCGTATCTCAACGCGATGCCGGAGTGGAAGCAGCGCGTCGGTCGCGCGCTCGACGAAGTCATTTCGCGAGCCCTGCCTGATGTCCGCAAGGCCGTCCGCTGGAACACGCCCTTCTACGGCTGGCCGCTCGATGGCAAATCGTCGCGCGTCAATTGGGTTGTCGCGTTCCATTGCATCAGCCGATACGTCAAGGTCTCGTTCTTCCGAGGTTCGTCATTGATTCCACCTCCGCCGGAATCGTCGAAGATGAAGGACGTTCGCTACCTTCATATCCACGAGTCGGACACGATCGACGAGGCCCAACTCCTCGACTGGGTCCGACAAGCTGCAAAACTCGAATCCGAGCATCTCTTTTAGATCGCCCCGATTCACCCGCGACAGATAAACCCTTCCGGTCGTTCGGTCGATACTGGATGTATGGCGTTTCGACCGGCACTTCTGCGCCCGCAGCCCGCACGCAACCGACTTTGGCAGGTCGGTGGACTTGTTGCGTTGATCCTCCTTGCCCTGACACTGGCGAACCAGTTCCTACCGGACGAAGAAGCGGTCACGCGGTCCACGCTCGGCCTCGACTTTGTTCCCTTTTATTCTGCTGGTCGATTGGTCGCCGAAGGCAGGGGCGATCTGCTGTATGACTTCGACGCACTCGGAGCGTATCAGCGCGAGCACGTCTGGCCGCAGATTCCCGATGCCAGGCCGACGCTCGGCCATTGGTGGAATCCGCCGCACTATGCTTTGCCGATGGTTGCGTTCGCGTCGCTGAGTTTCGACGAAGCCGTCAATCGATGGACGCTCATCAACATCGTCTGTTTGCTCGCGTCGGTCGCACTTCTGGTGCATTTTGTTCGACGTCGTGTCGATCGATCCTGGACAAGCTGGGCCGTCGTTCCGGTGCTCGTCATCGGTTCATATCCGACGATGCAGGCACTCGGACACGGCCAGAACACGATGATTTCGCTGCTGCTGCTCACCGGCATCGCGCTGGCCTGGCAGGGCCGACGTGCGATTCTCGCCGGACTTCTATGCGGCCTGCTCTGCTACAAGCCGCAGCTCGCCGCCCTCGTGGGATTGATGCTTATCCTCACACTCGGGCGACGCGCGCTGCTGTCGATGATGATCGTCGGATTGATCACCTTCGCGATCAGCCAGGCACTTCTGCCCGGAGCGATCGCCACGTGGCTCGTGGAGACGCCCGGCAACCTCGCAACGATCCAGGGTGCATCCGACTACCACTGGCATCGCCACGTCACGCTCGTCGGGTTCATCAACACGTTGGCCAGCGATCCGAATCATTGGATGCCGCGTCTGGTCGCCTCGCTCGCTCGCGCAGCAGTATTCGTGGGCGTTTTGTGGCAATGGTGGCAGTATCGATGGACGTGGGATGAGTCGCGCATCGCCCGCTTTCGCGTGATCGCGATCACCATCTTCGCCACACCGCTGGTCATGCCGTTCTACTTCGACTACGACCTCTTGCTGATGGCCGTCGGGGCAACGCTCCTCGCCGCGGACATGCATCGTGAGACTCGCCGCACACCCTTCGACTCCGCCGTCGTGTGGCTCGGCCTGCTCGTCGTGGTTCTCGCGCCCCTCTCGGTGATGCTCAGCGTTGAGACCGGCATCCACGGCCTGGTCATCGCACAACTCTTCCTCTTCGGCACCCTGCTCGCCCGCAGCCAGCGCCTCGCGGATGCGACCGCCGAGACCATGACAGGCCCGCTCATCGCCTTCCGACTCATCACATCACGTCGATGAACGCTTTCACGTCGGCGTGCGCGTGTGCGATCGGTGTTCGCATGTGCGATCAGAGTTCGCGTGTGCGATCGGAGTTCGGACATCGCTCGCACATCGCTCAATTCACCACGCCGCGCGTGAGCCGCAGAAACACTTCTTCCACGCTCAAATCCTCCGGCGCGATCGCGTCGATGCGCACCCCCGCCGCCAGCAGCTTCTCGATCACAAATTGCAGATGCGTTTGCGGTGAATCCAGCGTCACACGCACCTGCGTTCCGTGCATCTCGATCCGCGTCACGCGTTCGTCATTCGATAGCGCCGTCCGCGTCTCTTCAGGCGAAGGCGTGGTGACAACCACAACAGGATGCGCCCGCGCCCGCGATGTCAGCTCCGCCAGCGATCCGTGCACCAGCAGTTTGCCGCGCTCGATGATCCCCAGGCTCGTCGAAAACTCTGCGAGTTCGCTCAGAATGTGACTCGACACCACGATCGTCTTGCCGAGCGTTCGAAGGTGCTTCAGCAATTCTCGGATCTCGATCCGCGCCCGCGGATCAAGTCCCGACGCGGGCTCATCCAGCAATAAGAGCGGCGGATCGTGAATCAGCACCCGCGCCAGCCCGAGCCGCTGTTGCATCCCACGACTCAGCCCCTCGACCCGCGCATGTTCCTTGTAGCGGAGCTCCGTCAGATCCAAAACCTCTCCCACACGCTTGCGTCGCTCCGACCGCACGAGCCCGTAAGCGCTCGCAAAGAATTGCAGATACTCGGTCACTGTCAGATCGTCATACACGCCGAACGCATCAGGCATGTATCCGACATGCCGCCGGATGAATTCGCCATGCGTGGCCACGTCCTGCCCCAGCACGCGTGCCGACCCGCTTGTCGCCTGAAGCAGCCCCGCCACGATCTTCATGGTCGTGCTCTTGCCCGCGCCGTTCGGCCCGATGAATCCGAACACCTCGCCCGGCGCGAGCGAAAGCGTCAAATCATCCAGCGCGGTCAATCGCCCATATCGCTTGGTCAGGCCCGCGATCTCAAGCGCTGCACCATGATGGCCGTTTGTCGATGGGTTCATCCGAAAATCCTCGTGCAAAACAGTTGCCGACTACTCCGCGTCATCCAGTGCATCTTCTTTCGAAAGTCTGACGCGAACCACCAGATCGTTTTGCGTTTCGACATCCCCGCGCATCGACAATCGTGCCGGCGGATCGTTCGTGCGGCCGAACGCGCGAATCACCATCCCCGCGTCCCTCGACTGGCGATGCGATCGCTCGGCCAATCCGTGCAGACCAAACACATCACGACTCGCCACTTTCGACTCTGGCCCCGATGTCTCGGTTTCACCAAACGAATCCATCGACTCTGCCCGCGTGCGGAACGCGTCCAGTTTGATCCGCACCGGCAGCTCCGCGCCGGTCGCGAGGCTTCCTTCGAACGCGTGCTCCCCCACGCCGGGGATTTCGATCTCGAATCGATCGAACGTGCCGTCTGATTTGTTCATGATCGTTCCCACGAGCTGGCCGTCCTCAATATCGAGTTTTGCCTCGATCGCTACGTTCGTCGGTTCGAATTGATCCGCCCGCATCACCAGCGCCGCCCGTCGTGCAAGGCCGACCGCTCGCGGGGTCGTGTCGGTTGCGGTCTGATCAAACTCCACGAACTGGCTCGCCCGCGCGCGTTGCTCGCTGTAGCCGGCCCAGCCCGACGTGTTCGGCACGCGCCACCACCATCCCGTCGCCGACGTGATGTCCACGCGTTCTCGCCTTGCGGCATACATGCAGACGTGCACGCTCCGGTGAACTGTCGTTGTGTTCAATTGATCCACGATGGTCATCGTCCGCACTTGCGACGCCCCCGCGGCCGCGCCCGACACCGCCAGCAGCGCCCCGCCTGTCACCACCAACGACCACCCCACCGTCGTCACCCACGTCAATGGCTGCCTACCGATCGCACGCAACACCAGCCAATCCACCGGCCCCACCAAAAGCCCCAGCGCGATCATCCCCCACAGCACCCATCTCGGATCGATCACGCGCACATTCGGAAAATCTGCCAGCCGTGCCAGGAGCGCTTCCTGCGGTTCCATTGATCCATCCGCATACACGCCCGGCCTTACCTTCGCTGCGATCGTGGGGGGTGCGTCGGTTCCCGACGTCCGCACTGTTTGATTCGCTTGAGTATCCACAAAGCCCGACATCGCCCACGCACCGATTTCCTTCCGAACGTTCGGATCCGCGTGCGTCAGCGCGCCCGGATCGATCGCGATCAGCGCGATTCGGCCCAGTCCTGCTTCCTTCCACACCGCGCCCGGCACGCCCGCAAGGTCCGGCCCCGTGCGGGCACCGTCTCGTGGTTCCAGCGGTCGCATGAGCGTCTCTGCCTGAGCGCTCACCAGCGTCCATCCACCGCTCAGCCCATCAGACCGCATCACCGTCGGTGGTCCGATCTTCGCCGGCATCATTTGCGCGAACGGTCGCTCGTCATCGATCAATCGCTCGCCCGGCCACACCAGCACATATCCGCCCGCCCGCACATATCGCACCAGCACCCGCTCTTGCGCTGCGTCCATCCGCGCCAAATCCACACCCCACAACACCAGCACATCCAGCGCGTCCAGTTCCACCATGTCTGATGGAACCCGATCGCCCACATGCTGCCAATTCACCTGCGACGCCTGCATGCGCGACACCATCCCCTGCACCTGCGCCCCGACCCCCACCACACCCACGGCCCCGCCGGTCCCGTCCGTCTGCCATCCGCGCGTCAGCACCTGGTTGATTTCCGACGACGCGATCGCCTCCCCGCTCGCTGCATCTCGCAACACCACGCGGATCGGCTCGGCGCGCCAATGAAAATACTTCGGCACATGAATCCGATGTGTCGTCGGCGTCGCATATGTCATCACTTGTGCTTCGATCAGCGCGTTCACCGATCCGCCGTTCGACACCACGACTTCGATCGCCGCGCGCCTCGGCGCGGGATCGTTGATCGTCACGTCGATGGGCACCCAATCCCCGTTCACAAACACATCACCCCACGCATACCGCGCGGTCATCGTCGCCGGGGTTGGGGCGTTCGCATTTGCGTTCGTGATCGCGTTTCCTCCGGGCAGTGTCGTTGCGTGCAGGGGTCGCGTGCTGATCGACGCGAGCATCGCCATCAGCATCCAGATGATCATTCGCATCGCCCGGCGCGTGATGGGGCTTTTCATGATCTGCGTGTCGGGTTTCGCTTCGCATGTTCGCATCGCCCGCCGAGTCTACCCGGCACCCGCCGCCTTGCGACACATCTTTCTGGCTGCGGTCATGTTGATCGGTGGAGATGTCTTGTTTCGGGTTGATCTGCGCTGCGATTTTGGCGATCGTTGTTGCCCCATGGCCGGTCACAGTCATTTCGCCAACATCCAGCGTCGCAAGGAATACGTTGACAAGAAGCGTGCCAAGATCTGGAGCAAGATCGCCAAGAAGCTCATGGTCGCCGCCAAGCGTGGTGCGGATCCCGCCGCCAATCTTGCCCTGCGTTATGTCATCGACGAGGCCAAATCCGCCAACATGCCCAAGGACACGATCCAGAAGGCCATCGACAAGGGCTCCGGCGCAGCAGGCACCGACAACTTCGAGTCCATCACCTACGAAGCCTACGGCCCCAGCGGGGTCGCGATGATCATCGAGGCCCTCTCCGACAACCGCACGCGCACCGCCGGCGATCTGCGTCTCATGCTCGACCGTGCCGGCGGCAACCTCGCCCAGTCGGGCGCCGTCAGTTTCGTCTTCACCAAGCGCGGCATCATCACGATCAGCGCCGATCAGTCGACCGAAGACCGTCTGATGACGCTCGCCCTCGACGCCGGCGCCGACGACGTGCTGAGCAGTCCCGAAGGTTTTCAGATCCTCACGCACCCCGCGGATTTCCTGCGGGTGAAGGAGGCGATCGAGTCTGCATCGATTGCGATGCTCGACGCGCAGATCACGTATCTTCCGTCGACGAGCGTGTCGCTCGATGCAGAGACGCTCCCGCGGTTCAACAAACTGCTGGACGCCCTCGACGACAACGACGACGTCCAGAACATCCATCACAACGCGATCCTCTAACCGTCAATCCGTTCCCCACCCTCGCCCCCCGATCCCCACACCTCGGCCCCCCAACCCTCAAGCCGCCAACTGTTTGACCGCCGCAGCCCGTAGGGTGCGTGCAACGCACCTCCTGAGTCCGTAGCACCTCTTGAGAACCATCCACCGTCCATCACGCAGACGGTGCATTGCATGCACCCTACATGACTCGGCGTCGCAGGAGCGACGGCCCTCCAAATCGCGTGTCATCGTTTTGGAGGGAGCGTGTCCTCGTTGGAGGGAGCGAGTCCCCTCGCTCCGTTGAGCGTCGAACGACATCCAATCGCCTCACGCCCCCGCCCGGCGTCGCTGGAGCGACGGCCCTCCAAATCGCGTGTCATCGTTTTGGAGGGAGCGAATCCTCGTTGGAGGGAGCGAGTCCCCTCGCTCCGTTGAGCGTCCAACGACATCCAATCGCCTCACGCCCCCGCCCGGGGGAAGGGAAAATCGGGCGGGGGATTCACGGTACGGCTGCGTTGGGTTTGTGGTTCAACGGATGGGCGTGGGTTTTATTTTTTGGCGGGTTGGGCGTTGCCGGAGCTGTGTTGGTAGAGGACGCCGATGAGTGCGGGGACGGCGATGGCGACGGGCAGGACGAAGCGGTTGTCGAGGACGACGCTGCTGAGTTGGTCGGAGATAGATTGGTATTTGTAGGCCATGCCGAGTGCGCCTGCGATGAGCATGGCGGCGCCCTGGATGCCTGTGGCGAGGATGACGGTGGATCGGACGGTGATGAAGCTGAGCATGGTGAGGAAGGTGGTTCCGATGATTCCGCCGGCGGGTGCGTAGTTGGAATCGAAGCCGAAGGTTCGCCAGACGCTGCACCCGACGATGAACCCGACGCTGGCGGCGACGGTGGCGATGGCGTACTTGATCATGGGCCAGGCGAGGAGTCCGCAGAGGAAGCCGCCGATGAGTGCGCCGGGCACGGCAGCGCCGGCCTGTTGTCCGAGGATTCCGCCGATCCATGCGCCGAGCACGCAGGCGTTGAGCGACATGAGCGCGCGGTGGAAGTTTGCGCCATAGACAAGAAAGACGAACCCGCAGACCAGAAGGATGGCGGCGGTCCCCGGGCGCATCTCCTGGCACCATAGGACGGCCTCGCCGAGCGTGGGCCATGCGGTGGGAAGAGAGAAGAGCTGACTGACGGAGGCATCGGATGCGGCCCCGGCGGCGGATGCGGCAGCGTCGGCGCTGGCGGGTGCATTGACGGGAACGGGGGATGGAATGGGGGCAGGCATAGTATCTACGGACATCGTCCATGGGTGATGGATTTCTTGAATCTCGCCGGGGCGTGGATGCAGGCGATGGATGCGAGGAGTGTGCTAGGATATAGGGATGAACGACGAGCGACCGCCGAAACTGGACTATTCGACCGCGGGCCCGCAGAGGCTTGCGCGGTTGGCGCGGTTTGGGACGGAGCTGGAGGCGAATCTGGTGCGCATGAGGTTGGAATCGGCGGGGATCGCGGTGACGATCCTCGGTGGGAACTACAACTCGATCGGCGTGGCCCTGCCGGGGCACGCGGACGTGGAACTGATGGTGCCGGAACATCTGCTGGAGCAGGCGCAGACGATTTTGGAATCTGATCCGGTCGTCGTCGACGAGTCACAGCTGTACGGCGATGTGGTGTTCGATGAAGAAGACGAAGAAGAGGACGTAGAAGACGAAGAAGAGGCAGAGGAAGATGAGCAAGAGGAATCGGAAGAGGCGATAGAAGAACGATGGCGTGTGGAGGACGGCGAGCGTGAGCGGCCGTTGCGTGTGGCATTGCTGGGCTATGTGTTGCTGGCGTTTGTGGTGCTTTCGCCGGTGGCGGTGGTGGTGTTTGGGATGGGTTTGCGGCAGTCAATGACGGCGCGTCAGTCGCCTGTGCGTCGGACGATCGCCGGCCTGCTGAATCTGCTGGGGCTGGCGGGGAGTTTGTATCTTTCGATATTGCTCGTGCGTTTCATCGTCGACAGGCTTGTATGAAGAAGATCACTGGCATTCATCACGTGACAGCCTTCGCGGGCGATCCGATCGCGAACCTGCGGTTTTATGTGGATGTGCTGGGTCAGAGGCTGGTGAAGCGGACGGTCAATTTCGACGATCCGACGACGTATCATTTGTATTACGCAGACAGGTTGGGCTCGCCGGGCTCGACGATCACGTTCTTTCCGCATCCGCAAGCAAGGCCCGCACAGGCAGGCCATGGCGAGGTGTCGCGGACGATTTACAACATCCCGGTGGGGACAACGGGTGCGTGGGCAGCGCGATTGGATCGACTGGGCGTGAAGTATGTGCGTGATGAGGATTGGAATGCGCCGACGATCAAGTTGATGGATCATGACGGGATGCGACTTGCGCTGCGTGAGGGTGAAACGCGCGTGCGAACGGAGGCATGGGACGCGACGGACATGGCGGCATCGGAGCAGATACGGGGATTTGACGGGATCGAGATCACGCTGCGCTCGCGTGATGCGACGATGAAGACGCTGGTGGATGTGATGGGCTTTGGCGTGGTGGACGATGGTGATGAGCATCGCGTGCGATTGGCGGTGGAGCATGACGAACCGGGTGGGCGGGTTGAGCTTGTGATCGATCCGACGCTTTCGAGGCCGCGTTGGGGCGCGGGCGGGGTTCATCATGTTGCGTTTCGGGTGGCGGACGATGAGGCGCTGGAGGCGATGCGTGATCGTGTGGCGTCGGCGGGGCTTGGTGTGACGGATGTGATTGATCGGAATTACTTTCATTCGATTTACTTTCGTGAGCCTGGCGGGACGTTGTTTGAGATCGCGACGGATGGGCCGGGGTTTTGTGTGGATGAATCGGAGGCAGAGCTTGGGACGTCGTTGCGGCTGCCGAGTCAGTACGAGCCGATGCGGGCGGAGATCGAGCGAGGGCTGATCGGGATATCGCGCGAGATGCTTTTGCCGCGTCGATGATGGTCGGGAGGTGAGGACGAGCGCGTGGGACGGTTGCCGACGTGATGTGGAAGGGCCTGCCGTTTACACGCGTGAGGAATCTCTCGAATCGCCCGTCAGGGTCGAGAGAAATGCTTGCATCGCGAGGCGAGTCTGCGATACTTTTGCACCTCAAGCCACCCGGATCGCAATGGCGGGCCTCTCGCGTGAGCGGCACCGTAGCCTCCAGCCCGATCGATTGCTCGTCAGTGAATCGAGTGATCGCATCGCGGCGCGTGATACGTTTTCCCGGCGAAATGCCGGGATGGGCTGCGTCCATCACACCGAATGGTCGCAGATCGAAAGGAGACTGCCGATGTCCGAGTCGTTCAACGCCAAGCCTCTGAAGGCCAAGCACTCTGCCGCGAAGAAGAAGTTTCTGAAGGAAGGGACGATCAAGCACATCGACATCACCGCGATGCCCGGGATCGTGGGGATGGTCGATTCGATGAAACACATGGCCTTCAGCTCGCGCGACCTTTACCGCGCGGCGAGCATCTATGAAATGATGCTGAAGGATCGCAAGTGTGGCGTGATTCTGACGCTGGCCGGTTCGATGATCTCGGCGGGGCTGAAGAAGGTTTTTGTGGACATGATCCGCAACAACATGGTCGACGCGATCGTCAGCACCGGGGCGAACATGATCGATCAGGATTTCTTCGAAGCCCTCGGCTTCAAGCACTACATCGCAGCCGAGGAACTCAAGAGCGGCCTGCACGACACGGCCCTGCGTGAGCACGCGCTCGACCGCATCTACGACACGCTGATCGACGAGGAAGAGCTTCGCATCTGTGACGAGACGACGAAGAAGATCATGGACGAGATGGAACCCGGCGCTTACAGCAGCCGCGAGTTTTTGCATGAATTCGGTCGTTATCTCGACGAGCGAGGCGGGCCCAAGGGTGATAAGAACTCGATCATTTACGAGGCCTACAAAGCGGGTGTTCCGATCTTCTGCCCGGCGTTCAGCGATTGCTCGGCGGGCTTTGGTCTTGTTGCACATGCGGCCGAGCGTGGCGACTCGCCCAAGACCATATGGGACGGCGGGAAGGACTTCCTCGAACTCACGCAGATCAAGATGAAGTGCGGCGAGACGGGCTTGTTCATGCTCGGCGGAGGCGTGCCGAAGAACTTCACGCAGGACATCGTCGTCTGTGCCGAGGTGTTGGGCATGGACGCACCGATGCACAAGTACGCGATTCAGGTCACCGTCGCCGACGTGCGTGACGGTGCGCTCAGTTCGAGCACGCTGAAAGAGGCGAGCAGTTGGGGCAAGGTCGATACCGTCTGGGAACAGATGGTCTATTCCGAAGCGACGCTCGCGGTTCCGCTCATCGTCGGCTACGCGTATCACAAGGGCAGCGCCAAGAGCCGCAAGCCCAAGCGCTTTGCCGATCTTTTCGAAACCGCAGCGGTCTGATCCGGATCGGAATGGACGCCGAGCGGATCGGCGCGAACCGACACGTCGGCATGAACCGACACGTCGGCATGAGCCGACACGTCTGCTAAAGCCGGCACGATGTAAGGCAGGGCGCCCGAGAGATCGCGGCGTCCTGTTTTCTTTTGGCGGTGCAGACCCAGCGGTCGTCGAGACGTTGTCGGGCTTCTGCATTAGACTCCTGGCATCATGGAAGGCCTGACCTTGGATGGATCGAAGTTGCTGCGTGGATTGTTGATGCTCGGGATCGCGCTTGCGGGCGTGCTTGGGCTGTCGGGCGGATGCGTCGTCGTGCCGGCCGAGCGGGACGAGCCTGCCGTGTCGATGGATGTGCCGATCGAAAGCAAGAAGCCCGCGGCGACTTTTCTGGTGGATCGTGTGTTGCTGCTCGGCGATTCGGTAGAGGGTCGGCCGATCCTTGTGCATCATCTGGTGCGTGGGCGTGAGCGTGAGCGTGTGCTGGTGTTTGCAGCGATTCACGGCGATGAGACGGCGACGGATGATCTGGCGTTGCGACTGATCGAGTCGGTTCGCGTTTCGCCTGAGTTGTTGCCCCTGGGCACGCGTCTGGTCGTCGTGCCGATCGTGAATCCGGACGGTCTGGAGCGAACGCGTCGTCAGAACGCGCGGATGGTGGATCTGAATCGAAATTTCCCTGGTTCGAATTGGCGTGAGGGCCCGCGTGGTCGTTTTTACAACGGTCCGTCGCCTTTGAGTGAGCCGGAGTCGCGGATGCTGCATGATTTGGTGTTGCAGTTGAAGCCTGATCGGATTCTTGCGATTCATTCGATGCGTGGCCGGACGATGAACAATTTCGACGGCCCTGCCGAGGGTTTGGCGCGTGCGATGTCGAAGCAGAACAGTTACGCGACGACGGCGACGGTGGGCTATCCCACGCCGGGCAGTTTCGGCACGTGGGCCGGTTCCGATCTGGGCATCCCGACGGTGACGCTTGAGATTCTTGGAGGTGAGTCTGCGGATCGCGCCTGGCCGATCAATCGCGAGGCGTTGTTTGCGTTCGTGCGCGGCGAATCGGTGGCGTTGGAGTAAGCTGTTCGGGCAGCGGCATGGATACGGATTGGTGTTTTGCACTCGATCCGATGTGGAGTGCCGGTTGCTTGGTTTGAGCGAGAATGTTTTGGAAGTCATCGGGTGATTCGAATGAGTCCGACACGGATGAAGTTGAGGCGTGAGGTGGGACTGGAACTCACCTGGCCGGACGGATTGTCGGCGACGGTTTCGCTCAAGTCGTTGCGTGCGGGATGTCCGTGCGCGGGTTGTCGTGAGCTTCGCAAGCAGATGCAGAAGAGCCGGCTGACGGTGCTCAAGGACAGCGGGCCATCGCCGCTGATTGCGACGTCGGCGGAGTTGGTGGGGAATTACGCGTTGCGGATCGAGTGGAGCGACGGTCACAACACGGGTTTGTATTCGTTCGAGCAGCTCCGCGAGTTGTCCGAGTCGGCGGCACCGATTCCGCCGCCCGGCTGACCGATTGCATAACCCGACCCGTTCGAGATTTTTGGCGAGATGTCGCCTGAAAACTCCAGACAAAATTCCTTCGATTTTTATACCAAACATTGACCAAACATTTTTATGGTTTTGATTGAAGTTTTGGGGGTCAGTCTGGTCGATGAATAGGGAGTAGACCGGTCGAGGTCGTTTCGGTTCGAATCGACCCGATGCCGGCGGAAAGGGCTGTTTATGTTTTCCGATTCTGTTGGCATTTCGCACTCGATTTCCGCAAGCTCGCGGACGAATTCCGATCGCTCGCGCACGGCTTCCGCCAGTTCGCGCACGGTTTTGAATGGCCCGGATTCGCACGCAGATGCGATGCCGCAACCGACTGATTTTAAGGGCCTTGCGATTCAGAACGAGGAGGAGACGACCATGCCCAACGCACGCCCGCCACGCGATCTCGCGCTCGTCCGGCAACTCGTCGATCGCCTTCGCGCAGGTGAAGACGCCCGGCTTCCGATGATCGCGACGATCCGATCTTCGATGGCCATCGAGGGTTATGAAAACGACCTGAAGCTTTCGGTCGCACTGGACAAACTGATCGAAGAAGTCCTCGACGACGTTCCCACCACCCGCTGATAAATCGACGCACAACCTCGACGCTTCGATCCGACGATCAATCTGACCCAACACCATCGGCGAGTCCTCCACCCTACCGGGCGCGCTGCGCGTTTGCGTCCGCAGTCGCGCAGCGCGCAACCGAATTTTCTTCCTTTGCACGATGAACATCATCCCGCAGACGCCTGCCGATTTGCGTGACAAGGATCGTCTCGGGTAGTTTTGGGTTTGCGCGGTCGGGTGGTGTTGAGAGAGAGGTCCTCTTGCGCGCCGACTGTTGCCTGTTGTTAGATCATCCCTGTGCATCGCATCGCCCGCGTTCTCGGATCGACGGGCTGTTTGGGTTCGTCCTGACGCTGCTGCTTGTGTTGATGGCGTCGGGTCAGGCGCACGCCGGCGCGATGGATCAGCCGGGCCCGTCCACCGATGCGAGCGGGCGAGCTGGCAGGCTGTCGCTCGTCGTTTGGATCAATGGCGACAAGGCGTATACCGCCCTTGCGGAGATCGGGCGAAAGTTCGAGGCGGCGACGGGCGTTCGGGTGATCGTGGAGATGCCTGAGAATCCGACGGACAAGTTCGTGCAGGCGGCTCGATCGGGCGGCGGGCCTGACATCTTTTTTTGGGCACACGATCGCATCGGCGAGTTTGCGGACGCGGGCCTGTTGCGGCCTGTCGATCTGAATCCATCGTTTCGATCGCAGTATCTCGACGCCGGATGGGCAGCCGTCTCGCATCGTGGGCGTGTGTGGGGCTATCCTGTCGCGCTGGAATGCGTCGGGCTCATTCACAACAAGTCGATCCTTCCCGAACCTCCGGAGACGCTCGAAGGCTATCTTGATCTCATCGAGCCGATGCGCTCGCGCGGACACCGGCCGATCCTGTTCGAGTATGGCAATGCCTATTTCAGTTGGGGCCTGCTGGCGGCGGGTGATGGGTATGTGTTCGGGCGTAAGGCTGATGGTTCGTACGATTTATCGAATGTGGGTGTTGATCGCGCGGGCGTGATTGAAGGTTTGGACCTGCTGGTGAAGCTGGTTGACGCCGGGGCGATGGCCCGCGGGGCGGGGTATGCGGACATGGAGAGCGCGATGAACTCGGGCAAGCTCGGCGCGATGGTGAGCGGGCCCTGGGCGTGGGGTACGCTTCGAAAGAACAACATCGACTTCGGCGTCGCCCCGCTGCCGAGTGTGGGCGGACGCAAGGCCAGGCCTTTCATCGGCGTGCTCGCCGGGCTGCTTAATCGTGCGAGCGAGAAGACGGATCTTGCGATCGAGTTCATGGAGCATTTCGTACTGACCGACGAGGGCCTTCGTGCGATGAACGACGACGTACCGCTGGGTGTGCCCGCCCTTTCGAGTCTGGCGGACGCGCTATCGAGCGATCCGCTGATCGCCGGCACGCTGGCGAATGTGCTGCAAGGGGAGCCGATGCCCAACGTCCCGGAGATGGGCCGCTTCTGGAGCGCGATGGGCCCCGCGATCGCCACTGCCACCAACGGACAATCCACCACAACGAACGCCCTTCAACTCGCCGCCCGTCAGATGCGACCGGTGAAGGAATGACATGAAGAGGGCTAAGGGATAGAGGGCTTTAGGTCGAAAGACGCCTGACCATCCACCACACACCACGAAAAACGCACCGGTACTGGCGCTCGCCGACTCACACTCCACCTGACAACGAACAATTCACAACCAACAACTGTCTCGCCATGCCTTCTCCGCCATCATCCTCTCCAAGCATCCCGCTCGCGCGGATCGCACTGGTTTCGATCGTCGCATTGCCCGCCCTCTTTGTCGCGTTCAATGCCTATTTCGCCGGCGCGGCGATCCTCGGGAGCGTCGTGCTCGGGCTTACGCTCTTGCTGAGCCTGATCTTCCTTCATCCGCGACTCTACACGTGGCGATACCTCGCGCCCGGGCTGCTCGCGTTTGCGACGTTCGTCATTTTTCCGCTGGCGTACACGGTCTACATCGGCTTTACCAATTACAGCAGCGCGAATCTGCTGACGCGGAGCGACGTCGAGCGTTACTTCGAATCGGATCGGCTCACCGACCGGTCGCGCGAAGCACCCTTTCGCCTTGTGAGCGACGCGGGGGGCGCGCATGTTGAGATTGACGTCGATGGCAAGACGTATCGATCGGGCACGATCGACGTGGATCAGAGTTTGGAGACGGACGACGTTCGGCAGCGCATTGCACTGCGCGAGACGCTCGTGGGCGTGGAGATTGATGTTGGCGGGGTGAAGTATCGATATGCGACGCTGCGGACGTTCGCACCGATCGAGCGGGTTTGGACCCGGCAGGAGGATGGGAGTTTTGTTGGCGGGCGTGGGCCGGATGGGATCGATCGCGTGGTTCGCCCGGATGAGTCGCGTGGTCGATTCGTGACCGAATCCGGTGAAGCGATAGGTCCGGGATATCGGGTGAATGTGGGGCTCGACAACTTTCGACAGCTTTTGCTATCGCCTCAGCAGCGTGCACCGCTGATCCGGATATTCATTTGGACGGTGTCGTTTGCGTTGCTGTCGGTCTTGCTGTCGGCGTCGGTGGGGATTGTGCTGGCGACGCTGTTGAATTGGCCGCTCCTGCGCGGGCGTGCGGTTTATCGCACGCTGTTGATTGTTCCGTATGCGATTCCTGCGTTCATTTCGATTTTGATTTTTCGTGGGTTGTTCAATCCGAATCCGGAGTTGGGCGACATCAATTCGATGTTGAGTTCGCTCTTTGGGATCGCGCCGGAGTGGACGACGGATCCGTGGCTTGCGCGGTTGATGTGTTTGATCGTGAACACGTGGCTGGGCTATCCGTACATGATGATTCTGGCCACGGGCGTGTTGCAGACCGTTCCGACGACGATGTACGAGGCCGCGGACATCGATGGCGCGGGGACGACGGGCAAGTTTTTCAACATGACGCTGCCGAGCATTCTGCCGACGATGCTGCCGCTTTTGGTTGGAAGCTTTGCGTTCAATTTCAACAACTTCATGCTGGTGTTTTTGCTGACCGCCGGTGCCCCACCGATGGCGGGCGTTGAGACGATTGCGGGCGAGACCGACCTGCTGGTGACGTACACGTATCGGCTGGCGTTCCGAGATTCGGCGGCCAATTTTGGTTACGCATCGGCGATCAGCACGATCATCTTCCTTGTGGTTGCGATCCTTGCGTATGTGAATCTGAAGCTCTCCACGCGCAAGCGATAGCAAAGGCCCGGGCGAAAGCAAAAGCCAGGGCGATAGCAAAAGCGAAAGTGAAAGTGAAATTGAAAGCCTCTCAAACCGAGTGACATCCATGAAACCATCGCCGATCAAACTGATTCTTGCGCACGCGATCTTGATTCTGCTGGTGATGGTGATGGCGTTTCCGCTCTTGATGGTGGTATCGATCAGCTTGCGGCCGGGCAATCTGGCGGGTGGATCGTTGATTCCGCAGGCGATCAGTTTTGAGCATTGGCGGTTCGTGCTGGGGATTGATCCGGGTCCGCCGGTGTTGCGATGGTTGGTGAATTCGCTGTGGGTGTCGGGGTTGTCGTCGCTGCTGGTGGTGATGCTTTCGACGTCGGCGGCGTATGCGTTTGCGCGGTTGCGGTTTGCGCTCAAGGGGCACATTCTCGACGGGCTTTTGATACTGCAGATGTTTCCGAGCGTGGTGGCGATCATCGCGATGTACGGGCTGCTGGATACGATCGGGCGATTCGTGCCAGGGCTGGGCCTGAACACGCACGGCGGGCTGATCATGGCGTATCTGGGTGGCGTGGCGACGCACATTTGGATGATTCGTGGGTACTTTCAGACGATTCCCGATTCGATCGAGGAGGCCGCGCTGATTGATGGTGCGACGCCGTTCCAGACGTTTGTGCGCGTGCTCTTGCCGATGAGCGTGCCGGCGTTGGTGGTGACGTTTATTCTTGCGTTTATTGGAACGATCGGCGAATACCCGCTTGCGAGCGTGGTGCTGCAGAACACCGAGCGATGGACGCTGGCGGTGGGTGCGAACAGTTTTCTGTATCCGCAGAACTATCAGTGGGGTCGATTCGCCGCGACGGCGGTGCTGACTGGGGTTCCGATTTCGATTGTGTTTCTGGTATGCCAGAAGTTTTTGGTGAGTGGTCTGACGAGCGGCGCGAGCAAGGAATGACCCGGAAACAGGTGGGCGGATAGGAAGATCGCAAGGCGGGCAAAATTCGACCGTTGGATTTTCGGGACGGTGTGTGTCTGAAGGAGTTGAAGCGATCAGACCGATTCACTTCCTGGAGGTCGTGCGATGAAGATTCTTGTTCTCGGCGGGACCGGATTTTTGGGGCCGGAGGTTGTGAATCCGCTGCTGTCGGCGGGTCATACCGTGACATTGTTTAATCGCGGTCGTACGAATCCGACGTTGTTTCCGAACCTTGAGAAGCTCGTGGGAGATCGCGGGAGTGATCTGACATCGCTCGAGGGCAGATCATGGGACGCGGTGATCGATGTGCACGCGAGCCTGCCGAACTGGGTGAAGCGCTCCGCCGACGCCTTGAAGGGTCGCTGTCGGCAGTATGTATTTGTGTCGACGATCAGCGTCTTTCCGGACTATTCCAAGGCGGGCATGAACGAAGACGCGATGCGGTTTGAAGCGCCGGAAGAACTCGACAACGACCTGAAGCTGAGCAACGAGAGCTACGGCCCGATGAAGACGCGTTGCGAGGACATTGTGAACGATCGATTCGGCGCGGGCGCGACGATCGTACGGCCGGGGCTCATTGTGGGACCGGGTGACGCGACCGATCGATTCGCATGGTGGCCGGTTCGTATCGATCGCGGCGGGGATGTGCTCGTGCCGAAGCCGATGGAAGGCGAGGTTCAGTTCATCGACGTTCGCGATCTGGGTGAGTTCATTGCGCGCACGGTGATCGATGGTCATGCAGGGACATTCAACGCGACGGGCCCGGATTCGCCATTATCGATGGCGGAGTTTCTGTATGGATGTCGTGCGATCACGCGCTCGCCGGTGAAGTTTGTGTGGGCGGACGAGCAATGGCTGCTGGAGAACGGCGTTCAGCCGTTTGCGCATATGCCGCTGTGGGCGCCGGGTGAGGCGATGATCGGCTTCATGCGGATCGACTGTTCGAAGGCGCGTTCGATGGGCCTCACGTGCAGACCACTCGCAGAAACGGCGCGCGACGCGCTGCTCTGGACGCGTGAAAGGCCTGCCGACTATCGCTGGCGAACCGGACTTGATGCTGCGACGGAGAAACAACTGATCGAAGCGTGGCGGGCCAAGCAGGGATAGATCCGGATATCTCGTGGGTTGCGACGAACCCAGTCGCGAGCATCGGTTTGTGAATCAGATCAGTCGATTCATGCGGCCATGGCCTTGGCACCGCACCAGCCGAGGAGTGTGCGGGCGACCTCGCCGAGCGGGACGACTTTTTCCGCTGCGCCGAGTTTGATGGCTTCCATGGGCATGCCGAAGACGACACTGGTAGCTTCGTCCTGAGCGACGGTTCGAGCGCCGGCCTTTCGCATGGCGGCGAGACCTGCTGCGCCGTCTGCGCCCATGCCTGTGAGGACTGCGCCGACGGCATTCGCGCCGGCGAATTGGGCGACGCTGTCAAAGAGCACATCGACGGCGGGCATTTGGTGATGCACTTCCGGGCCCTGGACAATGTCAACCAGATATTCCGCGCCGCTTCTGCGCAGGACCATATGGAATCCGCCTGGCGCGAGAAGAACGCGACCGGGGATCACACGATCGCCTGAGCGTGCCTCGCGGACTTCGACCTGGCATTCCTTGGTGAGACGTTCTGCGAAGCTTGCGGTGAACTTAGGGGGCATGTGTTGGACCACGACAGTTCCGGGCGCATTGCGGGGGAACTGCGTGAGGACTTCGGTCAGCGCCTGAACTCCGCCGGTGCTGGCGCCGAGGGCGATGATTTTGTGTGTGGTCTCGCTCATGGCGAGCGTGGGTCTGGGTCGAGCGTTGTTGGCTGAATCACGAACGCGGGGCTTTGTGCGGGACGCGATGCGGATTTTTTCCACCAGCGTGCCGACCATTTGTTCGATGGAGTACATGCCGTCAGGTTTGCAGACGACATCGACAGCGCCAGCGTCCATGGCATCGAGCGCGGTCTGGCTGCCGCGCGGGGTGAGCGAGCTGCACACGATGACCGGGATCGGGTGATGCTTCATCAGCGCACGAAGGAAGGTGATGCCGTCCATGCGTGGCATTTCGACATCGAGCGTGATGACATCGGGCTTGAGTTCGACGATGCGGTCGCGTGCGATGAAGGGATCGGGCGCGGCGCCGACGACGTCGATGCCGGGATGCTTTTTGAGGTCGCGCGTGAGGATCTGCCTGACGACGGCGGAGTCATCGACGATGAGAACTCGGACGGGATTTGCGGGCGAGAGCATGGGAACCTCCGTTACGGGTCAAGGCCACGATCATTCAGGTGGTCAACGTTCTTCAGGCGGCGATGCGGAACCCGATCGGCTGGGTTTCGGCATCGAGAAGGCAGGCCTTGTGTGGATCGGTAAAGAGTGACCAGCGATTGGGATCAAAGTCGGCGGTCTCGGGGAGGCCGAGGTTAAAGACATCTCCTGGCGAGCGAGCGAGGTGCGGCATCATAGCGCCGACGACGACGTTGAGGATTTCGCGTAGTGCGTCTTCAGCGCGGCTTTCGAATTCAGGATCGTCGGCTTCGACCATCAGAACTTCTGATGCAAGGCGACGCCCGAGATTGCGCGAGGCGACCATCTCGACCGCGCCGCGGCTGGGACCGTCGAATTTCATCGAAAGGCAGAGTGGTTCATCTGGGACGGCGGCCTCGGTGATGGGTTCGACGCAGATGAACGCCATGGTTTCGAGTGTCTGGCTGACGGTTTCGAGGATGACCTGATGCGGAGTTTCGACGGGGATTTCAGGCAGCATTTGCAACTCCAAGGACAGAAGAAATGACATCGCGAATTCGCTCGGGCGTGAAGGGCTTGGTGATGTAACCTTCGACGCCTTCGTTACGAAGCTGGGATTGACGGCTGGCGGTGGATTCGCTGGAAACGATCACAACGCGCGTTTTGGCGATGGCAGGCTCGGCACGAATGGCGCGTGTGGTGTCGATGCCGTTCATGTTGGGCATATTGATGTCCATGAAGACGAGATCGGGTTTATGAGCGCGGATGATGTCGAGCGCCTTTTGACCGTCGGGTGCTTCGAGGACTGCGCGGGTTTCGACGCCGCACATCTGGATGGTGCGTTTGATGATGGCTCGGGTGGTGGCCGAGTCGTCAACGATGAGGATCGAGTAGCTCATGGTGGTTCTCGTTATCGATTCGCTTGGTTGCGATGATTCATGTGACTGTCTGGTCGTGAAGGTGACTGGTATTGGTTTAGAGTTCTTTGGATGATCCGCCGCTCTTGATGGTGACGCGTCCGTCGAGGACGTTCATGACGACGGTTCGGGGCGCGTTGCCGCCGCAGTCTTCTTTGTCGAGGAAGAGCCCAGCCTGCCAGAGTGCCTTGCGGATGGCGGTATGGTTTCGTTTACCGATGTCGAAGCCCGAGGCGTCTTCGAACATTTTGGCCCCGCCGGCAATTTTGACTTTGATGCGTTTGGGGTTTGCGCCTTTGACTTTGAGCATCTCCAGGAGTTTTTGCAGTCCGCTATCGCCGAACATGAACGGATTTTTTGCCGCGCGGTCAGCGTCCATGGATGCGGAAGGGAGCTGGAAATGAAGGAGACCTGCGAGCGGAATTGAGGGATCCCACATCATCACTCCGATACAGGATCCGAGTGAGTACGTGGCGATCGTATCGTCCGGGGACGAGGCGACCTTTGCGTCAGAGATGCCAACAGTATGTTGCATGATCGGATCGATCGACGAAGCGGAATCGGTCGATCAGCCTTTCTGGTAAATCGTTGCTTGAACGAACTTGAACTTGTGCTTGACGCCGGTGAGCGATTCGGAATGCCCGGTGAAGAGGATTCCGCCGGGCGCGAGCACGTCGTAGTAGCGGCCGACGAGTTTTTCCTGTGTCGGCTTGTCGAAGTAGATCATCACGTTCCGACAGAAGATGAAATCGAACGGGCCATGGAAGGGCCAGTTTTCCATGAGATTGAGCCGGTTGAAGACGATGCGTTGGCGCAACTCAGGTTTGACAGCAAAGCATGGTTCACCGTCGCGCGTGCGCGGATCAAAGCACCGACCGCGGATATCGGGTGCGACGGTCTTGATGCGATCCGGTTCATAGACGCCCGCCTGCGCCTTGCGGAGGACGCGTGTGCTGATATCGGTGGCGAGGATCCTGGTGTCCCATGATCGCGCGCCGAGATCGGGAAGCGTTTCGCCGAGGACGATGGAGATGGTATAGGGCTCTTCGCCGCTGCTGCATCCGGCGCTCCAGGCGCGGATGCGTTTGGTGGCTTGATTGCGTTTGACGACTTCGGGCAGGTGGACTTTGGCGAGGTAATCGAAATGCTGATTTTCGCGGAAGAAGCTTGTGAGGTTGGTGCTGATGGCGTCGAGGAGTTCGACGAATTCATCGCCGTTGGGATTGGCCAGCACCATATCGATGTAGGCGGTGTAGGTTGGGACATTCAGTGCTCGTAGTCGCTTGGCGAGTCGGGCGCGGACGAGGTCCATTTTTTGTTCGCCGAGCGTGATGCCTGCGGTGTCATAGATGACCCGGGCGAGCCTGTCGAAATCTGCACGGGTGAGAGTTTGATCTTCGGCATAAACCAGGGGCACGTGTTCACCTCGTAGGTGTATTGATTCAGCTATGTGTAGATCGGTCGAAACTGCGGATGACTTTGGTGGTGTGTCGAGTTGGAAAGGTGGAGTGCTGTTGGCTTGATGAGCCGGTTGGAGGGAAAGAAAGACCGGCGCCCGTCGAGCGATTCGACGAGCGCCGGGGGGCGTGGTGATGACTGTGTGAGTTGGCCGCTGTGTCGGAGACGTTTCGAATCAGGCGGCCTTTGAGCCGAAGTCGCTGAAGTCGCCCGATCCGAAGGATTCGTCTTCGAGCGGGATGATTTCGCGTGCTTTGGTGGCTGCACGAGGACCGTTGACCTTGGCCTTGGGGGCTGTGAGCTTGGATGCGGAAGCGGGTCGAACGAGCTTGTGCTGGTTGTTCGAGGAGGTCGCTGCCCCACCACCGACGAGCTGAACGAGTTCGACGACGCATCCGCGAAGCTGTTCGGCCTGAGCGGAGAGCTCTTCGCTGGCGGCGGCGATTTCTTCGGCATTGGCGGCGGACTGTTGGGTGACCTTGTCCATCTGACCGACTGCCTGGTTGATCTGCTCGATGCCGGTGGCCTGTTCACGGCTTGCGGCGGCGATTTCGCTGATGAGGCCGTTGACCTTGCTGGTCGATTCGACGATTTCGTTGAGCGTGCCACCGACTTCATTGGCGATGGAGACGCCGTTCTTGGAGTTGCCGACCGATTGCTCGATGAGGGCGCTGGTGTTTTTAGCAGCTTCGGCGGAACGCATGGCGAGGTTTCGGACTTCTTCAGCGACGACGGCGAAACCTTTGCCTGCCTCACCGGCGCGGGCGGCTTCGACGGCGGCGTTGAGCGCGAGGAGGTTGGTCTGGAATGCGATCTCGTCGATGACCTTGATGATCTTGGCGGTCTCGGTGGCGCTGTTCATGATTTGATCGATGGCCTGGCTCATCTTGGTCATGGCCTGGCTGCCTCGACCGGCGGCTTCCTTGGCTTCGCCGGAGAGCGCGGCGGCCTGTTGGGCGGTGTCGGCGTTCTTGCGGGTCATGCTGCTCATCTCTTCGAGGGCGCTGCTGCTTTCTTCGAGGCTTGCCGCCTGTTCGCTTGCGCCTTGGGCGAGCTGCTGGCTCGAACCCGAGACCTGCTGCGAAGCGCTGGCCGACTGATCGGCACCATTGGCGAGCGTGGAGGAGAGCGTGCGGAGCGACTTGTTGAGCGATCGGGTGATGAAGAATCCGAGTCCGATGCTGGTGAGCGCGGCGACGCCAAGGCCCAGGGCAAGCTTGGCCGTCACGGCATTCACCTGCTGCTCGATTTGGTCACCCACTTGAGCCCCTGCGTCAGCGTTCCATTTAGACAACAGCTTGGCCTGATCCTTGACTTTGGTTCCTGCCTGTTTGGTTGCGGAGAGGAAGTAGGATTTGGCTTCTTCGAATTCACCTTCTTTGACGAGTTCGATCACGCGATCACCGGTCGGGACATAGGCCGTGATGTACTCTTCCAGTTGGTTGTAGTTCACGCGATCTTCAGGCAAGGTGATGGTTTGCTCGTAGGCCTTCATGGCTCCTACGATCTCAGCGATCAGTGCATTTCGGGCCTGAACGCTGGCTTCGAGATCGGCTTGGTCTCCCTGAAAGGCAAGTCGAGTCACGATGGCATAGCACTCGCGAAGGTCGGCCTCGATGATTCCGGCCGTTGCCGTGCCCGGCAAGCAGTCATCGACGATGCGATCCGAAAGCGATTCGATTTTCTTGACGTTGTAGAGCGCGAGGCCACCGAGGCCGAGCGTGAGGGTGCAGGTTGCGGCGAAGGCGACAGTAAGACGTTTTCCGATGGTCCAGGGCATTTGAGTTCTCCGAAAAAGACTTTTCAAACAGTGATGTGTTCGTTGTTGAAGGTTGAATGGGCGGTTCGACTGACGTGAACGTTGTTTGACGTGAACGCGATCAGGCTGCGAGTGATTCGATGTGGGTGCCGGCGAGGACGGCGTCGATGTCGAGAAGGATCTTCACCGCGCTACCGACCTTGCCCATGCCGAGGATGACGCTGCTACCGACATCCAGGCCCATGGCGGGCGCGTCTTCGATGTTTTCATTGGCGATGGTGATGGGGTCGCTGACGCGATCGACGATGAGTCCGGTGCTGATCTTGCGACCGCCCGCCATGGTTTCGACGACGATGATGCAGGTTTCGTCGGTGCGATCGATGGTGGTCATGCCGAACTTGGCGCGCAGATCGATGACACTGATGACCTGCCCGCGGAGGTTGATGACGCCGCGCACGTAGCTGGGTGTGTGTGGGACGGCGGTGGGTTCGACGTAACCGAAGATCTCGCGAACGCGCATGATCTCGATGCCGTAACCTTCGTTACCGAGTGCGAAGGTCAGATACTTTCCGCCGCGATTGGTGTTTGTAGTGGACATGTTTGAAAGCTCCTGTTCAAAGGATGGATCGACAAAATTTCAGACGGACTTTGGAACGACTTCACGAATTCTGCTGCACCCCATTTGGGTGAATGATTTCGGCTGAACGCGGGATCAGATCAAGCAGCCACACGAGAGGCTGCGTGATTGGCACCGTCGATGACGCGTGTGAGATCGCCGACAGCTGAGCGGAGTTGCTCGGCCTGCGCGCTGAGTTGTTCGCTGGCAGCGGCAGACTCTTCGGCGTTGGCGGCGTTCTGCTGGGTGACCTTGTCCATCTGACTGACCGCCTGATTGATTTGTCCGATACCCTGGGCCTGTTGTCCGAGTGACTGAGCGATCTCGGTGACGATCGCGCTGACTTTGTCGGCGACGTTGTTGATTTCGCTGAGATACTTGGCGACGTCGGTCGAGAGCTGCACGCCGTTGCGTGATGCGGTGACCGACTGTTCGATGAGGGTGCTGGTGTTTTTGGCACTCTCTGCGGATCGCATGGCGAGATTGCGGACCTCTTCGGCGACGACAGCGAAACCCCGACCTGCTTCGCCGGCACGTGCCGCTTCGACGGCGGCGTTGAGCGCGAGGAGGTTGGTCTGGAAGGCGATCTCGTCGATGGTCTTGAGGATCTGGCTGGTTTGTTGTGAGGCCTGCTCGATTTCGTGAATCGCGCGTGTCATCTGCTTCATGGCGTTGTTTCCCTCGGCGGCGGTGTTGCGGGCTTCGTCCGCGAGGGCCATGGCTTGCCGTGCGCTGTCGGCGGACTGTTGTGTGAGCCGGCTCATTTCGCCGGCGCTGCTGGCGGTTTCGCTGATGCTGGCGGCCTGTTCGCTAGCGCCTTGGGCGAGTTGCTGCGACGAGCCGCTGACCTGCCCGGACGCTGCGGCGGTCTGATCCGCGCCGGCATTGAGCATTTGTGCGATCCGGATGATGGGCGTGGCGATCGAACGGCCGAGGAAGTAAGCGGCAGTGACCAGCAAAGCAGCGGCGACGCCGAGCGTCACGAGCATTGCGGTGCGAACACCCTGCAGAGCGCCGAGAGCCTTGGCTTCTTCGCGCTGGACGATCAACGACCAGCCCACGCCAGGATATCCGAGCGCGCCTTCGCTCTTGGCCCAGCCAGCAACCCATGTCTGACCGCGCGATGAATCGGTGGTGGTCATGAACTCTGACTCACCCTTGATCGCAAGCTTGGCAGGTTCGTAGCCTTCATTGGCGAGATTTCGGTTGAGGACCCACTGGTCGGCTTGCTCTTCGGTGAGCAGTTCGCTGTGATACTCCAGAACGCGGCCGTCGCTCGCGAGCATGACGTATTCGGTATCGCCTGCGCCGTCTTCTTTTTTGCGTGCATGTGCTTCGTGGACGGCATCCTTGATCGCCGACCAATCGGCAAAATTCTTCCAGATCGCGATGACATTCCCCGACGCATCCTTCACGGGCGCGGTGTAGCCGAGCGTTGCACCGTTACCACCGGTCACTTGTTTGACCAGCGGATCGTGGCTGAGGTCTTCGACAACGGTTCCGGTCAACGTACTGCTCGACGTGAAGTTTCCGGCGAACGCGTCCTTAAACCAATTGGTGCTGGCAAAGTTCTGTTCAAAGAGGAAATCGGTCTTTGCAGGCTGACCGAGCCGATCGCGCGAGTTGGCGGCGATGACTTTGCCATCCAGATCGACCAGCAGCGTGATCGAATAGATGCCATAGCATGCGACATAATCGTTCATCGCCTGCACGATCGGATTCTCGTTGCCGGGCTTGTACCAGTTCTTTGTATCACGGACGACATGGTTCAAGCCGAATGCCTGAACGTCGCCATAGCGTTCGAAGAGGAATCGTTCGATGGTGTCGAGTGTCTGGCGAGCGTTGGTGTGCATTTCGCGGGCGACGTCCTCTTCCATCTTCAGTGTCTGACGCCACCCGATCACCAGCACCGCGATGGCGGGCAGCAGACCTGCGACAAGCATCGCGAGGATCAACTTGTTCCTGAGAGACAGTTTCATGGGGTTCCTCTTCCTTTTGCTCCTCAGCCGGGCGAGAGGCTGATACGTTGCGTGGTTTGTTTACAAGTCAGGTGTATCTGACGTGGATGAACGGTTGGAGTTTGTCGTTTCGTGGTTTCAATGGGTGACACTGTCGAGCACACCCGCGACATCGAGGATGAGGCTGACGTTGCCGTCTCCGAGAACGGCCCCGCCGCTGATGCCGCGAATCTGTCCCATGCCGGGTCCGAGATTCTTGATGACGACCTGTTCCTGCCCGAGCAGCTCATCGACAAGGAAACAGGCCCGACGATCGCTCGATGTACTGCCACCCGAATCCTGAACGATGACAACGAGCGACTCGGTCGGATTTTCCGTCCGTGGCTCGACGCCGAAGAGTCGATGCAGACGAACCAGCGGCAGAATTGATCCGCGGACGCTGACCAGTTCTCCGCGCCCCTGCACGCTGCTGAGCATGTCGGTGGTCGGACGGATGGATTGTTCGATCGAGTTGATGGGAATGATGTACTTTTCCTGACCCACCTTCACGACCAGACCGTCGATGACGGCCAACGTAAGCGGAAGGCGGATCGTGAACTTGCTGCCCTTGCCGGGTTCGCTACTGATGTCGATGCGACCTCGCAGTTTTTCGATGTTCTGCCGTACGACATCCATGCCGACGCCTCGACCGGAGACGTCAGTGATCTTCTCCGCGGTGCTAAGACCTGCGGCGAAAATGAGCTTGTCGATGTCGGCGTCGCTGAGTTCTGCACCTTCCTCGACCAACCCGTTGGCGATCGCCTTCTTGAGAATTTTCTCACGATTGAGTCCTCGACCGTCATCGATGATTTCGATGTTGATCGCGCCACCCTTGTGGTAGGCACGAAGCGTCAGCTTGCCGGTTCGCGGCTTGCCGGCGGCCTCGCGCTGGTCGGGCGTTTCGATGCCATGATCGACGCTGTTACGCACCATGTGCACAAGGGGATCGCTCAGTGCTTCGACGACATTGCGATCCAATTCGGTTTCTTGTCCTTCGATCACGAGTTCGACGTCTTTACACAACTTGCGTGCGGTATCGCGAACAAGTCGGGACATCTTCTTGAAGACGGTTCCGACCTGGACCATGCGGAGGCTCATGGAAAGATCCTGGAGCTCGCGGACGATCTTGCCCATGTGCGACAGATTCTTGGTTCCGCGCACGCTGGTGGCCGCCTGCTCGCCGAGATCCTGGACGACCATGGAGTTTGCGATGACGAGTTCACCGACCATGTCGATGAGTCGATCGAGTCGATCGGTGGCGACCTTGACGGTGTTGTCTCCGCCGGCCTTGGTTGCATCAGGAGACGCCACCGTTTCGTTGGGCGTTGCGGTGCTGACAGGAGGGGCGGGCGGCGCGGGGAAAGGCGAGGTGGAGGCGACCGCAGGTTTAGAGGCACTGACAACGTTTGGAGTATCGAGTTCGCTCGAAGATTCATCGTTGGAGTTCGGTGTCGTGGTGGCACGACCCTCCAGGAAGTCTTCGAGTTTGACGACCAGCGGATCGACGCCGGCGACTTCGGCCAGTGGCTTGTTTTGTGTGGATGCTGTCGCGACCGCGTTCATGAGCAGCTTCATGGTGTCGATCGACTTGAGCACCAGTTCGGCGGAGTATCCGGTGAGCAGCAGTTGCCCGCTGCGGCCACGGTCGAGCAGATTCTCAGCCACGTGTGCGAGCGACTGGACCTGCTTCAGATCAAGGAAACCTGCGACGCCCTTGATGGTGTGAAACGCGCGGAAGAGCGCGTTGAGCGAATCGCTATTGGTGGGGTCTTCTTCGAGTGCGAGCATTTCCTGCTCGGCGGTGTCGAGATGGGTGCCCGCCTCGGTGATGAATTCCTGAATGAGCGGAAGTTCGTCCTCGGCAAAGATGCGCGTTGCGATGGGCTCGAAGACGCGTGGCGCAGGGGCTTCGACCACGGGTGGCGCTGATGCAGGTTCTGTTGTCTTCTCGACGATCGCAGGAGACGCAATCGGATTGGCGACAGCTTGGGCGATTTCGCGTGCGGCTTCGAAGGAATCGCTTGGCAGGGACGCATCAGAAACCAGTCCTCCGTCGATCAGCCGCTGCAGGCCGAGGATCGATTGTTGCAGGCTCTGCACGGCGCGGTCGGCATCGGTGACTTCGTTGAGAATGAGACCTTCGAGACTCTTCCGGGCGATGCCCGTCAGTTGTCGGATGGATTCAGTGGTCTGCGCGGAGATTCCGTCGATGTCCTGAGAAGACTCGACAAAAGCATCAACTCCGGCATGAATCTGAGCGAGCGATTGCAGGTCGCCCGGGTCCATGGTCTGGAGGCTGTTACGAAGTGTTTCGATCTGTTGACTGAGTGATGGCATAGGGTCGCGCTCGAAAGTGTTATTTCGTGCATCGACCAGAAAATGGGGCGAGTAAAGTCGTGACCATGGATTGAAGCGTCCCGACTCAAGAATCGATGTTTATCGGGCGCGAAGCAGACCCGGACGCACCGCCAGATCAAAAAAATCAGCAGATTCGGAAGTTTTCCACTTCGAGACACCACTGGACAAGTGATTTCGACGATACTCCGGGTATGCACACCGTAGTTCACGTCACGCACGAAGCGATCCAAAAAATCGGTGGAATCGGAGCCGTTCTGCACGGTCTCTTGACCAGCCGCACCTACCTCGCCGGCACGAAGCGCAACATCCTCGTCGGCCCGTATTGGCATACCGGCACCGACGGGGAATCGCGTCTCGGATCGGACGGCGAGGTCCTTTACAGTTCTCTCGACGGCATCAGTCGCACGCCGCTCGCGCATGCGTTTCGCGAGATCGAGCAGGCTTTCGGCGTGGGCATTGTCTACGGCCGTCGCAAGTTCACCGACAAGCAGACCGGCGTGACCAGCGTCCCCGAAACGCTCCTCATCGACGTCTCGCGCTATGACGAGCGGCGCATCGGGCACTTTAAGTTTCGTCTTTGGGAAAAGTTCGGCCTTTCCAGCAGCCGGTACGAGCATATTTGGGATTACGAACAATGGATGCGACTTGCCGAGCCTGCGATCGAAGCGCTCAAGGCGTTGGGCGCTGCGAATCCTGTTGATCCCACTGTCATTCTCAGCCACGAGTACATGGGCATGCCCACCGTGCTGGCCGCCCTTCTTGAAGGTCAATCGAGCCCCTTCCGCACGATCTTCTACGCCCACGAAGTCGCCACGATGCGGCGCATCATCGAGCATCATCCCGGGCATGACACGATGTTCTACAACGCGATGAAGCTCGCACTGGCACAGGGACATCACGTCGAAGATGTCTTCGGCCCGCAGGACGATTTCTACAAACACGGGCTGATCAAGCTCGTCAAATACTGCGACGAAATCTTCGGCGTGGGCGATTTTGTTCTCAAAGAGTTCCGCTTCATGGGCAGCGAGTTCGCCGCTGTCGACGCGTCACTGGCCTACAACGGCGTTCCGCATTTCTCGATCGATCCCGCCTCCAAGGCCCACTCCCGCACCAAGCTCCAGAAATACGGCGAGACGCTTCTGGGCTACAAGCCCGACTACATATTTACGCACGTCACACGACTGGTACCGAGCAAAGCACTCTGGCGCGACCTGCGCGTCTTTGATCATGTCGAGAAACACCTCCGCGATGCCAACGAGTCGGCAGTGCTGTTTGTGCTCTCGACCGAAGTACCGGGTCGGCGCTCGGATGACATCCAGCGGATGGAGCGCGACTACGGATGGCCCGTCGTCCATCGCGAAGGCAATGCCGATCTTTCCGGTGGCGAGGCGCACTTCTATCAAGGCGTCCAGCGTTTCAACGCCCGCGCACGCAATGCCAAGGTCGTCTTCATCAATCAATTCGGATTCGATCGTCGCAGCTGCGGACACGCCATCCCCGTTGACATGGAGTTCATGGACATCCGCAAAGGCTCGGACATCGAATTCGGTCAATCGATCTACGAACCCTTCGGCATCGCGCAGGTCGAACCGATCAGCTTCGGCGGAATCTGTGTGTATACGAATGTTTGCGGCTGCGCCGGCTTCGTACGACGCGCCGCCGAGGTCGTTGATCCGGGCAGTCACGGCCTCACGCCCAACGCGATCGTCGCCGACTACACCAAGCTGCCCGAGCATCTTTTGCGTCCTGAGCACATGCTCGGCATCGGCAAGAACGAGCGCGAGATGCTGGAAGAAGCCGAGGCCGAGCGTGTGGCGGTGGAAATTCTCAACCGCCTGCCGCGCACCCCCGGCGAGTTTGATGCCTACATCGCACGCGGACAAGCACTCGCCGATCAGATGAGCTGGGACGTCGTCGCCCGCGAGTACGTCATCCCCGGCATTCAGCGTGCCGGCCGCGCTCATCGCCTGCAGGCCGTCGTCTGATGATCTCACGAGCGTCTCGCAGCCAAGAGTCCGCGTCGATCATTCGACGATCGGTCGTTCTTCCTGCGCTGTTGCGTGCGTGACATTGCTCGGGCGTTCGCCCTGCCCATTCGCATAGCCCGTCAATCCGTGGATCAGCACATATCGCCTGCCCGTGCCGGGCCCGGTGCCCACTCCGCCCATCACACCGACCTCGTCGACGGTGTAGGGCGTCGATCGATCACCAACATGCACGCGCATGTAAATCGCGTCCCCGTGCAGGTTGGGCGTGCGGATTCGTGTCTCCTTGCCCGGCGGAAGATCACGAATCTCCTTCGACCATGCACGACGTGCGGCTGCTGCGGTGTAAATCTCAACGCGATCGATCGGCGTCACGCCCACGTTCTTGATGAAGATGCTCTGCTCGTGATATGCGATCGTCTTGGGCCCCAGATACACGCACAGCACCGCCACGCCGACGGTCAACATCGGCGCCATGACCGCGCACGTGGCGCGTTGTTTGGTCGAAGGCGCGGGGTAGTTGCGCGAGATCCCGATGAACGTATAAATCACGCCGCAGATAAATCCCGCACCCGTCAGAATCCCACCGATCAGGAGCCAGTAGACTCCGAGCAACGGCAGCAGCTCGACATCCAGCACCGCATACAACACGAGCAGCCCCAGCCCCACCGCAGCGCTCACGCCCGACAACGCCAGCGCCGTCACGCGTAATCCATTGGCCGGCGGATGCACGTTGTCGTTGCGGTTCGCGTAATCAAGCGTTCTGCTCATATCGCCTTCCGATTGACCATCACCGCATTGCCGCGCCAATCGACGCGGCCTGTCACGCACACACGCAGCGCGTTCATCAGGACCGCCGTCACCATCGGCCAGGCGATCGCGATCCACATCACCTCTCTCATGCGCAGCCCCGCCCCGCGGTAGCACCACATCACCATCCCCATCCACAGCCCCGCGTGCGTGATCGTCGGCATCCACCACTTCATCGCGCCGTTTGTTTCGTGCATCGCCATCCAAACGCCCGTGACGAGTGCGATCGGGTTCACGATGCACAGCACGATCGCGACGATGATCGGCAGCATCGATCGTCCGCTTGAGCCTGCCATGATCCGCGCCCATCCGTGGAAGATCGCGCGCAGATTGGTCTGCATGCGTGTGCGTCCCAGGCTCGGGCCCAGCATCAGTCTGCAGCGTGCGCCGGAGGATTTCATCGCGCGCATCAGCATGACGTCTTCGACGATCTGATCGCGCACGGCGGCATGGTTCCCCACGCGCTCGTAGACCGCGCGTCTGATCAGAAACAGTTGCCCGTTGGCAAACGCGTGCTCGGGTCTGCTGTCCTCATTCGTCTGGCTGATGCGGAACATCGCGCCCCAGGCAAAGGCCAGCAGCGGCAGGAGCAATCGTTCCCACAGGCTCGGCGCTTCGATGCGTGGCAGGGCGCTGAGCGCGTCATATTCGCGGGACTGCGCGAGCGCGATCATGCGTCTTGCTGCGGCCGGTTCGAGTTTCACGTCGCTATCGACAAACAACATCCATTCTGCCTCGATCGCGCGGGTTCCGGTGCTCAGCGCGTGGCACTTTCCGAGCCAGCCCGGCGGCAGTTCCGTGACATGTCGCACGCGTACTCGGGGGTTGTCGTGTGCGAGTTGGTCGAGGATCGCGCCGGTCTCGTCGGTGCTGCGATCGTTGATCACGTGCAGTTCGAATGCCGGATAGTCCTGTTCGAGAAGTCGCCGGACGCATTCCTCGATGCCTTCGGCTTCGTTTCGTGCCGGCACGACGATCGCGAGTGTCGGCGCGGGCTGCGGCAGCGGGCTTTGGTCATCTTCGAGTCGGTTCATGCGTCGACGTGCCAGGAGCGCGACGGCGATAAGCCCGAGCCAGCCGATCGGGATCGTCCAATAGATGCTCGACAGTATCCACGATTGCACGTCGTCCCGTCGTCGAAAGATGCGTCATAACAGGCAATGCCACTCACACCGCGCGATGGCGCTCATACGCTGCGCGATGACGCTCATACATAGTGTCGCATGGCTGCCTCGCGGGCGTCGTAGAGTGCTTTGACGCTTGGGCGTGAGAGGACGATGAACGTAAAGACACCAAGAATGGTTCCGAGGGGGACGCTCAGGCACGCAAACCCCGCGACCACCATGCTGAGGGTGCGTTTCTTTTGTTGTTGCAGACACCGCCCGCTATAGATGTAGAGCGCGCCGAACAATGCCGGCACGATGACCATGCAGAGTCCCATGCCCAGGATCATTCCTCCGCCCGCCATCGCGCCTGCGGGGTCGCCGTTGCCTGAGTTGGTCGCCGCCCCGCTCGCACCGGCCGCGAGGACGGCGCCTCCCATGACGACATACAGTCCGCCGCACAGCATCCCCGTGAGCGCGAGCCCACCGAACACATAGTAGATGATCGCCAGCGTCTTCAGATGCGACAGATCCACCTGCGTTTGCGGCGGAACTGCTGCGTAACCGATCGGCTGATTCGGGTCGGGATATGTCATGCCGATCGATGTTACCGCGCACCCACCCATCGATGCACGCCCGCACGCCGACCGCCCGCCCCGCCACACGCCCGACGAATATCAACCCGCGCTCGACGCACACCGACCCGACACCGACGCACTCCGCCTCGCGCTCGACGCACGTCGCTCCGACACCGACGCACGTCGTTCTGACTCCGCCGTGCGTTTGATCGCGAGTGCCGTGTTGCCATGCGTATCGACGTGATCGCGGATCGACTTCACCGCTCGCCGGGCAGGATCGCGCGCACGCCGCTTGCGTCCCACAACATCGCGCCGGCTAGCGTTGTCGACGCACCTCGCGTCACGGTTGCGTTGAAAGATTTCTTCGACGCCCCGATTCGCGGACGCATCACGCCGCGCCAAAGCGTCCGATCACCGGCCCAGATCACACGAACTCGGACGCAAAACCCGCGCGCACTGACCCGCGTAAGGCATGACGCGACCCGCGTGAGGCATGACGCGGCCCGCGTCATGCGTGACGCGACACGATGCGCGCGTGTTTCGAGCCGCTGCGCGCGTGTTTCGATGCAAAAATCGACCGATCCCGCCCCCGCGCGGCGGTCCGGGCGCACCGCCCTCCAGGTAACATCCGCCGATGTTGATGTCGCGTACCCCGATGTTGATGTCACGCGCGTCGATGTTGGTGCCTCACGCCCCGATGTCCGACCGGCGAGTTGGTGGCCCGCGCATACATTATATGTAGATCTCAGCGCACGCCCCGATCGCTCAACCTTGATCTTCGATCCCCCAAGCCCCGTCTCCGATCCCCCACCCTCCACGCCCGATCCCCCAGACCCCGTCTCCGATCTCGCGCGGTGGGTCGGGCGTGTGGGTGTGGGGGTGGGTCGGGTGTGGGTGGCATGGACATTTGGTATACTTTGCGGCTTTCGCACAACCGCAACCAAGGATATCTGCTGTGACCGACTCCAACGCGAATCAGAATTCGACGCCCGTTGACGACAAGACGCCATCCGCCGACGGGGTGACGGGCGGGCATGTGCATCGATCGGGCGGCGGGTTGTCGGGCGGCGCCGGGGATGCGGGGAGGCCGGCGGGCGGACTGGGGATGGGCGTGATGGGATGGATGGTGGGCGTGGCGGCGCTGGTGATGGGGATGCTGGCGTTGCGGGGTGGATTTGTGTGGGGTGATGATGCGTTGATTGTGTCGAATACGCATTTGTTGAACGGCTATGGATTGCAGCTTTTATGGACGAGCATCTTTCCGAGTCCGGCGGCGTATCCGTTGGATATGTATACGCCGGTGAGTTATTCGTTGTTGTCGTTGCAGTGGCGATTGTTTGGTGATGAGGCGCTGGGGTATCACGCGGTGAGCATGGTGTTGCATGTGTTGGGTAGTTTGCTTGCGTTGCGATTGATGTTGCGACTGGGGATTAGAGGTGCGGGGATCGCGGGGATGTTGTTTGCGGCGCATCCGCTACAGTTTGGGAGTGTGGCGTGGCTGAGTGCGCAGCCGATGATGTTCGGGGTGTTGTTGGGAATGGGCTCGTTGTATGTATTGTTGCGTTGGATGGATTTGACGCGTGGGGAGACGGATGCGCTTCCGTCGCAGGCGGGTCGGTTGTTGGTGTTGGGTGTGGCATTGGGCGTGGTGGCGGGCCTTGCGCATCCGCTGGGCGGGCTTGCGCCGCTGGTGGCGGTGGGGATTTTGTGGTGGAAGCGAGGGGGATTTGAGACGAAGCATGTGTCGCCCTTGGTTCCGGCGATGGTGGTGGGTGTGGGGTTGTTGGCGTTGTTTTTTGTGATGCAGAAGAATGCGCTCGGGGCGGCGAATCGGGCGGAGCTGAACTATGGGATCAATGCGCTGGCGGAGGTGACAGCGCGGGCGCAGGTGGCGGGATATGTGCTTGGGAGCGGTGTGCTGAAGACGCTGGTTCCGTGGCCGATGGTGTTTGATGCGGGGAGACCGGGTCTGGGCGGATTGACGCTGGGATATGCGGGCGCGGTGTTGGCGGTGGTGGTGGCGGTGGTGACGCAGCGTGAGAAGCTGGGTCGAGGTGCGGTCTTGTGTGTGGTGTTGTATGGATTGCTGCTGCTGCCTTGGCTTGGGCTGATGAATATAGATCGGATGCGTTATTCGTTTTTCGTGGATGTGTATATGTATGCGGCGTTGCTGCCGTTGGGGGCGATGATTGGGTCGCTGGTGAGTCGATTGACGGGCGGGAAGCTGGATGTGGGGATCGCGCTGGGTGTAGCGGTGGTGGGCGTGGGCGTGAGCGCGGCGCGGGCGGGCGATTATCGTGATACGGCGAGCCTTTTGGAGCGGACGCTGGCGAAGAATGACAGGAGTTTGCTTGCGCATACGGAGCGAGCGTGGGCGTTGTGGCGTGAGCAGGATGCGGGGTTTGTGGAGCATTTGAACAAGGCGCTGGAGATCAGCCCGCGACATCTGGAGGCGCGTCGATTGGCGGCGATGTTGCCGAAGGCGGAGGGTAGTCGTGGTCGGCTGCGTGATTCGATCGATCAATTGGCGCAGCTATCGAGCGAACATCCGGGGGATGCTGAGACGTTGTATATGCTGGGCGAGCAATTGGAGACGGGGGGCCGTGTTGCACGGGAGGCGGGTCAGGACGAGTCGAGCAAGATTGCGTTTGCGCAGTCGTTTGAGAGTTTTCAGCAGGCAGCGCGAGCGGATCGCAGGCACGTGCGTGCGCGATTGAAGGTGGCGGAGTTGCTGGTTGAGGCGGGGCTGTTTACGCCGAATGCGGAGAGTCAGTTGGCGAAGTTTCGCGAGGCGGTGGCGGCGCTGGATGATGCGGTGGCGCTCGCGCCGAATCGGATAGAGACGCGGTTGATGTATGGGAAGTTGTTGTACGAGATGGCCGAGACGGGGAAGGCGGAGGAGTTGCCGGAGTTTTTCAGGCGAGCGAGCGAGCAGTTTGTGGCGGTGACGGATTTGGATGCGAGTCATGCGGAGCCTTTGTTGTACGCGGGCCTGATGAACGCGCGGCTGGGGAACACGGAGGCAGCGGAGGCGGGTTTTAACAGTGCGTTGGTGCGTAGGCCGGACTGGATTCCGCCGATGCTGGGGATTGCGGAGATTCGACTGAAGCAGGAGCGGTATGCCGAGGCGAGGGAATGGGCGGAGAAGGCGCGTGCGATCGATGCGGGGAATGCTGCGGTGCTGAAGTTGATGGAGAAACTGGACGCCCTGCCGCCGACGGGGGCAACACCCGTCCCGACGGGGGCAACACACGTCCCGACGGGTGCAACGCCAGCGCCGACAGGGGCAATGCCAGCGCCGACGGATGCGGGGAATGCGTCTGGGGCTGGTGCTCCGTGAGGGTGTGTGGGGGACTGGGCTGGCGCGGATGATTAAGATTTGATGAAGAAGCGTGTGTGTTCGGTTGGGAGTTGGTCGGGTGAGGCGGGTCGAGTGTTGGGGAGGTAGCGGTTGGTAAGGTGGGATGGTTTTGGGAATCGTCGTGGCTTGTCGGTAGGATGCCGAGGCCCATGACGAAGATACGCTTTGATCATCTGCATAAACAGTTCGGCACCCTTGTGGCCGTTGATCAGCTAGAGCTGACGATCGAGCCGGGGGAGATTTTCTTTCTGCTCGGTCCGAGCGGTTGCGGTAAGAGCACGCTGCTGCGATTGATAGCGGGTCTGCATACGCCGACGAGCGGTCGGATTTTCTTTAATGATCGCGACGTGACGAGCCTGACGACGGACAAGCGTAACGCCGCGATGTGTTTTCAGAGTTATGCGCTCTGGCCGCACATGAACGTTCGAGAGAACATTCGTTTTGGCTTGGACGTGAGGAAGATTCCGGACAGCGAGGCGAAGGCGCGAGTGGACGAGGCGATCGCGCTTGTGCAGTTGCAGAAGTTTGCGGATCGAAAGCCGAACGAGCTTTCCGGCGGTCAGCAGCAGCGTGTGGCGCTGGCGAGGGCGCTGGTGGTTCGGCCGGACTGTTTGCTGCTGGACGAGCCTCTTTCGAATCTGGATGCGAAGCTTCGTCTGGAGATGAGGACCGAGATTCGGCGTATCTGCAAGTCGTCTGGGCTGACAGCGATTTATGTGACGCACGATCAGAAGGAAGCCCTGAGCATCGCGGACCGGATGGCGGTGCTGAATCAGGGTCGAGTGGAGCAGGTGGGTCGCCCGCAGGAGCTTTATCTGAGGCCGGCGAATCGATTTGTGGCGAACTTCATGGGCGAGACGAATTTCATCGAAGGCACGGTGATCCGCTCTGCTGGCGGACAGGCGTGGATTCGGACGGCGTTCGGAGAACTGGTGAGCAGTTCAGCGCCGCAGGCGCTTGTGGATGGAAGCCCGGTGACGATTTCGCTGAGGCCGGAATCGATCCGCGTGGGCAATCGCCCGGGGCAGCCTTCGCATCAGAACACGCTGGGGGGTGAACTTCACGACACGATCTATCTGGGTGAGGTTGCGCAGCATGCGTTCACGAGCGGCACGAGCGAACTGCGCGTCTTTGAGATGAATCCGCGTATCGTCGCCCGCGACAACACCCGCGCTGCAGCGAGCGTGTGGTTTGAACCGGAGGACGTGGTCGTGCTGAGGAGTTGATGGCAGATCGAAGGTCGTGCGGCGTAACAGGCAATCCAGGCTCATGCGATTGAATGAAAGACGACCGGCGCGGCGATCGTGTGTTGTGGCGTGCGAGCTTGAAGGCCTGTGTGCTGCAGTTTCTGAGTCTCTGGTCCCTTTTTGCTTAATTCAATCATGTTCCGCAACCTGTTCATCCTCGGTCTGCTGGCGGTGATCATCGCGTTGCCGTTTATCTTTCGGCGTGAACCACCCGCCGGTGCATGGCAGCCGGGGGATCCGGTGCTGGTGGTGGTGACGCCGCACAACGAGGCGATCCGCTACGAGTTTGCCCGAGCGTTTAGTTTGTGGCACGACGAGAAATACGGAGAGCCGGTCAAGATTGATTGGCGCAATGTCGGTGGCACCACGGAGATTTTGCGGTATCTGCAGAGCGAATACACCACCGCTGCCCAAGCTTGGGCGCGAAGAGGCAACAAGCCCTGGCCCGCGGGCGGTGCGGCCGCGCTGACGGAGACGCGTCCCCCCGCCGCCACGCCTGCGCCGGACTCGACCCTTTCGGAAGCCGACCTCGCGCAGCAACTGGATCTGTATAGATCATTCCGCGCCGTCGATGATCCGTCGGAACTGACGTGCAAGATCGATTTGTTCTTCGGCGGAGGTCAATTCGATCACGATCGCGCATTCGCGCGCGGATTCACGGTCGCCCCGCTCCATGACGGCATCAAAGCTTCTCCGGCGCTGCTCCAATCGGTCGAAGCGATCAAGGAATCGCTCAAGTTCATCCCCGAGAAGCTGTCCGGCGAGATCTGGCATACACCAACACTCTTCGGCAACGCCCTCTCCACATTTGGCATCGTGTACAACGTGGATCGACTCGCCGAGTTGGGCGTGAAGAATCCGCCCACGAGATGGGACGATCTGGCCGATCCGGTTTACTTCCGACAGGTTGGCGTGGTTGATCCGACCAAGAGTGGATCGATCGCCAAGGCGTTTGAGCTGCTCATCCATCAGAAGGTTCATGATCGCGTCAAGGCGTTCCTGATCTCATCCGGCATAGCACCCGAGGCCGTCGATACGACGATCGCTGCGAACGAAAAGCGCATCGGCACGCGGTGGACCGATCCGATCCCCGACGATCTGAAGGCGTATCAACAAGCGATCGAAGACGGCTGGCTTGACGGCATTCGACTCGTGCAGGCGATCGGTGCCAACGCGCGGTACTTCACCGACTCCGGGAGCAAGAGCCCGATCGACGTGAGCATCGGCGATGCTGCCGTCGGGATGGCGATCGACTTTTTCGGTAGGGTGCAGTCGCAGAAATCGACAGCACCGGACGGGCGTGAGCGGATGATTTATGTCACGCCGGTCGGGGGAACCAGCGTGAGTTGCGACCCGATCAGCCTCTTGCGCGGGGCCGGGGGGAATGGACGAACGCCCGAGGAGCGAGAGAAGATCCGCCTGGTGGCGGTGCGTCTGATCGAGTTTGTCCTGAGTAAAGAAGGTCAGAAGATTTGGAACTATCGCGTGGGTGCGCCCGGCGGGCCTGAGCAGTATGCGCTTCGTCGGCTTCCCATTCGTCGCGATTTTTATCCGGGCGATGACTCGATCAAGGATGACGAGGCGCGTCGCGCGATTCAGGCTGCGCACGAGCGACATCGTCCGCATATGACAGATCCGATCGATCAGCCCGACGTGAACCCGTTCGCGCTGGCTGAGCAGTTCACGTATTACCGCCGCTGGACGGGCAGTCACTTCGGCATCCAGCGTGACCTCGTGCGTGCGATGTGCATGGACAGTGGCGACGAGCTGCGGGCGGCGTGGCGTGTCATTCATTTCGGCAACACGGCAAACAAAGCAGAGCGGCTCAGGACGCTGCAGCGCATGCCCACGATCAGCATTCTCAACAAGCAGACGAACTCGATCGAGACGATCGAACTCACCTGGCGAACCGCCCCGACACTGGCAGAACAGACGCGTTATGAACCGCTGGAAGTGATGCGTGAATGGACGCGTTCCTTCCGCAACAATTACCAGGAGGCCGCGCGATGATCCGCAGCCAGATCAGACACTTTCGACCAAGCGGGTTTACGCTGGTCGAGTTGCTCGTGGTGATTGGGATCATCGGCGTGTTGCTATCGATCCTGATCCCCGCGCTTTCAGGAGTGCGTCAGCAAGCTCAGGCGATCAAGTGCCAGGCGAATCTTCGCACGCTCGGGCAAGGCTTTCTGCTTTACGCCAACGCCAATCGTGGCACGCTGATCCCCGGGCGCATGCCCGTCACGTCGAGCAACATTTATTTCGTCGGCAATGGAGATGTCTTTCGCCCGCGCTGGATGGTCACGATGGGACAATCCGCTGGCATTTTCGCGTATTTGGCTCCTCCTCCGCGTGACACGAACAACGCGAGCGACAATTCTCGTCGGGTGACGAATCCGGCATTTCTTTGTCCGGAAGAACCTGATCGGGACAACAATCGCAACTTTACTTACGGGTACAATTTTCAGTTTCTGGGCAACGTTCGGAATCGGATCGGCACACCCGCCGGTCAATGGCGGCCGATCAATTTCCCTGTCCGTGTGAGCCTGAAGAATTCCGCCGACACGGTCGTCGCCGCCGACGCACTGGGGACCGCCGCGGGCAAGCGTAAGTCCGAGCGGCGTCCGTATCGACAAGACGGTTCAGCCGATCTTTTTGCGATCGGCAATCACGCGTGGAGTCTTGATCCTCCTCGCGTGACCGATGACAGCGACTACTGCGACGACAACGCGCGAGCCCCGGAGCATCGCTCGGGTGTCGACGCCCGACATCGCGGCAAAGCCAACGTGCTTTTTGCAGATGGCCATGTCGATGCACGCACGCCCGCCGATCTCGGTTATGTCGTGTTGCCCGATGGTCGTTTCGCCAAAGGTGACGGTTCTGACGGTCCGCGTGCAAGCAACCGTTCCTTCTCCGGACGAGGCATCGATCTCGACCCCCCTTCGATTCGCTAATCTCGAACCCAAACGTAAGCCATCATCATGCGACCACAAACCGCCTGGATCACTTTCACCATCTGCCTGCTGATCTTCGCAGCCTTTCTCATCGCGCCGCTGCTCATGGTGGTGGGCGGCGGATTCGTCGATGGGAACCGCTTTACGCTGAAGTATCTGCAAGCCGTCTTCCAGAATCCCGTTTATCTTGAAGGCCTGTTCAACAGCCTGAAGATCGCCCTCGGTACGACGACGCTCGTCACGTTGATTGCGATCCCACTGGCGTGGATGGCCAACCGCTTTGATTTTGCCGGCAAGAGCCTCTTTCTTGGGTTGCTGCTCGTGCCGATGATCCTTCCGCCTTTCGTGGGTGCGATCGGGTTCCAGCAGATGTTTGGGCAGTACGGCGCGGTCAATGCGCTCTTCGGACTCGGTCCGATCGACTGGCTGGGCGAGGCGCGATATTTCGGGGTGATCCTTCTGCAGGCATTGAGCCTCTATCCGATCATGTACCTCAACGTCGCCGCCGCTCTGGCGAACGTCGATCCCGCCATGGAACAGGCCGCCGAGAATCTCGGCTGCACCGGCTTCAAGAAGTTTCGTCGCATCACGCTCCCGCTGATCATGCCCGGCCTGTTTGCAGGTGGAACGATCGTCTTTATCTGGAGCTTCACCGAACTGGGCACACCTTTGATGCTGCAATACACGCGTTGCACGCCGGTGCAGGTTTTTGATGCACTGAAGGACATCGGCTCAAGCCCGTTCCCCTACGCGCTCGTCTTTGTCATGCTCGTCGTCAGCGTCAGCCTTTATGTCGTCGGCAAACTTGTCTTCGGACGAAACGCCTACGCCATGCAATCCAAGGCCGCCACCGCAAGCTCCACGGTCTCGGCACGCGGACCGCTCCGCCTGCTTGTGCCTGCCGCCTTCGCGCTTGTCTGCGGCGTTGCACTTCTGCCGCATTTGGGCGTCATCCTCACCAGCTTCTCCAGCCCTGGTTCCTGGTATCAATCCGTGCTCCCTCAACAACTCACACTCGGCAATTACCACGAAGCCCTCGGCAACAGCATGACCGTCGGCTCGATCCGAAACAGCCTGATATTCTCCGGCCTTGCCGTTGTGCTGAATCTTGTTGTAGGGATCGCCATCGCATTCGTTGTCGTGCGATCGACGTTGCGCGTTCGCGGCATCCTCGACGCGATGGCCATGCTTCCGCTCGCCGTTCCCGGTATCGTGATGGCCTTCGGCTACCTGGCCATCAGCACCAAAATCTCCGCCACCGACGTGGTCAAGAACAGCCCGCTGCTTCAGCAATTCTTCGATGTCCGCACGAATCCGACGCTATTCCTCGTGATCGCGTATGCGGTCAGGCGTCTGCCCTACATCGTTCGCAGCGCCGTTGCAGGACTTCAGCAGACCAGCGTGACGCTGGAAGAAGCCAGCGCCAACCTCGGCGCGAGCGGCTTCTACACCCTGCGGCGCATCACCGTCCCGCTCATCGTCGCCAACCTCATCGCAGGCGCGATGCTGGCATTCGCCTTCAGCATGCTCGAAGTATCCGACAGCCTCATGCTCGCCCAGCGTGCCGACTACTTCCCCATCACCAAAACCATCTACGACCTCTTCCAGCTCATCGGCACCGGCAAGTTCCTCGCCAGCGCACTCGGCGTATGGTCGATGGTCTTCCTCGCCGTCACCATCATCGGCGCGAGCCTCATCCTCGGTAAGAAGATGGGGGCTATCTTCCGCGTCTAACCCCGCCATCCACTCTCTCGGACAATCACGAAGGCATCTGTCGGAACACCCGAACGGCGGCAGGTTCACCCACACTGCACGGGCCACACCTCACTGGCCCAACCCTCCCGGCCCAACCATCCCGGCCCACAACCATCCCGGCCCACAACCATCCCGGCCCACAACCATCGAAGTGCACCAAAAAGAAATCAGCCCGACTCGGTGGAGTCGGGCTGATTCTTAAAAGTGTCGGGGGGTGCCAGAAGAGGGGGGGGCTTCCGGCGGGGACTCCCCCGACGAATTCCGATCCGCAACCTTCGCTGCGTGTCGGTCACTTACTACGTCCAGAGTATCGAGCGCATTTGGACCGAAATCAAGCCTTCTGACACAAATCGACAAATATTCCATAACTCGCACCTATTTGGGTACTTAACATGATCCATTCATTTGGCCGCATCAGAATTGAGGCTCTACTGAGCAAAAAAGCCAGATCAATTGTCAAGATGCGGAACATGGGCATTTCAGGGAGTCCAATTTAACCCATTCAATTGCTTCTATGAACGCATATCGACTGTTGTCTGTGTCCATTTGACGATTGCTCAGCGGCCCTTCTTTCCCTCTGATGGTTCTTCGGCCCGCATTCGCTGGGCCGGATCTTTCACAGCTCCCCTGCCGCAATTCCCATCAGTCGTCGGTCCGTCAGATCAAACTGCAGCGGCGTGGCGGTGACATATCCGTCCCGGAGTTTTGCCACATCTGTGTCGTCGTCTTGTTCATGCAGCTTGAACTTTGCGGTGTTCCAGTAGTAGGCCCCACCGCGCGGATCAATTCGCTTCTCGAATGTGTCATCCCATGGCCTTGTGCATTGCCGAGCAGCCACGAATCCGCTCGGTCGTTCCGGCGCCCGAATCGCTGGCACATTCACGCTCCACACCTCCCCGCCCCGAATGCCCCGCTTCATGAGTCGCTGCAACGACTCCAGACACAACTCCGCTGCGTGATCAAAATCGGGCAATGTCTGATCCAGCAGAAGCGACCAAGCCACGGCCGGAAGCCCCAGAAACGCCGCCTCGATCGCGGCTGCCACCGTTCCCGAATAAATCACGTTGATCCCCACGTTCGCACCGGCGTTGATCCCGCTCACCACCAGGTCCGGCCTCCTCGGCAACAACGCATTCACCGCCAACTTCACGCAATCCGCGGGCCTACCCTCCACGCTTGTCCCCACAGTCTGATCATCCACCCGCACCCCCCACGTGCGAAGCGGTCCGTGCAACGTGATCCCATGCCCGGTTGCGCTCTGCACCGTCTCCGGCGCCACCACCACCACCTCACCCAAGCGCCTCAACACCCTCAAGGCCGCGGCGATCCCCGGTGCCCGAATCCCGTCATCATTGGTCAGCAAAATCAACATAGACATTCACTCTAAGCCCCTCCCATCTGATTCACCAACTCAGCCAATCCCCACTTTTCGTGTGGGTGCCGACATGTGCGTTGAATAGGGCGGCATGGCAAGCATCGCCACTGCGTCATGAGCCGTATGGTCCGACTGGATCACGTCCGTTTGGCTACGATTTGCAGGTGTGACGCGCGGCTGGCAGCATCTTCGTCGCCGATCAGTTGCTTTTCGATTTCGATCAGGGCCCTGAACGTCTCCGCGTCCGCGAGCATCTCCCGATGCTTGCGCACGTCCAACTGCGGCTTGCCCACCACTGACATCACTTCAAAGCCTGCCGACGTGAACAGTTTCCGCAGCGATGCGGGCGTGAACATCGACAATTCAAACTGTTCCCCGCTTTCCCGTGTCAGCCATCTGGTGCGACGCGACTTCAAGAACTGCTTCAGGCCCGAGAGGTCATCGGACTCCAAGAAGTGCGGGACGGCTGCATGAAGCGAGTCGGCGGTCGCGATCACCACCCCGCCCGGCGCACACACCCGATACATCTCCCGGGCCGCCCGCGCTGGATCCGAACAGATCGAAAGCGGATCCCCCATCGCCAGCGTCAGGGTGTACACACCGTCCGCAAGCTGTGGCATCTGCACAATATCCCCCACCACCGCCTCCGCACGTTCGTTCTTCCCCAACTCGTCGAGTTTCTCCCGCACCTTTCCGATCATCGCCGGGGCGTGATCGAGAAACGTCGTGCGAAACCCGCTCTTGAGCAGCTTCAATCCCCACTTGCCCGTCCCGCATCCAAGGTCCAGACATCGACTCGCCAAATCACGCGGCAGATGCGGCTTCACGAGATGCCATGTGATCTCGTCGTGGTACCGCCAATAGTCATCGTCATAAATCGCGTCATACTTACGAGCGACTCGATTGTGATATTGAACCGACCGATCACGCGCCACGACTCACCTGCTCTCTCATCAATAAACAGTCGACAACGATCGACTCATTCAAGCCAACACGTCACCCCGAATCTCATCCGCCATTCGTGCAGCCGTCTGACGGCGATCGCTCGCGTTGAAGATCGCTGAGCCGACCACAAACCACTCCACGCCCGCCGACCGTGCCCGGCCGATCGTTTTCTCGCTCATTCCGCCGTCGATTTCCATCACCTGATCGCGTCGCAATCGCCCACGAAGCCACTCACATTTCCGCAGTTGATCTTCCATAAACGACTGCCCGCCAAATCCCGGCTCGACGCTCATGACGAGCACCAGATTCACCTCGTCCAGCACGGGCAAAATCGATTCCACGGGCGTCCGCGGTTTCAGCGTCACACCGACGCGCGCCCCCGTCTCACGAATCGCCCGCACCGCCAGCCGCGGGTCTGGCGTCGCTTCGATGTGAAACGTGATCAGGTCCGCCCCTGCCTCCCGATGCGCCCGCGCATAGCCGATCGGATCGGAGATCATCAGATGCACATCGAAGAAGATCCCGGGAAGCGCTCGCCTGAGTTTCTCAATCACCGGCGGGCCGAAGCTGATATTGGGCACCAGATGCCCGTCCATCACATCCACATGAATCACGCTCCCACCCACGCCGGCATCCCCACACGCCGCAAGCGCATCAAGAATATCTGCCCGGCCGTTACCAAAATCGGCCGACAAAATCGATGGCAGAATCGTCGGCCTGCTTTGGATCAATGTTAGAAATGCATCATCCATCATCACCATCCCACTCTTGTTTCGGCGATCACTTTTGCCTGATCCGCCATGCATCCAGCGACGAACGCGGCTCATTCTGGACTGATTCGATAGATCTTCTGCGTCTGCGAGCAGCTAAAGACCAGTGTTCCGTCCGGCGCCTCGGCAACATCAACGGGCCGGCCTATGTTGCTACGGCCGTCCGGCGTGATGCAATCGACGACTTTCCATAGTCCTGCCGGCTTGCCGGTCATCGGATCGAACATCACGCGGGCGACGCAATATCCCACGCGTCGGCTGCTGTTCCAGCTTCCGTGGAACGCCTGAAACAGGTCGCCTCGATGACCGGGAAACGTCTCCTTCGAGATGAACGTAAACCCGTTGGCCGCCCAGTGCGCGCCATAATCCCACGCCGGAATGATCGTCCGCCCCGCGAGTTCGTGAAGGTCTTCGCGATCCGCAAACTCGGGTCTTACGATGCGCTTCCCCACCAGGTAGGGATGTCCGTAAAATCCCCCCTCGACATAATGATTCAACTCATCGGGAGGCAGCACATCCGTGATCGGCTGATCGCCTTGCGTATCGCCATAGGCTCTACCGAGCCAGTCGGAGCCATGATCTGCGCCCCAGATTTCGCTCGTGCGTTCGCCGGTGTGGGTGATTCGGTATCGCAGCGTTTCGGTATTGCGAATGCCCGTGGCAAAGACTTTCTGATCTGAACCATCGAGCGCAAAACTATAGATCGTCTTACGGTCGGATTCGAGTTCTTTGGTCATGTTGCTCGGATCAGAGACGGCCACGTAAAAACGCTCGGGCCCGACCAGAATACCATAGGTCGGATGTCCGCCACCCTTGGGGAGTCCGCCGGGCTGGACGACAGTGACGACTTCATCGGCCACGCCGTCGTTGTTCGTATCGCGTGCTTTGAGGACGGAACCTTGCGGTGCGTTGCTCACCCAGAGCCATCCGTCGGCAAAGTCCATTGAATGAACGCCGGGCTGACCTTCGATGAAGTTCGCACGCGACTCAAACACGCCGTCGCCGTCGAGATCGCGAAGCGCCTGGATGCGTCCCTCCTTGGGCTGCGACAAAAGGAGCGTGCCGTCGGGCATGAACTGCAGGAACCGAGGCGGACCGATCTCGTCGGCGGCCACTGTCACGCGATATCCCTCGCGTACCGTAAATGCCGGCACGCCGGGCCCGAGACGCGCTTCTGATGCAGCCAGAGCCGACACATCAGCCGCGAACATGACCAGTAGAGCGGCCGCCGGACACGCAAACCCTCTGAATTCAATTCGCATGAACGCATTGTAATCGGCCCGGCTTTGGCGTGCGCTTCCCGAGAGGTCTTCGGTTAAAATCCTGATCATGGCACGGACTTCGGTTGCGATCGTCGGGGCGGGACTTGCGGGATTGACGGCGGCTCAGCATCTCATCGCGGCGGGGCATGACGTCACCGTCTTCGAAAAATCACGCGGGCCCGGCGGCCGCATGAGCACACGCCGCACCGACGTCGGTCAAAAGTTCGACCACGGCGCAGCGCATTTCGGCGTCGCCTCCGAAGCGTTTGCCGCCGTCGTCCAGACATGGCTCGACGCTGATCTGATTCGCCCGCGCGACGCCCATCCCAGTCTCTATTTTGCCTCGGCGGGCATGAGTAGTATTTGCCGGCATCTATCGCAATCGCTGAAGATCGTTCCTCAGGTTCGTATTCATTCACTCGTGCACCATGATGATTCGATCGAGGTCTTCGACGACAAACAGACGTCGCACGGACGATTCGGCCACGTGATCCTTGCGATTCCCGCTCCGCAGACGCGTGAGATTCTGCCCCGCGAATCGCATCTGCAGCAGGCGGTGCGCCATGTTCACATGCAGCCGCGCTGGGTCGGGATGTTCGGATTCACCTCGCTCGTAGGGACGGACCGTCCGGATTTTTTCGTCACACATTCCAATCTTCATCCCGACGACTCTTTCGAGATCATCCGATCGGCGGGCAATGAGGTCGGCAGCGCGTTTGTGGTCCAGGCAGGCCGACAATGGACGCAAGGCCATCTTGAGCGTGAGCCGTCGGACATCATTGAGCTGCTCACGCCGATCGTGTGTGCGGCGTTGCACACCGATCAACTGCCCAACTTTTCCTACGCACATCGCTGGCGTTATGCCTTCGTTGATGAACCGCTGGGCACGCCCTGCCTCGTTGATCGCGATCATCGCATCAGCATCTGCGGCGACTGGTGCGTCGGCTGGAACGTCGAAGCTGCCTGGCAGAGCGGCGACGCGCTGGGACGATTGCTGGTTGATCAGTTTTCGCTCGATTGATTCGCTGAGTGTCGATTCGACGGTGGATTCGATCGATCATTTCTGCAGATCAAGTCGATACCTGCATTTCTGCGTATCGCCGACTTGTCTGAGTGGGTGATACGAGGGCAGATCGACGGTATCAACATACGCGGCCCCGAGGCGTTCGCAGGTGCGACGTGAGGCGGTGTTGTCGGGGTTGGTGGTGATCCAGAGTTCGGTCATGCCGTGCTTTCGAGCCAGCGGCAGGAGCAACCGCGCCGACCGCTGGGCGAGGTGTTGCCCACGCGCGGCGGGGAACACGTTGTAGCCGATATGCCCGACATAAAGCCGCAGATCATCCGTATGCCCGATCCGCAACGTGATTCGACCGGCGATCTCCAGCTCGGGCTTTGCGCGTGGAGAAATTCGCATCCAGAATTCATACACCGTCGGCAGCCCCAGCGCCGTCTCCCCGCGTGATCGACCGCGCGGATGCCGGTGCACGAACGACATCAATTGCGATCGCGTCGTGCGGCTGTCACGATCCACAAGCGACTTCGGATGCGTTGCCGATCGCATAAACGAATCCACCCACCGCGGGGAAGGCTCGATCAATTCAAGCATCTCATCCACAAGCGGCCCCGCCTCGAAAAACTCGGGCGGACGTCGCTTAAGCAGCCTGAAGAGCGGATTCGCCATGACGATTCAACGATAGGAAGGCTGGATCAATTCGACGATGTCGTCCTGCAAATCACACGTCAATCGCGGGCCGTCCTTTTCATCGACAAACAGATTCACTTCAAGCCGGCATCCAAAATCATCGAAGTAAAGCCCCGGCTCGATCGTAAAGCCCGTGCCCGGCAGAATCCTTCGCGTATCGGTCGTTTCAAAGCAATCCAGATTCGCACCCATCCCATGAATCGCCGGGCCGGGGCTGAGGCTGTGCCCTGTCCGATGCCGGATCGCATCTGCATAGCCCGCCTCGATCAACACACGCCGCGCCACTTCATCCAGATCACAACCACGCACGCTCACCCCTTCACGAAATCGACTCTGTACAAGATCAATGGCAGCATCGCGTGCCGATCGCACGGTCTCAAACACGCGTCTCATCCGCAGAGGAACTTCGTCCCGTCTGCCCGCAAATCCCACCCACGTCAGATCCGCAAACACATTCGACTCGCCCGGCACGCGCGCCCACAAATCAATCAGCAGCCAATCACCCGGCCGAATGGGATGCGGATCCGTCTGGCTCACCTCAAAGTGCGGATCCCCCGCATGCCCATTCACCCCCACGATCGCCGGGTGCAACTCGTCCAAACCATGCTCGGCAAAGTGCGTGCGAATGACGTTCAGCACGTCGAGTTCCGTCACCGGGCCTCCGTCTCGATGTCGCGTGCGGACCAGATCGAATCCCGCATCGCGTGCCTGCTGCGTGATCGTCTGGGCATGAGCGTGAAGTCGCTGCGCTTCGTCGCTCCATCGCGCGACCGACACCTGAATCAGGTCCATCGAACTCACCGGCAATGCCCCGAGCGCCACGATCGACTCGACCGTCCCAGCATCGACGCACGACACCGCCGGCAACGCCCCGCCCGGCGCGTATTCCATCGCAACCCGTCTCCCACGCACGTGTCGCTGCACACACGCAAGCCAGTCCGCCTGACCTCGATAAACCTCTCGCGTTAAAAATCCGTCTTTCGACGCAGCCCTATCCAGCGCATCGAATTGCGGCGCGTCGATGCTGTGAACGATGAGCGTCGGAGCATGCGTTCGATCGATCACCAGCATCGCCCGGCGGGTCGTCCAGCGCGTGCCGACGAGCTGCCGAAAGACCGCATTACTCCCGCGAAAATCGTAGCAGCACCAAACGTCGATCCCGTCCTGATGCATCTGCTGGCGAATGGCCTCAAGTCGCATCAGCGAATCTTATCGACAGTTGCAGAAGACGACAGGCTCAATCACCGTCTACCGGCTCAATCATCTTCCGCAGGCTTGGACGGTGGATTGGCGGGTGGATTGGCGGGCGTTTGCGGATTGTTTTGGGCGGGTCGTCGCCTTGCGCTTTCATCCGGCGGGGTGTAGTCCCCGCCGCGCTTGATCAATTCGATGCGGCGTTGGCGTTGTCGTTCGAGTTCTTCTTCGCGCTTTAATGCGTCGTTGTAACGCACCGCCGCCGCTTCGTAGCGTGATCGCGCCGCCTCCAGGTCGCTGCGGGCGATCTGCACGCTCGTGTCCCCCGCGGCCGTTTGTCGAACCCAGCCGTTCAGCTCTCTCAATCGCGCGTACGCCCCCACGAGGTCCATGCGTGCCTCTTCCACCGCCGGGTCGAGCGCCAGCGCCACCAATTCGCGTCGCGACATCTGCTTGCCCGCCTCCAGCGCCTGTTTGGCATAGGGCAGGAGCGAGAGGTACTCCGCCCGCTGCTCTTCGACGAGTTGCGAGATCACCTCGCGCGCACTCTCGCGCTGATTGGCGAGCCTTGCGTATTCTTCATCCTGCTTGAGCGCTTCGAGGATCGGTTTGACGATCGCCTGATAGCGTGATCGCGCTTCGTTGACGGCGATCTGGGCCGAGCGATATTCGTCCGTCCCGCGAAGCTGCGCCTCTGCCTGACTCGCAAACTTGGCGATGTTGAATTGCGCCCGCGTCAATGCCACACGCGCTGCCTGCATCTCCGCTTCCGCCGCCTCCGACGCCGCGCGATCGATCGGCGGAACGAGCTGATCAATCGAAACCGATTCACGCCCAGCTTCACGCCCAGCTTCACGCCCAGACTGCGCCGACGCGTTTTCAGCAACGCCAAGGGAAATCGCCCCAAACACCACCAGCGTCAAAATCGACATCGACCGCTGTACGACTCGCTTGTACTGATCCATGACTCGCCTCCGAATCTAGTCCGAACCCTCACTATTCTAATCATCGGACGATTCGCGTGCAGACTAAAAATCGGACCCGATCGTGACGCGAACTTCGCAAAGGCACGCCTACACGCTCGCCGCCTTCGCGAATCTTTCCAGACCTTGCTGCAGGTCGCTTTCGCTGATCGTCATCGCGGGGGCGAGTCGGACGATCTTTTTGTAGGTGATATTTGCGATCACGCCGGCGTCGAGGCATCGCTCCAGTAGTCCGACCGGCTCGTCGTGAAACTCCACGCCAATAAACAGTCCGCGGCCACGCACGTCTTTGACCTTCGACTTGATCGATGTGCTGTTGCGCAAGAACGACATCGCCATCTCGCCCAATCGCTCGGCCCGCGCGACGAGGCCGTCGCGTTCGATCACGTCGAACAGAGTCCGACTGACGGCCATGCAGATCGGGTTGCCGCCGAGCGTGCAGCCGTGCTTGCCGGCCACCAGCAGCTTTGCAAGCTCGGGCCTGGCCCACATCGCGCCCACCGGCAGACCTCCGCCGAGCGCTTTGCCGAGGGTCATGATGTCGGGTGTGATGATCTTGCCCTGTTCGTCGACGAAATGTTGATGCCCGAACCATCGCCCGGTTCGACCGACGCCCGTCCAGACCTCGTCAAAGATGAGCGTTACGCCGCGCTCGTCGCAGAGCTTGCGAATCTTACCGACGTGGCCGGGCGGATAGAGATTGATCCCGCCCTCGCCTTGGATCGGTTCCATGATGACGCAGGCGGTTTCGTCGTCGATGGCGTGTTCGATCGCGCTAAAGTCCATGGGATCGACGTTGCTAAATCCCGGCACCGGCGGCCCGAAGCCTTCGCGGATAGCGGGGTTGCCGGTCGCCGCGATCATGGCCAGCGAGCGGCCGTGGAAACTTTTGATCAGGCTCACCGTCTTCCATCGCTTGCCGCCGTCGGCGAGGCCGCGCAGTCGCGCGAGCTTGACGGCCGCCTCGTTGGCTTCCAATCCCGAGTGGCAGAAGAACGCGCGACCCGCAAACGCAGTCCGGGCCAATCGCTCGGCAAGCTCGACTTGCGGCAGGCTGTGAAACTGATTTCCGACCGCCCACATTTGCGCGGCCTGTTCGGTGATCGCACGGACCAGTTCCGGATGCGCATGCCCGATCACTGTTCCACCAAAACCGGCGAACAGATCGATGTACGCACGCCCGGCTGAATCGAACAATTCCGACCCGCGCCCGCGCACCATCTGCACGGGGAATCGTCCGTAGTTCTGCATCAACACCGCATGCGCCCGATCGATGAAACCGGCGTCGGCCGTCTGAAATCCTGAAGTCGACATGCGGCGGATGATAACTCAGTCGCCGTCAATTCACGAAGCGGCCGGGCGTTGGGCCCCCGAGTGAGGATCGGACCGCCGCGCGTCTGTTGGTGTTGCGGGCGGCGCGGGGTAAGGTCGCGTACGTTGAAGCGGATTCTGTTCATTCAGGCTTTTCGCAACAGGCGAACGACCGACGCGGATATTGCGTCGGCGGTGGATGTTTTGCGAGGCTGTCCGGGGATCGACGTTTCGTCGATCGAACTGCCAGATGCGAAGACGGCGTCGCTGTTTCGCGGGGCGCTGGAAGCCGTTCGACAGCGCGTGTTGCGGGCTCGTATGGAGGATCAGTCGATCGACGGAGTGATCGGTGCGGGCGTGCCGGAGGGTTGGATTCATGGCGTGGCCCGCGCGCTGCGGTGCCGTGCGATCCGATTGCTGACCGCCGACGATCGCGCGCGTGGCGACCGCGCGGGGATCGATCCGTTTCGATATCGTCTGCTCGCGCTCGTGGATGATGAATCTATTGATCGCGCGCAGGCCCGCGCAACGATCGGCGCGCGGCCGGACGATCGGGTTGTGCTGGTGCCGGGCCGTGTAACGAGAGATTCGATTCATGCGCGTGCGTTGCACGCGATGAGCATGCTGTATCTGAACGACGCGCGATTTCGCATGCTCACGCCAGCGCGGGGGGATTTTGAATCACTTATCGCCCGAGCGGAGCGACGCGGTTCTTCGGGATTGATGATCGCCGGTGACACCGACGACATGACGCTTGCGCGGGCCGCCGACGTGGTGCTGCACGATGCCGCCGACGCGGGAGAACGCATGCCGCTCTTGTACGCGTTGCGTGATGCGTTCGATGGTTTGAATCGAAAGGCGTGGGTGCGTGTGCGTGCAACGAATCGCGCCGGGAGTCCGGGGCGATCATGGTGGCCGGGCGCGGATGTCGGGGCGAGTGAGCCCAAATCGATCGCGCGGGCGATTTTGGATGTCGAGCAATCGGCTGTGTTGAGCGATACCGATGCGTCGATTTACGTGGAGTTGTTCGCCGGGCTTTCACGCACGGAGGCGACTCAGAGTTGGATCGATTTGTTGCGACAGTACATGAACATCAAGGAGTCTGCGGCGTGAGAAGAAGGTTGTCATTTTCGACGTTGAGTTGCCCGGGTTGGTCGGTCGGGCAGACGATCGAGCACGCGCAACGGCTGGGCTTTGGCGGAATCGACTTTCGTGGCCTGGGCGCGGAGACCGACACCACGCGGCTACCTGCATTCGTCGAGCATCTTGCCTCGACACGGGCCAAGCTGATCGAGAGCAGTCTCGCCGTGCCGTCGCTGAACAGTTCGGTGCGATTGCTCACGGCGGATGATTCGGCGTGGCATTCGATGCTGGCGGAGTATCAGCGTCATCTGGATCTCGCCGAGGCGATTGATTCGACGATGATCCGCGTCTTTCCGGGTCCGACTCCGGCGGGGCTTGGTCGATCCGATGCGATCGCACTGGCGCGGCGACGCCTGGGCGAATTGGTGGTACACAGTACGTCCCGCCGGGCGAGGCCTGTGATCGAGACGCACGACCACCTTTGCACCGCGCGCGACGCCATCGACATGATCGGTCCGCACGCGCCGCAGGTTGTGGGTGTGGTGTGGGATGTCCGGCATACGTTTCGAGCAGGCGAAGCGGTTGACGAGAGTCTGGGTCTTCTTGTTGATCACATTGCTCATGTGCACTTGAAGGATGACATTCGTACCGAGAAGGACTACAAGCCTGTGGCAGTCGGCACGGGCGAGATTCCGCTGGCGGAGATCGTCAGGGGCCTTGATCGGATCGGCTATCGCGGCTGGCTTTGTCTTGAGAGCGAAAAGCGTTGGCGGCCTGACGCACCCGAGCCGGAAGTGGCACTGCCCGCGTATGTCGAATGGATCGAGCGTTTCGACGCAGGGCTGGTATGAGTGATGTGATCTCGCGCGTGATTGGTTTGTTCACGCGCAAGCGGTTTGTTCACGCGCAAGCGGATTTTTCATACGCGAGCGGTTTGATCGCGCGTCTTGGTTGACTCGTTCATTCAGGCAGAGTCCTCGCGTGAATCGAGCAGCATGGTGACCGGCCCGTCGTTTTGGAGGGTGACGGTCATGTCGCAGCCGAATCGTCCTGTGGCGAGCTTTTGCACCCTTGGGGCACTTTGCGATTCGGCTCGGTTTTCAGAGTTTTGGTGGTTCGGCGGCGGCATGTCGATCTGCTTGCGGAGGATGTCGAGGAATCGTTCGAAAGCGGGTCGTGCTTCGTCGGGCGGCATGGCGGGATCGAAGCTGGGCCGCCTTCCTTTGGCGGTCGCGGCCGCGATTGTGAAGTTGCTGACCACAAGCAACTCTCCGGCGATCTGCTGGACATCACGATCGAACGCCCCGCCGTCGCCCGGGAAGATCCGCATCGAAAGCAGCTTTCGCGCTGTCCAGATCAAATCTTTTTCGGCGTCCCCGCGCACCAGACACGCCAGCACGAGCAAGCCGCGATCGATCTCCCCGACGCACGCGCCCTCCGAATCGACCCGCGCACGATGTACCCGTTGAATCACACACTTCATCGAAGTTCCTCGCTCAGGACAGGTCTGCAGCGTCGCGTCAATGCGCGATGATCGCAAGGGCTTGCTTCGATCTTGCAGGTTCGCAAGATGCTGCGAACGATGTCAGTCGAATCATCCGTCCAGACCGAGCCCGATCGATCGAACCGGACGTATCGCGCGGCAGAGTGCGCGGTCGTCTTTCTCGGATTGCCCGTTGCGCTGACCTTCCTGCGCGACATCGCCCCGCCGATCCCGATCGTTTTGGGCATCGGGGTGCTGCTGCTTATCGCGTTGCTTCGCGATCGAACATTCGACCGCTCGCAGCTCTGGAGTTTCAGGCCCGTCCTGCCATCACTGCGATGGATCGTGCCGATCTGGATCATGTGCATGCTGCTGCTCATCGCGATCGTCTGGTCGGTTCGTCCGGAAGCGCTGTTTAGTTTTCCGAGAGAGCGGACGCTGATCTGGGCGATCGTGGTGACGTTTTATCCGATCTTCAGCGTGATTCCGCAGACGATCATTTATCGCGCGTTTTTCTTCCACCGCTATGCAGATCTGTTCGGCCGAGGCTGGGTCATGGTCATCATGTCGGCGATCGCGTTCGGGCTGGCGCACATGATTTTCAAGCATTGGCTGCCGGTGGCGTTGACGCTGGTGGGCGGACTTTTGTTCAGCGAGGTCTATCGTCGCACGCGATCGGTTCCCGCCAGTGCGGCGGCGCATGCGATGTTTGGCGACGGCGTGTTTACGTTGGGTTTGGGCGCATTTTTCTACCATGGGTCGCAACGCGTGGTCGAAACCATGATGCAGTGATAAGATGCCGAGCCGCTGCAGGAGTGGCGAAATTGGCAGACGCGCTGGTCTTAGGAGCCAGTGTCGAAAGACGTCGGGGTTCGAGTCCCCGCTCCTGCACTTTTCAAGATGCGCGGCTTTCTCGGGATGCCTGCATTTCCCGAAGCACCCGAAGCGCCCAAAGCAGAAGCACCCGAAGCAGAAGCGCCCGAAGCAATTGAGCGACACACCTCCGCACATGCGGCGACGCTGCATCAACTCTGCGTATGCAGGCTATCGCAGCAAGACTTTGCCACATCACCTTGAGACTTCACGTTGCATGACCAGGCCTCGCGTGGACGAGTTCATGGAACCCGTTGACGGAGGCGATTCACGGTACGATGTCGAGCGGCGTCACGCTTGTCGCGGGCGCGATCTCGAAGCGCACGGTAGGTTGCGGGCCCACGAGGCTCACGCCGGGTGGGAGCAGCAGTCGGACCGTCCGAGTCCCGCTCGACATCGTTTCGATGTCTTCGCGGGTGAGCCTCAGATCTGCCTCTGGAAATGGTTCGAGCGTACCGTCGCGAATCTGTGCAATGACGGTTGCCGGCCCGGTGACTTCGACATTTGCCAGCGTCGGCGGGGTGATGATGACGCGTGTCGATCGTTCCTCGAGGAACGATCCTGGCATGCTGCCGTATACGACGACGCTCGGAATGACGTATCGCAATTCAGTGGTGTCGGTGGGTTCGAGTTTGACCCTCGGGATCGTGTTTTCGACCCAGACCGCATCCGGCTCGCCTGTGGGCATGAGGCTTACCGCCTGCAACTCGATCGGCTCAGTGGAGCCCACGCGATCGAGTTCCGGGCGGCCGTCCAATTGCATGACTGCGCGCTCGATCCGGTCGACCTGCCCGCGTGGCCCCCGCACGCGAACATTCGCGACCGACGGCACCACCGACTTAAATCCGGTCAGGCCGATGGGCGCTTCGACACGGACATCGCGTTCGACGATCTGATCCACCTCGATGTTTAGCGTCGATGGTGTGACGCCCTGCACGCTCAATCGCAGGTCTGCAAAGAGATTCGCCCCGCCCAAAAGCTCAAGCACCGGCACGCGCTGAGTTCCGGGCGGAAGATCGGCAGGCAATGAGAGATACACCGGGCCGGCGACATTCTTGGCGATGCGGTCGCGCAGTCGGTCGATACTTGCCTTCGGCCCGCGGACATCAAATCGCAGGCTCGTCGGTTCTCCCGGCGTGAGTTTTGCAAACTGCCCCTCGCCCGTGACGCGCAGTTCCACCGGACGATCCAAAAGCGTCGATGGTTCGATCAGTTCGTTGTACGCCCAAAACCAAACCAATAGCGCCAGCGGAATCGTGATCAGAATGTTCACGCCCGTCGCACGCCAGTTCTCCCCGGCAAACCGCCTTCGAATCCGACTCCCCACACCCGGCGGAGGCGCAACAAACCGTCGCACCGGTGAATCGCCTGAGCCTTCAACCAAACCCTCTTTTGTCGCGACGTTACCCACGGCAGCTGACGAACCCATCGATGGCTTCATCGACGACTGGGTGCCGGGATCGGTTGGAGACGTTCTCTCGTTCATGCCGCCTCCTGTTGCACATCATCACTCACCACACCCGCTCGATATCCGCCCGCTCCCAGCAACTCGCCCAGCATCTCGCGCAGGGCTTCAGGCGTCAGCTTCCTGATCAAAACCCCTCGCTCGGCGATGCTCATGTCACCCGTCTCTTCGCTCACCACGAGCACCACGGCGTCCGTCTCCTGACTCAACCCCACCGCCGCGCGGTGCCGACTCCCAAGCTCGCGTTCCAATTCATCGCTCTCAGCCAGCGGAAACTGCACGCCCGCAAACATGACACGCCCGCCCACGACCACGACGCCCAGATCATGCAAAGGCGAATTCGGGAAGAAGATCGTCTGGAGCAGAGGCGCTGAAAGCTCGGCGTTCACGCGCGTCGCATTTTCCGTCAACGCTCCCAGTCCCACCTCACGCTCGATCGCCACCAGCATTCCGATCTTTCGTTTAGAGCAGAAAATCGCAGAGTCCACCAGTTGCTCGATATCACGACCGATCTGTGTCCGACTCCCGCGAAACAGCCTCGCCTCACCGATCCGCGTCAGCGCCCGACGAAGCTCTGGCTGAAACACAACGACGATCGCAAACGTCGCCACCAGAAGGACTTTTTCATACAGGAACGTGATGATCCCCGTATCAATGATCCCCGAGAGCAGACGCACGACCAGATAAAGCGTGATGAGGACGAAAAAGATCCCCTTAAACAGACGCGCGCCACGCGTGCCTTGCAGAAACTGTACCACCCAGTAAATCACCCCGCCGATCAGCAGCAGTTCGAGAATCGCGCGCCAGCCGTAGGACTGGATGGCGTCGATGAATGAACTGAAAGTGACCATGAGACGACTCGACTAAATGATTTCAATACTGCCTGCCCGGCTTTCGCACGCAAGACGCCCGCATGCCACACATCAATATGACGCTGCGCCGAGGGTTCGACTCAGGACGCGCCAGACCGACCGCGATGCACGCGACGTCCTTGCACTATATCGGCGCGCCTACCTCCGTCCTATCGGCGAATCCTCAAACTTCTCCACCCATCGCCACGTCCCATCATCCGCGGCCCTGGCATCCTGACACGCGAAGTTCGATATGGTGACACGCAGACGTTGGTTTCGTTGTTTTGAGCCAGGTCGTTTGGACCTCAGGCCAGCGATCCCTTCTTGCATCTTGGTCGTGGGCTAGGGCTCGTCGATGCCCGATCCGCCCCACGGATTGCATCGCAGGATTCGCCACACCGACATCCGTGCACCTTTGAAGGGTCCGTGCTTTCGAATCGCGTCCAGAGCATATTGGCTGCACGTCGGATGAAACCGGCAATGCCCCCCCATGAATCTCCCGAGAGTGGCTCGATAGGCATAGATACACGTCACGAGAAGCCCGCTCGCCGTCCGTCGAACCTGACGCCTGATCCATGACATGTTTGAACCGTATCTGAAAAAGCGGGGCAATCGGAGACCTGAAAAAAATTTGCAACCGGGTGTAACCAAACGCGGGCCTTGCGCGTCTTATTTGTGAACGGGCGGCGTGACCGCCGGGGTCGACCTCCACGAGGCCGACCCGGACGGAAGGCCGAGAGACGTCCGGATTCGGCCTGAATCGTGTTGGAGCCAGGCCGGCCCTGAGATGTGTGTGTCCTCCGCCCGTTCCACGATCCTCCTATCCCCCTGAAGCCCCGGTGCGTCCTTCCCCGCACCGGGGCCCTTTTATTCATCATCGCCACGTCGACTGAGCACGACGGTCGCCCTGCTTCTCTGCTGCTGCTGCTGCTGCTGCTGCGCTGTTCATCTCCGCATTTCCGATCGCATCCTTCCGTGCGTGATGGCTTCATCCGCGGGTCGGTCCTACCATTCCCGCATGACCGCTCGTCCCCGACCCGCTGCGCCCGATCTGTCGTCCGTCGCGTCTGACGACGCGCCCGCCATCGTCCGGGCGGCGCTCGATCATTTCGGCAGGCGGATCACGTTGAGTTGCTCGTTCGGGGGTGCGGGCGGGATGGTGCTGCTCGATTTGGCTGTGCGACATCGCGCCGAAGTCGATGTCTTTGTGCTGGACACCGACTTTCTTTTTCCTGACACCTATAAGCTGATCGACCGGGTCGAGTCGCGATACAACATCCGCGTTCGCCGGGCCAAATCGCACTTAACGCCCGACGAGCAGGCTTTGCAGTTTGGCGAGGCACTCTGGTCGCGCGAGCCCAATCGATGTTGCGATCTTCGTAAGGTTCAGCCGATGGCGCGTGCGGTCGAGAACTTCGACGCATGGATCACCGCGATCCGGCGTGATCAGGCCTCCACGCGATCTGGCACTGACGTGCTGAGCTTCGATGAATCGTTTGGGATTTGGAAGGTCTGTCCGCTTGCGTATTGGCCTGAATCGCGCGTCGAAGCGTATGTCGCGGAGCATGATCTGCCGATGAATCCGCTGCTCTTTGAAGGCTACACCAGCATCGGCTGCACACACTGCACGCGCAAGCCCACGAGCGACGATCCGCGTTCAGGCCGCTGGGTTGGACTTGGGAAGACCGAATGCGGCTTGCACATGCGCCCGAAAACCTGAGCATACCTCGCTCCATGCAAGACCACGGTTTCATCCTCTGGCTCACCGGACTCTCGGGCGCGGGAAAATCAACGCTTTCGAACGCGCTGCTGCCCAAACTCATGGCAACCGGCCGACGCGTCGAAGTCCTTGACGGCGACGTGGTTCGTACACATCTTTCAGCCGGCCTCGGCTTCTCGCGTGAGGATCGCGACACCAACGTCCGCCGGATCGGTTGGGTTGCCGACCTTGTCGCCCGTCACGGCGGGATCGCACTTGTCGCCGCCATCAGTCCGTTCCGTAGCGTGCGTGAAGAACTTAAATCGACGTACCCACGCTTCGTCGAAATCTTCATCGATGCCAGCGTCGAAGAATGCGCTCGGCGCGATGTCAAAGGTCTTTACGCCAAAGCACTCAAGGGCGAAATCCCTCATTTCACAGGCGTGTCCGACCCGTACGAGCCGCCGCTGAACCCCGACATCCACCTCCCCACCGCCGAGCTTTCCATCGACGCCTGCGTCGATCGAATCACTCAAACACTGACCAGACTCGGCTACATCAAATGACAGACCGCCGCGCGTCATGGCCATGTCGCGCGTGAACCTGATGGCACGATTGAACCACGATTGAACACGGTGTCGTGCGAACAACACGTCCACGACTCACCTTGACTCGCGACGTCATGCCCGAACCGTGACGCTCTTGGCATGCGCGTCAAGACCCTCAAGTGATGCCATCTCCGCGATCGCGGCTGCGTCCCGTCGAAGCGACGCGTGATCATATTCAACGACGCTCGAACGCTTGAGGAAGTTGAACACGCTCACGCCCCCGCCGAACCGAGCGGTCGTATTCGTCGGCAGCGTATGGCTGGGCCCGGCGACATAATCACCTGCAGCGACGGGGCTGTAGCGACCGAGGAACGCCGCGCCCGCATGACGAATCCGTCCGAGTGTTCCGCGCGGATCGCGCGTCTGGATGCTCACATGCTCGGCCGCGAGTCGATCGGACATCTCAAGCAACTTCGACCATTCGCCAGCGATGATGATCGCGCTCTTCTCGCGCAGGGCCCGCTCGATCGCCTCACGCCGACCGGCGGTCTCGAGTTGTCTTCCGATCTCCACAACGATGCGCTCTGCGATCTCGCGAGCATCGCAGAGCAGAAAACAGCGACCGGGATTGTGCTCCGCCTGCGCGAGAAGATCGGCGGCTACACAAGCCGCGTCCGCAGACGCATCGGCGAGCACGACGATTTCGCTCGGCCCGTAGAATCCATCCACACCGACGGCGCCGCTCACCAGGCGTTTGGCAAGCTGGACATAATCGTTTCCGGGTCCACAGATCTGATCGACCGGTCCGCCGATCGGATCGATCCCCGCCGCCATCGCCATGATCGCCGCAGGCCCGCCGATGCGATACATCGTCTGGATCGAAAGCTCATGCGCTGCTGCGAGAAGCAGCGCATTCTCCCCATGCGCTCCGGCCGGCGTGGTCACCACAATCTCGCGCACCTTCGCGACCTGCGCTGGCACCGCGAGCATGATCAGGGAACTCGGATAGCTGGCCTTTCCGCCCGGCACATAAAGCCCCACACGATCGATCGCCGTGTATCGCCAGCCCAGCTTCAGTCCCCCTCGATCAAACTGCGATTCCAACTGAGGCAACAGGTTTGTCTGATACTCGCGCACCTGCGCGATCGATCGCCGTAGCGCGTGGATGGCGTTCGGATTCGTCCGGGCAATTTCATCATGCGCCGACTTCATCTCATCGCGCGTGACGGTCAGTCGCTCGTGCGTGAAGTTCGGATCATCGAATCGACGGGCGATCTCGATGAGAGCATCGGAACCACGCTCAAGCACCTGCCGCATGATCTGCCGAACCTCAGCCTCACGCGTGGCAAGGGGCCCGGCGATCAGCGAGCAAACATCGAGCTTGAGTTCATCGATCAACCTGTCCGCGGTCGACGGCCCTTTGGACGAGTCCAGATCGATCAGCGGGATGATGTCACCCAGAAAATCAGACATATCGGCAACTTCCTTCATTCAAACGTCAGCTTCAACGTTCCGAGATCGGCCCGAATCCATAAGCCTAGACGCCCTGCGAGCGATCGTCGAGCGACCGCTTCTCGATCTCGCGATCGCCAACTTTGTTCTGCATTGGCCAATCGGGGCTCGTCGGGCTACGGTTGTGTCATGGTGAGGCTGTCGGTCAACGTCAATAAGATCTGCACGCTGCGCAACACGCGCGATCTGAATCGCCCGGATTTGCTCCATTTGTCACGCATCGTCATGCAGGCGGGTGCTGAGGGTATCACCGTCCATCCGAGGCCCGACGAGCGGCACATCCGCGCCTCGGATATGGGGCCACTCACGTCGCTCGTGCGATCGAATCCGTCGATCGAGCTCAACTTTGAAGGCAATCCTTTTCACGGCGATTACCTCGATTACTGCATCGACCTGCGTCCCGACCAGTGCACGCTCGTCCCCGACGATCTGGCCCAGCGCACCAGCGATCACGGCTGGCTGCTTGATGATGCGGAGATGAAGCGACTCGATCCCGTTGTCAACAAACTAAAGTCGGCGGGGCTTCGTGTGAGCCTTTTTGTCGACTTCGATCATGCGCACATCGAGCGTGCGAGGCATCTGGGCGCTGATCGTGTGGAGCTTTACACCGAGCCTTACGCCGCCCGTCACGCGCGAGGCGATAAGAGCGTCGTGCAGGATTTTTCAGAAGCCGCGCGGCGCGCGATCGAAGCCGGGCTCGGCGTGAATGCGGGGCACGACCTGAACCTGGACAATCTTCCTGATCTGGTTCGCGCGATCCCCGCACTCGATGAAGTGAGCATCGGCCACGCCCTGATCGCCGACGCGCTTGAGTTCGGACTCGCCGACACGATTCGCCGATATCTTCGGGCCTGTCGCGCATGACATCGCTTCAGAAGAGCATGCCTTGATTATCGTCTTGCTTAGCCCCTCGCCGCTTGCCCGCCTTGGCGATTGGAGGTCGAATCGCTTCAGTGGGCGGCTTGGCTTCCGTCGGTTCGATCAGCTGTGGGCCCTGGCTTGACGCGCGATTCACGGCGCGATCCACCCGATGCGCTGCGAGCAACCCGTCTGCGAACGGCTCGAAAAGATCTGCGGCCCCTTGATTAGAAAGTTCCTTCGGATCAAGCCATCGCGACACATCCTCTGGCGCGAGGAAGACAGGCATCCGATCATGAATCTCCGCGAGCGACGCATTGGCCCGTGTTGTCAGGATCGCAGCGCTCGCCATGTTCGTCCCGCTGGCCGGATCGGTCCATCTCTCCCACAGGCCAGCGATTGCGTGCGGCTGGTCGTCTGCGAAGCGGATGTAATATGGAATTGCGGGCGAGCCGTCGGAGGGTCGATGCCATTCGTAATAGCCGTCGATCGGGACGACGCATCTTCGTCGACGCAGCGCGTTTCGGAACGACGGCTTTTCAAAGGCTGTCTCGCTTCGCGCGTTGATCATCTTCGCGCCGATGGAAGCATCTTTGGCCCACGCCGGAATGAGCCCCCATCGCAGTCCGGTCACGCGCCCCGAGCCATCATTCAGCACGGCCGCCACCTGCTGCGTTGGCGCGATGTTGTACCTCGGTTGATCCAATTCCGACGGGGGCCCGATTTCATCGTCCCTGAGAAATCCGAAGAGATCGACAAACCGACCGAGCCTGAACAAGACCATGCGTCCGCACATGCCGGTCTATTCTAGACGCGCAGTTGATGGCGATCGATGCCTGACTCATGTGCGAAGGCTGATGGATTATCCGCGACTGATGAGGAAATCATCTTCGTCATAGAGCCAGTCGAATCCGCTTTCGCCGGAGAATCGATCGAGGTTGTAGTCGCCGTAGAGTTTGTCATCGCCTCCGCCGCCGAACATCGAATCGCGTTCACGGTCTACGCTGTCGAGGATGTCATCGCCGTCGTCGCCGTAGAGGGTATCTCGGCCTTCATCGCCGAGAATCGTGTCGTCGCTCGTGCCGCCCTCGAGCAGATCATTGCCACGCCCGCCGCGCAAACTATCCCGGCCGTTCAGACCGATGAGTCGATCGTGTCCACTTCCGCCCCAAAGCGAGTCATTTCCGAACTGACCCTTCAGCGTATCGTCGCCCTCGTCGCCGTAGATCAGATCGTCTCCGTCGCCGCCTTCGATGAGATCGTCGCCTTCGTATCCATAGATTGTGTCGCGATCTTCGTCACCGAAGAGTTCGTCGCTGAGGTCGGACCCGTGGATTTCATCATTGCCGAAGCTGCCAAAGGCTTCTCCGCCGTCGAGTCCGACACGCAGGACGTCGTCGCCACTTTCGCCGTAGAGTCGATCGTATCCTTCGCCGCCCTGCAGGCTGTCGTCGTTGGCTCCGCCGTACATCAGGTCATTGCCCGCGTCGCCCCAGAGAGAATCCGAATCGTCCCCGCCGTCGAGCGTATCGTTGCCCGCCGACCCGTCGAGCCGGTCATTCCCGGCGTGTCCCCACAGCCGATCATTTCCGCCATTGCCGACGAGGATGTCATCACCGCTCTCCCCGCGCAGATGATCGCGACCATTCCGACCATCGACGCGATCGCTGCCTGATCCACCAAAAATTCGATCCTCCAGCGATCCTCCTCGCAGCGTGTCGCTCCCGTCATCGCCGTACAGAAAGCTCCGGATCGACAGATCTGCATCGAGCGAGATCAGATCATCTCCCGATCGACCCCAGGCATAAATGCGGGAGATGGACGACAGCGAGAAGCTGCGTACCACGTCATTGAGCACCACGCGCAATCGCGAGCCGTCGCGCTCGAAGAGGATCGTGTCGTGGCCGCTCGTTCCGCGAACCTCGACCGTGTTCCCGTCGAGGCCGATCGAAAGCAATTTGCGGGCTTCGAGTGAATCGAGCAAGAGTTTTGCGTGACGCTTGGACATAAGGCTTCTCCGTTACGTGAAAAGACAGCCCTGCCGCGGGAAGGTTGGTTACAAAACTGGGGGCAACTTTCACTGCCACTGCTCGCCATCCCGATCGGCCGCCTCCGATAAAGTCTGCCGTGCCTTTGTCGCGAGGAATTCTCGGGCATCCTCCCAATCCAACCCGCGCGCTGCGCGGATGCGTCCTCACCTGCGCAGCGCAAAATGCGAATTTTGTTAAATCCGGCTTGTTTTGTGCGAGTTTCGGTCTTCCAAGGGGACCAAACGCGGCGATGGGCCCCGACGAGGGGCGTCAGAAGTGACCATTCCCACACGCTCGTGTGCGCATGCGCGATTGCTCAGTCCACGTTTCCAACCGCTCGCGCACAGTGGCGGAGGGGCAGAGTGACCAGAAGCGATCAATGAGGGTGCTGAACGTCGAGATTTGCTCGATCGAGTGATCGAATCGAGGGTGCGACCGGACCCGCGATCAGAGAGGTTCGCAGGCGATGTCGACTTGGGGTTGGCTGGCGGGTTCGTCGGGGGTAGGACGAGTGGATTGGCGTCGGACCTCGTCGGCGAAGCGAGTGGCGTCTTCGAGCGTGTTGAATCCGTATTGTCCGAGGATTCGTCCGTCTGCATCTTTGACGGTGACGATGTGTCGTGCGACAGCGTTTCGTTCGTCGCCGACTTGTTGGTCGAATTCCATGCCGACGGGTGTGTATGCGCCGGCGCCGAACGACGAGGCTCCCCCGCCGCCGAGCACGCCGAAGCCGGCGGTCGATGCGCCCCCGCCCGCCGGACCGAAGGTTGTGAACGTGTTTGGTCCGAGAAGTCCGCCGACGATGAGACCGAAGAACATCGCCGCCGCTGCGACACGAACACCGGCCCAGCTTCCGCGGTTTGCGTTCCCCTGTCGTGCGCGTCCACCATCAATGCGACCGACCACGCCGTCCGACTGAGCAACACGTGTGCTTTCCGTCTGACCGGACGATCGGAGCTGACTGGATTCCTGAAGCTGCTGTGATTCCTGAAGCTGAGCTTGACGAACCGAGGCGATGAGCGAGTCGATGGCCGACAGTGAGAAGGCGGGTCCGTCCATGGCGTATCTGCGCAGCCTGCGGTTCTGTTCGAGTTGGATCCGCATGGCTGAGAGTTGCGGCTCGCGTTCGAGTCGGGCTTCGAGGCTCAGGCGTGCCTCATGCTCAAGCTCGCCGTCGAGGTAGAGTTCCAAGGCTTCAAGATCGCTGGCTGACTCGGACATGTTGACCTTCTTCACTTTCGCTCTCGCGCCCGCATCTGAGAGTGGATCCGGGCGGTGACTCAAACAAAAAACTCCATACACGACATGTTCATTCACACACGTTCAGGGACATTCGCTGACTCACGAGACCTCTAGGCATTGCACACTTGAACCGACCGGCGGTTACACCCAAATCCAGATCAAAACCGGATCATCAACGGTCATGACTTTCCGTCCGTTGATGAATTTTCTTTGTCGTCCGTGGCTTGGTTTTGCGGGCCCAGCACGTACGGGCCGAGTTCCTTCTCCAGCTTACGTCTGGCACGATGGATCCAGGTCTTGACCTGCGGCACGCTGGCACCGAGGGTCTCGGCGATCTGGGCGTAGGGCATGTTTTCGTACTCGCACAACACAAGGGCCGCCCGGAAATGTTCGGGGAGCTTTGCGATCGCTTCCCGTACTCGGACGACCGTTTCGCTTGCGATCACGGCATCGTCGGGCCCGTTCACGGTCGCGCTTTCGATTTCGTCCGGCACGCTGCTCATTCGCGGGCGTCGCAGGAGTCGAAGTGCTTCGTTGACGGTCGCCCGTTTGAGCAGTCCGCCCGGCTCGCGCCAGTCATAGCGTTCGCGATGTCGGAAGAGGTTCAGGACCGCCTGCTGCACGACGTCTTCGGGGCTGGCACGATTGCCGACAATCGCACGTGCGATGGCCAACAGACGTGTGCTGTGATCACGCACCGCTTGTTCGAAAAGCTCGACCGACGAAAACGCCCCGCCGCTGGAATAACCGGCGGCTGCGCTTGAGCCGATCGCTCCCTGTCCCACGGACGCAAACATCGACGTTGCCTGACCCTTTCCATCCGGTTCGTCCCTCGCATGAACCGTCGAGTCGTCACCCGAAGGGCTCGACGCGTTGTGAGGGGCGGACCTGGATTGTCGCTTTCTAAAGAACCCCACGCGCCACCCCCTTCGAGGGTTGCAGTGACCTTGGAACGATTCCCACCCGCGCGGGCAGGACACTTGCGTTATAAAACTCCGAACCGGGACGACTTACGGGCCCGCCGAGCGGGAAGATAGGTCGGCGAGTTCGACAAGACGGCACCTGAGGACTGGATAACACCTGTTGGCTGGATGACATCCTTCGACCAGATCACATCGATCATTTCCGATATGTCAAGCCTGGCAAGGCGGAGGAGGAAACTGCGTTAGTGGATTCCATGTGCGGCGAGCCAGCGTTCTGCGTCGAGGGCGGCTTTGCAGCCCATGCCGGCGGCGGTGATGGCTTGTTTGTAGACCGGGTCAGCGACATCGCCCGCCGCGAAGACGCCTTCGACGTTGGTTGTGGTTCGGAAGGGATCGCTGAGCACGAGGAAGCCCTTGTCGTCGGTCTTGAGCTGACCTTTGAGGAAGCCTGTGTTGGGCGTATGCCCGATGGCGACGAACATGCCTGCGGCCTCGAGATTGCGGGTCGCGCCGGTTTTGAGGTTTGCAACGCGTACACCGGTCACGCCGGCGGAGTCATCACCGAGGACTTCGTCGATGACGCTGTCCCAGACGGGGGTGATCTTGGGATTGTCGAGTGTCCGCTGCGCCATGACGCGACTTGCCCGGAGTGTGTCGCGTCGATGGACGAGATAGACCGTGCTGGCAAACTTGCTGAGATAGTTGGCCTCCTCGCATGCGCTGTCTCCCCCGCCGACGACGATGAGTGGGCGATTGCGGAATCGGGGCAGCGCGCCGTCGCAGACTGCGCACGCGCTGACGCCCATGTTCTTGAATCGGGTTTCGCTTGGGATGTTGAGATAGTTGGCGCTGGCGCCGGTGGCGATGACAACCGTGTGGGTGCGGAGAGATTTGCCCGCCGAATCGGTGAGGGAGAAAGGCGTGCCGGTCGAGAGATCCACACTGACGACATCTTCGGTGACGATGCGTGTTCCCTGATGTTCGGCCTGTTCGCGCATGGCGAGCATCAGGTCGGGACCCTGAATGCCCTTGGGGAAGCCCGCGTAATTCTCGACTTCGGTCGTCAGATTGAGCTGACCAAGAGGAAGCGTTCCGCGGAGGCGGTTGTCTTCAGTGAGCGCCCCTTCGTAGACGAGCGGCTTGAGATTCGCGCGAGCGGCATAGATGGCGCAGCTCCAGGCGGCGGGGCCTGAGCCGACGATGACGATGTTTTCAACAGCGAGATCAGAGGCGCTTGCGGTCATGATCTGATCATATGCGACGACTCAAAGAGAATCATCCGCGTAAAGGAGGCCGGAACGTCATCGAGACTTTGCGGTGAGAGTTGGCCTGTCGTCCTGCTCCGCCTAGGATTCGGCCATGCTGATACAGCAAGCATTTGCGGGCGGAGCGGGGTTGCAGTTTTATCTTGCGGTGGTGATTACATGTGTGATCAGCATCGTGCTGCACGAGCTTGCGCACGGATGGGCGGCGATTTCGCGAGGGGATCGCACGCCGATCGAACTGGGTCACATGACGGGTAATCCGCTGGTGCACATGGGTGCGACGTCGCTGATCTGTCTGGCGTTGTTCGGATTGGCTTGGGGGCAGATGCCGGTGAACCCGAGCCGGATGAAGGGAAAGTACGCCGGCGCGTTTGTGAGCTTTGCCGGGCCGTTGATGAATATCGCGCTTGCGCTGATCGCGATTTTTCTGCTAGTGGCGTGGATCAAGATCAGTCCGGACACGTACAACTCCGATCATCATGTGTCGGAGAATCTGTTTTTGTTGCTGCGTGTGTTTGCGTTGCTGAATCTTGTGCTGGCGATGCTGAATTTGATTCCGATTCCGCCGCTGGACGGCTCGCGGATCCTTGCGGATTTTGTGCCGGCGTACCGGAACTTTTTGGACACGCCTCAGGCGGCCGGGATCGCGATGGCGGGGCTTTTCTTCATCTTTTTTGTGGCTGGTCGATTTTTGTTCCCGCTGGCGAGTGAGATCATCGCTCGGATCATGAGCATCTTTTTGTGACGAGTGACTGGACCGGGATTGGCTTCTGATGAATCGAGCGAGGTTTTCAGGATTTGAGCCAATTCCACGCGTCGAGTTTGAGTTGTCCGCTGCGTGTGAGGGTGTAGTGTGCCCCGAGTGGGAGCGGCCAGTAGTTCGGGCCGTGTCCGACGGGTAATCCGCGAGCGAGTGGGATGCCGCGTTCGCGAGCGATGCGGCCGAAGATCTCGGTCAATCCGGCTTCGAGTGAAAAGGTGGGACGAAGCGGAACGCGTTCGGGTCCGCCGATCGAACGCGCGGCCGCATCGGGGTTGAGCATGGTGTTTTCTTCGTCGCGGCAGTCGGTGAAATCGCCGAGGAGGATGGCGGATAGTCCGTCGAACATGCCTGCTTGTTCCATGTGGACGACGTAGCGATCGATGGCGTAGATTTTTTCTCCGACGTCTTCGAGGAACAGGATTTTGCCGGCGGGGTCATATTCGTAAGGCGTCCCGGCGAGCGTGTGCACGAGCGAAAGATTTCCACCGATGAGCTCGCCACTGACATCGCGGGGCGGCGGGCCTTCGATCCACCAGAGTGGCGTGGATTCATATTTGAGCGTTGGACGCATTCTTCGGGCGAGATCGAATGTCGCCCGGAGAGCATCGGGCTCGACTTTGGTCCAGTCGCTGGCGGGCATGACACCGTGCAATGTTTTCCAGCCCCAGCGGTTGCGAACGAATTCGTGCAGGACGGTGACATCGGAGTAACCGACGAGCAGTTTTTCGCGCGGGGTGGCAAGATCGCGTGACATGCGATCGAGCAGACCGACCACGCGTCCGGCCCCGTATCCGCCGCGTGCGCACCAGACGACGTCGGTCTCCGGGTCGTAGGCGGCATCGAGTAGCGCCTGTGCCCGCGACTCATCCGCCCCGGCAAAGAGGAACGACCGCTCGAGCGTTTGCGGATTCACGCGTAGGTCAAACGACTCGGCCCGCAGGCGTGAGAGTCCGGCGGCGAGTTCTACATGTCCTACGGGCGAGCTTGCCGTGACGATCGACACCTTCATCGGCGTTCTCCTCTGAACGGATTTGTCCGTGGGCGATTGGAATCGATTCAGGGTGGCAGCTCAATCGACGGCTTCGATGCCGAGGTCTTTGACTTTTTTGTTGAGCGTGTTGCGGTTGATCCCGAGAAAGTCGGCGGCCTTGGTTTTAACGCCGTTGCAGCGTGCCAGCGCGCGGTCGATCAGGGCGCGTTCGATTTGATCGACGACGAGTTGGTAGATTTCACCTTCGCGTGAATCGTATTCGCTGATCGCCTGATCGCTGAGCCTTCGCGTGAGCGTCTCGATGCTTTCGCTGCTTTGGGTTGTCTTTCGCTGTTGGGCGAACATGCGAAGGCTGAGCGGCAGGAGGTCTTCGATAAAATCTTCACCGCGGCTCAGGACGACGGCGCGTTCGATCGCGTTTTCGAGTTCGCGCACGTTGCCGGGCCAGGGATAGCGGAGCATGACGTTGAGGAGTTCGCGATTGATGCGTCGCAGGTTTCGGCCGTTGACGGCGTTGTATTTGTCGAGGAAGTAATCGATGAGTCGCGGGACGTCTTCGCGACGATTGCGGAGCGGCGGGAGGTAGATGCTGACGACGTTGAGGCGATAGAAGAGGTCTTCGCGAAAGTTTCCTCGTGCGACTTCTTCCTGCAGATCGACGTTGGTTGCAGCGATCACTCGTACATCGACTTTGACGACCTGATTGTCCCCGACGCGTTCGAATTCACGTTCTTGGAGAACGCGGAGCAGCTTGACCTGGAGTTGCGGTTCCATGGTGCCGATTTCGTCGAGGAAGATGGTGCCTTCGTCGGCGGCCTCGAAGCGGCCGATTTTATCGCGGATGGCTCCGGTGAAGCTTCCTTTGACGTGTCCGAAGAGTTCGGATTCCAGGAGCGTGCCAGTGAGCGCGCCGCAGTTGACGCGGATGAAGGGTTTTTCGCGGCGCGGCGAGTTGTAGTGGATGGCCTTTGCGATCATTTCCTTGCCCGTGCCGGTCTCGCCGAGCAGGAGCACGGTCGCGCGGCTGTTGGCGACCTGTCCGACGACATTGAAGACTTCGTGCATCGCCGGCGAGTCGCCGATGATGTTGTCGAAGCGATAGCGGTCGCGGACCTGCGCACGGAGTTGGTTATTCTCCTCGAGCAGTTCCTCTTTCTGTCGCATCACCATGCGATTGATCTGAATCGCCTGCGCGAGAAACGCGCTGATGATTTCGAGGAATGTCTGGTCCGCCCGGACCTTGTCGGCGCCGTCGAAGCGTGTATCGATGGAGACTGCACCGATGGTTCGGTTTTCGATTTTGATCGGCACGCAGATGAACGAGACGGGCGTGTCGACGCCTTCATAGCTTTTGAGACGGCCGGTCTTGTTGAGAAAGTCACTCTCGCGGCGAACATCTTCGATGATGCGAGGTCGCCCGGTCGCGACGACGTTTCCGGTGATGCCTTCGCCGAGTGCAAAGCGGTTGCGTTCGATGTCTTCGGGCGAGAGTCCGTATGCGGTCTCGGTGCGGAGTCTTCCGGTGGAATCGTCGAGCAGGACGAGGGTTCCGCGGTGCATTTCGAGCTTTTCGCTGATCATCTGCATGATCCGGGCGAACGCCTGACGTAGATCGAGTGTGCTGGAGAGGACGAGCGCGATATCGGTCAGAACCTGCATATGCAGGTCATCACCGGAATCACTCGCTGAAGGATTGGACATGCCCGGCGAAGTCATTGCGCAGACTCTAAGCACCGCGATGTCCAACCCGCAAGCACCGCCGACACAAATTCGCTCGATTCCTACTCGGTCGACCACCTGTCGCGCCGCTAAAATCCCTTCGACCCGCACACCGACTCGCGAATAAGCTTGGGGGCATGATGAATTACGTCTGGGGAGGCCTGATCCTGATCAGCTTCCTCTTTGCCATCGGGTCCGATATCCGCGATTCCGTCCGTGATCGATACCGCAACGGTGTGCCCCTGCCCGCGCAGATCGAGCGGACCGCCGAGGGTGGGACGTTTCTGCGTCTCGACCGCTCGACGCTCGCATCGCACTATCGCATCCCTGAACAGTCGTCGGACGTCCGCGTGCCCATCGATTTGACCAACATCGACGGCGCGATCGAACTGAAGACGGCAGCACCACTTCCCGAACCGCTGGCGACCGTGCGATCGGCGGTGGGTGGGGAGACGCTTCGGGCTCGTGTTGAGGTTGATCCAGCGCTGCTTGGCGTGGTGGGCGTTGTAGACGCGACGTTGAACTTGCCCAAGACGCGATTGGTGAAGGTGAATGCCGTGACCAAGGCCGCCATCGAATTTGCGCAGACGGCATTCGAGGTGGTGCTCAAGCTTGTCGGTGGGCTGTGTCTGTGGCTCGGTCTTTTGAAGATCGCGGAGGATGCGGGCCTTGTCGCGGTGCTCAATCACGTGACCCAGCCGATCCTGCGTCGCATCTTCCCCGACATCCCGCGCGATCACCCTGCACTCGCGTTGATCTCGCTGTCTGTTGCCGCCAACCTGCTCTCACTCGGCAATGCGGCGACGCCGCTTGGCATTCGGGCGATGCAGCAACTGCAGACTCTGAACCCGCGTCCTGATACGGCGAGCAACCCGATGGTCATGCTGCTCGCGATAAACACCGCCGGCGTCACGCTGGTCCCGAGCGCGGCGGTTGTCGCGCTGCTCGGCCTGCGCGTCAATGACATCATCTTCCCCACGCTCCTCACCACGGGCGTCAGCCTGATCATTGCCATCATCGTCTGCCGACTGCTCGGTCGACTGAAGATGTATCGCGTCGAAACCAGCGTCCCGGAAACGCAGAGCTGACAACGCTGAGATTTCAGACTGATGCTCAAATCTCAGATCCGCCTTTCGTCTTCCAGTTGTTTGATTCGCCCCGCCCTTCCTCGCCAGACAATTCTCTCACAACCTCAATCACCATGGACACCTTTCGCGACATCCTTCAGCTCGTTTCGACCTTTCTGCTTCCGCTGGTCATCGTCGGCATTCCCGCTTACGGGCTGCTGCGACGTGTGCCGGTGTATGAATCTTTCGTCACCGGCGCAAAGGAAGGTTTCGGCACCGCCATCATGATCCTGCCGTATCTGGTGGCGATCCTGTTTGCGTTTGCGATGTTTCGGGCGTCGGGTGCGCTGGATGCGATGACCGGGTTTCTCGGTTCGACGCTGTTGGCGATCGGATTTCCGCCCGAGTGTCTGCCGATGGCGCTGCTTCGTCCGCTTTCGGGTTCGGGATCGCTGGCGGTGCTTTCGGATAGCGTGAGTCGCTACGGTGTGGAGAGTGAGATTGTTGCGATCAACGCGACGATTTTCGGAAGCAGCGAGACGACGCTTTATGTGCTGGCGGTCTATTTCGGCTCGGTCGGCATCAAGCGTATCCGCCACGCGCTGGCGACGGGGCTGATCGCCGATTTTACAGCGGTCGTGTTTGCGGTGATTTTCGTCCGACTCTTGGTGAGCTGAGCGATCGATCTTTCGGCGTTGATGGTCGATCGGATGGAAGCAGTGACGACCGCGCTGCGTCGAATCGACCGCGCTGCGTCGAATCGACCGCGCTGCGTCGAATCGACCGCGCTGCGTCGAATCGTTCATTTCTCACGACGCTTCTTGCAGAGAGCCAACACGCCCGGTGGAGGCCGTTAAGCTTTGCGGCACGATGAGCCAGTCAGACAGTCGTTTATTCCTGCCGATCGGAACTCAGGTCTTTGCGCCGCAGTATGGATTTACGGACGCTCCACGTCGCGTGGAGGCTGCACGACGTGTGCAGGACATGGGCAGTTCGATTTTGAAGTGTGCGCTGCGGGTGGAGGCATGTGACGGAGTTCTGCCGGAGGAGGTCAAGTCGTTACGTGACGGGACGCTGTGTGAACTGGTCAGGCGTCACGCGGTGTTGCGTGAGCTTTTGGACATGCCGTTTGCTCACGTGTTTGTGTGGGCATATCCGCATGGCGGTGGAAGTTGGTCGCGTGTGCCGAGCGACGAGGAATTGGAGCACGAGCACGAAGAGCTGATGGAATTGGGCAGTTGGTTGCTGGAGCGATATGCAGGGAGCGGGCGGACGTTTTACCTTGGGAATTGGGAGGGAGACTGGCACGCGACACCTCCGGGCACAGACGCGAAACTGACAGACGCCTTGGCGGAAGGACTGATCAGGCGTTTGGGCGTTCGTCAGCGAGCGGTGGACGAGTTGCGAGAACTGGGTCGCAGCCGAGGCGTGGGCTTTTATCATTATCTTGAATTGAATCGCGTGCGCGACGCGATGGAATCGGGTGAGCGTCGCTTGGTGAATGCGGTGCTGCCGCATGTGGAGATCGACTTGGTGTCGTACAGCGCTTACGACAGCATCAATGCGTTTGCGCCGCGTCGATTGAAGGAATCGCTGGACTACATTGAACGACAGATGCGTCCGCAGGCGGAAATCGTCTCGAGGTTTGGTCGACGAGTCTTTCTGGGAGAGTACGGGTACCCGGCCAGGCGATTTTCTGAGCTGGCGATGGACGCGCGGGCGCGTGAGGTGATGAAGATCGCGCTACGATGGGGATGTCCGTTCGTGTTGTATTGGGAGATGTACAACAACGAACGCGACGAGTCCGGCGGACAGGTCGGGTATTGGCTGATTGACGACAAGAACAAGCAGACGCTGCTTTACGAGACGCATCGGGCGTTGTGTTCGTTCGCCCGATCGCAGGAAGCGTCTTGGCATGGATCAAGTCGGGAGAAGCGTGTAGCGGACTTGATTGGCGTGATGGATCGTGTGGGCAACGACAACGACGCGGCCTCGGGCGGGGCGAGCGAGCCGCTTGAGCGCGTGCGGCGGGCGCTGGTGGTCGGCGGTGATGCGGGGATATTTGGGAGGCTGCGCCAACGTCTGCAGGCGGGCGAGTCGGTGACGGTGGGCGGTCTGGGCGGATCGATCACGCAGGGTGCTGGCGCGTCGCGTGTGGAGCATCGGTATCTTGAGCGGGTGGCGGCTTGGCTGAGGCAGAAGTGGGAGGGCTCGGAGGTTCGGGTGTTGAATGCGGGGATCGGGGCGACGAGTTCGATTTATGGATGTCTACGGGCCGAGCAAGACCTTTTGAGTGGCGATCCCGATCTGGTGATTCTTGATTATGGCGTGAACGACGGGTCTGAGTTGTCGATGGCGCGGACGTATGAGGGATGTGTGCGACAGATGCTGGATCGAGACGATCCGCCGGCGGTGGTGTCGGTCTTTTTCATGCATCATGACGGTCGGAATGCGGAATCGACGCATGCAGAGATCGCGCGGCACTATGGGATTCCGGTGGTGAGTTATCGTGAGGCTTTCTGGCCGGAGATCGAAGCGGACCGCCTGGTATGGGAGGAGATTTCGCACGACGATGTGCATCCAAACGACCGGGGACATCGCGCGGCGGCAGACTTCATTGCGTATGTGATCGACTCGATGCTGCACGACCCGGAAGCCGGCGCGAAGGAACCTGCGCGATCGCTTCCGATGCCTTTGCATAGCGCGTTGTGGCAGCGGGTGAGTCTGCTGGAGGCGAAAGATCTCGTGCCGATGGTGAACGAAGGTTGGCATCTGGAGAAAGACGGCGGAGCTTGGACGAGTGATCGGCCGGGTGCACGGATCGAGTTTGATGTGGCGGGTCGCGCGATCACGCTGATGTGGCATTGCCTGCGGGCGGACATGGGTCGGGTGGAAGTGAGCATCGACGGGCAGGCAGTCGGCGTGTTTGACGGATGGTTTGCGGGAACCTGGGGCGGATATCGCAACAGTTCAATCCTCGCCGACACGCTCGAAGATCGACTGCATCGGGTTGCGATTCGTCTTGTGGAGGATCGACATCCCGAATCGGACGGGCATCGGTTTCGCGTGTTAGGATTAGGCTCGGCACGTTGAGGGCAAGGGTATCTCTGATCGACATGTCGATGTGAGCGACGATTTTCGCAAGCAGCGAGACGACGCTTTGTGTGCTGGCGGGCGATTTCGGCTCGGTCGGGATCAAACGTATCCGCCGGGTGCTTTCGACGGGGCTGATCATCGATTTTGCAGCGGTCTTGTTTGCGGTGATTTTCGTCCGATGGCTGTTGACCTGATCGCGAGCCTGACTGGATCGAGCCGCCGAAAGGCGCGAGGCTCATTCAGATTCGCACACATGATGTGTCCCCAGAGCGAACAAACACGGGCGAGCGGCGGTTCGAACACGCGTTGCGGTGAAGTTTTTTGGTGCATGGAAGGCTCGGTGCGGTAGGATGCCGTGGCGGTCAGGTTCCCAATCAGGCTCAGCATAGATGTCAGACCCGGCGCATATCGGAAAGGTTCCCCATGATTCGGGCGGCGGCAAGCGAGAGATCACATCGCTTTGCGGCGGCCCGACGGTGGAACCGTCGTCGATGTCTGCGGAGATGGTGGCGTCGATGTTTGACGAGCTTCGCTCGATCGCGCGGATGCGACTTCGAGGTGAGCGTCGTGATCATACGTTACAGGCGACAGCGCTTGTGAATGAGGTTTTTTTGCGGCTATTTGACGAGGCGTTGAGCAAGTGGGAGAGCCGGGAACATTTTCTTGCGGCCGCTGCCGAGACGATGCGGCACATACTCCTTGAGCACGCCCGCAATCGTGGTCGCCAGAAGCGTGGCGGCGGGCGTCAGCGTGTACCGCTCTCGCTTGTGGATGTGGTGATGGAATCGGATCAAAGTGACATCGAGGCCGTTGAGTCGGCCCTGGCGAAGCTGGATGAGCAGGATGGGGCGCTGGCGCGGGTGGTGAGGCTTCGTTTTTATACGGGCCTGACGCACCACGAGATTGCCGAGGTGATCGGCAGTTCGGAGCGAACGGTTCGACGCGAGTGGAAGCTCGCGCAGGCGTGGCTCGCGAGGGAACTTGGTCCCGACTTTGACACGTTTGCAGGATGACCCGATGTCGTCGAACGATTGGAACCGCGTAAAGGAACTCTTCCATCAAGCTGCCGAGCTTCCGCCGGAGCAATGGCAGTCCTTTCTCGATGACCGATGCGGCCGCGGGACCGCATTGCACGACGAGGTCATGTCACTGCTCAACACGCTCGACGTCGCAGACATTCGAAGCAGTCCTCGTATCTCGGATCAACCCGTCGACTCATCGCCGACGCCCGGACCCTTGGATGTCCCGAGGCGGCTGGGGCCTTACAGGCTGATTCGCGAAGTCGGCACGGGCGGCTTTGGGACCGTCTGGCTCGCGCGGCAGGATCAACCGATCGCTCGCGACGTGGCGATCAAGATGATCAAACCGGGCATGGACAGCCGATCGGTGATCGCGCGTTTCGAGCAGGAACGCCAATCGCTTGCGATGATGGATCACCATCACATCGCGCGCATCTTCGATGCGGGTGCAACCGAGACGGGGAGGCCTTACTTTGTGATGGAGTTTGTTGAAGGCGAACCGATCGTGGCCTACGCCCGTCAGCACGCACTCTCACTCAGGCAGAAACTGGAGATGTTCCTTGATGTCGTGCTGGCGGTGCATCACGCGCATCAGAAGGGTGTGATTCATCGTGATTTAAAGCCGTCGAACGTGCTGGTTCGACTTATCGAAGGTCGTGCCCAACCCAAGGTGATCGACTTCGGCATCGCCAAGGCGCTCACATCAACGAGCATTGAAGGCAACTCGAACCAGAACCTGACCGCCGATCAGCAGTTGATCGGTACGTTCGACTACATGAGCCCGGAGCAGGCTTCAGGCGAATTGGATCTCGACACGCGGTCGGACATTTTCAGTCTCGGCGTTCTGCTTTACGAATTGATCACAGGAACCACGCCTCTTGCCAGTTCGTCGGTCAAGGCCTCGCATCAGACGCGGCTACGCGAACTCCTGGAAGGCGACATCGCTCCGCCCAGCTTGCGTCTGAAGCAACTTCGCACACAGTCCGCACGACTGCACGACACCACACGGGCGAACGCCACCACACGGGCGCACGACATGCAGTCCGATTCACGTTCAAGCAGATTCCGCGTGGGCAACGAGCTTGATTGGGTCGTGATGCGATGTCTGAGCCGCGAGCGAGACGATCGCTACGAATCTGCCGACGCACTCGCGGCGGACATACGCAGATACCTCGCGGGCGAGTTGGTGTCTGCGGTCCCCCCGAGTCGGGTCTATCGGATCAGGAAGTTTGTGCGTCGACATCGCGTGGGCGTGTCATCGCTTGCGATTCTAGCCGGCTGCGTGTTGGGCTTTGGGACGCTTTATGTGCTCGGCATGGAGCGAGAGAGGCGTCAGACACTTGCGGCGCTCGACGCTGCAGAACGGGAGCGGGAAGAAGCCGTCCGGCAGAAGGAAATCGCCACGGCGGTCGCTGCCTTTCAGACGGACATGCTTGCCTCCGCCGACCCCACGGGTGAGTTCGGCGCGCGTGTAACGGTGTTGCAGGTGATGCAGGTCGCAACAACACGACTGAACGACGGCGCACTTCGCGACCAACCCGATGTCGAGGCGGCCATCCGACTCATCATCGGCGAGACGCTCAACTCGCTCGGCGAATACGTTCAGGCGCGGCCGATCCTCGAACGCTCGGTCGAGCTCCATGAATCCTCCGCGCATCGCAGCGACGTGCTTCTGTCGAACAGCCTCAACACGCTCGGCATGTCGTGCAACCTGGCAGGCGATCACGCGAAGGCGGAGTTGCATTACACCAGGGCCCTGGAGATCCGACGCAAGCAGCTTGGTGCGGATCATCCGGAAGTTGCGACAACATTGAATAATCTTGCATCGCTGATGCAGGACACCGATCGTGCCGCCGAAGCGGAGTCGCTTTACAACCAGGCGATCGGCATTCTTCGTAAGTCGGGTCCGCCTGAGCGGCTCGCTGATGTGATGAACAATCTCGCCTCCTTAAAGCTCGCGGGCGGTGCGAGAGAGGAGGCGACCAAGCTCCTCGAGGAGACGCTTGAACTTCGTCGCGGGTTGTATCGATCGGATCATCCGCTGCTCGCGCAGAGCTTGAACAATCTAGCGGCAGCCTACCTGAAGGGTGGAAGACTGGCGGAGTGTGAGGCTCTGGTTCGCGAGTCGCTGAGCCTCCGTAGATCCACGCTCCCTGCGGGGCATCCCGATATCGCGAATTCGCTCGCGAACCTCGGCGTGCTATGTTACCGACAGGGCAAGCTGACGGATGCCGAGTCCTTGCTCAGGGAAGCCTTGAGTCTCCGGATCGATAAACTGGGTAAAGAGCACAATCTAAGCAAGTCCACGGCGAGGAATCTCGCGCAGGTGCTCGAAGACCTCGGCCGATCCGACGAGGCGGCGGCCCTTCGTATCGAGTTTCCCGGTTGAATCGCCGCAACTCTCAGGCCCATCAACCTGACTTCAGCACCTGCACCGCTTTTCTTGCTTCGCTCCGATTTGTCCGTCGGTGAGCCGAAACGGCACATCCATCCGATCGGAGTGCGTCACAACAAGAACATTTGGTGAGGGTTTGGCCATGCAGGGCACACAGGAACCGGTGACGGGTAAGAATCGACCTGATCGCGTTAGAGATCGACAGTTCGGCATGGTGCGAAAGGCGATCGAATTCGTCTGCGGCCGACTCGTGGATCGAACCGCTCGATACAGGTCCGAACCGCTAGAAGCGCGTCGGCTGCTCAGCTTTGTTGGCGATTTCAACAACGATTTCAGCTACACCGCAACGGACATCGATCTGCTCAGCGCACACGTTCGCGGTAACGGGCAGTCATCTGCATTCGACCTCGACAACAATTCGATCGTCAATGCCGGCGACCTTCGATTCATGGTGGAGAGCGTTCTCGGCACACGATTCGGCGACGCGAATCTGGACGGCGCAGTCAACGCGATCGATTCGGCGATACTGCAGGTCAACTTCGGACTTTCGAATGTCGGCTGGGCGAGTGGAGATTTCGACGGCAGCGGTCGCGTTGATTTCGGGGACGTCGCGTTGCTCTCGCCGAACAATCCGGCAGCAGTCATCGGTGGCCCCATTCTCGCGGATCGCGCGCTCAAACTCGGCCAGGGGCTTCTGAACATCAACACCGCGATCGACGACTGGGCCGGACTCTTCAATCTCACTCCGATCGGCGGCCAATCCCTTCCGGGTGTCGACGACTCACTCGCAACACTCACGGGCCTTGCCGCTGCGACTGCAAACATCGCACCGCAGTTCAGCCGTCCGAGTGGCGTCGTCTCGACCCTCGCCTCGCGACTCGATGCCATCGGTCTGAATCCGATATCACTTCCCGTCGCGCCCGGGCCGAGCGAACTGATCGTCGGACTCACACGCACGTTCACCACGACCGGATCCGCACCATTCGATGACGCAACGGGTCCCCTGCTCAACGGGCTTTCGAGCGCACTCAACCTCGACGGCAACATCGCCCATCGGGTCGATCTGACCGTCGATCTTAAACTCGGCGTCGACGCGTCCGGTTTTTACCTGCGCGGCGACAGCACACTTTCAGCCTCACTCGCCGGCGACGGCGTGATTTCCGGTAGCTACGCGCTCCCGATCGCCACGCTCGGACTCAATCTCACCGGCACGCTTGACGCGGACTTCACGTTGACGTTCACAGCCGGCACGCCGACGGCGAAAGTCCGCACTGCACAGCTCGTCAGCAACGCTTGGACGCGTGCGCAAAGCGGGCAGGCCGTCGTCGACCTCGACCTTACGCTCACGCGCGGCGGCGAACCGACCCCGCTCGCGTTCGGCGGCGCGTGGAGCATTCCGATCAGCGGCACCTCCGTCGGGCCCGCCACAGGCGGCGTCGTCGCGCCGTCGGTCAACGATTTCGTCGACGCGGTTTTGCCCGTGCTGACCGACGGCGCACGACACTTCCTCAGCGAGTCGTTGGTGAACGAACTGGACGCCATACCGCTGCCGCTGCTGAGCGGGCTCGTCGCAATGGCAGAGCGGTTCGGCAACACGAACGCCTCCGGCGACGGATCGGCTGTGCAGGGGCTGGTGGGCGGCGCTCGCGCCACGTTCGACTTCACCGACATCGAGGACAATCAGGGAAGCCGAAAATCCGACGCCAACCGCTGGCTCAAGGTCATCGACCTGCGCCGCGCAACGGGCATGTCGGGCGAAGGCATGAAGATCGGCGTCATCAGTGACGGCGTGCAATCTCTACAGCAGGCGATCACGCTCGGCGATCTGCCTGCGTATTTGCTCGACAACGACGCGAACGGCATCGCGCATGTGAATCCCGCGATGCTCGACGGCTTCGAGCCGAACGGCGACGCCCGCGCCGAAGGCATCGCGATGATGGAGATCATCCACGACCTCGCACCCGGCGCCACGCTCTATTTCAGCGGGGCAACGCTGGCCGATCCCGGTACGCTCTCGCCTACCGACCAATTTCTCGAAGCGGTCGACTACCTGCTCGACGCGGGCGTCGACGTCATCGTGGACGATCTGCAGTACACCGCGGAGCCCAGGTTGCGCGACGGACCGTTCGCACAGGCATTATCGGCCCGGATCAATGCCGCGAATGCGGCCGGCCGGGATTTCCTGTTCGTCACCGCTGCGGGCAATCACAACCGCGAGATTCACAACGACGTCTTCACCGCCGTCGCCAACGTCGACGTCGATCCGGACCCAGACGACCAGGACCTCCGCACGCTCCATCGCTTTCGGGCCCCCGGCTTGCCCGACGCGACGTCGGTCCCGATCGCGCCGACGCGTGACGGCGAGGCCGGTGCCGTGACGATCGAATGGGATCGCGACCTACCCGCCGGCGGCGTGCTGCGGATCCTCGTTCTCGACGACGCGACTGGCGAGGTCATCTTGGAAAGCTCGCCCATCGCAGGTGCGACGCGGCAGCAGATCGTCATCGTGCCGTCGCAGGAGACCATCAAGCCGCTGCGCGAGTTTGGCTACAACGGGAAGTTCCGCATCGCGATTGAGGCCACCGCGCCGGTTCCCGACCTGACGCGGTTCAGCCTCCTCTTCTCGGGTAAGGACTTCGACGTGCCGGACGCGTGGAAGCAGGGAAGCCACGTGCTGGCCGGCTACGCGAAGCCGGAGGGCGGCGCGTACTCGCACCCGGCGTTGAACAACGTGCTCAGCGTCGGCGCGGCCGACGAGCCGATGGACCCGTCGATCGCGCCGTACCAGATCGCGCCCTATTCGGTGCGCGGCCCGTCCGTGGTCGACTTTCAGACTCGGAACATTCCGCAACTCGTCGGCATTGACGGGAACGACGTGACCGCTGTCGGCCCGTTCAAGGGTGGCAAGCCCGACTTCGACGGCACGAGCAGCACCGCGCCACAAGCGGCCGCCATCGCGGCGCTGCTCAAGCAGCGATTCCCGGCGACCGACTTCACACAGATCACGCAGGCGATGATGCTGTCAGCCAGCAGCATTGCAGGCGGGACGGGCGGGGTGTGGAACCCGAAATCGGGATTCGGCCTGATGAACGCGCTTGCGGCCGGTCAGCGCCTGGCCGGACCGGGCGGGCTCGGCGCGCTCGAGGTCGGTGCGGGCGGCTCGGAATCCGATCGCGCCGGGCCGCGTGGCCTGGATCTCTTGCAGGCGCGCGGCATCACCGTCGTCGATGGCGTGACCACGACGGAGATCCTCGGCCTGATCGGCGGCTCGGCTCCCGCCAGCGATCTGCTCGTCGTCCGCTACAACCCCGACCTGCCCGTCATCGACGGGACGGCCAGCTTCGACCCGGCCTCCGTCGGTGCACTCGGACTCAACGCGTCCTTCTCCGGAAGCGCGCAGGTCGGCGTCGATCCGGCGATCGACCTCACGATCGGCGTCGACGCGCAAGGCGTGTTCCTCTCACGCAACTCGTCCGTTGGCGCGACGTTCACCATCGGCGGAACGGTCTTCGGCAGCGTGGGTACGCTGGGCGTGACGGCTTCACCTTCCGTGGTCATCCCGGTCAGCGTGGGCTACGCGGGCGTCAGCTCCAACCCGAAGCTGCGCATCACCGACGCGTTCAACCCCGCCAGCCTCACGCCGTCGATCGGCACGGTTGCCGGCTCGCTCACGCTCGACATCGAACTCGCCAGCCTCGACTATGTCGACAACAACCCCACCATCCCCAACGGCCCTCACGGCGGCGACCCGTTCGTCTTCCGAGCCACCAGCAACCTCACCGCCACACAGCAGGCCGGATGGGACTTCGACTTCACCTTCAGTCCCATCGACCTCCAGAATCCTTCGTTCGGCGGCGGTAACTACAGCTTTGCAAACTTCCTCACCAATCTCTATCGGTACGGCGAGGACCAACTCGCTGGCTCCGGATATCTCGGCAATCTCCTCGACGCACTCCAGGACCTCGTTCAGCCTCTCAGCGATGACTTTCGATTCGGCGATCAGATCAACGAAGACCTCATCCAGCTCGTGCTCGATTCGAGCAACGTGCAGATTCTCGCGCCGGCCAATGATCAGGCCTTCTTCGCGGGCGTCGAATCATGGCTCAACACCGGCGGCACGAGCAATTTTGAAATCGTCCGAGCGCGAGCCACCATCACCAATTTGGACCTCATCGAAGTCCTCACCGTGGGTGGAGATCTCGGAGAGATTCTCCGCAACGCGAATCAGCCGCTCAATCTGAGTAACGCGTTGCTGAACGGCACGATGGAGTTCGGTATCGACACCGCCGGCGGACTGTTCGTCGATCGGTCCAACAAAACCAACCTCAGCGTCAACGTCACCGCGACCGCCGACCTCAGCAATGACGGCCTGCTCGGTCCGTACGGCGCGGGCGACTTCATGCGTCTGGACGATGGATCCATCCTGACGATCAACACCACCGCCCGCGTCCTGCTCGGCGGGACTGGCAAGCTTCGTCTGCCGCAATTCTTTCATCCGATTTCTGGCGTCACTTCCAGCCTCGATCCGATCGTCGTCACGCTTGCCGCGCCCGGCGCTGATCTGCTTCCTCGGGTCGGATCGAATGGATACAACGCACGCGTCAACACCGTCAATGGCACTGCCACCTTCACACCCAACAACCTCACACTCGACCAACTCACCCTCAGCGCCGCGTCCTCGCAATGGAACCTGTTCGACGATGAACTGCGACTCACAACCGGGCCGCTGACCTTCAATTGGAATCCGCAAGGTCCTTCCTCACAGACGCTGCTCAGCGTGCCAATGACAACGGCGAGCTTCCCGAATCGTCCTGGCTGGCCGGGCGGAACGCTTTCTAATCTGCAACTCACCGGAAGCGCCGTCACGCTCGGATCACTCAGCATCACGGGCAGCGACTTCGCGCTCGGAGAGTTGATCGAAGTTCGCACGCCTACGTTCGGACTCAGCGGCGTTTCGATCGCGATATCACCCAGCGCCGTGACCGCGTTGGGCGGGGTCAGCATGGGTGCGGCGTCGGCTGCGATCTTTCCCGACACCCGGACGCCTGCGCTCGACGGACACCTGACGACCACGAATCCGACATTCACGCTCAATAGCGCGGGCCTGCGCTTCACCGCCACCAACGCGAGCTTCAAAGTCGGCTCACTTCTTGACATCACCGCAACAGGCACACCCTCCAATCCGATCCTTTTCAACCCCGATGCGACGGGCGGTTCCCGAATCATGTCGCTGCCGGTGCTCAGCGCAAGCGTGCCCAAGCTCACGATCGACGGCCGCACACCGACGCTCAGCTTCTCGACGAATGGCACGACACCCGGACTCGCCCTCCGCGGCGATGGAAGGTGGGACATCGGAGCGGTCGCCTTGGGTTTCAGCGGAGGAGGAACTGCGACGTTCGGTCTGGGTTCACTCGTGCCACTCGAAATCGGAAGCCTGCGGATCGCATTCGATTCGCTCCCGGGCGGCGGGTCTGATCTCAACGCCTTTTCTGCCTTTCTCAATGGTTCCGTCGATACGGCGGTGCTCAATGGACTGCTCGCACCGATCTTCGGCAGCGATGTCGCGACTCACATCTCAATCACCTCTCCGCAGTCACGCCCTTCGCGACGAGGTGGAGGAGCCGAAGATGCTGTCGAGCTGAAAGTTCGCGTCGATTCGCTCACGGGTGGTCAGATCGGGCTTGAAGTCAGCAACGTCGATGTTGGGATCAGCAGTGCGAAGATCGGCATTCTCGAGTTCGACGGACAACTCTCGATCGGCTTCTCGCCGGTGACGGGCTTACCCACCACGATCGGCGGCGGGCTCGGATTTGTTGTCGGCGGTGAGTCGTCGGTCGACCCGATCGATAGCGCGACCGCCGCGGGCTTTGATGCCAATCGGCAAGGCGGATCAAACAGCGTGAGCGGCATCACGCTCGAAGACGCGAATCTGGGCTTCGCTGGATCGATCAGTAGCGTCGGCGACTTCGATCTGTCGGTCGATTCCGGCATCGGGATCCGATTCAAACTCGCGGACATCTTTGAGTTGTATGGCGTTCGATTCGGATTCGACTTCGACGTTGATGCGAGTTCGACCGCGGGCACATTCTCACCCGTCATCACCGGCGGACTGCGCACGATGGCGGTACGCAAGGTGCGGATGAAGTTCGGCGATTTTCTGACGATCACCGGCGGATCAAGTTCGCAGGACGCCGCCACGCTCGACTTCACAGGCGTTGGCAACATCGCAACATTCGGCCCGATCGCTGCCGAACTCCCACAGATCCGCGGAAGCATGGGGCCTGCGCTCACAGGTACCGTGAACGACCTTGCCATCACACAAAGCGGCCTGCCCAATCTCCTGCCCTTTCCAGGCGTCGATGACACCGCAACCCTGGGAATCACAGGACTCGGTCAATTCTTCAGCGAAGAAGACAACGGCATCTTTTCCTGGCTCCCGATCTCGATCCAATCACTCAGCGTCAAATTCTTGCCCGAGATCTTTTCACGCGACGCCCAGGGCAACGTGACAGGCATCGGCAATCCGGCCGCGTTTGATCTTGGCGTATCCGGATCGATCGGGGGAACGATTGACATCCCCGGCGACGCGGATCCCGAGCTTCCGTTTAGTGCGGGCGTCGATGGGCTGGTGCTCGACATGCTCGCGCTGTATCAGATCGCGACAACCGGATCGACGACACGGACGATCATCAAAGACCTTCGGGGCGTCAGCGGCGGAGTCGATCCGTTTGCGCTTCTTCCCGAGGATCAGGCGGAGGACATTCCGTTCACCATCGGCGGGAGCTTCGGCATTGGCCGGACGTCATCGGGTTCGTTTTACGTTTTCGTGAATGGAGAGTTTAAGTATCAGGATTTCGGGGGCAGCGTGACGATCGCGTTTTCCGATCGCGGACCGCTCGTGGCGAGCCTGTCGATGCCGCTTGCGGTTCCGATCGGACCGACGCCGTTTGTGTTAAGTGGTGCGCGCGGCGCGATTGTTTGGGGCATAGGCGAACTCGCCACGCCGGAAAGCCCGAGCGACATGCTCGACAATCCGCCTGCCGTGCCGACCCAGATCGACACGTCGAATCTCAGTCAGTTGGTCCAAACCAGACTCGCGCAACTCGGCCCGACGCGGTACACGTGGGACGAGGGCGTCGCGATGGGCCTCGGCGGAACGATCACGCTTGCCGGTGCGCCGGACGGTCTGGCCGGGAATGTCGATTTGGCGATCAACATCGGTAGACCGAAGGGCACGCCCGCGGGTCAGTTCGGAATTGGCGTTCAGGTCTATGGGCAAGGGACGATCGACGCGCTCGGCTTCCCGCTCGCTGAGACCGGGCTGCTCTTTGATTTCGTTGATCCGATCGAGCCTCAGATGCTGCTGGCCTTTCGCTCACCGGCGGCGGGTAATCCGCTTGGTTTCCTGTTTCCCGCCAACGCGGAGTTTGCGGTTCAATTGAAAACCGAGGGCGTCGTGATGGCACCGATCGTCGCGGTGCGAGAGTTCATCAACAACATGACCAGCACCGCCGTCGCGGATCTCGATGCGATTGCGTTGCGGCTCGAATCCGATCGCCTCGACCACGCTGGAAACGATCGGCTGCTCACCGCGATGGTTCTCGATTCCAACAATGACGGGACTGTCAGCCCCGCCGAGCGTGCGACGCCGATCACGCGTGGGCTGATGGTTGATCGACTCATCGGGGCGGGGTCTGGAATCCTGCCAAGCACGCTTGCATCGGCGAGCGGTCTGAATGATGCCTCGCTTCGCCGGGCCTTGCGTACGTTTAACGGCTTCCAGCAGGAGTATTACCATCTGAAGCAGGCGGGCGGCGCGAATGTCGTTTCGAGCTTCCTTCAGTCGCTCGCCGACTCAGCGTCGCTTGCGGGACTGGCGGCGCTTGATCAGTTCAATCCGTCGCTAGCGATCAGCGGAAAGATTCAACCGGTGGTCTTTGGATTCCCCGTCGGTGACGCGCTCGCGGAGGCGACGATCACCATTGGCAAGGAAGGCGTCGGCTTCGAAGTCGGAGCGAATCTGACCGCCCTGCTTCGCAAAATGGTGGCGCAGAACAATCCAGTCTTCGAGACGATGGCCTATGCGATCTCGCTCGGTCTGGATCTGCGCGGACAGCTTGGATTCTTCCGAGACTTCTCCGACGAATGGTCATTCATTGTCAACGGCCTGCTCGGTCGCGATCCGGATCCCAACTCCACCGCCAACGATCTCGGCGGATTCCTGGTGGAACTGCTGAATCCATTCGACGACTGGTCGGTCAACTTCTCCGGGCAGGTCGAGTTCCTCGGATTCCCAATCGGTCGACTCAGCGGGCTCTTCTTCGGACCCGAGAGCCAATCGCCGATGACAACGACACTCCTGCGCGGTTCGCCTGGCGTGCCGGCCAGGGTCTATGTCGCCGATCCGTTCGGACCGCTCGCACTCGATGCTTACACTGACTTCACGCGTATTCCCGTCAGTTCGCAGCAGCGCATCGACAACATGGCCGTCACCGGAGGTCTTCTGCTCACCGGGGAATTGCTCGCCCCGGCAATGATTCAGGACCCTGTCGGACTGATCTCGCTGATTAACCAACAAGTCGGCTGGACCCCGCCTGCCATCACTGGAAACATCGGCAATGATTTGACCGCCTACCAGAACTGGATCAACGGACTGATCACCGGAATCACCACGAGCGACGAATTCGCCCGTCTCCAGATGTTTGTGCCCTCGCCCGCACTCCTGTTTGATTTGGATAATCTCGCCGGACCGAATGCGAATTACTTGAGCGGAGATTACACCAGCGATGCAGCCGTCGACGGTGCCACAGGCGGGGAAGTGCTGACGCTCGACGTCAACGGAAACGGTCGCTTCGATACGGGGGATGCATTCGCAGACATCGGCAACGGCCGTTTTGACGCAGGCGAGAGTTTCACCGATTCCAACGGCAACGGGATCTACGACGATGCCGATCCGTTTGACGATCTGAACGGCGACCGCACGCGTCAGAGCGATGAGCCCTTTTACGACCTGAACAGCAACGGCACTTACGATGCTCTAGGCGAGCCCTTCGTTGACGTCGGTAACGGCATTTGGGACGGCCCGGTCGACAACGCCACGGCGCGGTTGCCGCGGGCCACCAGTCCCGCAACCATCAGCACCGCGCTCACCGCCATCGGCAACGCATTTTTCATCGAAGGCTACACCGATCCGAAACTGCTTGGCCTCGAACTTGGTCGTGGCAAGGTCACGCTCGATGCCGGAAGCGGATTGCAGTTCCAGTTTCAACAGAACTGGCTTGGCGTGAGCGTGAACATCAATGCCGGCATTGGTTACTCCAACCAAGACCTCACCACATTCCTCGACGATCTATTGCAATCACCGTTGATTACACCGCTCATCGGCGGCACGAATCTGAATGCGGTTCGGAGCTTCCTGTCGACCCACGCTGCATCGCTTCCGCGACACTTCGCCTTCCCGACTGGTTTTGCCGAGCTCGACATCAACACCAGCGGGCTGACGCAATTTTTGGCCGGCGTCCTCAAACTGCCAGCCAGCATCATCTCGGTGCCCGCCGCTCCCGGCGCATCCTTTTCGCTCGGCATGTACACGCCGGGCTACAAGCAACCCGGCACTGATGTGCCGTCGGTCCAGGTTCAAGGCGGACTCACGCTCGACGCCAAGCTCGACCTGCCGGGCCTGCTCGAAGATGCCACTATGTTCTTCGAACTTACCCCTCCCAAGCTCGATCTCGACGGGAGCCTCTTCTCGCTCAACGATCTGCTCGGCACGGCGGTCAATGCGCTGCCCGACTTCACCGCACGCGGATCCTTCTCAAGATTCGGCCCCTCGCTCGGCAATGCAGGACTCGTGCGGGTTGATGACATGCTCGTCGAGCTGCGCAAGCGAGGACCAGCGCTCACCGCAACGCTGCTGGGTGATCTAACGCTGCTCCCTGGCACAGGCGAAATCAACCTCTCCAGCAACAGCCAACTCACAGCCGACATCTCCGCATCGGGCGGATTCTTCGGTGTGCTCGACTTCGAATTGTCGCAAGGTTCATCGAGCGTTTTGAACGCCGTCGGATTCCGAATCGACGCAGACTTCGAGCTCGAATTGAACACGACATCTTCTCCAAGAACCGTACTCGGCCGATCGATCGCGGCGGGCACGCTGCGGCTCTTCGCCCAGGGTGAACTCGGATTCGGTCCGTTCGGTATGGATGGTTCCCTCTACCTCAGCACCGGCCCCGGAGGATTCATCGCCAACGCCGATGTAAGCACAGACCTCGGACCGCTGGGCGCACTGCGGCTAGATGGCAACGTTGCATTGCCTGCGACCGGCCCGGTGTCGCTGAACGTCGGTCTAACGCTCACGCCTCCGCCCGACCCGATCTTCGCGGTAGGCGGACAGGTCTCGCTGCAGTTCAATTCAGCTTCCAACCCCGGCGTCTATTCTGTTCGGCTCGCCAGTCCGTCGGTGCAAATCGATGCGCTCGACATCGATTGGTCTCTGCCTGCCGACATCGAAATCGGCTTCAACGCATCCATCGGCACCGCTGGCGCGTTCTTCTTCGATCTCAACACCACACAAGACCTCTCATTCACGCTTCTGCCCGGCGTCTTTGACCAAAGCATCACGATCTCAGAGTTCCGCCTCTACGCCGACACCGCGGGGAATTTCATCTTCGGCGGGCCTGGCACGAACTCGCGTGCGTCATTCTCATTCAGCCCTGCAATTCAACTCGTGCCGGGCTTCAACTTCGTCACGCTCGAATCCGTCGGCATTCGCATTGTTCGTGAAGCCTCAGCGCCCGGGCAGCCCTTCGGAAGATTGCTTTACGATTTTTCTCTCTTCGGCGAGTACGACTTCCTCGGCATCACCGGCACGATCCAGTCGCGGCTCAACGCGAGCGGTTGTTTCATCCTCGAGATTGATCCTGACGACGACAGTCTCTCGAAGTTTGGCGTCTACCTCGACCTGAACGACGATCTCGTCGAACAGTTTATCCCCGCTGGGATCGGCGATCCGATTCCTGCGTTCGAACCGAGCAATGCGCCGTGCACGCCCGACAGCATGCCCGGCGAACCATTTATTCCACCACCGCCCAGCGTGCAGATCGACATTGCGACTTCGTTTAGGGATTCGCTCGCCAGCGCGCCTTACGGCAGCTACATCACCGGCACGGAACCCGACGGGCTCGGCGGAACGAGGCGATTTATCCGCGTCGAATTGCCGGAGCAGCCCGACACGATCCGCCTCCGCAGCTACGGCTATCCAGCCGGATTCAACATCAACTGGCAGACAAACGTCACTGTTCCGAGCACGCTCGCGCGGATCAACAGGGCAACACAAGCCGTCGATTTCAGCTCGCTTCTGTCCGGCTCGCGTGTCCTCTCCAGTGGCAATCGCAACGTGAATCTGAGCGCTGTTCTCGACGATGTCGTCTGGGAGTTTGATGAGCAGTTCTTTGTCGATTTCATCTTTACGCCAAGCCAGGGCGGCGTGCCCGTGATCGCAGGTGCCACACGCATCTACTACACCATCCTCAACGACGAACCGGAAACCGAAGACGCGCTGGCCTATTACGAATTCAATGGCCCGACCACGCCCACCGGCGGATTCACGCGCTCGCCGACCCACACCTTCACCGGCGTGACCGGATCACTGCTTCAGCACAGTTCACAACTCGCGCCGATCAACCGCGCATTGAGCTTTAACGGCGATCGACTCGCGCTCGATCTCGGAGCATCGATCCCCTCCTCGTTCACTTTCGAGATGCTTGTTCGACCGGATAATTCCACCGGCGATGTCGTCATCGCGGCCATCGGTGCCAGTGCTACCGGTCACGGTATTACGATTATCGCACGGCACGCCACGCAGCAAATCATTCTTCGCACCGGCACGATCCTCAGCCCCAACTCGGATTACGTCCTATCAGGGACATTCACCTCCGAAAACTGGATTGCCTTCAGCTACAGTTCCAGTTCGCGAGTCCTGGTCGGCTACCTCAACGGCGTGGCAACCAATTCCACCACGCTCGCCTCGCCGACAACTTTCGGATCGACACAGGTCGTGCTCGGCTCTGCCACGTCCGCCGGCACGCCAACGTTCCGCGGCGTATTGGACGAAGTGCGTCTTTATAGCGGCATCGTTTCCGGTTCCACGCTCATCGCCAACCGAGGCAACGCGCTGGAGCCGAACGCTCAGACATCGCTCGTGTCCTACTTCCGCTTCGACGAGCCAGGCAGCAGCGAGGTCTTCCGCAGCATCGATTCGGCTGGGGCATTCAATGTGCCTGTCGCGCTACGCGGAACGGACGCGAATCTGCAACCGGCCACCATCACAAGTCCGTTCACGCTGACCTATCCCTCGGTCACACCGATCAGCACTGGCATTGGTCTGCCGCGAATCAGGCCCGATTTCGCGGGCGTGTCCAGTGCAACACTCGGCGCGATCACACCCTTCAATCGGATCAGCCATTCTGCGACCCGACTTTTGCTCGACCTCGATGAGACCTCAAGCACCACAACCTTGCTTGATCGATCGGCGCTGCAGCTCAATGGCACGATTCAGGGAGGCGAGAACGCATCGCTCATGTCGACCGCGGGCGCGTTCGGTCAGGCGCTCGCCTTCGATGGCAATGATTGGATCAGCGTCGCCAACTCCAGCCTGCTTCCCGGGCCGGGCGATTCGTTTACGGTCTCGTTCATGCTCAATATGAGCAGTTGGGTGAATCAGAATGACATTGTCGTCTCATCGAATGTCAACGGGATTGGCTTCACCGTCGGTCTCATCACGGCCGGCGGACAGTCGGGCCTGAGCGTCGCAGCGACATGGGGCGATACGACCCGGATCGGCATGTACGAGACGAGCGGTCTGCTCGACGGCGGCTTCGTTCATTTTGCGGTCGAGTTTGACGGTGACGATGGGATTCGCGAGGTCTGGGTCGATGGGACGCGTCGGACCAAGATCGCCAACAACCATTGGCTGCACAACGACGCGGGCAACTTCACGCTAGGCCGCCGCATTCGGGGAACAAGCAGCAGCGCGTTCCTTTCCGGCGTGCTGGACGACTTTGCCATCCTTGAAGGTGTTGCGGATGGAGATGGCGCACTCGACGCGGGTCGTTTGGTGGCGGTCGGAAACATCGGCGCCGGGGCCGCCGCGCGATCGGGCGAATTCCTCGACTTCACCGTCCAACTCGACCCCGCCGCGCTCGTCCCTCTCGGTCAGCGCTTCTTCGTGAGCGGTCTCCGCCTTTATCATCGATCATCATCGGTCGCAGGCCCGACCCACTTCATCGCAACCGTCAGTCGCAACGGTTCGGTCATCGACGGCGCATGGGGCTCAGGCGAAGTCCTCTCCACCGAATACACCGGCGGAGACATCGACTTCGGCGATGCGATCGGCGCGGTTTTGGGCACACAACCGACGTCGTTTAACGTCCGCATCTGGGCGCTCGGCGGAACTGGTGCGTCGAATCTCCGCATCGACAATCTCGGCTTCCTGGGCGGGATCGTTGTGCCTCCGTTCGACGCGCAGGACGACTTCAGTAACGGCTCCCCCGGACAGACCATCGATATCGACGTGCTTGCCAATGACGAGCCCGTCGGCGCACCCGGTTTCAACATCATCAGCACCACGCTGGGCTCGATCATCACTGGCACCGACGGCAGGCCGCGTATTCGGGTCGATTTGCCCGCCGGTGCGACCAGCGACATTCTCTTCAGCTATGTCGCCACCAACGGCACGGTCAACGACACCGCCAACGTCAGCATTCGCCTTCCCGTCAACGCGATCGACGACCTCGTCACCGTTGCCGAGGACACGCCCATCACATTCGATCCGACCCTTAACGATCACAACCCATCCGGCACGTTCTCGATCATCTCCAACACCAACCCGGCCAGCGGGACACTCACGCGTGTCGGCAACAGCTTCACCTTCACACCGGCGAGTAACTTCAACGGCTCGGTCAGCTTCACTTATACGCTGCTGGATTCGCGCAACACGACAGACACCGCCACCGTCACGATCAACGTCACACCCGCCAATGATCCCCCCGTTGTGCTCAATCCAACCATCGACGTCCCGGTGGGCCTGACGACATTCATCAGCCGTGTCTCGCTCGGCAGCGATCCCGATGCCGGAGACACGTTCACAGTGATCTCGATCGGCACACCCAGTGCAGGCACCGCGTCGATATTCAGTGGCGGCACGGGCATCAATTACACCGCACCGTCCACGCTGGGATCGGCCACACTCACCTACACCCTGCGCGACGCATCCGGTGCGACCACCACAGGCACGCTCACGCTCAATCGAGTCAACAACGCCCCGGTGGTCTCGAGCGCAACGGCTGCATTCCTGGCCTTCAACAGAACGCTCTCGCTCAACGGTTCAGCCTCCGATCCGGACGGTCACGCGCTGACCTACACCTGGGCACTCCAGTCCTATTCCGATACCGATCCCAGTAACAACTGGTCAAGCATGTTTGCGGTCTCCGGCTCTTCGACGACGCCTCTCAAGCAGCTCATCCTGGGCAACCTGAGTCCAGCGCCGACCGCCACGGTCCAGATCACCGTCGTCTATCGACTCACCGCGAGCGACGGCTTCGGCCTCACCGCGTCACGCAACACCCAATCGCTCGTCTTCAACTACAACCCTGCCACCGGCGGCTGGGGCTTCTCGCTCGGGTCCGCGCCAGAAGTGCCCTCCACACCCACGCGTGGTCAGCAACACCAAGACCAGTTACCAACCGTTACAGCCGCAGAACAGGCGTTCGCAACCAACTTCGCCGCCGCCCGTTCGTTCACATCCGCACCGGGCTCCTCCGCCCCACCCTCAACCGCACCAACATCTGTATTGTCTTCGACCGCCTCATCGACACGCATCTCAGTCAGGCCCGTCGCAGTCGCGGTGCCCAGTGCGCTGAATTCGACTTCGCTCCCGTCTGCGATCTCCAGCATCGAAGTCGGACAACACTTCTTCGTCGAAGTCTGGGTTCAAGACCTCGCCGACTTGGTCGGCATCACCGGCGGATCGCTCGATCTCAACTACGCGACGGGCTTCGTCGACGCCATCGGCCTTCAAAGGCCCGAATTCAACTTCATCGCGACCGGAACGATTCAGGACGCGCTCGGACTCATCGATAACTTCGGCGGAGCGACACTAGCAGGCGGACTCGGCATCGCTCCGTCCTTCACGCGACTCGGCTATGTGGAGTTCGTCGCGACGGCGGCGGGTCAGGTCGATGTCGCACTCAGCGCCGGTGCATTCGAATTCGCACTCTTCGGCATCGGCAATGTTCCGATTGCACAAGTCGATCTCTCCCAAACTGCAGCCCTCGAAATCACATCCTCCGCAACACTTTCTGCTCCACAGCTGGCCTTGGGTCAAGACACCGGAGTCAGCGCGTCGGACAACATCACCCGATTGAATCGCCCCATCTTTTCCGGGTCGGCGGGCAGTGTTGGGCAAACCCTTGAGTTGCTCGCTGATGGATCAGTCATCGGCAGCACACTCATCACTGCAGGCGGCGCATTCAGCATTCAACCGACGAGCGCACTTGCCGACGGCACTTACTCCTTCACGCTCCGGCTCGGCAGTTTCACGAGCGGACCCACGCTCGTGCAGATCGACTCTCACGCGCCCACCGCTTTGGTTCTATGGAATCACGATCTCTCCCCGCATCAACTGCGTATCAGCTTCAGCGAGTCGATCTTCGGACTCCTCTCGCCCGGCGACATCTCGCTCGTGAATCTGACGACCGCCACGCCGATCGCAGCAACCAGCATGAGCGTCGCAGGCGTGTCGGCAAATCAACGACTCATCACATTTCCGGGCCTTGTCGACGGCAGACTCACGCAAGGTCGATACCAATTGATGACCGCCGGCGGAACGCTTACTGATCTCGCTGGCAACTCGATCGCCAACAGCCTTGATTTCAGCTTTACGTTCATGCCCGGCGATGCCAATGGCGACGGCGCGGTGAACTTTTCTGATCTCCTGATCCTCGCACGCAACTACAACACGTCGAGTCGAACATTCTCACAGGCTGATTTCAATTACGACGGCCTGGTCGCTTTCGCAGACCTCTTGATCTTGGCGCGCAACTACAATCAGTCGCTCCCAACCAACGCAAGCGGCAGCCGCGACTCGTTCAGTCAGAAATGGTCCGGCCAACAACGCGTCCTTGATGACTTGCTCAACTAAGGGGATCAACCCAGACATCGGGCAAGATCGATCGCGCCACCACCGCATCGCATCACAGCTGACGCGCAGTTGAGCTGACCCACACGCTCACACGTCAATGTCACCCGTGGTGGATCACATCACCGTGTCGCATGCTCGATCGATACTGCTCACATGGCGTAGCACTCTGATAGGACAGATCGGCACGAACTTACATGTAACATATTTGATCCATCGGCGCACCTAGCCAATTTGTCATACTCGCTTACAACTATGGCAGATTGGACAACGACTGATCCATCGGTGACCATCTCGCCTATTCGATCGGAGCGATGTGGCGAGAGTCGAGCCGCACGAAGGCCGCCGTCGTAGTGGCATTCGCCATACCAGCTTTGCTCGCGGAGACTGACAACACATGCGACGATTCACACTAATCGTATTCACGGTCCTGCTCATGACGCACGCTTCTTCATCCAAAGCCGATCCCGCCAGCGCCACCACAGATTCAATCCGGTCAACCGCCCCGGCTCGGGGCGAGCATGCAAGAAGATTTTACGAGCCGTCGCGCTGGCAACCTCGCGTCATTCTTCCGGCTTCTGATGCGTTGAGTGGCACGTTCTATCCAGCCACGCCGCGACCCGAAGGCGTACACGAGATCGACGCCGACTTTGTCGATGCTCGACTCTCCCGACCGCCGGCGAAGGGAATTCATCCGCGGGTGTTGCTAACCCCAGAGGATGTCGAAACGATTCGAGACCGAATCGCATCGGGTGCCTCGGCGTCCGTAGCGTTCCGGTCGATGTGGGAGCGTGTATCGCGCAAGCGCGGGCCGCTTTACGCGTTGATCGCACAGGATCACGAGCTAGGTCGACAACTCGCGACTGACTTCATGACGAAGGTTAGAGCACTCGGCCCGAAGCTCGACGCGATGGAGACCTATCCGGATCACGAGAATCTCTGGAGCGTCGAAAAGTCGATGTCCGCTGCGGGCGATCCTCGCGTCCCATCCGATATTTGGCAATTGCCGAACTACGACCTGCTCTTTCAATGGCTCACCGACGACGAACGCAAGCTCACGCGCGACACGATCTCGAGGGTCACGAAGAATCGCATATCCAATTTTCTCGCGGTTCCTGATCACTACATGATCAACAATCACCAGTGCTTCGGCATGTCCATGATGCCGCTGCTTTTGTGTATTGAGGGCGAGGAGGGCTTCGACGAGCGGATTTATCAGTTGGGTGTGAGGAAGATGCGGGCCATGCTCGACTTCTATCTAACGCGCGATGGCATGTGTTATGAGACGATCAAGGGTTGGTTGCCGGTCAGTGCATATGTTGCCGTCGGCCGGCGTGATCCGTCGCTGCTGAAGCACGCGCATCTTCAGGGGAAGGTGAACTATTTTTTACAGAGTCTGCGTTATGAGCGGATGAATTTGGCGCGGCCCATGGCATGGCAACCTCCGGCAGGATCAGATGCGTCGTTCCGGATTCGGGAAGAGATGCGAGCCAGCGCGTTCCATTTCATCTGGATGATGAAGTACTTTCGGCCGAAGCATCGAGGGCTTGATTTTTTGTATCACGCGAGCCTTGCGTCTCATGACTTTCTAACCGACCCCAACGCGCGCTGGCCGGATCCAGTTGGAATCGACGAGGAGCATTTGCTTTTGTTCGCGGACCATCCGATTCGCGATGATCAGGGAAAAGAGATCGATTGGCGTGATCAGGGTGAGATCGACTCTCTGAATCTTCCAACCACGTGGCATGATGATCAACGGGGGTATCTGATCGCTCGAAACAGCTGGAGGCCGGATGACTTGACGGTCGGCTTTGCGGTGAAGAGTGAGTATTACTACGGGGGGCACGAAGGAGCGGAGCACGGCCGATTCGTTCTATGGTCGAATGGTGTGAACTGGGCGTTTGATAACGACGCGTTATGGCACAAGCACGGTGGACTGCAGAACCAAATCACAGTGGACGGCATGAGTTGTCGATGGCCGCCGGTTGCGGGTCAATGGCTCGGTGCGCGCGACTCCGCCCATGGTGTGAGCGCTTCGGGCGATTACAAGGATGGCTATAGTTTTTACAAATCAACGCAGATTCATCCGCTAGATTTCCCATCTGCTTCGACCACCTACAACACGATGTTTTCGACGGGCAACTACACATTGACCAGAGGCATCCAACTTGCTTTCCATGATGAGATGGTCAGATTTTATGACGGATTTGCGCATACGGATTACGGAACCTGGTCGGGAGAGCATCGCCTGCTGGATGGATATCGACCTTGGAATCCGATGCGTAAAGCCTATCGAACGCTCCATCTTGCCCGCGGCGAGCAGCCTTACGTGATGATTTTTGATGATGTGCAGAAAGACGACGAGCGACGCGAGTATGCGTGGAACATGGTTCTACCCGATGACGTGCAACTCTTAAGAGTGAACGGCGCTCCCGATACGCTCGGGGGAGTGATGCCGAATGATCCGCACATCTCGATCGACCTGATTCTTGGTCGTATCGATACGCCCAGAAACGCATCGAATCGAATATTTACCCAGCCTCTGTTTCAGCCAAAGGCCGGAGCACCGCAGTTGTTGGTGCGGGTTCTGCGGCGTCATACGACCGGATGGACGCTTCCGCGGGTCGAGCAGGTCGATCGATTTAATGTTTTGACAATTCCAGCCAGCACCCGATCGCCTGACTTTATCGTCATGTTGTTCCCTCATCGTGCAGGTGATCCCCTGCCACAAACGCGTTGGAGTGCCGACGGATCGGCGATCCACGTCAGGCTCGGCGAACAGGAAGATACCTACCAACTTCGCTTGACGGATGGCGGACGTACCGGGTTTGCATTCACACGCAACGGCACGCTCGCGCTGAGTTCGAACTCCCCCCCGCCGGCACCCACGTTGCAGGTTCGCGGTCAAACATTTCATCCATCGGATGCACGCTACACCCGCGATGAGAATCGCATCCCGCACCATGTCTTTGCTGATTCGATAGAAGTTCGATTCAAGAGTGATCGCCTCGGAACACGCATTCATTACACGCTGGACGGATCTGAGCCCGGTGCAGACTCTCCCCGTTACCAGTCTCCGTTTCGAATCGATCGCTCGGCGACGCTGAAGGCAAAGGTCATTGATTCTCATTCGCCTGTTGGACCGAGTGAAAGTCGAACTACGACAGCCACCTTTGAGCGCCGAGCGCCGGCCACACCGATAGCCTCGATCGACGGCCTGCACGAGGGGTTCGATGCCGGCATTCTCGCTCGCGTCTATGAGATCAAGACAGTCCTCTATGATGATCGCGGATTCTGGCGAGCGGATCGCGTGATGCTTCCGGATCTGGACCGGCACGAACCCATCTTTGCACGTCGCTTGGAATCATTCATGATCCCACATGTCGGGCCCAAGTCGGCATTGATCGAGCAGCGCAAGGGTTTCTATCGATTCACAGGAAGATTTCTTGCGCGTCGGTCGGGCACATTTCGGTTCGCGGTGAACTCCTGCGGGCCGATCACATTGGACGTAGGCGGTCAGGTTGCAATCGAGCAGCTCAGCTCGTTTCATTCGCAGCAGGACGTCCGGCACGGCGAAGTCGTGCTGTCGGCGGGCTGGCACGAGATCGAGTTGGTGGTGACGGATCCGCTTTTTTGGAAGATCAATACCGACGATGCGATGCCGTTCGATGTGCGGGTTGCGATCGACGATGATCCATTCAGAGCGTTATCTTCGAGCGACCTGGCGTGTCTCGCGCCGATCGGATTGAGCGTTTCAGACGAGCCGACGCCGCCGCGTTTGGATCCGTTGAAGCTCGATGTACGACTGACCGCCGGAGTTGAGCGGCGCGACTATGACCTCAGCAGTCGATATGTGCCGTATGTTCCGCCGCTGCCGGACTGGTTGGACATAGATGGGCTTCAGCCGAGCCAAGTTGGCATGGCTGATGTCATGATGACGAACACCAGCGATTCTCTTGTCGTCACATACGATGGATTTTTCCATGCACCGGAGCCGGGGATTTACACGTTTGATTTACCTGCTCGAGCAGACGAGGTGACGACGGGAGACCAGGTTCGAACAGGATCGGCCGCTGATCGGAATCAGCTTCGCCTAGGGGACGAGGTGGTGGTTCAACGTGGCATTCCGGGTCGATATCCGCTTCGCCGGGTTGAATTGAGAGAGTCTGGCTTTTATCCCATTTCGATCCGTCTGGGTCGATCGAGAGCGGGTGGATCGGTAACATTTCCGAGCGGCGACACCTTTGCCCTAGAAGCCGCGGGTCTGTTTCGACCGGTAAGGCCCGAGATCGCTCCGCTCGGGGTGGAGCGATCGTCGAGCCACTTTGAGCTATACGAAGATCAGGACGTCGCCATTCGTCTGCCGGACACATCTGATCGTTTGACAATCCGATACACAACAGACGGCACGGTTCCGAGTAAGGATTCGCACGCGTATTCGCAACCGATTCGCGTAAGTGACACCATCACGTTGTCGGCGGCCGGATTTGAGGGAGATCGTCGGGTTACGTTGCCCGCGGTAGCGGTCCTGTCACGCGTGGACGAGCCCGAGTTTGAAACGATCGCACACGTGAAAGGCGACGCCAAATCAATGGCATCGTTGAAGACAGAACGCGATCAAAGCCAGCCACAAGATCCAAAGCCAGCAGCCATTGACGCATGGTTCGATGAGGCCACATCGATAGCGTCTGAGGACATACAAGAAGACCGCCCGCAGCCGTTCCTTCGATTTCATGGTGGGAGCCGATCGAGCCAAGCGACATCGACTGCAATCCGGGCGGTCGATCCTAATTTGGACAAGGGTACATCGGGCGCAGGCTTGCGGTTGTTGAACATCAAGACACCCCGAAACGCCGTGACTGTGAGTCTTTGGTTACGCACCAGCGATGTGTCTGAGGGAAAGCTGTTTGGCAAGTGGGGATTCAACTCCATTGGCAAGAGGTTTCGAAGCATCGCCGTCGAATTGCGAAACGGACGATTGCGAGTGGATCCGGGCGCCATCATGGGCGGAACGATCAGGGCGGACACCTGGCATCACGTCGCAGTGACGGCCGACGGTGATGCGATTCATGTTTTTGTGGACGGCGTATTGGCTGGCCGTGGCCCCGGAACCGATAGCGTGCTTGCGGGAAGCCTCGACTTCGCCGTGAACCTGCCATCGGATGTCCGGGGTTTGAAGTTATTCGGGCGCGTCCTCGAACCGAGGGATGTCGCACAACTCGCACGAGAGTCTCCACGTTGAGCGTGTTGAAATCGCGCAGCGACCATGATGCGGATTGGCGATGCCGAAACACGCTCAGAACGCCGCAATTTCCATGCGGCCAGTTTCGCGTTGAGAGCTCGCGCGATCGGTGTGGAATGATACAAGGCCAAATCAAGAAGTGTCTCTCGCCGTCGTTCCTCAAGCAGATGTCGTTGAGGACGACACCTACAACCTAATGTCAGCAACAGACGTTTCGAGAAGCTGGTACCAGACCCGTGGTGACCGACAACACGCGGGATTCATGAATCGCGCACGTGCGTTTAGATGGTCGGCGCGTTTACGGTGTTACCGGTAGTTGATGCCAGGAAGAAGGTACTCGTTCGGCCTTGGGTCGGTCTCTGATGTGACGACATGCTGAAGCATGGCCTCGATGTTGGACCACGCGGGCTCGGCGGCGCGGTTGCCTGAGTGAAGCGTCACGCCTTCGCCGGGCGCGAGGATGATTTCTGTCGTGTCGTTCGCGGTAAAGGTCGTTGGTGAGGGCGGCGTGTGGTCAACGACCCTGCGAAGAACCGAAACTGCTCCGCCGGCGATCTCCGCGGGTCGGATCGACTCGGGCGAGTCGGTCACGTTCATGAGCGTAATCGTGGTTTGCCCGTTCAGCGTCACGCGGATTCCTTGGAGCTTTCCCGTATCGATCTGAGTTGCTTGGGCATCGGTTGCAGCGCTCTTGTCCCGGATTTCAACGATGTAGAATCTTGGCATGTGATTCGTTTCGCCTGCTGGACTCAGGGCATGAGTCAGGCGGACGTCTGTTCCGAAGGGACGCTGTTCACGAAAGACATTGGTTTCGCGTTCGATGTCGACGCGGTCGAAGTTGTGCGAGTGAATCGCGACGCGAAGCCCGCCGTACTCATATCGATACTGACCAAGATCAGTGATCTCTGTTTTGTAGACGGCAAGCCCGACCGCGCCGTACGCCAGTCGAACACGACCATGCAGCGCGACGGCGGGCGTAGAGCCTGGCGTGACTTCGACCCTTCCGACGATTCGATCGGAAAGAATGACCCATTGTTGTCGACCCGTGTGATCCGTATGGATCATCCTTGGTCCGAAGTCTTGGGCAGCAAGCGAGTAATTGGCGGTGAGGCCTGCGACATCGCGACCGAGCAGCAGCGACGAGGAGAGATTGGCCATGATGTGCCCGGACGCCTGAACACGTCTGCTATCGTCGAAGGTCGGCCCCGCACCGATCGCATCAATGGCGGCGTTCAGCGGGAAGGGGCGCGTTGGATCGAATCGATCGGTGGACGTAGCGGTGATGAGAGTTTCAAGCCCCACGGGCGATCGCACTTCACGTGCGGTTGCGGCGATACTGAAGGTCGATTGGCGTGCGCGAAGGCCTTGAAGATTTCGATCCTGAACGAGGTAGCCATCGGGGAGCGGCTTGGCTTGGACGTCGCTCAGGTCCAGAAGCACCTCCATCGCAGAGATGGGAAGACGTGGTCGAAGTCGTTCGGCATAGGCGCGCCGAACGAGTTGATAGGTCTTCAGATACGGACTCCTGCTATGATAAACGGCTTCGACCGCCGTCGAGTAGCTGGTGTTCCACATCGACTTCCATGCCGGTGACATGGCGAAGGATCCGACAATGGTGGGCTCGATGGAGAGAAGCGCAAATGGGGCAGATCGGGTCACAGCAAGACGCGCCGTTTCGCTGCCTGTGGTCATCCACAGGCGATTGAGCACGCGAACGACGATATGGTGGTAACCGAGACATTCGTTTTGACCGCGAACGTAGGCAAATCCCCCGTCTGGGAACTGTTCGGAGACGTGCTGATTGACGACGGCCTCTCCGATTTCGACCAGTCGCGGGCGATTCACTAGAAGCCCGCCATGAATGAGCGCAGCCGCGTAGGAGATGTCGGCGTTGCACCAATTGATCAGGTCGCCGTCGATGAATCGTTTTTCGATGGCGGTAGCTCGCGCATCGAGACCTTCAGCGATGGCCTGTCGCTGCGACGGAAGGAGTGCGCCCGGGTAGAGACGATCGAAACAGAAGATCGCAAAGAAGTTCTTTTCCATGGTGAAGAACTCATTGAGATTCTGATCGCCACTGGAAATGCGATGGCTCTCGATATAGGCGGCCACCGCGCGTAGCGCACGCTCGAAGAGTTCAGGATCATCAAGAAATCGACTTTCGGGATGCGCAGCGGCAACCAGTGTGGCGAAAATGAGGTCGCCGTTGTCCCGCGATGCGTTGACATTCGCGAACGCCGACTTCTTCAGAGTTGGTGCGGGCGGCGGGAGATTTGGCCTTGATTTGAGGAACTCGATGTCGCGCTCAAAGAGCGCCACGACATCAGCCTCACGTGACATGGGCAACATGAATGACTGCTGACTGACGCGGCGTCCTGCATCGAAGCGTCCGCTTTCCGCATCCTTTAACATCGACTCGACATCCGACAGCAATGCCTCAGCCCGCATGAGTGGCGTTGGATCCGCGTCGGGCGAACCGGCTGACCCGGCCATCGATTGGTGAAGTGCTTGCGAAGTCTCGACCGCAACGCGCATGATCGCGCGAGCGCGTATCGCATCGTTGGAAACTGCTGGCAAGGCTCCGATCCGCATCGATAAATCGCGGACACGACGATCGAAGATCGATTCATTCGCTTCCGCAGCCACCTCGGTGGATCCGCTCGCCTGCCCGAACGCGGTGGCGCTTGGCATCACACACACCCCAAGCACGGCCGTGAATATGGCACGGCAGAGAATTCGAGAGGCGCTCGGGACATGACCGTGTGTAGGTGAACTCATGATGATTCTCGCAAAAGAGCGTTATGACAAAGACGTGGACAGATCAGTGGACTTTCACGGGCGGTTCAAACAAGCATCAGCGCGGGGCAGTTCACTTCCATGTAAATCACCGTTCGATGTGTCACCGTGCGACATTGATGGATGTTCCGCGGTGTCGTGCCCAATCGGCGTATCGAGCAGCGTTTCCCGACCAGAGCCGTTCGCGAGCAAGCGGATGATCCGAAGACCGTGGCGTTGAATCGCAATCGATTCGAATGACCGGATGAATCATGGTCGGCGGCTCAATCGGAAGGTTGTGGATCAGGAGTTCGTCTTCGGTTTGGGAAAAATTGAGCGATTGTCCGGTGCTGAGCAATTTTGCTGAGATGACGCGCGAGCCAAGCCCAAAAAGTCTGAGTGTGCTCGAGGCCGGCCAGAATCGGATGACCAGATAGAGTGAGTTGCCCCGGCGAATCTGACGACCGATGGTGACGAATTCGGTGACATCACCGCCATCTGAGCCATAGATCGCCTCGCTGTGGACGTCCATCCATTCGCCTATCTTTTGCAATTGATCTTGAGCCGGTGGAGGTAAGTTGCCTGCGCCGTCGGGCGCGATGTTAAGCAACAGGTTTCCGCCGCGACTGGCTGCTTCAGTGAGCATGTCGATCAGCAGATCCGCGGGTCGATATCGCTCACCGTGGGCGAATCCCCAGAGTCTCCAAGTCGACACCTGGCATGACTCCCATGCTCGCTTGGGATCGGGCGTGATGTGGTGTTCTGGTGTTCCGAAATCGCCGAGCAAGTCGGACGTGCCAGCTTGCTCCGGCCCGTGTGCGTCGGCTTGGGAATCGAGTCGATTATTGATCAGGATGCCCGGCTGGATTGATCGCATGGTCTGAATCAACTCGGCCCCGCCCCACTCGGCTGCCGTGCGTGGCCAGGCGCCGTCGAACCAAACCATGTCGATCGGCCCGTACTGGGTCAGGAGTTCTCGCACTTGACCATGAACATAGTCCTTAAACTGTTGCCATCCGGACGGATCAATCGTGGGACCTTCAAAATATGCGGGGACCCTGAAGTCCGCGAGTGAGTAGTAGAGGCCCACTCGGAGATTCTCAGCACGACATGCCTCGATGAACTCGGCGACGAAATCCCGCTTCGGCATCTGCTTGACGGAGGTGTAGTCGGTGAGCTTGCTGTCCCATAGGCAATACCCGTCGTGATGGCGTGTGGTCAGCACAGCATACTTCGCGCCGGCCTTTGCGATACGACGAGCCCATGAGCGAGCGTCAAAGTGTTGGGGATTCCAGCGACAGGCGCGTTGTTCGTAATCAGCCTGATCTAGCATCTCCCGAATCAGCACCTGTTCCCCACGGCCGATCTCCGCGTATGGGCCCCAGTGCAGAAAGATCCCAAACCGCGCTTGACGAAACCATGCCAGCCGATCTTCGATTCTAGACTCATGGGGCATGGGCAATTCCTCAGTTCATCCGCGGGTACTCGAAGCGTGCACGGTCCGCCCATGATTTGCGTTTCGTCGCGGGGCATTGAAATGGGAAGTTCCTTAACGTTGATCAAGTCGCCAGTAGGTCTCTGTGGTCAGCCCGCCTGGAGTGCCATACGAATCGAGTCGGAAGTTGGTGGGAAAAATCTTGGTTGTAGTGGGCAGAGACTCTGCATGTCCGTCAAAGAACAGCACGTTGGTGCGCTTATTCTTGTTGTGTCGTGCGTTGATACGATTGGGATTGTTATGGAAGTTCCAAATCACGCCATCGAGCGCGAAGACCATCTTTCCGCTGTTTCTGATTTGAGAGAGTTTGGGAAGCGTGAAGTTGCCGTTGAACGGAATGAATCGGACCGGCCAGACATTCCATGTGCCTGCTTGTCCGACGTCGGAGGTGATGGCGTTGACGCCGTACCAAGCGTCCGCCCAACCGGGGTTGCCCTGGAATCCGCTGTTGGGCGGCAGGTTGTTCCCACGGGTGGCGGCTGCGCCTCGTTGATCGGTGCGGCTGGTGGGTTCTCCGACGCTGCCGACGCCAGGCCAATTGGCGAGTGCGTCGATGCCTGTGGGGCATCGAAAGACGGAGTTACCCTGCGTGACGGCGTCTGCGGAGGCAGCGGTCTTGGGCGCGGGCAGGATATTCTCGTTCATCAAGATCGCGAACCAGCGTTGCTGAAAGCCGTCGTTGTATCCGCCCGGCACGACGAATCCACGATTTCGGGCGGCGTAGATCTGCACGGCCGCGCCGATTTGCTTGAGATTCGCGAGGCACTTCACCGAGTTGCCGGACTCTCTAACGGCATTCAAAGAAGGCAGCAGAAGACTGATCAGCACCGCGATGATGCCGATGACCACCAGCAATTCGACGAGTGTGAATCCACCGATTGCGATGACGTGATTTGGACGCGTGACGTGCATGTCAAGACTCCGTTCCAGCGGGAAGATTCTTGCAGAGACCCAGCGGGCATGTCGCTCGCCATTCAACGACCCGAACGACGACGGCCGCGACTGAGGATGCAACCGCCGAGCCCGATGATGACACCGAGGGTCGCCGGTTCGGGGACCATGGATTGTGCGAGCGCCCAATCGGAAGCGAAGTCGCCGGTTGGACTTCCCTCTGCGAGGCTGGCGTTGTACGAACGGGCCAGCGCCAGCAGATCGCTGAATCCGACGGTGCCGTCGTAGTTGAAATCTCCCTGAATCCAGGAACCCGACTGGTTGTAGCTTCGAGCCAGGGCCAGAAGATCGGGGAATCCGACCAGACCATCGAGATTCGTGTCACCTGCGAGTGTCGCCACCAGGAGGATCGCGGTACCGTCCACGGAAACACTTCGCCACGATCCGCCGCCAGCACCGACGAGATCAGCGGCTTCGGCGTATCCGATTTGGAGTTTTCGTCCGGCGTCTGACGACGATGTGGTGATGCCGGTTCCGGTGAATGTTCCGTTGGCGAAAGCGGTCGCGATGTCGGCTACGACAACTGAAAGCGGGCTGACAGCTTCATAGTCCAAAACCAAGGCGCCTGCTTTGAGATCGACCGTTGATCCGGCGGCCCGAGACAGATTTCCGTTTTCAAGTTCAATCGCAGTGGATCGGGGCGTATTGAAACTCAACGTCGCCCCCGAGGCCACCGTGACCAGCGAAGATGCCGGGACGGCCGTGGTCGAACCGACGGCGAGTGTTCCTGCGTTGACTTGTGTTGGGCCTGAGTAGGTGTTGGTTCCAGTGATGACCCAAGTGCCAGCGCCTGACTTGGTGACGCCGAGTGCAGCACTGGCGGGCGAATCGCCCAAGCTCGCGCGGAGCGTGTTTGCATCGGCGTTGGATCCGCCGAGCGTGAGTGATCGGGCGGCAGTTCCGATGACGGTGTTGAGGTTGGCGGCGTTTGCGGTGAGCGGCTGACTGAGGGTGACGCTGCCGGCGTATCGATCGACCGCAACGATGGTGGTTCCGGGCGCGATGTGGTCGCCGCTGATGGTCATGCCTGCGACGAGGTCAAGCGCGGGAAGATTGAGTGTTGAGAGGCCTGCAGTGCCAGTGGACGGGCGATCGCTCGGGTCTTCAACTACGATTGCGGCTGTGCTGCTGAAATCGATGCCGCCGGTGCCTGAGCTCTCGATCGAGCCGCCTGTTGCACGAACGGTAAAGAGACGGTCTGTTGATCCGCCCGATCCGGTGGAGCGGAGTGTTCCGCCGGAAAGAATCAGGCCAGACGTTACACCACTCGACGCACCAATTGGCCCTGACACGCCAACACCGTTGATGCTCGGAACAGCCAAGACACCGGCGGCGACCAGGGTGCTGCCGGTGTAGGTATTGTTGCCAGAGAGGGCTTGCAGTCCGTCGCCGCTCTTGACGACTGAAACGATTGCCCCAGCAGTTGCTGCACCACCGAACGCAGCGTTGTCATTATCAGAGATCACGCCGGTAAACTCGGCACTGGTCAGTGCGTTGGTTCGGCTGTTGATGGTCAGCGTGGAAGCGAGGGAGGTGTTTCCATTCGCATTCGTGGCAAGATTGGAAACGAGGCCACCGCCTGAGAGCGAGTGGACGCTGATATTTCGCGAAGCGCCTTGGGCGTCGCTCAGGATGAATCGCCCGCCGGGCTGGACGGTGAGGGCTGGGGTGGCGAGAGGATTGAAGACGAAACTGGAAGCGAAGGTGACAACGACACGATCGCCGACAACGAGTCCGGAGTTGTTTTCGAAGGATGTACGCGCGAGTCCGCCGCCGAGATTGACGGTTACGAAGCTCGTTGCAGCGACGCTTGGGTCGGCGGTGAATCGGAGATTTCCATTGCGGACGACGGTATCGACGTTGACGTTGGTCAATGGCGTGCCGCTGCCGGGCGTGTGTGTGAGTCGGAGCGAGTTATTGCCTCCACCGACCAAGACGTTGGCGGGGGTTACAGCGCGGGTGAGCGCGACTGTTCGCGTCTGTCCGGCGAGCGAGCCCGCCAGATCAATCGTGCCCGCAAGATCGATGCGGTTGCTCGTTGCGAGCACGAAGTCTCCGCCGAGGGAGATCGCTGGATTGTAGATGTTCTTGTTGTTGGCGTTCAGTCGGCCGCCGTTGATGGTCAGTGGCCCTGTGCCGAGCGCGCTGCTGGTAAGAGCTCCGGCGGCGAATATGGGATTTGCGGAGTTGGTTCCGACAGTCAGGATGGTGCTTGGTCCCATGGCGACGCCGCCACTGAACGTGTTTCCACCGTTATTGAGGATCAATGCGCCCTGAGCGAGCGTGGTTCCCGATCCGGGGAACGTGGACGCTTCAAGTGAGAATCCGCCCGCGCCGGTGACTAGTCCTGTGGGGGATCCTGCGGTGTTAGCGCCGAAGGTCAGGCTCGCACCATTTTGATTTCCGAGCTTGACGAGTATGGGGTCGTTCAGCGTGGTGCCGACGTTGAGGGTAAGACCTCGATTCGTCGCGAGATTGTTGTTACCAAGATCGATCCCCAGGCCGCCGAGAGTCAGGACCGCGCCACCCGTATCGCTGATGACTGGCGTGGAGGGTGTTCCGCCCGAGACAACGACTCCACCCCATGAAAGGGACCCGCCGAGCGTTTGCGCACCGCCAGCGGAGCCACTGTTCCAGGTCGCGACATTTGCCGCGCCCGGCACCACCCCACCCGTCCAAGCCGCCGGATCGTTCAGTGAAGCGACCGCGTTGCTTCGGATGATGGTTTGTGCATCGGCGATCTGCCCGAACACGGAAACACCAAGAACCGCAGCCCAAGCTGCACGACGAATGATCTGACTCCGCATATCTCCTCCGATTCGACCAATAGGGACTAAACGTATCGAACAAAAGTTAACTTGAGCGAACTCACACAACTCTGGATCGTTTGCCAACTCGATCGCCTGATTCACCACAACACTCCGCAATGACAGGTGACTCCGGGATCATGGATTTTCACTATGATTTAGTATTCTCGAGTTCGGCATGGGTTTCCAAGCATGACAGAACAATTGGGAAGTCATGTGATCACGCGTCCACCGACGAGCGATGGCATGACCATCACCCGGCGTTGGGGTTCGGACGGATGACGCATCCGCCACATCAAGGTTTCGACGGCGGCTCGCCCCATGGCTTCGGGCAGGATGTCGACGTTCGCGATCGACCGATCCAGCGTGGCCAACCGGGGCGGGTCATAGCTGCAGCAGACGATATGAATGTCGCGCCCGGGCTTGATCCCACGTTCCTGAAGTTCGCGATAGACGAACGTGATCAGGTCATCAGGAAACGGCAGGAAGACGCCCTGAGGTCGCGGACTGGCTTCAACGAGTTCTGCGACGAGTTGCCCTAACCGCCTGAGCAGGTCGTCAAATGCTGGACCTTGAATCATCGAGACTTCGACCTGATCACGCAGGATGTATTCGGCCAGCGAGAGCCCGGAGCGCCTGGCGTGGATTGCAAACCATTCGCACCGAGATCGATAGCCGTAATGCAAGCCCATCGGATTCATGACCGCAACGCGCTCACAGCCGCGTGCGCGCAAATGCTCAACAGCCAGCCTCGCGACCGAGCCATTGTCTTCGAGGACTTGATCACCTCGCGCTGGCAGATCTCCGTCGAGAAGCCACACGCAAGGGAGGTCTCCGAGCATCGGCACGACCTGATCACGCGAAGCCAGTCCACGAACAATGACAGCATCGACCAGGCTGTCGCGAAGGCACGGGGGCTCGGAAAAGCCGGCATCAAGGGGCGTGACGATCATGTTAAGGCCGCGCGACCGCAAGATCTCTCCCACGCCATGCATGAATCGCCCGCTTAGCGCGGTGCGAAGGGCACGATTATCAACATCAGGAAACAGCAGAGCGATGCTCCCCTGCCTGATCCCCGGCAGAACACGCCGGCGACGACGCTGACGTTTTTCGACGGGCGGCGGGACGTAACCGATCCGCTCCATCGCCGCTTTGACGATGGCGACGGTCTTGGGTGATACGTGCGGGCTGTGGTTGATCACCCGCGACACCGTCGCGACCGAGACGCCCGCCTTTTTGGATACCCGCTGGACAGACATCGAACCACTCCGCAAGACCGCCTGACTCGCTCGCTCACTCGCTCACTCGCTCACTCGCTCACTCGCTCACTCGCTCACATCGACGCTCGCAACCCGTTACGCGTGCGGAACGCCTCCGTCAATGTGCGTGATGATATCGCGGGCCAAGGAATTGGCAATGAAATAATCTTGGTTACATGTATTTTTATTACTCCACCTTTCGGGTGTTTCCCACAGATTTACGAGCATCACGACCGTATCTCGAAAATCACATTGCAGCGTGTAACGCTTCGTGTTACATCCATCGTGCAAGTAACACGGGCGATTTTACATTCGATGGGACTTTAGCGGAGGATTTGCAATGACCGGCACAACGGAGCCATTAGAGCCGAAGCCCGATGAGTCGAATCCCCGGAGTCAACGCCGTGGGGCACGGCCGGGGTACACTTTAGAAGCCCTTGAATGCCGGCGCATGCTGAGCTTGTCTGGGTATTGGAAGCTGGACACCGTCTCTTCGGGGACATCGCCGGACGTTTCGGGGAACTCGAACAGCCTTTCGTTGGTCAACGGGCCTTCACTGGCGATGGACGGCGTGCATCGCTCGGCCGTGAGCTTTGATGGCGTGAACGATCACGGCCAACTACCCGCCTCCGTCGGCTCGAGTGCGAGTCTTTCTGTTTCGTTCTGGGCGCGTGCCAACACTCTGAGACATCAGATCCCCCTCGACAAGATGCCTGGCGCGGGATCGAACGGCTGGAACATCAAGTTTCGCAGCAACGGAGACATTTGGTTTCGAGTGGGTTCCAACGCCTCGGCCCGAGACGCTCGAGCATCAGGCGGATATGTGGCAGGACAATGGGTTCACGTCGCCGCGACGTATGAACCGGGTACATCGGGCGGGGTTGCACGACTGTACATTGGTGGTCAGCTTCGCGTGACAACCACCGGCATCACCCAGACGCCGGCCGACGGCACCGTGCCGCTTCGCCTCGCCCAACCGAGTACGATTGTCACGACCGAAATCTTCGGTGGGCAACTCGATGACATCCGCATTTACAGCCGCGCGATCTCGGCAGACGAAGTGTCAGCGCTGACGCTGAGTAACGCGTCGCTTTCCGCGGCAGTCATGCAGTTGCCCACCGCAACTGCCGACCAGGCGCTGAAGCGTGCCGCCTTGATCTGGGCGGTCGAGGACGTCAATGCCAGTCTCGCCGCGGGGCTTCAGACCATCGCGCTCGACACCTACGACGATCTGCGCACGATGCTGCATCAGCCCGTGAGCGGGCCACAAACACCACCTTCGGGTTTGCTTCCGAGCATTCCGAGTTTTTCTTCAAATCCGTTGGCCACGAGTGCGATGTCCTCACTCACGACGCTGCGTAACAGCACAACAACCTACGCCAAGGACCCCACGCCGATCGACTTTCGCATTCCGCTGCAGGGCCGCGACATGGCATGGGGCCTGACACATGCCCAAAGTCCGCTTCGGCGTGATCCAACGCTGATGATCGCGATGCTCAGGCGTTTTCAGCGTGTCTTTGAAACCAATCTTGCTGGCGTGGACAACGACAACTTCATGGTGACTGCAACCGCGCACGAGATGTATCGGATTCTCGATGCGGTTCATCCAGAGCTGATTCTTCCCTCCCGACGTGTCCAATGGGAGGCGGCGATACTAAGGAATGTGAACCAGACGCTCGCGCGTCACGGAACGCGGTTAAATGGCACGATGCCGGGAACATCGTGGGTGAATGCAGACGTTAGACACATGGCCGCCCTTGCGCTGGCTGCGGAGATTTTGAACGAGCCTTCGTATCGCACTGTCGCCGACAACGTACTTCAGTTGGTTTCCGGATCCATCCTTCCCGACGGAGGATTCATGTACGACCGGATGCAGAACGAGGTCTACACATATCACGGGGAGAACATCATCTGGCTGGCGCGTTACTGGCAGTTGTACGGAGCGCCGCTCGCGCGGCAGCTGATCGTGGACAGCTACTGGTATTACCCGCTGAGCGTCGAACCCAACGGCACGGCTGAATACTCCACAGGATCGGCGTGGAAACGGTACTGGAACCAAACCTCCGGCGCAGAGGCCGCAACAATTGTTGCTGATCTCGCCAACTCGCCCGAGAACCTTCGCGTGGCGCGTTGGACCAATCCAACGCCGTCGCTTTTTCTGTCGACGTTTTTCCGTGGAGACCTTGTTCCCACGGCCTCCCCGGACCAGTACATCACCTACGACCGCAACATCATGGGCCCGCGCGGACGATTCGGGAGTTTCAGCTTCTCCGGAACCGCAAGCCCCTACACAGGCGAAGATCGCGGCAAGGCGACCCACGTCGGCGCGATGGTCACCGACTTCACCGGCACCAACAACGGCTGGCGGTTGAATGCGGCATTTGATGTTGCGCAGAGTCGCGTGAGATACGCACTCGGACCGGACGACAACACCATCGGCAACGACATCAATCCGGCCACAGCGCGTATCGTCTATTACGATCAGGCACTGCAAGAGCGGAATGCCTACATCAGTTCTGAGCGGTTTGCCACGCTTTCGACATCCCATCGACTCGGGCGATATAAGGGCAGCGCGCAGCCGTGGCTGGGCGAACAGCAGTGGATCATGACGCCAGAAAGGATCTTGGGACGCGTAAGCCTTGAATCGCTCGCAAATCAATCGGCGTTCTCGATGCTCGGCTCACTTCGTTTCGTCGGCGGACGCAATACATGGGGAACGCTGAGGCAGTTCGTTCAGGTCGATGAGAACACGTTCAGCTACGGGAAATTCACCGTCGACATTTGGGATCAAAACTACGGAACGATCACCACGACGTATGAAGACACATGGGACGACACGTCCGTTGTCCGCGACAACCGGTCGGGCCGCCTGAATTTCATTGATACCGCCGCTGCCGAGGCCAACGAGTCGACCCTCATCTCTTATCCGGCAGGGACCAAGCGTTACTACGTTGTGGAGATTCGCCCGAATACGACAACGACATCCGCCGATGCGGTCACGCATGGCACGACGACTGAAGGCTTACTGACCCTGGAGACGCGGTCGGGTAGCAATCGACTTTTGATGCTCACCAATCCGACAGCATCGCCGATCACGTACACGACGAATCTTCCGTGGACCGGTGTAACGGGCACGCCACAAGGCGCGATCCTCCGCACTGCCGGCGAGCAACACCGTGCGGACTTCCTGAGTGCCTTCGATCGACCCGACGCCGACGCCCGAATCCGCACACTCTCACCCACGCAACCGCGTGCGGTTGCGACAACCTCGGTGACCGTGACAATCCCCGCCTACCAGCATGTGACGCTGGAACCCTGGCTGCCCGGCGACATCAATCAAGATCGCCGAGTTGATTTCTCCGATCTGCTAATCCTCTCGCGGAACTACAGCTCGACGGATCGATCGCTTGCCCAAGGCGATATCGACGGCTCGGGCGATGGTGCGGTCGGATTCGCCGATCTGCTGGTCCTGGCCCGCAACTACGGCCAGACATTCGCCGCCATCAGTGCTCCCGTATCCGCCAGCATGCCCGGCACAAGTCCGTCTTCAAACTCGGGCATTCGGGCAAACGGCTCGTCCGCTGAATCCACCGAAGACGAACAGCCACAATCGCCGCGCGTTAGATCGATCGTCCTCTGACGATGATCGCGTCTTGTCGGTCGTGTGGTCGATCGCGCGATTGATCGTGCGTTTGCTCTTCGATGATGTTGGGCATCGCCCTCAATTCAATTCGAATACCTCATCTCAATTCGAATACCTCATCACCTCGCTGCAGCCGGATGCGTGTTCGACCATCGACATGATCGGTAAAATCGATGCGATCCTCGCCTGAGGTGGTATTCACGATGCATCGCTGAGTTCCCGATTGAGCGCGATCGAACTCCGTCACGGGCTTCGCGTCATCGGATGCCATCGGATAGAGCATGATGCGAAACTGAGGTCGATGCGTCTGTGCGCGGAGAACCAGCCTGCGGCTGAACACAGGCTTGTTCGCGCGATCGGTTGTGATCTGTTCGTGCTCGATGTCAGCCTCCGTCCATCCGTCTGCGTGCAAAACTCTGACAAGCAGACGACGTCCGTTCGGATCGCGGAGGATCACGTCCGGCCCATTCTTTTCCTGCAGTTCGACGTCGAGCGGAATCTGCATAAGCCATTCATATCGCCGCGAGGCATCGTCCTTTTGCAGGTCGTCGACAATCAACACATAAGGCGATTCGCCGCGTACGAGAATGGCCGATCGAAAGGCATGCTGAACCGGGTTGTAGGGTTTGCGCCAGAGCCAAGATCCGATGTAACCGATGCCAGGATCACGGAGCGAACGAGGGAGCCATTCTGGATCGTCAGGCCAGCCCAGTGTGCGGGGATCACTGTTCTCGTGTTCCCAAGGCGGGGGGAAGACATCGGTTTCGCGGGGCCAGGGCGTCGGCGGCGTCCATTGCCAGTCGTAGGCGTATTTCAGGTCCGCGGTGCCTCCGGTGGCGATGGGGGTGTCTTGATGGGACAAGAATCTGACGCTGGGTGCTTTCCATCCCTGAGCCAAACCATCAACGTGCACGAGACTGAAATCACGGCTGCGCTGGGTGTGATGAAAGCTGATCAGTCGCGTCCATGATCGACCGTCCGCCAGCAGGCTGAAGGTTCCCCGATCGACGGTGTCGTGACCGATCGACCATGCGTCGGGTCGTGCATCGAAATGCATGACTGCGGCATCGGGCGAAAAGTCTGTTCTGGTGATGAGTTTTCCCCGCCTTGGTGAGAAGTGAGTCACGGGTAGATCCAGTTCAAGCCCGCTCGGATCGCCGCCGAAGAGCACGAATTCGAGCATGGTTTGATTGCGACTCATTCGACTTGAGTCTTCTCCGAGGTGTAGTCGGTAAAGCCAGTCTGCGGCGGGTTCATCGGGCAGGACGTGGCGTGCGACGATGACGCTTGTCGGATATTCGAATTGAGTGCCGGACGCGCCTCCGACCATCCCCCCACCGGCAAATGGGACTGAGTCCTGCGCCATCCATCGGACCACGTTTCGAAAGTGATCCGTGCGAAGCAAATCTTCGCTGCGGCGTGCCATGACGAGCAGCCCCATCGATCCGGCTCGGAGGCCGAGGTTCGGCCCATATGTATCTTCATGGCAATCACCTTCGGGCGTGAAGCCGACTTCCAGATAATCACGCAGCACCTGCCGGATACGATTCCATGCCGAGCGATCAAAGCCAGGGGCCTCTTCGACGGCAGCCAACATCACTGCCAGTTCACCGTGATAGCCGTAATGGTTGCTGATTGCTCTGCCGCGCGGCAAATCACTTCCGAACGGTCTGCGCCCGGTGGTCGCTGCGACAAGTGCACGCTGCACTATGATCCGTTCCTCCGGTGTCATCGAATCGTGCAGCACGTCATAGGCGATGGGCAAGCCAGCGGCTCCAAAGAGCCACGACACGCCGACATTAAATTCATCGTTCTCCCAAACTCGCTGCTGACGATTCAGATTCTCGCCGGTTCTGCCGTTAGCGATCACCCCGCCGCCCAGTTCGCGCGACGCGAGGATCAGCCTCGCGTAGTTCGTAATCGCACGCCCAACCATTCGCTTCTGATCCAGATCGTCCCGCAAGACCGCATCGAGCGCCAAAAGACCCCACAAAATATTGCGTGACTCGTCGGGCCTGAAATGGGCCTGCAGATCCGCGGGCGTGGGCGCGGACAGATCGAGATCGGCAAGCTGCCGGACACGCGATAGATCGCGTCGACGCTGCGCAAAGACATCTCGAACAACCTCGCCGTGGCGGGACGTTTCGATCCGCGTTCGCCATGCATCCAGGCCCGCTCGATCGAAGAAGATACGAGGGTGGCCTTGCGCCAGTTGGATTGATCCGCTGGGAGGCGGATTGTGGTCAACTGCGGGTTGAGCCGCGTTGACGAGAACGCGCCCGCTGATGAAGGCAAGCACGAAACCACCGATCAGAGCTCGGATAAGGAGACGGTCCATGTCATTTGCCCTTTCCCGCCGTGATGATCTTGATCTCAACAAAGCGAGTCACATTGAATCAAGAACGGGCCGGGCCCGAGACAAGATCAAGGCCCGCCCGGCGCGGAGGATGCAAAAGAAAAGTGACGAAGAGCGGCAGATCCGTGATCGGCAAGCCGAGCCGAACGCAGATCACTTCCGTCGACGCAGGCAGACCATGGCCAAACCCACGACAGCACCCAGCGTGGCTGGCTCTGGGATGACGCTCAGAACGCCAGTTGACTCTTCGAAATCCCACGAGAGTCCGACAGGCAACGCAGGCCCGACGACAGAGCTGAATGATCCGGTCGGCACGACTGAACCCAAGTTAAAGAGCGGCCATGCATCGCCTGACTGAAAGCTGCTTGCTGGCAGGCTTGGGCCGTCGAGGAGAATGTTCAGCACCCCGCCGTAGCTCAGTGAGCTGAAGCCGGTTACTACATCTTGACTGAACACGAACGGTCCGGAGCCGGTCTTCGAGACTTCAAACTCCGCGCCCGCGCCACCGATCGTCAGGGCCTGATTTTCGATCGTCAGGGTGCCAACGCTAGAGCCAGGAGCCAGTAAACCCGATCCGCTGATCGTGACTGGGGCCACCAGCTTGCCCGATCCTCCCACGCGTCCACCGGTGACGACTACCGGTCCGGTGAAGGTGTTGGATGCGTTGTTGAACAGAAGCGTCCCAGAGCCGGATTTGGTGACACCGACAGGACTCGCGCCGGGCTGAGTGACCGGACCATTGAGCGCGAGGGTTCCGTCGCCGCTAAAGGCCCAGCCTCCCCCTGCGACTTGGGGTTGGGTGTTGGTGGAAATCGTTCCAGTGAGTGTCAGGACGGTGCTGGCATCGGTCACGATGACACCGCTGGCCGGACTACGCCCGTCGCGTTGAATCGACCGATTGCTGCTTGCGTTTGCACCCGTGTACTCGATCAGGCCGCTGGTCGCATTGTTTCCAAGCACAGCAGCAGTCGACGTACCGCCATCGCCGATCGGTGATGCCACGCCGAAGTTGGCAATGCCAGCCGTGCGAAGCCGCCCCGTGGGAACTTCAAGCCGATCAAAGTTACTCGCGGCATTGGTCAGCAGCAGGTTGGCGTTGGCATTGTTGACCGAAACAGGTGTTTCGATCTTGCCGTCAAAGGTCGTCGAGCCCACCGGACGGAAATCAAGAAACGCGCCGCCCTTCACCGTGACATTCGACGTTCCAGACATGCTAAGCGAATTCAGTTGAATCCGTGCGCCAGTGCTCGACGCAGGCAAGACCCAATCCTGCGCCGCCGGCGTGGAGATCGCGTTGTTGATGATCAACGGATTGGTCGCAGTCGACGCACTGATTCCGCTCGCGCCGATGGTGAGCGTGGCACCGCTCGTGGCATTGATCTGAAACTGTGGCCCAGCAAGCCGGGAAATCCCGAGCACCGAGACGTTCCCACCGAGGTTGGATGTACGAGTCGTCGTGAGCGTGCTATCGATTTGAATGATGTCATTCACACCCGGCACAACAGTGTTGGCTGTGTAGCTGCTCGCGAGGTTCAGCGAATTGGTGTTGTCCGCCTTGATGAAGATTGCGGCGTCCGCATGCGGGACATGCACAGAAAGGCCCATGACCAGACCAGCAGTCGCCAGAGTGAACACTCGCGCCCTACGCGTAAGAGTCTTTCCACACACCATGTTTCTCCTCCTCTTGATTCTTAGCATGATCCTTGGGATACACACGAGTTCCACAGCCGATCAATGTCCTCAAAAAATATGCGAAAAGCGGGCAATGTCAAAGACATTTGAGGAAAATCCGGCATGGGAACACATCATATTCCCATTATGGAGTGCTTTAATTTTGCCCAGATGTTACATGTAACTCCGGGTGCTTGCCTAAGATCGCTGCAGACACGGGAATACAGGACGTGCCGCCAGTCTCGATGACTGGAGGCGGACAGGAGACATCGGCATGCAGCGATCAGCGACTCGTAGAGACCCAGAGGATTGAAGCGGGCCAGATTGGCACAAAGAGCCTTGGGAGGTCGCCATCAACCCCCAGAAGCCGATCGCGGATTATTGATATGAGCGATCACCGACTCAGGGCGATCACGCCAGAGACAATGGAGAATCGCTCCCCGCGGGCCCCCGAAAGCGCGAAGCACAAACCTTGCCCGATTCACACCGGGCCGGGATCACTTCCGATCCACGGTGCTTGTCGGCCAATCGTCGGTGCGGAACGGGAACGCGGGCAGGCCGGACGCATTGATGAGATTGGCGTCGACCGGATCGTTAATGAAGGCATATCGAACCGCGCGTGGATCGGCAACGCCAGCGGCGGAAACGACGAGTTCATCGCCCTCGATCTCTGCAACTGCGGGGACGAATACCCGGTCTGTTCCGGCAATCTGCAGCCCGCCGACCGGTTTTCCGTCGCGTGTGCGAAGCCCAACAGCATGGTTGAGCGTGATCCGAATCTTTGCTCCGTCGATTCGCATGGATTGATAGCGTGGCCCGGTATCGGCGACGTCGATCCCGTAGACCCTTCGCAGCGCAGAAAGCGCGAGTCGCGATCCGATGTCACGCTTGTTGCGTGGATGCACGTCCTGGCTCTCACCCACGTCATAGTTCGCTGTGATGAAAACTCGAGGATCGCCGATGGAAGTCAGCATTTGGGCCTCGCGAAGCTCCGCCCATTCGGTGTTGGTCTCTCCGCTGGCGCGCCAATTGGGAAGCTGAACGAGCACAAAGGGAAGATCAGATTGACCCCATCGATCGCGCCAACTCTTGATCATCAACGGAAGCAACCGTCGATATGCAAAGGCACGACCGGCATCCTGTTCGCCCTGATACCAAAGCACCCCACGCAGGCCAAAGGGTGCGATCGGATGGATCATGCCGTTATACAGATATGAACTCACCGCGTGCTTGGTTCCCTTGGGCGTCTTTGGACGAGCCGCGGCAGCATCCTTGGAAAGCGGATCAAAGGCGCGTTCGATCTTCACCTTCAGCTTGGCATCGATGTCGGTCACGCCGATGCCCGAAAAGCCCAGCGCCAGCGGATCACGCTTGAGCGTCTCGCCTGAGCCGTCAGGCGTCCGGATTCGGATGGCGATGACGTTCACGCCTTCACGCACGAGTCGCCCCGGGACCTGATAAGCGCGGTAGCGGTGATAAAACTCCGGCGGTTCTGTCCCGCTTTCGCCGAGTTTCTCGCCGTTGAAGTACGTCACTTCGTACATGTCGTCGAGCGAGCCGAGATCTAGCCTGAAGTCCCGACCCGCGACCCTTGCAGGAAGATTGACTTCCTTTCGCATCCAGACGATCCCGCCGTTGCCCATACCCTGCCCGCCGAAACTGACTTCCCGCCACTTCTGCCTGAGCCTCGCATCCGTCCAGTCGCTGGTGTCGTGCTCAGGCAAATGCCATCCCTCAGACTCGCCTGTGTTACCCGGATCGGTCCGACCGTTAGCCTCTTCCCAGGCACGGATCAATGCAGGGAACGCCTCGATCTGCCCGGGCAATCGCTCGAAGTTTGCGATCTGCTGTCGCATACGAAACGCAAAGTCGGCGTCGCCGGAAAGATGAGATGCGGCCGCCCAGCTTTCGGCACTCGTTCCGCCCCATGAGCTGTGGATCAGCCCGATTGGAACCTTAAGCTCCTCACGCAGTTTTGATGCAAAGTAATAACCGACCGCTGTGAAGTTCGAGACGCTGCGTGGGTCGCAACTCACCCAAGTGACTTGCGTGTTGTCGGCGGGCACTTCCGACGGAGTCCGGGCGATCGCGGCGTGCCGGATCATCGGATCGGTAGCGGCGGTCAGGTCAACTGCATATTCGGTCCCACGCAGGCTTCCCATCAGGAATGCCATGTTTGACTGACCCGAGCAGAGCCACACATCGCCGATCAGCACGTCTTTGAGTTCGATGCGATTGGAACCACGCACCACCATGACATGAGGCCCGCCGGCGGACAGATTGTTCAGCTCAGCAAGGAACTTACCTTGATCATCCGCGACGGTGCGCGCGATCTGCCCCGCAAACTCGACGGTCACTTCTTCGCCCGGCGAGGCCTTGCCCCAGACGGGTATCCCATTGCCGCGCTGAACCACCATTCCATCGCCGAACATTCCATTCAACTGCACTTCCGCGTGCCCTCGAGCCACAAGGCCCATCAACATCGCGAGGGCTGGCACCACCGCACACAGCAAGGAGGACGAAGATTTAGGCGTGGGCATAACTGATCTCCTTAGGGATGATTGCGCTCGGGGCGACACGGGCCTTCACAGCCGACATTCACGACCCTCCGCCGGGCCATACGAACGTCGGGAAAATTTGGGAAAGACCCAAACAGCCCTTCTGTGTGATCTTCGCAAATGGCAGATGAAACACAATTATTTACGGAAAAATCGCCAGATTCCACAGATGAATAAACCATGGGAATATGTTGACAAATCATGGCAACCGGTTAGATATGGGGCGGCGTCCCGGGAGGAAGGCGATGGCAGCGTCGATCATTCAGTTGTCTGAGCGTGCGGGCGTTTCGAAGTCGACGGTATCTCGCGTCTTGAACGATGATCCGCGCGTTTCGAAACAAGCGGTGCAGGCGGTGCGCGCTGCTGCGGCGGAACTCGGTTACACCGGGCCGCTCCGACCGGGCAGGCCGAAGGGAACCCGCAACGGCGTCCGGAAGCGTTCGGTTGCCCTTCTTTTCCCCGATCCCAACCCGGCCGCGCTTCGAACTGTACTGAGTGCCCGTCTGATTCTCGGTATCGAATCAACCCTGCGCGAAGCTGGCCTTTCGCTGATCGTGACGGGCCTGACCGCTTCCCATCGGCTTCCCGTTTGTCTTGAGCAAGGGCTTGTCGACGGGTTCATCATGCGTGGCGCAGTGCTTGATCGATCGCGATTTTCCCTGATCGAGCAATGCCCCGTGCCAGCACGGGTCTACCTCTTCGAGCCCCGATCTCCGCTTGGCTCGGGATGGGACGTCGTGTTCGAAGACAACGATGAAATCGCAGCGATGGCTGCACGATGGCTCGCCGATCGAAATGCAAAGAGGGTTCTCTGTGTCAATCGGATCCCCACACACCCGTCGCTGCGCCATCGCTGTCAGGCACTGGTCTCGCAGCTTTCGTCAAACTCTACCAAGGTTCATGTTCTCAGCACCGACCAACCTCTGATCGAACCTCTCCGTTACGCGCTCGGCCAACTCGACGGCAAGCCCGATGGGGTCTTTATCACCGGCCCGGACGATTCGGTTGTGGAAACGTATCGCGCTCTGCGACATCTTGGAATCAAAGTCGGCGGCGCATCGAGCGAGTGCCCGCTGATCTCTTGCAACAACGACCCGGATCGCCTCGCCACACTCGATCCTGATCTGCCGAACCTCGACATCCAGCCCGAAGCACTCGGACGCGCCGCGGCCGACATGCTTCTCTGGAGGCTCAAGCATCCCAAAGACCCGGCCCGTCGACTCACCCTCGCACCGGCACTCGTCCAACCTCGCCTTTCCGATTCCAACTTCGACCCAAGCCCTTCCCAAACATCAGTCCAAGCCCGCACGCATCTAGTCCAGGCATGATCGATCGCACAAAGTACCGACCTTCTCGATGCATCGTCCCCAACGCTCCATTCAACCCGAGGTGCCAATATGATCCATAATCCATCTCGCGATCCGCGAATCCAGATCGCATCCAGCAAGGCATCGGGCAGATATGCACGGCATCGTGAGGCCTTTACGCTTGTGGAGTTGCTTGTTGTCATCGGCATCATTGCGGTGCTGGTGTCGCTTCTCCTGCCAGCGCTCGGTCGGGTTCGATTTCAGGCCAACGAACTCAAGTGCCTTTCGAACATCAGACAAATCGCACTCGCTGTTCAGGCCTATGCGGCGGACAACCGGGGTTTCCTCCCGCGGTTTCAGGCATCCAATGGCGGGGGCGTGCAGAACGTACCGAACCAGACCTACACCAACACGCCCGCAGGATCAGTGCCTGTCGGTAAATCGGTAGGTGATCCCGCCAAATGGCCCGGCGACTGGACCTTCCTCATCTTCAAGTACACAGGTCGCACAACAAGCGTCTACACGTGTCCACTCCGACAATGGAAGACGCTGCGTAACGACTCGTTCGTTGCAGACAATGGCGTTCGCTACGACCGACCGCTCGTCAGTTATCGCGTCAACGGAGCGACCCTCGCCAATGCGGACGCTGGCGTACTCAGCTTCACGCCCACCAACGCCTCCAACTTCGCCGCCGACGTTTCGCGACCCTTCGGGCCCGTCTATCGAAACATCAACGGGCAACTCGTCGACACCGAAGAAACCCTCAACATCGGCCGTATCGCACCCGACACCATCCTCGCCACAGAATGTGTCCGCAGAAACGCCGGCACTGGCGCAACCGCCAGCATCGGCGAACTCTCCGCGACCGTCTTCACCAACGGCCCGAGCGTCGGCATCACCTCCATCTCGACCTCAAGCCACAACTTCAAATCCGCTTCCTTCGCCTTCTTCGACGGACATGCCGAAACCATCCGAACCGCAACGCTGCTCCGACAACGCGTCAGTCGCACAAGCTCCGCACTCGCCTACTCCGTCATCTCGATCGACTTCTTCAGCAACAGCTCACCCAATCAGGGCAACCCCGGCGACCTCAAATTGGACTTCTTCAACTCCGCCGGCAACCCACATCGCGGCCCCTGGACCGCCACCAAGGGAGACTGAAGGACGTTTTGACCGGCGAATCTCCTCGTGAACGATCCATCCGCAGTCGTTGCGATGACGGGCGCAGTTGGTATAACCGAAGGCGTGACAAGAGTTGCGGCGGTAACTCAATGGCAGAGTGTCAGCCTTCCAAGCTGAATGTTGCGGGTTCGACTCCCGTCCGCCGCTTTCTTTCCGGTTGATTCTGTTCTCTGAATCAGATCTTCGTCGATCGGGTCATCCCTCCATCCTGCGGCTGTCATCTAGTGATGCGACAGACAAACAGCCGACTGCTGCTGCACTGCTGATTCGCTAGTCTGATGCGTGCCGTCTTGAGCACGGGTCACCAGAGCGGCGGCTCGCTCGGACGTGGGGCGACAATCTTGACCGAGGAGTGGTCATGCGAATCAATCGTTGGAGAATGTTCTTTGCGTTTTTGGGCCCTGTGGCGGTCGCGAGTGGTGCATCGATGGGCGTGGTCTCGAGCTACTCGACAACGCACAATTATCTGTTCAATGTGCCCGGGCCTTTTCCGACGGTATCGGTGTTTCGATATGCCGTGAACACGAGAGCGTTTGAGCCCGCACCGGGCTGGGACGTGCATAATCGATCCGGAACGTGGGCGATTGTCGGGCCGGGATCGTTTTCGACAACGGAGCGGGCGGGTACGGATCGTCCGACGGCGGGCTTTGTGGATGCCGGCGCGACGGCGAGCGTGTTTGGGAATGTGACAGCCTGGGGCGCGGGCCTTTATTCGGCGACGATGAATGCCTCGGGGATCGCGCATGCGAATCTCGTGGGCAATCGTGCGAATGCGTCGAGTTCGATGAGCACGATGATCCTGCGTGCCGGATGGAATTGGCGGGCGGGTCGGTTTGTGTGGCGGCCTGTGATCGTCGATCAGGTCTCGGGCAATGCCGCAGCGGTGGGGAACAGGCCACGCGTGGTTCGCAATCGCGATCCCATCATGGTGCGGGGTCTTTTGCCTGACGGGAGTGAAGATCCGGCATTTGTCGATTCATTTTTCGATGTCTTCCTCGAGATGTCAGGCGGTGGATCATGGGATGACGCCGGCCTGCGGGCGATCGACGCAGAGGGTCCGCTTGATCTGAAGCTAAGCCTGGTGCGTGAGAGTCCGTTCGTCGCGGGCGTGCCGGGTCGATTGGATCTGCAGGTGGTGGACGGCATGGTCACGCAGTCCGTCGCGACCGGGCCGTTCTCAGGCGTCGGTGTACCTCCGGTTGGGACGATGCTCGGTGGTTCGCTTGATTTACCCGGGCTGAGCAATCTCAACGACAGCATCTTTGCCTTCGACTACGACCTGAGCAATTGGGGCGAACGCGAGTTGATGTTTGAATTCAGCGGCGGAGGCGCCAGCGACATCCCCGAACCGGCGGCACTCATGTTGATCGGCGTGACGGGCACGATGTTGCTGCGTCGCCGCTAGCGATGTCGTGTCGGACATGCCCATCAGATTGCGGCCTGCATTGAATTCCCCTGCGATGGACGTCTGGTGTATCGATGTCCGGATCATTGGAAATCGGCGTGGGCCGTGATCAAAATCCTCAACGATGCATCGACGCGGAGGCTCCCGCTCGGTGCATCGCCTTTTGATGCAATCGAACATGATCGATCAACAAAGGTCCTGAAGATCCGGCGATTCGATCGATGTTGCGATCGACGGGCGGACATCTCGGCTCGCTCATGACGATCGAATGCGGTGGGGGCAATCACGCACGCAGCTCTGCTCGACCAGGCACGCATCGTGCTCGGCCAACAGCTTCACCGCCAGCGCGATGCGGCTGTTGACGTTCAGTTTGCGATAGAGCCTTTCGATGTGCGTATGCACTGTATGAACGCTGATCCCCAGATCCATCGCGATGGCGAGTTCCTTTTGATCGCGCAAGAGTCCGAGGCAGATGCTGGACTCGCGATCCGAAAGTCGCGACCGTTCAGCGATCAACCGCCAGCGCGCGGGGCTCGGAAACTCACCCATCCCCGTTCCCGAGACGTCTCGGTCCGATGTCAGATTGCACGTCTCCACTTCGACGACATTCGCCTGAGGAACATCGGCGCGAGACATTTCTTGACTCAATCTCACGCGATGATCTGCGTCGTCTGGGTCGGAATGTGGAATGGCCGAGCGGGAAATGTTCGCCTCCGAGGTGAATCGTCGAGCTTATCCCGCGACGGGTCAATGCGATTCGATGTGAAAAGAGGGAAATTTGTGCCGGTTGTAGAGTCGCATCTTCGCCCTGCTCAAGTTTTCTTGCTCGTGATGTAGGCTTGGCGGTAGACTTTCGGACAAGCGGTGTTGACCGGGATCGTGTCGACGAGGCTTTGGATCTCGGTGTCGGGCGATTTTGCTGATGTGCGTTGTTTTGTGCGGGAGTCTCTTTTGATCGTCGATTGTCATACGCATGTCTGGCAGGATTCCGATCAGCTCGGCTCGGTCGATCTCGGAGAGATGTCTGCCGAGGATCGCAAGGTCGCGCTGAGCAAAAGTCTCTCGGGCAATTCCCCGCGGGTCCTTCCCCCCGCCGATCCGGAGACTCATCGTCTGCACACCGCCGCCGTTGATCGTGCGATCGTCCTGGGCTTTCGTTCGCGTTATCTTGGGGCCACCGTTCCCAACGATTTCGTCTCCCGCTATGTCTCCGGCAGCCCTGATCGACTCATCGGTTTTGCCGGCATCGATCCGATGGAAGATTCCGCCCTCGACGATCTCGCCGTCGCGCGGGAAGAGCTCAAGCTCCGCGGAATCTCGATCAGTCCCGGCGGGCAGGACTTCCACCCCGCCAACAGCCGCGCCATGCGCGTCTACGACTACTGCAACACGCACAAGCTCCCCGTCGTCTTCCATCCCGGCGGGCTCATGAACCAGCAATCCAAGCTCGAATACTCCCGCGCGTTCCTCATCGACGAAGTCGCCCGCGCGTTCCCCCAACTCCGCATCGTCGTCGCCCAGATGGCACAGCCCTGGGTCGATGAATGCGTCATCCTCATCGGCAAACATCCCCACGTCTTTGCCGACATCTCAGGCCTGCTCATCCGACCGTGGCCCGCGTACAACGCGCTCGTCAATGCCCACGAGTATGGCGTGATCGACAAGCTCCTCTTCGGCTCCGATTTCCCCTACACCAGCCCCGCCGACTGCATCGAGAGCCTCTTCTCCATCAATCAGATGGTTCAGGGCACCAACCTCCCGGTCATCCCGCGTGAAGCGCTCCGCGGGATCGTCGAACGTGATTCGCTCCAACTCCTCGGACTCCAATAATCATGCCCTCGTCCCCCACCGACCGCATCATCCGGGCCGCTCGATCTTTGCCAAGCGCCAGCACTCAATCTCCTGCCTTCGCTGGCGCTCAAGCGACTGCGGTCGCGACGCGTTTTGAGGTTCATCGCCTTGATGCCGGGCCGGGCGGCACCGCGCGTGCCTTGCGGATTGATTTGCATGACCATGCCCGCCAGATCGGCACGATGCTTCTCACGCTCGGCATGGCCGACGGCGTGATCCAGATCATCGACATCCAGATCGATCCTTCCCTTCGGCGTATCGGCCACGGCTCGACGCTTTTTGTTGAGGGCCTGCGTCAGGCGAGTCTCTTGCTTGCTCCCGCCCTGCCCCGCCGGGTGGTCGTGCTGCTCGGCCAAAAGTCCCAGCTTCTCGCCCGCGCGTTCATCCTCCGCCACGGTTTTCATCACATCAAAACGCTCCCCAGCCTCGGCGCGAATGAAGACGTCATGGTCTACGTCAAGGGCCTGAATTAGCCCGACGCCCGTGCGACAGCAGGAACATCCCACGGGACGTCATCGATCAGCCCGTAGGGTGCGTGCAACGCACCATCCCCGCCGCACCGGATCGCGCCGTCCAAGGTGCATTTCATGCACCCTACGCGGCTTCTCTCCCGCCGTTGTCTTTGTGATGTTTATGGGCGTGTATGTTCCGAAAGGGAACCAGGCACGGATCGATGGTGCATGCCACTTCATGATTCGCACGGCCCGACGCGGTGGTCTTGGGGCGGTGATCGTCAGGGTAACGGCCGGATACGGACGCGCGAGCGGTCGATCACCGAAAAGTGGCCGGGCCAACTCATGGTGTGGGTCTCCAGCACGGGCAACACGATGCGGACGACGTCGGCTTGCGATCTGGTTTCGGTGACGCGAAGCAAGACGATTCCGTTTGACGCGGATTTGCCTTGGCGATAGACCACGTCGCCGAAGTCCTTATCCCAAGTGAGAAGCACGCGACCTTCGGTCAGCGCTTGACGTAGAACCTGTGGATCGGCGATGCCGCGTCGTTCCTCGAGAACCCAACGGACGTCATGCCCTCGCTCACGAAGGCGCGAGACGAGGAGGCTTTGCACATTCTCGTTGGCCAGCAGTTTGAGCATTTACGACTCGACCGGGAAGAGTTGGTCGTTGGCGACCGACTCGGTTGCGTACTGAAGACAAGCCAGCACGTCGTCGTGGGTCAGGCCCGGATACGAATCGAGCACCTCCCGGATCGGCCAACCCTGCGCCAGGAGTCCGACGATGTGCTCGACGCTCAGACGCGTGCCTTTCAGGCAAGGCTTGCCAGAGAGCACGTCGGGTTTGGATTCGATTCTGGCTTGCCAGTCCATGTTTCACCTCGCTCCAATCGTGAACGGAGTTCCTCAGCAAGTCTAGCGGGTGAGCAGTCGCAGCGCAGAATTCCAATCCTCCACGCATGGACGTCCGTGGAGGATTTCACCCACAGCAATCCCTGCAAAAGCGTACCCCGCCGCCGGGGGATGGGGCAATGGAATTGGGTGCGAGATTACGCTTGGGGCGGCGGGTTGTGGATGTTGAGGGGCATGTCTGGGCGGAGGGATTGGGATGAGCGGACGGGTGTGGTGGCTTGGAGTTGGCGAACGAGGTGGGCGGGCCATTGGGCGAAGAATCGGCCGGCCCAGTCGATCATGGCGTCGAATTCTCCGGGCTCCCAACGTTTGAGACCGCTCAGAAGCAGCAACTGCCCGCCGGCCATCGCCAGCTCCGGCGGAGGATCGCTCATCATGAATTGGATCATGCGTGGGTCGAAGAGGTCGTAGGCGAAGCGTTTTTCGGAGCTTTTGACGTGGAATCGTTTGCTGAATTCGGCGCTTTCGAAGTCGATGTCGTCGTAGCCGAATGCGCCGGCGAGTTTGTCGAGGATGTTTTCGCGTCGGCAGCTGAGTGTATGTGGGATGGCGTATGGAGGTTCGAGGATGATGAAGCTGCGGCGGTAGGTGCGGGTGCGTCGGTTTTTGCCGGATCCTTCGGTTTGTTTGTAGTGGAGGTCGCCGCAGAGGCCTGCGACCTGGTGTTGGTTGATGTTGAGTTGGAAGTCGGTGGCGTTGTGGCCGTAGCGCGCGAATCCGCGTGAGAAGATTTCGAAGTGTGCGAATCGATTGGGCAGCGCGGGATTTTTTTCGGGATGGAAGGATTCGTTGCGCGCGGCAGCGCGGTCGGCGAGGGTTTGGGTGCGGATGCGTTCGTGTCGTTCGCCGAGGATGTGGAAGAGGACGCCGAGGGCGACGATGAGGATGATGAAGCCGAAGAAGAACCAGATGGGGCTCACGATGACTCCTTAGTTGGGTCGGTCGTCGGGGGATTTTGGGGGAAGATGCGGTGGAGCATTTGGGGGAAGATCTTGGGAACGATGCTGCGGGAATGGCGGATTGATGGGTGGGATGGGTGAACGGATGTTGGGGAAGGCGGGTGGCGGGGTTCGTTTGGAGATGGCGATGAGATGTGAGAGCAGCGCGGCGCGGTCGGGGGTGGGCGGATGTTGTTTGAGGTGATCGACGAGGTGTCTGGGGACTTGTTCGATGAAGCGGCGTAGCCAGTCGAGTTGGTGGGCGAATTGGGTGATGTTCCATGTTCCTGCGCCGCGTGTGATGACGAGGAGTCCGCGTCCGATCATGAGGTTGGGCGGATCGGACTGCATGAAGAATTGCATCATGCGTGGATCGAAAAGGTCGTAGGCGAGTTTTTTGTTTTCGCCTTTGACGTAGAACTGGCGGCTGAACTCGGAGCTTTCGAAGTCGATGTCATCGGCGCCGAAGGTTGCGGCGACGCGATCGAAGAAGGATTCGCGTCGGATGCTGATGAGTGGATGCCATGCGACGGGCAGGACGACGCCGAGATAGCTGAAATAGTGGCTGGAGCGTTTGGTGTTTCCTTTGCTGTCGGTGGAGGTGGTTTCGTAGTGGTAATCGCCGAGGATGAGACCGAACTCGAGTCCTCCCATGCGAGCGGCGCCGCGCATGGTGTTGAGTCCGCAGCGTGCGTCGCCGGTGCGGAAGGTTGGGACGGCGTGGAAGAGTTGTGCGATGGCGGGATCGCGTTGGGTTTGGAAATCGAAGCCTCGTTGTCGGGCGAAATTGCGAAGGGCTTCGATGCGTTCTTTGTTTTTTTTGGCAGCGCGGAAACCGAGGACGATCATCAGGATCAGGAACCCGATGAAGACCATGCAGGGGATCGGCAGGATGCCGAAAATGGCGGCGAGAGGGTTCACGTCGTAAGGTGAACCCGAAGAGGCTTTGACGTCAATACCAAACCGAGTGAGGTCGGGAGCGCGTCAGCGTGTAGGGAGCGTATCAGCGTGTCGGGAGCGTGTCAGTGTGTAGGGAGCGTGTCGGTGTGTAGGGAGCGCATCAGCGTCTGCGGAGCGCATCAGCGTTTGACGGTTTTTCGGCGTCGAAGCTCGGCATCGATGAAGGGGTCGAGGTTTCCGCGATCGAGCACATCTTCGACCTGGCTGGTTTCGACGTTGGTGCGATGGTCTTTGACGCGTCGATCGTCGAGGACGTAGGAGCGGATTTGTGTTCCGAAGTCGGCTTGTCCTTTTTCGCCGACGATTTCCTTGAGGGCGGCGTCTTGTTTGGCCTTTTCGATGAGTTCGAGTTTGGATCGGAGCAAGTCCATGGCGAGTGATTTGTTTTGGACGGCGCTTTTGTGGACGCTGGTGGTGATTTGGATGCCGGTGGGAAGGTGGACGAGCCGGCAGGCGGTGGCGACCTTGTTGACGTTTTGTCCGCCGGGCCCTGCGCTGCGTGCGAAGATGGTGACTTCGACGTCGGATTCGGGGATGACGAGGTTTGAATCGCCGCCTGGGAATTCGGGTTCGACGCTGACGCTTGCGAAGCTGGTTTGTCGTTTGGCTTGAGCGTTGAAGGGGCTGATGCGGACGAGTCGGTGGGTGCCGTGTTCGGCGCGCATGTATCCGAAGGCGTAGTCGGCCTTGAGATAGAAGGTGGCGCTTTTGATGCCGGCTTGTTCGCCGTATTGCCGATCGACTTCGCTGACATCCCAGCCGCGTCGTTCCCAGAAATAGAGGTACATGCGAGCGAGCATGTCGGCCCAGTCCTGAGCTTCGGTTCCGCCGGCGCCGGACTGGATGGTGACGAAGCAGTTGTAGGGATCGGCCTTGCCGTCGAGGAGGCTCTGGAGTTCGACGGCGCTAAAGCGTGTTTCGAGATCGGTGAGCACGACGTCGGCCTCTTCGAGCGTGGCCTGATCGGCGGCCTCGCGTCCCATGTCATAGAGGACGCGACAATCCGAGAGGTCGCGTGCGAGTGACTCGACGGGATCGAGGAGGCCCTTGAGGCCTTTGGCTTCGGAGATGACGGGCTTGGCGGCTTCGGGGTTGTCCCAGAAGCCGTCGGCGCTCATGCGATTTTCGAGTTCTTTGAGTCGATGTTGTTTGCGAGGCACGTCAAAGAGAGTCGCGGATGTTTTGCACCCGCGCCTCCAACTCGCTGATCGATTTGTCGAGGTTGTCGTGATTCATGGAGGGGGGAGTGTAGCCGAAGGTGGGGCGAATATCGAGCCGGTCGGTTGGCGGAGAGGATTGAAGCGGGCGGTGACGATGGCTGGGGATTGTCCGGAGGAGCGCGGTGGTTTGACCGTAAGCGTGCTGGTTCGGTAGTCTTGCGTTGCTGGTTATAAATGAACGATCAGGAGCCAACCGTGATGCGACCCCAACGATTTGACCGCCGACCAAACCGAACGACTCTCGCGCTGCTCGCAGCGGCGTGCGTGGGCACGCTGATGCTGGGCGGATGTACCGCGACGAAGACGGAAGAGGCCAAGTCGGGTGAGATGTCGGCGGCGGTCTCTGCGGTGACGGGTTCGTTCAAGCTGGACGCGCGAACGGATCTTGATCCGGCAGGCGGATTCGATCGCTTGTTTGTCACCGAGAGCCATGTGATCGCCTACACGCCGACGAATCAGGCGTTCCGTCTTTCGCGCGATCTGGGGATTCAGCAGATTCGCCGGGTGACGACGGAGGACGATCGGCTCTATCCGCCGCTGCAGCTTGGTGATCGGATTGTTTATCCGACGAACATCACGCTGGAGATTTATAAGCCTGATGGGAACATCGAGAAGCAGGTGCGTGTGCCGCACGCGGTCACGAGTCGTGCGACGGTCGATCAGCGTGGACTGATCCTGATCGGCACGGCGAGTCCGACGGGCGGACGACTGACGATGATTGATCCGCGTGAGAGCGTGCTGCAGGTTTATCAGGAGACGTTGCTGGGCACGATCATCTCCGCGCCGGCGTCCTTTCAGGGGACGGTGTTCGCCGCGACGGACGGCGGGAAGGTTTTCGCGGTCGGTGAGGACAACGTCAGCGTGTGGGTTTTTGGGGATGAATTCGGATTCAAGGTCGATCGCCCGGTGCGTGCGGATCTTGTGGCGGATGAATACGGCGTTTATGTCGCCAGCGCCGACACGACGCTTTACGTGCTGGATCGGACGAACGGAAAGATTCGCTGGCGGTACATGGCTCAGCAGCCGCTCGAAGCCGCGCCTTTCGTGACGGCGGACCGCGTGTATCAGATCGTGCCGGAGGTGGGCCTTGTTGCGCTGGACAAACTGCAGGGCAAGCTCTTCCGCGAGCCGCTTTGGACAAGCGCAGGCGTCAGGCAAATCCTGTCGGCGGACAATCGTCGCGTTTATGTGCTGACCGAAGACGGGCGTGCCCTCGCGCTCGACAAACAGACCGGCGAGATCCGCTATGAAGCGGACATGAGCGAGTACGACCTCTTTGCCACCAACCGCCGCGACGCGACCGTCTACGCCGCGAGCAAAGCGGGCAAACTCGCCGCCTTCAAGCCGACCGAATCACGGCTGAAGTGATTTGGGTTGGAAGTTGTCCAGGTCTCGCGTGGTCAATGAGAGATCGACGCGAGATCAACGCGTCATCAACGCGAGATTTACGCAGTCCATAAACCATCAGCTTGGTTTGATAGTCCATCAACCGGTCGATGCCGATTCAGTGGGAGCGGCGCGCGTATCACGTGGCGTGAACTCGTGCCTATGCCCCTGAGGCGGTGCGTGGGTCCGATTGGCTCGGATCACGGGGGATGTTTCGAGTTCGCGGTTCGTTTGACGGATGCTTGCGAGAGACTGCTTGTCGGATGCGTCGTAGCCTGAGTCGCAGGCGCAGCCCGAGGAGCGTGGAATCCTGAGGGTTGTGGCGCAGACCCGCTGCCAGCGTTGCACTGGCCGCCGGCCAATCACGGAGTTCTGCCTGAGCCAGGGCCAGATTGTGCCATGCGCCGGGCCTGGTCGGATCGATGGTGGTTGCTTGTCCGAAGGCTTCGATGGCGTTCATCAGGTGCCCCTGCTGCGCTTGAGCGAGCCCGAGATTTTGCCAGCCGATCGCGTGCTTGGGATCCATGTCGACCAGACGCCGATAGCAGCCGACCGCCTGCCCCCACGCGGCCACATCGAGCAAAAGTCCGCCGATTTCCATGAGGCTGGTCGTCGTATGCGGTCCGAGCAAAAGTTCGGCGCGAAGGTGATGTACAGCCGTATCGGTCTGTTCTGCGCGAACGGCGATACGAGCCAGCGTCAGATGCGCCCGAAGGATCGTCGGGTCGAGTTGGATCGCGCGTCGCAGCGCCATCGCGGCGGCCCCGTCGTCACCCCGCTCGTGCATGAGCCGCCCCCAATGCAACTGCACGCCCGCATGATCGGGTGCCAGTCGCAGGGCAGCACGCAGTCGCTTTTCCGCCTCCGCCCAGCGTTTGGAGTTGATCTGAAGATCGATCAGCGCCACGAGCGCGCCGATATCGGAAGAATCGATTGACAACGCTTTGAGGTAGTGCTGCCTCGCGCGTTCTGTTTCCCCCATCACCACGAGCACATCTCCCAGACGCCGATGAACCTCGCTCCCGGCATCCGTCAGGTCGAGCGCCCGCTCATAACAACCCGCGGCCCGCTTCATTTGCCCGCGGACCTGCAGCGAGACGCCCATGTTGAAATAGCACCTTGAACAATGCTCGTGCTGCAGGCGTCCCAAGTAAAAGACTTCTTCTGCCTGCTCATGTTTGCCGAGCTGCACCAGCACATGAATTCGGTTGCAGTACGAGGGCTCGTACGTCGGATCGAGCGATTCGATGCGTTCGAACATCCGCACCGATTCATCGCTCCGATTGATCTGATGGAGATCGATCGCCAGCCGATTCATGGTTTCGACTTCGTCCCCGCCGATCGCGATGGACTGTCGATACGCCTCGATGGCGTCGTCATAACGTTCGAGTTCGTCGAGGATCACGCCGCGATGGAAATGGACCTGAGCGTTGTACGGATCGATCGCGATCGCCTGATCGAGTTCATCCAGCGCATCGGCGTATCGGCGCTGCCGGAAGAGCTCCAGCGCGGATCGCGTGAGTGCGTCGGCATCGTTCCAAGCCCCTCTGTCCATATTCGGCTCCACCGAAGTTGTTGCCAGACCCATTCCAGGTCCGAAAGTCACAGCTCTTGTGGTTTTAGGACGGCGATGGGCGAAAGACAAGCCGATCCGCATCCACTTTTCGTATCGATCAAAAATCGATGCTCGCGACAATCGCTACCTGCCCGATCACCGGCATGATCGATTCTCAAAGCCCGAAGCACCGTCTATCCGATATTGCACGGCTGGCGACTGCTACCACGGAAGCCGGCGTGACGCGGGAAGCAAGGGCAGTTCAGCGGACCATGCCGACAACCGAGTCGACACCGTCATCAACACGGGTCACCAGTACAGGTGCAGACAGATGTGCCGACACAGGTGCCGGCATGGGTCATCGCCCGTGAGGATCCGAGCCGGGTTGGATGTCGTGAACGGATTGGAAAAATGGTCGATTGCGTGGCGTGGTGGGCTTTTGCATCGGGCGTGGTTGGTGTAGTTTCCCGGCACAGGCCAACTCGATGAAAAGAGGCCGTCCTGCGTGCGAGGCTTGCTGTCCGGACGAGTATCGAAGGATCGAACGTGTGCGGAGCGTCGTGATCGATTGATTTTGCGGTTCACGACCCAAGTGCAGAAGGGATTGTTGCTTGTCGAAGTCCGAGAAAAGCTCTGCCAACATGCGTGCTGCCGTCATAGGCGGGGCGTTGGCGGCGCTATGGGCGGGCGGTGTGACCGGGACGCTCCGGGCGGTTGATCCATGGATGTCGGGGACGATGGATGTCGCTTTGTTGTCGATGATGCAAGAGTCGCAGCCCGTCACCGAGTCCCCCAGCGTGCCGGTTTCGCCGAGCGACCCGAGTGAGGGCAACCGGGCGACCGCAGGCGGTGAGGCGAATGCGATAGACGCTCCGGTCTCGAATCTGCCGCCCATTAACGTCGATGAGCTTGCCCCGCGTGCGATCGAAGCGCTATCTGCCACGCTGGCGGATCGGACGCTCGACGGCGATCGTCGCGAGTCTGCTGCCCGTCGTCTCGCCGCTGTCGGTTCGGCGGAGGCTCGACTGCCGCTGCTCCGCACGCTGACCGATCCTGGCGATCCGGTGGGTCGGCTGTCCGTTGCTCGCGCGTTGGCAGATGTGCCAGCCAATCCCGAGTTTGTCGACGCGCTGTTTGTGCTTCTTGATGAATCGACGCCCCGCGGACTCCTCGAAGCCGCCGCCGACGCGATCGCCGCGAATAAGCAGAATCCCGCTGTCGTGACGCGGTTGATCGCGCTGACTCCTCCCGAATCCCCCGAGACAGTCCGTCGCGCGGCCATCCGCGCCCTCGGCACGCTCTCGGATCGTCGCGGTGCTGTTCGTCTTGTCGAGCTACTTTCCGATGCATCTCCGGTCATCCAGCAGGCCTCGATCGACGCGTTGAACGATCTGACCGGACAGAACATCTTTTCTCCCGCCGAGTGGCAAGCTTGGTGGAGCGTGCGGGCCGCTCAGACCGATGAGCAGTTTCGCCTTGAGGCTTTGGCGATTCGATCAGCAAGGCTCGATCGTCAGAGCCGCGCGAATCAGAGCGCGGGCGCGGAAATCCGGACGCAGCTTTCGCAACAACTCGCTGCCGCCCCGCGCGAACAGCGCGGTCCGATCCTTGAGACCGCCCTGCTCAGCCCGCGTCCCAGCCTGCGCGCCGCCGCCGCCTTCCTCATTGCAGAACGCGCCAAGACCGGCGACGTCCCAGCGCCACTTCGCTCGCGTCTTGCTGATTTTGCCGGCGATTCCGAAGTCGAAGTTCGACTCCAGATCGCCCAGGCACTCACCTTCATCAACGACCGCGCGGCGTTCGATCAACTGACTCAGCAAATCATGGTGGAGCGCGACGCACGCGTTCGATCATCGCTTACCGACGCACTCGGTCGCATGCGAGATCCGCGTGCGATCCCGCTCCTTTCGCGTCTGCTTGATGATCCCAGCCCGCCCGTTGTCATGGCAGCCACCGGCGCGATCGCTGAACTCGGCGACACGCTCGCGGGTTCGGACGCGGTCACTGCGCGAAGCCTTGCCGAACGTCTGCGACTCCTCTTTCTCGAACGTTTCCCCGCCGGTCAAACTTCACCGCTGCGGCTCAGTCTGCTTCGCGCTCTGACCAGCCTCGAACAGCCTTCGCTTCTCCCGCTCTTTCAACGACTGCTCGCCGCCGACGCCGCAGAACCATCCGCCGTCAGGCAACTCGCACTCATGGGCATCGCCGCCATCGGTGATCCCTCCACGAGCGATCTCGTCGTCGATCTGCTGAACGACGAATCGACCGAAGTCCGCGTCGAGGCCGTCCGCGCGCTGGCCAAGACCTCCAACAGCTTCATCTACGGCGAAACGCTTTTCCGGCGGCTCTCGCCACAGGTCGAACCCGACGAGCGCGTCCGCACCGAAGTCTGGCGAACACTCGTGACGCTCCTGCCGCTTGCACGTCAGGAAGAGCTCATGCTCTGGCCTGATCGATTCGCAAGCGAGCCGGCACGTCGTGTTGATGTGCTTGAAGCACTCGTCGAACTCGATCAAAAGCCGGGCAACCGCATCGACTATCTGCCCGACCATCTCACAAGCCTAGGCGAGACGCAGCTCTCGCTCGGTCGTTACCAGGATGCGATGCGTTCCTTCCAGCGTGCCCTGCCGCTGGCCACCAACGCGCCCACGCTGACGATCCGACTCATCGAACTCTCGCTCGACGCCCGACTCCGCGCACGCGACTGGCGGGGCGCAGTCACTTTCGCCGCTCAGGTCTTGGGCGAGCGGGGCAACGAGTTTCAAACAACCGTCGGCCCGAAGCTCAAACAGGCCGCCGAGCAACTCGCCGCCGACAACACACAGCCCGAAGAAGCCCGGCGTTTCATCGAGCAAGCCCTCGCCATGACACCGCCGCTCGCGGCGCAATATCAGGGGCAGCTTCGCGACATCCAGAAATCACTCGCCGATCGGGACAACCAGCGGAACAACGCCGCCCCCGATTCGCTCCACGCCCCGGAATCCGCCCCTACGCTCGCACCGAATCACGCACGCACCACGCCCGAACCCGTCGCATCGGCTCGCTGAACCCAGATCGCGGATCACGAACAACCCATAACAGACATCTCAACGATGCTCTGCACTTCCAACACAAGCCAATCTCGAACCACGGCTCCCTAACCAATCTCACACGCCTCCAATACCCCTCAAGCCACCGCCGCCACCGGACCGGGTTTGCTCGCGCCGATGCGGCGACGCAGGTTGTTGACATACGCTTCCCATCCGCTGCTGCCGCGCAGCGTCGCGAAGACGCCGAACAGCTCGTCCATCCACCGATTGAAATCGCGTAAGAGCGTGATTCGTTCTTCGAAGAGCACGCGAGGCGAATCGGCGTTCTCGACCTCGGGCAGCTTCAACCCCGAGATCGACAACGTCTCGGCGGCGAGCGTGAAGCTGTAAAGCTGCCCTGCGACTGCGATCACGAGGCCCGCCTTCCTCGGCACCTTTCCGCTACGCGCCGATTCGATGGCCTCGCTCATCGCCGTCGGTCGTTCCTGTTTCAGCACTGCCCGACCACTCGATCCGTACACGCAATCCACATCCATCGCACGGGCAAACATCAGGCTCATGGCATGGTCGCCCAGTCGCACCTCCTGGCCGAGCGATTCGTTCCACATCCACATCAGAAACTCGTTGCCGAGAAAATCTTTTGCTTGATCTCCCTTGGCCGTCCACGGGTAGTCGGCGGGGATGTTGTCGATCGGTGTGAAGAATCGCGTGGGCACGAGATCCTCGTATTCGCGCAGTTTCCCGCGGGCTTCAAAGCTGCGTTTGGCCAGTGATCCGCTCGTGACCGGCTCGAGGACCAGACCATGCGTGCGTTCGAACAATTCACAAAGCTGCTCCGCCTGGCTGGCACTGACGGCTGCATACACCCAGCCTGCGGGCACGTCCCAGAGCACTTCGACCATCTTGCTCCGTCTGAACTTGCCCGACTGCAAATCTTCTTCGATTCGCCGCGCGGCATTTTCCTTGGCTTGTCGTTTGGCCTTGCGTTGCGTTGCGTCGGTGCCTGCCTCGGCTTCTTCCAGGGCCACGTATGCCTTCTTGATCTCGCTCGGCACTTTGTTGGTATCGATGCGCAGTCCGATTCGAAAACACTCGGCGAAGACGTTGTGTCCGAACGCGAACGCTTCATCCAGCACGTGCCGCCCGCCGCACCAGCCGTACTCGATCTCCGCACTCGTCAAATCCCCATCGCGCAGCGCCAGCCCGCTAAACCGCTCCAGCGTCGGTTCGTCGGGCATGCTCGGCGAATCTCCAGTGACTTTGAAACGCGTAAACGCAATCGTGCCTCGGTCAAAACCCATAACCCGCCAATCTGCGCGATTCGTCGGGCGAACACCACCTTCCGATTGCGACGACAACAGGATTCGCGCATGTTATCCACAATGAAGACCGCACCGCTCCGATCCGTCGTCGCATTATCGGTACTCCTGACTTCCTCGACACTCCTCCACGCCCAAACGCCCTCCGAAGCAACAACGGCAGCTCCCGCCTCTGTTGAGGCCACGCCCGAAACCAGCATCCTCGGCGGGGGCGAGCTCTTTCCCGATGCTTCGCCCGCGAATGTGTTGTCGGTCACGCAGAAGGTCTTCCCCGCCGTCGTGCGACTCGACGTGGCGCAGGAATCCTTTCGCGACGGCAAGCGCACGCTCGTCCGCGGCATCGGGTCGGGTGTCATCTTCGACGGACAGGGTCACATCCTCACCAATTATCACGTCGCTGGACGCGCGGTCGAGATCTTCGTCACCCTCGCCAACAAGGAGCGTGTTCGTGGACGGCTCGTCGGCGACGACCACTGGACCGATCTCGCCGTCGTGCAGATGGACATGGACGAAGTTCAGAAGAAGAACTTTCAATTCGTCTACGCCGAGCTCGGCACCTCCCATCAGCTCGTCCCCGGGCAGGATGTCATCGCCATCGGCACGCCTTTCGGACTTGCCCGCACGCTCACGCTCGGCGTGGTCAGCAACACCGAGCGAACCTTTTACCCCGACCGCCAGGACATCGAGGGCTACGAGACCGGCGATTTCTCCAATTGGATTCAGATGGACACGCCGATCGCCCCCGGCAACAGTGGCGGGCCGCTGGTTGATCTCTCCGGTCGCGTCGTTGGCGTGAACACGCGTGGTATTCAGGGCCAGAGCCTCAACTTTGCTGTTCCGATTGATACTGCCCTTCCGGTCGTTCAGCAGATTCTGGCTTCTGCCGAGCCTGATCGTCTCGGTCGCGTGACGCGTGCCTACATCGGGATCGATTTCCGTCCTTTGCAGGACCTTGAGAGTTTTTATGCGATCGAATTGAACACCGGCGCGCTCATCAGCACCGTGGATCGCGGTTCGCCTGCGTTTAAGGCGGGCCTTCGTCCGCAGGACATTTTGCTTGCGATCAACGACCAGCCGGTGAATGTTCGATTTCCTGAGGAGATCAGCCCGGTCAAGCACCTCATCGCGGCGTTGCCTCTGGATCAGGACGTCAAGCTCACCGTGCGAAGGGCCGCCGACAAGCTCGACCTGACACTTCGGCCGGTCAAGCTCGAATCTCGTCAGGGCGAAGAGCGTGAGCTTGCCCGATGGGGTCTGAGCGTTCGCGACGTGACGCTTCCGCTCTCGATCGAGCGGCGACTTGATGACGATCTCGGCGCGATCGTCACGAGCGTGCAGACCGGTTTCCCCGCCCAGCAGGCCGATCTCCAGCCCGGCGACGTCATTCGTAAGATCAACAATCAGCCCGTCAACGACCTCGACGCACTGATGGACGTTTACGCCTCGCTCGCCGATGCGGATCAGGTGTTGGTCGAGTCGCAGCGTGGTCGCGGGGTTCGATCGACGCTGCTGAAGATCAAGAAGTGACGCGACTGAAGATCGTGAAATGAACGCGACCCAATCCCGTCGGACACTCATCCGCCCGACCGGTCATCCGATCGGCCGATTTTATTTGGCGGCGATCATTCCGGTTTGTCGGGCGTAGGCGAAGACGCCGCCGGCTTCGACGATGGGCAGGACGTCGCCGAGCGGGTTGATTTTGTGTGTGGATTTGCGGGTCAGATTTTCCACGACGCCGGCGTTCAGATCGATCCGCAGTTCGTCGCCGGTTTGGATGACTTCGACGAGTCGTTCGACCGATTCCAGGGGGAGCAGATATCCGCCGTTGACTGAGTTTCGGAAGAAGATTCTGGCGTAGAATTCGGCGATCACGGCGCGAACGCCGGCCTCTGCGAGGGCGAGCGGTGCGTGTTCGCGTGAGCTGCCGCAGCCGAAATTTTTTCCGCCGATCACGATTGCATACTCGCTGCGAAACGCGTTGTCGGGGACGAAACGGATGTTGCCGTCGGGCAGTCCCATCTGACCGTCCGGCACGCCGCTGTTGGCGTATCGCCCGAAGTATTTTCGCTCTTCGGGGTCGGAAGGGTTGTAGCTTAGGAACTGGGCGGGAATGATTTGATCGGTGTCGATGTTGTCGCCCATCACATACGCCCGGCCGGTGATCACCATTTCCATCGCATCAACTCCTTCGAACAGAACTCGCGTGACATCATCCCGAAAAGTCGAATCGGGCGTCTCACCCTACCGCCCCGCCCCCGCCACGCCAAGCCCCAATTCATCGTTCCTCATTCATCTTGCATGTCTCATCGCTCATCCTTCATCATTCATCGCTCACAGTTCCCCCCCTCCCTCATCTGTCATCGCTCATCCCGCCCCTTCTCAATCTTCGTCCACCGATTGATACCGATACATGGCGCGATAGAGGCCCGAGATCGATTCTGCCGGCACGGACTGAGGGCGATACCGTTCGTTGCGAGGCTGTAGTCGGATGACGGGTTGCTCGTTTTCGTCGGCCTCGAAGAAGACGCGTTTGAAGGTTGTTTGTCCGTCTTCGAATCGGACGAAGGCGTCATCGCCGGAGCGGACGTTGGCTTTGGGGCTGAAGATGACGATGTCTCCTTCGCGATATTTGGGCGTCATCGAATCGCCGTGCACGCGTGCGGCGAAGGCGTCGGGGTCGGCGAGATCGGGGCAGGAGACATAGCTGTCCGCCACGCCGCGTGGATAGGAGAGATCGGTGAAATCTCTCGGATACCCTGCACTGATTCGATTGATGACCGGCACGGCATGGGTCGGCAGAGTTTCGACATTGGTTGCGGAGCGTTCGACGAGTTGCTGCAGCACGCCGCTCAGATACGCGCGATCGAGCGAGATCGCCGGCATGTCCGACATGCGACCTACGCCACGCTCGGTTCCGTCCGCCGGTCGCGTGGACGACTCGACCGTCGACGCCGGGCCGGTCGGTGAGGTGCTGGCGAAGGAAGCGGCCGGTATTGAAGCGGCTGGTATTGAAGCGATCGGTGCGATCGGTGCGGTCGGAGCTTCGGAGGCCTGTCCTTTCTGATCGAGCAATCGCGTGAGCATGACACGAATGTCGCGCGGCGTTCTGATCAGATGCGCCTGCGACAACAACTCGCCGGCATGGAAACCGAGCGAGCGTTCGATCCGTGTCAGCTTTTCATCGCTAGGCGGATTCGGCACGCGACCGGTCTCGATCAAAGACAGGTAAGGCTTGGAAATCCCGGTACGGCCCGCCAATTCGTCGAGGGTCAACCCCAGCCGACGCCTCTGCCTGCGAATTCGGTCTCCAAGCGGCTCCATCCCGATATTCCTAGCTTCACGCGCCTTGTTTAGCAAGCAAAAAACCTTACAAAATGCGAACAAACTTTCGCCAATGGGCCAAATGCTCTTGCACAGGCTCATGTTGACCTCGATTTTACGGGCTTTGACAAAGGATTGCATGGCCAATTCTCCGCCTTGGGCGTAGCGTTCCTGCGATGCTGCAGCACACCCGACTCGCCGTTGTTTTGACCGCCTCCTGCCTCGCACTGACGACGGCCTTGCCTTTACATGCGAGCACGCAGGTGCTTTACGACGGCTCGCTCGGGACCACGCCCGTCCAACAGGGCTTCGTTTACGCCGCCATTCCGAACATCAACTACACCTCGACCTCTTCCGGCGCGACCACGCTCAACACGTCGGCATCCAATGCCATCTACGCCGGCTATTTCGCGAGCCCCGGCACGCTCGATCGGTCTGTCGGGTTCGGCGTGGAAATCGACCTGAAAATCAACAGCGGATCGACAAGCAACACCAGTCGCTCCGGATTCAATGTCATTGTCCTTGATCAGAACGCTCGCGGGGTTGAACTCGGATTCCTCCCAGGCGAAATCTTCGCCCAGGACGACGATCCGCTCTTTGTTCGCGATGAAGTTCTGACCTTCGACACGACTGCCAGCCAGCGGCGATATCGACTTGATGTCCTCGGATCGACCTGGTCGCTCAGCATCGACGGCACGCCGAGTCTGAGCGGACTGGTTCGCGACTATAGCGCTTTTACGGGCACGCTTGATCCGTACGAAACGCCCAACCTCCTTTTCGTCGGTGACAACACCACCAGCGCAGGCGGATCCGCGACCTTTTCCCGGATCGCGATCGTGCCCGAGCCGACGTCCGCCCTGCTCGCGCTCGGCGTCGCGTTGGTGACGCTCCGTCGTTCGCGATGACGTCCCAGCGCCGGAACTTCGGCTTCTCCGCGCGACCGGGCCACGGAGTCACTGAGGTCACAGAGCAAGACACAGAGCAAGACACAGAGTTCTTCGCACTTTCGAAGCAGTTCCCCGTGCAATGTTTTTAAGACGATCGAACTCGAACACTGCGTCAACGGATTCGATTCGATTTCGCCGCCCTCGCGCTCGATTTCTTCACGCTCGCGTGCATGTTCCGCGCGCTCGCGCACACTTCTGCGCCCACTTCGCCAAACATCCGCCGACACCGCAAACCTCGGTTTGACAAATACATCCGATCAGAACACCTCGACACCGGTCCGACATTCGCCCTGCCACTGTCAGCAAAGACGGTCGCAGTTCTTCTTCACGCGCACGATCTTTCAACGCGCGTGCTCTACTCTTACCTGCGCGCTGCGCGATTGCGTCCGCATCCGCGCAGCGCAAAATTTCCCAAAACGATTCCCCAAGGTTCGAGTGGTTGTGGGCGTTTGCCTCTGCGCTTGGCTCTGCGTCTGGCTCTGCGACCTCAGCGGTTCTGTGGCCGACTTCCGGAGCGGACGTCTGGGACTAGCTTCTGGTATGAGAGTTACATCGGCGATCGAAGTTGATGGCCCGGTTCAGGCGACTTCGAGTTCGCCGGGGTCGAAGTCGATGTTGGCGCTACCGGTGCTTTCAGCGCCTTCGGCGCCTGCTGCGACATCTGTACCGGCGGGGCCGGTGGCTTTGACTTTCTCGGCGACTTTTTTGGCTTCGTCTGCCATGGCTTTCAGTTGCGGGATGAGCGGATCGATGATTTGCTTTTCTTCTTCGGTCAGTTTGCCATAGAACTTGGTCGCGCGGCATTTCGGGTAGCTGCCACAGCCGAGGAACGGCCCGCGTTTGCTGCCGCGCAGGATCATCGCGCTCTGGCATTTCTCACATTTGACGGCGGTCTCGATTTTGACTTTCGGCGGTTGTGGGACGCCTTTTTTGTCGAGTCCGATGATCATTTCGCACGCGCGGTTGCCGGCGTCGTCTTTTTCGTTGTAGCCCGAGCAGGAGAGGTAATCGCCGAACCGTCCGCCGCGTTTGATCATGTCGCGGCCGCACTTTGGGCATTTGAATCCGCTGACCTCGCGTAGCATGGGCTTGCCGAATTCATCGACGGGTTTGGTGAGACTGACGTTCGGATCGCCTGAGGCAAGGAAGAATCCGTTTGCGCTGATGCGATAGACCAGCGGCACGCCTGTGGCTTCGTCCTTGTAAGGGCTGGGTGCCCCGCCGGCGTGTTCGAGTGTTTCGAGCGCCTTTTGGATGCCGTCATGGAACGGGCCGTAAAATTCCTGGAGCATGTGGACCCAGTCGAAGGCTTCTTCTTCGACCTTGTCGAGTTTGGATTCCATGTCGGCGGTGAAACCGACATCCATGATGGCGGGGAACGCCTGGATGAGTTTGTCGGTGACGACTTTGCCGAGGAGTGTGGCCCAGAATCGTCGGTCTTTTTGGACGACGTATTTTCGGTCCTGGATGGTGCCGATGATCGAAGCATATGTGCTCGGCCTGCCGATGCCTTTGGATTCGAGTTCTTTGATGAGGCTGGCTTCGGTGTAGCGTGGTGGCGGGCTGGTGAAGTGTTGGACGGGGTCGATATCGATGGGGTGAACGGTTTGTTGTTCTTTGAGTTCGGGCAGGAGTTGATCGTCGCTGGTGACGCCTGCGACGCGCATGAATCCGTCGAAGGCGAGTTTTCGACCGGAGGCGCGGAAGGAAAGCACTCGACCATTCGGGGTTGCGTCGATGACGATGCTGGTCTGATCCCACTGAGCGGGTGTCATTTGGCAGGCGAGGAAGCGGTTGTAGATGAGTTCGTAGACGCGTGCTTCGTCGGCGTCGAGGATTTTGCGAGCGTCGGCGGGGCTGAGTGTGAGGCTGGTGGGTCGGATGGCTTCGTGGGCTTCCTGGGCGCTCTTGTTGCTCGATGAATAGAAGTTGGGTTTTTCGGGCAGATATTTCGGACCGAACGACTTTTCGATGTGATTGCGGGCCATTGCGAGCGCATCGCCGGAGAGATGCGTGCTGTCGGTACGCATGTAGGTGATGTGCCCTGCTTCGTACAATTTTTGGGCGGCCCGCATGGTTTTTTGTGCGCCGAAACCGAGTCGGGTGCTGCCGGCCTGCTGGAGCGTGCTGGTGATGAAGGGCGGCGCGGGTCGGCTGGTGGTGCGTTTTTGTTCGATGCTGCGGACGCGGCAAGGTGGAGGTGTGGCGAGATCACCTTCGAGTTCGACGAGGAATTTGGCTGGGCCTTTGCCTTCGGGGTTGTCGATCGTTTCGTCGCGCGTGAGTTTGAGTCCGAGCGAGGCGGCCCATTGTCGGGCGTCGGCTTGCGTCATCACGTCGAACTTGTTCCCGTCGATTTCGAAGAGTTCGGCCTCAAAGAGACCGTGCTCCGCGAGCCAGGCTTGTTGCTGCTTTTTGTTGGGGCCTTTGGGTGCGCCTTCTTCGGCCTGATGTCGGGCGGTGTCGGGGTGGGATTTGAGGAACTTTTTCCAGGCAGCGGAGAGTTTGGGGTCGAGCTCGGTGCCGAAGATTCCGCCGATCGACCAGTATTCGTCGGGAATGAAGGCTTCGATTTCGCGTTCGCGTTCGACGACGAGTCGGACGGCGACGCTTTGAACGCGACCGGCGCTGAGACCGCGTGCGACTTTTCGCCAGAGGATGGGGCTGATTTCGAACCCGACGACACGATCGAGTATTCGGCGGGCTTGCTGGGCGTTGACGCGATGGATGTCGAGTTTGTGTGGGTGCGAGAACGCTTTTTGGATTTCGGATTTGGTGATGGCATTAAAGATGACGCGTTGCACACGGTCGTCGGACAGGCCGAGCGTTTCTTTGAGATGCCATGCGATGGCTTCTCCTTCGCGGTCCAAGTCGGTTGCGAGGTAGACGGTGGGAGCGTCTTTGGCGAGTTTTTTGAGTTCGCTGACGACCTTGGTCTTTTCGCTCATGACTTCGTATTCGGGTACGAAGGTTTCGAGGTCGATGCCCATGCCCTTTTTGGGCAGATCGCGGACGTGGCCCATCGAGGCTTTGACGACATAATCATCGCCGAGGTATTTGTTGATGGTTTTGGCCTTGGCGGGTGATTCGACGATGACGAGGTTCTTGCCCGTGTAGGATTTGGGACTGCCGGCCTTGCCTTTGGGGGATTTGACGTCGGCTTTGCCATCCGGTTGTTCGTCGGTGGACTTGCCCTTGGCGGACTTATTGGCGGATGATTTTTCGACACGCTTGGCCATGGGCAGGCTCCCGGGGGCGATTGGGCGTCAGGCTGATCGCTCAAGCTGACGACTGAATATGCTCGCATCGACTCGTCACGAGACGTTGCCGACCTTAACGACGGTATCGACGGCGCGGGGCGGGAGGATGAGCCGACTTTCAACACAAGTCAAGGCGAACATTCGACGATAGTCCAGAAAAATCACCGCAAATATCTGAAATTAAAGGCGTTACAAAATCAGGCTTCCGAAAACACCTGCCCAAGGTCCGATTTTGCGCGCTCTACCCATAACAGAACGCCCACCCCAATGGGGTGGGCATTCCGACGTTAAACACTGCAGAGTAGAGACTTAGCGGTTCTGTGACGGACTGGTCACGGGCAGGATCACCTGCGCGCCACCCGCGCCGTCCTGACCCAGCACGACCACGTTCGGGCTGATCCCGTTCCACTTCTTGATGATCTCCATCTGAAGCACCAGCGGGTTGTTGAGCAGCGCCTCGCCACGCACCCGGGCGGCCTCGGCTTCCGCCTTGGCCTTGATGAGTGTGATCTCAGCCTCGGTGGTTTCGCGTTGTTTCTCGAAATCCTTTTTCTTGGCTTCCTGCTCGATCACCATTTTGGCTTCGATCGCGCGTTCGACTTCGTCGGAGAGATCGATGTTCATGATGTTCACATCGACAATGTCGACGATCCCGCCGTTCTCGGTCATGCGTGCTTTGAGTCGTTCGAGCGTCTTGCTGCGGAGTGTTTCGCGCTGCTGGACCATTTGCTCGACCTGCACGAGCGCAGTCTCCTGCTTGAGCGCTTCCTGGAGTCGCGGTTCGATGATCGAGGCATAGGGATCGCCTCGGAAGTTCTGAAACAGCGTGGCGACTTTGTCGGCGTTGATGCGGTACATCACGGCGAACCGGATCATCACCGACTGCGTATCCGAGCTGAAACACTGGGCTTCGCCGGTTGCGGTTTGTTGCTGGATGGTGATGTCGCGGATCTGGGTGATGCCGAGCGGCAGCTTGAATGTGACGCCCTCATTGACGACATCCTGGGCGACGCTGCCGAGGGTCACGCGAACGCCACGATGCCCCGGCGGGACGATGTGGAACGAGCTGAACAAAAGAAACAGCACGGCGAGCACGAGCACGCCGACGACGACCAGCACGCTTTGGCCGGCATTGCTCCCGCCACTATTGGATCCACGATTCATTTGGATTCTCCTTCGAGTTGAGATTGCCTATCCGATCCTGATTCAGGCTCACGGGGCTGGATGCGCGGGCGATCTGCCTTCCAGAACCGCCAACACGTCGCGCACGACCCAGCTCATATTCTCGATCGCAGTATAGGTGCGCGCAGCCATGTGAGGGGCTAGTAGAACATTTCCCATTCCCAGTAACGGGAAATCCGGGCCCGGAGGCTCGGGGTCATACACATCCAGCGCCGCCCCCGCGATGTTTCCATGGCGTAGCGCCTCCGCCAGCGCGTGCGCGTCCAGCACCTCGCCACGTGAGGTATTCACCACGTACGCGCCCCGCTTGAGCTTTGACAATTCGCGCCTGCCGATCAGATGTTCATTGCCGGGCCTCATGTCGACATGAAGGCTCAGGACGTCGGCACGATTCAAGAGTTCGTCCATCGACACCGCCTCGGCGGGGAAGTCGAGCTTTTCTCGGACGTCCAGGAGATCGCGATACACCACGCGCATCCCAAACCCGAGGCTCGCGATCCTGCCCAATCGCCGGCCCACCCGACCCATGCCGACGATGCCGAGCGTCATTTCATCAAGTTGTCGGCCCCGCTGCTCGTTTCGCACCTTCTTGAATTCGCTCGTCGACAAGGCCCGGTCACGAAAGAACCCGTACGGACGGATCATCTGCAATAAAAGCCCGATCACATACTCACCGACCGCCCGCGTGTTGGCATCAGGCGTGTAGACCACCTCAACACCCCGTCCGCGGCACGCTGCGATATCGATATTCTCAAGCCCCACCCCGCCACGCCCGACAACACGGAGCTTGGGCGCGGCGATCAGCAATTCCCCATTCACACGCGTGTACGTCCGCACCACAAGCGCCTCACACGCCGGCAACTCTCGCAAAAAAAGCTCAGACCCAGACGCCGACCCTGGCTCCGCTTCGATCACCTCCGCCCGCTCGCGCAGCCACGCCATCGGCGCGGGGTCGAGTCCCTCTGTCACGATCACCTTCGGCTTGTCCATCCCCATTCTCTACCCGCACCCCCCGCCGCACGCCAATATGCTACCGTCCGCAATCTCACGTCATCCTGAACGATTCCATGTGGATGACCCTAAACCCGACGGGATCGCATGCTGTCGATTGCGTGAAGAACCATCCGCGAGGGTCTGGGACCCCGGTCGGGATCCTTACGCACATCTGCTGGGGTCTATTCATCTCGACCGGGCCATTGGGTCAGTGTGTTTTTCATTTGGTTGAGTTCGTCGGGGCTGAGTGGGTCGTTGTGATCGGAGCGGGTGCGTTCGATGACGGTGGTCGGGCCGACGTAGGCTTCGAGGACGCGTTTTTGATAGGCGTAGGGCACGACGCGATCGCGGCCGCTGATGATGAAGAGTGCCGGTGCTTTGGATCGCCGGGCGTTTGCGAGGCTATCGAGTTCGCCGGGCACCGCCAGCGAGATCGGACCGGCGAGCAGCCAAAGGTTCCACCAACCAAACTCACCTCGAATCAACTGCGCAAGCGGCGGGGGATTTTTCAGCACCAGCCCCGCCACGTCCTCACGACGCCCCGCCACGCAAAGTGCCGCGGTCGTCCCCATGCTGGTCCCGTCCAGATAAATCGGTCGCTCGCCCGCCTCCCGTCGCATCGCGTCATAGACCTCGAGTGAACTCCGCGCAATCGACTTCAATCGTGCAGGCCCGTCGCTCCGGCCATACCCCGGATAATTGACCGCCCATATCTCCAGATCCTGCCCGTCCCACTCACGCCCCTTCCCCTCGATCACACGCTCGGCACGCGAGGCATTCCCCGTAAACACAAGAACGAAACCCTCGGCCGGCTCACGCGAATCAGGTCGCGTCCGCAACACCCAAACCTCGATCATCCGCCCGTCGCCCCATGCGATCGTCCGACGCTCGGCAGACGTGTCAATCGCACCCGTCGTCGGAAACAACGTCAACCGATCAATCATCGGAGAACACGATAGACCACCCACCAGCACGCCATACATCATGACCAAGCCCGCCACACGCCCAAGCCATCGCCCAAGCCATCGCCTTCCCAGCGTTCCGCGCCGTCCCAGCGGTCCGCGCCGTCCCACCTCCGATCGCACATCCATCTCACCCATCGCACAGCCCTCCCTGCACATTCGGACTATCGAATTGCCTAAAGATCCGCGAAGCGTCTTCGCGTTGCGGCCATCAATCTGACATCTACTGTCCCACCCCGCCACTCACTCCGGCGTCGACCCACACGCTGCGCAGCGTCATGAGGTCCACCACGGGCTTGATCCGAACCTCCGCAAAGCCCGGCTGACCGATGCGCTCGGCGACGTAGCTGACCACACCGACGCGCTGGCCGGCGAAAATGCGATCCCAGTTCCCGCGATCGGTATCCAGTACGGCCCAGTCGCCCGGCTTGAGTCCGCCGTCCTTGACTTCATTCCAGGTCAGTCCGTCGACGCTCATTTCGTTGCTGGCAGCGTCAAATCCTTCCACGGTTCGTGGATCGATCGGCAGTCGCATCGTCACGAGGTCCTGCCCGGGTGTTTGCTCGACACGGACGAAACTTGCCGTCAATTTGAATCCCCGGTCGGTCACGGTTCGAACGATCGCGCCCATGCCGCCCGGCGAGACGGTTTGGACGCGCCCCACGATGCCTGCGTCCGTCAGCACCACGGCATCTTCGAGGACATTCGATCCCACTCGACCGAGCCGCAGTTGCCCGCGACCACTTCCGGCCGGCCCGTTTACTCGGATCACCTGGAGGCGAGATTGCAGCGCTGCGCCGAACTGTTCGCCCGCCCCTTCGCGTCGTTCGTATTCGCCCAGTCGCCCCTCGAGCGCCACCACCTGAACTTTCAATCGATCGACTTCCGCCCGCAGCATCTCGACATCCGCGCCCGCAAGCGCCGGCGCGACGGGAACGTTGGGCTGCCTCGCCTCTTCGGCAAAAGACCGGATCGGCCACATCGCGGGCGCGACGACAAAGCCCAAGCTCGCCGCGACGCGGGATTGCAGGGATCGGGGCAGAACGCTTCCTATCAGCGCCAACACCATCAGCATCGCCACGATCTGTTGATTCCGAGCGTTCACGCCTGCAGTGTCGCCTGTGGTCCGCCGCTTGGCCAGTCCGACGGGCCTTCAATCTTCAATCGATTTGGCGCTTCTTTCCTCGCGTCTGGAATCCGATACTATGATTGCAGAGATCAGTACACGGAGATTCATTCGTCATGCTCGACACGCAAGCCCTGCCCGACAACGTCCTGACCACGAACCTGAAGAAGGTCGTCAACTGGGCACGCAAAAACAGTCTTTGGCCGATGCCGTTCGCGACCGCGTGCTGCGGGATTGAATTGATGGCCACCGCTTCGTCGCGTTACGACCTTGCCCGCTTTGGCGCGGAGGCGATGCGATTCAGTCCGCGTCAGGCCGACCTGATGATCGTCGCCGGCCGGGTGGGGATAAAGATGATGCCTGTGCTGCAGCACATTTATCAGCAGATGTCCGAGCCGAAGTGGGTCATCTCGATGGGCGCTTGTGCCAGCACGGGCGGGGTTTTTGACGCGTACGCCACCGTCCAGGGCATCGATCAGTTTTTGCCCGTCGATGTCTACGTCCCCGGATGCCCGCCGCGGCCTGAGACGCTGATCGAAGGGATCATGGCCCTGCAGCGGATCATCGAGAGCGAAGGCCTGCCCCAAACCGCTCGCCGTCGCGCGCTGCAGATCGCCATCGAACCCACCCACCAGCCGCGCCCGCAGCCGATCACGGTCGGCGGACGTCAGGTGTGAGTGACACCAGCGGATGTTGATTCACCTGCGACTGTTTAATCCTCAGCGGTAGCTTTGTCGCATGTGTATATCGGGTAAGTCGACGTCTTCTCGTCAATCCCTATGCACACTTTGCACGACCGGTCCGACCGCACGGTTCCACCGATTCAGCCGCCAGCTAATCTCCTCACCCCACTGCCACGATCTCAGCTGCGACGAAAGATTTGAGGGGTAGATGAAAATCTTCGGATCCTCGCGCGTCGCATTGAGGTTTTGCGAGGGTTCGGGTCCGAGAGCGGCTTGACGGGGATAAAGAATCAGTTCTCTTTCGAACACATCAACAGGCGGCAACGACCACGGCGCTGGTTCGTAATAGATGCCTATGCGATTTGAAAGTGGTTGCGTTGCAGGGCTTTCGTGTGTGTCACTCAGTCGTATCGGCATGTATTCAGATCGACTTCCGATGAATACCGCCGTAACGACCCAAAAAGCGATCGTCCAGACCGTTGTCCACGCTCCGTCCCTGAGCATCCACGCCAAGCCCAGACTCGCGGAAGCCGACAAAATCAGGCCGAATCGCGCGTACTCCATGGGCTTTCCGCCCGCGAGCATCACAAAGACCACGGTCGCGATGGTCGCGGTGGGCAATACGAGCAACCACCCGCTCACCCGCGCCAAATCCGTCGACCTTGGCATACCTTTTCTGACCCAACCCCAAAGCCCGATCACAACTGCTGTGAGTAGGACCGTCAGCATGTGATCCATTCCCGATCGGAGGATCAGAACCGCGTGCATCAGCGATCGCCCAATTCCGCTCGTCCCGTACATCGCCGCCGAGTTGCCGAGATTGCTTGCCACCAGGTCAGGTCTGAAGAGCGTATTGAAGACGAGAAACGGATTGGACACGACGAAAGTCACAGCGCCCGCCGCGCTCGCGATCATGAATGCTTGCCATGCTGCTCGACGGGATTCTTTCGACGTCCCCCGTCCGAGCCATGCCATCGTTGGCACGATCAGCGCCGCCCACACCGCGCTCAATACCATCGCCCCTGCCCCGCCTGCGATGATGCCCGTCAGGATCGCCCACCGCAGGCCGCGCCGATGTTCCTGGCGCGCGTCGATCCATTTCCACCCACACACGCACGCAACCAGCATCATCGCACAGCCCGCCAGATGCGGCTTGGCCTCCTGTGCGCTGGCCATCACCATCGGCGAGGTCGCAAAGAGCATCGCGATCCCCACACTCACCCAACCGCGGCCCGTCATCCGCAATGCCATCCACGTCAAACACAACACCGCGACGCATCCCCAAAAGACCGAATAAAGCCGCGCGACGACATAAAATCGTCCGAAGGCTTCCGGATGATCGAGGTAGTACGCCCGATCCGATTTCAATTCGATCACGCCTAAAAAATCGCCCACCTTCAGCAATGCGCCGACCGGATACATCCACAGCCCGCCGTACTGATACAAACGCGGGTCCAGTCGATCGATGCCGTCCCGCCCCGCCATTTCCGCGAGTGACTTGAACTGAATGAACTCGTCCGGCTGTCGACTCATCAGCCGATACCGCTGGATGATCTCGGCGCGTTGTCGGTCGGTCGCGTTCACCACGATCGGTTGGCTTCGATCGAGAATCGGGTTCGCATCGACGTCCGCGCCGCGCGTGCTCGAGTTTTGCGATATCGTCGCGTCGTCGCTTTCGAGCAGCGCGAGAATCTCCTCGCCGGTCCAGGGCGTGCGATCCCCGAACAATTGACGATCGATGTTTCGCGAAGGAAGTCCCCAATCGATGCCCGGCAGATAGATCGCCAGTGCGAACAGGCAGGAGAAGATCAGGTAATGACTCCGCAACATCTCGGGCTGAGTTTGACCCCGCCATGTCGGTGGGTCAAAATCTTGCGGTGTCAAAACCGATCGAGCCAGATCCGAGCAGAGCGAAAGCCGATACGACCGCCGATCGCGGCGGAGGCGAATCGTCGCGGGCATCGGATGACTTGCGCGAATCGGTGGAGGAGATTCATCGATCTTTGGATGAGGTTCGCGAGACGGTGGGCGCGCTCGACAGCCCCGCCGAGGCTCGGGCGAAGTTCGAGCAGTTGCAACACCGATCGAACGCGAGTGGGCCGGCCATTGGTTCGACGCTTCCGTCGCGTGGACGGCCCGCGGGGATGCCGGTGTTGTTGCAGCTTTTCGGGCTGGGCTTTGAGCTGATTTCTTACATCATCGCAGCCACGCTGCTCGGTTGGGGCGTGGGTTATCTGCTCGGCAACACGCGGATAGGTCTGCTCGTCGGCATCGTCATCGGCGCGATCATCGGGATGATCCAGATGGTGAGGTCGGCCTATCGTTTGACGGAGCCGAAGGCACGATGAACACAACGCCACCTAAAGTCGCCCCATCCCCGTCCGAGCCGATTTGGAAGCTGCCTGCATTTGTATTTGGGATTTTGGTGGTGGTGGGCGTGGTGGGTTCGTTGGTGCTGTTGCTGGTCAATCGCGTGGACATTTGGCGTGGATTCGGGGCGGCGTGGGTGTCGGTGTTGTTGGCACAGTTGGTGTCGATTCCGGTGATTTTGCTTTCGGCGCGTGGTGATGCGAGGAAGATGGTGGGCGGACTGATGGCGGCATCCGGGGTGCGGCTAATTGTCGCAGTGGCTGGCGTGTTGCTGGCGGTGGTGGTGGGAAAGTTCCCGCCGGTGCCCAGCTTATTCTCACTTGTGGCGGTTTACCTGCCGGTTTTGGCGGCGGAAACATGGATGCTGGCAAGGCCCGGTCCCCGGAAATCCTCTCCGGGCGGGGGCAAAACCTGAATCCGCCTGTTTCCAGCGCGTCCGGACTGGCGAGACTTTTCCCCGTCGATATTATTCCACGTCCCTGATGAGCCTATTCAACTTCCATCCACCGGTTCTGGCAGCGGACAGCCCGCTCACGAAAGTCCTCGACCATGTTCAGGTCGGGAGTGGCTTTGCCATTGTGACCAACCACATGATTTTGATGGCGGTCACCGGATTGATCATGCTGTTGGTCTTTCCGGTCGTGGCTGCCGCGTATCGGAAGAACATGGTCCCGTCGGGGCTCGCCGGCTTTGTGGAAACGATCCTCACGTACCTGCGTGATCAAGTCTGTCGTCCACTGCTAGGCGATGCCACTGATAAGTTCATGCCTTATCTGTGGACGATGTTTTTCTTCATTTTGATCAACAATCTTCTGGGTCTTCTGCCGCTTTACGAGCTCACATACTTTTTGACCAAGCCATTCGGGCTTTATCCGGTCTATGGGACCGCAACGGGGAATTTGGGCGTGACGGGCGCGCTGGCGGTCACCGCGTTCTTTGTGATTCAGGGTTACGCGTTGAAGAAGAACGGCATCGGCGCTTATCTAAGCCATCTCACCGGTGGGACCCCGCCGATCCTCTGGCCGATCATGGTTCCGATCGAATTGCTTGGATTGTTCATCAAGCCGTTCGCGTTGACGATGCGTTTGTTCGCCAACATGTTTGCAGGCGGGCTGGTGCTGAAGCTGATCATGGGTTTTGTGCCGCTCGCATTGGTCGGGATGGGTCTGGCTGGAGCGATTGGGGTTGCGATCCCGGTGATTTTTGCATCGGTGGCTTTGACGATGCTGAAGCTTTTGGTGGCGTTGCTGCAGGCATTCATTTTCGTCTTCCTGACCACGATCTTCATCGCCCAGATGGCAGAGAGCCATGACCACGATCATGACCATGAACACGGTCACGAACATGGTCACGGCGAAGGTCACGGTCAAGGCGAAGCCCACGGGCATGCCAAGGCCGGACATGCCAAGGCGGGCCACTGATCGCAGGAGATTGGGAAGTAAGTTGAGTGTCGTTTTGCGGAGATGCGAGAGAGACATGAACGAAACATCATCATGTCATGGCGTACCGTTGCGAGTGACGGATTGCCTGCAGGTCTCGAGCCTGGGTTGACATGCGACTGGGAAGTGCTCAGTCGATCCCCGCCTCGCCGGGAAGGGTGTCTGCCCCTGATTCGCAGGCAAAGGGCTTCCCGATCCGGCCCGGAATGGATCGGAACGTTTGAAGGAATACGCACATGAAGAAGATTCTCGCGTTGGCCCTCCTGGCCATGCTCGTGCTGCCCGCCATCAGCTTTGGTCAGACCGCCGAAGCCGGCGCAGCAGCGGTTGATTCGATCAACACCAGTTTCAGCGGCAAGGGCCTTGCGATGCTTGGCGCTGGCATCGGCATTGGTCTGGCGGTTCTGGGTGGTGGCAAGGGCATTGGCATGATCGGCTCGCACGCCGTCGACGCCATCGCCCGTCAGCCTGAAGCCGCTGGCGACATCCGTCAGGGCATGATCCTGACCGCCGCCTTCGTGGAAGGTCTTGGTCTGGTCGGCGCGGTGTTCTGCCTCGCCTTCGCATTCCTGATCTGATGTGGATGTATAGAGCATTGTGCCCGTCGCGCCGTGAAAGCGGAGCGACGCGGTTTTGCCTCAAGGTCTTTTTCTTGGGGAATGGTCCGTCAAGCTGATCGATACCGGTTTGGAGATCCCTTCATGAAACTCAATCGCCTCGCCCAAGTCTGCTGCCTCACCGTCGCGGTCACTGCAAGCCTCGCTCTGGCTGCCGATCCAGCTTCGGATCACTCCAGCGACGCTGCAGCGCCGAGCTTCATCACGCAGACGCTCGTCGCGGGCGTGACTGCGATGATCATCTTTTTGCTCTCGTTGATCATCCTCGGCAAGTTTGCGTGGAAGCCGATCATCGCGGGCCTGAACGGGCGTGAGCAGCGGATCCGCTCGGACATCGACCGCGCCGAGCAGGCCCGCGTGCAGGCCGAGGCGCTGCTCAGTAACTACAAGAAGCAGGTGGCCAACGCCGACGCCGAGGTTCGCGAGAAGCTGGCGACGGCACAAAAGGACGCCGAGGCCGTGGCGGCGCGATTGAAGATGCAGGCACAGACGGAGATCGAAGACATGAAAAAGCGTGCCGCCGCGGACATCGATTCCGCCCGCATCGCAGCGATCGCGCAGCTCCGTCAGGAGTCCGCCCAGCTCGGTACCACGATCGCTTCGAAGATCCTGAAGCGCAACATCACCGACGTCGATCAGGCCGAGCTCATTCGTTCCAGCCTCGAAGAGCTCACCAGCACCGCCCGCCGTTGAGTTGAGTGGAGCAGAAGCATCAAAGCGTTCCCGAGATCACCATGACAGTCCTGCTCAGGCGTATGATCTAACCAAACAGACACGCGACCCAAGGAACCCCCAACCGATGTCCGCCACCCTCCCAAGTCCATCCGCCCGAGCCTACGCCGAGGCCCTGCTGGAGCTTGCCGACGAGCGTCAGCAGCTCCACGGCATCGCCGACGATGTGCGTTCGCTCGGGGAGACCGTTCACAACAGTCCCGAGCTTCGGGCGTTTTTCGCTCATCCGGGCATCACCGACGCCGAGCGCGAGCAACTCATCGATCGCACGCTCGCCCCGTCGCTGAACCCGCTTCTCTCCAGTTTCCTCAAGCTGCTCTCCAGCAAGGGCAAGCTCGGCGAGATTGAACCGATCAGCCGCGCGTTTGCTGCGATGTATGACGAGAAGCTCGGCAAGTCGACGGTGGAAATCACCGTCGCCAAGCCATTGATGACAGGCGATCTCGAATTGGTCCGCCAGAAGATCAGCACCGCGATTCGTCGCGAGGCGCGGATCAATCAGAAGGTTGATCCCGAGATCATCGGCGGGATTGTCATCCGCGTCGGCGATCAACTCATCGACGGTTCGGTTCGCGCCCAGCTCGATGCCGTACAATCCAGGCTCTTAAACGCCCGCTAATCCCCCTACCTGACAACTAACCCCAACCACTAACCACCAACCAGAGCAACCATGGCCATCAACGTCTCCGAAATCACAAGCGTCCTGAAGCGTGAAATCCAGTCCTTCGAGCAAAAGCTCCAGGTGAGCGAGGTCGGCACCGTCATCGAAGTGGGCGACGGCATTGCCCGTATCTACGGTCTGAAGAACGCGATGGCTGGCGAGCTGCTCGAGTTCCAGACCTCCGCGGGTCCATCGATGGGTCAGGTGTTCAACCTCGAAGAAGACACGATCGGCGCGGTCATCTACGGCAACGCGCAGGGCATCAAGGAAGGCGATCAAGTCAAGTCGACCGGTCGCCTGCTCGAAGTGCCGGTCGGTGAAGCCGTCCTCGGTCGTGTCGTCAACCCGCTCGGTCAGCCGATCGATGGCGGTCCGGCGCTCTCGCTCACCGAGACCCGCAAGCTCGACACGATCGCTCCCGGCATCGCCGAGCGTCAACCGGTGCACGAGCCGCTGCAAACCGGCATCAAGGCCATCGACTCGATGATCCCGATCGGTCGTGGTCAGCGTGAGCTCATCATCGGCGACCGCAAGACCGGCAAGACCGCGATCGCACTCGACACGATCATTGCCCAAAAGGGGACTGGCGTGAAATGCTTCTACGTCGCGGTCGGTCAGAAGGAATCCTCTGTTGCCGCGGTCGTCGAAACGCTCAAGAAGTACGGCGCGATGGACTACACCACCGTCATCGTCGCCGCCGCGTCTGATCCGGCCCCGCTGCAGTACATTGCCCCGTACGCCGGCACCGCGATGGCGGAATACTTCATGTGGAAGGGCCAGCACACGTTGTGCGTGTACGACGATTTGACCAAGCAGGCGGCGGCGTATCGTCAGCTTTCGCTGCTCCTGCGTCGTCCGCCCGGTCGTGAGGCTTATCCCGGCGACGTTTTCTATCTCCACAGTCGCCTGCTCGAGCGTGCCGTCAAGCTGAGCAAGGACAACGGCGCCGGCTCGCTGACCGCCCTTCCGGTCATCGAAACACAGGAAGGCGAAGTCTCTGCCTACATCCCGACCAACGTCATCAGCATCACCGACGGACAGATCTACCTCGAACCCGACCTTTTCTTCGCGGGCGTCAGGCCTGCCATCAACGTCGGTATCTCGGTCAGCCGCGTCGGTGGTAATGCCCAGACCAAGGCGATGAAGTCCGTCGCGGGCACGCTGAAGCTCGACCTGGCTGCCTACCGCGAGCTCGAAGCCTTCGCCCAGCTCGGCACCGACCTCGACACCGCCACACAGAAGCAGCTCGATCGTGGTGCACGACTCGTCGAACTTCTCAAACAGCCTCAGTTCCAGCCGGTTCCGTTCGAACAGCAGGTCATGAGCATCTGGGCCGCCACGAATGGTTTTGCCGACGATGTTCCGCTCGCCCGCATTCGCGAATGGGAACTTTCGCTGCTCACCTTCATCGATCAGCGTTATGCTGATCTCCGCACCAAGCTGCGCGACGGCAAGGTGCTGAATGACGAGGTCAAATCCGCCCTCAAGGCCGCCTGCGAAGCGTTCAAGTCCACCGCGTGGACCAAGTAATCGCAAGAGCGGCATCGGCAATCACAGCCGCATCATCCCCTCGAACAAGTGCCAGTGGAGATCATCCGCTGGCACTTCTTCATTTCTTCACGGCGTTGCCACTTTCCTCTTTTCGCCTGCGCGGGTACACCATCGGGCGTGAGTCTTTCTGAAGTCGAACTATCTGTCGTGATCCCTTGCTACAACGAGCGGGAAAACATCCCAACACTGCTCGTCCGACTCGAAGCGACACTCGTTCCGACCGGAAAGTCCTTTGAAGTGTTGATCATCGACGACGGCAGCACCGACGGAAGCGGGCCGATGCTGGATGAGGCTCGAGCGTCGCGTTCCTGGCTTCGTGTGATTCGCATGCGGAAGAACTCGGGTCAGAGCGCCGCATTCGAGTGCGGCTTTTCCGCCGCCCGAGGGAAGATCATCGCCACCATCGACGCCGATCTGCAGAACGATCCCGAGGAGATCCCGCGTCTGGTTCCGATGCTGGATGAGCATGGCGTTGACATGATCACAGGTTGGCGACGCGATCGGAAGGACACACCCTTTCGTCGCTGGCAGTCGCGGCGTGCCAACGCCATTCGCAACTGGGTCACCGGCGAGACCGTGAACGACTCGGCCAGCAGCTTGAAGATCTACCGGGCCCATGCGATCAAAGGCCTTCGTCTGTTTCGCGGAGCGCATCGGTATTTTCCGACGCTGGTCAAAATGCGCGGTTACAAGGTGCACGAAACCCCCGTCAAGCACAGCCCGCGTTTCGCCGGCACTGCCAAGTACGGCTTCGGCAACCGGGCGTGGGTCGGCATTTACGACATCATCGGCGTGCGCTGGATGAAGAAGCGTTTCATCCGCTATCAAGCCGACGAAGTCTCTCTTGAGCCTGACGCAAGCCATCACATTGAGTCCCGCTGACCATATGAATTGAACGATTCAACGGGTGGAATGTTCGGATGTGTATGATGCTCAACTTTCGGAGGTGAGCCTTGATTGACCCACCGAACCGCGTGGAGTCTCGCTAGCGTTGTGATCGAATGAGGCGACGTTGCGGTTCGAGGATCAGCTCGGTTTTGCATCACGCCCCGATTTTCGATTGTCATCTTTTGCTCTGTGAGCCTTAAATCACTGCATGCCCGGACCACTGAGCAACTTGAGCTTTGAACTGCTTCCGTTCTGGGGCGTGGCTCTTCTCTTCGTTGCCTCCACCTCGCTGATTTTGTGTTTCGGCATGCGTTCTCGCCTCGAGGATGACCCTGTGCGGCGATGGGTCTCGATCGCGCTGCGTATCGATCTGGTGCTCTTTCTTTCACTATTGATCGGCGGGGCGCGGTACGAACGTGAACTAAGTGCTCTCACGGTTATTGCTGTTGAAGATGTTAGTCGGTCGATCGAGCAGGCGCAGACATGGGACGAATCTGGTGCCTTGAACACAATGTCGATGAGGCAACGGATCGATGAGTTTCTGGAGGCACAATCGTTGCGGATGCGGCCCGATGATCGGATGGCGCGCATTCAATTTGACGGTCAGGCTCGAATTTCTGCGTTGCCTGGGAGTGGATTCGTTCGGGATCGAGGATCGATCGTGAAGGCTCACCCCGGAACGGATGTTGCTGCCGGTCTGAAGCTTGCGTTGGCGACTGTTCCTGCGGACACGCTTGGTCGGATCGTTCTATTCTGGGACGGTCAGACCAGCAGCGGCGATTTGCAGGCCGTCCTTCGCAGCGCATCGGCGTCGGGCGTTCCGATTGACGTGGTGCCGATTCGATACAAGACCTCGCAGGAAGTGTCCGTTGAGCGACTGATCGCGCCGGCGCAGCGAAGCGCGCGCGAGCCGGTCTCGATCGAAGTCATGGTTCGATCGCAACATCTTCAACCGATCGAGGCGAAGCTTCATCTGACGCGGAACGGGTCCCGGGTTGATCTGGATCGCAACCTCGAAGGGCTTCAGGAAGGCATGAACGTCCGGTTGGAGCCCGGACTCAATGCAATCCGAGTGATGCTCGACCCGCTTGAATCCGGGGCGCACGCGTTTCGCGGGTGGGTTGAAGTTGATTCATCCGAACACGACCGATGGAACCAGAACAACTCCGCAGAAGCCATCACCATCATCAGCGGCACTCGGCGGATTCTGTTGGTCAGCGGTGAGACGTCCGCCGCAACGCGACCTCTTGTTGATGTGTTGGCGGGCCAGAATCTGATCCAGAGTTCTGACGTGATTTCGCCTGAATCATTTCCGAGATCGCTGACGGAGCTTTTGCCGTTTGACGCAATCATTCTGATGAATGTGTCTCGCGGTCCTGACGGGTTGTCCGAGTTGCAGGATCGCCTTCTGACGCGCTACGTGCATGATCTTGGGGGCGGTCTCATCATGATCGGCGGGCCGAGATCGCTCGGCGCTGGCGGGTGGATCGATTCTGCACTCGCCGATGTGCTTCCGGTCGAACTCTCGCCCAAGAGCCTGCAGATTCAAATGGCGGGTGCGCTGGTCCTGGTGATTGATCGATCGGGTTCGATGACGCTACCGATGTCAGGCGCCGATCGCGGGAAGCTCCAGATCGCGGTCGAATCTGCTATCGCCGCTGCCGAGGCTCTTTCGTCGGACGACCAACTTGGTGTGATCACATTCGATTCCCAGGCGCAGGCGATCATCCCGATCGGGCCACGAGGAGATCTAACGAGCGTTCGACGAGTCATCCGCGCGGTTGAACCCGGTGGTGGAACGAACATCTACACTGCCCTCGAAGAGGCCGTTCGACACATTTCACGACTTTCGCCGGGACTCGTATCCACACGACACATCATCCTGCTCACAGACGGACAGAGCGAAGGCAGTTTCGACACTCAACTTGTTCAACGCATTCAAGACGAGGGCATCACACTCTCGACCATTGCAATTGGCCCCGACGCCGACAGGCAACTGCTCGCGATGCTGGCCCAGCAGGTTAAGGGGCAGTTTTACAACGTTCCGGATGCATCCAGCCTTCCTCGAATTTTCATCAGCGAGGCGATGACGCTGAGGAGACCTCTCGTTCGAGAGATGAGCTTTAATCCACTGCTCGCTGATACATCCGCACCTGTGCTGATTGGTATTGATGCAGCCCCGAGCCTGCGGGGATTCATCGCGACGGATCCGCGTGAAGGTCCTCGCACGCAGATCGCCCTGCTCGGTCCGACCGGCGAGCCCATATGGGCGCAATGGCGCACGGGTCTTGGTCAGGCCGGCGTCTTCACCTCTGACGCGACCTCACGATGGGCTGGTCCATGGATAGAATCTCCTGTCTTCACGAAATTCTGGACCCAAGCCGTTCGTGCCATCGCGAGGCCGTCCGGTAGCACTGACGTGTTCACCGAGATCGTGCAGGAGTCGCCCGACCGTATCCGGCTGCGGGTCGAACGCTCGCCCGACGACCTCGCCAGCGCATCACCCTTTTCAGCGACTGCCTACCTGCTTTCCACCGATCCCGATCTTCCACCGATCTCCGTGCCGCTTCGACAATCAGGGGGTCAACTGCTCGAAGGTTCGATCGAACTTCCGCAGCCCGGAACCTACGCTGCCGTCACGCAAAGCCGGATCGGGGACGCGACATCACTCTCGATCACGAGTTATTCCTACGATCCAAATCTCGAGTTTCGAAGCCTCGAATCCGACGAACAGGCGGTCCGCGAAGTTGCTCGACAAACCGGCGGTCGCGTCATTGAATTCGATGGGTCTGATGTGCTTTATGACCGCACCCAGATCGATCGCAAGGTCGCCTCGCGGTCCCTGACCGATCTGCTTTTGGTCCTTTCTGTCGTGACACTGCTTCTCGATGTCGCAGCGCGTCGAGTTTCATGGACGCGATCCCCCAGACCTCAGGCAGGATTGCCGTCCCGTTCTGTCGCAGCGACTGATTCGATCGCCCAACCGCAAGCGCTCGATTCTATCGACGCCAGCACAGCGATGGAGGCAAACGAGGGATCAAGCCGGAAAGACGCTCGAATCGAGAATCCAACCACTGGCGCGATCGGTGCATTGGCTCGCGCTCGCGAATCAGCCGCCCGTAGATTCGAAGTGCTACCTCCGGATCGCAAACCGCCCGATCCGGATTAGTTGGGCAACGGCGACGAGCCATCGTTTGGCAGGGTTGGGCCGGGCCCGAAAAAGCGTTGTTGCACGCACCAGATTCTGTTCGGTCGCGCACGTTGCGCAGGAGTTGAGCGACGATCCGCAGATGGAGCGGCATGATGCCTGCGGTGTTGGATCAGCTTCGTTGAATGACAGGTCACTTCTTATCGCGATCGGTGTACATGGCGACCAGCGCCGCGCCGATGGACTGCGAGAGTTCGCCGAGCGTGGCGGGGACGATTTTGATCTTTTTCTTCTGAGCGGGCCAGAAGTTGCTCATGGCGGTGTTGCGGACGAGTCCGAGGTATCGTGCGCGGAAGGCGTCGGTGGTGTTTTCGGGATCCATGAGTCCTCCGCCGATGACGAAGTATTCCGGGTCGAGCGCCATGGCGAGGACTGCACAATGATGGCCGAGCGCCTTGGCTTGGAAGTCAAAGAGCCAGCAGGCCAGTTCGTCGTTCTTTTGAGCCAGATCTCGGAGTTGCATCGCGCGGGGTTTGCCAGAAAGCGGTGATTCGGCGAGCGGATGGCCGGGGAAATCCTTGAGCTTCATCTGCAGGAGGTGTCCAAGACCGGCGAGGGTGGTGTAGGACTCGATACATCCCCATGTTCTGCCGCACCCGCAGGGAATGGGGGGCACGTCGAGTTCATGGAGGGGCGCGGGCATGTGTCCGGCTTCCATACCAGCAAAGCTGTCGCCGTCGAGTGGCAGGCCGTTCGGATCGACGTATGCGCATCCGAGTCCCGAGCCCGGTGCGAGCATGACGACGCCACACTTGGCTTGTCCGCGGACTTTTGCGGCTTCCGCCACGCCGCCGAGGTTGCCATCATTGCCCATGATGACGGTGATGGGTCGGCCGGTCTTGAGTTGGATCGCATTCTTGTAGGCGCTAAGCGCGTCGAATCCTTCGAAGGATGCGGGCATATTGGCAGTCTTGTCGAACACGCCATACGCCTGGTAAGGCCCCGGCGTGGCGAGGCCCGCGGCCTTGACTTGAGCCCAGGTGAGATTGTGCTTGGCGAGATATTCGTCGACAGCTTCGACCCAACCGCGGACGATCGCATCGCGGCCTTCGTCTGCGCGTGTCTTTCGCTGCAAAAGTTCCATCGAGACTGGCGTGCCATCCTCATACAAAGCAACGATCTTTGAGGTGGTTGCGCCGCAGTCGGTTCCGAGATAAATGGGCTTGCTCATGCGTCCTTTCGATTCTGGCGAGGTACCCTACGCGATCCATCCACATCGTCAACCCGACCGCTGGGACGAGAAAAGATCTTGCGTTAAACTTTCAACTATGCAACCGACCACGCAGCTCGCTGTCCAGCTTTATACGCTTCGGGAATTCACCAAAACCCCTGCCGACATCGCCAAAACGCTGCGCCGCGTCAAACAGCTCGGCTACAACGCCGTCCAATGCTCGGCGCTCGGTCCGATCGAGCCCGGCGAATTGAAGAAAATGCTGGACGACCACGGGCTGATCTGCTGCGCCACCCACGTCGGACTCGATCGGCTGCGTGATCATCCCGATGCCGTGATCGAAGACCACAAGCTCTGGAACTGCCAATACACTGCCATTGGTGGCTTCTTTCCCAAGGTGGAGGATTTTAATCGCAACACATGGACGCGATTCATAGCCGAGTTCAACACGATCGCATCGCGATTTCGCGGTTCGGGGCTTGCGATCGGATATCACAACCACAGCCATGAGTTTGCCCGCGTGGGCTCTGCCGAGACCAACGCGTGGCAGATGCTGATGGAAGGTCTTTCAAGCGACGTGTGGATCGAGGTCGACACCTATTGGGTTCAGCACGGCGGCGGGGATCCGAGTTTTTGGATCGACCGCTGCGCCGGGAAGATCCCGTGCATCCATCTCAAGGACATCGGCATCAAGCCGGACCGCACGCATTACATGATGGAAGTGGGCCAGGGCAATCTGAATTGGCCGCGTATTCTCGAATCAAGCAAGCGTGCGGGGGTGAAGTGGTACATCGTCGAGCAGGACACTTGCTATCGCGATCCATTCGATAGTCTGCAGACCAGCCTTGAGTTCCTTCATTCGATGGGTTTGCAGTGAGATTTTCCTGCACGTGGATGGATGTTGTGACGGGCGGGATCGTGACGGGCGGGATGTTGTGAGTTGGGCTCAACCGATCGATTTATACCAGCGTACGGTTTCTGCCAGTCCGGTTTTGAAATCGACGACCGGTTCATAGCCGAGGACGCGTTTGGCCCGGGCAAAATCGCCGAGGCTGTGTGCGACATCGCCGGGTCGTGGCGGTGCGAAGGAGGGCTGAAGGTCGGGTCGTCCGATGAGCCGAGCGAGTTCTCTGGCGAGTTCGAGAATGCTGGTGCGCAGGCCGGTGGCGACGTTGAAGACTTCGCCGTTGATGCGTTCGGCATGGACCGCGGCGAGCAGGTTGGCGTGTACGGCGTTGGCGACAAAGGTGAAGTCGCGAGTGGCTGATCCGTCTCCTGTGATGACCGGCGCTTGTCCCTGCATGAGGAGTGTCACAAACTTTGCGATAACGCCTGAATACGGGCTGTTGGCAGCCTGTCGTGGTCCGAAGATGTTGAAGTATCGGAGGCTGACCGCGTCGATGTCATAACTGCCTGCGTAGGCGCGCATCAGATGCTCGCCAGCGACTTTGTTGGCGGCGTAGGGACTTTTGGAGAGTGGCGGCATGGCTTCATGTTTGGGAAGTTCTGGGGCATCGCCGTAGGCGCTGGAGCTGGCGGCGAACATGACGCGTTGGACGCCTGCGCGTCGGGCGGCCTCGAGGACGTTGAGTGTTCCATCGACATTGACTTTGTGATAGCCGATGGGGTCGGCGACGCTGCCGGGCACGCTGACGCTTGCGGCCTGATGGAACAGGAACCTGGCCCCGCCGAACGCATCTGCGATCGCATCGAGATCGGTGATCGACCCGCGAACAAGCCTCGCGCCCGCGGGGACGTTTGCTTCGCTTCCGCTCGACAGATTATCCAGAACCACGACGTCCGCCCGCAGCGCCAGCAAGGCGTCGGCCAGATGCGACCCGATGAATCCAGCCCCGCCGCTGACGACGCACTTTGCCCCTGCGAACTTCTCGCCGTGCCACGCTTTCCAATCGATTCCAAGCATGATTCAAGCCTACACGATCCTGTCCCGCGCACGAAACCGCCAACGCCTTGAAATGCCTTGGCCTGAGAAAAACTCAGGCTTTTCCGCGAGCGAGTTCGCGTTCGATTTCGCTTTCCAGCGCGTCCAGTTTGCCGAGTTCTGCCTGCTCGGCGGCGAGCACGTCGGCTTCGATCATGCGATCGATTTCCGCGTCGGCGACCTGGCTGCTTTGCCCTGCGCCTTGCGTGAGGCTCTGGCCGTTCGCACTGGTTTCCATGGAGTCGAGGAACAGGCCCATGCGTTCCTCGATGCTCTGGCTTTGGGTGACGGCCTTTTCCCATTCGACCTGTGTCTTGGTCAGATCCAGCTCGCCGAAGGTTTTGCCGATTTCCTCGGCGATGACGCTCATGCTGGTGGCGAATTGTCCGCTCGCACTTGCCTGCTTTTGCAGGATGATCGCGCTGTTGATTGCGACGAGTTGCCGTTCGAGCATGCGTTTGATGGATGTCGTTTTCTTGAGCTGTTCGCGGATGAATTTGTATTGCTGATCGTCGCCGACTTTTTTGGCTTGCTGTGCGTTCTTGATGAACTGCTCGGTGAACTTGCCCTGTTCGGCGATCGATCGTTCGATGGCTTTGACTCCGCGGCGAATGAGCATTTCGCGCTCGATTCGACGTTCTTCCTTGCTCTTGAATAGTCCCATGGTGTTTCTCCCGTGATCGGCTCAACTCGGCGTCGTCCAATTGGATTGAGCGTTGCTCAAGTTCAATTGAGCGTTGCTCAAGTTCAATTGAGCGTTGCGTCAGTTCAATTGAGCATCGCTCAGCCTTGCGACTTCGCGCTCATTTTTTCCCGAACAGCGGCTTCTGCGCTTTCCAGCGCTTCGTTCTCTTTCATTTCCCCGCGATCGAGCTTGTCCCAGTAGGCGAGCAATTCTCCGCCCGCCTCGCCGACGCTGGACGAATCGAGCAGTGCCCGGTCTGCGGATTCTCCCATTTCCAGGAGCGCGTCGAGTCGCTCGGTGTACATTTCCTGTGTGACTGCGTCATCTTCGATCATCGCGCCGAGCACTGCGAAATCTTTTTCGGTGATGTTCAATCGACCGAGCCCGCCGGCCATGCGGGATTTTTGCTCCTTCACCATGCGCATCCGGCCGACGGTGAGAAGTTCTTTGGTCCGGACGTTGAGTTCGCGGACGGCCATCAGTTGTTCGCGTGTTTTGAGTTCGAATTCGATGGCGAGTGCTTTTCGCATCTCCGGCGATTTCTGACTTGCGCCTTGCTGAAAGATTTTCTGTTTTTGGGTTGAGGCGTTCTCCACCTTCTGCATCAGCTTATCCCGCGCCCGGCCGATCAAGATCTCCTCCTTGCGAAGCTCAGTGGGACTCAGCTCCGAAAGACTCTTGGTTCGTCCGAATAGTTTTTCGATCAAAGACATTGTGGAGGAAGGGTATAGAGGGATTGAGGGGAAGGAGGGATAAGGGTTGGGTGACTCCTGCTCCGTGCGACACTGACAACTAAGAATGAACGATGGTCTCTATCAATTTGCCTGCGGAGTGGGCTTCTTTTCGGGTACGGGCGGGAGCGGCGGGGCGGATTCTCGTTGCGGGTTGGCTGCGGTCGGTTGGTTTGATGCGGCAGTCGGTTGGGCGGACGTTGTGTCGGCCTGTTTTGGGCTGACGTCTTTCATGAGTTCTTCGTAGAGGGCTTGTTCTTCGTCGGTCATGCCGGTGGTGGAGACCTGTCCGGTGAGTTCGCTGGCGACTTGTGCTTCGGCCTGCAGTTCGGCGAGGACTTCCTCGGCTTTGGCGGCGTATTCGGCCATGTCTTCGCCGGCGGGCAGTTTGATGCTGTTGCCCTGTTTGATGAGTTCGAGATTGTGCAGGTAACCGCCGGCCACATCGATTTGCTGGTTGAGCATTTGCAGCATTTGTGCTTTGCGTTCGATGTCCTTGCGGAGTTGGAGCATCTGGGTGGTGAGTCGGCGTCGAATGATGGTTGAATCATTCTTTTTGAATTGTTCTTTGAGATCGCCTTCATGATTTTCGAGGGCGAGCAGTTCGTCCTGGACGACGTCGCGTTGCTGTGTGATGGCGGCGCGTCGTTCGGAGAGGAATGCGACCTTTTTGTCGATCGGGTCTCCTCCGGTGAAGATGGCTTTGAGCTTGTCGATCACGGGCATGGGTTTGGCTCCGGGCACGGTGGCGATGGCATCACGATACAACACGAGTCGCCCGTCGAATCGTTTGGCGGAGAGGCCTGGCGTTTCGGAGGCGACGGCTTTCAGTTCCCGCTCTATTTTATCCAAAGGCAGCCCCAAACGCGCGGCCAATCTTTCCGCACCGAGTCCGCCCGATGCCAGTTCCATCTTCGACGAGGCGATCGCATCTCGGATCCGTCGTTTTTTTCCGTCATCCGGCTCGGGATCGAGGGCATCGAGGACGCCTTTGGTTTCAGGCGTGCCGTGGACAGTCCATCCGCCTGACGCGTTCGGTTCGACCAGAATGACAGTCCGCTCGCTCAATCGCTCGGCCAGCGCGAGCGTGTCGCGATCAAAGCCGCTGGTCGAGAGCAGCACGATCGTCTGCGGCACGCGTCGACCGGCCTTGCCTGCCGGCCCGGGAATCGCTGAAAGCATGGCACGAGCGCGTTTGGCATCGAGCGGACTTGGTTCTTTGCCGAGGATCAGATCATCGACCGGCGCGTGGGTGATCAACTTCACCTGACCGAGTAGTTTTTCGAAGACCAGCCAGCGTGTCTGCCGGAGTTCCACATCGACGCTCGGCAAGCCGGGCATGGCTCGCTGCAGGCCGAAATCACTCGAACCCAGCTCCATCATTCGGCGTTTGACCTCGGCGGACCGGTCGTTCTTGGCGACCACCTTGCGGTATTGCGTGACGGCCCGTCGACCTTCGGTGGTATCGACCACGAACCGACGATCGGTGAGCAAAGTCTCAAAGTGCCTTAGCAATTCGAGTTCACGCTGTTGATGCCATTGCGGGTCGCTGGACATGGGTGTCATCAATAATGGGTGTCGTCAACAGGATCTGTGGACCAAAATCTAGAGCATACAGCAAGGCCTGCGGACGCGTGGGCGAAAGTCGGGGATTCTCAAGGCACAAATCTCCAGCCACTTATCCCACACAACCCGCGTTGGGTGGGATTCTACCATGTTGGTGATGCGGGTTCGACTGGTCGGGTCGAATCCGTCGAACCGATCGAGCGTTTCGAGGTCGAGCGCTTCACGGTCGAGGCTTGTGAGGCTAGTGTTGCGTGCATGCTTCCCGACGGACGGAAACTTGTGCTCGACGCGACGGACATTGTCCAGCTCGTTTCGCGCAGCGTCGGTCTGAAGAAGAGCGGCAGATCGTTCATCGGTCTCTGCCCGTTTCACAACGAGCGGACGCCGAGCTTTCATGTCTATCCCGACACGCAGAGTTTTCATTGCTTTGGGTGTAAGAAGAGTGGTAACGCGATCGACTTTGTGATCGAGCGAGACAAGTTGGATTTTAAGGGCGCGTTGGAGTCGCTGGCGCGGGAGGCGGGGATCGAATTGCCGCGATTTTCCGGCGACGGGCAGAAGGCGGGCGAGCGGCAGCGGCTGCTCGATGTGCAGTCGGCGGGGGTGAAGTTTTTTCGTCGGATGCTTTTGGAGCGTGGGAAGTCGGCGCGTGAGTATCTCGCGAAGCGTGGTTTTAACGATTCGATTCTCGATGAGTTCAAGGTCGGTTTCGCGCCCGACGAATGGGACGCGGTCGCAGGATCGAACGAGTTCAAGCCGTTCGATTCGCCTTTGCTGGTGCAGGCGGGCCTGCTGAAGGCACGCGAGTCCGGCGACGGCTTTTATGACACGTTTCGCGGACGCGTGATGTTCCCGATTCGCGATGAGAGCGGAAAAACCATCGCGTTCGGCGGGCGTGTGCTGCCCGGCTCGGACAATCCGGCGAAGTATTTGAACAGTCCGGAGACGCCGCTGTTTTCCAAGAGTCGGACGGTCTTTGGGCTGGATCTGGCTCGGCAACGGATTGTTGAGACGCGGACGGTGGTGATCGTGGAAGGGTATACCGACGTTGTGATGGCGCATCAGTTTGATGTGCGGAACGTGGTGAGCATTCTGGGGACGGCGCTTACCGAGCCGCACATGAATCTGCTTAAGCGTTTTGCGGATCGGATCGTGTTGTTGTTCGATGCCGACGCTGCGGGTGATTCGGCCGCCGAGCGTGCGATGGAAAACTACCTTGCTGCGCCACTGGAGATCGGCATTGCGTCGATGCCGGAAGGTTTGGATCCAGACGAAGTGTTGCTCAAGTCGGGGAAGGTGGGTTTTGAAAAGATTGTCGCGTCGGCGACCGATGCTGTTGATTTTTTTTGGCGTCGCATGTGGGCGAAGTACAACGGCGAATCGTCGGATCTTGCGCGTGAGCGTGCGATCACGGAGTTCATTGAGCGTGTGGTTGCGATGCGAGCCAATCCGCGAGTCGATCGGCTGCGACTGGATGGATTGCTGGTCAAACTCGCGCATCGGACGCAAATCCCGTTGGACACGATCCTGCGTCAACGTGCGGAGCTGGCGCGAAAGGCTAGGTTCCAGCGGACGAGTCCGAGGAGCAGCACACGTCCGAGCGTAGGGCCGGGCCATCGACCCGATGCCCGACCCGGCGTTTCGTCTGCCGCGCCGACGGGTTACACGTCCGACTCGTCGAGCGAGGAGATCATTGAGTGGAGTGAATCTGGGCAAGTGAGTTCGGATTCCGGGCGGGTCTCGTCGGGTCCGGGATGGTTATCGAAGGGTCCGGTGGTGGCCCGGGCGCGTGAGCGAGCGGAGAAAATGATTTTAGGCGCGATCCTCATCGAACCTTCGCGCTGGATCGACGTACAGGAAAGGGTTACGGTCAGTGACTTCGCCGACGTTCGGTTGAGAAGGTTGGCGGAGCGGTTGTGGGATCTCGCGCGCAACGAGGGTCTGCTTCCGTTGGGTGATGTGCTTGCGTGGTTGGATGGTGAACCGAATTCTGGTGAATTGAAATCATTGGCCGCGGAGTCGGCCCATGAAACTCAGCAGCGAGTCGATCAGCAAGCCGGCGATCAAAACAAAAATCGATCGGGTCAGAGTATACAGGCGAGTCAGAGTGTACAGGGTAGACCTGAAGTTATTGTGTCTTCATCCGGATCGGACGCATTGAAGGCGTCGAGGAAATCCGGGAGTCCCAAGCCCGCCGATCCTCAGGAACCCGGACCGCTTGATCGCATCATTGCAGACTGCCTGAATTACCTCACCGAAGAGCGTCATCGCGAAGAGATGAGGCGACTGCTTGCACGTCGTCCTGTCGATTTGCCTGCCGTCTCATCGCATGAACTGGATTCAGGCCAACTGAACCCCGAATCGTCAAGATCAGGATCGCCGACAATTGAGAACGACCCGCGTGGGGAAGGATCCCCATCCGCGTCTCATCCGGACGCAAGGCCAGCCACGGACGGAAGCCCAGGGCAGAGTAGCCCGCCGGTCAAAGCTCCTGTTGGCGAGGACGACTGGCTTCGCAGCATTCAGGAGCAGGCCAAGCGGTCGGACATGCGTCGATCGATCGGGTAGACCGACGGGGACGGAGCCAGTTGGGTTGGTGCATGGTGGTCACGACGAATGGTTCGGGGTTGACGAAAGAGAATCGCACGTCTGATTCGACACGTTTGATTCGACACGTCTGTTTCGACACGTCTGTTTCGACACGTCTGTTTCGACACGTCTGATTAGACTTGGCGTGGGGTCAATTCAAGAAGAGGGTTCCGATAACGTTGTTCGTGTCAGTGGTGATGGATCGAACTATGTATGATTTTTGCGTCGATTGTGATGGGGGCGTTGATTGATGTTCGAAAGAAATCGCTTTGGGAGATGCCGGGGCGAAAAGCTGTGCTAATGTTGGTTTCGGGTCGTGCTGTCGGACGGGCTGTTTATTTGGATCAGGATCGCCATGGAAAAAACTGCGTCAGCGTCACAGGAATCGCCCCTCATCGGCTCGGGTTCGCCCGAGGAGGTGGTGAATCGTGTTAATCATCTTCTCGAACTCGGTACGCGCCGGGGTTATCTGACCTACGAAGAGCTGAACACCAAGCTTCCCGATGAGGTTGTGAGCCCCGAGAAGCTTGACAGCCTGCTGATGACGATCGACGAGATGGGCATCCGTCTGATCGATGAAAATGACGTGACGGAATTCGAGCGTCGACGCAAGGAGCGTGCGGACGGTGATATTTTGATCGAGATCAAGCCGGTTTCGAAGCTCGCCCGCGTGCTTGCCTCGACAGTGGCTGCCAGCAAGATTCCGCCCAAGCCGGTCAAAGCCGACCCGAAGGCGGAAGCCAAAGCCGCCGCCGAGGCCAAGGCGGCTGCGGACGGGAAATCCCCTGCCGACGCGAAGGCACCTTCGAAGACTGTTGACGAGGACGGGTTCGACCCCAATGCCGTCGAAGAAGTTGAAGACGATGATGATCTCTCGGAACTCGAGAAGGAACTCGCCGAGGCGGGCAACAAGCGTATCGACGATCCGGTTCGCATGTATTTGACGCAGATGGGTGAGATCCCGCTGCTCACGCGTGAGTTGGAGATTTATCTTGCCAAGAAGATCGAAATCACGCGCAAGATTTATCGTTCGCGTGTGCTCGAGAGCGACTACACGATCGCGGAAGCGGTCAAGGTTTTGTCGCAGGTCGAGTCCGGGGATTTACCGTTCGATCGCACGATGAAGATCAGCACCGCCGAGGATCAGGCGGACAAGAGCACGATCGGCCAGCGTATTCCGTTTAACCTTTCGACGATCCGTACTCTGGTCGATAAGAATCGCGAGGACTGGGACAGATACCGCGCCGCCAAAACCAAGCGTGAGCAGGCGGACATTCTTCTTCGTCTGCGTCGCCGTCGTCGGCGTTGTTGCAAGCTGCTGGAAGAGCTATCGCTCCGCACGAGCCGCATCACGCCGCTCTTTAAGCGGCTTGCCTCGATCTCGCACAAGATGACCGAGCTTGAGCACCGGATCGAAGACCTCAAAAAGCTGAAGAATCCTGGCGAAGATCTGGAAGTTTGTCAGCAGGAACTCGAAGGTCTGGAAGATCTGGTCCTGGAAGACGCACCTTCGCTTCACAAGCGCGTGGTCAACATTCGCAAGATCTTCAACAAGTACGAAGACGCCAAGCGAAAGCTGTCGGGCGGAAACCTTCGACTCGTGGTCAGCATTGCCAAGAAGTATCGCAATCGCGGGCTTTCGTTCCTCGACATCATTCAGGAGGGCAACACGGGTCTGATGCGTGCAGTCGATAAGTATGAGTATCGACGTGGATTCAAGTTCAGCACCTACGCGACCTGGTGGATCCGTCAGGCCATCACGCGTGCAATCGCTGACCACGCGCGGACGATCCGCATTCCGGTTCACATGATCGAGACGATGAGCAAGCTGCGCAACATCAGCAAGATGCTCATGCAAGAGCTCGGCCGCGAGCCGACGATCGAGGAAATCGCCAAGAAGGCCAAGATGCCCATCGGCGAGACGCGTCGCGTGCTGAAGATCAGCCGTCATCCGATCTCACTCGACCGCCCGGTCGGCGAATCCGAGGACAGCTACTTCGGCGATTTCATCGAAGACGAGCGGGCGGAGAACCCCGTCGAGAGCGCGACCGCCGAGATGCTCAAGGACAAGATCGAGCAGGTGCTCAAGACCCTCACGTATCGCGAGCGCGAGATCATCAAGCTGCGTTACGGGATCGGCGACGGCTACACCTACACGCTCGAAGAAGTCGGGCGCATCTTCAAGGTGACGCGTGAGCGTGTGCGTCAGGTCGAAGCCAAGGCGATCCGCAAGCTGCAGCATCCGGTCCGCGCACGAAAGCTGGAAGGCTTCCTGCCCGGCGGACTGCCCGGCTGATGCAGCCACCCTTCGACCTGATGGGCGACCGCTAAACCGCGTCCGCATGATGCACTGATACGCAGCCATACGACGAGACGTAGCGCGATGCGAGATCTTGCGCTTTGACCTACCGTCGTTGATCGGGATTGATTGTCGCGCAGATCGCCCGCACACTTCTTGGATGCGTGTCACTCCTGGGCAAGAGCCGTTTCGCGATCCCGAGACGTTTTGGTCGGCGCGTGGTCGATTGCCGGGTCGCTGGATCACACACCCGGCGGCAAGCGACGCCGCGCCGGTGGTGATGGCATTCCGGCTTCGGCTGGAGGTTTCGGCTCGGCAGACGGTTCGGATCCATGTCTCAGCGGACGAGCGTTACGACTTGCGTCTGGACGGTCGCCTTGTCGGACGAGGGTCTGAACGAGGCGACGTCCGCGGTTGGTTCTTTGAGAGCTATGAGTTGGAGCTTTCGCCTGGAACGCATCATCTGGTTGCGCGTGTCTGGGCGCTGGGCGATCTCGCGCCGGCGGCCCAGATTTCGGTCTGGCCGGCGTTTTTGCTGGTTGCCGACGATCCTGGCCTGCGCGATGTCCTTTCGACGGGTCATGCCGCGTGGGAAGTGCGAATGATCGAGGGGATCGATCCTCTGCCCGCGAAGATGATGTTCTATGCGGGCGGGCGAATCCGCATCCGAGGAAATGAGTTTCCGTGGGGCTGGGACGAACCCGGCACCACTGGCTTCGTCGCGCCGCGCACGTTGGTGGATGCGTACAACGACTTTCAGCAGACCGATCAACCGCCCTACCGGTGGCTTTTGAGGCCTGCACAACTTCCCGCGATGAAGCAGGAGCCGTGGAAGCGATTCGTCGTGCGGCACGTCGAATCGATGAGCGTGCCTGACGATCAGCTTGTCGCGATTGATCCGATGAAGCATCTCGCGGGCGAAGCCGCGGCGTGGACAGCGCTGTTGAGCGATGGCATCGCCCTTTCGATTCCGCCGGGCTCGACGCGTCGGGTGATCATCGATCTGGAAGACTATGTCTGCGGCTATCCGAATCTCATGACGAGCGGCGGGTCTGGGGCGAGCATCCGAATGCACTGGGCGGAGAGTTTGTTCGATCCGGTGTTTCAGAACAACGCACTCGAGGGTTGGTGGAGCTTCAGGCACAAGGGCGACCGCAATGCCGTGGCGGGGAAATACTTTGTCGGCAACGGCGATGAATTCGTCATGGAAGGCGGCCCGCATCGGCGCTTCGACACGCTGTGGTGGTCGGCCGGACGATATATCGAATTGCTGGTGACAACGCGTGCCGATCCGTTGATCATCGAGTCGCTTGCGATCGAACAGACGCATTATCCCTACGACTGGATTGGCGGATTCGAGAGTTCCGATCCGCGGCTGGATCGTGTGGTTCCGATCGCGCGGCGTGTGATGGAGATGTGCTCTCACGAGACGTACATGGATTGCCCGTATTACGAGCAGCTCATGTACGTCGGAGACACGCGGCTGGAAGCTTTGGTGGGGTATACCTGGACCTGCGACGACCGACTCCCGCGGAAGGCGATCGATCAATTCGATCGCTCCCGCAAGCATCCGGGCCTGACACAGAGTCGCTATCCGTGCCGTGTCGAGCAGGTGATTCCGCCCTTCTCGCTTTGGTGGGTGGCGATGCTGCACGACTTTATGATGTGGCGAGGCGACCGGGCATTTGTTCGCGCGAAATTGCCGGGCGTTCACAGCGTGCTGGACGTGTTTGAATCCTGCACCAATGCAGACGGACTGATCGAAGCCCCGAACGGCTGGAACTTCGTCGACTGGGTGCCCGGTTGGAAGAATGGCATGCCGCCGGGCGCGGACACTGGCGTAAGCGGGCCGATCAACTTTCAGACCATCTACGTATTGCGTATGGCATCACAGATCGAAGCATGGGCGGGCGCATCCGAACTTGCAGCGATGTACGCACGCCGGGCCGACGAGATGTCGAAGGCCTGCGAGCGATTCTGGGATGAATCGAGAGGACTTTACGCAGACGACCTCGGTCGTTCGTGTTTCAGCGAACACGCGCAGTGTCTGGCGTTGCTTGGGGATGCCGTGCCTGTCGGTCGTCGGTGTCGCGTCTTCGAATCTCTGCTCCGGGACCAGGGGCTGGCGCGAACGACGGTCTATTTTTCGCATTATCTTTTCGAGACGCTTGGGATGTTTGATCGGATCGACGTGATGCTCGAACGGATGAGTCTTTGGTTTGATCTGGAGCGGCTGGGCCTTCGAACGACGCTGGAGCAACCCGAACCGAGCCGCAGCGACTGCCACGCATGGGCCGCGCATCCGATGTACCATGACCTTGCGACGATTTGCGGGATCCGACCCACGAGGCCCGGATGCGAGGAAGTGGAAGTGACTCCAAGGCTCGGCCCGCTGGAATTTGCGCGTGGGACGTTACCTACGCCGCTGGGCAGGGTTTCGATCGATGTCCGTCGGGATGGCAAGCGACTTTCAGGGCTCATCGAGTTGCCTGCGGGCATGCGGGGCCATTGGATCGACGGGCCGCTGCGAAAACCGCTCGCCGCAGGCGTGACGAGAATATGAAATCGGTTACGGAATTAAGAAGTGATCTGGCTCGGTACGAGATCGAAATGACATTTCACGGTCAACGTGAGCGCTGATTTCAAACGGACGGAAGCGACAGGATGCTCATCGGTTTTTGATTCGATGTTGACAAGGCGTGTGGGTGGCCGAGGTGGTTTATTCGGCTCGATCAGAGCCGATGGTTTGCTTGATGAATGCGTTCCATGAGATCGGGCTGTTTGGGGGCACGACGACGCGCGGGGCGTCCGGGCCGTCGATGTTGCGGAGCTGTGCGAGTGGATCCTCGACAAGTCGCAGGAACGCAAAGCCGAGGTTTTTTCCCGTCGCCAGCGCTTCGAGGGTTTCTTCTCGCACCGCCGGCGATGCGGAGTGGATCACGCGCACTTCTCCCGGCTTGACACTTGAGACGAGTCCGAAATGTCCGATCCAGCGGCTATCGTCCTTTCCGCGGACGAACTGCACGATATCTCCGGGCCGCAACCGATCGGCGACCGATAGCACCGCCGCCGACGGAATGTAGGCCTGTTTCACTGTTCGCATCGGCACGTCTGTTTCGAGGTTGTAGCGTTTGCGAAAGAAACCTGCGGAGTCGACACGAATCGAATAGCTGGCCGTCGCTTCACCACCGATCTCGGCGGAGATGTCGCGCACGAGCCATTGATTGTTGAGATTCCAGTCGGCTTCGGTGTAGTGATTTCGTGTCAGCAGGCTGATGTGCCCATCACGATATCGGATCCTCTGCAGCATCGTGAGCATGGAGGATAGATCCTTGGTCAGTGCCATGGCCAGGGTGTGTTCGACGAAGACGACGCAGTCGCTTTTGGGGAAGGTGAAGACCGGTTGATCGTCGATCGTTTCGAAAGGTGCTTCGCCGAGCAGATAGATTTCGTAGGGCTGCCCGAGATTTTGCCTAGCAAGCGCGACGACGCGGGCGGGCAGATCCGGGTGCGTTGCATGTGCGTTGCGGATGGTTTGATCGATCTCGGGAAGCGATTGCTGGTAGATGGGTCGATCAAGGAGTGGGCTTGACGTTTGGACGGGCTTGGCGGTCTGACAACCACCCACGAGGGCGGCGAGGATCAAGCCGACCGCGGCGGCGGCTCGCGTGAGTGGGTTGCGGGGCGTTCGTGCGCGATTCGGGTCTGATGGGCTCGTGTTGGGACGTGCTTTGGGGCTTGGATGCGGCTGCGTGAACATGGGGTCCTTTCGCAGAAAAGCCCGGGCCGGTTTTGCAACCGGCCGCGGGCTGGGGTGATTCGTTCGCGCTGGATTGGGTGTTCGTCAATGACAGGATCAGGCTTGGTCGATGATGATTTGACCGAAGATGGCTCCGCCGATGGTTTGGGCGCGGATGGTGAGGGCGCGGATCGTGGTTTCACCGCGGACATTGTTTCCGACGATGAGGTTGTCGATCGCGCCGGTGGCTCGAATGTTGGTGCCTGGCAGCACGTTTCGTCCGACGCGAATCGAGCCGATATCGCCAAAGCTTCGGATCGATTCAGCACCGAGGTCTCGACCGGCAAAGACGGTTCCGATGGTGCGTGAGGAGATGTAAGTGCCGTAGAGGCTCTTACCCGCCGATATCGAGCTGATTTGGGCGCTGCGACCGTTGGTCGAATCGATGTAGGTTCGACCGAGGATGGTTCCGCCGGCTTTGATTTCTTTGATGCGGCCTGTGGAGACGACGGAGAGTTTGTTGATGTTGCCCGCGGAGCTGATGCGATCGATGCGACCGGCGGTGAGGTTCAGGCCATCGATCGAGCCGCTGACATCGATGGTGCCGATTTGTTCACCGACGCTCATGCGCATGGGGAAGTTGGGCGAGCGGTAGTTATCGCCTGAGCCGCGGATGGTCCATGCTCCGAGCTTGCCGATCCGAGAGGATCCGACGACGGTGACATCTTCGATGATGCCTTCGTTGGTGATGCCGGAGATGTTGGGGGCATCGGCGCTGGTTCCGAGGAATCGGTGTAGATCGCCTGCGGGACTGACTTCGAAGCCGAGTTGAGCGTCGAAGGTTCGGGTTTCGCTTTGTCGGAGGCTTCGTCCGAAATCGGTGACGGGTCGCAGTTTTCCGGAGGGGCTGGTCGCGACGATCGAGTCGATTTGGTTTCCGCCGTCGAAGGACGTTCCACGGATGCCGTACCCGCCGGCCTCGTGTTTGCCCATTCGGATCTGGCCTTCGCCGCGGAAGCTGCTGCCGAGGATGCCGAAGCCGTCACGACCGACGGTGACATCGCCCATACCGGTGGACGAGAATTCACTGCTGAGGATTCCGCCGTCGCCGAGGATTTCGACGCGTCGGAAGACCGGTAGCGTGGCGACGAAGATGCCAGATTCGGCGTTGACTTCGTCGTCTGGGGTGTTCAGGTCGGACGTGAAGGTGGTTGATGTTGTATCGAGGCCCACTGGGAAGATGGTTCCCCCGGTGACAACGTTCCACGGTGCTTCGTAGAGATCGCTGTTGATCAGCGAGCCGTTGCGGAGTTGCAGTCGGTTAAGACTACCACCGGAGCCGATGAGAATATCTCCGTAGATGTTGGCGTCGGTGCCGGTGATTTTGTTGAGGATGCCGCGATTGAGCTGATCGGGTGTGGGGCTCGCACTGGTGTAAACGCCGGAGAAGCTGACGTTCCCCGTACCGCTGAAGGCGACGCCTTCGCCGATGTCGATGTTGGTGACATAGGTTCCGAAGACAAGAGGTGCGTTGACGCCATCGAGCACACCGCGAGCGTTTGAGCCGTCGGCGTTGGTGCGAACGCTTTCGACGCGATCGATCACCGTGTTGCCGATGCCTGCGTTGGATTCGACGTTAAATGCATCGCCGATGAAGACCATGTTTTTCTGGCGATTGAAGGGATAGCTGTCTGCATCGGCGCCGGTGAAGACGACACCTTCGAGGCGTTCGGCGACTGCGTTGGCGTAGGGGAATGCCACGCGGCTGAGCACGGTCGCTTCACCGTCGACGGCGGTCACGATTTGAAGGAGCGAGGTGACGAGTGCGTCTTCGGCGAGGTCGTAACCTTCGACGACTGCGCCGGAGTTGGAGGCCGTGGAGCCGAGACGGTTGACCTTCAGATCGAAGACCGACTCGATGTTCATGTTGACGATGTCGCCGGTGGGATTGTTGATTCGGTAGAAGCGTCCCATGTTGGTTGGGGAGGCCCCAGTGGTCCAGCCATCGCGTGCTGAGACTTCAAAGACGCTGATGGGTCGCCCTGAGAAGACGAGAGAGAGGTCGCGACCGCTGCCGAGCGAGATGCCGCCTGCGTTGCTATCGCCGAAGGGGCTGCTGGTTGCGTCGAAGCCCGATCGGGATTGGAAGTTGAGCGGCACGCCGGAGCCGGAGGTGGTGATGCGGCCGATTTCTGCGGTGGCGCGGCTGCTGCCGGTGGCTTCGATTCTCATGCCGCGGCTGCTTGTGGCTTCGAGGACGATACGGCCACCCGATCGGACGGGGTAGGCCAGCACGCCGATGCGTCCGGTGATTGTTTCCTGCGGGTTGGGCAGCTGGCCAATTCCGCCGAAGGGGTTCGGGATGGCCCCGTCGTCACCGAACGGATTCGGGGGTTGGGATGAGCCTCCGCCAGCCGAGCCGGTTCCGTTGACGAGTTGAGGGGTTGCCAGTGGGGTGAAGAGGATGCGAGTGCCGGAGTCGTCGGTGACTTCGAGCGAGCGACCGGCGGACTCGAGGGCGGGTAGCACGCCGCCGCCGAAGAATGGATCGCGGTAGACGGATCCACCTGCGCGGAAGTAGCGAACGTTACTGCCGGGTCCGGTGACGATTGAGGGTCCGCCTGTTGCGGGGTTACCGACGGCGGCGCCGATGACGCCCTGCACTTGGACAGGCGTGGCGGAGGTACGGGACAGTCTGCCGACCCCGAATGCGTCGATGAGGTCGATGTATCCGTCATCGCCTTCTCGGTCGGCGTTGATGGTGTAGTAGCCGGGGCTGAAGTAGGAAGTGGTACCGACGCCCACGCCTCGGATGACGCCGATTCCGCGATTGGCGGTCAGGACGGCATTGATGGAGCCGCTGTAGTTTTCGACGACTTGATAATCGCGTGCAGCGAGTGAGAGGTCCGGGCCTTCGCTATCGAGGTGGAGGAGATTGATGGCGAGGATGCGGCTGTCTTCTTCGCTGATCGGGTTGTTGGCGGTGGCGCGGACGCTGAGGAGGCCGACGGTTCCAGCTGTGACAGCCAGACCGGGCCGGGTCGAGATGTTATTGACGACGCCGCCGATCTGAGCGCCTTGGATCACGCGCAGGTTGCCTCGCGGCACGGTGATGTCATCGCCGGTGGTGGTGATGAGTCCGTCGGCGAGGATCGCGCCGAGATCGCCTGATCGGACAAGGAGTGCGTCGCCGGTGAGTTCGATTCGGTTGACGCTCGTGGCTTCTTGCGTTTGTGTTCCGCCGCTGACGAGTCCGCCGAGGCTGACGTCCCCGCCGCGTCGAACGGAGAGCAGGTAGCTTGTCGGTCCGAAGCCGAGAGTCTGGGCGACAACTCGATAGAGTCCGGGGCGCTCGGCGGTGAATCGGTAGGCGCTATTGAAGAAAGCGCTGTTATTGAAGGCGGGCGAGTCGTAGCTGATGAGTCGACCTTCGGGATCGTAGATGCCGTAAGCGACTGGGACGACGCCGGTTGTTTGGAGCTGAAACTCGACGGTCTGACCGGCGAGGAGCGGGACGGCGTAGTGGTCGAGGTTATCGCCGATGAACGCATTGAGCGAACCTGCAACACGCACCGATCCTCCGCGATCGATTTCGCCGTCGTACATGGGAGCGAGGATCTGCGGGATCGACTGGGCCGTATCGTCCGGATCGCCGTCGACGAGGTAATTGTCGTCGTTGCGGAAGAATGAATCTGTGCCGTTATAGAGACGACCTTCATAGAATCCGGCGCCCGCGTCTACATCCTCTGGGTCGAAGACGGTTTCGATTTCGCCCAGCACGCCGTCGATGCGGTTGTCGGTTTGTCCGAGCACGTCGATCTGTCCGCGGAAGAGCGAGCCGACTTTCATTTGGTGGACGCGTCCGAGGACGGTCACATCGAGCCCCGAGCTTTGTCCGATGGGGAGATTGGGTGAGGCGCCCATCCAGCCCTTGACGAGGAGATTTTGAAGATCGCCTTGGACGGAGAAATTGTCGACGGTGACGGCGTTTCCGGCAAAGACGTTGCCGGCATAGAACGTCCCGAGTGAGCCGTTGACCGAGACGGCGCCGGTGACGGTGCCTGCGACGAAGAGTTTATCGAGCGGGCCGTCGGTGTAGATACCGGGGCGCACGATGGCTGGCAGCGTGGCATCGAGCGGATCGCCCGCGAGGGTATCGCGGCTGATGCCGTTGACGAATTGTCCGCTGCGTACGAGGCCGACGAAAGCCGTGCCGGTGTCGGTTTCCGGGACGAAGTTGGATTGACCGAAGTTGAACGCGGGGGCTTCGCCGGTGAACGGTGCGGGGAGTCGGTCAAAAAAGGCAGCTTCTTCGTCGAGTCCTTCGGTCATCGGCGTGATGATGAGGCTTTGGCTGGCGTCGGTGCCGTTGGCATAGACAGCAAACAGTGCGGTCGTGCTGAATCGCTGGCGCAGGTCGATATAGGCCAGTTCGTCGGCGTTGGTGTCCATTCCGATGAGCATCCCGCGGGGATTGCCGGTGCGGAAAAGCGTATCCCGTTGCGCCGGGTTGTAGCTGATGGTTCGCAGGCTCTCGCCGAGGATGCGGTTATCGCTGTCGTCCGGATCGGAGAGCGGGCCGTAGTCGGCTGCGGCGAGGTCGGACACGCTGATGCGTAGCAGGCGTGTTTGTGGGCCTTGTCCTTGCACGGCATAGAGCGCATCGCCGCTGTCTGCATTGGGAACGAAATCAAACGAGACCAGCGAGGTGATGGGCTGGCCGCCCAATCGGATGTCGCGGCGGCCGAAGAAGTCGCTTGTGCCGGTTGAGATATCGGAGAAGAACATCCCGGTTGCGCTGATGTAGGCGAGGTCGTCGCCGGGAAGTCCGTTGTCGGTTGTCATCGTGCCCAGCCAGAAGATCTCCCCGGTGGGGAGGATGGCCATCTCCTGGAATTCGCTTGTGCGTTGCTGGGAATTCGGGCTGCCCGAAAAATCTCCGATGGCGGTCACCGAGTTGTCGCGCAGGTCGATGCGCATGAGCATCGGCACTTCGGTGTCTTGGATTAGATCATCGGCGCTGGTGGCGTCTTCGTTGAGTCGGGGCTGATCGATGGTGATGACGAAGTAGAGGAAGTTGTTATTTCCCGGCTGAAAGTCTGCGTCTTCCACCGCAATGATGTCGGCGGGCTCGAGCGGATCGCCGTTGGCGCGTGGGAGCAGTTCGGCGAGGACTGCGTTTTCCAATCGAGCCACGACAGTTGCATTGCCGTTGGTGCGATTGAAGGTCATGAGCTGCAGGTAGTTGATGGTCGTATCGCCGATTTGTTGTGAACCGCGATTCAGGCCGTAGGTGATTCCACGATCATTCGTTGCCAGCGCGGTGACGGTGATGTTCTGACTCGGCGCGGCGAAGTTCCCGCCCGGTCCGATGGTGTCGGTGACGTCCGTACGTGAGTCAGGCCCGCCGCCCACGACGCTGATCGGCTCGATGCCGTCAAGGCCTTTGTATCCGCCGAGGATGTCGCGTTGAACTGCTCCGGTGCCTGCGTCGAAGATCGTTGCGGGGATGTCGTTGATCCGGGGATTCCCTGAGGTGTCGAGCGATGCGCCCACGAGGTCGACGATCTGCGCGCCCGTGTTGATGACACGAACGGGCACGTCGCCGATCTGGAAGAATTCTGCCGCCTCGCCGGGGAAAAGCCGCGTGAGCAAGCGGCGTTCTTCGAGCCTCTCCATGCCGTTCTGCATCCAGGCCGATCGAGCAGCGGATTTCGCCGCGTGACCGACGGCTGATCGCGAAGACGAGCGAACCTTGGATCGCAATGGAGTGTGATTCGACCGGCCCGGAATGAGATTCGATCGATCGGCGGTGCTCTTGGGGTCGTACATGATGAAGCGTCTCCGTTTTTCAACCACGCGCATTTGCCGCGCCAGACACAACAGCCCGCTCAACATTCCGTCGAGCGGCGTTCGGACAATCCTCGCGATTCCAAGGCGTTATCCTCCTTAGAACCTCGCGATTTTGCAGTATCAGACGTTGGCTTCAACCTGTCAATCGCACACTCGCAGACCGACAGCCCCCACCCACGCCCGAACCGCGCTTTCCAATCCAAAGACGCCGACAACCTCACATCCGTATCACGGCCCCCATTTTCTCACCCGATGGTCTCAATTCGCAGCGTGAATCCACTGACTCAATCCACTGCCTTAGTGGGCTGCCTCGCGGCACCGGTTCGATCCCTGTGGACTACTTGCCCACGATCTCGATCCCCAGCGTCGTTTCGGAGACACGGCCCGCCAATTGATCTTCCACTGCCGCCTTCAGCAGATAGCGACCAGGGGCCAGCGCCGGCGGGAGGATGATCCGCTTGTTGATGAAAAAGTCCCTGCGACGCCTGCGCGATTTGTCTTCCACAGGTTTGGCTGAGTCCTGCCAGACTTCCAGCCCGCTCTCGGTGAAGAGCCTCAGCTCCAGACTCAGCTTCGTCTCCCATCGACCATCTGCATCAAGTTGCGAAGCGAATCCGTCGACCTCGCAATAGAAGACCATCGGGCGAAGTTGACCGGCGACGAAAACGCGTTCCAGCGGCTCATAGACGCCGAACGCCATCACGCCCGAACACAGCGCCGCGGCGGAGATCGACAAATCGCCCCGCGCGGAAATTCGCTCCGCCATCTCGACAAAGGGCCTCGCTTTTTCGGCGGACATCGGATTGCCGGACTTCTCCACCAATCCCCGGTAGCTCGACAATCCTTCCAAGACCGCCGCCAGCAATTCCCGATCTTCCGGCGAAAGGGCATTCAATTCACTGACCACCGGCACAGGCTGACCTTGAATCAATCTCAACAACTGCAAATCGAGTTGCGATCGCACGTCGCGTGGATCGGACGCCAACCGACGCGTATAGCGGTCCTCCAGCATTAAGAAAGGCTCGACCGCCGGCGTCACGACCGGCGCCGAGACGACCGTTGTTGACACCGGCACCGCCCCCGACGGACCTGCATTTGACGACCCGGCAATCGCCCCACGCATGGGCTCGCCGACGCGTGCTGCTTCACCGACGCGTGCTGCTTCACCGGCGCGCCCTTCACCGCCCGCTCGCTCCAATCGCACGCTCGCCGGCTCAGCGACTACGGCCCCTACCATCGACGCGCCCGAGCCCAACTGATTCGCGCCAGCCTCGCTCGTTACCGTCTGACCCGCGCCGGATTGAACCGCACCGGATTGAACCGCACCGGGTTGGATCGCGTCATTTCGATTTGCGTCAGTGTTGCTCCAACCCTCAAGACTCGATCCCTCGAGAGTTGCTCTCTGTTGATCAGCCTCTGACGCTCCCGATGCACCGGATGCACCGGATGCAGCCGCGCCTGCTTGTTTTGCATGGGATGCATTCGCCATCGACGGGGAAGAAGCGTTGATGGATTCCTCTGCTCGCTGCGTCCCGCTTGCGCGACCTTCCGCCGCCGCGATGAGCGTTTCACGCGCTGAGAGTTCGGCTTCGCGTTGGGTCAATTGCTCGGTACGGGTCTTGATCTGGGCCTCACGCTCCGCGAGCCACTTCTCCATCATCGCGGCGAACGCCTGCGTCTGCTCGGCCAATCGCTGGGGATCACCGGGCAACTCCGCCGCCGCGACTTCACCTCTCGTTGTGCTTCCTGATGCTCCGTTCGCTGGTGAATCTCCCCCGAATCGAATTTCATCGACGCTCCGGGCCGCTTGCATTGATCCATCGACGGGACGTGTGCTGTTTGGCTGTTGACTGTCTGCTGCGCGTCCCGGACGGGGATCCAACTCCACACCCCGCTCCATCCGCGCAGCCGGCGGTGCATTCACCACACCCGCGCCACATCCGCCGAGCACGCCTGCAAAACCCACGAGGCAACCGACCACGCACGTTCTCAACATCGCAAGTCGCTTCACACGCACATCACCGCGATCCATGCGAATGGCAGGACGCGCACGATCACAGTGTGCAATCATCCGAGTCGAAGTGGATGTAGAGCCCGGCCCACCCCGGATCACCCCGGCAGTCCAACCACGATGAGCTTGATTCAGAGACTTCATGCTGTCGGTCATCCTTGACCTTTCTTCGATATGAATTCCTTCCGGAAATTACACGATTCCAGCCCGACCCGCCAGCGATCCCTTGCCCTTCGCCGGTCAACGGCTCTTCGCCGATCTACGGATCGGTCATTCGACAAGAGTGCTTCGCAACGCTAGCCTCTGTGGTATGACTCGACGGAGCGCGTCAGCCGATTCTTCGCAAGTCCGATCGCACGGTCGACTTTCCCCTGTGTCCCGCAGATCGCCTGACAGGCGGTCGCGCCTTTGCGCGAGGTTTGCGCGTGGGATAGGCGTGATCGCGGTGTTGATGCTTGCGAACATTCAGGTCGGCTGCGGCAGCGCCCGACTCGAAACCGGGTATCAACCCAATCCCATCGGCACGACCAACGTGCAGCGTCGCGCGTTTTATTCCGGCCCGTTCAGCCCGGAAGCACGACAGGCACAAATCGAAGAGATTCAGGAACGCGGCAGTCGTCGTCCCTCGCCGGGCTATTGAATCCAAAGGCAAGCCCTCACCGGCTTGATCGACGGAAGACCTGCAGCGGCAGACTCATCCCAAGCTTTCCCGGTCGGGCGCACATAAGATGATGTGATCTATGGCAGACGTTCGGCTGGGCCGAGCGTTATTCTCGTGAGCTTGTCACAGGGCGTGGTCCGGTCGGGATCAAGGGTGCATCGCGGATGATCGATTCAAAGCCGGGTGCTTCTTGCAGAACGAATGCGGGCACTTCGGCCGGGTTACGCGTCATGAGTTGGCGTTGATCGGCGAGGCCCATGAGAATCGCGACGACCTGACCGTAGGTAAAGGGCAGACTCGGTTCGCCCGGCGGACCGTCACCGCCGAGCCGTGAGGCCAACACGGCGAGGTCGGGTTGGCTGAGCAGGGTGACGCCTTCGGGGGAGGTAGGTCCACGGAAGAAGATGTTCACCGCGTTTTGCGTCCGAGCGGCTGTCGTGCTTCGCGATCCGGCGGATGCCGTCATGCCGCTGATGCTGAAGCGACTGCCGAAGGCTGTGAAGATTGCAGCGGGCTTGAGCGAGGTGCGTCGTCCGATGAATGCGATTCGGGGATTGCCAAGGCGCGTTGCATAGATCATCGGCGGGCCGTCATTTTCGATGACATCGACGAAGAATCGATCACCGATTCTGCGAGTGACGATTGACGGATCCTGCGCCCGCACAAGCGCCCGATACGCGGCCAGTCGGACGCCCGTGTCCGGCTCGCTCATGACCTGCCTGAGCGACATCCGCACCTCCGGCGCATCAGCCAATCGACCGAGCACCTCTACCGCATCGACGCGGAACGTAAAATCACGATCGAGCGCCATTCGTGCTAGAACCTGTTCTGCAGACCGATCACCCAAGAATGCGCCCGCTCTCGTGGCTGCAAACGCAACGCCCGGCGAGGCGTCCGTGTAAAGCGGCTGAATGATCGGGAGTGCTGCTCGCCCCAGCGCTTCCCACGCATAGCTGATATTCAAGAGCGGCGCTTCGGGCTTTTTCGCCTCCTCTGCCAATTGCTGCGCTTTCATCGCAGCGAAGCGATCGTCGCGAATGAAGTACGTGTGCAGCGCAACACCCAGAAACCGCTGCCAGTCATCTCCATACGATCGTGGTACGCGGATCAGCACAACGCCCTCATCCTGCGCGGCGGCCACTTCCGAATCGGCAAACTGCAGGTCCAGCCGCTTCTCAACAGCGCGACTCAGTCGCAGTTCCGCAGATCGAATCCGCAGCGCCAGCGGCCTGTCCACATTGACGGATCCCCCGCCCGGGATGATCCCCTGTCGCAGGCTCAATCGCTGCTGCGAATCCTCCAGATTCGGATCGAGCGCATAGACCGGATTCACAAAGATCGGCCCGCGTGCCCGCGCTCGCACATCGACCGAGTTGCCCGGACTCGAAGGATTCGCGCCACCCAACGACAGATCACACAGATACAACACCCCGCCGCTCAAGCTTGTGGTCTCGTTGTTGTCCAGCGCGCTGACCTGAACGTCCACACGCTGCTCCTTCCGCGCGCCTGGCGGCAAGACCGCATCCACGCGCACGATCGCCACGCGCGGATCTGCGAGCATTCGGTTCGGGGTCAATCCCTGATATCCCTCGAGCGTCGCGCTCCCGATGCTTCGTCTGGCCAGTTCGTTCAAAATGTATTCGCGCACGCCGTTCGGGACATTGCGCGCATCGCCTGTTCCGTCGAGATTCACCACCACGCCGTAGTTGCTGACAATCTGCGGGTCCGTGTTCAGCGAATCGACCTGCTCGAAAATCGATCCCGCCAACCACGCCGGAACATCGCGCGGAGGAAGCACGTCATATCTCTGCACCGGTGCCGCAGCCTTCGGTTGTTTACTGCCCCCGCATCCGACCAGCGTCCCAAACATCAAGCCCGCAGCGCCGATCAGAATCGCCGTCGCGGCGGCGCGTTGAAACGATAAACGCCTGTGAATCGAAAGTTCCGCGCCTGTCGTTTCGTCGCTCTTCATGTCTCGATCTCCTCGATGAGAAACTCTTGGTGTTGTTTCGAAGTATTCAAGTGAGCAGAACTCAACAAAGCACTCCGTTGATCAAGCTGCGCGATCACCAGTGATTCCGCTTCATCCCGCACGACCGTCTCCGGATCCTTCAGGCATCAGGCCCTGCCCGTCCGAAGCGCCTCTTCCGCGAGGACGTCCGACCGGCCCGCCGGGTCTGTTTCGGCCTCGTCCGCTCTCACGCGGAGGTTTCGTCCCCGCCGCCGGTTCCGATTCACCGTTTATCGGTGCGGGTCTCGGTGTCGGTTCGATGAACAATCTTCCTTGCGTCGGATCGTCAAACCGCTTGGCGTCGATGACCAACTGTGCTTCATGGACCAGGTCTTCGAGGGTCTTGAACTGTTTGTAGACGCTTGCAAACCGCACGTATGCGACTTGGTCTAATCGCCGCAACCGCTCGGCCACTTGCTCGCCGATGAAATGCGTTGGCACTTCGCGGTCGTGCTGTTTGCGAGCTTCTTCCTCGACCTCGTCGCAAATCCGCAGCAACTCGCTCTCGGGCACGGGCCGCTTGAAACACGATCTTTCGAGGCCGTTCAACAGTTTTTGCCGGTCCCAAGGTGCCCGTCGACCGTCCTTTTTGACGACGATCAGTCTCACCGATTCTTCGATGCGCTCGTAGGTCGTGAACCGTTTCCCACAATTCAGACATTGACGACGCCGCCGAATCGATCGACCGTTGTCGCACGAGCGCGAGTCGATGACTTTGAGCGATTCTTTCTCTGCCTGACAAAATGGACAGTTCATACCCGCTCTGGATGCTACCGCCGCTGGGCTTTCGACGCTATTCTTCTCCGCACTATGCCCACCCGCACGTGCGTGTCGTACAAAGTTCTCGTCGGCCTGGAAATCCACGTCCAGCTCGCCACGCGTTCCAAGATGTTCACTTCCGCCGCCAATGCCAGCGGATCGCTGAAGCCCAACGCCGTCCCTCCGGAGCCTAATTCCGCGGTCGATCCGGTCATTCTTGGCCTTCCGGGCGTGCTTCCGGTCATCAACAGACGCGCCGTCGAATTCTCCATCATGGTCGGCCTTGCAATGGATTGTCAGATTGCTCGGTTCACGAAATGGGATCGCAAAAGCTACTACTACCCCGACCTGCCCAAAAACTACCAGATCAGCCAGTACGATCTGCCACTCTGCGGCCCGGGAACTTTCAACATTCCTTCTGATGACGGCACGATGACCCCCGTCCGCATCCGCCGCGCTCACCTCGAAGAAGACGCGGGCAAACTCCTTCACGAAGCCCCCGGCGGGTATCACATCGATCACTCGATTGTCGATCTCAATCGCGCCGGAACCCCCCTGCTCGAAATCGTGACCGAACCCGATCTGCATTCCCCCAAACAAGTCGCAACCTTTGCGCGTGAACTGCAAAAGCTCGTCCAGTTCCTCGGCGTATCCGAAGGTCAGATGCAGCTCGGACACATGCGCTTCGAGCCCAACATCAACGTTCACATCACCGACGCCGAAGGCAACGTCCACAAGACAGCCATCACCGAAATCAAAAACCTCAACAGCTTTGACGTGCTCGAGAAGGCGACCGCCTACGAAATCCAACGGCAAATCAAGACGTGGCAAGAAACCGGCTCGCTCGGCCGCAAGTCGACGTATGGCTGGGACGACGCGACACAATCGACCTTCCATCAACGCGACAAGGAAGAAGCCCACGACTATCGCTACTTCCCCGACCCCGATCTCGTCCCGGTCACGGTCGATGACGCATGGCTGACCAGCCTCAAATCGACGATCGGCGAACTCCCCCAGGCCCGCCGCGATCGATACACCCAATCGCTGGGCCTTTCCGACAAAGATGCCCAGCTCATTCTCGCAGACAAAGGCACCAGCGACCTCTTCGACTCTGCCGTCCAATCCGGCGTCGACGCCAAGCGTGCGACGAGCCTCCTCGAAGCGCTCCGCGAAGTCGCCTTCGAGAAGCAGTCCGCCCTCGTCGATCTGAACCTCACCGGCACGTTCATCGCCGACGTCGCAAAACTCATCGACGCAGGAAAAATCGCAGCGAGCAAGGAGACGACCAAAAAGCTCTTCAGCGCCGCATCAAACAACGCTCTAGCCGAGCAACTCGCCGAACAACTTGGCCTGATCCAGTCCACCGACACCGGCGCGATCGACGCCGCCATCGACGCCATGATCGCGACAAACCCCAAACCCCTCGCCGACTACCGCGCGGGCAAGGCCTCTGCGCTTGGCGCTCTTGTCGGCATGGTCATGAAGCAAGGCAAAGGCCTCAACGCCAAAATCGTGCAAGAGCGTCTGAAAGAAAAGCTCGGCTGAAGACATCGCCCTGCGATTCCCCGACGTCACGAATCCCATAGGCGGCTTGTGAAGCACCGACTCACCGCCGAGGCGCACGAGGCCCCGCGAAGGACACGCAGAATTCTCAACAGAGATTCCCTTCGCCTTTCTCGGCAACCCCACCGAGACCTCTGTTAGACCTGTGAGACCTCGTGCGCCTCTGCGGTGAAAGCACATTTCAGAGACAGCAAGCGCCCGTCCCGACCGAATTCCCTTGCCGCGCGCCGCCCCAATTTCATCCTGCCACAAAAAATCCGCCCCTATTCCAATAAAATCTTTACTTTTCTCTTGAAAACAGAATCACGCACGTTACAGTTCCCGGGTCAGGGAACCGCCGCAAGGCAGTTTGGGAAATCAGGGAGATATGTCCCACGTCTAAGACACTTCTGAATCGCGAGACGACCGCTCGTCACTATTCACCTAGTTTGAATCGAAGGTCATCCGACTGACGTTCCGCGCTTTAGGGGTCACGCAAAATAGCAAAATCTTTTGGGCCCTCGCGTATGCGTTCGCGCCCGGAAGTGTGTTGAAGAATCTGGCGTGGACATCACGCCAACACCGCAGAAGGCGCGTGCCGTCTGCGATGGTCGATCCGGGCGTGTGCTCGGCGACCGTCTGGAATGTCGAATCCCACACGGGTGTTTCGATTTACGCTTTCGCGCACATCCGCCGCTGAGCTGAATTGAATGACCGCACTCTCGTGGGACGGAATCGACTGGAGAGATTCGTCTGTTTTATGTCAGGGAGAAACCCAATGAAGTCCGTCACCCGCCAAAGCGCGCTTGCGCTCATCGCCGTCGCTGCATCCGCCACCCTCGCCCCCGCCGCGACGTTTACTTTTCCGAGCTTTGCCCCCTCGCCGACCACGTTTTCCAACACCAACATTCGCACATTCAATCTGACCACCCTCGGCACGGCTCCGACGAGCAGTTGGGTCGCAGCGACAATCACCGTCGCTTGGAACGGTGGAAGTGTGAGCGGATCGTCAGCCCAATGGTCAAACGAAGCCCGCGCTGGGCTCAGTAGTGCCGGACGCGGTGGCACGGTCGCCTCTCCCACCGGCGGAGGAACAAACTACGCGTCGGTCGCGGCTCCCACATCCGGTGCGTTAAGCAGTGCGGCCCCCACGACGTTGACCTGGACGTACTCGCTGATCAATCCTTACCCGGGCGGCTCCGCTCCGCTGTTCCTCGACTTCGGTCAAACATTCTTCAGCACCACCACACCGACGTCCAACGCAAATTGGAACAATGTCAGCGTACAACTATCCGACGTTGCGCTGCCACCTCTGGCTCCGTCGGGTCCAATCACCGACATCGGCGTTCTTGGCAACCCGAGCAGCAACTACCTCACCCCCGACTACACGGTGAGCGTCGCGACGACATCCACCAATCGCGTCCACTGGATCAAGTTCACTCTCGCCACGCCGCTGCTCGGATCGCTCGATCAGTTCCTCGACATCGACACAGGCGCTTCGCCCGATTCGGTCATCGGCCTTTACCGCGCCTTCTCACCCACATCGGCAGTCTCGCAAGGGAGTGACGACGACGACGGTCCGGGTTCAGGCAGTGCACTGAGTTACGGCGATGCTACACCTGCACGCGGACCGATCGGCGATGGTGTTGCCGGAAACGCACGAGACGGCTCCTCGCTCGGCGCCGGTACGTATTACCTCGGCGTCGGCGGTTGGTCATCGGGATTTAGCTTCGGCTCGAATTACAACGCCACCAACCTCAGTAGCGTCGGCTCGACCTATACGGTCAACTTCCGCACCAACATCCCCGAGCCCGCCACGCTTTCGCTCCTCGCGGCTGCGGGGCTCATCGCACTGCGTCGCCGCTGATCCGGCCTCGATCTTGTTGAGCCACATCAAATGCAAGGCAGCCCCGTCATTGAACGGGGCTGTCTTGCTTTCTGATTCAACCTCTCGCAACGCCTCGCGCGGTGATCAGATTCTTCATTTCGACCGCGACGGCATGTCTTTTTAGAACTTCTACGCCAGACATTTCTCGAATGGGTGTCGGTCACACTCACTTGATCGCGGCGACGTTCAGGGGCTTGAAGCGTTTACGCACCAAACGCGGACGCAGCCTGCATCAACTCGCCGATGCGTGGCCTCACTTGATCAAGCACAGTGGTCGTCACGCCACTGCCCGACAGCAGAGCCGGATCCACGGATTCCATGTTCCCGGTCAGCCAAAAGCCGACCTTTTCCGCACAACACAATTGATCCGCTGCCGCCACGATCGCGACAAGCGTCCGCGATCCATCCGCCAGCAACTGCGGTTCGTGGTGAAAGCCCGCCGCCTGTTGACAGCTCCTCGGGAACTGCCACTTCTGTGCAAGCGCCAATCCCAACTGCTGATGATCCACGCCGATCACATCCCGCTCGATTTCACAGAACGTCCGCACGCCTTGCTTGGATTCGATGCACACCTGCGTCAACTTCTCGGGCCACACCTGCAGCGAGACCAGCAATCCGACATCGTGCACCATCCCAGCAAGGAAAGCCTCATCCGCCAGCGGCAGTTTCAGTTGTCGCGCGATCTCGCGGCTTACCACCGCCACACCGATGCAATGCGTCCACAAGTCCTTCGCCGTAAAACCTTCACACAACTTCACCCCACGAAACAACTGTCCCATGCTCGCCCCCACCGCGATATTTTTCACCGCATTGAGTCCCAGCATCACGATCGCCCGCTCGACACTGCTCACTTGTCCAGGCAATCCGTAAAACGAACTGTTCACCACCTTCAGCACGCGCGTCACCAGCGCCGGATCGTGGCTGACGATCTTGTTGAGCTGCTGCGCGTTGGAGCGCGGATCCTCCACCGTCCGGATGATCTGCTGCGTCACCTCGGGCAACGTCGCGATGCTGGAAATCGAATTGATCGCGCTGGCGATGAGTTTCTGTGGATCGGCTGCTGCTGCTGTGGTCATGGCGACTCGCTTCCTCGTCTTGCTTACGACCAAGTCTTCACGCACCCCGCGCAAAGGCTCGCCGCGCTGACATCTTCATCGAATCAAATCCCACACGACTTAACTGAGGCGATGCACCAATTTCTCGCCCCATGTTTCAGTCACCCCGAAGCCATGATTCCCGTACCACCCTCAACCCGCTTAATATCGGATCAACTTCCACCGCAGCCGGTCCAGATTCGCCCGCCGGATCGCATTCACAATCCGTTCCCCCGCTCGCCCCGCGCCCCATGGATTCTTCATCCGATAAACCCCATCCTCACCCGCTTGCCCTACAGCGCGCATCATCGCCCGAGCGATCGATTCTGCCTTGAATTGAGCGCGCACCACATTTTCACCGCGCAACCTGCCCCGCTGCCGATCACCCACATCCACCACCGGCACGCCAAAACTTCCCGACTCGATCACGCCCGCACTGCTGTTGCCCACCACCACCCGAGCCTGTCGCATCCGCGATAGAAACGCTCCGCGCTCCAGATGCCGATGCACAAAGATTCGCATTTCATCGACTCCGATCACACCTCCGTCGATCCATGCCGAGTTCTCCGGATGCCTCCCATTCTCCAGCGTGTCCCAAACACGAGCGATCCCGGCCGATCCCGGATCAGTGTTCGGCCAGACAATGTCTAGTCGCTTCGGCCCCGAGTCCTTCATGCGCAAGACCGCTCGCCGAACACCTTCAAGCAATACCCACGCGTGCTGGAACTCCGTCTCTTCGTCCGCCGACTCCGGATGAAGAACCATGAGCACTGCATCGCGACGCTTCTCCCCGGGATCCGCTTGAGCAGCGCGCCGCGCATCTTCTTCGATCCCGTCCAAGCCGGGCGCGCCCGTGACCACGATCCGCCACTTCTCCTCACCCAGTCGATGCACGCGTCTCGCCGCGTCTTGGCTCGCAACGAGGTGCAGATGGCTCAGCTTGGTGATCGCATGCCGCAGTGCATCGTCCGACTGTCCCTGCGCGCGATCTCCGCCGTGCACATGGGCGACCACGATCCCCGCCACCTGTGCCGCACCCGCGGCCGCGAAAATCTCAGGCCTGTCCCCCACCACCATCACCACGTCAGGTCTCAGTTTTCCGTACAACTCCGCGAGCTTCTCCATCCACATCCCCGCCCGGCGCGCTTCTTCGATGGCATCACCACTCGCGCTGACCGGTCCCGGCAATCGCTCCACCGCAAACTTGTCCGCGTCGATCTCGTCGACCGTCGAGCCGCGCGACGCCACCCAATGCATCCCGATCACCGCCACCGTCAATGCCAAATGCCTGTCATTGGCGATCAGCCCGAGCGTCCGCCGCATCAGGCCGTACTCCGCCCGAGTCCCCGTCACGAACAACACGCGCCGCCGCTCGCTCACGCTTCCTCCCCGGCTCCGATGGATGTTCGCGTCCATCCCTCCATCATCTCAGTTCTCAATCGCGCGCCGACTTCCGCATCACAAGCCATGCGCCTGCCCACCACGCGATCGACATGCTCCGCCCCGATCCCTTCGCCGGGACGACGCGTCGATAGATCACCCATTTCGATCACATCCCCCGCCCGCTTCGCCCGCACCAGCACCAAGGACTGCCGACTGAGCCTCCGCACATCCCTTTCGATCTCCAGCACGTCCCGATCATTCGCTCGCCCCGCCCAAGCGAGCGGCCCACGCAACGTCTCGGCGCGCCGGATCATTCGCACATAGTTGGCAAATTGCCCCTCATCAAAACTCGCCGCATGGTCCGGCCCCGGCGCTAATCGATCCCACGTCAGATGCTTCTCGATCACACACGCTCCGCCCATCACCGCCATCGCGCCGGCCAGTTCGTCATCCGTGTGATCGCTATATCCCACCGGACACGCACATAGCCGTGCGATCTCGCTCATCCAGGCCAGTCTCGCTTCCCGCGCCGGCGTCGGATAGCTGCTCACACAATGCAGCATCACAGCATCGACTCCCCACTCGCAAAGCCATCGCCCCGTCCGCGCGATCTCGTCCGCCGTCGCTGCACCTGTCGATATCCACATTGGTTTGCCCAGCGACGCACATCGCAACAGAAGCAATCGATTCACCACATCGGGCGACGCAATCTTGATCGCCGCCAATTCCAACCGCTCGATCCGCTCCACGTCCTCCGGAGAAAATGGCGTCGCGACCGCCATCATCCCGCGTGCCCGAATCGCTTCCACCAATCGCTCCACCTCTGCATCAGCTAGCTCATACCGCAAAAGCATCGCATGCTGGTCGGTCGCACCGATCGCCTCCCGCTGATAGCTCGCCGTCTCCGCGCCTCGCTCCACCAGACGATCGGCCCGAAACACCTGCAACTTCACCGCATCCGCACCCGCACGATATGCCATCTCCACAAGCTGTAAACCGCGCCCGACATCCCCGTCATGATTCACGCCAATCTCCGCCACCACGATCACGCGATCATGCGACGAACTCACCTCGCTCACGCCGATCTCTTCTCGCGTCGCGCCAATCGGCTCATTCATGCCGCACACCTCACTCATGCCGCACCCCGCCGCGCTCGCTGCTCACCCAAAATCGCCTCCGCGAGCAGCAAATCACGCAGATGGTCCACCTCGACCACCTCGCCCATCTCGGTTTTAACCCCGCGACGATCCACCCCGAAAAATGCATGCGGATTCCCCCGATCCGCTCGACCCATCTCCATCGCCGCACGTCCGCTCACCACCACCCCGCCGTCATGCAGGTAGAGCGGCTCCAAATCCTGCCGCCGATGCACCCCGCCTGTCGATCCCTCCACTCGACCCGCCTGATCCAAACGGCTCATCCACTGCGGATGCCACTTGCCCACCGGGCAGAATGACCTCACGCTGTCACAAGCCGTCTCCATCCACATTCGCACCGCCCGATCAATCAGACCGGCGGGCCTCAATGGCACATTGCCATAGATGGTCACCACCGCATCAAACCGATCGCCGCCACGACTTTCCAGTTCATCCATCGCATGCAGCAGGACATCCTGCACGCTTGCCTCGCCGTGCGCAAGATGCGCGGGTCGGTCCACATGTTCGATCCCCTGACTCCGAGCAAGGCGTCCGCACGTCGGACAATCCGTGCTGATCACGCGATGTGTCAACAGCTCCGCCTCACACGCATGCCCGATCGAATGCGCCACCACTGGTCTGCCCGCAAGGTTCAACAAATGCTTGCCCGGCAGCCCCACACTGCCCGCCCGCGCGAGAATCACTCCAAGAATCTTCATCCCAGGCTCCTGCTACTTTTCAATTCCGCTTCACACACGTCACTTAAGGTCTAAACCACTCTCGGCAATCGCCACACACGCCACTAAAAAGCCCAGCCCGCTGCGCCTCAAGTGTCCCGCGGGTTTTGCCCCACACCTCCGCCAATGTCCCTTCAGCGAGTCGGGTCACGCCGGCGGCATCGCGCTCGCAGATCGCCCATCGCCCATCCGACAAGAGGGTCATGCGTTCACGCAATCGAACGCACGCCCGCCGCACCGACGGACTCATATCCACCACGCCCACATCTTCGATCAAACCGCCAAAATCGCTCGGCCCCACGATCGCCGCTGATCCGACCGCCGTCAGCCATTGGTCGTACCACGCCTCCATCTCATGCTGATTCACCCGACACTTCACAAACATCGGCACCACCAAAGGCAACTGCGATCCGCCTCGCCCCGCCAGCATCGCCCTTACCCCGCCCAGCATCTCATTCATGCGATCCGCACCCATCACCTCGGCATATGTCGCCCGACCCACCGCCGGGATGTGAATCGCAATCACATCCACGCCACACTGTGAAAGCCTCCGGCCGAGCGCTTCGGTCTTCGCGGCGTCCGGCTCCATCGAAAGCAAATCCGTTTCCACAGCCACGCTCGCGGTGCCTCTGGTCGCGTGATGGATTGCCTTGATGACACGCTCAAACTCCGGATGCAGAATCGGATCCCCCACGCCCGCCAGCGTCACACGCAAGTCGTCGATCGCATCGAGTCGTCCCAGTCGCTCGATCAATGTCTCGATCGACAGGTCCGCGCGGCTGATGTTGGGATGCTGATCGACTGCGGGCCTGAAGATCGCGCGGGTTGCCCGGCGCGTCGTCAGTTCGATCGTCAATGCTCGGGGCGCGTGTGTGCAGCGCGCCACTGCATCCATTCGCCCGATGGCCTGCTCCATCGAGATCAGGGGCAAATCCGTTGCCGGGATCGCGGTCTCGATCGCGCGGATCGATCGCGTGCTGTCGGCCAGAAGGTTCTGCGTTGATCGCGTGATCTGTGGCAAAAGTCGCATGCACGCCGGCGAGCCAATCGGATCGACGCCTGGGCGTTCGGGTCGATAGCTCAGAAGTAGACCGGGATGCGATCGACGCGGCGCGAGTTGCTCGATGAGCGTTCGCCTGAGCATTGGTGCAGCCCCACCAGGCGGAGCCTGCGTAAAGAGCAGTGGCATCGTCTCACGATCGGCGGCATGCTTGATGAGCCTTGTCAGCACATCCGCATCCAACAGAACCGACGCTGGATCCACCCAGATCAAATCTGACAATTGAAAGCGATCGCACACAGTCAGACCCGCCGGCGCATCAAAGCCGCGATCGAAGCCGGACGCACCCATCGGCCCGCCGCGCCATCCGTCGCTCCATCGCCGCGCGATCGTGACCGAATCCATCTGCGGCATCGCCCGGCGTTCTCCGACACTCACGACGTCCGCCTCGGTCGCGCTCGCCACCGACTTTGCCCGCTCGACTTGATCATCAAAACAAACGATCACCACACGCTCAATCCCCTCCACGCGCGCCGCCCGTGCGAGCGTCCAGCTCAGCACCGATCGACCATGCAGCAGCCTTGCGAAGTTTGCAGCGTCTGACTTCTCGTGCAGGAGCGACACCACAACCCCCACGCGCGCCGCCGTCGGCAACGGTCCCAGCGACGCCAACCGACCCGCAGGCTGGTTTGATGAGTCGCTCATGTGGGATGGATCGTTCATGCCGCACCTCCCGCATTGTCCGCAGGTCCCTGTGGCTCGCCTCGTTCATCGATCCGAGATGCGTGACTCGCCCCCGTCCGATTCGTGCGATCGGGAAACTCTGCCAGTCGCGTCATCGCCTCGTCCATCAGCACTGCAAATTGCTCCGCCGCCGACTGAATGGCCCGGACGTTTTCGATATCCCGCAGTGTCTGACGTCGCTGCCGCTCGATCTCATCAATGTCCGCCGCGCCGATTGCCAGATCCGCGCGGAAGCGATTCATTTCGCTCTCGAGCGTCAATTGCGTGATCAATTCGTAGGTCGCGCCCAGATCGTTCATCCGCGCCCGCAGCGCATCGAGCTGCGCGATCGTGCGATTGACTTTCGCCTGATCGGCCTGCTGTTCGATGATCGCCTCGAGCAGAGGCAATGTTTGTCGGCTGATCTCCGCGATCGCCTCTGCCTCGCTGCGACGCGCTTCGATCGACCGCATCGCAGCATCGATCCGCTGCATCGAGAGCCCCGGATGACCCGCCGCTGGCGATCGCAACGGCTGTTGACAGAAGCTCGCCAGCGCCTCGGCGAGCGACATCACTTCTGTTCCGGCCTTCCTGGCTCCGCCCTCGGTGGCATCGATGATCCTCGCCGGGCTCTGAGCGAAATCGCGTTCAAACTGTCTCAGATACGCAAGGAGCCTCTGCTCGGTGTACATGGGCCTGCCATGAATGTCTGGAATGCGTGAGAGGATGTTCCGATCCCGCGCGATCTGCTCCCATTGCTTCTGCTCAAGTGTACAAAACGGGCCCAACTCAGGCCCCCAGACGTCGTCGTAACTTGTTCCCGGCGCGTAGGCGAGCCCATCGACAAATCCGAGATCCTGCCCGACAAAAATGATCGGATCGCAGGCCATATGCTCGGCCAGATAGAACGCCAGATGCGCCACCGTCGCGCCGCTCCGCAGGGCGGGCCGCCTGACGTTGAGTTCGCGCAGCATCCCTTCTGCCAGCGTCGCGCCAAGCATGGTCACGGGTCCCGGGTGGGCATCGGGAATCACGGCATTCGCCTTGGCATCGACGATGAGTTCCGTCGAAAGATCACGTGGTAATCGCTCGTAGAATCGACGCGAAACATCCGAGTAGTCGAGGCTCGTAACGAAGTCGGGCACCACGCCAATATCCAAGAGCGGCTGCAACGTCGTTTGCACTGCGATGATCACACATCGTCCGACAGCCTCGCGAATCAGATGTCGATTCTTCCGCAGGCTCGGCCCTGCGCTCACGATCAGCGCAGGCTGCTGCGCGAAGCGCTTTGCCAATCGGTCGGCGGTCGGCGTGGTCAGATACCAGGGCAGATTGCGGATCACGTTTTGCGCCGTCTGCCTGCCGTTGATTAAGAGGGTATTCGTAGCCGTGCGTGCGTGCGTGAGCACGTCATTGACCATGGAACGGCATTCTGCAAACCACCTCGCATGCGCCCGCACGCTCGGCGGATGCTCCACTTCGATCAGTCCGCCGGTGATTGCAGGGGCGATCGGCGTGAACAAATTGATCCACTCCGGGCGATCGATATGGGTCAAAAACCGAATTCGCCCGCGCGACAAGGCGTCCGACAACGTACTCGAACCAAGGGCCGCCAGGATCGTGTCGAGACTCGGCTCGAACACGAACACCGTCACACCTTCTGGCACGCGCTCGGCAAGTCGCTTCACGTGATGACCCACGCCAAGCCCATACACAAAGACGGCTGTCGCGTCCTGTGGCGCGAAGTTGGCCACCAAACGGTCTGCCTCTTCGAGCGGCTTGTACAACGAGTGCAGCCGGACGCTTCGGCCCTGTTCGTCGATCACGCTGAGTGTCACGGATCCGTCCCGTGCGGGCTCGGGAGGCGTTCGCAGACCCACCTGATCCAGTCGGCGCTCGATTTTTCGCGCGAGCGCCGGATCACGCGACCAGAGCCAGGCAAGTCCCTCCACGAGCGGATCGTTCAACAATGCATCGGTCGGTCGCTCTGTTTCTGCGCCCATGAAAGAGCTCAGCTCAGGCGACTGAACATTCGCCGAGCGATCGGGCATGGGCCCGCGAGGAGGTTGGGTCGATTCGGGTCCGATCACAACAAGAGCAGAAGCCTACCTACGGCGGGTAGTGCCAGCTCATCGTCTCTTATCGGACGAATCATCCAAGAATGTTGAATCTGGACTGAAGACTGTCAGACGTCGCACGGCGCTGTTGGACCGGTGACAGCAATCATCACTTCGCGTTGAACTTATCTTCGGCGACTTTCCAGTTGATGAGGCTGAAGAAGGCGGCGATGTAGTCCGGGCGCTTGTTCTGGTACTTGAGGTAGTAGGCGTGTTCCCACACGTCGAGGCCGATGATCGGTGTCTTGCCTTCCATCAGCGGGCTGTCCTGATTGGCGGTCGAGTAGATTTCGAGCTTGCCGGCGTTTTTGACGAGCCATGCCCAGCCCGAGCCGAAGCGTGTTGTGCCCGCGGCTGCGAATTTTTCTTTGAACGTGTCGTAGCTGCCGAAGGTGCTCTGGATCGCGGTCGCGAGGTTCCCCATCGGCGCGTTAGGCCCACCCGGAGCGATGATTTCCCAGAACAGTTCATGGTTGACCGCGCCCCCGCCGTTGTTGCGGACTGCCGTCTTGATCTCGTCCGGCACGATTTGCAGATTGTTGGCAATCACTTCCTCCACGCTCTTGGCTGCCAACTCCGGCGCCTTCTCCAGTGCCTTGTTGTAGTTGTCGACATAGGCTTTGTAGTGTCGACCGTGATGGATCTCCATCGTCAGCTTGTCGATGTGCGGTTCGAGTGCGTCATGGGCATACGAAAGCGGCTTGTGCGTGGCGGGCATGTTAAAATCCTCCTGAAGTGGTGGGCAAAATGATCCAGAAGCAAAATCTACGGATCTAAAACTCAGTTCTAATGACTCGACAGACTCCACGTTAGGAACGCAGAGCCTGCCGGTCAATCGCTCCCATCAAAGTTAACAGGAAAGATTCGATGGGAGCATTAATCCCAGCACGAGCGATGGGGAAGACGTGGGCGACATGGACCGGGGTATCGAGCAACTTGGAACGGTCATGATTCAGATTCGAGTTTTTTCTCGATGGATTTGATCCGCGTGAGTGCCTCGGGCAGTTTTTGCACGCTGGCGATCTGCCGCAGATTCTGGGTTTGACTCACCGCCGGGATGCCGCCCACCCGCGTTCCGGGCTCTACACTCTCGGTGACCAGGGACATCGCCGAAACCATCACCCCATCGCCCAGCTTGATCTGCTCGACCACGCCCACATTTCCCGCCACGACCACGCCGTTGCCCAGGGTTGTACTCCCACCAATCCCGGTGCAGCCCACGAGCAGACAATGCGCCCCTGTCACGACATTGTGACCCACTTGTACGAGATTATCGATCTTCGTGCCCGGCCCCACCACCGTCCTGCTGAACTTCGCGCGATCGATGCAGCTGTTGGCCCCGATCTCCACATCATTCCCGATCTCAACTGTGCCGATGTGAGTCATCTTTACATGTCGCTTCCCGTCCCAGCGATACCCAAATCCGTCCGCTCCGATTGCTGTGCCGGCGTGCAGGATCACGCGATCACCCAGCGTACATCGATCGTAAACGACGACATTCGGGAACAATTCGCAGGACGCGCCGATGACCACATCGGCGCCCAATCGCACGCCCGGATGCAGCACGGCACCTGCACCGATCACACAACGCGGGCCCACGCTGACGAATGAGCCGATCCGTGCGTCCGGCGCGACCCGGGCCGTCGGGTGGACGTCGGCTTTAGCACTGATCCCGGGTTCGGGTCGATACACTTCTGGCGCGAGACGTTCGAGCACTGTTGCCATTGCAATTTCGGGCTTGGCGACGCGCAAGAGAACACAGCCCACGCCTTGGCATGAAAAATCCATCGGCACCAGCACGGCCAGCGCTCGCGTGGATTTAAGCTGATCGAGAAACTTGCTAGACGCCAGGAAACTCACATCCCCCGGGCCCGCCCCTTCCAGACCGGCCGCCCCGCTCACTTCGCGCTCGGCGTTCGCGGGCCGTTCCGCACCCACCCAATCCGCAATGTCTGAAAGTGTTGGCATGTTCTGTGAGACGATAATCGAAATCGCCTTGAATCCGATTCATACTTTGAGAATCAGCGGATCCGGCATCTCACCCGCGCGGCGCGAAAGTGCTTCTTGAAGCTCGATCGCGTGATGGGCGTCGAGATCGGGAATATCCGCGCTCGCGCCAAAGCCCGATCCTGCCGTCACCACTTCCAATCGTGCGAGCCCGATCCGTCTTTGGATCGGATTCGCACTCACCAGCACCGCCTGCACCTTGTCCCGCGGAATCACTTCGAATCGCCGCAGGAAAATCCCTGATCGTACGTACAGCGCTTCGTCGGTGATCGCATAGCGCAAGGCTCGCCAGTATAAAATGCCAAAGCCCAGACCTGTGGCGAGCGCCCCGGGCAATCCCCACGCCACCGACCGATCCCACCGCCAGGCGAGCAACCCGATGAACACCGTCAACCAGAAACTGTATCGCACGAAGGCCCGGCGAATCGCCCGACGACTCACCGCCCGCCATTCGATCCCCTCCAGGGTGAGCCCGGCCTTCAATCGACCGAGCAAAGGCGAGATTTCCTCCTGACGGACGACCGGGGCGACGACCGAACTCGATGCGTCCTGCTGCTCGGCAAACGAGCCGGCGGTCACTGCGTTCAGTCGCCAGATACCCAGCAGCCGATGCACCGGCGGTGCCGATACACGCAGCACCTGTATCCGGGCCGCGCTGAAGCTGCTTTGCACCTGCGTCAACAATCCGTGCTGACGTTGGAGTCGATTGCCGGTCTGCTCAAGGCGAAAATCCCAGAGGCTCAGGAGCGACCATCCGATCGAAACCAGCCAGCCCGCCAGTACGATCGCGGCCGTGATCGCAGCGATGCCCCACGCGCCGGTCAGGCCGTTTGCTTCGAGGAAACCGACGAGTTGCCTGACCGCGCTGGCCTCGCTTTCATCTCCACGAATGAAGAAGAAAACACCAAAAATCAGGCCGATCACCGTACCAATGCGGAGCGTCGTCGCGCCCGACAACAACAATCGACCCGCTGACGCAGTGTACAGCGTGCGCGATGCCACCGGCGTCGCACCCACCACCGCCTCAACCGTTGCCCCTACCCTGTCACCCACCTTCTCACCGACGGTCTCGCCGACTGTCCCGCCGATTGTCGCGCCGATCGTCGCGCCGATTGTCGAACCGTGTGACGGAATCGCCACGCCCGTGCGATGATCGAAATTGCCATCCGCTGGGTGAGCCGTCGAATCACCACGCACCGTGACATCGTTCGCGTTCGACAGGCCGACCACCACCGCCCCCGCGATCGACGCGGTCGTCAACAACTGCTGGCGCAGCGCTTCAGCTTCGGCGAGGCTCACCACCGAAAGCTCTGCCTCCGTCCCTGCGCCGCTCGCGGTCTCGATCCGAAGCTCCGCAACCCCCAGCATCCGATGGATCAACCCGCGCTTGATGTTCACGTTCTGAATCCGCGACAGCGGAATCGTCCGAAGCTGTTTCTCGAGCACGCCTGACGAGATGATGAAATTTTGTGCATCGATCGCATATCGAACGGTCGCGTATTTGATCACAGCACCAATGATGCGAAGCCCGCCCAGCGCGACGATCACCAACTCCGCAATATCCCCTGACCGCCCCATGAGCCGCAAGACGATGATCAAAGCGATCAACCAACTGACATTCTTGAGCCAGGTGAAGACCTCCACGACAATGGTCAGAATGTGCAGCGGAGTCGGATCGCGGTAGTAAGCCATCCACGCCGCGGGATGTTGAGCCTCTGGCGGGTGGACGTGAGACGGATAACCCGGCGGATAGGCATATCCGTGGGGATAGGGCCCCTGCGGGTGAGGCCCCTGTGGGTAAGGCACCTGTGGGTAAGCCTGCGGATAAGGTCCCTGAGCATACTGCGCGGGTGGATAGGGTGCCTGTGGATAGGGTGCCTGTGGATAGGATGTCTGTGATTGAGGCGGTTGGGCGTGCTGGGTTTGCGTGCTCGTCGCCTGTACGACTCCCTGCGGCATAGGCGGAGGCGACGCTGGGGAAGATGATGGCGCGGCGGAAGATGATGGCGCGGCGGAAGATGATGGCGCGGCAGATGACGCTGGCATCTCATTTGATGCGGGGGCGTCGGGCGATGCCGGCAAAGGAGGCGGTGCTTGACCGGCGGTCGATTCTCGCGGCTCAGTATCCATGACCACCCTGCCAAGTCTGACCCGGCTGTCCCTGATGTCCTTGCGATCCAGGTTGTCCTTGCGATCCAGGTTGTCCTTGCGATCCCAGTTGTCCGGCTTGCGGCGGAAACGTCACGTGCGGCATCTGCGGTAGGACTTGTCCCTGCATTGGATTGATCGACGAGTCGTGATCGACCAGCGCGCTTCGCAATCGCTCGGCCTCCAGTGGATCAAGTCCCGAAATCTCCGCGACCGCGCCCACGCCACCGGCCACAAACAAACTCACATTCGCAAGTCCCAGCGACCTGTCGATCGGCCCGGATCGGATATCCACGTGCTGAATCCGCGATCGGGGAATGCACCGCCGCGATTTCCACCACACGCCATGCTCGATCAGCACGTCCAACGGTCGAATCGCATAACCCCAGCATGCGTACCGACGCATGTTGTAATAGATCATCAAGACGATCCATGCGATCAGCATCACCCCCGCGGCGACCATCGGCGGAAACGGATAGCTCTCCCATCGCCGCAGCACGAGCAGATCGATCGCGGTCATTCCGCCGAACATGAAGACCGTGGTGATGGTCGTATCGATGAGCCATGTGATCCGAACCGACGGATGCAATCTCTGCATCGGCACGGGCGGTTCTGCTTGCGACGCGTTCGACGCACTCGAAGCACTTTCGCTCAAGGCGCCGGGCATCGCCGGGTTCGCTTGCGTATCACTTCCGGGATCAAAAGGTGGATCTGTCACAGCCACATCATACGCGCTCGCCCTCGATCCACACCGCCCGTTCCCCTGAAACATCATCCAGAATTGTCTCCCAACCCCGACCCGCGCCGATCCCCACCGCACACACATCCGCACGTTTGCCCGGCGACAGCGTCCCGACCACCTCGCCCAATCCTAACGCTCTCGCCGGGTTTGAGGTGATTGTTTGCAGCAATCGTCCCGGATCGATCCCCGGAAACTTTCGCCGCACGCAACGCGCTTCACTCAAGACATCCAAATCCGGACTGCTCGCGCGGCTGTCCGTGCCCAGCGAAACCGCGATTCCCATTTCCATCATCCGCTCGATCGGATGCACTGCATGCCCAAAATACTCATGCGTCCGCGGACAATACACCACTGCCGCACCGTGCCGGGCCAGCAGATCCAGATCGTCACCTGTCGGATAATTCACATGCGCGAGCACCGCACCCATCTCCAACATTCCCACCGAATCCAGCATCCCGATTGAAGTGCCGTCGAACCTCGACACGCCCGCCAGCGATCGCCCGATCTTCTGATAGAGCGCTGCCATCGCTCCCGACGATTCACGCAAAAAATCTTCCTCTCCTGCATGCTCGGCCGCATGTGTCATCAGCGGTACGCGGCCTCCACCTTGCCTTGCAAAATCAACGACCTCTGCAAAGCCCTCAACATCCACCGTATAAGGCGCATGAGGCGAGATGCCCACGTTCAACCTTCGCATCGCACCAAAGGGCCGCTCGACCACCCATCGCCGCACGCGCTCAAACTGTTCTGTAAACGCCCCGCGCATCTCACCCAACCCCAGTAGCTCAAAGAAACTCACGCACCGGATCGGCACATCCGACAACGCCCGCTCGACGCACACATCTGCCTCCGCCAATCGCGGGGCGATATCGCCCACGCATGTCACGCCGTGCTCGAGCGACTCCTTCGCCCCGCGCCGCATCGCTTCGGTCATGCGATCGGCATAGTCGGCTTCCGTCGGCTTGAGGCGTTTCCCGATCGAAAGCAGCCACGCGCCAAAATCGTTTCGCAGTCCGTTCGCTTCCGGATCGCTGGTCGACAAATCCGACAGGCACAAATGGGTATGCGCGTTGATCAGCCCCGGCAGCAGGACCGCATCGCCCGCATCTTCACGTATCGCGCCCGCAAGGTGCCTTTCGAGCCGATCCAACCGATCCACCGCCCGTATGGTGGGCCCATCGAACAGCACGCCCCCGCGCTCGATCGCCGGCGCATCCACCGGGCAGACCCATGCTGCCGTCAGAAGCTTCAGGCCGCTCCGTGCGTGGCTTCCCGTCTCGTCCCGCGCCGCGTGCCGCGTCGGTTCTTCCGGGCGCGCGTATGCGTCCGTGATGTCGCTCACCGGGATCCTCCCAGCCGCGCACGGATCTGTTCGATGTTCATCCCATCGACGCTCAAGGGCTCAACCCGCGCCAGCAGCACGCCGTCCGATCGCTTCTCGTAATCGAATCGCCAACTGCTTCGCTGTGGAAACTGCATCTCCGACAGCACGGTAATCTCCACGCTGATGAGCGATCCACTCTGCTGTGATAGCAGGCTCAGGATCGTGACGGACTTAAACTGATATCGACTCCAGTTCGACTCGACCATTTTCCGAATCGGCTCGGCGCCGCGCAGCGCGAGCGGACCTGCGCCGATGGTCGTCTGTGCGTCAAATTTTGCTTGAAATGCGTCCCAATTCTCTTCCCCCGCCAGTCGCACGATGTCGCGTGTTCGTTTGACCGAAGCCTCCAGCGGCGTGTCGATCATGAACGACACCACGCCCCACGCCAGCACGCCCGCAAGAAGCCCGAACCCTGCCCAGCGAATCTTCGCGTCCGTTCGATTGTTGCCAAACACCCACACCCCGATCGCCACCACCGGTCCGACGATCCACACCCACCAAGGCGGACTCAGCAGGAATTCCATGTTGCCTCCCGGGCAGAGTAAAACCAACTTCCTTCATGATAGTCCCAAACCCGCTATCGCCTCATCCGTGCCATCGGATAAAGTCCGTTGCATGATCATCGAAGACCAGGGCAAGCAACCCCAAAGCGACACCGCGCCGAAGCCCGGCTGGCCCTACTGGCTGCCGATGCTCGTGTTTCTCGCCTTCGTGCAGCTTGGCGCGTCGTTCAAGCAATACTTCCCTCACGCCTACACCGCCCGCACGTTGATCGTCGCCGGCCTATTGATCTGGCTGCGTAAGCGCTGGGATCGCATCCGCTGGACCCACCTTGGACTCGGCACACTCGTCGGGATCGTCGGAACCGTGCAATGGGTTGGCATGGAATGCATCCTTGTCTGGATCTTCGGACAGGGCGGCTTCAACCTCGGCCCCGTCCAGCTCGTCAGCGACATCAGCGACTACCGCAACTATCCCGACCTCATCGCCGATCCATTCTGGTTTTGGGCCTTCATGGCCGTCCGGTTTCTTGGCCCGGTGCTGGTCGTTCCATTGATGGAAGAGGTCTTTTGGCGCGATTGGCTATGGCGGAGCCTCGCCTCGCCCAACAACTATCGACTCGTTCCCATCGGCGAGCCCGATCGCATGTCGGTGCTTGTCGGCGCGCTGCTCTTCGCGGCCGTGCACGTCCAGTTCCTCACCGGGTTCGTCTGGGCACTGCTGATTTCCTGGCTGCTCATCCGCACACGCAGCATCGGCGCGTGCATCGTCGCGCACGCGGTCACCAATTTCCTGCTCGGCGGATGGGTGCTTGCGACATGGCAGTTCCCCGGGGCGTGGGTTCCCTTCGGCATTCCGCACTGGTTCTTCTGGTGATCTCGGTTCTTCTGTTGATCGTTCAACACATGACACCCATCGATCATGTCTCTCCCACACCAGACTTTGCATGAGACAACCGCGCGGGGGAAGGGCTTCTTTCGCGCGCTTCTTCTTGGATCGGCGATCCCGCTGGGCCTATGGCTGCTGTTCAGCGGGGCGACCAAGCTGTTCAATCCCGCCAGCTTCCTCCGGGCCGTGCTCGATTACGGTCTGCTGCCCGACGCGCTCGCCTGGCTGACCGCGATGCTGCTGCCGTTCATCGAGATCGTCTGCGGGCTTTGCCTCATCACCGGCCGAGCGCGACCCAGCGCCGCATTCATCACCGGCCTTCTCGGCCTTGTCTTCGTCATCGCTCAGATTCAAGCCCAAGTCCGCGGACTCGACATCGCCTGCGGCTGCTTCGAACTGCTCGGCCGCGAATCCATCGGCCCGCGCTCCATCGCCCGGGCGGCGATCCTATCGATCTGGGCTTTCACGGTGCTCCTCGCCACCCGATCCGACCCACGTCGCACACCCCACACGCCATCTCCCACGCACCTCGCCGCGACCGCAGTCCCAACCCCGGCCCAGCAGGGATGACGATTTTGCAAGGGTTGGTCCGCGTTCCTGCTACAGCGCACCGGGGCCGAGGATAGCCTGTGTCGTTCATCCCGCTCGGTTCATTTGGAACCGACCGAATCCCGTCGGATTCAAGTCGTGGGTCTGTTCCGACCGATAAATGTGCGATGGGTTGGCCTTTCCGGGCGAAATCTCTTTCGTTGCGTGCGAAGCAGCTTCGCGAGAGCGCGCGGGATACGCAGCGATTGAATGCGCGGCTCGAACCCGACCTGCAGGAACTGACCGAGCTCCTCGGCCGGGAACCGGTCAATCTCGATACGCCCGAACTCCAGAGGTTCCTCGCCGGTCGACGCGTCATGGTGACCGGCGCGGGCGGCAGCATCGGCAGCGAACTTTGCCGACAGGCGGCCCGCTACACGCCCGAGCGACTGATCCTCGTCGAGCGATCGGAGGCGGCGCTTTTTGACATCGATCGACAGCTCCGCGAGCGCTGGATCGGATTGGATCTGTATCCGACGATCTGCGACATCACCGATGTCGCGCGGCTGCAACATGTCTTTGAGGCCCACAGGCCAGACGTCGTCTTCCACGCCGCCGCCCATAAGCACGTGCCGATGATGGAGCTCAATCCCGGGGAGGCGATCAAGAACAATATTCTCGGCACGAGGATTCTGGTGGATGTCTGTCTGCAGCATCGTGTGGACAGTTTGGTGTTGATCAGCACAGACAAGGCCGTTCATCCGACGAGCGTGATGGGCGCGACCAAGCGGCTGGCGGAGATGATCGTACAGACAGTTCCGGCTGACGCGGGTCGATATCTGGCGGTTCGGTTCGGGAACGTGATCGGATCGAGCGGTAGCGTCGTGCCGATTTTTCGTCAACAGATTGCGAGCGGTGGGCCTGTGACGGTGACGCATCCGGAGATGCGTCGGTATTTCATGACCATTCCGGAGGCGACGCAACTGGTGATGCAAGCCGGCGCGATCGGCGGAGGGGGTGAGGTGTTCCTGCTGGACATGGGCGAGCCGGTGCGGATTCTGGAGTTGGCCGAGACGATGATCCGCCGCGCCGGTCTGACCGTCGGTCGCGACATCGACATCCGAATCACCGGCCCACGTCCGGGCGAAAAACTGTTCGAAGAATTGACCAGCGCCGAACAACACACGCGCCCGACGAGTCATCCCAAGATCAGCGTCTGGGATCTTCCCCCGACCACGCCGATCCAGGTGCAGGCGGCGATCGACACACTCACCGCCGTCATCAACGCACCCGCCCCGCACGCCATCGCCGCCCTCAGACAAACGCTCCCCGAATACCATCCCGAATCCGCCCAATCGACCGGCCCCGACCATCACGCTTCACGACACGCAAGCGCCACCACTCCCAAGCGCCCATCCCCCGCTCTCGAAGCCGCGTGAATTTGCTATTGATCACTCACCGCGACAGCGTCATCGCATAATCTTTGAACAGCTTAAGTCGCGTGAGCACGAGGATGAGGATCGGATAGACCAGCGCGAAGATACCGTTCAACAGCGCGCTGAAGATCGCCATCCAGGTCGAAAAGCCTCCCGGCAGCGGATTGAAGTTCACGGTGGTGGTGGTGGTGGTGGTTCCACCCGGTCCAACAACACTCCCGCCCACTGCGCCCGGTCCGCCGGGCACTTGTGCGAACATCGACCCCATCATTTGCGCCATCATCCACGGTTCGAGCATCATCACCACGAGCAGGACCCACACGATCTTCCACCAAGCCCATCGTCGATGAATCGACAGCCCGGCGCGCCGATCACGCAACATCTGGATCCCAGCCCACATCAACACGCCGGCCAGCAACAATCCGATCACCTGCGCCATCGCCTGAACTGCGATCATCCCCCAACTCAGAGCCCATCCCGCAAAGGGCGTGATCATGGCAGGCGCAGCCGCGTTCGGATCTGCGGGCAGCGGTGCCCCCATCGGCAGATCCTCAAACCGATCCACCTGCACGGCATTCGCGTTTTGTCCTGCGTCTTGTGCTGTGCGTGAGTTGGATGCATCGGGGTTTGATGCAATCGTCGGTGGATCGATCGTACCCGAAAGCAACCGCCCGCCCCGCGTGTAGATCGACCATTCGGTCTGGTCAAACTCGATGCGCGCGTCCTTGAGTTCGATGTAGCTGGATCCGTCCGGAGTCTGACCTTGCCCGACGATGCGATTTCGCACATCCGCAGTCGTCGTCATCGCGGCATAATCGGGAAACATCGCCGCCCCGTGTGCTCGAAGGGCCTTGAGCAGGGTTTGTACATCCGGCCGAGCAGCGTCCTGGGAGATCAGTTCGACCCAGATTCGAGTCGCATCCAGATCGGGCAGTCGATCGGCTTCACGGGAGGTCGGGCTCAGCGTCGCGCCATCCTGCGATTGAGTTGCCGGCGCGAGGGTGGTCGTCGGTCCGGCCGGGATTTGGATGCCCGACATCATCCGCATCACGATCGGCTGACCCACGCCGATAAGCGCCTGCAAACCCATCCACACCGCGAGCACGATCGAGACGATCCCCATCGCCGTCCACAAGCCCGGCCGCTGAGAACGCTTCGTCGCATAAGCCAGCGCGACTGCGCCGCCCGCAGCAGTGTGCTGCGCGTGCGGCTCACCGCGCTCATCCACAGGCTCGGCGACGGGTGGATCGACCGGCATGTTCGAAGGCTCTCGCGGGGGAACGTTCGGCATCATGACAAACCATCATACCGATTCGATACCCAAACCAATGCCCGTTAACATGCAAGCGTTCGTCGAATCGATCAAACGGTCATTGACCCCAAGTCCTTATCAGGAGATCCCGTCATGCAATACGTCAACCTCGGCCGCACCGGATGCCGCGTCTCGCGTCTCTGTCTCGGCACCATGAACTTCGGCCCGCACACATCAGAGACCGACAGCTTTGCCTTGATGGATCAGGCATTGGAACTGGGCATCAATTTCTTCGATACCGCCGACGTCTACGGTTGGAAGAAGGGCGAAGGCATCACCGAACAGATCATCGGTCGCTGGCTCGCCCAGGGCGGCGGACGTCGTGAGAAGATCATCCTCGCGACGAAAGTCTACAACGACATGGAACTCATCCCCGGCGATGTCACGATGCGCGGACGCGGACTCTCCGCCGTCAAGATTCGGCGCGGTTGCGAGGGTTCGCTCAAGCGTCTGAAGACCGACTACATCGATCTTTATCAGATGCATCACATCCATCGCGATTCTCATCCTGATGAGATCTGGCAAGCCTTCGATGTGCTGATCAAGCAAGGCAAGGCTGTTTATGTCGGCAGCAGCAACTTCGCCGGCTGGCACATCGCGCAATACAACGAGGCCGCGCGTCGGAACCTTTGCGTCGGTCTGGTCAGCGAACAATCCAAATATTCACTCGCAAGTCGGACGATCGAACTGGAAGTCCTGCCCGCCTGTCGCGCCTACGGCATGGCGGTCATCCCATGGAGCCCGCTGGAAGGCGGCTTCCTCGGCGGCGTGCTTCAAAAGGCCGCCGAAGGTCGCCGTGCCAACGAAGGGCTCCAAAAGCGCATCGACAAAGAGCGACCCCGACTCGAAGCCTGGGAATCTTTCTGCAAAGAATTCGGGCACCACCCCGCCGACGTCGCCCTCGCGTGGATGCTCCACAACCCCGCCATCACAAGCCCCATCATCGGCCCGCGCACCAGCGATCAACTGGCAACTTCCCTGCGCGCTCTCGACATCAAACTCACTGAACCCGACCTGCAGGCCCTCGACCGCATCTGGCCCGGCCCCAAAGGCCCCACCGATCAGGGTCTCGCCGACTTTAACGCCCAGGCCGCACCCGAAGCCTACGCGTGGTAAGCGCAACAATTCCCTTGAACGCTCGAAGCTCAAAGAAGACCGTTTCGCACCGAATCCACCCAAACAAAACCCGATTTTTTTTCCTTGACACCCAGCATCCATCTGTCTAACCTCTAACCAAACAGAACATGAACAGACCATCCCGGCGGCAGGCCGGTGAATGGCCTGTCATCGTTCGGGAGTTTTGCCCATGAGTTCGCCTGAGACGACGCCCAACCCGACCCATCCCGCCGCGACGAATCAAGTCGCGAATGGTCCAGTCGCGACTGGCCCCAGCACCCCCGTTTTGCCCGCAACGCACGCACCTTCATCATCGGCTGTATCATCGGGTGTATCAGGGGCTGTATCAGGGGCTGCGTCAGTATCGCCCGCGCCCGCCGGCACCGATCTTCCTGAAATCGTCTACGACGACTTCGCCAAGATCCAGCTCATCGTCGCCACCGTCGTCGAAGCCGCCGCCCATCCCAACGCCGACAAACTCCTCGTCCTCCAGATCGACATCGGCAACGGCCAGCGCCGTCAAATCTGCGCCGGCATCAAGGCGTGGTATGACCCGGCAAGCCTCGTCGGCAAACAAATCGTCGTCGTCAAAAATCTCGCCCCACGCCCGCTGCGCGGACAAGTCAGCCACGGCATGCTCCTCGCCGCCACCGACCCCGCCACCGGCAATGTCGTCGTCCTTTCACCCAGCACACCCGTCGCCCCCGGAAGCTCCATCAAATAGTCCAATCCCCAACCAACTTCTTACCATCCCAACTTCTTACCATCCCAACTCCACACCACCCCATGAATCTTTCCCCACAGTAAGGTCTGCCCCACCACAGAAAGGGACCAGCACCACCCCACAGGCTCCGAAACGCTCACCATCATCTTCCACGTCTTCCTCCGTGTCTTCCTTTGTGCCCTCCGCGCCTCAGCGGCCCCCCGGACCATGCTTCAGGAATTGCACATCTCCAACCTCGCGGTGATCGCCGAAGCAAAGGTCGATTTGCGTGGCGGGCTGAACTGCTTCACCGGTGCCACGGGCGCGGGCAAGAGTCTGGTCATCGGCGCGATCGAGCTACTCCTCGGTCTTCGCAGCGGGGCCGACATGCTCCGTGCCGGCGCGGATGAGGCTCGCATCACCGGCCGCTTTCATCTCGGCGTTGAGGCACCGCCCGATGTTTCGAACCAGGCCAAAGCGTGCCCGCTCGACGCGCGTCTTGTCGATATCGCAAGGCTCACCGATCTGCCACTTGAAGACGACGGCGGGGAAATCATCCTCACACGCCGGCTTCACGCTTCCGGACGCAGCTCCGCCACGCTCAACGGCCATCCGATCACGCTCGGCATGTTGAAACTCATCGGCGAAAAGCTCGTCGACATTCACGGCCAGCACGACGCACAATTCCTTCTCAAGCCGTCGAACCAACTCGACGTTCTCGACCGGTTTGCCTCCGCAGCTTCGCTGCGTCAGGCCTACCACAACGTCTGGCTCGAACTCGCAGAAGCGCGGCAGCGACTCGAACAACTCACGGTCGGCGAGAAGCTGCGCAGCCAGCAACTGGATCTGCTGCGGTTTCAGGCCGACGAGATCGATCGGACGGAGCCCGACCCCGCGGAGTTTCGCGAACTCGAATGCCGCGCTTCACTCCTGGCGAACCTCGACCGGGTCCGCCGCGAGTCCATGGCCGCCTTCGCGGCTCTTTACGACGCCGACAATTCGATCCTTGATCGCCTCAAGCATACCGCCGCGATCCTCGCTGACCTTGCCACGCTCGATCCGAGCCTCACACCGATCGTCGAGCAGATGCGGAGCGGATTGATCCAACTTGAAGAGGCCTCATTCGACCTGGGTCGTTACACGCGGCGTCTCGATCTCGACCCCGCCGAGCTGGCCGAAGTTCAGGAACGGCTCAACACGCTGAACCGCCTTCTCCGCAAGTACGGCCCGTCTATTGACGATGTCGTCGCCTTTCGAAAGCAAATCGGTTTGGAAATCCAGCAACTCGAACACTCCGCCACCGACGCCTCCGAACTCACCCGCCGAATCATTCCGCTGGAAAGGTCGCTCATGGATCTCGGCCGACAACTCCATGAAGCACGTGCCCGGGCGGCGCAGGTTCTATCGCCCCGCGTCGACGCGCAACTCGCCGATCTCGGCATGGAGCGAGCCCGCTTCAGTGTTCAGATCACCTCGACCGATGAGCCCGGTCCGTCGGGCATCGATTGCGTTGAGTTCTTGATCCAGACCAATCCCGGCCTGCCCGCGGCCCCACTTCGAAAAATCGCCTCCGGCGGTGAGACCGGACGCGTTATGCTCGCCATTAAATCCGTGCTCTCCCATTCGCAGCAAGGAAGAACCCCGCGCGAGTCACCTTCGGTTCTCCCGGCGTCAAGCGTACTGGTGTTCGACGAGATCGACGCCAACATCGGCGGACGCCTCGGCGCGATCATCGGCCGCAAGCTCCGTGATCTGTCGCGCGGACAACAGGTCCTCTGCATCACGCATCTGCCTCAGATCGCCGCCTTTGCCGACCACCATCTCACCGTTCGTAAGCATCAGGTCGGTCAATCCACCACCACCACCGTCCGAACCATCGACGCGGACGACCGCATCGAAGAACTCGCCGAAATGATCGGCGGTTCTCGCATCACAGACACCACGCGAGCCCAGGCCCGCGAACTCCTCCACGAGGGCGTCTCCACCGCTTTGCCTGCTTCGACCGAGCACCGCAAGTGCGGGCCCAAATCGATCAGCCCCGCCGCGCACGAGCCTCGCGTCGTCACATCGATTGAGAGAATCGAGCCCACGCCGCGCCACCCCGCCGCCCCTATCGCCTCCGGGACGCCTATCGCCTCGGGGTCTGCACTCGCCTCCGCGTTATCCGGCGCCAAGTCGGATCGACCGTTGAATTCTGCCTCGCTGCGGACGCCCAAAGGCAGATCCCCAGCCCCCCAAAGCCCGCCAGTCCGGAAAAGGAGGAGCCGCGCCTGATGCGATCGCGGTCACGATTCTTTTTTGTTGGGAAGCGTTGTTTCCTGTGGCGGCATGCGGTGCCGAAGCGATTTACGCGTGCATTTGACGGTGGGATGACGTGCGGTGTGCCCGTTTCGATATCGGGTAGGTCGCATGAATCGAGGAGTGTCCGGCGCCGGCCGCGACAGAAGGGTAATCTGGCGAATTGTTCGAATCAGATTTGCACTTGCATTCAATCCACTTGCGTCCTAGTATCGAATGCATCGAGAGAGCTGCAAAGCATCTCGAATACGACACCTCGATCCGGCGACCCGACCAGAACTTTGCCTTTCGTTTGAAGGGTGGATGCCTAGGTTGTTTGAGAGCTTGAAGTGATTGCTTTTTTGCGGTTGAAGGATGACGAGCGAAGGATGACGAGCATTGATTGTTGTGCTTTGCTCCGGAAGTGTCGGGGTTGATAACACGTCATGACACGGGGCCGAAATCGCAGCATTTTTGCGAATGTCGCATGGGTTGTGCGACACCATCGTCCGTGTCGGGGGATTTTAATTGAGGGATGATTCAGAAATGAATCCGCTATTTGAACCTGTGGCCCGTCCCACGTCTTTGGATGAACGACGAAAGACACGCCGACGCGTGGCGGGCGAAGCGTTTGTATTTATCACTGACGGTCCTGGCGCGGGGCTTCGGCATGAAGTGATTTGTCGAGACACGCCCGGCGGGCAGACGAACTTTCTGATCCGCACTGAACTTGCGGTCGGTCAGGTTGTTCAGATCGAGCCCGCCGAGCCCGGCCCGCGCAGGGCGGCGGAGGTGGTTCGCTGTCGGGCGCTTTCGACCGGTCGTTTCGAAGTGACCGCCGAGTATAAAAAGTCGCAGGATGCCCCGCGTCCGAGCGAGTCACAGCGGCGCCACGAGCGTCGTCTTGCCCGCCTGCAGGCCGTCCGCAACAACAGCGTCACGCTCGTGACGCAGCAACGTCAAATCAAGCTCTGATCTGACGATCGCCACCCACCGCGCTGGTTGACAGGTTCCGTCACGGACTGCGAAGAGCGCCGGTGGCTTCGGTTCTATCAGGTCGTTCTCCCGCGACAATCGATGCAACGAAAGTCGTCAGGCGGCGTCTTTCAGATAAGGGCGACGCCATCTTCAGATTCACGCTTGGAATCGTCTGGATATGTTGCATCTGGGCTGGCGTGGCGTTGAGGAGTTTCTATGATCGGTTTTATAGGAGCAGACGTCGCAAGACGTGCACCGTGCTGATCGTCCCGTGAACGCTTTAACCCCTTCATCTCATTCGCCGATCCGACGACGCATTCCGTGTCGCGTCGGGTCATGTCAGTCGAGCCGCATTCTTGAGGCGCTCGAATCGCGTCGGCATCTAAGCACGACGCCATGGGGTTCGCTGCACTCGCTCATTCAGCACGACCGGCTCACGCAATCGATGCCGACGCTTTCCGGCGCCGGGCGCGTGGTGGCGGTCATTGATACGGGCGTCGATTACTCACACCCTGCGATTGGAGAGGGTTTTGGTCCGGGCTTCACGGTTGTGGGCGGTTGGGACTTTGTTGACAACGACCCCGACCCGCGCGACACCAGCCCCAACGGTCACGGCACCGCCGTTACGGGTGTGATCGCCGCCGAGCAGTTTATCTCTGGCCCGTTTCTTTATTCTGGCATAGCTCCGGGCGTTCAGGTTGTGGCGTTGCGGATTGCGGAGGATGTCGAGAGCGTCCCCCTCTCGCGTCTGGAGGCGGCGCTCAAGTGGGTCGTCGACCACTCGAGCGAGTTCAACTTTGATGCGGTCAACATCAGCTTCGGGTTCGGTCGATTCACCGAGCCTTACATCGACGAAGTCATCGGCGATGAGCTGAATCAGCTTTCCGATTTGAACATCGTGGTGGTCGCCTCGTCGGGCAACGACAGCACGGCGGAGGGACCGGGTATTGATTACCCCGGCGCGCACCCGCACGTCATCAGCGTCGGCGCGGTTGATTCGGGAGATGTCATCACCGAGTTTTCTCAGCGTGCAGCGATCATGGAGATTCTCGCGCCGGGCTCAGATGTCGTCACGCTCGGCATAGGCGGGACCTTTGCCCGCGTCACCGGCACGAGTTTCGCCGCCCCGATGGTGACCGGGACGGTCGCGCTATTGAAACAGATTGATCCGACGCTCACGCCAGCATCGATCCGTTCAATCCTCCGTGCCAGCGCCTCAATCAACCTTGACGGTGATTCTGAGTTCGGCATGACGACGGGCATTCGATATCCGCGTCTCGACGTCTTCCGTGCCGCGAGCCTCGCCAATCTGCGTTTGCCTGCCGCACCAGAAGTCGCCCCGCCGATCGGTCGACGTGGGGATGCCAATGCCATCGAAGCCGATCGCTATGGCACATCGCACTTTCTCTACTTTGATGTGTCCAGCCGATCGATGCGTTACGCGACGCGCGCGCACAGCGGCGCATGGAGTTCGACGAGCTTCATCAACAACTCCATCCCCGACCAGGGGCAGTTCCTCAGCCTCGAACTCGACGCGTTCGGCAGGCCGCATGTCGCGTACTTCGACGGACACCAGGGCGATCTGGTATATGCCCTTCATGACGGCGAAGCCTGGCGGATCACCCCCGTCGACACGCGCGGAAGCGTCGGTCTGTATCCCTCGATTTCGCTCGACGCGCTCGATCAACCCAGTATCGCCTACTACCGGCGCACCAGCGGCGATTTGCGACTTGCCGAGCTGAATAGCGGCAGCAGCCTGGGCAATGTCGACGGCTCAGGCGTTTGGTCGATCCGCGACATCGATCGCAACGACGACGTCGGTCGCTGGAGCAGCATGGCCCGCTCCGGCGATGGTCGTCTCGGCATCGTCTACGAAAACACTTCCACCGGTGTCGTAAAGTTCGCACAGCAGGACGGCCTGCGGCAATGGAGCAATTCCGTCATCGATGCCACCACGCGCGGCGTAGCTTTTACGAGTGTCGTATTTGATCCCAACGGCGATCCACACATCGCCTATTACGATGCCAACCCCGCCGACCTCAGATATTCCACCAAGCGATTCAACGTTTGGCAGAACGCCACGCTCGCGACGCGCGGAGCGACCGGTCTTTACACGAACGTGCTGATCGATTCGCAAGGGCAAGCCGAAATCTTCTACTACGACCGCCGCACAGATTCGACGCGCCGCGCCACGTACAACGGCGCGATTTGGAGCAACGTCGAAGTCGCCACCGGACGCGGCCGCTACCTGACCGCCGCACGGCTTACACCCGCGTTCGGTCAAAGCCCCGTCGGCGTCACGCTCGTCAGCTTCAGATCCTCCAACACACGACTCGTTTTCGATCTGGTGTAAGCCCCAAGTCAATCCGGTGTAAACACCGAGTCGATCCGGTGTAGACACCGAGTCGATCTTGCGTAAACAACAAGTCGCTTCGCAATTGATCGAGCTTAGTCACAGCAGGTCACACCCGATCGCAGCGGATCACACGTCGTCCTGCAACAACCGAAATCTACACGCCCACCACGCGTTCGATGTCGACCCGCCACGGATGTTCGGGTGCGACGATCGTCATCGTCTCCAGGACATGCCTCAGCTGCTCGGGTTTTAACTGTCCGAGCGCCACCCGCAGATCGAGCAAATCCTTTGGACGGCCCGCACGCACTCGATCGATCAACACCAGGTGCGGCGCAAGCACCGGCACGTTGTACCCCGCCCGCACGATCCACCTCGCCAGACTCTCGCGAACGCGCGTGTCACGACGATCGATCCAGTCGATCCCGTCCGACTCATGCAGTTCGATGTCGAACGTGATCCCGTCACGCCGCTCAAATCGCAACAGATCCACGGGTCTCATCAGCATCTGACGATCGCGCAGCAGCGCCCATCGTCCGCCGAGATTGAACGCGAGCTTTCCCGGGGCCTTTCCCGCGCAGAGATAGTCGCGCAGTTCGCCCTGATGATCGCGCAGCACCGCCACCCGGGCCGCCCCATGTCCACGCGTCAATCGCCCGAGCCATAGATCGATCGCCCAGCCTCCCACCACACACCAGGGCCTCGCAAAGGCGTTCATTGCGGTTGCGACACGCAGCGGAACTTGGAAGTCTGCAAAATCCATCGCCGGTCATCCATTCGTTTCATTCATCGATTCAATCGATGACGATTTCCAACTATACTCCCGGGCAGCAAGCATGAAGCGGCGTATCATGCTCCATTTATCGACCGATTCATCGGACAGCTTGGACGCGAACGGGCGAATGCGGCGCGAATTCGTGGAAAATGCCTGCGGAAGAATCGAGCCGCACCCGGTATTTTCATCAGGTTATCCACAATTTCATTCACAGTCGAAGTGGATGGATTTCGATCCTCTCCGGCGATTGAAGCCTGACCCTGATGCCGCTATCGTCCCGCCCGAACCGTCACACCCGACGGACAACCCAGGAGGCTACGAAAATGGCAGACCCCACAGGTGAGTTCACGACAGTCATCGGTCCAGATGCAAAATTTGAGGGCAAGCTCTCGTTTGAAAAGGGACTTCGCTTGCAAGGCCAACTCAACGGCGAAATCTCGACCGCTGGCAAGCTGCAGGTGACCAAGGAAGCCCAGATGGACGCGAACGTCGATGCCAGCGCCATCATCATCGAAGGCAAGGTGAAGGGTAACCTTTCAGCGACCGATCGCATCGAACTGAAGAGCTCGGCTCGCTACGAGGGCAATCTCACGGCTTCGAAGCTCGTGGTCGAAGAAGGCGCTGTGTTTGTCGGACAGGTCAGCGTCGGACCCGACGCACCCAAGGGCAAGCCCAGCGCAGGCATCGCCCGACCCAACCCGGCCGCCCAACCGGGTCAAGGCGCTCCGCGGACCTGATGACCGGCATGGGATGCTGATCGAACGTTCTTCGATCCTGACAACGATCTTCGATCCGGATGTTGACACGGATGTCACGCCCCTCGCCCGACCGGGCAAGTGGCTATCATCTTTGCACGGATGCTTGCTCCGCTCGGGCGGCACGGAGGTCATGGACGAACCGCAAAGGACTCGACTCCGTGTCGTCCGACGCGAGCCCTGTAAGCTCGTGAATTCGCAGGTCGATCGTGCCACCGATCCTGCCGTGTCAGGTGATCTTGGCGGATGACGCCTGCGCGTACGCCTGAATCGCTTAGACGACGATTGATTTCGTGTAGGCGTTGCCGTTTTGGTGTTGATCTTGAGGCCCGTTGGTCGAAGGATGTTGAGGCAGCGATGTCGAACCTCAACGAAGCACAATATCGACCCGAGGATCGTCAGACGATCGTCTGTCTGTACTGTGGTCGCGCGCAGGACGTATCGCGGCGTGCGATGACGCTGACGTGCAAGTTTTGCAGCAAGAGCCTGAAGCTCGAAGACATCACCATCAAGAATTACGAAGCCAGACGACACATCGACACGTGCGGCATTGTGGTCGTTGAGAAGAAGGGGCAGGTCAACGCGGACCGGATTCTCTGCGGCGGACTCGTTGCGCGTGGCCGCATCCGTGGAACCATCATGAGCCGCGGTCCGGTGTTGGTCGGTCCGGAAGCCGAAGTTCGAGGCGACGTTTCAGCGCCGATCCTCGCGGTCGGCGCGGGGGCTGTCCTGCACGGTTTTTATCGCATCGGCGTTGACCCCGACGCCGATCGCGCCGTCGCCCCCGATTGAGCCTGCCGGTCGACGACAGACGAGCAACGAGCACATCACGTTTCGTCAACGCAGGCAAGCGCGCCCGACAGGCGCGTCAGACAGGCGCGTCAGACAACTGCATCAGATCGATGCATTGAATGAAAGAAAAATCGTCGGACGGCGTCGATCGCACGCAGATGCTTTGCAAAATGCGTCCGAGAACTGCATACTAGAAAAACTTAAAATCGACGGAGTCGATCGCCATATCTCGTGGAAGGGATGCCCATGTTGATGCTACGAAAAGATGTCAAGCTCGGTCTGGTCCTCGGCGGAGTCGTTCTGGGTGTTGCGGGTGTTTACCTGCTGCTCAGCGCGGTCGGCGGATCGAAGCGTGAAGGCGTTGAGATTGCCACGATCGCGCCGGACGATACGTCGGCGTCAACATCGGCAAGCCTGAACACGGTGGCCCCATCACCAGCGACCGTCCGCACCGGATCCTCCTCCCCCGCTGCGTCGGGTCCAATCGCAAGCGCGGCGGGCCATGCAGCGCCTTCGAGTGTTTCAATTCCGACGTCGGTCAGCATGACCTCCGGCGCATCATCGAGCATCGGATCAAGCATCGGCGGGCAACAGGATGATCCCTGGGCGGCTGCGTTTGAGACCGGTCGCGTCAGCACGACCATGACCGTGACTGAGAACCCGCTCAATCGACCCACCGACCCCGCCGTTCGTCAACAAGCCCTCGACAGCGTTGCAGGTCGATCCCCAACAGCCTCCGGCCCCGCTTCATCGTCGGCTTCTTCCACATCTGCATCTTCAGCGGGTGCCTCTTCAGCGGGTGCCTCTTCAGCGGGATCCATGCCTTCGTCGGCCTCGGGCCCGTCCTCCGGTTCCGCCTCGGGAACAGCGGCCGGCACGTACACCATTCAGGTCGGCGACACCTTCAGCTCGATCGCTCTCGATCACTACGGCGAGTCCCGTCATTATCTGCTCATCCAGCAAGCCAATCCCGGAATCGACCCTCAACGGCTTAAGCCGGGCATGACCATCAAGCTCCCATCCCTGCCCACGCGATCCAACGATGCCACCCGTGACGACACGGCGGGCACGCCCGCACCGCTCGACGAAGCCCGTCAGTATCGCGTTCAGATCGGTGACAGCCTCCATGCCATTTCCACGCGTCTTTACGGCGATATCTCACGCTGGCAAAAGATCTACGAGCTCAACCGCTCCCAAATCGGCGATAACCCGGCTCGACTCAAAGTCGGCATGATTCTCGTCCTCCCGGAACCGCCCACCGTTCGTTAATCACCTCGCCGTTCCACAATACACTTCGAGACGTCGCTTCCCGGTATCGCGTTGAAACATCGTCTGGGTTGCAACATACAACTCGAATCTCAAGCGAGCCATTTGCGTCAGCAGATGGCTCGTCCACTTTGCATTCAATCCAATGCTCGACACACGACGCTGCAGTATCAAACGCACCAAGCCGATCTCGCACAAACTTCTGTCAGGACCGATGTCGATGCTGTACGGCAATACTCCGCCCAGACTCTGTCTGGTATCGAGTTTGAACTCGACCGGCGTGCCATACTCATGCACACCGCCGATTTTTTGCCCAAGAAATACGCACCCATCTGAGGCAGCTTGTTAAGGATCAAAATCATTTCAGCAGACTCTTTGCTCACTTGATGAGCGGGCCGCTGTCGAATCTGTCGGGAATACGCGGAATTTTCGTTGTTGTTGGCATCCACATTTGATCTGCATACCTCCTGAGCGAATCCACAACCGATGGTGGCACGACGTTCGCAGTGGGGTGTATCGATGAACGTTGACGCAGATATATCCCGATCCCGTTCGATGCGAATGGCCTCGTCCGGCAATCGTTCGGAGACCGACTTGGTCGAAATCGCTCCGAGCGCTTTGTGGACTTGGGCCCGCGTGATTGCGGTGATTGCGGTGGTTGCGGCGTCTTTCTTAATCGTGTGGCGTGGTAACGTTCATGTTCAACCCAATGCCAGCCCGAGCCTCCTCATCCCCCTCCTCACCGCCACATCCGCGATCGTCTTCGTTCTGACCGCCCTGACGTGGGCGGTCCAAAAATCGACTCCACAAGCCGCCGACTATGGACGGACGTAAACCAAACGGACGTAGACCGGGCGGACGTAAACCCGCACACCAATTGGACCACTCACGGACATCTGAAGGCACGACTGAACGAACTTCCGAACGCACACTGCAGGGCCCACAAGAACTTCAGCATTCACGATTCGTTCAAACACCATGAATTGATTCAAACTTCCCGGTCGCATCAGCCGCGTATTCGGGACACACCCTCCTCCTCCTCCGCGACCGACCGGCCTGCTCCGCATCAGGCCGGTCGGTTCTTTTGTTGCGTCTTGAATGCCCATGACCCTTGCCTTCCACCACCTTCTCAAGGGAGACTCGGAAGAATGCCACCCAAGCGATCCATCGCTCATACCTTTTTTCTCGTAGGCATTTGTCTGCTCGGTCTGACCCTTTCCGGATGCGCGGCGGTCGGCGCACTGGCAGGCAAACTCCTGCCCGAGCCGCCGATCCCTGCGCGTTTCATTCTCCCGTCCGTTCCGACCCTCGTCTTCGTCGAGAACTCAAGTCAACCCGGCAACGCCTCCATCGATGCCGATCCCCTCGCACGTCACATCCACAACGATTTGACTCGCTTCGAAGTCGTGCCGGTGATTCCTCTCGACAAACTTCAAACCCTCCGCGATCTCGAATCCACACGATTCAGGAATCGATCCATCACCGAAGTCGCCTCTCAGCTCGGCGCGGCTCAAGTGCTCTACGTCGACGTGCAGGGCGTCGCTGTCGGCAGTGTGCCCGGCAGCGACGTCGTCAAGGCGATCGGCTCGGCGCGGGTCCGTGTGATTGATGTCGCCACCGCTCAGGTCATCTTCCCGCGTGAATCGACAGACGGCCTGCCGATCAGCTTCGAAACGCGTCCCCGTCGAATCGCCAGCGGCTCCGCCAACCCCACGGTTGCAGCCGCGCGTGCCGAGGTGCTTGCCGAGCTTGGCAAACGCATCGCCCAACTTTTCCGCGACTATCAGATCGATGAAAATGATGCGTCACTCGACGCCTATTGACGCGCCTTCTTATTCGATCCGCCCGTCATCTTCCGTCCCTCAACCGTCGGCCCACCCAAGCAAATGAGTAAAAAGGCCCGCCAACATTTCCTCTGCAATCAGTGCGGCGCCGATCATCCGAAGTGGTTTGGCAAATGCCCCGATTGCGGTGCTTGGGACAGCCTCGAAGCCTTCACCCCACCCACCGCCGATCCGCGCAAGCCGGACTTGCCCAACGCCGATCCATCCGAAGCCCGGGCGCAGGCCCGCACGCTTGATGACATCGAATCACACGACGTCCCCAAGCACGCCACCGGCATCGCGGAGTTCGATCGCGTTCTGGGCGGAGGCGTCGTTCCCGGCGCTGCCATCCTTGTCGGCGGCGAGCCCGGCATTGGCAAGTCCACCCTTTTGTTGCAGATGGCAGGCGTTCTCGCGGGCGACGGGCCCGCTGCATCGCTCGAGGCGCGATCCCACGCCGATATCGTCCCGCCCATCTCGCCAAAGACATCCAAACGTGAATCCCAAAAGACGCTTTACATCACCAGCGAGGAGAGCGCTTCGCAGACCAAGCTCCGCGCCAAACGCCTCGGGCTTGGCTCGTCGCATTTGCTGGTGCTCGCCGAGACCAATCTGGAGCGCATCGTTCATCAGATCAACACGTCGAATGCGCGTGTCGTCGTGATCGACTCGATCCAGATGATCTACAAACCGACGCTCCCCGCCGCGCCGGGATCGGTGACCCAGCTTCGCGAATGCTGCACGGAGTTGGTCTACCTCGCCAAAGCCACCGGCGTGGCGATTTTTTTTGTGGGTCACGTCACCAAGGCCGGATCTTTGGCAGGTCCCAAGCTCATTGAACACGTCGTCGACACAGTCGTCTACTTCGAAGGCGATCGCTTTCACGCGCATCGGATTGTTCGTTGCGTCAAGAATCGTTTCGGATCCACACACGAAGTCGGACTCTTCGAAATGACCGGGGGAGGCTTGCACGAGGTGCGTGACCCCGGCAATCTTTTTGCTCGACCCTACGGAAGCGAGGGCCCGCCGAGCGGTAGCGTGCTCGCCGCCGCTTCGACGGGCAGCCGCACCATGGTCGTCGAAGTGCAGGCATTGACCGCCCCGAGCGTCGTCGGCGCGGCCCGTCGTAAAGTGACCGGCGTCTCCAGCGATCGCGTCGCCATGATCATCGCAGTCCTCGAAAAACGATGCCGGCTTCGGCTCGCGGATCAGGACGTCTTCGTCAATGTCGTGGGTGGCCTGAAACTGACCGAGCCGGGCATGGACTTGCCTGTCGCACTCGCGATCGCTAGCGCCTACGCGGACACGCCACTCCCGCCCGGCACGATGGCGATCGGTGAACTTGGGCTCGGTGGGGAGATTCGACCTGTGAGCCAGCTCGATGCCCGGCTTAAAGAGGCTTCGCGCCTGGGCGTCGGGCATGCCGTCATCCCCGTCACCGGCGGCGCGATGCCCAAGCTCGGCGGGATGGCCCTGCACACGGTTCGCCGCCTCCATCAGGCTCTGGCCGACCTCAAACTCGAACGTCGCCGCCGCGATGAGCGAACCAGGGAACCCGAGGATTCGAACTAGGCTCGACTTACGCCCGGTGATGACACACGCCTTGCCGAGTTCGATCGGATCACTAGCATCATCGGGCCTATGACTTACCGCGTTCTGATTGCCGATCCCGTCGCCGCCGAGGGAATCGAACTGCTCAAGGTCCGCGGGATCGAGTGCGTCGAATCCTTCGGCCTGAAGCAGGACCAACTGATCGCTCAGGTGGGCGACTTCGACGCGATCGTGTGTCGCTCGGGGATCAAGGTCACTGCGCCGGTGCTGAAGAATCCTGGGAAGCTCAAGGCGATCGCCCGCGCGGGCGTCGGCGTGGACAACATCGATCTTGAGGCCGCGACGCAGGCGGGCGTCCTGGTTTTGAATACCGCCGAGGCTTCGACACTTTCCACCGCCGAGCACGCGTTGGCGTTGATGTACGCGGTCGCCCGCAAGATTCCCGCCGCCGACGCGCATGTCCGGTCGGGGCAATGGAAGCGCGGTCAGTTTCAAGGCACGCAGCTTGCCGGCAAAACGCTGGGCGTGGTCGGACTCGGTCGCATCGGTCGAACCGTTGCCACCCGCGCGCTGGCCATGGAGATGCACGTCGTCGGGTACGACCCGTTTTTCCCGAGCGAAACCGCCCTCGACGGCCGGGTCCGGATCATCCGCGACTTCGACGAGTTCCTCGCGAAGCTCGACGTCATCACGTTCCATGTTCCCGGCGGAGGCGACACCAAGCACTTGCTCAATCGCGATCGACTCTTCAACAAGTGCAAACCGAATCTGATCGTCATCAACGACGCGCGTGGCGAGGTGCTCGATGAGATCGCGCTGGCCGACGCGCTGCGTGAGAAGAAAATCGCGGCTGCGGGGATTGACGTCTACGCGACCGAACCTCCAGTCGCGGATCATCCGCTTTTTTCGCTTCCGAATGTTGTTCTCACACCGCATCTCGGAGCGAGCACCGACGAGGCTCAGCAGGCGGTCGCGGTCGCGGCGTGTGAGGCGATCGCGCTCTACCTGAGCACGGGCGAGATTCGCGGCGCGGTCAATGTCGCGGGCTTGAAGCTCGATCTGCCCGAAGACGAGGCCTGCTTCGCGCGGCTTGCCTCGCGTATCGGGATGCTGCTTTCGGGTTATCATGGTCAACACGGATTCAAGACCGTGACTGTGCGTGCAAGCGGATCGCGAGCGACCAAGCTCCTGCCCACGTTGCTGAAGCTCGCCGCTGTCGAGTTGCTGAGGCCGCGTATGGAAACGCCGGTGAATCTCATCAACGTCGAAACCATCGCGAGGCAGCGTGGCATCGAGCTGATTGCCGTTCCCGAAACCGATCCGCCCTCGGGTCTTGTCGGCGACATCATCGGGGTGCGCGTGGCCGATGAGAAGGGTGAAAGCCATCGCATTCTCGGCACGTGCTACGCGGATCGACTGCCGCGTGTCTTGCGGTTTGATGGTTACGCGATGGACATGATCCCCGAAGGCCCGATGGTGCTGATCGAAAATCAGGATCAGCCGGGCGTGATCGGGACGGTTGGCACGATGTTCGGCGACGCGAAGGTGAACATCGCCGACATGGTCATCAGCCGCGAGCTCAAGCCCGACGGCTCGGCGCACGCGCTGATGGTCCTGAAGACCGATTCCGACGCCGGCGAATCGCTGCTCAATCGTCTTCGTGCCCGCCCGGGCATCCTCCGCGCGACCAGCCTGCGTCTGCCTCCGCGTCAATGATCGTGTCATATGCTGGCCTCCTCTATACCCACTCGCGCGCTGCGCGTTTGCGTCCGCAGGTGCGCAGCGCAAAATCGGAAAATGTCCATACCGCACCGTTTTCACGCGAAATATGACCAGAAAACGAGGCACTCAATCGACCCATCGACTGTCCGATGCACTTCAAACATGCGGTTTTCTCACGCTCGCGCGCACATTCAGGCGCGCTCGGAAACGCTTTCTGCATGCACGGCGATCCATAGCGCAGTCCGACGCGATATGATCCTGACGATTGGCATGACCTTTACACAGGATGACGAACTTGGCATGGGACGGCATTCTCATTCTCGATAAGCCCCTGGGCCCGAGCAGCGCGGGCGTGCTCAATCGCGTGAAGCGGCTTTTGCCTCGCGGGACCAAGATCGGACACGCTGGCACGCTCGATCCGCTGGCCAGTGGTGTGCTGGTCGCGTTGGTCGGTCGGGCAACGAAGTCCTGTGAATCGATCATGGGCTTGCCCAAGCAATATCTGGCCGGCGTTCGCTTCGGTTACACGTCCGCCACGGACGACGCCGAGGGCCCGCTCGAATGTCGCCTCGACCCCGAGGGCGTATTGCCCGCGACCCTCGACTTTGACCGCGCGATGCGTGACGCACTCTTGCCGATGCGCGGAACGGTCGAGCAGTTCCCACCGCGCATCAGCGCGCTCAAGGTCGGCGGACGTCGGATGAGCGACCGGACGCGCGCGGGCGAGGTTGTCGAGCTCAAGCCGAGGCTGGTTCGCATTGACGCGATCGACATCATCGAATCACGATGGCCTGATCTGACCCTTCGCATCGACTGCGGTCGGGGTTTTTACGTGCGTTCGCTGGCTCGCGATCTGGGCGAGCGGCTTGGAACGGGTGCGTACCTCGCGTCATTGTGTCGCACCGCCGTCGGTCCCTTTCGCGTTGAAAATGCTGAAAACCCGGACGGTCTGACGTCTGAACGCCTGCAGGCGGCTTTATTGAACCCCGCGACACTCCTCGCGGGCACTTCGATCGACCGACCAAATCCTGTATGATCTTCGCGACGGTCACACATGAGCGTGACGCTACGTCGCTGAAATTTCGGAGTCACTGATCCATGTCATCCACCACACTCGTCCCCTCGACAGGCAACGGTCTCTTCTCACGATATCACTTCATGCTGCGGCGACTGCATTCGCTCACGGGCATCCTGTTTGGTTCGTATCTGATCGTCCACCTCACCATCAATGCGACGCTCGTCGAGGGCCAGCACATCGTCAACGGCGTGGACCAGGGCAGCTTTCAAGCCCAGGTCGACAAGATCCACGGCCTGCCCTTTCTCAAGGCCATCGAATGGCTCTTCATCTTCCTGCCGATCATTTTCCACACGCTCTATGGCATCTACATCACGATCAGCGGACAGTGGAATGTGGGTCGTTACGGTTACACACGGAATTGGCTTTACCTGTTCCAGCGGATCACGGCTGTGATCATCATGTTCTTTTTGCTCTTTCACGTGTTGACGTTCAAGGGCGTGTTCGGTGAAGTGATGCAAGGCGCGTTGAGCTTCAATGCCGACTACGCATTCAAATCCACCGTCGAGCACCTGAATGCGGCCTGGTGGATCTGGGCGGTCATTTATCCGATCGGCGTGCTCGCGAGTGCGTTCCACCTTGCCAACGGCTTTTATGCGTCGGGGATCACATGGGGTCTGACGATCAGCCGAACCAGCCAAAGCCGTTGGGCGGGCGTTTGCGGTCTGATCTTCCTCGGCAGCTTTGGTGCGGGGATGGCGGCGCTGGTTGCGGGGATTTTGAATGCCAACATCCTGAAAGATGACAGCGTGTCGCCGGCGTCACACGCGGCCTCCCCCGAAGTGCCCGCCGTGGTGGAAACCGTCAGTCCGCCCGCCCGGGCCGAATGATCATCGCGTCGCCAGCGGTCTTGAGTCTGTCGCTTCGGTCCAACCGTTCACGTCTGACATAATCCCTGAAAGCTGGTCGATTTCATCCTTCGACCGACCCATTGCGAAAGTAGAATTGCATCATGGCCAAAGAACAAAAACGCGTCATCGTCGTCGGCGGAGGTCTGGCAGGACTGAGCGCCGCAGTGAAACTTGCTGAGGAAGGCGTGAGCGTCGATCTATTCAGCATGGTTCCTGTGAAGCGTTCTCACAGTGTTTGTGCGCAGGGCGGGATCAACGCCTGCAACGACATTGCCCGCCAGCAGGGTTACAGCGAATGGCTGCACTTTAAGGAAACCGCGCTCGGCGGGGACTTCCTCGCCGATCAGCCCCCCTGCCTTGAGATGGCCAACTGGGCACCCAAGGTCATCGATCTGCTCGACCGCATGGGCGTTCCGTTTAATCGCACGAGTGAAGGCCAGCGTGCGCTTCGCCTGTTCGGGGGATCGCTTTTTAAGCGAACTTTCTATGCTGGTGCGACGACGGGCCAGCAGCTTCTTTACGCCCTCGACGAGCAAACGCGCCGCTGGGAAGCCGAAGGCAAGATCAAGAAGTACGAGTTCTGGGAGTTTCTCTGGCCGGTTCTGCACGAAGGATCATGCGTGGGGATCGTCGCACAGGACATGCGTACGATGGAGATCAAGGCGTTTCGAGGCGACGCGGTTGTTCTCGCGACCGGTGGCAACGGACTGGTTTTCGGCAAGAGCACGATGTCAGTCATCTGCACCGGCGGGGCGATCGCTCGTGCGTATCAGGCCGGTGCGTATCTCGGCAATCCCGAGATGGTGCAGGTTCACCCCACCGCCATTCCCGGCGAAGACAAGTGCCGGCTCATCTCCGAATCCGCTCGCGGTGAGGGCGGACGCGTCTGGGTTCCGCGCACGCAAGGCGACAAGCGACCTCCGAACGACATCCCCGAATCCGAGCGTTGGTACTTCCTCGAAGAAAAGTATCCCAAGTACGGCAACCTCGTCCCGCGCGACATCGCCACGCGTGAAATCTTCCAGGTCTGCCTCGACGGCTACGGCGTCGGTGGCGGGAACATGGTCTATCTCGACCTCGGCGACATCACGCGTCAGATCGGTCGTGAAGCCGTGCTGAAGAAGCTGGAAGGCATTCTGGAGATCTACGAAAAATTCGTCGGCACGGATCCGCTCGACGAGCCGATGAAGATCTTCCCCGCCATCCACTACAGCATGGGCGGGCTCTGGTGCACCTACACCAAGGACGAAAAGACCGGCGGACTCAAATACGCCGCGCCGAACAACTTCATGACCAACATTCCAGGCCTCTACACGATGGGCGAAGCCAGCTTCGCGTATCACGGAGCAAACCGTCTCGGCGCCAACTCACTTTTGAGCTGCATTTTCGACGGGTTGTTCGGCGGCCCTGGAATCAAGAGCTACATCAACGACGAGAAGTCCGTCTCCGCAGCGAGCACGCCACAGTCCGCCTACGACGCGATCGTCAAGCAGGAACAGTCCCGCTGTGACGCGCTGATCAACTCGAAGGGGACAGAAAACCCGTACCAACTCTGGCAGGAGATGGGCAAGCTGATGACCGAAAACGCGACCGTCGTTCGCTACAACGATCGCCTGCAAAAGACGCTCGAAGCCTGCGAAGACTGGAAGCGTCGCTACAAGAACGTGCGCCTTTCTGACACCGGCATGTGGACCAACCAGAACCTCAGCTTCACCCGCGCGCTGGGCGATATGATCCGCTATGCCGAGGCGATCATCCGCGGGGCAATGTTGCGTGACGAGAGTCGCGGGATGCACTATAAGCCCGACTTCCCCGAGCGAGACGACGCCAACTTCCTCAAGACCACGCTTGCAAAATTCGATGGCGTTTCCGATCGGGCGGTCATCGAGTACGTCCCCGTCGATATCAGCCTGCTCGCCCCTGAAGCCCGCAACTACGGCAAGAAGGATTCTTCGCCGACCAAGAAAGAGCCGGTCAAGGTCTGATGCACCGAGATTCGGATTTCTGAGCACCCCGTCAAACTTTCTCCAAAGCGACGTCCCGACGGACGTCGCTTCTTTGATTGCCCTTTCGATCTGCACCCTCTTTGCGCCCTCGTAGACTCGGCAAAACAGGCAATTTGGACGATCTGTTTCGGCAATGTGCCAACGCCCCAGCGTTCTCAAGCCTGTCTACCTGCAATTCAGTAGCAGAATTATCGCGCTTCACGTGCGGACATCGGGTAAGATCGATTATCCTCGGCAGTTATCCGGTTCACCGGTCTCGGCGAATCGAATGTTCTCGTCGATGCTCGACCAAGCCGCTCAAACGAGCGTCTCTGACGAGTTGCTCTTTAAAGTTCGTTTGAGTTCGCTTCATCGTCCGTCTTTCAAACTGCAAGATTGTCGACTCGGCACGACATCGATCATGCCCATCCCCGGAGGGAAAATGCACATGAAGTTCGCCTCACCTCGTCGCTCCGTCTTCGCCCGTCGTCTCGGGCTCATCGCAGCTTCCGCGTGCGTTGTTTCGCTGGCTTCCGTTGCGCACGCACAGGTCAACGGATCATGGAACCTCACCGGCGGAGGTAGCTATGGAACCGCCTCCAACTGGTCCGGCAATGCAGTGCCCGGCAACGGCGGAACCGCTACCTTCGGCCCCATCATCGGCGCATCCTCCGTCGTCACCCTCAACGTCAACACCACCCTCGGCGGACTCACCTTTCAGGGCACCAACGCCTACACACTCGCCCCCAGTGGCGGCAATTCGATCACACTGAACGGTCTGCGTCGAGTGGATGTCATCAGCGGCACCCATACGATCAACGCGCCGATTTCCGGAACCGTGGGCCTGAACAAAGTAGGCACCGGCACGCTCGTGCTCGGCGGATCGTCCACCTACACCGGTAACACTGCCGTCAACGCGGGCGTCCTTCGCGTCACCGGCGCCACAGCACTCGGACCGGCGGGCACCAACAACGCCCTCGGCGCAGCCTTCGGCGGAATCCTCGAGATCGCGCCGGCGTCTGGAGACATCAACCTCGGCGTCCGCAGCCTCGGCCTTGCCACCACCGACGCTCAGGCACCCAACGGCGCACTCCGCAGCGTCTCTGGCAACAACGCACTCGGCGGAGACATCTTCCTTCTCCAACGTTCAAGCATCGGCGTCGATGCGGGTTCACTCACACTCACCGGCGATTTCATAGATAACGGCGTCGCGGGCAGCAACGGCATCGTTAAGGTCGGCGCAGGCGACCTCATCGTCGATCGCTTCGGCGGTCAACCCGTCGTCGGCGGGTCTGGACAACTCGCCCTTTCCAGCCTCAACATCACCGCCGGTCGCGCCCGCGTCATCGCGAGCGGCTCGAACGCGTCCGTCAGTCGCCTGGGTTCACTCACCATCGCCAGTGGCGCGGTACTTGATCTTGCCAACAACAAGCTCGTCATCGACTACGCCGCCGCCTCGCCGATCCAGACCGTTCGCGATCATCTCCGCACCGGCCGCATCGCAGACCAGACCTCGGCCCAGCCTCTCAGCTACGGCTACGCCGAATCCACCGAACTCACCCTCACGCCCGCCAATGAATTCTTCGGCCAAACCGTCGACGCCACCAGCCTTCTGGTTCGTCCGGTCCTTCAGGGTGACGCCAATCTCGACGGCACGGTCGCGTTCTCCGATCTGCTCGCACTGGCCCGCAATTACAACAACAACTCAGGCACAGCCGTCTGGACGCTTGGCGATTTCGACTACGATGGCAACGTCGCATTCACGGATCTACTGGCACTCGCCCGCAACTACAACAGCAGCCTCAGCCCCGCAGGCGACGTCCTGCCCGGAGACAACTCCACCTTCGCCGCCGACTGGGCGATGGCCGTCTCCATGGTCCCCGAACCCGCAACTCTGAGCCTTCTTGCGGTCACTGGACTCATCCTCACCCGTCGTCGCTAAAGCCACCGCGGCCACGACTCTGTCCGACCGCAGTATCCGATCGAATGCTCCACCCTGCCATCCGCATGACGACCGATCCGCACAATTGACGGATCGTCACATCATGTCGTGGCACCGCGTCGCCTTCCGATCCGCGCCTGCGATCCGGCAACAACCATGGTCCGTGGAGATCAAGACCTCAAGGCGAGCCAACCACGTCCTTAAGAACGCTGTTTATCGAAGATGAAACGGAGACACCCCGCGCATCGGTCAGACCGACTGCGGGGGTGAATCATCAGAAACTCAAGAGAACACCGTGCTCGTGGCCGACTGCTTCTTTTGTTGCGGCAGCCTGAAGTTGCGTTCGGACTGTACATCCGATCCAACGGCAACCGACAACACCCAGAGATGATCGCCACGAAGCGATCGACCGACGGATCATCTGTTTCGCCGACGAACCGCCATCACACCGCACGCGATGAAGATCGACAGACTGGTCGGCTCGGGCACGATGAGTTCCAGAAACGGCATATCGGTTTCAAAGACCCAGACATGAGGCGTGGTGTTACCAAACGAGTCGAGGGTACCGCCCGTGATGAACGACAAATCCGCGCCCGGACCGAAGTAGGAACTCAGCGATGAGACCGGAACGAATTCGCCCACCTGATCGCCGTAGACCGTGCCGCTATTGCCCACGATGTTTTCGTTCGACAAAAGCGGATACGACGAGAGCGGATCAAAGCCTGACATGGATAGCAATCCTGGAACGCTAGGTGCCCGATCGATCCCATAGATCGTCGTGACACGAATCACACCGGTCTGAGTGTTGTCGTCCGGGTAACTGATGATCGCGCCCGCGGCCACATAGCGATTGGCAAGGTCAATGCCTCCACCGCTACTTCCACCGCCGTAACCGATGTAGTCGTTGAAGGTGTTGATGACAAAGCCGAATCCGAGGTTAAGCGGGGGATTTGGAGGAATGAATGGATGAATCTGAGCTGGCGCTCCCCAAGACGGCGCTTGATAAGTTGAACCCCACGTGGTGACCCAGGTGCTCTGCGTGACGATCGTTCCGCCGCCACCGGGAATCGTGAACAGGTCCGCCTTGAGGTCAAGTGCCGCATTCGACACGCGAGGCGCGGCCCCCGCGATCGCTGTCCAACCGCCACAAACAACCGCGCCGATGGCCAATAGTCCCGAAAATCGCATGACTTCACTCTTTCTTGCAGAGGCTCAATCCGTGACGGGATGGCGTTGCAAGTTGACCTCCGTCCACTCGGAGCAGAGGCGCAATCCACCCGCCGCAGGAACTCACCTGCGTTCATAAATCCTGTGATAACAACCAACTCGAAGGCCCGGGCGGAAATGAATCCCGGAAACCGACTGCCTCACCAACACCCCTGCCCCCAAGCCGTCCAATCCGGCCCGATCAGGTCAGGCATTGGCCTAGCCAACCAACCCTTGACCGGATCTTTACACAAGCTTCACAGACCGATAACAAAATGTCAATCACATATTCGTTCAGATTTTACAGAATTGTGAAAAACACAGATTTTCGGCAAAATCGAATGCATTTCGATCCGCTCGCCTCGATCGCGATGTCGCCTGCAAGCCAAAAACATTGTGCCGCACTTTGTCGCCGACTGTGTCGCCGACTGTGTCGAAAGACGAAGGCCTGCCCATCCGCCCGTACCCAACGCGCACGCCGCGACTTACATCACGCCTGACGTTCGCTGCCAGCCCGATGGCCAAAGCCTCCATCTTCAAGCACGAGTGTTCAAACCCACACGCACAAGTGAACCCGCACTCGCTGAGCACGCGTGAGGGCAGAGCACTCCATCCCCGCGGGCGCGACACGCAGGCCGGGCGGGATGGTAGATCAACCGTTGTCCTCGCATGAAATCAGGGGCGATCGAGCGATCATCCTGTTACTTCACGCGTTCATAGGTGATCCGAACCGCAAGGTACTCTTTGTTCGGGTCGCCGCCCATGATTGCTTCGGACATGTGGATCTCGAAGACGTCCTTGTCGGGGCCTTCGAGTTTCACGACGCCGCGATACTTCATGGTGCCCATCGGGCCGGACATCGTGCCCTCTGTCTCTTGGAGATTCGGGTCGTTGCCCTTGACGCCTTTGGCCAACGTCAGTCCGGTGCCCATGTTGTCGAGCCAGATGCTAAAGTGTTCCTTGGTCGAGTTGTCGAAGCCGACCAGGGCGAGTCCCTGCATGGGCATACCGCCCATATCGCCCTCGAATTCTTCCATGAGATAGCGGCCGTCCATGATCGGTTTACGTGTGACTTTGGCTTGGCTCTTCAAACCGCCCATGTTGAAGTCTTCGACGGTGGCCTTCCAAGCGCCCGCGCGTTCCATGAGGGCCTTGTGCTCGGGCCCGGGCGTGGCGAAATCCATCCAGGCTTTCATCATCGCGGCTTGCTGCTCCGGCGACGGCGCGGGCGGTCCCGCCGGACTTTCTGCAGCCGGTGCGGGCGTGGACGCAGCCGGCGCAGTGGCCGGTGGTTGCGTTGCTGCTGGTGTCTGTGCCGGTTCGGCGTTTGCCCACAGGGTCGCCATCCCGGCAGCCACTGCCCCACACACACCCAGCACCACCGCGCGCGACTTGCTCGATTTCATTCTGACGCTCCTGAAAGGGTTAAAAAATCATCGTCTCGTCCGCCATTCCCGGTGGCAAGAAATTTCGCCTTCCGTGCCATGTTCCGCCTGCAAATGCCTCAAAAGCCATTGTTTCGCTCGCGTCTTCATGCCCATTTCATGACTTCTATTCTCAAGGGCAATAGGGAAATCCGACGCTTATGGCTATACTCACTGTTCTTTCGATCCCCATGCAAATCCGCAACTTCTCCATCATCGCCCACATCGACCACGGCAAGAGCACGCTCTCGGATCGCCTTCTCATGGCTGCCGGCGCGATCACCGAACGCGAGTTCCACAATCAGATGCTCGACGACATGGATCTCGAGCGCGAGCGAGGCATCACCATCAAGGCGTCGGCGGTCAGTGTCTTTACCGAACACAAGGGCGAGAAGTTCATGCTTAACTTCATCGACACGCCCGGCCACGTCGATTTCCATTACGAGGTGCAGCGTGCACTTCAGGCCTGCGAAGGCGCGATCCTGGTCGTCGATGCGACCCAGGGCGTACAGGCGCAGACCGTTGCCAACGCCTATGCAGCAGTCGAGGCGGGACTGGAGATCATTCCCTGCATCAACAAGATCGATTTGCCCAGCGCAAGGCCGATCGAAGTCGCTGAAGAAATCGAACAAGTTCTGGGCATCCCCGCCGAAGACGCCATCAACGTCTCGGCCAAGAGCGGCGTGGGCATTCCCAACCTGCTCGCTGCGATTTGTGATCGTCTGCCCGGCCCGCGTGGCAAGCGTGAAGACCCCACCCGCGCGCTGATCTTTGATAGTATCTACGACGATTATCGAGGCGTGCTCGCGTATGTCCGTTGCATCGATGGATCGCTCAAGAAGGGCGATCGTTTCACGTTCATGGGCAACGGCAAGGGCTATCAGATCACCGACTTGGGTAAACTCTGCCCGCGGCCCAAACAAGTGGAAGTCATCGGGCACGGCGAGGTGGGATTCCTTGTCGCTTCGATCAAAGACCTGCATGACGTGCGCGTGGGTGACACCATCACCCTCACCGACCGGCCGGCTGCCGAACCCTTGCCGGGCTATAAGCCGATCCAGCAGATGGTCTACTGCGATTTTTATCCGTCCGGCAAGACGCAATATCAGGATTTGCGTGACGCGATGGACAAGCTGAGCCTCAACGACGCCAGCTTCAGCTTCGAGCCGGAGAACTCCGACGCCCTCGGCTTCGGCTTCCGCTGCGGATTCTTGGGCCTGCTGCATATGGAGATCATTCAGGAGCGTCTTGAGCGAGAATTCAGCATCGAGATCATCCAGACTGCCCCGACTGTCACTTACGAGATTCTTAAGACTGACGACACCGTCTTGCTCATCGATTCGCCGAGCGAGCTTCCCGATCTCACGATTGTGAAGGAGGTGCGTGAGCCGTTCATCAAGATGTCGTTGATTATTCCGCAGGATTGCGTGGGCGCGTTGATGAAGCTCTGTGAGGATCGCCGGGGCACTTATAGGAAGACCGAGTATCTCGGCAACAGCAATCGCGTGATCCTCGAATACGAGATTCCGCTCGCCGAGGTGATCTACGATTTTTACGACCGTCTCAAGAGTGCGACCAAGGGCTACGGCACGATGGATTACGAATTCATCGGCTTCCGCGAGGGCCGGCTGGTCAAGGTCGATATCCTTGTGAACGGCGATCGCGTCGATGCGCTCAGTCTGATCGTGCATCGCGACAATGCGGAAGCGCGGAGTCGCAAGTTGCTTGTTCGATTGAAGGAAGAAATCGATCGGCACCTTTTCGAGATTCCGTTACAGGCAGCGATCGGCGGCAAGGTGATCGCGCGTGAAACGATCAAGAGCGTCGGCAAGAACGTCACCGCCAAGTGCTACGGCGGCGACTTCACGCGAAAGCGGAAGCTGCTCGAGAAGCAAAAAGAGGGCAAGAAGCGCATGAAGCGCATGGGCAGCGTCGACATCCCGCAGGAAGCCTTCATGGCCGTCCTCGAATCCAGCGAAGACTGATCAGACACGAGATCCTCGCATCTCAGCATTAGCTCTCGCATCGCAGGCGAATCTATAGACGCGTAGGCGAATGCTTGGCATCGCGATCACTCACCACGCCCCGCCAACCTCCAGAACCACCTTTCCCATCGGCCCGCGCGCGAGGCGTGCGAAGGCTTCGGGCAACTTCTCAAACGACCAGGTGCTGTCCACCAATGGACTCGCACCAGTTGTATCCATCAGCCGCAACACCTCCGCCCAAGCCCGCCTAGCCTCGTCGCGCGTGTACGTTCCCACCGCCACGCCGCCGATCCTGATCCGCCTGAAGAACAGACTCGCCGTGTTGAATTGCGGCACGACGCCCGCCAATCGACCCACGCAACTCACGCGCCCGTTCATCCCCAAGCTCGCAATCACGTCACCAAACCCTGACCCGCCGACATTATCAATCGCCAAATCCACCTTCCCCACCTCCGGCCGCTTCCACCACTCCGGGTGCGTCGGATCGATCACCTCATCCGCGCCGAATTGTTTCAACGCCTGTCGTTTGTTTTCATCACGCGAAATCGCAATCACACGATGCCCCATCGCCCGGGCAAGCTGCACACTCGCCACGCCCACCCCGCCGGATGCGCCCGTGATCAACGTCGTACATCGCTTGGGCAGATCACTCCACTGACAAATCGCCTGATGCGCGGTCAGATAAACGAGCGTCGCACCGGCTGCCTGTTCAAGGCTCCAGTCGCGCGGTACATCGATCAAACTCTCCGCCTTCACCGCCACATACTCCGCAAACGTCCCCCACTCGCTCACACCCGTCTCGCCACGCACGATAGCGCGCACGCTCCCGATCGGATGCCCCTGTGCACGTGCACCGACCGCCACCACCTGACCCACGCCGTCGCGACCCAGCACATGCGGCAGTTTCGGCTTCGCCGGATACGCACCTTCCGCCACGTATCGATCTGCAGGATTAAGAGCGGCAAATCGGATGCGCAGCAACACCTCACCCTCGCCTGGGATCGGCACGGTTGCATCATCGACCAGCCGCAGCGCCTCCAGGGATGAAATCGAATCGAGCAGCCACGCCCGCATGCGTTCGGGAATCGCGTCAACTTTTTCAAGATTCCTCGAGGCAGCATTCGCATCGCTCATGGTCTTTGTGATGTTACGAAGCCCCGCCTCGAATACCATCGGGCGTATGTCGCGACCGAGCTTCTATCTCATCGACGGGCACGCCCACATCTTTCGCAGCTACTTCGCACCGTTCCGCGCACTCACCAGCCCCGACGGCAGGCCTGTCAAAGCACCTTTCGTCTTCGCGCAAATGCTCATCAACATTGCCGAGACGCGCAAGCCCGACTACTACGCCTGCGTTCTCGATCACGGCGACGAATCCACGTTCCGGCGCAAGCTCTATCCGGAGTACAAAGCCCACCGCACCCCGCCGCCCGACGATTTTTTCCCCCAGCAGCAAATCATTTTTGAGCTGCTGCGTGACTCAGGCCTGCCCATCTTCGAAGCTCCGGGATTCGAGGCCGACGACATTCTCGCGACCTTCGTCCACGCACTGCGCGACCGCTTCGACATCTACCTCGTCAGCCGCGACAAAGACCTTCGCCAACTGCTCGGGCCCGGCGTTTACATGCTTGATGTCCAGAACAACGACGTCATCGACGAAGCGAAGATGCGCGCCAAGCTCGGTTACGGCCCCGAGCAGTCCGTCGAGATCCAAACCCTCATCGGCGACGCAACGGACAACGTTCCCGGCATCCCCGGCGTCGGCGAAAAGACCGCCGCCGAGCTTCTCTCGCGCTTCGGCACGATCGACAACGTCTACAACCATCTGGATCAACTGAAATCCAAAAAGAAGCTCGTCGAAAATCTAGTCGCACATCGCGGGCTGCTTGATCTCTCGCGCACGCTCGTGACGCTCCGCACAGACGTTCCCATCGATACCGATCCCGATCGTTGCCGATTTCAGGGCTTTGATCTCGACGCACTGCGCCCGCGGTTGCGTTCGCTGGGCTTCACCTCGCTCGACGCACGTCTCGGCCACGCCGATGCGCATCTCGGGCAGGCCGATGCTTCTAGCGCACGATCGACGTCCAAATCTGGCATGTCACATGACGAGCCCGACTCGCTCTTCTCACAGCACACAGCATCGATCGCTGCGCCTCCGACACGACCTCAATCCAAGAGCGTCGCGAAAGCGACGGAGACCAGCACATCGCCCATCGCCGAGCCGATCACCAGCCGCGGGCTTCCGTATGAAATCGTCGACTCGATCGAAGCCCTCGATCGACTGATCGAAGACCTCCGCCTCGCGAAGCGCTTCGCCTTCGATACCGAGACGACCGGGCTGCGTCCGACACAGGCCGACCTCGTCGGACTCAGCTTCGCCTGGCGCGAGGGGCACGGCGTGTATGTGCCGGTGCGCGGGCCGATGGGTTCACGCACGCTCGACGAATCACTCGTGATCGAAAGGCTCAGGCCGATCCTCGAAGACCCTTCGATCGAAAAGATCGGCCACAACATTAAGTTTGATCTGCTGGTCATGCGTCGCGTCGGCGTGCGTCTTGGCGGGGTCAGTGGAGATACGATGCTGCTCGCGTTTTTGCTTGACGCGTCGATGAGCGGCTACGGCATCGATGCGCTTGCGCTTCGGCACCTCAACTTCAAGAAGGTCCCCACAAGCGACCTCATCGGAACCGGCAAGAAGCAGACGTCGATGGACATGGTCGACATCGCCAGTGTCGGTCACTACGCCGCCGAGGATGTCGATGTCTGCCTTCGCCTTGATCAATTGCTGCGCCCGCGTTTGGAGGCGTTGCCCGAGCTGCACGCCCTGTATCGCGATCTCGAATTGCCTGTCATGCTCAGCCTTGTCGAGATGGAATGGAACGGGATTCGCGTCGATCCCGGCGTGCTGCGCGAACAGTCGGGCGTCTTGGCCCATCGCATCGAGAAGCTTCACGACGAACTCATGCAGGCGGCCGGCACGCAATTCAATCCCGACTCGCCCAAACAACTCGCTGACGTACTCTTTAATCGTCTGCAACTCAGTCCGCTGAAAAAGACCAAGACCGGCTACAGCACGGACGTTGAGGTCCTCGAAAAACTCGCCGACGAGCATCCTGTTCCGAAGTTGATTCTCGCCTATCGCTCGCTGGTCAAACTCAAGAACACCTATCTCGACACGCTGGCCACCGAGATCAATCCCAGGACGGGTCGGATTCATAGCAGCTTTAACATCACCGGCGCTGCGACGGGCCGACTGAGCAGTTCTGATCCGAACCTGCAGAACATTCCGATCCGCACCGACGAGGGCCGTCGCATTCGCCTTGCGTTCATCGCCGACCCTGGCAACACGCTTCTCGCGGCCGACTATTCGCAGATCGAGCTGCGCGTGCTCGCGCATCTCTCGGGTGAGGCTGCACTCAAACGCGCGTTCGAAAACGACGAAGACATTCACTCCGCCGTCGCGAGCGAGGTCTTCGGCGTCCCGCTGTCGGATGTATCGCGCGATCAGCGTGCCCGCGCCAAGGTCATCAACTTCGGCATCATCTACGGCATCACCGCCGTCGGACTGGCACGCCGCATCGAAGGCGTCAGCGTCCCCGAAGCCCAGCGTTTCATTGACGACTACAATCGACGTTTCCCCGGCGTCACACGATTCATGCGGGAATGCGTCGAGTTCGCCCGGCAACACGGCTACGTCCAGACCATTCTCGGCAGGCGTCGCCCGCTGCCCGACATTCACGCGGGCGTCATCAGCATCCGCAACATGAACGAACGCATGGCCATCAACAGCGTCGTCCAAGGCTCCGCCGCCGATCTGATCAAACGCGCGATGATCAACCTTCAATCGCGCATCACGAGCGAGCAACTCCCCGCGCGAATGTTGCTACAGGTTCACGACGAACTCGTCCTCGAAGCGCCGATCTCTGCCGTCGATTCACTCAGCGTCGTGATCCGCGCGGAGATGGAAGGGGCGATGAAACTCGACATCCCACTCAAAGTGGAGATCGGCATCGGCTCCAACTGGGCCGAGACCAAGTGATTCCAGCTCGACACGCCCCATCTGCCTCGATCATTCGCCCGGCTGAGATCGATGAACCATCGCACAGGCGATTTGACCTTCTCAGGTCGCGTTGACCCTCGTCAGGTCGTGTTGACCTGGTCAGGTGGTGTTGACCTCGTCAGGTCGTCGGGTTCGCGGTCGGCGTGGGTGTGGCAGTCGGTGCGGGAGCGGGGGCGGGTGCTGGTGCTGCTGGCGCGGGGGCTGCCTTCTTGACTGCTGCCTTCTTCGCGGTCGGCTTCTTCTTCGCTGGTGCGGCTTTCTTAGCCGGCGCGGATTTCACCGCCGGCTTTTTGGCGGCGAGCTTCTTGGCTGGCGCTTTGGCAGCGGTCTTTGTGGGCTCGGTCATGTCGACGACTTTCGCGCCGGCTGCACCTTTTTGGATGCTTTCGATCGTCTTCATCGCTTTGGGCTTGGCCTTGTAGCTCTCGCTGGTCGCGATGATTTCGCCGTTGTTGGCAACGAGGTTGAATCGGAAATGGCCTTTGGCATCTTTCTTCACGACGAACTTCGGCATACACAAACTCCCTTGGAGCTAGAAACCGCCGCGTGATCCGCTCAGCCGTTCTGAATCAGACTCGTCGGCGGAGTTCATGATGACGAGTCGATTTCGCGTTGGCCAACAATCGTTGGCTTTCCATCAGGCTGCCCGCGCGTCGGTGTCGTTCCGCGCGGCTGTAGTCGAGTTGGTTGGGAGCTTGTCCATGTCCGATGCTGCGCGTGGATGTGGATCGAGGTCCTGCATCTCTGTAATCACGTCACAGTCGAGGAGCCTCGCCAGCCGCGCGTGGGTTTCCATGAGCATCAGAACCGCCTCGAGGCACTGCCGGGTGGCCGCGTGCATGTCGGCGGGGTTTGGTGGATTCATGCCTGCAAGGTTGAGTCGGTCGACGAGTTTTGCGATGCGTGGCCGGCTGGTTTCGGCATAGAACGCGAGCAGTCTGAGTTCCTTCACGATCGGCTCGGGCATCGACGCCTCCACCCATCTCGGCACCACATATGTTTCGCGCCACGACGCCATGCCGATGGATTCAGTTTGCGACATCGAACACCTCTTTAAGCGCACTCAACCGCACCAGCCTGCCGTTCAATTCAGTGATGGGCGTGCGATGCTTCATGGGTTTCATCGGGCATTCTCAACAGCCTCCTTGATAAAATAATGCACCGCACAATGGAGCGTTTTGTCCCATGGATTAGCTTTACCTAAACGGGCATCCTATTCTGACCGCTCAACGGAGCAGTTTGAATGTTGAGTGTAAAGCGGGTCGCAGTGACGGGTTCGTCGGGGCGTATCGGGGCGGCGGTGGTTGCCAATCTGATGGAGCGGGGAATTGAGGTCGTTTGCATTGATCGTCGTGCGCCGCAGAGTCGCAATCGATTCGCGGATTATTCTGGGGCGTCTCGCAAGGGGCAGTTCGTGTATCTTGATTGTGCCGAGCGATATCAGCTTCAGCCCGTGCTCGAATCCTGCGACGCGGTCGCCCACCTCGGCGAGATCCCCAACATCCACGCCGGCGAATCGCATCAGGACGTTTTCTCGCGCAATACGCGCATCGGCTCGACTGTCCTGCAAACCTGTGCCGACCTCGGTATTCAACGCGTTGTCTACGCCAGCACCTGTCAGGTCTACGGGCTGTGGGGCGATCCGATCCCGATTGCGCCTTTCGGTCCGACGCATCTCCCGATGACCGAAGCCCAGCCCGTTCGGCCGCTCAACGGTTATTCGCTCTCCAAGGTCGCCAACGAATCCTTTGCCCGGCTCATGACGGATCTCCATGGCATAAGCATCGCCTGCCTGCGGATGCCCATGGTGATCACTTCGGAGTTGAGAAAGCATTGGTTCAGTCGCAAGCGTTTCGATTCGGCTGAGAGTCTGCGCTATCACGACGGACTCTGGAGCTACCTCGATGTTCGCGACGCCGCCGACGCGTTCGCGTGCGCCCTGCTGAGGTCTCGCGAATCGCAGCCCAAACCTGACATGGAGATTTACCACCTCACCGCAGACGACGTGGTCGGGACGATTTCGCTGCAGGAGCGTTTCACCTGGCCCGACTTCGCCTACCTTCCGCCGCTGCCTGAGGATCATCCCCCGCTCGGCTCGCTCGTCGATTGCAGCAAGGCCAAGACCGAGCTCAATTGGCAACCCAGGCATCGCTGGACGGATGATTGATCGGTTGCGCGTCCGCCGGGGCTTGTGTTATTGCCCCGCCTCGACGCGTTGGACGCGGACCTGCACTTCGTAGAACTTTCGTCCCGACTGCACGCCCGGGCCGTTGTATCCAAGGATGCGCGTTGCTCCTGCGCGACCGTCGGCGCGTCGGTAGGTTGTTGCGTTGGCCTCGAGCCATGCGTTGATCTTCGCTTCGCCCTGCTCGACGACATCCTGTCGGATTTCGCCTCGCGCGCCAAAGACGACAGCTTGATAGCCCGACACATCTTCGACGCGGACCTTTCCCTGCACGCCCGGCGCGCCTTGCTCGAGATGTTCGTACAAGAAAGCCATCGACTGCATCGATCCGCGTCCGCGTTCAGCGCCGTCGACGTCGTCTCCATCCATGACTTCCATTTCCACCGGCGCCGTCATCTTCACCTGGTTTTGCTGAATGTGCGCAAAGAGCATCCAGAAGAACGCCCCCTCCGCCACGCCGTCTTCTCGATCCACGATCGCGAGTCGGTAGGTCGGATACTGCTTCAGCTCCACCTCACCCACCGGTGTGAACGGCGGCCAGCCCGGGGGTGTCTCGGCTTCCATCAAGGGCCTGAAAGCCAGTCTCCGCTGCGCCTCAGCAGTCACCGCCGCCCAGTCCACCGAGTCATCGGAATCCGCAAGTCGCACCAACTCCCTGAGCGCGCCGAGCGGACTGTCGCCGAGCGTCTCGCGCGCGGCCTGCCGGATCATCTCACGGCTCGCGGTTGCTGCGGCGTCTGTGGGCGTGATCTTTTTGACAAACGCGTCCAGCCGCGCCGTCGCATCGTCGAGCTTGTCCGCCAGATACTTCATCGGAGCCTCTTCCCGCGTAGCCTGCGTTTCGGTCGCAGTATCTTTGGGCTTGGTCGCATCTTCTGCCTGCGCCCAAACGCCCATCCCCAACACCACAGACGCCAACGACAAAGCTCGAATCACAATGCCTCCGGAAGAGTTGCTGTGATTCTAGGCGCGTGGTGGAGCGCTCGATGGATTTCATTTTCGTTCGCGTCTTGGGGGCGGCGTGTAATCGCGCCAATCTCCCTCTGGCACGACGATCCTCACTTCGCCGAGGTAGTGTTCCCCGACGCGTCCGCGGACCTTCTCCGCGACCACGATTCTTTTGCGGATCAAGCGTGAGAGAAGCGGGTCTCTTTCGTCGTACAGGCCTGCCGGCAGCACGTACAATCGTGCGTCGTTTCGCTCGAGCGCCAGCGGATGATCCAGCACGTCCACGCCCGCCAAAAGCTGCCTTTCACCGATCACGCGTCGACCCGACAGATACGCCAGGATGTTCCGCCTCGGCGCGACGATCGTCTCCGTTTCGTTCGTCGTCTCGCGGATCAGTTTCGCCACTTCGATGAGTTCCGGGATCGAACCCTCGCGATACTTTTCATAGAACGCCTCCGCGCGCGTCTGATCCGTCCAGAGCGCCATGTCCGCACGACGTTGCTCGATCACAAACGACCCGATCCGACCCACGTTCAACAACACCGGCAACAACACCACCACCGCCAGGACATAACCCTGCCAACGCGGGCCGGTCTTGAGCGTGATTTTCACGCCCAGCAGCACCCAGCCGAGCCACAGCATCGGCATCACCATCAGGTAGTACCGCGGTTCGCTCGATCCGAGCAGCGTGACGGGATAGAGCAACAGCACGGGCAGTCCCCACATTGCGGATCGCCGCGTGAGCATCACCGCGCCCGCGAGCAACATCACCGCCGACACCGGCAGCATCGCCTGCATGAAGAACGCATGATTCAGGTCTCGCCCGAGGATCACGCCCCAGTCCAGATTCGATCGTTCTTCGAATCTCATTCTGATGGAATCGCGCAGGTCGCGTAGATACACCCCGTCATAGAACGTGTAGCGCTGGCTCATCGTGTCCAGCACCGCAAAAAGTCCCGCCGTCACGATCAAGAGCAACAGTCCGATCCCGTAGACGCGTCTGCGTTTTCCGCTTCGAGCCGGATGGAGCAGGCCCATCACGCAGATCAATCCCCAGGCGCCCGCCATCACCCAAAATGTCGGCCTCATCGAAGCCGCGACGATCAGTCCCAGGCCCAGCATCAATAGCGCCCGCCAGCGCGGGCCTCTGTCCTGTCGCAACCACTCCCACCCGAGCAGGGCCGCCACCACGCCGAATAAAAACGGCAGGTCCGTCATCACCTCATGCCCCTGCTTCACAAACCAGCCATTCAATCCCACCCCAAGCACGACGAGCATCGCCACCCATTGCGGATAGCGAAGCTTCACCAGCGACTCGATCATCCGCAGCGTCACGCCCGCGAGCATCACCATCAACAGCAACACGGGAACGACGGTCTGCCCAAACACCCGCTCCAGCCCCGCCAGCACCAGCGGCAATCCGGGGTAGGCGTGCGTGTCCAGATCCCCGGCAAACTTAAAGCCCTCCCCCGCCGCGATCGAATGCCCGATCCCCCGGTACAACGCACTATCCAGTCCGATCCGCCACACGCCGTTAAAACTGATCAGCAGAACAGCAAAGAGGACCGCATAAACCACACGCCGATATCGCACCAGCCCTTCGCACCAGCCGAGCCGCAGCCTCTCCGTATCTCGATCCGACGCGTCCAACATCGTCCGCCATTCTTAGCGCGATCGGCGCGCTTATCAATCCGTCGGCCCGATCCGCGTCCATCCGCCCTGCCCCTCCCCCCTCTCCGCCGACGCCCCCCGCCCGCCCGACGCCTCATCCCTCCACCCAAGCCCCACGCACGACAAGGAACACCCAACGCGTTCCTCATCCGGCAAGCTTCAGTACAAGGAACACGCAACGTGTTCCTCATCCGGAAACCTCCAGTACAAGGAACACGCAGCGCGTTCCTCATCCGGAAACCTTCAGTACAAGGAACACGCAGCGCGTTCCTCATCCGGTAACCTTCAGAACAAGGAACACGCAAAGCGTTCCTCATCCGGTAACCTTCAGGACAAGGAACATACAGCGTGTTCCTCATCCGCAAGCCGCCACGAGCACGCGCCAACGGCCCGCAGCGAGTCGGGACGGGGCCACTGCTTGCGTCGGGGCTTCCTCTGCTGGATCGACTGTTCCGCCCGATCGCGTAGAGGCTTCGCCTCTGACTTTCTGCTACGCTATTGCATGGTGGAACCCATTCTCGACATCCATGACCTGAGTTTTGCCCGCCGCGGGAGGTCGATTCTCAACGCCGTTCAGCTTCGCGTGCCTGCGGGCAGTGTGCTGGGGATCATCGGGCCCAACGGCGGTGGGAAGACCACGCTGTTGAAGTTGATTCTCGGGATCGAGCATCCGACGCAGGGTCAGATCCGCATCGCCGGACTCAATCCGCGACGGGCCGTCCTTTCGGGACGACTGGTCGGATATCTGCCACAGTCCCCGCAGTTGAGTCTGAACCTTCCGATCACGACGCGTGACCTCGTGATGACCGGGCTCGCGGGGCGTACGGGTCTTTTGCGGAGTCACGACCCGGATGATGTCTTGCACGTTCAGGCGTTGCTCGGTCAGGTCGGACTCGCCGAGCTTGCCGGGACGACGGTTGCGGATCTTTCGGGCGGAGAACTTCAGCGTGCGTTGATCGCCCGCGCGCTTGCGCCCCGGCCGCAGTTGCTTTTGCTTGATGAGCCGATCGTCGGCATTGATCGGCGTGGGCAGCAGGACTTTATTCAACTGATCCAGAATCTCCGTGCGCGGCTCGGGCTGACCGTGTTGCTTGTTTCGCACGACCTGCGCGTCGTGGCCAGCGTGTGCGACCGTGTTGCCTGTGTGGCGCGGACCATCCATTACCACGACGTCCCACAGCACATCCCTCCGGAGCTGATGTACCGGATGTTCGCCTGCGACGTGGCGGCGTTCGGGTTTAACAGCAACTCGCCGCTGCCTCGCTGCGAAGACCCTGCGTGCGACGGCCATCACCTCGCCGCGCCCGCCCATCTCCCGACATCGATTCCGGGCATCGAGTCGGTCTCCCCGTCCGAAACGTCAGACGACAAGGAGACGAGATGAATCTTCTTGATGTGTTTTCCAGCCACGAGGTCTTCGCACTCGCGACAGCGATACCTGCCGGCAGCGAGAGCGAATCCGTCGGTCGCACGGTGATCGCCTTGATCGCATTCAGCGCGGTGTCGGTGGCGTGTGCGATGTTGTCGCTGGTGGTGGTGGCGCGTCGCTGGGCGTTTATAGGCGAAGGGATCGGACACAGTGGATTTGGCGGGGCAGGCACGGCGTGGATGCTGATGGCGCTCGTGCCGGCGTGGGATCGCGCGTGGCTTCCGCTGCTGTTTGTGGCGCTTTTTTCGTTGGGCGCGGGACTGGGCATGGGCGTGCTGAGTCGTCGCGGTCGAATCAGTGGGGATGTCGCGGTCGGTATCTTTCTGGTGGGGACGGTGGCGTGGGGATTTGTGGGACAACAGATTTATGTTCAGACGCGTGGCACGGAGCCGGCTGGGTTTTTGACGCTGTTCTTTGGTCGCCCCGAGCGCATCACCGATGCCTACGCGCTGGCAGCGATGAGTATCGCGATCGCGGTGACGGCATCGCTTCTGCTGCTGAAGAAGGAGATCATTGCGTATTGCGTCGATCCGGAGCTTGCCGAGACGACGGGCGTTCGCGTCGGCTTCGTGCACTATCTATTGATCACGCTGCTGGCTGTAACGACGATCGTGGGGCTGCAGGTGGTGGGTACGCTTTTGATCACGGCATTGCTGGTGCTTCCGGGTGCGACGGGGAATCTTCTGTCGCGTAAGTTGCCGGTCGTGACGGCAGTCGCGATCGCCTCCGGACTCGCCGGCGCACTCGGCGGGCAACTGATCCATGACGCGCTGCCCATCGTGCCGCTCGGGCCGGCCTTTGTGCTGGTGATGTTTGTGCTGTTCATCCTCGCCTTCATCATTGCCAAGGCCCGCGGTCTACGTGGGTGATCGAGCGGACTCCACAACAGGCATCCAGCTCATTCTCACGACACGACACGCCAATTGATTGGACTGATATCGACACGTCGTCCTCCGGCAACCCACGAGAGCCTTCGCAGGATGAGAGCACTCGACGGGCCATGTGAAGCATGGATCGCGGGCACGCTACCCCTCGACGGGCAGGAGCGAGCCTTCGGAAGGAAGCGTCAATCCGTCGGTCGGCAAGATCTGTCGCAGTCGCCCCGCCCACCCGGCACGAAAATCCGCCGACTGACCGCGGACTTCGCTCATGACATCCGCATAGGCGATCACGCAAGCGAGAAGCCACCACGTCCCCGCCGCGAGCGTGAGCAGCGTGACGAGAGACAAAAATCCCCACATCGTCGCCCCGCGCGACCGTCCCGTGATCGATCCGTCGATTTCCTTTGTCGCTGAAGTCGAACCGTGTGTCGACGCGGTGGATGCGTCGGAGAGTCTCGGGGATTTTCCGATCGGTCTGATGGATCGTGCGATGAGGATGGCGTTGATGCCGTCGATGGTGCGTCCGAGGGCGCGCGTATGCATCCAGCGCACCCGCACGATCCCGGCCCCTGCGAGCAGGATCATCACGACGAGCAGCAGATGATGCCACGCGAGGCTGCCTTCGCTCCAGATCGGGGCAAATGCGATGGACCAGCCCGCGCCCGATCCAAGCCCGTGCACGATCACCCCAAGTCCCGCCAGCGCGCACGCCCACACCCAGACGCCCAGTCGGTCGATCGCGCGGGAAATCGCCATCGAGTGGTCATCGGCGAATCGAATGAGCATGTCGAAATCCGTTCCCGACGAGCCTTCGCGTGCCGCGCGCAGCGAGGCCGGGATCAGCTGCCATTCCAAGCCAAGCCATCGCGCGACAATCCCTGTGAACCACAGGGGTACGAGCAATCCGAGCGACGCGATCGCCCGGATCAGGACCTCGCGACGGGTAGGCTCGAAATGCCACGACCGGTCGCGAGACAAGCCCATGATGGCCCCGCGACGCAGAGCACGGGTGCGATCCAATCCGACGTCGCGTGATGCTGTGATCGGGTCTGCATCGGTCGTGGGCGTCGTCGATTCGTTGCCGTTCATGCCCGACCCGCCGGGCTCGGGCCGTACGAGTCGCGTCCGCGTACGCGTGCAACGGGCAGCGACACCCCCGCCGCCACCGGCATCCCGACCGGCGGCATCCGATCTGAGTCATTCATTCCGAGTGGCGTGGGAAACCCGCAGCGCCCGCAGAACCGCGCATCGATGGCGAGCGGCGCGGTGCAAAGTCGATTCCGACAAAGCCCAGCGCGGGTCAGCTCGACCCCAGCCCGCCCGCGTTCGACAGGTGCCCGCGTAGTTACGACGGGTTCTCGCGTAGTTACGACGGGTTCTCGCGTAGTCGCGACGGGTTCTCGCGTAGTCGCGACGGGTTCTCGCGTAGTCGCGACAGGTATCTGTGGATGCGCGATAGGGTGTCGGTAGGAGGTGACGCGTGGCGTGCGCGTCGGTTGGATGCGTGCGGGTGAGGTGCACACGCGGTGCATCTCGCGTCGGTGCGGGCCGTGCCCCGCCATGGCAGGCCGGAGCAGAAGCTTAAAGGGCCAGATCACCAGGCGGATGAGATTGATCATGACGAAGAATCCCAGCGCAACGACGCTGAAGACGACCGCAGCCACGAAGATGAGAATGATCTCTAGCATATCGCCGACTCCGGTCTATCCCCTGAGATTGATCTTACGCACGATCGACGTCCGAGCGACGACCGAATTCGGGCAAAATCCGCTATCGTCCGGTCATCGCCACGAGGCTCGTGCCGCAGAAGATGCAGTAATGATCCTCCGGCCCGGGAAATCCCGCGCACGCCGGGCATCGCCTGACATGGGCGACGATCTGCCTCCCGCAGGACGTGCAATACTGATCACCTGCATTTACGCCCGCCTGACAATGCGGACATCGATCGTGGCGTGTTGTGGGCATCGTTCCGGCGCCCGGGGAGGATTGCGTCGAGCTGGAAGTCGAGTTGGGCAGAGCGGGCGGAGCGCTCAGGGTTGATGCCGCGTTGAGGGCCGACCAAAACTCGCCCGCCGACGTGTAGCGTTTTTCCTTTCGTGCACACGCCTTTCGAAATACGTCATTCAGATGTCCCGGCACCTCCGGCATCACATCCCCCGGGACCTCACCATGACCGGGTTTTTTGCCGGTCAAGAGCTCAAACAACATGATTCCGACGGCGTACAGGTCTGTTCGGTGATCGATCTCAGCGCCCGACTTTTGTTCTGGCGACATGTATTCGATGGTTCCGACGATTTGTTGTGCCTGTTCCTTTTCGATGGTCATGCTGAGGGCGATCGACTCATGGCCCATTCGGCGCGAGCTCTGTCCGAGTCCGAAATCGCTCAGTTTGACCGCGCCCGGCGTGGCGAATCCGCTTGAGGACAGTCTGGCGTCGATGAGCACGTTTTCCGGCTTCACATCGCGATGCACAAACCCCTGCTCGTGTGCAAACGACAGGGCCGTCAACACCTGCCCAAGGACCGCCAACGCCTCACCGACGGGCAAAGGCCCGCGCTCGATGACCGATCGCAGGCTGGTGCCGTCCACCAGTTCCATCACCAGGTAAGGCGGATCCGCATAAGGATCAAAGCCCAGCGCGCGCACGATGTTCGGATGCGCAAGCTGTGGCGCGAAAGCCCCCTCACGACGAAGCTGCTTTAGGTAGGAAGGATCCGTCGGCAACTTCACCGCCACACGCTGCTCAGACCAGACGTGATGCCGCGCGCGCCAGACCTCACCGAACGCCCCGCGTCCGATCGGGCTCTCCAGCACGTACTCACCCACGCGTTGTCCAGTCTCGGGCATGCCATCTCCTGTTCCAAGCAACGCAAGCTCAAACCAAAGCCAAAGCCAAAGCCGGGCCAACGAAGCTTAGACAGGATGAAACCGCGCAGTCCCACGAATGGCAATGAGGAAATCGCCAAAAGGTTGGAACGATATCGCCAGTCGGAGGTTCTAAGCTGTGATCGCATCTTGGGATGCAATCACATCAGCACGCGGCACACGAGACGGCTCGCCTCAGCGACCGGTGGCGATCGTATCTTCGGCGATGATCACGTTGTTGTAGCGGAGGAGTGTGCCCTTGGCGCGTTCGAGCGTTGCAAGAGCGATGTTGTAGTTTGCGACCGCTTCGTTCTCCGCGATGCCTGCCTGCGCGAGTGCTTCCTGCGAGCGGAGTTTTCGGTCGACGAATTCGGGTGTGAGCGGTTCGCCTTGGTCTTCGCGGGTCTGGATGGCGTCGAGTGCATCCGCGGCCGCGAATCGTGCGGCGCGGGCGCGTGCGATTTCCTGGTAGGTCGTATCGACGTTGCGTAGGGCCTGCTTGACTTCGAGTGTCACCTGCTGGATCTGCACGTCGTATTGCGCGATCGCCTGGAGATGTTGGAGTTGTGCGCGTCGCAGGATCGCCCGGGCGGCGCGATTGCCGAGCGGAACCTCGAATTGCAGGCCTGCCTGGAAGGTGCCGTTGTAGTTCTGCTCCACCTGATCCGCCGCCGCGTCGATGAATTCGTCGTCGATGCCCTGCAGGCTGCCCTGCAGGACCAGATCAAGTCGAGGCAGCAGATTGTTCCGCGCCACGCCCATCGCAACGGCGGCGTTGTCGACACGTTTGATCTGTTGTCCGAGTTCTGCGCGATGCAGGAGCCCGGCGTCGATTTGTTCGCGCGGATCGAACACGATCTGCGTCTCCGCGGGCTCGGTGCCGGGCAACACGAGTTCCGGCCCGGCGATCGGGAGTGCCGGATCGTTCATGAACCGCTTGAGCTGATCCGAAAGGTCAGCCACCCGCGCCGTGGCCCGTACGAGCTGCGCTCGGCGCGCTTCCAGCGACTGATTTGCCCGGCTGATCTGCTCGCGCGTCACATCCTGGCGCTGCCGCGCGCTGAGGATGATGATCGTCTGCAGCGTCTGATCGAGCAGCGTCTGCTGTTGTTCGACATCGCGTTGTGCCTGCACCAGTTGCCAGTACGTCCGTTCGATGTTGAAGAGCGTCTCTTCGAGCGTATTGCGGAAATCCAGAAGGCTGACGTGCTGGTTGTTTCGGTTGATGACAATTCGAGCGCGGTTGATCTCGTTGCCGAAATCACGGAGCAGCGGTTGGGTCAACTGAAGCTGGAGATCGTTGGCATAGCGAGGATCGTCGGTCTGTCCGAACGTCGCGCCTTTGTTGTCGATCCATTGGCTTTGATATTGCAGTCGGACTTCTCCGCCGCTTTCGAGCAATTGTCGGATGCCCACCTGAGCGCTCAGGGATTGAAAGTCGCTGCTTTGCAGCGAGTTGGACTGCAGCACTGGCTTTTGGCGATCAAAGGTGAGGCTGCTGAAGGCGGTCGGATCGAATCGCGCTTCGGCTTCGATCACGCGGGTCTCGTCGATTCCCGGCGTAAAGCCCGCCACGCGAACATCCACGTTTGCCACGACCGATCGCTGCAGCACCGCCCGCAAGTCCAGACGAACCACGGTCGGCAGTTCGTCGAGCTTTTCGAGCAGCGGCTCCTGCTTGCTCTTTTCCCGAAGTCCCGTCGTATCCTCATCAAAGTAGGTTCGATCAATCTCCGCGGGCAGCGTCACCGTTGCAGACTCGGCAAGCCCTGTCGAGGCGATACGTTGGGGATCGCCAAGCCCGCGCGGATCAAACACCGGGTCGGCGGGCGTTTTCGCACAGCCCGTCATCAATCCCCCGCCGAGCATCCCCCCAAAAAGACCGCCGACGACCAGCGTTGAAACGCCCCGGCACACGCGCCGCAGCAGATCACCCCGAGGCGAAGCAGCCTGAGGCGATGCCAAGCTCGATGCCAGGCTCGCATTCACCTCTGCGATCCGGTGTGCTGCGTCAAGTTCGACTGATTCGATGCTGCTTTGGGTGTCAATCTTCCGGTTCTTCAACTTCGTGCTGGTCATCAGATGGTTCTCCTGTCGGGCATCGGGCGCGCAATGCAAGAGTCGTTCGCCATGAGGTCGTCCTCCATTATCGGCACAAGCGACCTTCATACAACAATCAACGTCGCTAATCCTCGATCGTTACCGACTTCGCGGAGAATCTTCGTGCGAGCGCGTGTTCTCGTTCATCGAAACAGACTCGCAAGCGCGAGGGCCGCGAAGATCAACAGCATCGCCCCGCCGAGCACATCGGCGATGATGATCCAAGAATCATGGCTGAACCGTTTCAGGTATCCCAGCAGCAGACTGAACACCAGCACCCATCCGAACGTCCCCACCACCACGCCCAACACCAGCGCCGGGATGTCGCGATGCGCTTTCTCGAGCAGGCTCCCCGGACCTGCAGGCAGCGCGACGAACCAAAAGGCCAGCGTGTACGGATTGATCGCGGTCATCAACAGACCGGTGAGGTAGCCGCGCCCGATCGATCCCACCTCCGCCTCGCGTACTGCGTTCTTGCCCAGCTTCGGCTGATACTGCAACGGCCCCCGATCGTCAGGCATGCTCGTGAGCGTCGTCGGCGAACTCTCGATCTCGTGACGTCGCACCGCCGCTCGATGTCGCCACGCACGCACCGCCCCACGCAACGTCAGCATCGCGAGCGTCAGCATCAACAAAAAACCACCGACGCCAAACCCGATCCGCATCGCGGGATTCTCCGCCAGATGCACGCCGATCCCCAGGCACGCCAGGACCGCAAAGACCGCATCCACACTCACCGCCCCAGCGCCAAACATGATCCCGTGCAAAGGCCCACGCCGCAGGGTTCGCCGCGCAATTTCCGTATTGATCGGCCCGATCGGGACCGCCGCGCCCAGCCCGAAGGCTATCCCCACGATCACCAGATGAATCCAATCCACGAAAAACCTCTCCGACAATCTGTTTCGTCCGATCGACCGAGTCCCCATCTCACCACCACAATGATCCGCTTTCAACTCACAACATCCCGCACGCCCCCAACATCATCACCCGGCCGATAACAACCTCCTCACAACCCCTCCAATCCCACTCCACACGCCATTGTCCGACCAACTCACCGCGATCAAAAATTCTTCAACGTCACGAAACCCGTCGCAGCTTGCCCGAGACTCAACTCTGACTACATTCGCACCCATGCCGCCGACCGTGACCACGATCCCACTGAAGTCTCTCGAGCAGGTCGCACTCTCTCAGGTCGTCTACACACCCGACGCCTTCAATTTCATCCAGCGCGGTCTCGCCTACACCGCCGACCAAATCCACGGGCCCTTCGACGGACAAAACCGCAACCGACACGTCACCGGTCGCCAGCTTTGCCTCGGTCTGCGTGAATACGCCTGGCGGCAATGGGGCACGCTCGCCCCCGTCGTTCTGCGCGGCTGGGGCGTCCGCTCCACGCTCGACTTCGGCCGGATCGTCTTCGCACTCATCGAGGCGGGCGTCTTCACACGTGAACCCCACGACAACCTCGAAGACTTCCGCAACGTCTACGACATCAACGACGCCTTCAGCCACGCCGCCTGATCGCCTGCCGGGGTCGCGGGTCTGGCCCACGTTCAAAACATCCCTCGCCGACATCCGCATGGAGCTGTCGTCTTCGACCACCTTTGTCTTTGGGACATCGGCGCGAGACGTTTCCTGACCTCCTCCGGCTCCGATTCCATATCGCTCGCCAAACCTGCTTTCAGATCTCTCCATCAACTGCCTGACGCAGGGACGTCAAACCATCGACGGAAGCCTCTCCGCGCATACAATGTTGCCCCTATGCCGAAGTTCACCCTCGACGGAAAGTCGATCGAATTCACCAACCAAAAGTCGATCCTGCAGGCCGCCATCGATGCAGGAGTCGAGGTCCCCCACTACTGCTACCATCCCGGCCTCAGCGCCCCCGCCTCCTGCCGCATTTGTCTTGTCGAGGTCGAAGGCATCCCCAAGCTCGTCCCCTCCTGCTACACGCCCCCGCGCGACGGGATGATCGTCTACAACCGCACCAGCACCAAAGCCGTCGCCAATCAAAAGCAGGTCATGGAATACCTGCTCATCAACCATCCTCTCGATTGCCCCGTCTGCGATAAGGCCGGCGAATGCCTCCTCCAGGATTATTCCTACGGCTACGGGCGATCCGAAAGTCGCTTCGAAGAAGACAAGATCAAGAACCCCAAGAAGGACGTCGGCGAACACGTCCTGCTCTACACCGATCGCTGCATCATGTGCACCCGCTGCGTCCGCTTCACGCGCGAAGTCGCCGGCACGAGCGAACTCATGGTCGACGGGCGCGGCCACAAGGAAGAAATCGACATCGCGCCCGGCCGACCTCTGAATAACAAACTCAGCCTCAACGTCATCGATCTCTGCCCGGTCGGCGCACTCCTCGATAAATCATTCCTCTTCCAACAACGCGTCTGGCTCCTCAAACGCACCGCCAGCATCTCGCCCGTCGACGCCGGCGGGGAAAACATCTGGATCGAGCAGAACGAAAACGCCATCCACCGCATCAAGCCGCGCTACAACGCATCGGTCAACAAGTGGTGGATCAGCAACGACACCCGCCACAGCTACAAAGTCGTCGCCGCCGAATCACGCCTGAAGGTTCCCATGACGCGCGACTTCGGCGCGCTCGCCGAAACACGCTACGGCGATGCCATCCGCAAAGCCGACGCACAGCTCCGCAAGAGCGTCACCGAGTCCGGCGCCGGCTCCATCGCCGCCGTCCTCAGCCCCATGCTCTCCTGCGAAGAGGCCTACCTCCTCGCCAAATACATCCGCTCCATCGACTCAAGCGCCCCGCTCATCCTCGGCCCCGTCCCCAAGACCGCTGACGACGTCTTCACCCACTCGGTCTCCAAACAAGAAACCTTCCGCATTCAGGGCGAAAAAGTCCCCAACCGACGCGGCATCGAACGCGTCATCGAACTTCTAGGCGGGCCGCGCGGAACGTGGGACGAGCTCGCCCAGGGCGCGCTCCCGAACGCATCAAACATCAAATCCCTCTGGATCACCGGCGGGTACCTCTCGCGCTGGGCCTCCGATGTCCCCTCGGGCCTTATCGGCAAATTCCTCATCGTTCAGGATACGCTCCCGACGGCGCTGAGCGAGAAGGCGGACGTCGTGCTGCCGTCTGCGTTCTGGTGCGAAAAGTCCGGCTGTTGGGAGAACCACGCCGGCGTGATCCAGGCCTTCGCCGCCGCGGTCGAGCCCCCCGTCGCCGCGCGTCGTGAGTCCGACATCTATCTCAAGCTGCTGGGAAAGCCCGAAGCCTTCGACCCCGTCCGCACGCGCCAGGACATGGGCGGAGCCTTCGCCGCCGTCGCCCTCCCCGCCGACCCCGAAACCACCACCGAACCCGCCATGGAATTCGCCGAGCTGTAACCCAATCCAACGGCCACCTACCCTTCGCCAATCCCTCCATCCCCCATCCCACATCCGCCGTTCCCACACCCCATTCTCCCTGTCCCGATAAAACAATCGCTCGCGTGCTGGGCGGGCGTGGTCCGATTTTCCCAGCGGCGATGTCAATTGACATTGCGGCGATGTCAACGCGCAACGCCACGATGTCCGTTGACGCCGCACCGGTGCCCATCCCCGTCGGCCCGTTGTCTATCGCCATCGCTCCGGTGTCTGTCGCCCTCGCGGCGACGTCGAATCACACCGCCTCGAGGTGATTTTGGTTCGTCTCGGGGCGAAGTGCTGGGACTTTTCCGGACATGTTTTCCGTTCTTCCGAACAGGTTTTCCGCTTCTCCGGAGTGGCTTGGAGAGATGCGCGACCGCTCTTTCAGCCACGCGTCGGGGAGTAGCCATCCGTCTTTCGGGGGAGCGAATCAGCCCGTAAGGTGCGTGCAACGCACCGCCACCGCCCAATCCCAAACAAGGCGACTTCCCACACCCGATACCGCCCCGCCGCCCACCGCCCCGGACACGAGATCAACCTTGTCCAAACCCGACGCACAGATAAACTCAACGGCAAGAACACCGGGGACGTTCTCCGGCGCATGCGCAGATTATTCACTAGTTAGTGGGCACGGTGAAGGTCGCTTCCAATGTCATCATCGCTCTGACAGCACTCGTCTGCGTGGTCGCACTGGCGATCAGCGTTTACCCCGGCGTCTTAAACGATCTGCTGTTCATCGGGATCCTTTTTTCCATCTTGATCGTCCCGCTCGTTGGCGTCGTCGGGTTGATCGTCCTTCTCGTTCTCGCGCTCAAGGGCAAGCTCCGAGGGCTACGAATACCGTGGAAGCGGTTGGCGGTCGTCTTCGCGCTATTGTTCGGCACGTACGTCCTGCTGACGTTCTACGTCCCGCGTCGAATCGCCTTCGCGGCGTCGCGTACCGCCTTCGAGCAGATGGTTCCTCAGGCAACGCCGTCGGAGTATCACGGTACGGTGCTCAACCGTCGATTGGGCGTCTACAAGGTGGACGAATATGCGGCCGACCCGCGCGGTGGCGTTTATTTCCGCGTCCATATCGGCGGCGACGGGATCGGACCAAATCGGATGTCGTACGGGTTCGCCTACAAGCCCAATCAGAACGGAACCCCGTTCGGTGCTGCCCGGTATCGTCTCTTCCGGCTCGGAAGTGACTGGTATTGGTTCCGCGCGTCCGACGACTGGTACTGACGGCAGTGCGTAGGGTCCGGTGTACGCACCGGACCGCGGTTGCGGCCTTTGCGAGATGGTCCGGTGCGTACACCGGACCCTACCTTATCAAATGAAATACTTGATTGTCATCGAGCCGACGGCGACGGGGTTTTCAGCTTACTCGCCGGACTTGCCCGGGTGCGTCGCGACGGGTGCGACCCGGCAAGAGTGCGAGTCGGAAATGCGCGAAGCGATCGACTTCCACCTTGAAGGTCTGAGAGAAGAGGGCGCGTCGATCCCGCAACCTGAAACGTCCGCAGCCTACGTCGAGGTGGGATAACCCACCCCACCTCCGCCGATGCAGCGCCGCCAAAGGTGCATTCCATGCACCCTACGCGTCTGACGTTCCGGGCGATTGTGGCCTGGGTGGGTGGGTCTTGGTGGGTGTTGGATCAGGGCGGGGGGACGACTTGGCTGGTGACGGGGGTTTCGATTTTGGTGCGTACGGTCGGGACGATGAGCAGTGCGATTTCGAGGCGTTGTTCGGGTTCGTCCTGGGTGAAGAAGTGGCGGCCGACGCTGGAGTCGAGGTTGGCTTGTTGTGAGGGTGCGATGAGCAGGAAATGATCGAGCGGGAGATCGACGCTCGCGCCCAGATCGTAGATCGACTCGGGTTGTGTGAATTGGATTTCGCGTTCGCCGCCTTGTGGGCCGATCTGGAGTTGTCGGCGTTCAGATCGGACGAGGGGAGCGAGGGTGATGCTGACGTGATCGGGTCGGCGGATGGTTTGTCGGAAACTGACGGCCAGGAGGTTGGTGGATTGGTCGTAGTCTCGTCCGCGGAGTGCGCCGGTTTGGTCGAACCACATGAGAGTTTGCTGACGGACGCCGCGTCGCATTTCGATTTCGAATCGGACGGCCCGTGTGCCGATGAGGCTTGATTGGGTGATTTCGGGGGATTCGAGCACGTCCATGAGTCCGTCCAACTCGCTGAGGGGTGCGACGCCTGCGAGGATTCCGTTTTTGTCGAGCAGATCGCGTGTGGAGAGTGAGAGGACTTCTTCGTCCATCGCCCGCCAGAGGTTTTCGTTACGGGTGAGCGTTCCGCGGGGGGCGGTGACGCGATACATCTGGATTTGATAGACTTTTCGAGGGGTTTCGACGGCATCGATGGAATCGGTGCGCGTGCGTGCGGCGGGCGGGGATGATGTTGAGGCGGATGATTCGGACGCGTTGTCCCTGTCGGCGGAGCGTGAGGCGTTGGGCTGAGTGGGTGAAGGGCCGAGGCATCCCGCGTGGGGCAGGATGAGAGCGAGAGCGAGCATCCACATGGTGCCTCTTGGGATGCGGCATGCTCGGCGCATTTTGTTGAATGCGGGGCTTGCGGATTGAGCATGGGAAGGAGGCCGGGCGTTCATTTCGCGACCTCCCGCAGGTTCTCGGGGGCGGCGGGTGAAAGCTCAACGAGAGATTCGATGCGGAGAGGGAAAGCGTGGGCGACTTCTTTGACTTGGTGGATGTCGACTTGGAGGAGGCGGTCGATTTCCTCTTCGAGTGTTCGTTGTGTCAGGCCATACGCCCAGCGCGTGCCGGTTCCGCGCATGCGGCCTGCGCTGGTTTCGGAGCCGAGTGTGAGTTGGGCGGCGATTTTGTTTCGAGCGCGGACGATTTCGTCGTGGGTGACGTTGGTAGCGAAGTTGGAGAGTTCGCGCTCGGCGATGTGGATGGATTCTTCGGTTCGCGCGGGATCGCTGACGAGGGCGAGCATGTAGATTCCGGCGTTGTCGTGGGGATAGAAGCTGAGGTCGGCTTCTTCCGCGATGGCGGGGTCGGTGAGTGCCCAGTAGAGGCGGCTTCCTTCGGAATCACCGATGACATCCGCGAGGACGCGTGCGGCGTATCGTCGTTCGTCGCCGAGGCCTGGTGCGGACATGGTTGCGTTGACGTAGGCCCGACTGAGTTTGGCATCGACTTCGCGTACGACGCGCGGCGAGTGGGTGCGGGTGCCGGTTTGGGTGTGGGTGCCGGTTTGGGTGCCGGTTTGGGTGTGGGTGTGGGTGTGGGTGTGGGTGTGAATCGGATCGATGATCGGGGATTGACGAGACGTGTGGTGCGGGGCGATCTGATCAGCGCCGGCGAGTCTGCCGAGTGTGGAGCGCAGTTTGCTCCGCATGGCATCGACATCGAACCGCCCTGCCACCGAGACGGCCATGTTGCTCGGTGCGTAAAAGCGCGCGTGGTAGCGTTGCATCTGCTCGCGTGTCATGGCGGAGATGCTTTGTGTGGTTCCGATGATGGATCGTCCGAGCGGATGTTGGCCGAAGTGTTCAGCCATGGCGCGTTCGTAGACGCGTTGAGGCGGTTCGTCGGCGTACATGGCGATTTCTTCGAGGATGACGCCTCGTTCGGTTTCAAAATCCTCTCTGCGAAGGGCGGGGCTCATGAGCTCGGTCAAGAGTTCGAGGAACGGCTCGCCGAATTCTGGCAGGACGGAGGCGTAATAGACTGTGACTTCCTGGGTGGTGTAGGCGTTGTATCGCGCGCCGATGTCGTCGAGTTTTTCGCTCAGGGCCTGCCATCCGATGCGTTCGGAGCCTTTGAAGAGCATGTGTTCGAGGAAGTGACTAACGCCCCAGACGTCGAGCGATTCGTCGCGCGAGCCCGCCCGCACGAAGACCCCGACGGCGACCGATTCCGCGCCGGGGATCGGATCCAGCAGTGCGGTCATTCCATTGTCCATGACCATTGAAAGCGGAAGAGATTGGGTGTGCAGAGGCTTCATGGGTGAATTGGACAGCGGTCGGATGCTGGTCGTTGGCGGTCAGATGTTGGATGTGAGTTGTGAGTTGTGAGTTGTGAGTGTTGGGGTTGGGTCACACGATGAGACGGGATGAAGCAGCGAGAGACGAAAAAGAGACACGGATCTCGAACGCGGGATCGGGGATTCTACAGCAGGAATGGGTTTGGGTTGATCGAAAAAAATCCGGGCGGCGGGATTCGAACCCGCACGAGGGTTACCCCTCTGCGGATTTTAAGTCCGCTGCGTCTGCCATTTCGCCACGCCCGGGCACTTACCTCGACCGGCCTGACACCAATTTCGCACGTCCCTCCCTGATTTTCCAGCCTGCGAACGCAACACCCAACCGCTCCACAACCAACCGCGGGCTGCAACGAACGGGCAGACCCCGCGCGCCCGGCCACGCCTCGCCCGCCCTCGCCTCGCAAGCTCCGAGCAGCCAAAGAAAAACCGAATCGAAAAGTCTATCGATTCGGCCCAACATCCGAACGTCGGTTGACCACCGACACTCGGTCAAAAAAACAGGAAAGTGCCCAGGAGAGGACTCGAACCTCCACGAGCTTGCGCTCGCTACCACCTCAAAGTAGTGCGTCTGCCAATTCCGCCACCTGGGCCTTGCGAGTCGTTTTGCGACCCGCGAGCCACGCAATATATCCGCCCCCCCTGTCCAATCAACCCCCGTCGAGGGTAGGCGACCAGAATCCGTGAGGTCTTGTGGGTTGGGTGTCGGGGATGGGGTGGATGTGTGGCTCTTGTCTTGGATAGTGCGTCGTGTAAACTGCGGAACTCCCGGGGCGATGGTCTAACGGGATGACGGCTGAATCGCATTCAGCAAATCGGGGTTCGATTCCCCGTCGCTCCATTCGACTCGGCCGAGTACGGCCTCGCTCATGGCAGGCCTTCGACTCCGCCGACGACGGCCTCGCTCATGGCAGGCCTTCGACTCCACCGAGTACGGCCTCGCTCATGGCGGGCCTGTGGTAGGCCGAGTCGAATGCCCTGAGAGTGTGGCCTTGGGCATCGAGAGGCTCCCCCCCCGCAACTGCTCTTTTTCGCTCGATTTCATGCGACTTTGTGTTTGTGCGGTTGGTGCGTCGCGAGGACGATTTTGGGTGGAATTCGAAACGGTCGAATGGGGCAGTGCGACGGCTTTGATTGTGGGGCGGATGGCGCTGCGCGGATGGGGACGCAGGCGCGCAGCGCGCCCGTAGATATAGAGAGCGAGATCGCGATCGCGTGCATGGGGTGCATGGGTGCATCAGTTCATGGGTCCATGAGTGCATCAGTCCATGAGTGCATGGGTGCGGCCGTGATGGAGCGAGATGGTGAGATGGGTTGATTCGCGGGCGATTTTTGAGTGTCGAGCGGTTTGGAGGGCTTGGCGTGAGAGGATAAGTGCTGGCCGGGCGGTGGATTGAGGATCGGGTGAGTGGAGGGCGATGCTGAGCGAGTTGGTTGCGCGAGCGTGAGGAATGTGTGCGCGAGTGGGCGGAACGAGCGCGCGAATGTGTGGAACGAGCGCGCGAATGTGTGGAAACGGATGTGAGTGATACTGAATCAGGATGGGCCCGCGACGTTCGATTCGTCGCGGGGCGATGCTGCGTGAGTGGACACGCGTGGGTTAGGCGTGGATGAGGCGCGATCGGTATGAGTGGCGAGTTGGTAGTTTGGATTACCAGCGATCGAAGGTTGAATAGAAGGGTTCGTTGGGGACGTAAGCGCCTGTGCCGTCGATTTTGAGGAGTCCTGCGGGTCCTGCCCATGTGTCGGCGATGACGAGGCAGAAGTAGAAGGCGCTTTCGACGTTGGCTTTGATCCAGGGTCTGAGTTCGTTGAGTTGTTGAGCCCAGCGTGTGGTGCCGGCGCCGGCGGCGTGCAGGTTCCACTCGGTGATGGTCAGGGGGGTGTCTCCGATGAGACGTTTGACCTGCTGGAGTCGGGAGATTTGGTCGGCGGGTGTGTTGCCGTAGGGGTGGAAGTTGGCGTAGTCGACGTAGTCGAGATAGCCGTAGGAGATGAGGGTTTTGAGCGCGTTGACGTCCCAAGTGGGTCCAGCGCCGACGACTTTTTCACCGCGAGTTCGGAAGACATCGTTGGCGGCGCGGAGGACGTTTTGGACGTAGTCGCGTTGTGTGCCTTTCCAGTAGCTGGTTTTGTTGGGTTCGTTGACGATTTCCCAGCGATCGACGGCATCTTTGAGTCCGGGCTTTCGGAGGATCCATTCGAAGTAGTTTTTGGCCCGTTGGTAGGTGGGTGTTTTGTCGTCGTGGAGCAGGAGGGTGACTTTGAAGCCGGCGCGGTGCCATTCGATGGCGCGGTCGTAGGCGAGTCGATTGCGGAGTGTGTTCCATTCGAGGTCGCTCCACATGCGGACGGCGGTGATGCCGAGTTTGCGGAGGTGTGGAGCGGATTTGGCGACGTCGTCGGCGTCTGAGACGGAGATGCCGTCGAAGTAGCCGAGGGACTGTGTGGGACGTTGTCCTGAGGAGGTGATGCGTGCGGCGGATGTGTTGATTCGAATGGTGTTGGACGGCGTGCTGATTTGTCCTGCGTTCTCGGCGGAGATACGGAAGAAGTAGAGGGAGCTATGTGAGAGTCCGGTGATGAAATGTCGAACGACGCCGGTATTGAGCGTGGCGATGCGTGTGAATTTTTTGCCGTCGCGACTTTGTTCGAGGATGAACTTGGATTTGCCGTTGGAGGGGTCGTTCCAGGCGAGATCGACGGCATCGGCGCGGATGCCGGTGGCGCGGAGATTGGTGGGTGCGGATGGTCGGATGCCGGTCTGTGAGGTGGTGGTCTGCTTGATCTGAATGGAGTTGATTTTGTTGTTGATGGCGCTGGGCGCGCTGGTGAGCGTGAGTCGGCCGTCGCGGACGTTGATGTTGGCGGAGCCTGTGGCGAATCGCTGTTTGCTGTTGGCCTGGTGGTTGATCAGGAGCGAGCCTTCGACGTTGATTGCATAGCGGGAGTCGAAGAAGGACGGATCGCCGGCGGAGATGTTGATGCGGTAGGTTCCGTTGGGGACGGCGATCTCCCAAGTGCGAGCGCGGAAGCGTGAGGAGTTGAAGTGAAGGAGCGTGGAGGTGGTGCGATCGCGTGTCGATGAGGCTCCGCGATCGCGAGCGCTGGAGCGATTGTCGAGGTCCCAGCCGTAGGTGAGTCCGTTGCGAGCGCCGTAGGTCTGACCGGTATCGGCCACGAATCCTGCGGGGACGGTGGTCGAGGCGGGCTGAAAGTTGACGGCGGCGCTGAAGCTCAGGAGCGTGCGTGACTCGATCGATTCCATGCGTGCGGCGTATGCCGTGGGTCGCGCGTCGACAGCACGCTTGAGATTGCGCGAACCGAGAGTGCGAGGATGCGACATCGATCAACTCCGTCGTTAAAGGCCCGAGTTGTGTCGGCGAGTTGGATGACTTCACGCGGAAGTCCCGAGCACGACGACAGGAACAACTCACATGCCATGGGTCGGCGTGATCGGAGCGTCGATGAAGCGGGAAAGGGGATTCGCGATTACTCGGACGTGGGTCGATGGCGCGAACGTGGACGTGCGTGGTCGGATTCAGTCTGTTTTCGAGTGGTTTCGGCGATGTTTGTGGGCTTGCCTGGCGATTTCAGAAAGGAGCGACCGATAATCCGAGAGCGACAGCACGGCGTGGGGCTGAACGCTGACCACCAAATCCATCACGATCGGCCAATCGTGCCGGGCGAGTCGAAAGGCCTCGCGAAGCAGCCGTTTGATGCGATTTCGAACGACCGCCGACCCGACGCGTCGACCGATGCGAATGCCGAGCCGCGAGGCATGTTGGGCATGACTTGGGGATGGGATGGGCCGGCGCGGCGAACCGTGTGCTGCAGCATGGATCGGCATGACGGACGGATCGCCTGATTGATTTGCAGGCGATGCGGTGGCATCGGTGACGTTCATGACAAAGCCGACGAGCGGCCCGCGCGCGATTCGGCCACCGCGACGCGTGAGAAGCTCGAAATCGGCTTGTCGCTTGATGCGGTCGTGTCTTTTGAACGTGGGTCGCGCCAAGAGAGGCAATATCCCAGAGTTCATGCCAACAGCAATCCCCCCGCAGCACGCCGACCGATGCGGAAAGTTGCCGTCTCGTGCGGCGAATGCCTAGACTGTTGCTTGTTTGTCGTTTCAATAGCTGTTCGATCAATCAAACCAATTGGAATCAGGAGTTTTGACCCATGCCGAATCCGAACACGTCATCCGAGACTTTGCTGGACGCGTTGCGCTGGCGATATGCGACCAAGCAGTTTGACCCGTCGCGGAAGCTGAGCGAAGCACAGATCAAGACGCTGGAGGAAACGCTGGTGCTCACGCCGAGCAGTTTCGGTTTGCAGCCGTGGCGATTCGAGTTCGTGACCGACGCCGCGATTCGGGCGGAATTGCTTCCGCATGCGTGGGGACAGAAGCAGATCGTCGATGCGTCGCTGCTGGTGGTCCTGACCGCACGACGTGAAATCGACGAGCCTTACCTCGATGGCTTCATCGAAGATACAGCGCGGACGCGTGGACATCCGGTCTCCGCGATCGCGGGGTATCGAGACATGATCGCAGGGTTTGCCCGGCAGTTGTCGGGGCAGCATTTGGCGTGGAACACGCGACAGGTGTACATCGCGCTCGGCCAACTGATGACCGCCGCTGCGCTGATGGGCATCGACGCCTGCCCGATGGAAGGGATCAGCCCGCCTGACTTTGATCGGATTCTCGGCCTGAGCGACACGCCGTACGCGACCGTCGTCGCCTGCCCGATCGGCTTTCGACACGCTGACGACAAGTATGCTCACGCGAAGAAGGTCCGCTTCCCCGCATCGGCGGTGATACGGCATAGATGAGGCATCAACCGATCAGCACCCTCCGCAACGTCGCCTGAGCTTGCGTTATTGCCTGGGCGTGTGGTGTTGCGATGAGCTTCGTGGTGTTGATCGGTCCTTGCGTTGTAGCCGTGCGCCCATGTACCCGTGCGCCCGTGTACCCGTGCGCCCATGTAGCCGTGCGCCAGTGTACCCGTGCGATTGAGCGTTGGTCTGTTTTAGTACCAGACGTTGAGCACGAGCGCGGGTTCGCGGATTTTGCCTTCGAAGGTCATGACGGTAGGCGTGACGAACTTGACTTCGATGTCGGGGTGTTCGTCGAGCCAGGCGTTGATGGCGTTGTCGAGGTATCGGAGTCCTTCGTCGCTGTATTTGCAGTGGAAACTGCGTACTCGGCAGGCGCCTGTGCCGGTGCGGTTGGTCGGGCGTTTGAAGGCTTCGACGATTTTGACGCGGTCGGTTTCGAGGCTCTTGATGCGGCTTCCACCGACGCTGTCCCCGGGCTTGAGGCCTGGTGTGCCTGGTTTGCTGAGTTGGGCGTCTTCGTCATCGACAAGGGCGATGGGTTCATCGTCGTCGAGTCGGATTTTGTCGAGTGGTTTCTGCGCATGGGCGGCCGCCTCTTTGTGGCTAAGCTCCATGAGCGGATCGACGAGTCCCCCGCCCGAAGCGGGTTTGGGCATGGGTCGTGGAATGGGATGACGCGGGTCGTGCATGGCTTCCTCCGGATGGAAAGAACTCCTCCGAGTCGTGAGGAAGCGAACGATTCGTCACGACTCGCTGCAGACAGATATGACAGGAGGAGTCTACCACACATGTGCGATCTGTCATCCCTGAAGGTGCAAACATATTTTCGCAGGAAGAAGGAGGCTTGGCGGGTTGGGAGCGGGTGTATTGTTTGGCAGATTTTCGAATGACGATTGTGTTGCCGGTGGTAAGAAACCGGATAGATTGGGGGTTGTCGGTGGCGGGTTTTTGTCGACCTGTGGAAGCGTGCGTGAGTGCGGTCTGTCCTCTGGTGCGTCTGGTCCCGTCTCGGTCACAAGGGGTGACCGTCTTCTCGTATTGGCCCGGAAGAGACCGTGTCGAGCGGCCAGCATAGAGGGTGATTCGCCGGGCGAGTGCCTGGTCGGACACGATTCGGAGACCCGCACATGGGTAAGCGTTTGTACGTGGGCAATTTGCCCTATTCGGTTGATTCGTCGGAACTTCAGGAACTCTTCGCCGCCCATGGGACGGTGTCGCAGGCTCAGGTCATCAGTGATCGGGAGTCTGGTCGGAGCAAGGGTTTTGGTTTTGTGGAGATGGCGAGCGACGACGAAGCCGAGGCCGCGATTGCGGCGATGAACGGCAAGGAGATGGGAGGTCGCGCGTTGACGGTCAATGAAGCCAAGCCGAAGGAGAGCTTTGGCGGTGGCGGTGGCGGTCGCGGTGGCTACGGCGGTGGTGGTGGTGGGTACGGCGGCGGTGGCGGTGGCGGTCGAGGTGGCTATGGCGGAGGTCGCGGTGGTGATCGCGGCGGACGCGGTGGCGATCGAGGCGGTGACCGCGGCGGACGTGATCGGTATTGAACTCCGCTAGCGCAGTGAACTCACCCTTACGCCATTGACCCGCGCTGAAGCTGATGCCCCGCGCTGATGCCCCGCGCTGATGCCCCGCGATGATGCCCTGCGCTGATGCTAATGTGCTGCGAGATCGCGGTTGAACCGTGCGTTGAGCCCGTGCGATTGGGATCTGCGATCGATCCTCTGGATGATCCACCGGTCGGTTCAGCCTGCCCATTCAGCTGAGCGTCATGTCATGGCCGTGCCAATGCATCGCTGGCGTGGGCCCGATGTTTTGTCGTGTTGTGTTTCGTTCTTTTGTCAGTTCGTGGTCGGAGGCTTAGCGTGCCAGATGAGATCGACTGAGGTCCGCCGAGTCGAACGGATCGCTCGAGTGTGTCGCTCGGTTTGCTAAGGCCTCATTTAGATTGTCTCAAGACGCATCCGAGGTCGAATCCGCACGCGTGTCGTGATACACTGCACGCAACGCGATCGCGTCGGCCAGTCAGGGCGATTCGGACGCCACGAACTTTCACGGTTGACTCGCCCTATGGCGAACCGGGATGCACGGACTGACGAGTCTGTGCATCTTTTTTTCAGCTTGATCCGATCTGGACCGAAGGGTGATGCGATTGCATTCCGTGTCGCGCCGTGGCACGATCGCATCGGGCGTGATGGATCGCGCCGCTGCCAACATGGATGTATATCTGGCTCATCTTCAAACAACTGACTTCATTCCGTTCATCGCCGCCGCACCGGCGCGTGAGCCGCGTGATTTCATTTGGGTGGCGATGGCGATCTGTGTCGGGTCGGTCATCTGGTTGACGCTGCGTTCGTTTCGCCGGCGCGATCCATTGGAGACCAAGCCGTTTCGGATCGGTCTCGCACAGCAGAAGACGATCGAGCGTGACATGCAGAACGTGTTGGTCGAGCTGTCCGACATGACGCGGGTGCTTTCCTCACAGCTCGACACGCGGGCCGCGAAACTGCAGGCGTTGATCGACGATGCGGATCGTCGGATCGAGCTTCTGACGCAGCTTCAGGGTCAAGCGGGTCAGACGAGGCCGGCAAGTTCTTTTGATTCGGCGGTCGTTCCTGCGGATGGTTCTGGCAATCTTCGCATCACTGATGACGATTTGTCGGCGGTCGGCGTGTCGCCGGATCTGCTCAGCGCGCAGCCTTCTCGATCGCGTCCAACGATGCGCATCTCCAACATGCAGACCGACTCCGCCGATCCTCATGCGGAGATCTACGAATTGGCTCGACAGGGACTCGACGCCCGCGCGATCGCCCAGCGTCTTCACCGACCTGCGGGCGAAATCGAGCTCATCCTCGCGCTGCGATCCCGCCTCGACGACGCAGGCGAACCCCCTGCCATCGCGTCTGCCTGATCGATCGAATGCTTGCAGCGTATCGCGTCAGACCCGCGCATCGCTTTAGCCCCTCGCTTTGACGGTCGCGTGGACCCAAGCCGGAGCGACAGGTGTTCCGACTTCGCCTACAGCTCGACCGGTTTCAATGAGGCTGAGAATCGCCTTCATGAATGCGGGCAAATCTTCCGGCGTGCGGCTGGTGATGATGTTTCCGTCCACCACACACGCTTCATCGACCCACACCCCACCTGCGTTCAGGACATCATCCACGATGCTCATATAGCTCGTGCAGCGCCGCCCGCGTAGCGAAGGCGTGGAGCACATGAGCCAGGGCCCGTGGCAGATGCCTGCCATCGGTTTGCCAAGATGGGCGAAGTCTCGCGCGAGTCGAACCATGTGCTCGCTGCGGCGCATGTGATCCGGACTCGTCCCGCCGGGGATGACGAGCAGGTCATAATCCTCCGCCCGCGCGTCGCTCGCGGACATTTCGGCGACTTGCGGGTATCCGTGTTTTCCGATGTAGGTTTCGCCCTTCTTGGGCCCGATCACGTCCACGACATGACCCGCCTCGCGGAGGCGATACTTCGGATACTGCAGTTCCAAATCCTCGTAGATTTTCTCGACCAGAATCGCGACGCGTGCCATGCGGGACACCTTTCGAATGAATGAAACAGGAGAGACCAGACGCGTCCATGATAGGCGGGGGTTGACGGTTTCGATACGTCCATTGAAGATCGAGCGGATGAAGCGATCGGACCGACTGCGTGCTGTTGCCTGGATCACTGCCACCCTTCCCTGGCTTGCGGTCGGATGCGCCGCGCCGGTGACCAGCGCCGACTCGGCGCCCGCGCTCAAGCCGACGGTGTCAGGATCGACCGCGCCCGAAGGCGCTACCTCGTCCAAGATCGCATCGTCAGACAAAGTCTCAAGCCCCAAAGTGGCCGACGTCGCAACGACAGCATCGCCGGCCGCATCGCCGACATCCGCGTCCTCCACATCGTCGAATGCCGCGACCCTTTCGGCGGGTTCTGCCTCTTCAGCGCAGCCGATTGTCGTTGATCTACCTGACGATCCGGAACTCGCGCGGGTAGGCGATGTGGCGATCAGACAATCTCAATTGCTCGACGCGCTGATCGAGACGCGCGGACTCGACATGCTGCTGCGCATTCTGCAGCTGGAGATGGCACGAAGCGATGCCGCCAATCGCGGGATCATCCTTGATTCGTCCGCTTTTGAGCGCGAGACCGCGACGACGCTCCGACTGGCATTTGGCAAGCAGGACGAGAGCGACGTGCTGACCGCCCCCGACGAGGCCGCGCGACAGGCCGCCCTCGCAGCGTTGGCAGACGAGCGAGAGCAGATGATCACGCAGTTCGTCGCCGGTCAGAATCAGACGCGTTACGACTTTGATCTGCTGATGCAGACGAATGCGTATTTGCGTGCGATGGTCCTACCGCAGATTCAGGAATCGATCGACGAACAGACGCTCCGTGGTGCGTTTAACCTGATCCACGGCGAGAAGGTTCGCGTCAGACACATCGCGCTTTCCAACATGCAGGAAGTCGCCGAGGCCCAGCGGCGCCTTGCGGCGGGCGAGGATTTCGCGGAGGTCGCACGGACGATGAGTCGAACCCCGCGCACCGCCGAGCTGGGCGGTGAGTTGCCCGCCTTTACGCGGACTGCTTCCGGGATCAGTCGTGCGTTCATCGATACTGCCTTCGCGCTACAGATCGGTCAGGTCTCCGATCCGGTTCAGTACGAAGGTCGCTTTCATCTCATCAAGCTCGAAGAACGCATCGAACCCAAGGCCGTCAAGTTCGAGGATGTTCGGGACAGCGTGAGACAAGAACTCGAAGACAGCCTGACCACCGAAGCGATGAAAGGGCTGCGTCAGCAGTACGCTGTTCGCGTGTTGCAGGCGATCGAGATCAATCACCCGTCGCTCAAAGCCCAGTTCGAGGCCCGCCGCGAGGCCGCTCGCCCCAGGCCCGCCGAGCGTGAGGAGGTTTTGGAGAGGATCAACCCGGAAGCCCCCGAACAAGCACCTGCACAAGCCCCCGCTCCGGCGAAGCCCGCGCCAGCACCAGCGCCAACCTCAAAAACGCCGGCGGCCAAAGCTCCACCCGCAGCGGCGTCCGATAGCACGCCCGCACCCGCCGCTCCGGCCCCGTCCGAGGTCGCGCCGACCGCAGCCCCCACTCCAGCCCCCGCACCCGCGAAGCCTGAGCCCACACAACCGGCACCGACAGAGCCCGCACCGGCACAACCGGCACCGGCAGAGCCTGCACCCGCAGGGGCCGCGCCGGGTCAATGAGCATCCGGTCAGGGGCCGGCGGGTCGCGTCCGGCAGCAGTCACACTTTTTTCACTTTTCGCCACGGTCCGCCGATGTTTCCGCTATTCTCCTGCGGTCGCCGGATAGAGATATCGCACACACGACACCTGCACCGCCCGCATAGGAACTTCATCGCATACGTTGCACTCGCACTGAAGAATCGTCATGAGTCACCCCACGAGCAAAACCGCGTCCACGCCCGCCGCCCATCCACCCTTTTCGATCCAGACCAGTGCCCGCATCGCGCGTCTGCCTCCATATCTCTTTGCGCGCATCAACAAGATGAAGCACGAGAAGCGGATGTCCAACATCGATATCATCGATCTGGGCATGGGCAACCCGACCGACCCAACGCCAGATGTGATTGTCGACAAGCTCGCCGAGGCGTCGCGTGATCCGCGGAATCATCGATACTCGGTCTCCAACGGCATCGTCGGGCTGCGTCGTGAAATCGCGAAAAAATACAAGGCCAAGTTTGGTGTCGATCTGGATCCCGAGGAGGAAGTCTGCGTCACGATCGGCTCGAAGGAAGGCCTCTCGCACATGTGCCTCGCCCTGCTCGGTCCGGGCGATACTGCCGTTGTGCCGGATCCCGCATTTCCCGCCCACCTCTACGCCCCCGCGATGGCGGGCGCGAATGTGATCCGCGTTCCGCTCGGCAATGACCAGGCCTTCCTCGACAACATAGAGCGGACGATTGCGGGGCTTTATCCCACGCCCAAGCTGGTTATCTTCAATTATCCGCACAATCCCACGAGCATGACCATCGAGCCGAAGTTCTGGGATCGCGCCATCGAGCTCTGTCGCAGGCACAACGTGATGATCGTGTCCGATTTCGCGTACGGCGAAGTCAATTTTTCGCGCTATCGCGCTCCGAGTTTCCTCGCCGCTCAGGGCTCAAAGGACCTGGGCGTTGAGTTCAGCACGATGAGCAAGAGCTTCAACATGGCCGGCTGGCGCGTCGGCTTTTGCTGCGGCAATCGCGAGATGGTCAAGGCGCTTGCGACGATCAAGGGCTATTACGACTACGGCCATTTCGCGCCGATCTGGATCGCCAGCGTGATCGCCATGCGTGAGGCTTCGGAAACCCCGACCGAGATGAGCAAGATTTACGAGAAGCGTCGCGACGTTGTTTGTCGCGGGCTCGATAAGCTCGGCTGGACGTACGACCGCCCGCACGCAGGCATGTTCGTCTGGGCGCGTGTTTCCGATGCGCACCTGAAGGGCCAGAGCACGCTCGATTTTTGTCTGCGGATGCTCGATGACGCCGAGGTCGCCCTCTCGCCAGGCCGCGCGTTCGGGGAACTCGGCGAAGGCTTCGTCCGGATCGCACTGGTCGAGAACGAGCAGCGATTGAAACAGGCGATGAACAACCTGCAGACGGCTCTCAATCCCAGGAAATCCAAAGCCAAGCGACCCGCCGCTTCGTAGATTTTACGCGGCGTCAAAGTTGTGCGACGACGAGGGTCTACCTTGAGTCGAATCGCGCAAGCCATCGACCCGAGGTTCGTCCGGTTGAACCTGATCGAGACCCGCACTGGCGCCTGGTATGAGCCGTGGTAGATGCTGCCTTGGAGGGCCGCCCGCGTGATCGTGATCGTGTGTCTTTGCACATTTGAAATCCGACGATCAGAGCAGAAATGCGCGCGATTCGGCTAAAATCAGTACGGCGGTCGGTCGTCTGGCCGATGGTGTAGACTTCACGAGCGATCGCCCGATCGAGTTGCAGAGACTTCGACCATGGTTCGCCGCTTCGTTGATTTTTTCTCCAAGCCCCACTGGCCGAGCCAGCACGACTGGCGGCGGGCGATTTGGCGTGGGATGTCCAGCCTCGGTCTGACCGGTTGGCACGCCCTGCCCGTCCACCGGCGTTGGATCGACATCACACGCATCAACATGCCCCTCGTTGGCCTTGACCCCGCCTTCGCGGGGATGAAGATTGTCCAGCTCTCTGATCTGCACGTCAGCCCGATGGTCCTGGGCTCCTATCTCACGCAGGTCGTCGAATTCGTGAATCGACGCCGACCCGATCTCGTCGTCGTCACCGGCGATCTCATCACCGGCGGACATCGCTTCGTCAAGCCGCTGGGCGTTCTCCTGCAGAGACTGCGGACGCGCGAAGGTGTCATCATCACGTTCGGCAATCACGATTACACCATGCAAGGCCGTCGCCAGCGTCATATCGGCACCCGCCTCGCCGACCGACTTGAATCCGAACTCGAATCCCTCGGCATGCAGGTCCTTCGCAACGAATCGCTCACGTTCACCCGCGGCAACGGAAAACTCTCGATCATCGGCCTCGACGACGAATGGACCGATCGGCTCGACGCCCATGCCGCCTGGCGCGGCATCCCGGACGATCACCCGATCATCTGCCTCAATCACAATCCCGTGAACGCGCGCGATCTGCTGAGCCACCCCTGGCAATGGATGCTCAGCGGCCATACGCACGGTCGACCCATGGACGAACTCAAGCTCGCCGGTCGGGTCATCAAAAAGCATCGTCCCTTCGTCGCCGGGCTTTACGACATCGACGGGCGCAGCCTTTATGTCAATCGCGGGATCAGCTACGGCAATCGTCGCCGCGCCAGCAATCGCCCCGAGATCACCCTGTTCAAACTTCTCCCGCGCGACGCATCGGCGTCATCATCAGCAACATCAGCAGCAGCCACATGACAATCCGCAGCATCGGCAAGCTCGACACCGCGATTCAACTCTTCGGCTCGACCGTTAAGCCACCAATGTCTTGACCAGCCTCGCCACTTCGCCGGCGATCGACTTTGCGTCTCTTTCGCGATGTTCGCGCATCTTTCTCACGATCGCGCTGCCCACGATCGCGCCGTCAGCCAATCCTTCCAATTGCTGGACGTGCTCACGTTTGCCGATGCCGAATCCGACACATACGGGGACCATCGTCGCGTTCTTGAGCCCACGCACTTTCTCCACCAGATCAGTCGGCAATGATGTTCGCTCGCCCGTCACGCCGCTCACGCTCAGGTAGTACACGAATCCGCTGCACAGTTTCACGATCTGCTGGCGTCGTTCGGGCGTGGTGGTCGGCGCGACGAGCAGCACCGTCTGCAATCCTTCACGTCTGACCATCGCACAAAAAACATCCGCTTCAGGCGGAGGCAGATCCGGCACAAGAATCCCCGAAAACCCCGCCTCTTTCGCGTCCAACACAAACCGCTCGGGGCCATACCGAAAGACGATCGAATAGCTCACCATCGCCACCAGCGGCACGCTGACCTTGCCCCGCAGCGTGCCGAGCGATTGAAACACCCGCTGGCTGGTCACGCCCGACTTCAGAGCATCGTTGAACGCTTCCTGAATGACCGGCCCGTCAGCGATCGGATCCGAAAACGGAAACCCGATCTCGATCGCCCCCACGCCCGCCACGCCGTCGAGCGATCGCACGGTTTCCACCGTCGCGTCCAACGTTGGATACCCCGCCGCGAGAAACGGCAACACCGCAATCTTCTCACCACTTCGCCGAATCATGCGCCATCCACCTCAATCCCACCCAATTCACTTCAACATCACCACGACACAACACGCAACATCTCAATCCAGGCCTCACGACTGCATCGCGAGCAATCGCGAGGCTTCCTGCACGTCCTTATCGCCTCGACCCGAGAGATTCACTACGACAGTCTGATCCGCCGGGATTCGACGGGCCAGACAGACCGCCTCTGCGATTGCGTGTGCTGTTTCGAGAGCGGGGATAATTCCTTCCAATCGCGCGAGCAACTTAAACGCCTCCAGCGCCGCGTGATCGCTCACGCTTGTGTACTCGACGCGTCCTGTGTCTTTCCAATAGGCATGTTCCGGGCCCACGCCGGGATAATCCAGCCCCGCGCTGCAGCTATGGACGTCGGCGGTCTGTCCGTCATCGTTTTGCAGCACGTAGCTGAGTGCTCCGTGCAGCACGCCGGGCCTTCCGTGGGTCAGCGTCGCGGCATGCCGACCGAGGTTCATGCTTTCTCCGCCGGCCTCCACGCCGATCAATTTGACCGACGCATCCTCGACGAACGGCGCGAAAATCCCCGCAGCATTGCTCCCGCCTCCGACGCAGGCGACGACATAGTCCGGCAGTTTTCCGGTCAGTTCGAGCATTTGTTCTCGCGTCTCTTTTCCGATGACCGATTGGAAATCGCGCACCATGGTCGGAAACGGGTGAGGCCCTGCGACGCTGCCGATGATGTAGTGCGTGTGCTCGACGCTGCCCATCCAGTCGCGCATGGCTTCGTTGAGCGCGTCTTTCAGCGTCTTGCTTCCGCTTTGCACTTCGATGACGCGCGCGCCCATGAGCTTCATGCGAAAGACGTTCAGCGATTGCCTGCGTACGTCTTCTGCGCCCATGTAGACGTCGCACTTCAGATCAAACAGCGCCGCCGCCGTCGCGCTGGCCACGCCGTGCTGACCTGCGCCGGTTTCTGCGATGATGCGTGGTTTGCCCATGCGTTTGGTCAGTAGTGCCTGCCCGATCGTGTTGTTGATCTTGTGAGCGCCGGTGTGATTGAGGTCTTCGCGCTTGAGAAATATTCTCGCCCCGCCGGCATGCCTCGTGAGGCGCTCAGCAAAGTAAAGCCTGCTCGGCCTGCCGACGAACTCGCGCAGCAGCCTTTCAAACTCGGCGACGAAAGCCGGGTCGGACTTCGCGCGGATGTATTCCAATTCGAGCTGATCGAGCGCGGTGACCAGCGTCTCGGGCACAAACACCCCGCCATACGGTCCGAAGTGGCTGGGCAAACGTTCAAGGACGGCTGTTGCTGACATACCTGCACTTTAGCCGATTTCCGGCCTCTTCGACCTCCCGATCGATGCCGGATTTTGACCCGATCGCAACATTTGAAGCCGATTTGCATCCCCGAGGCCTGTCTGTTTATACTGCGCGGCTCGACCGAATCTGACGATCGGCACCCCGCCGCTCGCACGCGCTCGGTCTGACCGCTTGATTGGAGCCTCCATGAAGGACACCGGACACCCCAACTACCGCCCCGTCGTTTTCTATGACGCAGGCGCGCAGTTTTATCTGCTGACCCGTTCGAGCATCAAGACGACCGAAACCATCGAGTACGAAGGCAAGACCTATCCGCTCGTCAAGGTCGATATCTCGGCGGCCTCGCATCCTTTCTTCACCGGCAAGCAGACCTTCATCGACACCGCTGGCCGTATGGACAAGTTCGCCAAGAAGTTCGGCGGAACCTACAGCTTCCAGAAGTCGGGCAAGTCCAAGTGACACCCCGCCGGGCAGGTTCGCCCGGATCGCTGTCACATGGTCTCTCCGCATTTCGGGTGAGGTCACTCTTTCTTGCGCTCTCGACCTTGACGTTTTCGGTCAGCGTCATCGGCTGTCATTCTGCCTCATCGCATCCGCAGCACGATCCAGGCTCAGATCACGTGTCGATGACCACCGATCGCAGCACGTCTGCACAGGCACTCTCCGAGCTTGGCGTCATCGCCGAAGCACCCGCCGGCTGGACCGTTCGCACGGTCAGTCAGGATGCGCGGCATACGCATCTGGTTTGGGAGAGTCCGACCGGCGCGACTGCGTTCGGCGTGATTGCATTTCGGATGCCCTGGCCCGTCGGTCACGAGGCCGCCTTCAAGTACGGATTCATCGCCTCCATGCGCCGCGCCGAAGGCGAAGCCAATGTCCTTTCAAAGGACTGGACCGATGACCGCTCCGAACTCCGCGCCGACGTCGAGGGCGGAAAGTTTCTCGTTCGCATGCGATTCATCGTTCGCGGCGTGCGAGGCTGGTCGATCTACGCGGGCACGCTGCGCAATCAGCCCATCAATCCCGACGAACTGACGCTCGCCGAATCCTCTCGCAACACGGCGAGCATCTCGTCGTCATCCGATGATCAACTGCCAGGCGGTCTCGGGGCCGACGAATCATCCGCTTCACGATCGAACGATCCCATCGATTGATCGACTGACCCCAACAATGGATCGCGCGATGACTTCGATGGATCGCGCGTTCCACGCTTTGTCGACCGGGAAAAGCTGAAGCAACCCAACGCCACGCCCGTATGTAGCGCGATCGGCTGCCAGATGCTCGTGGGCAGTCGGTACGGCACATCCTGTCCGAGCGACATCATCCGATACGCCCGCGGGCGATGCGACCACGGCGCGTCCGGCGTCATAAGGCTGCTGCCGACCATCCCGGCATGCACCTCGATTAAGCCCTGTCGCAGGCGATCGGAAGCGACATGCGACAATCCCCATAACGGAGCCGTCAGCCAAAGCCCACAAATCCCCACTACGATCGGCCCGCCAGCCACGCGCGCCCCGTACGCGACCATCCAGCCGAAACTCATCAGCAGGATCAGCATTTCGACGATCGATCCGATCGCAATGCCCTCGCGCAACAGCAGTGCGGTCGTCACGATCGCCACGCTCAGAAGCGGCAATCCCCACGCGCCTAATCGCCTCTCCGTGCCCCCATGCGCACCGATCAAGAGCACCACGCCAAGCCCCAGCAGCACCAAACCCGCCGAATCGAGCCTGAGGCCCCATCCCAGCCCCAACATCAGACATCCCGCCACAATCGCCAACACCGAATCAGCGCGCAGCGATCGACTCCCTAAAGCGTTCGCATGTGATGATGATTCGCTCGAGTGGGTCATGCGCATCAACAACCGACATCATCATTCGCATCTCGATTGAGCAAGCGACGGCTAGGGCAGGACGACGAACTTCGATTTCAATTGTTGTCGTGAGTACGTTTTTGTGATGTCGAGTTGTCCGGGTTCGGCATCGTCGTGGACGCGTCCGTGCGTCGAGAGCCATCGCTGACCTGATTCGAAGAACGCATCAAACTCGGAAGGAGACATGGGCTTGGCAAAGTACGTATCGCGCCGCACGACCTGCACGCGACAAAGCGGCGTGCCGCGCGCGATCTCGATCCGCTTCTGGCTCGGGTCCAGTTCCAGCACGATGTGCCAGCAATAGCTGGCCGGGTACCAGTCGGCATCGACGCACGCGCTCATCGTGCGAAAGGGTCGGCTCACGTTCGGGATCGCCCCAAAGAGCAAGAGTTCGTTCGGATCGGTCTTGAAGTATAGAAAGCTGCTCACCTTCACTTGATTCTTCACATGCTCAAAGACGTTGTCGCTGATCAGGTGCGGCAGCTTCTGTCCCTTCTGCCAGAACCAGGCATATTGCTGCGTGAGCGGACTGCCCGGCGAATCTTCGGTGTCGGCGTATGCGAAGTCTGACTCGATGACGATATCTGGTTCTGCTCGCCAGGGTCGATCGGGCGATCGCGTTCGCACGAAGGTCAGATCAAAATTGGCAAGCAGGTCGAATCCGAAGGCATTCGCCGCCCGGATCGGCGGGCACTCTTCCGGCCAACCACGTCCCTTGCCCGGCTTGTGATACGCTTCACTCGCCGGCACCGGGCCGAACAAATCCTGCCGAAACTTGTAGTAGTGGAGCATGTCGGTGTTGTACGACTCACGCGTGCGATTCGCCAATCCAATTCGTCAATCCAATTCGTCAATCCAATTCGTCAGTCCAATCTGCAGCAGGCCGCGCAATCTTCGCATTGAATCCGTTAGGATGAAGCCGTGGACCTCTTTGCAGCCCAACGTGAAAGACACCGCGATCGTGTCGCGCCGCTCGCGGTTCGCATGCGACCTCGAAATCTTGATGAGTTCGCCGGGCAGACCCATTTTCTCTCGCCCGGAAAACTCCTTCGCCGCATGATCGAGGCCGATCGGCTCGTCAGTGTTCTTTTTTATGGTCCACCCGGCACGGGAAAGACCAGCCTCGCGGAGCTGATCGCACGACGCATTTCTGCGCATTTCGTCCAGATGAATGCCGCCAGCGTGGGCGTGAAGGAAGTCCGCTCCGTCCTCGACGACGCCCGCACACGCCTCGAAGACGGCGGGCCTCGAACGGTTCTTTTTCTCGACGAGATCCACCGCTTCAACCGCGCCCAGCAGGATATTCTGCTCGGCGATGTTGAGGCGGGGATCATCATTCTGATCGGCGCGACGACAGAGAATCCATTTTTCAGCGTCAACAGCGCACTGGTCAGTCGCAGCCAGATTTTTCAATTCGAGCCGCTGGGTGAATCTGACATTCGCGCGTTGCTTCTGCGCGCGATCGATGACGAGCGAGGATTCAAACCGCATCGCATCACACTTGACGACGACGCGCTCGACTTCCTCACCACCACCAGCGACGGCGACGCCCGACGAGCACTGACTGCGCTCGAGATCGCTGTCTTGTCGCAGCTTTCGTCGCTGAAGGATGCGGCACCCGCCGCGGCGATTCACATCGATCTCGACACTGCCCAGCAATCGATGCAGCGGAAGGCGATCGTCTACGACGCGACCGGCGACGGGCATTACGACGCGGCGAGCGCGTTGATCAAGTCGATGCGCGGCAGCGATCCCGACGCGGCCATCTACTGGCTCGCGCGCATGCTGGAAGCGGGTGAAGACCCGCGCTTTCTGGCGCGTCGGATTGCGATCCTCGCCTCCGAAGACATCGGCCTGGCCGATCCGCATGCACTCACCGTCGCCGCCAGCGCGATGACGATCACCGAGCGGATCGGCATGCCCGAATGTCAGCTCACGCTCGGCGAGGCGGTCATTTACATGTGCCTCGCGCCCAAGAGCAACGCCAGCGCACAGGCCATCTGGACAGCGATGCGTGACGTGCGCGAAGGTCGGACGATTCCTGTGCCCAGGCATCTTCGCGACAAGCACTACGCCGGCGCCAAGCGGCTGGGCCATGAGGGTTATCAGAATCCGCACGCCGATCCGCGAGGCTACATCGAGCAAACATATCTCGGCGTGGAGAAGACCTATTACACGCCCTCCGAGCACGGCGTCGAGCCACAACTCGCTTCGCGTTTCAGTGATCTGAAGCGCGGGCAGGATCCTTCGACCGCCGCCCAGGAGACAGCCACACATACAAAAGCCCCAGGGGAATCCGCATGACAAAGTCCGAGGTCCGGTCCGTCGTTCGCGATCGCATTGAAGCATTCGGTGCTGAAGCCCGGGCCATCGCATCGCGCGAGGCAGCGAAGTTGCTGACGCAGTTGCCCGCCTGGCGTGACGCGCGGTCGGTGATGCTTTTTGAATCGATGTCCGATGAGATCGACACCGCGCCGCTCTTTCCGCTGGCCTGGGGCAAGCATGTGGTTGTTCCACGTTGGAGCCTGAGAGATCGCGTGATGGAGGCTGTCGATGTGCATAAGCGCGACGTGGCGGTCGATCCGGGGTCGATTGATTTGTTTGTGATTCCCGGCGTTGCCTTTACGCGGAGCGGTCAGCGTCTGGGTCGCGGGGCCGGTTTTTATGATGAGTTTCTGCTACGCGCAAGACGGGGCGCGACGTTCGTCGGCTATGGATTTGCGTGTCAGATCGTCGATTCGATGCCCGTCGAGCCGCACGACATCAGCATGCACGAGGTCATTGTTGCATGATCCGCATACAATCGGCGCATGCCCGAACTCAAAGTCGAAAGCCCGTTTAAACCCTCAGGCGATCAGCCGCGCGCGATCGATCAGCTCGTCGGAGGCCTCGCCGACGGAACCAAGTTTCAGACGCTGCTCGGCGCGACGGGCACGGGCAAGACTTTTACGATGGCGCACACCATCGCACGCTCGCAGCGGCCCACGCTCATCATCAGCCACAACAAAACCCTCGCGGCCCAGCTTTATGAGGAGATGAAGGAGCTGTTTCCGAACAACGCAGTCGGATACTTCGTCAGCTACTATGACTACTACCAGCCCGAAGCCTACATCCCGCAGCGCGACATTTACATCGAAAAGGACGCCTCGCGCAATGACGATCTGGATCGCCTGCGACTGAGCGCGACATCGAATCTCGTCAGCCGGCGTGATGTGATTATCGTTGCGTCGGTCAGTTGCATCTTCGGCCTGGCCAGCCCGGAAAGCTACACCAAGAGCGTCATCAGCATTCGCAAGGATGAACCACTCGATCGCGATGAAATGCTCAAGCGATTCATCGAGTTGCAGTACGCGCGGAACGATTTCGATTTTAAGCGTTCCACGTTCCGTGTCCGCGGGGATGTGGTGGAGATTCATCCGGCATATGAAGAGTTCGCCTATCGCATCGAGTTTTTCGGCGACGACATTGTCAATATCGATTCGGTCAATCCGCTGACGGGTGAAGTGCTCGGCAGTTTCGATTCGATCTTCATTTACCCGGCCGTGCATTATGTGACGCCGGAGGATCAGATGGTCCACGCCGTCAAGGCGATCAAGGAAGAGCTCGACATGCAGGTGATGGTGCTGCGCGGACAAGGCAAACTGCTCGAGGCCCAGCGACTGCTCGCGCGGACGAAGTATGACCTTGAGATGATGCAGGAAGTCGGATTTTGCTCGGGGATCGAAAACTATTCGCGTCACCTCGACGGCAGACAGCCCGGGGAAAAGCCGTACACGCTGGTCGATTACTTCCCGAGGGACTTTCTGCTCATCATCGACGAGAGCCACGTGACACTGCCGCAGCTTAAAGCGATGTACAACGGCGATCGCATGCGTAAGGAGACGCTTGTCGAGCACGGCTTTCGCCTGCCGTCGGCGTTGGACAATCGTCCGATGAAGTACGACGAGTTTATGAACCTGATCAATCAAGTCGTCTTTGTCAGCGCCACGCCTGGCCCGGAGGAGCTTCAGCTGAGTGGCGGTGTCTTTGCGGAGCAGATCATTCGTCCGACGGGCCTTGTTGATCCGGTGATCGAGATTGCACCGGCGCAAGGACAGGTCCCGCATCTGCTGCTACAGATCAAGGAGCGTGTCGGTCAGGGTGATCGCGTGCTGGTGACCTGCCTCACGAAGCGATTGGCCGAGGATTTGTCGGCCTACATTCAGGAGGCGGGCTACAAGTGCCGTTATCTGCACTCCGAGATCGACACGATCGAGCGTGTTGAGATTTTGATGGATCTTCGCAAGGGCGATTTTGATGTGTTGGTGGGGATCAATCTTTTGCGTGAGGGCCTCGACCTTCCGGAGGTGAGTTTCGTTGCCATATTGGATGCGGATAAGACCGGATTTTTGAGAAGCGGAACGAGCCTGATTCAGACGATCGGGCGGGCGGCGCGGAACGTACGGGCGAAGGTCGTTCTGTATGCCGACACGGTGACGCCCGCGATGCAGGCAGCGATCGACGAAACCGAGCGACGTCGCAAGATTCAGGTCGCCTACAACCTCGAGCACGGCATCACGCCCAGGACAGTCGAGAAGGCGATCCGTTCGAGCATCGAGTCAGAGATCAAAGCCCGCAAGACGGCACGCGATGCGATTCAGGCTTCGGACGAGAAGTTTGACAAGACCGAAATTTTGCGACTGCTCGACGAGGAGATGCTGGAGGCGGCGCAGAATCTGGAGTTCGAACGCGCCGCCCAACTGCGCGACAAGATCAAGAGGCTGAAGGAAGCCCCCGACATTCAATCCGCAGGCGGACTTGCACTGGCGGAGACGGAGGATCTTCCGACGACTTGGCAGCCCAGGAGCAAGGGCAAACGTGGAAAGAAGGGGAAAAAATGAGACGGCAGAATTGAAGTTCCGATCTGGCTTTGATGGTGCCCGATCGGACTTTGCTCTGGCCGAGCGAGCGTGGCGTTTAACGAGTCGGCTTGGTTTTCAAAGCGCGGGCTGGGTTATCTTTACGTCTTGATTCAAACAGATCGACGATGATTACGGTCGAAGATTTCGGGTCGGTCGTTCGCCTGGTTCGGGTTCGCCGTCGAGGAGGCCGGGCAGTCGGACGCTGTACATCACCAGCACGGTGTAGACGATGAGCCCGAGGCTGACGAGTCCCGCGAGGATGTAGCCGACTGTTCGCAACCGGGTCTCGTTTGCTGTGTACGGTCCGCGACCGTTCTCGGGCAGTTTGCCGTTCATTTCAATCGTGAATCGCTGTTACCGATTCCGCGAAGCGCGAGTTTGAGAGCGTCCACGTTGCTGGCGAGTCGTTCGGCTTCCTTGACGTCGATGATTTGTTTTTGGAAGAGTTCAGTGAGGTGTTGGTCGAAGCTTTGGCATCCGCCTTCTTTGTTGCCAACGATGCCTTTGAGTTTCTCGAATTCGCCGTCAAGGATGTATTTGCGGGCCAGTGGCGTGGCCATCATGATTTCGACGACGGGTACGCGGCCTTTGCCTTCGCGCTTTTTGGCCAATCGTTGACAGATGATGGCGTTGAGATTGAGGGCAAGCTGCTGCTGCTGGAGTTCCTTTTGATTCGGATCAAAGAGTGAGACGAGTCGCTGGACGGCGAGGCTGGCGTTGGTGGCGTGGATGGTGGTGAAGACGAGGTGTCCGGTGTCGGCGGCCTTGAGTGCGGTGCCTAGGCTGAAGGTGTCGCGGATTTCGCCGATGAGTAGCGTATCGGGGTCTTGTCTCATCGCGGCGCGGAGAGCGTATTCATAGCTTTCGGAATCGGTTCCGACTTCGACCTGAGAGACGAGGCTCTTTTTGTTGTCGTGTTGAAACTCGACGGGGTCTTCGATGGTGAGGATTCGCTCGGCGCGGGTGGAGTTGATCTTTCCGATCATGGCTGCGAGCGTGGTGGTCTTGCCGGAGCCGGTCGTACCGGCGACGAAAACAAGCCCTCGGTTGAAGTCAGAGAGCTTTTCCACAAGTGGCGGTAGGTTCAGATCGCCGAACTCCGGGATCTTGGTGATGATTCGGCGCATCACGATCGCATACTTGGTGCGGCTATGGAAGACGCTGGTACGGAAGCGTGCATCGACGTCGGGGTGTTGGTAGCTGCAATCGACGCTGCCCTTATGCTCAAGGGCGTGGAATTTTTCGCTATCGTGGACGATGTCTTTGACGAACTCTGTCATGGCGGCATCGTCGGGGGGGAGGCAGTCGAGGAACCTTGCTTTCCCGTCGACGCGGATCATGGGGACGCTGCCCGCCTGCAGATGCAAATCGGAGCCGTTCACTTTGACGAGGGTTTTGAGGAAATCCTTGAGTTTGAGCCGCCTTTCTTCGACATGGATCTCCGGCTGCGGGGAATGGTCGATGGTCTCGCCGTTCTCGCGAATATCCTCGGCAGTCACGGTTTGGCTCATGGGATGCTCCTTCGGGATGCGTTCAAAGATGTCAGGTTCACGTTGAACGGCGCAGTGTACGCCCCCGGGTGAGCCTGCTGCAATCAGAATCCATACTTGCCAACAGTCTCTTTTTGAGTACATTACCCGGCTCGAATGTTCGAAGGAGCCAAACAGAACCATGTACGACAAGAATGATTCAGACGGTCGGTCATCCAAGCGAGAAGGCGGGCGCGATGGTGGTCGTGATGGAGGCGCTCCGATGCAGAGCCCGCCCGCGATCAAGGCGATCAAGCTCAACGCCGCGGGCAAGCCGTATCTCGACTACAAAGAAACCGAAACCCTCCGCAAGCTGACCGCCGCCAACGGCAAGATGCTCGGCCGCAAGCGAAACGGTGCCAGTGCTCTCGAACAGCGCATCATCGCCCAAGCGATCAAGCGCGCCCGCTTCATGGCCCTCATCCCCTACACAACTGCCGCCCAGTAATCTGCCGCCCAGTAAGCGCCACGAAGTGGCAGTGGGCAGTGGACAGTCGACAGTCGACAGTGGCCAGTAAGCAATCGCACCGTAAGTCACGCCGTCCGATCGATCGTGATCAAGGCCGCTTCGTAGACCCGCGTTTGGTCAACTTTGGCAGCACGGTTTAGACATGAATAATGTTCGGCTCAAGAGCGCCACGAATAGCGTGGTGCTTTTTTGTTTGTCTGATCCGAAAAGTTTTCGCCGCATCCTCGATGATTTGAACTCAAGAGACGGTTCGAAGACGAGCGTCAGTCACCGATCCGAGCACCACGCCGTGTCGCGCGCCGGTTGCGCTCGGGACGTTACCCGCTTCACCTCGCAGCGTTCGCCAGGCGATCATCGCAAAGGCCATCGCTTCGCGTAGATGCCCGGGCACGCCGAGGACGTCGCTCAGTTCCACCTCTCGGCCGAGCTCTTGTGAAAGTTCTGCCATCATCCGGGCGTTTTTCGCGCCTCCCCCTGCCACGATCACGCGGACGCGCGTCGCGTTGTTCGATTCACGTTCGAGTCGTAGGACGTCGCGTGCGATCCCCCGACCCGCCGCGGCACACGCAGTCGCCAGTCGATCTTCGATCCGCCAGTCGGTTGCCGATCTCGCCGCTCGGGCGCGTTCCCAAGCCTCCCACATCGCCGGTCCGTCGGTCGTCTTCGGCCCGCGCCTCTGCACATACTCTCCTCGAAGAAAAGCCTCCACCACGCCCTCATCCACTCGACCTCGCCGTGCAATCGCCCCACCTTCGTCGAATGGGCCCATCCCTTCCGACCGGCAAATCGCATCGCTCAAACAATTGCCCGGCCCGCAGTCCCACGCGCGAATGCCCTCGGCGGCATCGATCACGCCTCGCGGTAGAAAGGTGAGATTCGCAATCCCTCCGATGTTCACCACGGCGCGATCTTCGTCGTTGGATCCGAACATGATCGCATCCCCCATCGGCACGAGCGGCGCGCCCTGCCCACCGATCGCCAGATCCGCCCGGCGAAAATCGCTGACCACCGTGCAGCCCAACTCGACTGAAAGCAGGGAAGGATCAAACACCTGCATGGTCAGAGGCGGATCATGAAACAGCGTCTGCCCGTGCGCTCCTGCACATCGCAAATCTTCGGGTCGGAATCCCGCCCGCTCACATGCCACCCGAATCGCCCGGACATAGGCCAGACTCACTTCGCGCGTCACCACAGCAATCGTTCGCAGAGTATCGGCATGATTCACCGAGGCGTCATGCCCTCGGAGTTGATGGATTTGGTTGGTGAGCAAGGCTTCGAATGGTTCAAAGCTCTCGCCCAGCAGTTGAGGCGCGCCATTGGGGCCTGGCCTGACAATCGCGACATCCACGCCGTCCGCGCTGGTTCCGCTCATCGCACCCGCGATCGGGCGTCGCTGGTCCTGCTGCTCGATTCGCGCCATAGAATCGCCATCTTAAGCGGTTGACACGATTGGAAAAGTGAGGAAGAAAAATCAGACTTGGAGACTTTGGCAACCCATGTATAATCGGACGGAGACTTGAAGGGAGGTCGCAGGCATGGCTGACGAAACGAAATCTGACACTAATTCGGAGACGGATGCCACAGAAGGCACCGGCGGATCATCCGCTGTTGAGGCACCTGCGAAGCCCAAGGCTCAGCCCAAGGCATCAAAGAAGCCTGCGCCGACGAAGAAGCCTCCGCAGCCCCTTCCGCCTTGGAAAGTTCTTTTGCACAACGACGATCAGAACGACATGTTGCATGTTGTCGAGTCGATCGTCGCCCTGACGCCGCTGAATGCCCACGATGCCGTCCTACGGATGAAGGAGGCGCATGAGTCGGGCGTAGCACTGCTCTTGGTGACGCATCGCGAGCGGGCGGAGCTTTATGTCGAGCAGTTCCAGACCAAGCGCCTCATCGTCACGATCGAGCCGGCGGAATGAATGCATCGGCAATTCATCGTCCTGGCAGTTCGCCTAAGCGTCTGCTTGTGTTGTGTACCGGCAACTACTATCGCTCGAGGTATGTCGAAGCGTGGTTTAATTTTCTGGCAAAGCGTGAAGGTCTTGATTGGATTGCCGACTCGCGCGGGCTCGACATCGATCACACCGGTCTGAACGCCGGGCCTGTATCGCAGCACACGCGCGCGGCCCTTTTGCGCGAGAACATTCCCGCGGATCTGGAACGTATGCCGCTGGACCTGACGTATCGCGACCTGCGCGAGAGTGATTTGGTTGTGGCGGTCCATGAGCCGCATCATCGCCCGCTGCTCGAATCACGTTTTCCCGGCTGGTCGGATCGAGCTGTTTACTGGAATGTGCCTGATCTGGATCAGGCCTCTGCGGATGTTGCGTTATCGCATTTGCGGAAGCTGACCGAGTCATTGGTCGCCGACCTCCGACACGGATCTTAAGGCGTGGTGTGTGCTGGTATTGGCCGGAGGGATTTGGAAGAGAGAATCACCCCCGGGCTACTCCACCAGGGGGTGATTTGTGGACTTGAAAGAGAGCGCACTCAATTCGCGCTTCGCGGGACGGACCGCGAATTTTGGGTCGCTCGATCGACCGTCTGATGAGAGCCCTTGTTGGGAGCTTGCATCATCGACCGAGGTGTGAGGGTGAATCGACTGACGGGTTGATCCCGAAGAGGATCGACGACGCCCGCTCGGGTCTATTCACCCGGACCGCCGACTTACCGGAGCAAGTTCAGGGCCGACTGCGGGGCGGAGTTCGCCTGAGCGAGCACCGACTGTGAGGCAGCCGACAGGATCTGAGCACGCGTGAGGTTCGCCGTTTCTTCGGCGAAGTCGGTGTCGCGGATGGCGCTTTCGGCGGCGCTGATGTTCTCGAGGGCGACGCCCAGCGAGTTCACGGTCGAGCCGAGTTCGAACTTCTGGAAAGCACCGAGACGGCCTCGCAGATCGGAAACCTGCTTGATCGATCGATCCAGAATATTCTGGGCGGTCGACAGATTTCCGCTGTTGAGGTCGTTGTCCTTGCCGCTCGCGAGGCTCGAGAGATACCCGAGGGTGCTGTTCCCGAGGTTGCCCACGGTGACTGCATTCAGGCCGATCGACTTCTGAGCGCCGGCATTGACCTTTTGCCCGAGCTGGAAGTTCGCGCCACCGCCGGTGACGTTGAACGAGCTGGAGCCGGGGACGTTGAACGACGTGTCCAGATCGAACTCGACGTCGAGCTGGTTGGTACGGAGCTTGACGCTGATGCCGTCCACTTCAGCGGCGTTGCCGTTGATGGTGACGGAGGCGTCGGTTCCGTATTCGGTACCGCTCGAGCTGCTGGTCGCGAACGTTCCGCTGATGGCGCGGACGGTGACGTATTGGCTCGCACCGAACGCAGTGCTATTGAACGTCAGGGTGCCGCCGCCCGAGGCAACGGTCGCGCTGACGCCGGTGGCGTCGGCAAGATTGTTGACCGCGGCCTGGATGCCCGAAAGGCTCGTGCCGCTGGCAAAACTGATCTGCTCGGTGCCATTGACGCCCGCCACTTCGATCGTGACTGGAGCGGCAGTGGTGCCCGAAAGTGTGTAGTCGATCGCCGCCAATTGGCCTGAGGCGACGACGTTGACGACGACGTTGAGTTCCGCACCTTCCGACAAACGGGCGCTGTTGATGCGCACGTTGTCGAACTGCGTGTTCTGTACGCCGCTGGTCGTGTAGGCCAGCGAGCCGTCCAGCAGCTTTTTGCCGTTGAACTGCACGTTGTTGGCCAGGCGGTTAATGGTGTTGAGAACCGTGTCGACCTGCTGCTGGTTGGCGTCGATTTCCTCAGTCGACAGACCGCCGGAGTTGGCGGCTTCGGTGATGAGGCTCTGGAGTTCCTGGAGCAGCGAGCTGACTTCCGCCAGACCACCTTCGGCGGTGCCGACGAGGTTGCTGGCGCGTTCGGCGTTATCGATCGCCTGTTCGATCCCCGCCCGTTCAGCGCGGAGGTTTTCACTAGCGATCAGTCCTGCGGGATCATCCGAGCCACGGTTGATACGAAGACCGGTGCTCAGACGTTCCAGCGACGTGTTGAGAGTCTGATTGTTTTTGCCCAACACTCGCTGAGCGATCAGCGAGGGGACATTGGTGTTGATCTTGCTCATAACTGTCTTCCTGTGACTAAGGCCCTCGTGCCCGGGTCGATCCTTGTCGACCCCGCCGGACTATTCCGGCAATCTGGCCCCCGAGGGCTTTGATTCTCTCACCTTCACTTCGGTCGTCCCGAATCTGCGGTTCGGGGTCCGTGCGAAGGCTCTGAGAAATCCCTTCGACTCAATCGCCTTGTCAGTTAAGGGAAAAAATTCCGACAAGGCACGTCTGCTTTCTTCTGTCATGTCATTTGTCTGGCGTCGGCCTCCTCTCTTTCAGAGTCCACGTACCATCAGAGCCGTTCACTAAGGCACTGGCGGTCATGCGAGGCATCGACGAGAAATTGGGGGGTACTTGAGATGACGATTGTGAGGAATTTTCTTTCGTGTTATGAGCCGTGCCCTTCAACGCACTTCGCCGGAACCTCCGATTTCCCTTCGCGGTTCGAACTGCGCACCAAGGCACGATTTATCGGCAGCGCACTAGAAACAACGCAGGATTCGCCCTTAAATCACCCCATAGTCCGCATAAAAACAGATCCGATGCGCGCAGACTCATTTTCTGGATTTGTTGCGTCCCATTTCCGTTTCGTGGCTCGATTACGAGCTGTTGACCGGCCGGTCGCACGCTGCAGAGGAACCTTCTTGCACTTCCACCGCCTCGCCAATGCGGGTACAACGACATCTCTCTTACGGAGGTTCATTCATGAGCGCACTCGGCGGAATCATCGGAATTGTCGTATGTGGCGCGTTGCTCGTCGTCGGTGTTCTGGTTCTCTGGATCATCGCGTCATACAACCGACTCGTCGCACTCCGCGAAAAGGTCCGCACGGCATGGGCACAAATCGACGTCGTGCTCAAGCGTCGTTATGACCTGATCCCCAATCTCGTGGAAACCGTGCGAGGTTATGCGAGCCACGAAAAGGAGACGCTCGAGCGCGTTATTCAGGCCCGCAACGCTGCTGTCGGTGCAGCAAGCCAGGGCGCCGGCGCCGTAAGCCAAGCCGAAGGACAACTCACCGGCGCGCTTCGTCAACTCTTTGCCGTCGCAGAGGCCTATCCCCAGCTCAAAGCCGATGCCGGCTTCCGCCAACTTCAGGACGAACTCGCCAATACCGAGAACGGCATCGCCTCACAACGTGCCGGTTACAACAACATTGTTCGCGACTTCAACACCGCTGTCATGACCTTTCCCACCAATCTCATTGCAGGCCCGTTCGGATTCAACTCCCAATCCTTCTTCGAAGTCCACGACCCCGGGCAACGCGAGGCTCCCAAGGTCCAGTTCTGATCCGCACCCGGAACAAACACGTCGGACTGCCAGTTAAAACACCGAAAGACGCGGCAGAGCCGATTCGAAAATCGACGCATCAGTCGACGCATCAAGAGTCAACGCATGAAGATCGCACGACAATCGAACGTCAAAGATCTCACGCAAAAGATTTCACGTCAGCCCCGGCCAGCCACTCGCTTCCGGGGCTGATTTCCATTTGCTCTGAATCGCGTCGACGATCCTCGCATCCAGCCCGCCTCGACCGGCGAATTCGAGGTTTTTTGTCGCGTTCTCCTCGCGGGTCGTCCCGACGATCGCGGTCGCCACTTCCGGAAAGCTCAGCGTGAATCGCAACGCAAGCTCCGCGAAATCCATCGCACCCGATGCGGACACCGCGCCAACTGCCTCCGGACTGATCCTCAGTTTTCCGTGTCGCTCGACGTAGGATTTCGTGTAGTTCACATAGATACCGGTCCGGTCGGCCGATCCTTTCCACGCCGCGTTCCCGACCGGTCTTTTAGCGATGACTCCGACGCGATTCGCGCGTGCGACCGGTAACACCGCATCGATATTGGCCTGATCCACATAGCTGATCGACGTCTCGACCACCGCGATGTCCGGCAATTTGCACGCGAACGCCGCCGCCTCGTTATCGCCGGAATACCCGCAGAACCGAATCTTCCCCGCGTCTCGTGCCTTCACCAAGGCCGCCAGCGCGTCGTCCGCCTCCAGCGTGGCCAGATCACACGAATGCAGCAGCATCACGTCGATGTGATCCGTTTTCATCAAACGTAACCCGCGATCGATCGATGATGTAATCAGCTCATCGCTCCAAGGCTCGCCGCTCGTACCCACCGCCCGCGCTCCGCCCACCTTCGACACCAGCACAAACTCACTCCGTCGGCCCGATAAATGATGACCAATGAACTCTTCGCTTCCCGGATACATCGTCGCGGTGTCGATGAGATTCACCCCCGCATCCAGCAGCCGTCCGATAAGGCTTGTAAGTGCTCCCGGATCGCTTTTGAGAAATGCCGAAGGGGCACAACCGAAACCGAGCGTCGAAACATCCAGATGCGTCTTGCCGAGCGTTCGCTTGTTCATAGGCAGGATTGTAGGCCGACAAAGTCCGCTCGTTTTCACAACTCGCACGATCTCATGAGCGGCGTCTCGGCACGAGAATCGTCTCGCCGTCCACTTCGACTCGCTTAAGCTCCAGGCCGAACGCGTTGCTCACGTTCTCTTCCGTCAACACGCGATCCGGCGCATCGTCCGCCATCACACGCCCTGCCTTCATCAGCACGATCCGGTCCGCATGCGTCGACGCAAGATTCAGATCATGGGATGCCATCAAAACCCCGGCCCCTCGCTCACGTGCCAGCGTCGTCAATCGCTCATGCAATTCGACCTGATGCCTCACATCCAAAAACGTCGCAGGTTCATCCAACACCAACATCGCAGGCCCTCTCACGAGAGCCCGCGCCAAATACACACGTTGCTTCTGCCCGCCCGAGAGCGTTGTCATCGTTCGATCGAGTAGCTGCGTCACATCCATGAGGCGTGCAGCTTCATCAACACGCTCGGTCTCTTCGCGCGACAAGCCGAACGCGCCATCCAACCCGATCGCGATCGAATCCCACACGCTCAATTCACCTAGTTCCGTCGGCGTCTGCGGTACATAGCCGGCGAGCTTCGCCATCGCCGACCGATCACGCACCGCGCGATCGTCCCCATTCCATCTCACCTCGCCCCGGCACCTCACCAATCCCAGCGCGGCCCGCAGCAGCGTCGTCTTCCCCGAGCCGTTCGCCCCCACCAGCGCCACCACTTCGCCTGCCCGCACTTGCAGGTTCACATCCGACACCACCTCACACGATCCCAGCGGCACACTCACCTCACGCAGTTCCAGCAAACTCATCTTCGGGTTCATCGCGCACCCCTCCCCGCCCGCATCAGGATCACCAGAAACGCCGGCGCTCCAATCAACCCCGTCAACACGCCGATCGGCAAGACCGTATCGATCACGCGCATCCCCGCCATGCCTCGCGACAACGCGTCCGCGCCGATCAACAAACCCGCACCCAGCAGCATCGATCCAGGCAAGAGCCTCGCATGTCCTCCGCCTACCAATCGCCTTGCCGCATGGGGCGCGAGCAATCCCACAAATCCCACCGGCCCCGACAACGCAACTGCGATCGCGGTCAATAGCGACGCCGCGAGCAGCAGCCCGAGTCGGCTCCGTCGCACGTTCACTCCCAGGTTCTGCGCCTCATCATCCGACAATCTCAGGACATCCAATCGACGCGAGTTCAGCACCGCCCACGCCCCCATCACGACCACGCCCGCCGTCGCCCACATCAGCACATCGCGCCCCAGATTCGTCTGCAGTTCGCCGATGAGAAGCGTTTGAAAATATCCTGAGCCGGGCAGCGCTTTGACCAGTTCATGAAGGAGAAGGAGCAACGCCCCGCAGGTCATGCTCACCATTAATCCCACCAGTACGATCGCCCCGGGATCAGCGCGCTTACGTGAGGATGCGATCCCCAGCACCACCCCCGCCGCCGCGAGAGCGCCCACGAACGCGAATCCGAATCGCCCCACGCCCACCGCCCACGGAATCGCGCCCGTCACTGCCGCATAGACCGCCGGCACTTTCCAGCAGAACGTCGCCAGCGACGCGCCCGATGCAACGCCCAACAGATACGGGTCCGCCAGCGCATTTCTCAGGACAGCCTGATAGATCAGCCCCGCACACGCCAGCGCTGCTCCCACCACGCCCGCCTGCCAAACCCGCTCGAATCGCGACGATCTCACCACCTCATCCGCAGGCCACGCCCATCCGCCGCTCGAACCCACCATCAACCCCAACAAACCGACCCCCATCAAGACCGCTCCAATCACCACGAGCGCAAGCAGCCCGCCATATCGCTGGCGCTGTCGAGATTGATGTCGAGGTTCGTCGCTCAAGGCTTCGCCCCCCGCACCCCATCGGCATCGCCCGCGTCTTGATTCACATCCGCTGGCGCGGCTTGACGCGTGGGGGCGCGTCCGAGCAGTTCTCCCATTCGCCGCGCCAGTTCTCCCACGCGCGGGCCGGGCCTTAGCACCCACGACTCGGTCATCACCAGCACGCGTCCGTCACGAATCGCAGGCACGTTGGGTATCGACGTAAGCAATCGATCCAGTTCCGCCCGCTGCGCATCGGTCGCCTCGGGAAGCAGCACAACGATCGCTTCCGGCGACGCTGCGATCAATAGCTCCCGATCCAGCGACACATACCCACGCCGATCTCCGAGCGCATTGCGTCCGCCGACAAGTTCGAGAGCATCGCTCAAAAATGTTTCCCGTCCCGCCGCAGGCAGGCCGTCCACCCCCGTCAGAATCAGCGTCGATACTCTGGATTCATTCGCCCGATTCTCCGCACCCCCACCCGCGGCGGCGTTCGATTCTTGTCGCAGTGCCTCCCATCCCTCCCGCATCTCGGCGAGCGCTTCACGCGCATCTTCAGCTCGACCGATCTCCCGCCCCACCCGATCCAGCTCGATCACGATGTCGGTCAGTCGCTCGATCTGCAGCGCCACGACACGGGCGCCCATCGACTCCGCCCGTTCCACCATCGTGGGCGGAACACGCGACGGCTTCATCTGCACAAAAATCACCTGTGGCTTCAAAACCGACATTCGCTCCCAATCCACGGTCTCGTAGTCACCCACGCGGGGCAATCCTTCCAACTCCGCTCCACGATCGAAGTTGCTCACGCCAACCAGAACATCGCGGCCGTTCATCGCAACAAGCAAATCCGTCACAGCCGGCGATAAGCTGACCACCCGCTCCACCTTGACCTTCGCCTCGCCTGAGCGCGACGAACCCGGCGGGTCAGATTCGCCAGAATCACGCCCGCAACCGATGAAAAAACAAATGCACAACAATGGGAAAAGTCGTTGGATCATCACCGCCCGTCGATGGTAGAGTGCCATTGCCGGACCGACAACCCGCATCGTCGTCATTCATACGACATCCGCGCGGTTTGGAGGCAGGCACGGGAGACATGCGTGGGCGAGCGGAAATTCAAACAATTCCTCCGAACCTGGTTCGGAAAGACGCCAGCGAGTATCGCGACGGCTTCCGAAGCCCATCGCTCGCTCGTGTCCGATTCGAGCGACGATCAGGCGACCGGCGCGCTACCGGTGATGCGTGACGTCGCCTCGGGCCCGGTCCCGATCGAAATCACCACATCGTCAGGCGCCGCCACCACGCTCGAAACCGGACTCGTCGAGCCTCACACGCTTCCCGTTCGCCAGCGGCTTGGACTTCTCGAAGCCGGCATGGAATCGCTTCGCCGCGAGACCGAAGCCCTGCAGCAGACTGATCAGCGCACACGGCAGGAACTCACCGACAACGCACAGCGACTTGACGCGCTTTCGCAGTCGCACACACTCTCCGATCGCGACGTCGGCGGGAAACTGAGGCAACTGCTCGACATTCATCACGCCAAAATCGCGGCCCTTGTCGATGCAGATCCCGAACGCGCGAGGCATCTGACTGACATTCGCACGCTCCTCGTCGAGCATCATCAAATGCTTGTTGAGCAACAAAAGCTGCTCAGCGACCTGCGCGATCAATCCCAGTCGGCCGCGTCAACGCTCAGCTCACACGCCGAGACACTTCGCGAGGAGCGTCAGCAGATCGAGCAACTTCGCAAACAGCTCGAATCGCTTGCGATGAACGTCACGCGACTCGGTTCCGTCACCTTCAGTGCGGCTCAGGCGATGGAGCGCACGCGTGACACGTTCGCCGATCTGGAAGAGCGACGCAGCCGTGACGCCTCGCGACGGATCGGCGGAATCCTGGTCGCCGTCATCAGCCTCCTCCTCATCGCCGCCGCCGTCGTCATCATCCTGCGATGAGATGCGTCGCATCCAACGCACGTCGCACCCAACGATGGCGAGCACCGCTTGCCCGATCCGTCGCCTCCTCGACCCACAACGCAAACAAGAAAGCCCCCGCCGAGACGAGGGCTTTCTGCTTGATTGACCTTCGATGATCTCGGCCGACATTCACAATCGGCCGATCATCCGTGAGACGATGTCACCTCAGACGA
>JAIYCY010000024.1 GCA_027487775.1 Planctomycetaceae bacterium
AAATTCGTTCGCCGACTACCGCGTGTAAGGCGTTGGGTCGGCGCGAAGATCGCGCTCTACCACGTCCGCCGAAACGCTCGCGTTGCTGCAGCAAAAGCGAAGGCTGACGCGTAATGTTGGAAACGCACCATTTTCCAACCCGTAGGGTGCGTCAAACGCACCGCGCATCGCACCACCCCCGCCACACCCCATCGCGCTGCCAAAGGTGCATTGCATGCACCCTACGCGACTTCAACATCAAAAAACATCGAGACAAGATCATCATCCAGCCCGCCACGCGCGAACAACGCCCCACCCCCGCCCCGCAATCCGATCCGGCCGCGATCGGGTAGGGTCCGTTGTACGCACCGGACCGTGGGTGCGTCGTTCACCAGATGTTCCGGTGACGTCAGCCTGCGCTGTCCAGCTCTTTGAGAACTGTTCCGTCCTTGGTCTTCCACTCGATAAGTCCGTTGGCACTTCCGCCTTGCACGACGGCAGCCGCTGCGCTCGGACTCGAAAATTCTACGTCCTTAGTAAACCGATAAAGATCTTCGACGAGTTCAAGTGTACCGTCGGTGATCAGCTTCTTTCGCAGCGCGATCGTGGACGGCCACTTGTGTGCTGCGCTTCGCTCCTGGAACACCGCAGTTGAACCCTTGAACACGACGAACCCGTCCGGCGTACGATGCCCTCGGGCCTCGGCGCCCTTGGATCGGCAAAACAGCATTCCGCCCGATGGTGTCGACTTCGATGGTTGCGTGACCGGAGTGAGAAGGTCAGACCCAAGCACAGGCAAGAGTTGCCGCACGCGCGAAAGGAAAACCTCCATGTCTTCACGATCGGACTCGGGCAATCGTGATCCGCTCGCTTGACCGTTTTCCAACGTGAAGCGCGCGATCTCCTTCGCTTCAGATATCAAACGCCCTTCCAAGAACCTCACGTGCGCTTTGGTCAGATTCTCGTCCTTGCTAACAAACACGATTGCGGAGATCCAAAACTCTTTGGTTTTGTGCTGCTTCAAACGGTCACGGATGACCTCTGCCTCGCCAATGTATGCGTGCGGAGAGCCCGAATGAGCGTCGGTGCCGGTCAGGATATAGATGCCCGACTTGTCGAGCTCTTCGCGCTTCAGTAACTCATCGAATTCGGTGCGTGGAGCTGCTATGGCCTTGCCGGTCCAATTCGATATCTCCGCCGTTCTTAGACTCTTTGCGTCACCACGCGGGAGAAATAGTTTAATGGTCGCTGTTGTCACTGCACGCCTTGCATGATTTGGTAGGCTCCGCCGTACGCACCTGACCGCGGACGATTCGTTGGTGGGCATGTATGGTACGGGGACACAGCTCGTTTGTCAGCCAAGCCCCCGCCACGCGCCGATGCTTGCGAAGCCGTTGCCTTCGCCTGGGCGAATGTATTGCCAGCATCCTATCGCCCCCGCTCGCCCGGCGGAAAAGAAATCGGCGGTGTGTCACCGCACGGATTGATGGGCTTCGTATCGCGCGATCTCTTCCTTCAACTGGTTGATGAGCTTCTTGACAGACTGCAGCGACAGCCGACGGACGGGGGAATCGGCTCCGGGCTGGCGTCGGCGCGACTCGTAATGCGCTTCGAGCTCGCGAAGCTTTTCGCGGGTGTTTTGAAGTTGGGTTGCGTTCTTCAGTGCCATTGAATCACCTCAATCATACCCTTGAACTGCTGATCGCGGTCGCGGAGAAAGAATTGTTCGACGAAATAGTCGAAGTCGGGCTGCTCTGCGATCGAAACATCCAGAAATGGCAAGCCTGCGTGCAATTCTTCCAACGCGCTGGTCGCGTTTAACGACGGAGAATCGACCAGCAAGACGCAATCGACATCGTTGGGCTCGAGTATATCGGTGGTGAACGAACCGTTCAAAACAATTCTGGTGATGCCGGCACGCCGGGCGAGGTCGAGCATCCATTCGACGGATTGCATCTGCACACGACGAAGTTCGGAGGATCGGCCGAAGCGGACACGGACTTCGTCGACAGTGGCGCGGTGAACACCGGGCGGAAGCACGCCGGTGTCGGTGAACGGCGGAATCATCAACGCAATGTAGCCGGATTCAACATGGGCGTCGATGAGAATTCCTACCATCGGAAAACGCGCCGCAGCCCGCTCAGCACCAGCGGCGTCGCAGGAGCGACGGCCCTCCAGATCGCCCGCACCGCGCGATGCCACGATCCCGCACCCCCGCATTGGAGGGAGCGAGTCCCCTCGCTCCGTTGATCGTCCATCGACATCAAGATGCGCAACACCACGATCGAGCCCCCGCCGCGGCGTCGCAGGAGCGACGGCCCTCCAGATCGCACCGACCGTGGCAACGCACCGCCCCGGTCGGTGGTGGATGTTTAATCTTCGCTCGTCATCCCCGCGGCGGCGGAGTCGAGGTAGTAGTGCAGGTTGCCACCCTGCGGCTGAACGCCCTGGATCGGCAGACGCGCGGGATCGTCATCGCCCTCCAACACCTCGGCCAAGCGCTCTGACTTCGATGCACCCGTGATCATCACAATCACCTCTCGCGAACGATTGATGAACGGATACGTCAACGTCAATCGCCAACTCGTGCCGGCGGGGATGTAATCGTATGGAACGTGGTTGGCCACGCAGCGATGCTCCGATTCGCCGAGCGCCGACGTGCCGGGAAAGAGACTGGCCGTGTGCCCGTCATCGCCCATGCCCAAGAGCAGAATGTCCGGGCCCTGATCCTGAAAACGCTGCTTGAGCATCCGGCCATACTCGATGGCCGCCTGCTCGGGAGCGAGCTCGCCCTTCATGCGATAAATGTTGTCAGGCGGAATCGGCACGCGATCGATCAGCGACCGACGCGCCATCAGATAATTGGACCGCTCGTCGTCCGGCGGAACGCAACGCTCATCGCCGAAGTAAAGCTCGACGGCACGCCAGTCGATCCGCGTGATGAAGTCGCTGGAGGCGAGCAGCTCGTAGAGCGCCTTGGGCGTGCTGCCGCCGGAGAGGAAGAGGCCGAGCATCTGCCCGTCCGCACACGCTGCGCGGGCGGCGAGGACGATGCGCTCCGCGACGGCGCGGACAAGAGAAGCAGAATCTGGAAAGACGTGCAGGTGGGGAGCATCCATGACGCTGCGTGATTGTGCCGAGCCGAATCACTTTCGCAACGGCTCACGCAACAAGACATCCATCCACCCGCTCGACCCGGACGCCCGATGGGTGCATACTGCGAGGCACATCGAAACACACGAATTGACCGTCCGCATCGACCCGCAGGAAAGACGAGCTCATCATGGCCAGCCAGCTTCAATGGATTGAACCTGAAGATTATCCGCGACTCGCGAGCGTTCGCTTGCGCTGCTATTCGCCGGCAACGGATCGAATGCAGAAATACATCGACGAACTCAACGGGCCGAACTCGCTCGTGAAACCGGGAGACGCCGTCATCGCCAGACGCGACGGCGTGGACGTGGGGACGGCGACGTCGCTGCAACTGTCGATGTGGATGCGCGGGGCGCGGCTCGCGTGTCAGGGCGTCGCCTACGTCGGCACCATCAAAACACACCGACGACTCGGAAGCGCAAGCGAAGGCGAAACCGGCGTCGCCACGCAAATCATGCACGCCATCCTCGCACGCGGCCGCGAACGCGGATGTGCCGTCAGTGCGCTCATGCCCTTCCGAGCGAGTTTCTACGAACACTTCGGCTACGGCAACGCCGAACGACTCACCGCATGGACCGTTCCGCTCTCCATCCTCCCACGATCGCGCGCGGATCATTTTCGATTCTTCGACCCGGACCGCGATCATGATCTGATCCTCGACCTGCGATCGCGTGAAGTGCGGGCGGGACAATGCGACGTCGAAACAACACAGGCGATGCTTGCGAACTGGTCGTCGGCATGGAGCGGCGGAATGGTCTTCATCGATCATGCGCCGGGCGGAAGCGCACGAAGCTATGCATTCGTCACCGAAGATCGAAAGCCCGAAGCCGCGACCCTGCAAGTGCAGGAATGGGGATGCGAATCGCCGGACGCGCTCGGGCGAATGCTCGCGTTCTTCTCCTCATTGCGCGATCAATACAGCAGCATGACCATCACACTTCCCGGTGATTTGCCGCTGAATCGACTGCTGCGTGAGACGCAGGTTCCGCATCGACAGGTGGATCATCCGTTCGCACTGCCGAGACCGTTCACGCGCATGCAGATCCGGATTTTGGATCATCGAACGGTGTTGGAGTCCATGCAGTTGCCCGGGCATGTGAGGGGCAAGTGCAGCGTCGCGATCGGCGAATGTGAAGGGACGGTGACGCGGCTATCGCTTGCGATCGAAGGCGGACGGATCAGCGTTTCCCCGGGCCCGGCGGATTGTGACATCGAATGCAGCGACGTGGTGTGGGCGAGCCTCGTGAGCGGGGATTTGGCAGCGAGTCTTGCGCATCGATTCGACCGGATTCGCGTGCATACGCCGGAGGCGGTCGCGCTGCTCGAATGTTTGTCGGCGGGTCCTGCACCGTTTTGTCAGGAGTATTTCTGATCCGAGCAAGGCGATGTGATGTCAGAGACGTGGACGCTCGGAAAAGTTCTCGACTGGACCGCGAATCATTTCGCGCGTCGAGGGATCGACGCGCCTCGCCTGAGCGCAGAAATGATCCTGGCACACGTGCTGGGCGTCCCACGCATCCGGCTTTATACGGATTTACGTCGACCGATGATCGAATCGGAGTTGACGAATGTAAGGTCACTGGTGAAACGCGCCGCAGACCACGAACCGATCGCGTATCTCGTCGGATCGACGTCGTTTTATGGCATCGACATCCGCGTGACGCGCGACGTGCTGATCCCACGATCCGACACCGAAACGCTCGTGGAAGCCGCTCTCACGCACATTCGACTCAACAATCTGACATCGCCGCGCGTGCTGGAACTGTGCACGGGATCAGGCTGCATCTCGGCGGCGATCGCAAAGCAATGCAAGGGCGCGGAGATCGTCGCGACCGACATCTCCCTGCCCGCGATCGACGTCACACGCGACAATCTCACACGACTCGGCCTGATCGATCGGGTCACGCTCCTGACCGGCGATCTGTTTGAAGCACTCGATTCACTCGTCGATCGCAGGCCGTTCGATTTGCTCCTGGCCAACCCACCCTACATCGCGACGGACGTGGTCAAGACGCTGGATCGAAGCGTCAAAGACTACGAGCCGCATCTTGCCCTGGACGGCGGTGGTGACGGACTTGATCCGCATCGCCGGATTCTTGCCGGTGCGGATCGCTGGCTCTCGCCCGGCGCGCTGGTACTCATGGAGATCGCGTTTGATCAGGAAGAAAAGGCGATCTGGATCGCACATCAGCATGAATCATTCGAGCGCGCCTCGGTGCTACGCGATCTGGGCAAAAGACCCCGCGTACTCAGCCTTGTGCGGACGCAGGCTGGCGCGGCCTGAGAAAACCAATCCGCGAACGAATCGCTCGAATGTCCTCCGGCATGAAGATTCGCGCGAGAACAACATAAATCACGCCCCCAGCGACGATGATGAGGATCTCCAAGATCAGATCGATCGTCGAAACAGCGTGCATACTCTGTGTGATAAGCCACGGCCCGACAAATGCGCATCCCGCGACGAGCGGGGCACGCAACACCGTCACCACCGACATCGCTCGACCAAGCGCGATCCACGCCCAAAGCGGAAGCACCAGCAGCCCGAATGTCGCAACAGCCACCGCAGCGCCGACATGCCCGCCCATCGCGGCTCCGATCGCCACCCACGCAAGGAACACAACCGCCTGCACGAACTGCATGATGCCGATGACTCGAAATCGACCCGCCGCTGACAGGATCGACTGGGCGATCGCCCGAAGCGGCTCGAACATCAAGCTCAGGCTCAGGATCGCAAACGTGAGAACCGCCGACTCCCATCGTCCCCGATAAACCAGCGCAATGGCGGGCTCGGCGACGGCGGCCTGTGCAATCACCAGCGGCGACAGCGCGGTCATCGCGACGCTGATGCTTCGGACAGCAGCGGCATCGCGTCGGGATCGATCGTCGTTCAATTCCACCCATGCCGGCATCAACGTCGTCGCAAGGCTTGTCGAAACCGTACGAATGAACTGATTGGCCAGCGCGAACGCAAAGTAGTAAATCCCCACCTCGCCACGCGACGCCAGCAGACCGAGAATCGCATAATCGCCGTTGTGCATGAGCGCGATCGAGAGCCGACCGGGCAGCGTCCACTTCACCGCACCCAGCAGCGACCGCCATCGCGAAACAAGCCACGCTTCACGCCAAATCATCCCGGCGAGATGTCCATACACCCACGGACGGATCAGCGAAAGCAGAAGATTCGGAAGGACAAAGCTCCATACCCCCGCACCCCAAAAGGCAAGCCCGATCGTCAATAGATGCGTGAGAACAACATCAATAGTCGCACAGCCCGCCAGGGTCTTGAATCGCATCGCAGCACGCAGGCGGGCGAGCGCGATGTTCGTCAAACCGTTCAAAGGCAGCGCCAACGCAATGCCGATCGACAAGTCGATGATGCGAGGATCCGCATAACCGGCCGGGCCGAATTGCTCCGCCAGATTCACCACCAGCATCGCAAGCGCGATCATCACGACCGATCCGATGCCGGCAGAAACGATCGCAACCGCAGCTGCCGATCCCGTCCATTCGTCGATCCGCCTGGCACGCTGCTGCAAAACATCATCAACGCCCGGCTGACCAATGATGCTGGGAAGCGCGGTGATCGAATAGACAAGTGCGATCAGCCCAAATTCGTCCGGAAGAAGCAGGTATGCCAGCACGATCTGTGCGGCAAAGCCCATGACGCGGACCAGAACCGACTGAAAGAAGAAGATCGCGATACCACGTGCCACGCGCGTACCGAGCGACGGATCGGCAGGGATGAGGAGAGGATCGCGCGGATCGCTTGTCATCAAATCGAACCGTACCACGCGAAACCTCGTCCGTCGCGTCAAACTTCCAACGAACGAACGCCCCGGATCCAAGCCGGGGCGAACGCGTTCTGATCCCTTGGCCTCACGCTGCTGTTACTGCAGCAGCGAGAGGACCGTTTGGGGCGTTGAATTCGCGGTGGCAAGAACCGATGTGCCCGCCTGTTGCATGATCTGATTTCGCGTGAGCTGCGCCGTCTCATAGGCGAAGTCCGCGTCGCGGATATCGCTCTCGGCGGCGGTCACATTCTCAAGCGCGACGCCCAGGCTGTTGATGTTGGTCTCGATCGTGTTCTTCTCAAACGCGCCAAGTCGACCACGAAGCTGCGCGACCTGTTTGATCGCGACTTCAAGAATCGAACTGGCTCGCTCAGGACCGCCCCGAGTCCCGACAGAGGCATCACCACCCGTGGTGAGGTCGGAGAGGAAACCAGCGTCCAGCGTGCCCAATCGAGAGGCGGCGACAGACTGAATGCCGATGTTCACCTGCTGATTCGCAGCGACCTTGGCACCGAGCTGGAAGAGAGAGCCTCCGCCGGTGAGCGCGAAACTCGTGGTGCCCACGCCGAAGTCTTCGGAGAGGGTCAGATCCAGATCGAGCGTCGTCGTGTTGAGTTTTAGATTGCGACCGTCTCCGGTCGTGAGCGCGCCATTGATCGTCGCGACCGCATCCTGGCCCGTGACACGCTGGCGTGAATTTCCGTCGGCGTCCTCGGTCGGGAAGGATCCGGTTCCGACCGCACGCACGCTGACATACGAGCGAGATCCGAAGCCCTGCGACGAGAAGCTGATCGCACTACCCACAAGCTGAGCGTTCACGCCCGTGATGTCACTGACAAGGTTGATGCCGCTCATGATCTGTGCCGCGGACGCACCAGAAAGGAAGGTGAGCGTCTCAACACCATTGTTACCGGCGATCTCGAGCGTCGTCGTGGTGGCGATCGCGCTCGCCGCAAATCGAAGGTCGGCCTGCTGGGCACTGGTAATGACTTCGACCGTGACGGGAATCGTCTCGGAACTTCCAAAGTTGGCGCTGATGACCTGTACATTGGTCAGTGCACTCGTGGAGATGCCACTGGTGTTGTAATCGAGAGAACCGTCGAGCAGACGCAGGCCCGCGAAGGTCGTCGTATTGGCGATACGGGTGATCGACTCGATGGCAGAGTCGATCTGGAGCTGGTTGGCTTCGATTTCCTCTCGAGACAACGCACCCGTGTTGGCGGCCTCGATGATGAGGGCCTTGATGTTCAGCAGAAGGCTGTTGACTTCCTGGAGCGCACCTTCTGCGGTCGCGATGACGTTACTTGCGCGTTGGGAGTTGTCGATCGCCTGACCGATGCCCGCAATCTCCGAACGGAGATTCTCGCTGGCGATAAGACCTGCCGGGTCATCGGCACCGCGGTTGATCTTTAAACCCGTGCTGAGCCGCTGAAGCGTCTCGGCGAGGTTTTTGTTGCTCTTGCTGAGTGAGCGTTGAGCGGTGAGGGACGGGACGTTGGTGTTGATCCGGGACATCGCAATCCTCCGTGATTGCTGGGGACCGGTGTGAGCCGGTCGGACATCATGTCAGCGCCGACTTGGCGCCCAATCGCGCCACCTTGGCGCTTGGAAGCGCCACACTGGCGCTTGGACGTCGGCGGGCGTCCTCTATTTCCGCCAATCCGTGGCGGGCCGAACTAGGAAACAAATCACCTAAAAGACTTTTGACTGACTGAATCGTGAGCCGTTACTCGCATCGACCCGACAACTCGCGTTGCCACTTGAGCCGTCCATGCGATCGGCAGACTCACTGCTTTCCTTCCGACTGCGGCTCCGTGCCATGCTGGCCGTTGCCATTCTGTTTTGGATTCACCCGACCGAGTCCTGCGACGTCTTCGGGTTTCACCTGGGCCGCAGCGCGGTTTTCCTTCTTGATCGCTTCGTAAACTTCCTTTCGATGGACTGCGATTTCCTTGGGTGCATTGATGCCGAGGCGAACCTTATCACCTCGGATATCGACGACGGTCACTTCAATGTCGTCGCCGATCATGATGGTCTCGTCACGTTGACGTGAGAGGACGAGCATAAGCCTGACTCCTTCCGGACAAGGGCGCGACTTCCGTGCAAGCGATCTCGCTGCATTGAGATTCGCCGCGCCGTTTTGAACTCACCTGCTACTGCTCTTGCATCGGTCGATCCGAGGGGCGGCTGAAGCCGCAAAATGGATTTCACCTCGAATCCTGACCCGCTGTCCGATAGTAGTCAGGCTCGTTCTTCTGATCCTGCTTTAACGCGATATTGGCCCTTTTTGAAAGCGGTCTGTCCGCAGCGCTTGGCGGATCCAATCGATCTCGCATGCCGATTCGGACACGCATCGATTGGCCCGTGCACGCGGCTCAGGCGCTCTTGGCCAACACCTCGCTCTGCAGGCGCAGCAACGGCTGCCTCGTCGTCCACTTCTTGTCCGTCAGCACCACCTGCGTCCCAAGCCGGTTGGTCACATTGACCACCAGCGGGCCGAGAAGGTTACCCGTCAGCCAATCACCAACCTTGTTGCAGATCACAAACGTCTGCGCCGAGGCCGTGTCCTCCAGATGGAGCTCCGTCCGAACTTCATCACGAATCGGAACGCCATAATCCCGGAAGAAAATCGTCGGGTCGGTGATCACGAACGCAAGGCTCGGATCCTCGACCGATTGAAGCCAAAAGAAATAGTTGTCGGCACCAGTCTGAAGAAGCGCAAACTGCGTCTGCTCGCCAAAGCCCAGAAGGCCCTGCGGAAACGTGATAATGCGATCCTCGTCAACCGTCACCATGCCGAATCGTGTGGTCTGGATGTCCATCAGAACTCCGTTTCTGATTGCACTCGCCCGATCGTCTGCAACGACGATTCTCTCTCGGACGCCTGCAGCGGCAGATTCCCTGCCGTCGCGACAGAACCGCTGTCGCCCGATCCTCGATGCCACGCCCGCCGGGGAAATCCTTCTCACGATCCTGCACACGCAAAACCGCGCCCGACAGACTGCTACTCGCGTTCGAACCGTCGCATCCGATCACACGTCGATCCTCGACGCATCACCCGATTTCCGGCTCAGGCCTGGTCGTCTCCTGACAAACCACGCACTGCATCTTCCTCACCTCGCGATCAACCAGCTCTCCGAACCGGCATCGCTTCTCTCCAAAAGCCCGTCATCCTTGACAAGCCCGGCCCGGCATTTCAGGCCTCTATCAACGCGATCGGCGACTTCTGCGCCCGATCGCATGCACTTCCTGCGCCCAAGGCCCGACCCTGCACTCCAGCAGGCTTCAAACCTCATGCACTCCTCCTCCAATACAACTGCCGTGCCACAAAAATGACCTCTCAAAAAAATCCTCACCTCAGAAAATCCATCAAACTCAAATTCAGCATCGTGCTCGCACTCTGCATGCTCGCCTGCAAACTCGTCTGCAGCGTCTGGAACCGCACGATCGCCTCCGTGTAATCCGTATCCTCCAGCTCGCTCAATAGTGCCTTCGTCGCGACGTTCTGATCCTTCAGACGTTCGCTCCGCTCCTCGAATTCACGCACACGTGCTCCCACCGTCCCGCGCACACGCGTCACACGCTCCAAATGCAGATCCAGTTCCTCGCTCGCACGCGTCATCCCCGGTTGATCATTCGCACGCATCGCACGACGCAACGCATCAAGACTTGCAAAGATGCCCTCACTTTTCACCGGTGAAACGTCCGTTCCGCTCAGCACCCCGCCGGCGACCGGTCCGTTCAATCCCAGATCAGTCACCGCTGTCGAAAAGTTCAGGTTCGCGACCGCAAGCTCACCCGCGCCTCCCGCACTATCCGTCAACACGATCCCGTTGGCATTCGCATTCAACGTCGCCGCCACTCCCGCACCCGCTGTCGTCGCAGCCGAGTTGATCGCGTTCAACAAATCCTGCACCGTCTCCAGCCCCTGAAACTCCACGTCAAACCCAACCCCGTTCGAATCCGTCACCCGAAGCTCCGCACCCTCCACCAACTTCAAGCCCGCGCCATTGTTCAGATTGCTCAACCTCGTCGTCGTATCGAACGACCGAAGACCCAGGTCCGCCAGCGTCGATCCGCCATCCTCCGAAAGACGCATCTCGATCCCCTGCACCGCGTTCACCAAATCGATCCCCGTGCCGGCAGCATTGATTCTCGCTTCGACAAACGTGCCCGACGTGTTGATCGCATTGAGCAAATCCTCCACCGTCGTCGCGGCCGATAGATCAATCGTCGCCTCCGTCGTTCCATTACGGATCACAAACCCACTCGTGTCGATCCCCGCACCATCGTTCAACTGACTGATCGGCGTGAGTGGCGTAATCCGAGGAGACACCGCCGGTCCCACCACATCCACGCCATCGCCAGGCCCGATGAGCGTCCGGATGCCAAGGTCCGCTGCCATCCTCCCCGCACCCACGTCGCGAATCGTCACATCCGCTCCGGGAGCAACATCAATCCGAATACCACCACTCGTCGGATCAACTGCAAATGTCAGCCCGGAGATGCCCGCGTTATTCAGCTGCAACTCCACATCGCCCAGCGTGCTGGCATTGGTCAGGTCAACCTCTGCAGTATCCACGCCATTGCTGATTTCAATGATCCCGTTACGTATCCCGGTCGCCCCCGCGCCACGCAGATCAACCAGCCGGGTCGAGGCCGCTACCGAAGGCGTCAAATCATTCTGACCGACAACACGTGTCGATGTCGCCCCAAAAATCTCCGAGCCCGACGCCATGAAGTTCAACGTCGCGGCCTCATCGACCTCATTCGACAAAAGCCGCTCCGAACCGATCCACCGCACCCCGCCTGCCGCGTCCTCGAAAGGCGGCGCCGTCGAACGATCACCCGCGAACAGGTACACACCATTCAAACTCTTATTGCCGACCGAAAGAACCTGGCTAAAGATCGAATCAATCACCGCAGCTGCGCTCTCACGCTGGTCCGCAGTCACGTCCGAGCCGACGTTCTGGCTGCTCGTCGTCAATGCGTCACGCAACAGCGTCTCCAAACCCTCCAGCGACGAATCGACCTGACCAAGCTGCGTCGATGAGGACTGCAAATTCGCCTCCCACGCATCCCGACGCTCCAACAACCGCCTGATCTGCATCGACACCGCCGCCGCTGCCGCATCCTTGCTCGGGCTGCTTAGTCGCTTGCCTGTCGTCAACTCCTGCTGCACATCCGATAGGAATCGCTGCTGCTGCCCAACTGATCGCGAGATCATGTTCCCACGCAGTTGGGTACTGATTCGACCAAGATTTAAGGGAGAAATGGACATCGAAAGAACCGTTGTTCGTCAGTTGATGATCAAAAAATGCTCGGTCGATCCTCGCTTAGGGCACATGGGCTACCTCACCAATCCCATGATCGTCTGCATCAGCTCGTCGGTGACGCTCACCACACGGGCCGCACCCTGATACGCTCGCTGATACTGCAACAGCTTGATCGCTTCCTCATCGAGGCTGACACCGCTGACGCTCTCACGCTGCGCGATCAAAGAGTCCGCGATCGCCCGCGTGGCGTCGGCTTCGTTTCGCGAAAAGGCGGCCCGGCTCGCGACCGTATTCACCGTCGATTCGTACTGCTCAATCAGCGTCCGACCGCCCAGTACATCAAGAGCCGTGTCACGCAACGACGCGATCGCCCGCGCAGACTGATTGTCGCCAGCCTGTCCGTTCAACGCGGCCGCCACACGCTTGGGATCGTTCTGCAGCGTCTGCGAAATGTCGATGTCCGTTCCGTCTGACCCAGTGAAAAACGTCCCGATCCCAAGCGACGCCAAAACCCCACTCGAATCCTGCGAAAAACTGAACTCGGCACTTGAACTGTCGGAACTGATCTCAAGCCGACCACCGACCACGCGGGCAGATAGATTGTCCACGGCATCGATCGCTGTCGCGAGGCCGGCCAGCGTCGTGTCATCGCTGTTGAGTCCATCTGCATCGACGTTGATCAGCGTGCTGGTGACCGCCCCACTGATGCGATCCTTCACGCTCACCACAAAACTCCCGTGCTTGGGCACAAAATCCAAGCCCGCTTCGTCACTTGTAAGTGGCTCGAATTCATCGACGACCACGTTCTGGCTCGTCACGGCGCTCATGCCGGAAAGACCCTGCCCGGAGCTGTGCAGCTTGTTCAGCTCGAAAATCAGACCCGATGCCAGCGAGTCAATATTCCCCACAACCTCGCCGACCGCTTCCTGCACCGAATTCATCGCCGCGAGAGATCCGCCGGTGAGCGGGACGGGGGCCTTGTCATCCTTGAAGATCACGCGGTAGGTCACAAGATCGCCGTCAACCTGCTGTTCGGTTGTCAACCCGCGCGCCCGCGTTCCGAGCACAAGCGGCTCGGATCCGGCAAAGACATTCATCGTGCCATCGTCGTAGGTACGCGTCGAGACTTCGACGAATTCGCCCAGCTTTCGCACGAGCGCGTCTCGAGAGTCCATCAACGCGTTGTTCGATGCACCGCCACCCGTCACGATCCGGCCGTTGAGCTCGGCAATCTGCGTGACCAGGCGATCAGCTTCGGTCGTACTCGTCACAACCTTTCCACCAGCATCGTTCGCGAGACTCCCGAGCATCCCACGAATCGTCCGCACCTGATTCGCAAGAGTCTTGCCAGATTCAACCACGATCTGTCGCTGGCCCATGTCCTGCGGCTTCTGGGCGAGATTCGACCAGGCGTTAAAGAACTTCGACATGCCGGTCGAAAGATCCTGGTCCGTTAGCTCGTTAAAAACACTCTCAACGCGGCTGTACCATTCCTGGAATGTCTTCGCCCCTTCCGCGCCAGCGCTGGCGGAACGAAGACGCGACTCGAGCGCCTCATCGATCTGACGACGTATCCCGTCAAGCTCCACACCATTACCAACAAACAGCCCCCGCCGAAGCTCTGTCGGTGGCGCGGCGGTCAGATCAACACGCTGCCTCGTGTAGTCGGCGTTTCCCGCATTCGAAATGTTGTTGCCAACAGTCTGCAACGCCGCCTGATTCACAGCCAGCGCCGACTTGCCGATGTTGAGCATTGCGTTGAGCGACATCCGTGTCTTCCGTCTCTTGCCCACATCATGCGGGCTGCATTCAAAATCGATTCATCAATCCGCAAACATCCCGCTCACCTAGCCGACCGCATTCATCACGCTCACACGCGTCGGGATCGCTACATCCCCGCCACGCGTGTAAGTGCTCGGACCGACCGCCGCCTGCGCGATCACCCGAACCGTCGCACTCAGATGACCCACCACACCCGTCACAATCCGCTCGATCAATTGCGTTCGCTGCCTTATCGCCTCCATCGCCCGAAGCAACTCCGTCCGAATCGCCAGCAACACCGACTTACGATCAGGATACAACTCCGCGATCGCTGAAATCGAAGGCGTGCTGATATTGCGATGCAGGCGCAGAACCTGCGCGGCGATCACCTTGCGGCGAGCCTCCACGCGAGCGATCCGCTGGCGAACAATCTCCTGCTCGCGGGCCGACTGCTCTATGGCATCTGTTCTGAACGTGCGAAGCGCCTTGAGGTGAGCGTCCAGCTTCTGAACAAGCTGCAACTGCTCGGCCAGGAGTTCTCTCAGTAGCGCTTCAAGCTGTGCGATCAAGGGAGGCATGTTTCGTCTCCGACGAGAGCGGCGCCAGGCTGCGATCAGGCGATCGCATCGGAACCAGACGCTTGCGAAGTTCCGTCTCCACGGAACGTGTTTGCGAATCGCGTGCCGCGCCACGCGAATCTGTCGCGCCACGTGAATCTGTCGCGCCACGTGAATCTGTCGCGCCACGCGAATCTTCTGCCGACCCGTTCGTCGCATCGAGCGCGCTCACCGACGAGCGACGCGCGTCGCGCGCTCCCATTTGCAGGACACGCACGTTGTCAACGATCGGACGACCCGTCTTACGAAGCTCCGCGTCCGCCGGACTCAACGGGCGCGCCGCGTCGCGAACCGCGTGATCTCCGCTGTAGTAAGCACGCATCGCATTCAAGCGATTCACGCTTTCGAGCCGGTCTCCGTCGATATGACGAACAATCGAGTCGACCAATGGCCCCGCAATCGATGGGGCAACCTGCTTGGCGATCTCGATGTCGTACATCTTCCCATACGCATCACCCGCATGCCCCCCGCCGAACAACTCGCTCTTAAACGGGCTGTTCCGCACCTGCTTCAGAAGCTCGCCCACAAAACTCTGACTCACCCATTGCTGCACCTTCGGCCGAAGCTCATCGTTCGCGACGGCGGGCTGTCGCGGGAGCAGATTGATGCTGGTGCTGGTCGGGTTCATCCGTGCTCGATTCGTCCCAAAAACGTTGTCAATCCTCGCCGATCAACTAAGCCGTGGCGATTACTCAACGATCAGCTTGGCGTGCAGTTTCCCCGTCTCGTGAAGTTGCTTGATGATGTAGATCCGATCGGTGGCTGGCACTTTCAGTTGATCGAGTGCGGTCAGCAGATCACGCAGCTTCGCTCCGCCCTGATTCAGCGGATCCATCGCCACAAAATCACGCTGCTCGACCACCGGCGCTCGCGGAGTGGCGACCGGAGGAGGCGTGATCGTGCTGATGGTCAGACCCTTATGACTGATGATGACAGGGCTGATCTCCACATCGCCGGAAATGATGAGCGTGCCGGTGCGCTCGTTCACGGTGATCCTTGCCTCGGTCATCACCCGGGGAAGCTGAAGATGCATCACGCGGGCGATGAACGCGTCCGGGCGTGCCAACTCGGCCTGCGGGATGCTGACGACGATGTTCTTCGGATCGATCGCGACCGCCAGGATCGAACCATCTTCAAGATCGTTGATGACCTTGGCAATGAGGCTTGCCATCTGCCAGCTTGCCGAAGGATCGTCGAGAATCAGCGTGAATCGCCCGTTGCGAACCGGATTGACCAAAAGGTCGACTTCCATCGTCGCCCCGCCTCGCACGGTCGCTACCGTCGGCGAACTCGAATCCTCCGTAATGAGCGGCCCCTCCGCGAGCGCGTAGATCCCACCGCCCGGAATCGGTCCGGTCATCGGGCTGACAAAGAGTCGACCACCCTTGAGGCTGGATGATTTGCCGATGCTCGTCACGTGAAGATCGATCCGATCACCCTGCCTCGCGCCGGTGGCTGGAACGCGCGCCGTGATCGAGACAACCGCGACGTTCTTCGCATTCGAAAGCTCGCTCAGCGAAGCTGCATTGCTGAACCGCGAAAGCATCTCCGCCAGCGGCCTGATCGCAGGCATGTAGTCCCCGCCGTCGCCGGTTCCTTTGAGTCCGAAGACCAAACCAACGCCAGTCAGCACATTCTCACGCTGCCCGTCGAGTCGCGTAATGTCCGCAATCCGCACCGCATATGCAGGCGAGGAGAGCAGCAGGACGAGAATGATCGAAATGATCCGCATGAAACGTCCCTCAACCGAGGTCTGACCGAGCCCCAACGCAAACCAAAAGCGCAAGCGACTCAACTGATCAGTTCTTCGTCAGAAAGGGTTGAGTGCGTCCAATAATTTGCTGAACCATCCGCGACGCGTGGAATCACGGATCGGCCCCTTGTGAGATTTTTCAAGCCGCATGTCGTAGAGCTGCGTGCTCAGCACCGTGTTGTCCGCCATGATGTCGCTCGCGCGGGCGGTGCCGGAGAGAATGATTGTCTGTTCGTCGTCGTCCGTGCGAATCACCTTCCTCGCCTCGAGCACGATCGTGTCGTTCGGCAACACATCCAGCACGCGGGCCTGAATCCGGGCAGAGAAACTGTCCTTCCTGTCGGTCGCGCCTTCCCCGTTGAATTCACGCTCGCCCGTGATGTCAAAACGCGGACGGTACGTGCCGATCGCAGACTCCAACGCGAGATCCGCCAGATTCAATTGCACGAACTCATTGATGACCGCCTGCAGCGACGCATCCTTCTTCAGCTCCGTCGTACCGCTTGACTTAAACTCGCTCTGCTCACGCACGATCACCGTCACCAGATCGAACTTCTTCAGAATCCGCGGCTCGGGCGGTTTGACCGCAAAAAAACTGACCGCTTCAAACTCCGGGCTCGCACGCGCGATCGATCCAGGCCCGCCCGGAACGAGCGAGGGATCAGTCACCGCACCCATCTCCGTACGCAGCAGGCTCCCGCCATTCTGTGCGAACATCCGCGCAAGCTCGTCACGCGTCGGCGGCGCTGGGGCGGCGGGCTCACGCGATGTCGCCGGCGATGCAGGAGCTTCCCGCTGATTGTCGGCGGTCTGCGCAGGCGAACCGGTCGCAATCGCAACACTCCCGAGTGCAACCGATGTGGCGATGATCCTGGTCGATGAGTTCATATATGTCTCGAATCAGTTTCTGAGGTCAATGTCTAAGATGAATGTCTCGAACGCGTGTCCCGGATGAACGTTTCAAGGCATGCCTGCGATGCGATGAGGTCTCGCGCCGATGGACTGTCCGCCCACATCGAGCCGAGCAACACGACATCGTTCACGATCCGCCGCTGACATCGCCCTGCTGCGGGCCGGTGACGATGACATCGAACATCTGTTTGGTCTGTTCGTTTCGAGCCTTGATCACTTGTCCGAAGCTTCCGCTTTCGAGGCTTGTCGCGACGCTGGTGATCTCGACTGTGCCGACACGAAGCCGGATCGTGATGATCTGGTTGGGCTTGATGAGCGTCACAGGACGAACGGCACGTGCATCAAAGACGGTTCCCGGCCGAAGGTCGCGGGCCGCCTGTTGACCGACGATCGCCTCGTAGCCGAGCAATGGCGAATCGCTCAGCCGATCGACCAGAATCCGCTGCACTTCCACGTCGCTCTCGGTGATCGTCTGCCCCGCTGCGAGCGGAAGTTTTGCGATCACCTGATCCTGCCACGCGCGGGCGAGCGCGCTGATGCTCACCCGCCGAGTCGTCGGGCCGGCCTGCGCGACCACGATCCACGACACCTGCCCCAGATTGCCCTGCCTTTGTGGCTCGATCGCAAACTTCACCAGCGGCTCAGTCAGGGCAAGCGTCTTCAAATCCTGCTCGCGAAACGTCAATTCAAGACGCGCCGGATCAAGGCCGATTCGCATCGCAAGATCCTGAACCAAAATCGTTCGCAGATCTCGCGCGTCCAACGGCGCATCCGTCGGAATCGATTGATCAGACCTCGAACGGGCTTCGAGCTGCACAACAATTCCATCAATCAACGCCGCCTGCGCTGTGTCGTCGACCGGCGGGGCGGTCTCGCCGTCAAACCACTCGAGAAGCGCCTGCTTCTCGTCATACACAACATCGCTTCGACTCACCGTGCAGCTTCGTGCCCCGGCAAATTGCACATGCGCGAGATTCACTCCAGCATCATGCATCAGCGAGCGAAGCTGATCGATCGAGATCGTCCCGTGCGTCGATTCATCCAGACGAACAACGACCAAATCGGCCAGCGGTGCAAAGAATTCGGCGTCGGCGTCGCTCCAACGCGCGATCTGCCGCAGCGTGACCGCCGCGCCGGGCGACTGAGCCTCGCCCAACAACTCGATCCCCGCAGGACGGTGCGTCATGTCGGTCGGCTGATACCGATCGAGACTTCGCGAAACGACGTCCTGAATCTTGCCCTGATCCTCGGCAAGCGCAGCCGTCGCAACCAAAAACGGAACCATGATGAATGCAAATCGCATGTGAGCCTCGGATCATTCGTTCATTAGAAGCGACGCAGGTTGGAGATCGTCTGCAACGCCTGATCGGCGGTCTGAATGGACTGACTGTTGAGCTCGAAGGCTCGCTGGGTCTTGATCAACGTGATCAACTCCTTCACAGGATCGACATTCGATGCCTCCAAAAATCCCTGCCGGATCTCCCCAGCACCGTCCTCCGTCGGATTCAATTCGTTCGGCGGGCCTGAGGCATCGGTCTCCAGATAAATGCTCGATCCCAGATTGCGCAGCCCCTGCGGATTCGGAAATCGAGTCACCTGAACTCGACCCACGTTGGCGGCCTCGGTTTGACCGGGCAGCTTCGCGCTCACCGTCCCGTCTGGTGCGATCGAAATCTTCTCCGCGTTGGTCGGAATGTTCACCGGAGGTTCCAGCCGGAATCCGTCACGCGAACCAATCACCAACTCGCCGTCCTGGTTGAGAAACATCTGACCGTTACGCGTATAGCCCGCGCCGTTGCCAATGCTCGCCGGAAGCTGCACACGGAAGAATCCCGATCCGTTGATCGACATGTCCAGCTCACCGCCTGTGTTTTCGGGTGAGCCCTGCTCCAAATCGATCGCGGTGTTGCTGATCGTCACGCCCAGACCGATCTGAATCCCCGCCGGGCTGATGTCGTCATTCGAGTTCCGCGCACCTGGCTGCCTTAGATTGATGTACATCAAATCTTCAAAGTTCGATCGCGATCGCTTGAACGCCGTCGTCTCAGAGTTGGCGAGGTTGTTCGCCACAACGTCGATTCGTGTTGAAAGCGCGCGAAGCCCAGTGGCGGCGGAGTTGAGTGCTGCTATGGCCATAAAAGATCGTGGTTAGGTGTCAGACGTTGCTTCCGGGCGTCTCGTTGTTCGTCTTCCATCATTCATCTACATCATCTGCTTCAACATCATCTGGTTCATCAGGGATTAGCCGATCTTGCCGACTTCATTGACCAACCGCGCCAGCGACTGATCCTGCTGACGCAGCATGTTGGCGTTGGCCTCCAATTGCCGCGCGCTGGCCATCATCCGCGTCAACTCCGTCGTCGGATCAACGTTCGACCGCTCCAGCGATGAAACCAAGAGCTTCGGGTCGACCTGCCGCAGCGTCGAAGGATCCAGCGAACGAATCAACGTCCCGCCCACCGGACGAAGCTGCCTCGGATCCCCCGCCTCATACACCGCGATCCGCGTGAGCGGCTGACCTCGAACACTCACCAATCCGTCCTGACCGATCGTCACCACATCCGGATCCGTCGCCTCTCCCACGTTGATCGGATTGCCCTCAAAATCCAACAACTGCGACGCCGTGTTGTTCGCCAACACCAAATTGCCCGCCTCGTCCAACATCAACGCGCCATTACGCGTCAAATGCATCCCCTGCTCATTCTCCACCGCCAAAAAACCCGACCCCTCCACCGTCACGTCCAGCGGATTGTTCGTCGACTCAATCGCCCCAGGCGAAAAATCAAACGTCGAGGGCATCACCAATTGCCCCCCGCCAATCAAATCAAACCGCGGATCGCCTCCCGTACGCGGCGGATCCTCTCGAGCCTCGGGCGGACGCTCCAGGTAACTGACAATCTGCCTCCGAAAACCATTCGTCTCGCTGTTCGCCAAGTTGTTCGCTATCGCATCCTGCGCATGAAGCGTGCTCACGATGCCCGTCGCACTGAGGTACATGCCGTAAATCATGCTGCCTCCTTGCCGATCGATACCACCACCGATATCGACTCCTCACTAAACACAACCGAATCTCCACCTCGACCCGCCAACGTATCGCCCGCCATGAACTGATCCTGACGAATCAATGCTTCGCCCGGAACCGGCATCACACCGTCACGATCAAGCGACGCCTCGTCCTTTCGAAGCATCAAACCGTCATGCGCAGCAAACCCGTTCCCGCGAATCGCGCGGTACTGCTCCGACAATGCATGCAACTCGGCAAGATCCGCCGGGCGATCATGCAATTCCTGCCGCACATGCTCGGCCGCCAGCAACCTCGCGACCGTCACCATTCGCTCTCCGAGCGATAGACGCTGCAAATCCATTCGCAGAACTCCTCGTTATGCCCCACCCCATGCGAGAAGCGTGCCACAAAACTCAATCGCCTCGCACCCTGTGATTTCTCACACGATGCGAGGCGATCGAATGAACCAAACGATCAATCTGCAGCCCGCGATCAACAACTCATGCAACGACCGACTCGTCGCGACGATCAAGGCCGAAACCAACTGAACCAATGGTACGGCCAGCCCCGATCACCGAACCCGCCGCAAAGGCCGATCGTGAACCCGCTGCGACTTCGCCGCGCGTCGTGAGCACCGATCGCTCCGGCAACCCCATCGTGCGTGTCGACCCGCCGGCACTGGCAACCGTCCCCATCGCCCGAGCAAAGTCCGCCGAGAGGTTTCCGCCATAGTTGCGGGCAAGGATGACCAGATCGCTGAATCCGACGAGTCCGTCAGATGAGTAATCAAAATTGCCTTGCGAATACGTCCTGCCCGTTTGGTTGTAGTTGCGTGCCAGCGTCACGAGATCATTGAAATCGACATCGCGATCGCGATCGGCGTCGCCGGGTAGGATGTGGAAATCGAGGGTGAGAGGATTGGTGAGCGGGACGCCCGCGGCGTTGGCGATGTCGTCGGCGGTAATCGATAGACGATAGTTGCCTGTGGGTAGCAGGTTGGTCAGGGTGTAGGTGGCGGTGTTTGTGTTGGCGTCGTAGGTCAGCGCGCCGATGTCGGGGTTGATGACGGTGTTGGTCGTGAGATTGGTCAGCACAAGATCACGCCGACTGACGAAGGCACTGATGTCGATGTTGAAAGTGAGCACGATGGCTTCGCGTGTCTCGAACTGGAATGCACTTGAGAGAATTTGAGGCGGCGCGGGAGGCGTTCCTGTGCCGACCTCGGCGTAATACTGCGTGGCGCTCTTTCCCGCGAGCAGGATGTTGCCCGAAGGCGTGGTCGCGCCGAAAAAGTCGTCGAAGCTGTCGACGATGGAGTTGGCAGTGACGATGTTAAAGCGCGTTCCGGTGGCGGGGTCGTAGCCGCCGATGAGGTCGGGATCGAACTGGCTGTCGCCGCCGTCGGGGCTGGTGAGGCGTAGCTGTCCACCGACGACGAGCCGGCCGTATTCGGCGTCGGTCGGGCCGGCGATCTCGGAGCGGACGGTGGCGTTGCCCGTGCCCGCGAAGACGAGGTTGTTGCCGGCCGCCACTGTCATGACCGATCCTGGCGAAAGCTCGATCTGCCCGCGGTTGTACATCGTGTTGGCCTGTGCCGCGAAGGGGTCGAAGAACAGGTCCACGCCGTCACGAAGATCCAACTTGCCGTCGTTGAACTGCAGGTTGACCAGTCCGCTTACCGATGAGCCCGTGCGGAAGATCATCTCCGCGCCGTTCGTGTTGATGGTGCTGAGGCCGAGCGAACCGGTTTGAACGTCGTAGATGCCGGTGGTGCGGGTGTAGGTGCCGTCGGCGAACCCGCCGTTGATGGCGAGTGTGCCGCCGTTGATGTCGACGAGGCCGCGGTTGTCGAAGCGGACGCCGATGCTGGCGGTGCCCGTCGAATCGCGCAGAACCGTGCCCTTGTTGAGCAGCGTGCCGCTGGTCGCGCCCGGGCCGTACTCGACGTCGGACCCGCCGGCGCCGGTGTTGAAGTGGAGCGTGCCACCGATCTCAACCGTGACGACAGAGTTGAAGACGTTCAGGTCGCCACCGCTGGACATCTGGAAGGTCCCCAGGATGTCGAACGGGCGCGCGAAGACAGGATTGTTGCCCGTGAGTTCCGCGGTCTGCCCTGCGGGAACGTTGAGCCTTCCGCCGCCGGTCGCGGAGAAGGTGCCGCCGAAGACGTCCGTCCCGTTGCCCAGCGAAAGGTTCCCCGGGCCTTCGATGGTCGACCCGCCGAATCTGCCGTTGAGAATCGTCGTGTCGACGTTGAAGGTCGCGGTCCCGCCGTTGAAGACGGGGAACCCGCCCGCAGTGCCGAGGCCCGTCAGCGTGTTGGGGCTCTGGAACGTGTGCGTGCCGGCGTTGAATCGAATCTCGCCGGTGCCGGTGGTGATCGAGCCGGGGTTGTAAACGCTGCCAGTGCCGTTGAAGACAAGGATGCCCGGGCCGACGTTGATCAGACCGTTGTGCTGGATCGGCACGTTGATCGACAGCGCGGCGTTCGCCGCCCCGACGTTCTTCAGAATCGTGCCGTTGTTAATGAACAGATTCGTCCCGCCGTTATCGAAGATGCGGTCGTCGGCCGTGCCGTTGACCGATTGGAAGACGCCTTCGTTGAGGAACGTCGCACCGTTCATGAAGATGTCGGGGCTGTTACTGCCCATCGTGACGGTGCCCTGGTTCTGGAACGTGCGCCCGCCGCCGATGTTCCATGTGTTGTTGACGTTGGTGATCGTGCCACCGGGCGCGAGGCGCGTCGTGCCGGCGCCGTCCATCTGCATATTCGCGCTCGCGTTGGCGATGTTGCCGGTGACCACAAGCAGCCCGCTGCCGCCCTGAACGCCCGAGAGCGAGAGGTTGCCGATCGTCACGCCGGGCGATGGCGTATCCACATTCAGCCTGCCGCTAACACTGACATCGCCGGTGATGGTCGCTGACGATGCGAACGTAGTCGTCGCGCCGCCGTTCACGGTGAGCGTGCCGGCGATGGTCACGGGCTGATTGAACGTGACGACGCCCGCCATCACCCGGTTGCCCGGGAGCGTGCGCGGGATGTTGAGCGTGACCGTTCCGCCGACAAAGAGCAGGTCGCCGGTGGTGTTGAAGGTCGCGGGGTTGAGCGTGCTGGTCCCGCCGGCGAGGAAACCGACCGTCCCCGCGCCGCTGATCACGCTGCCCGGGTTCGTGACCACCGTCGTCACATTCAGCGTCGCGCCCGTCGACACCGCCGCCGTGCCGTTGTTCGTCAGTGCCGTCAGCGCCGAATCGAACGTGAGCGTTCCGCCGGTGATGTTGATGGCATCGTTGTTGGTCGTCGGCACGCGGATGATCGACGCCGTCGTTCCCGACCGCGTGATCGTGCCGTTGTTGATCAGCGCGTTGGTTCCCGATGCGACGACGAAATCCGCGCCCGAGCCGGTCAGGTTCAGTGTGCCGTCGTTGGTGAAGGTCACGCCGGCGAAGTTAAGGTTGCCGCCGCCGGACATATTGAAGGTGCCGCTGTTGGTGATGTTTTTTGCCAGCACGGTATCGTTGAACCCACTCGCGCTGACGTTGACCGTGACGGCCGCGGGGATCGTGACCAGCCCCCCGCCGAGCAAGCCTCCGCCGCCGATCGTGCCTGCGGTGTTGATCGTCAGATTTGCCGGCGTGTCCAGCGTCCCGCCGAGCGTCAACGTGTCGACGCTCATCGCCGTCGGCTGTGTAAACTTCGTCGTCCCGGCGGTGATCTGAAGCGACGCGAACGTCGTCGTCGTCGTCGAGTTAAACACCACGTTCCCGCCCAGCACGGGCGCGCCGGTCAAGGTCACCGGCTGATTAAACGTCGCCGTCGCGTTGATGGCGGCGTTGTTGATTGTCAGCGGCACGTTCGCGACCAGCGTCCCCGTGATCGTCGACGACAGCGTCACCGGCACCGTGTTCAGCGTCACCGTCGCCGTGCCCTGAACCGCCGTGGTGCTCGACGCCGTGTAGCGAGCCGGGTCCAGCGTGTGCGTGCCCGCAGAGAAGATGAACGACGCCGACGCCGCACCGTTCACGGTGGAACTCGGGCCGTACGTCGCGGCCGAGTTGAAGTTGATCGTGCTCGCGCTGCCCGAGATAGCGCCGTTGTTCGTCAAACCGCCTGCGATCTGCAGCGTGCCGCTCGTGGAGTCGAGCGTGCCGTTGTTGGTTAGCGGCACGAAGACCCGAACGGTCCCATTACCGGGCTTGTTGATCGTACCCGCATTGATCACCTGGTTCGTCCCGCCGAAGTTGCCGTAGTCGGCCGTTCCGCTGTTCTGGTGGTTGATCGTCCCGTTGTTCGTGATCGTGCTGTCGGTCATCCGCACGTCGCCGGTGCCCGACCAGTTGACGATGCCGTTGTTGGTCAGGCTACGCTGCAGCACGACGTTCGTGCCGCTCGACAGGGCGAGCGTGCCCGCTGCGCCTATGATCGTCGTGCCCGTGCCGGTCATCGACCCGCCGGTCCACGAGGACGCACCCTGAAGGGTGAGATCGCCGGCACCGCCGACCGACCCGCTCCCGCTGAGCGAGAACGCACCCGCCACCGAAGACGCCGCCGCCACGCTCAGCGAACCGGCGCTGATCGTCAGGCCCTCGGCGCTGGTCAGGCTGTTCACCGACTGCGCGCCACTGGCAAGCGTCACGGTGATCGCCGCCGGAATGTCGATCGTCACGTCGTCCGCCGCCGTCGGCAGTTGGTTGTTCGACCAGTTGTCCGGGTCGGTCCACGCAAACGTCCCAGCCCCACCGTCCCAGCTCACCGCCGCCAGCAGCCGACGGGACTCCAGCGATTGCAGGACCGCCGCCCGCCTCGCCACACCCCGACGTCGCGAACGCAGTCCATCAGGCCGCCCGGCAAGAAAAGCCTGCGAAATTGAAGCCGAAGCCTCCGTTCCAGAAACACCCTTGGATGATCGTGAGTTGTGCATGACATGATTCCTAGACAAAGGAACGGCCGAGTCTGCCACCAGAACAATCTCCGGGCCTGAACACAGACTCGCTGAAATAGTCATGCGAAACCGCTGATCAACAGGGGCCAAGAAATACAGGCCAACCTCCACTCCAGCGTCGCCCGCCACTCCTTCACCCAGGACGAACCCGAACAACGCCTCGACATCGCACGGCGCATCATCCCGCCCGTGCGAGAGTCAGAATGACAACGTTCGACGCGGGGATCGAGGTATAAAATGGCTAATCTATACCGGTCAGAATGTCGCAAGCGGAGAAGTCGGGCGGGGGAGAATGGGGTGTGGGGAATGGGGGATGGGCGCGAGCGTTGATTGTTGTCGAACGACGTTCAACCGCGGACGGCGAAGTGGCAGATGACTTGTTGCATTCCTTGCATGAAGAATCGATCGACACGTGCGGAAACTCGGCGGGCATGCGCAGGACTCTCCTCTACATACGCGGGAACTCCATCGACATGCGCGGAAACTTCATCGGCATGCGCGGAGACTTCATGGGCATGCGCAGGACTTTCATCGGGATGTGCGGAGACTTCGTGGGGATGTGCGGAGACTTCGTGGGCATGTGCGAGAACCCTGCTGGCCTGTCGGAGAGGTTTACGGGCGCGCGCAGAACCTTTTGCAGGCGCGTGTAAGAACTCGGCAGACACGTGTGAGATGCTGGCAGGCTTGCGTGAGCGTTGATGTGAAGCCCGCGAGGACTTTTGGGGCTTGCGTGCGTGTTGTCGGTAAACGCACAAGAACCGGCGGGGCTTGGCGATGCTTTGGACAGACATGCCCATGCGTCGCGCGGGCATCTGCGCGGAGTGGCGGGGCATGCGTGAGGAGTTTTGTGATGCCTCTACAGTGCGCAGGTCATCCCCTGCGTCGGGCAGCAGGTAGGGTCCGGTGTATTCACCGGACCATTTCGCCAGCGACGCAACGACGGTCCGGTGCGTACACCGGACCCTACGCCTTCATCAAGGCATCGTCCGCGGATGATGATGCGGTGGTGAGCGTGAGGGTTTTGGAGCGGCCGAGGCAGATCGAGGGTCGAGGTGGTGAAGACGCCCCACGAAGGCTGGACATGGTCGAGGCGGCGTGACGTGAAATCTCAAGAGAAATCGACCTGCACAGCGAGAAATCAAGCAGCACGGTGAGAAGTCGAGCAGCGCGGGGAGAAATCAAGCAGCACGGTGAGAAATCGACTAGCCAAGGGTCTGGCATGGGGTAAAATCAAGTCGGCGAAGCCCGCGGAACCTTTTCATGTCTTGCCGCGGGGTGACTGTTCAACCTGTTTGCAGAACCGGAGGCCGTCATGATGGCTACGGACTATCGTGCATCGTCAACGACGGGTCTCTCGTCGGCAACGACGCATGCCGGATCTTCAGATTCGACGGGGTCGGATTCGTCCCGGTCGGCGTGGCATGCCGACGACCACACGCCACGCCAACCCGCGAGCGCGTTCGGGCCGGCGATCCCGCGCATCCCGCCGGTGGGGCTCGATCCTCACATCTATGACAAGCTCGCGCGAGAGGCGGAGAAGTGTGGCGATCATCACGCCCACGAGGCCGCCAAAGTCTGCATGTACATCACCCTCGGCATGGACCCGCATCTGTCCTGGCTCGAAAAACTCCGTTACTTCAAGCATGCGCTGAATCGACATTGCAATCCGCCGACGATTCCCACGCAGCCGGAACTCGACTTCTACGCCGAGCTCGCCGTGCTGGTACGCAAACATTGCGGCAACGAGGTGCTCAAACTCGCGAGCAAAGAAGACGACTTCTATGCCGCCCGATTGGCCATGGGACAAACACGCGAGCAGATCGGAGATGATGCCGAAGTCTTCTTCGAACCCCTCCTCGGACACGCGACCACCTGCCCCGTCTACTACACCGAAGAAGACTGGCAGACCCTGAAGATGATCCGCGATCAGTGGGTATAGTTCTGGGGGTGTAGTGCCGACGTCTCGTGGCTCGGCGTGCCGGACGATCGCGACCTTTTTTAGTTTCCCTCGGGACGCGACACATCAAAGATCGAGCTGGCCGGCACCGTCCATTGCTCCGGCGACGGCGGATGCGAAGGATCGAACACGGGGACGTCTGCGCGGATCGATTCGACGATCGGCAGACCGCTCGTCCGCAGACCGTCGAGCACAATCCGCGCAAGCAGATGTCCGCCGTACGGGCTGAAGTGTGAATCGTCCTTCAGGGCTTCGACTTGTCCGGGAAACGTGTTGGCGGGGTAATGCACGAAGGCTGATCGACTCGTCTCGGGTCCGAGCGCTTCAAACAGGACGCAACTCTGCTCGTGCAGATCGATGAGCGGTGCGTTGAGTTCGCGCGCGACGCGTCGGACGGCCTCGGGGTAATCGCCGTGGGTGTTGACGAGTCGTCCGTCCTCGAAACGTCTGCGATACATCGGCGTGACGAGCACGGGATGTGCCTGCTTGGCGCGGACGGCACGGACGTAGCTGCGGAGGTCTTCGCTGAAGCTGGTGAACGGGCCGATGCCTTCGCCCTTTTCCTTCATGTCGTTGTGACCGAACTGGATCAACATCACATCTCCGGGCCGGATCGATTCCATGATTTTGTCCAGACGCCTTTGCGCGCGAAAGCTTCGTAGCGCCCGGCCGGACTCGGCGTGATTCGACACGACCACACGCTCGTCAAACATCGCAGGCAGCATCTGGCCCCAGCCGGTCCAGGGCTCGTTCAATCCGTCCACCACCGTCGAATCACCCGCCAGGAACATCTGCACCACGTCCGATGAATCGTCTGGCAAGCGCTCGATCTCCACCGACAACACCGCCGGCCTCTCTCCCAAAAACTCGAGCGTCAATCGATCATCCCACGTCGCGCTGCCCTCCTCACGCTCATTGATCTGAACCGCACCACCCTCCGACAACCGCGGCGTCCTGACGTTCACCACAAATCGATTGCTCACCACCCGACCCGCCTCGACCCGCTGCTCCGCGATCATCAATCGCCGCGCCTCAGCCTTCACCGTTGTCACCGATCCACCCCGAGCCCCTCCAAGCTCCACCGTCACGCGATAGTTCCCCTCGCCCAATCGCATCGCCAACAAAAACCCAGCATCCGACACCAACGCCCCTCGACCGCCTTCCATCTCCTCCACACGCAACTCACCCAGCGGCAACACGCCGTACCCACGCGCATCGGTGTAGGCGGTCTGTGGTGTGATGTCGATCACCCCCGCCCGACCTGCATCTGCACCTTCCGCCCTGCCGTTCCCGAACTCGAATCGCATCGACAACTCCCTCTCCGCCCTGCGGATCAGTTTTGGCCCGGCTTCATCCCCGATCATCCCAACTCCACCCGCATCTTCGTTGACGCCCCGGACGTCCGCCCGCACCACCATCCCCCAACACCCCGCCGACCCGATCACCACCATGCCCACCCTCCACCGGCGTCCGACCGCAACCACGGATCCACGCAGAGCCCATCCCAAAGCCCGAAAAACCGCTGTCATCCACATCGAACGCCTCCTCAAATCCTCATCCTTCGATCGATCCCGAATCTGTGCCGATATCTTCATCCAAGAATTACCAATTGTCATGGGAATAATCGCCCCATCCCCACCATCCCGACCCCGAGCCAAGATTGACGCAAAAATTCACTCGCATTTCACTGCTTCCAAGCGTCAAATGCTTCATCCAACGCTAACATACGCAGCCCCATGACCCACCGACTGACCCACCGCATGACCCACCGCCCGGCCATCACAAGCTCCGCCTCGCGCGCGGCCCGATGCTTCGTCATCGGAATCCTCGCTTCGCACGCGACCGCACAAGCTCAATACGAACCCCCAGCCTCCTATTACGCCTCGATCACCACCCAAACAGGCGCAACCCTCAAATCCGCACTCGTCTCCGCCATGTCCTCAGGGCATAACCAAAACGATTACGGCGAAGCCCGCGACTATCTCCCCTTCACCGACGCCAACCCCGCGAACCTCACCCAGATGTTCGAGTTCTACACCGGCAACATCATCCAAAAGCCATCCGCGAGCCATATCGGATTCACAGGACTCTTTCAGTCACGCGAACACGTCTGGCCAGATTCGCGCCAAGGCTCGGGATCCACCGACAACGGAACTCGCGGCTCACGCGGCGACCTTCACATGCTCAAACCGCTCAGCAATTCGGTCAACAGCTCTCGCGGAAATGACCCATTCGCTGGCATCAACAACAACGGCGCCGCTGGCCCCATCAGCGGCGGATACTGGTTCCCCGGCACCGCCTCCAAAGGCGACGCCGCTCGCATCATCTTCTACGGCGCGACCCGCTGGGGCTCCACGCTCTCCCTCGTCAACGGCCAACCCACCACCAACACGCAAATGGGCGACCTCGCATCGCTCCTACGCTTCCACTATCAGGACACGCCAGACCTCTTCGAACGACGCCGCAACGACACCATCTATCGCGGCGACGATATCCTCACCCCGGGCGACGACAGCCCATTCGATGGCACGAACAACCGCAACGCCTACATCGATCGACCCGAGTACGTATGGTCCGTCTTCGTCGATCAATTCAACGACACCAAACTCAGCTTCGGAGCTCCTGATCTCGACGGATCATCCAAACTCACCGTCGGCGGGAATCGCGTCCTTCGCAACGCGCCTGCGCCGCTCCCCTATACCGTCAACCTCACCAAATCAGGACTCGACGGAACCTACTTCTCCGTCACCACCGCCGGCGGAGCGACCAGCTCCGTCACCGGGCGACACAACGCCTTCACCATGGACGGCGTCGGATCCCGATCGATCCAAGTCGGTCTCAACGTCAACACCAATACGCCAGGCCTCCACACCGGAACCGTCACCGTCGAAAACCTCGACGTCACCACCGGACTCGGACAAGGCTTCGGCGGACTCGATGGCAATGACGTCGTCACCTACAACCACACCGTCCTCGCACCCTCCAATCCCAGCTTCTCTCAGACCTCAGACCTCAACTCCCGCTCCATCGACTTCGGCATCGTCGCACTCGACGGAATCGGACTCTCAGAACCCCTCTTTCTCGCCAATATCGCATCGAGCTTTGGCGCAAACCTCACGGCATTCCTCGATCTCGATTCCATCAGCCCCAACGGCGCTACATCCATCTTCAACACCAATATCACCACCTTCTCCAATCTCCCCGCCAACGCCGCGAACAACTTCTCCGCCTCGATCCTCCCTCACACGCTCGGCATCCACTCGGCCAGCTATCAACTCAATTTCAGCGACGAAAATCTCCCCGGCTCCATCACCACCGCCTCCCTCAGTCTCGCCCTCACGGGTCGCGTCGCCATCGGAGGAGATGCCGATCTCAACAACCTCGTCGGCTTCTCTGACCTCCTCGCACTCGCACGCAACTACAACACCCCCGGCTCATGGGCGAGCGGAGATTTCGATCGCAATGGCATCGTCGACTTCGCTGACCTCCTCACCCTCGCACGTAACTATGGCGTCAGCACCGCCGGCCTTCTCAGCGGCACGACCGCTCATCCCGGCGCAGAAGTCGATCGGTCAAGCGCCCTCTCGCTCCTCTTCAGCGACTCTGACTTCTCCTTCGCTTCCGACGCATTCCTCTCGGATTGGACACGCGCACAGGCCATGCTCGTCCCCGAACCGGCCACCCTGGCACTGCTCCTCGCGCCCACGCTCCTGCTCACGCGACGCCGCCCCAGCTTGATCCGCCCATCTTGAACCGCCAGGCTTCTGCCTCTCATCACCCGCCATACCAAGCACCGCCGCTCGTCCACCGCAGCTCATCCCAACACGGTCAGTTGATGCCGCTTGGCACGTTCGGGATCGTCGGGCGATTGACCTTCCAGATTGACCTTCACACTCTCCAGCCCCGGAGCCGCACCGATCCACGTCGAATCCTCCAGCTTCGCCACACTCCGCGTCGCAGGGGTCGGATCGGGAACCATGTCCGGACTGTCAGGCGAATCCCACCGTCGAACCACGTTGTAATACTGATCCCGCTGCGCAGGCACCCAACCCGCATCGCGAATCAATCGACACAACTCACGCACCGCAAGCTTGTACGTTGTCCCCGCGGCGCTCACGACGTTCTCCTCCATCATCGCCCCGCCCATGTCGTTGGCACCAAAGTGCAGCGCGAGTTGCCCGATCTTCGGACCCATCGTCACCCAACTGCTCTGCAAACTCCTGATATTGTCCAAATACAGCCGCGCGACCGCCAACATCCGAAGATACTCATCCGCTCCCGCACTCCGCACCACGCGACCCTTCTGCACGTCTTCATGTTCCAGCGAATCAAAATCCCCGTGAATCGCAGGGTCATATTCCTTCGCCCGACCCAGCGGAACATTCTCACGCTGGAACGGCCAATGAATGAAGGCCGTATACTGCCCCGCACGAAAACCCGGTTCGCCCGAACCAAACGCCTCAGGCACGAAAGGCGATTTCTCAAACACCCCGCGATGACGCTCGATCGTCCGACGAATCACCCCCGACAAAAGCCCACCGCCATTGCCCTCAGCACCCTTCCCAAGCGCAAGCGCATAATCCTGCATGTCACGCAACGCACTCATATGCTCGATACGCTCGCCGAGCGTCTCGATGTGCCCCATCATCATCGTGCAACTCGTGTTCATCCCCTCTTCATGACACACGCGCATCACACGCAGCCAATCATCACCGCTGCACTTGATCGAGCCGATCCGCTTACGCACGCGGCTCGCAAATATCTCCCCGCCACCGCCCGGCACCGTCTTCAATCCCGCACGCTTAAAACGCCTCAAAATCTCCCGGACGTCCAATCCGAAAAACCGCTCAAACTCCACAAACTCAGGCGGACTGAACGCGTGAATGTGAACGCTCGGGTACGTCGTCGAAATAAAACCCAGCAACTCCTCATACCACTCGATCGGCAGCCGATCGTTCATACCGCCCTGCATCAAAATCTGCGTCCCGCCAATCGAAATCAACTCCTCGATCTTCGCGCCAATCTGCTCAAACTTCAGCGTGTAGCTGTCGGCATCGTCATGATCCCGCCGAAAACCACAAAACGTACACTTGGCCGTGCACACATTCGTGTAATTGATGTTCCGATCGATCACGTACGTGCGGTAATCCTCCGGATGCATCCGCCGACTCACCGCTCGTGCCCAGTCGCCCAAGTCATGCAGCGGCGCACGACGATAAAGCTCAAGCGCCTGCGCATCCGTCAACCTCGCACGACCCTCAAGCACCGGATCAATGTCAAACGAAAGTCTCATGGCATCTTGATGCTAGGACCTTCAGAGCAGATTGAAAGCCCTTTCGCCGAGTTTGAAAGTCAACCTCGGCCCCCGTCTCTAACCACGCCAATTCGGCCACGCCCCCGCACAAATCAAACCATCCCGACAGGCGACCAAGCTTCTCGCCAACGCAACACCGGCACACCATCCTCAAACTCGAACGGCAGCCAAATGTACCTGCCGTCGATCGCATCCTTCGGACGCCACCGATCACCCATGTAGATCGGACCGCTCGGCGTTGACAACACGTACGTCGACTGCGACTCAAAGGTCGTCGCCACCTCGGATTCGCTGCCACAACACGGATTCCCAAGCTCACGCCAGGGACCGAACATCCGATCCGCCACCGACAAACGCGCCGCGTTCGGTGCCCATCCCGTACAGTCGCTGCTGATCATGTAGTAGCGACCCTCGTGCTTGAATATCGCCGGCGCCTCATGGCAGCGATTCGGCATCGACCGCACATACTCACCCGACGATCCCGTGTATTCCTCATTCAATCGCGTGATGTGCAGCGTGCTGTTCTCCTCCGAAGCGGCCACGTGATAAGCCTCCCCGTCGTCGTCCACAAAAAGCGTCATGTCACGCGACATCTGCCCGCCCGCAAAGTCGCGCCGATAGTAATAATGCATCGACTCATCCAGCACCCGCGTCGCCGTGCACGCACGAATCGCCTCGATCCCCGCCACCTCATCCGACGACAACGGCCTGTGATACTCGACCGGCACATTCAAGGGCCAAACCCCGGCATTCATCCGACCCGATCCCAAATACCGAAAAGGCCCGGTCGGAGAATCCGAGATCGCCACCCCCGCCCGCGCCGCCCGGTAGCCCTGACCCTTGAGCTCCAGATGAAACCACATCACAAACTTCCCCGTCCGAGCATTGAAAATCACCTTCGGACGCTCCAACACACAACCACGCTCGATGTCATGTCCTGATTCGTCCACGACCTCCAACGCGATCCCGCCATCAACCCACCGAACCAGATCCGTCGAGCTGTACACATGCACCCCAACATTCGCTCGATTGCCACCCTCGCCCTCGGTCTTGTGCTCCCCAAACCAATAGTAAACGCCCCCATGGAACAACATCCCCCCGCCATGCGCGTTCACATGCACGCCCCGATCGTCCAGCCAAATCGCACCCGGACGGATCAATCCATCAGTCGTCATCGCCAAGTCTCGTTGAGTATGAACTCTTCGCGTGGAAACCATCGCGGATGTGATAAAAGCCGAGAATGGGAGTCGAACCCACAACCCCCGCTTTACGAAAGCGGTGCTCTGCCATTGAGCTATCTCGGCGGCCCGATTGGATCGTAAAACCTACGACATCCAACCGCCAAACGCAAACCAATCCCATCGCTCCAAACCTCGCCAAACCCATCCCCCAGCTTCGACAACCCCATCCAAATCTCACAGCCCGCCGATCCCGATCTGACGTTTCGCGTCCGACAGGTTGACTCGGCGAGCCTTCCCACGCACAACCTCCGCATGGAAAGCCGCGCCGTCCAGCCAACTCGCCCGATCGATATCGACCGCGACCAGCACATCGCTCGGCACTCTGCCCAATCGACCATCCTTCCCGGCGCTACCCTTGGTATCCTCGGCGGAGGCCAACTCGGTCGAATGTTCGCGATCGCGGCCCGCCGCATGGGCTATCGTATCCACTGCCTCGATCCCATCGTCTACGGTCCGACCGGACAAATCGCTGATCTGGAAATCAACGCGCCTTATGACGATCTCGAGGCCGCCCGAGAATTCGCACGCGGGGTCGATGTCGTCAGCTTCGAATTCGAAAACGTCCCCGCCGAGACGCTCGCGGCGATCGAGTCGATCTGTCCCGTCCGACCGGGACCGTTCATCCTTGATACGACCCGACATCGACTCCGCGAAAAGCGATGGCTCAGCGGTCACGGCTTTCCGGTCGCTCCCTTCGAGGCGATCTGTTCCGTTCAGGGCCTGACTTCTGCGCTCGAACGATTCAACCAAGCCATCCTCAAGACCGCCGAGTTCGGATACGACGGCAAAGGACAATGGCGGCTCGCACGCACGTCCAACGCCGGCCCCGACATTCCACAGGACATCGCGCGGCAACTCGACGGCGTACACGAACGACACGTGCTCGAAAAACTGATCAACTTCGACTGCGAATGCAGCGTCGTCACCGCACGATGGATCGACGGACGCGTGCACAGCTTCGTCCCTTTCGTCAATCAACATCGCTCGGGCATCCTCGATCTCACCACCGCCGGCCTGCTGGATGAGAGGCTCGCCTCCCGCGCGACACAACTCGCTGAAGACATCGCCGCCAAGCTGAACCTTGTCGGCGTGCTCTGTTGTGAGATGTTCGTCTGCGGGCAGGAACTGTTGATCAACGAACTGGCACCACGACCCCACAACAGCGGACATCTGACCTTTGACGGCGCGATCACCAGCCAATTCGAACAACAGGTCCGGGCCGTCTGCAACCTCCCGCCGGGCGATCCGACCCTGATCGGGCACTGGGCGATGGCGAATCTGCTCGGCGATCTCTGGTTCGATCCGGCCACAGGCCTGCCGCGCGAACCCGATTGGGAGCGATGCCTCTTGAGTGATCCTGGTGTGAAGCTACATCTCTACGGAAAATCAGAAGCACGACCCGGTCGCAAAATGGGCCATCTCACCGCCATCGGACAAAGCCCCGCCGACGCGCAGCAACGCGTTGTCGCCGCGCGAAATCGCCTCAACCACAACTGAAAAGTCTCACGACCAACCGATCGCTACAACCGATCGGCCCGGCAGATCGCCCCGGCCGATCCGTTTGGCGACCGGACGAGCGATGTCAGCCCGTCGGTCGCAAAAGCGATTCATCATCCAGCCGCGTCGGGACATAGCCCGGCTGCGCCGCTCGCAACACCTCGGCGTGGTACGCAGCCACCACCTCGCGCTCCAAATTCTCCCGAAGCTCAGGATGGATCGGATGCGCGATGTCCGCGTGCAGCTTGATCCGACTTCGACCGTTGCTGTGACGATTCTCGTTCAGCCGCAAACCGCAATGGTTGCAATACCGCGCACGCAAATGATTCTTCTCATGACACCGCGGACAATGGTCCGCCAGCTTCCGAGCCGGCATCGCCAGAAAAACCGTCCCGTCACCCTCGATGAGCTTCACGTCACGCACGACAAAACTCTCATCAAAAGTCAGACAACAAAATGCCTTCAGCCGACCCGGCTGGTCACAAAGGTGGATGCGAACGTCCGTCAGGCGCATGGCGCCCTCCCGTTGTCGAAGGACCTCGCGATGAGGCCCGTGCCCACGCAGATCAGGCCAGATGTGATTTTGCCCGAACCGCGTTGAATCGCCCGAAATCGCCGCAGCCACCTGCGGAATCCGGGCGAAGATGTGTTCCGTCTCGTCTGAACGATCACCAAACGATTTTATTCCGCCTAAAATCTCATCTCGCCCTACTCTGCTCTGCTTCGTTCTGGTCTGCTTCGTTCTGATCTGCTCTGTTCTGATCTGCTCTGTTCTCTTCTGCTTTGTTTGCCTCGGCCTGGTCAACGCACTCAAACATGCTTCCCGCGAATCCGTCCGTCACGTCCACCGACAAATCTCATTCGTCCATCGCTTCAACTCCGACACAACTCGGCACATCACGGGCCAGCGGCAATCCCAAGTAACTCACCGACCTGCCGTCCTCCATCAACGGCATCCGCCGCTCCATCTGATTTGCCGCCGACTCCGCCTCCTCTTCGTCGTCGAAGATCGCAAACAGCGAACTCCCGCTACCGCTCATACGCACCGATCGACCCAGCGCCGACTCCACTCGGTCCCGAAGTCTTCCCAGCTCCGGAACCAAATCGAACGCCGCTAGTTCCAAATCATTCCGCAGCACCCGACCCAGCGACTCCGCATCAAGCTTCGACCAATCGTCGATCGGGAGCGGATCCACTACATCACCCGGAGCCGTCGGGCGAAGCTCGTCCAACCTCCGAAACGCCGCCGGCGTTGATACGCCAAACGGGGGAAGGATCAGCAACACCCCGCCGCATCGGGGTGCAGGGGCTGTCCGAAGAAACTCACCACGCCCCCAAACCTCCGCGCTCGGCGCACTCAGAAAAAACGGCACGTCGCTCCCAAGACCCGCCGCCGTCGCAACATCACCATCCGGCAGACTTCCCGACGCAGATTCATCCCCACCGCTCGACGAACCCTCCCCCTCGATGCCCAAATCTTCCATCATCCGACGCATCGCCAGCATCGTCGTCGCTGCATTCCCCGAACCACCGCCAAGCCCGCCGCCCATCGGGATCCGCTTCTCCAGCATCACTCGAAGGCTCCCGGACAACCGCTCACCGGACAACCGCTCAAAGGTCGAGCCCGTCATCGCATCGATCGCCCGCACGATCAGATTGCTCCGACCCATCGGCACACGCGGATCGTCAGAATCCAGACACACCGTAAACGACGAACCCAACCGAGAAACCCGACCGATTTGCGCACCCGAATTGGCATTGGTCGCATCGGCGTTGGTCGCATCGAACCGTTCAGACAAATTGCCAAAGAGCAACTCAAACCGCAGCACGTCGACCAGCCCGATCGTCACAAACCATGAACGCAACGGATGAAAACCATCACCACCCGGCGGGGCCACCGCCAAATGCAGATTGATCTTCGCCGGCGATCGCCAGGTCCATCGAATGATGTTTGCACCTGATCTCGTCATATCCGCCCAAAGGGCCGGTCATCCGCCCTAAGGGCCGGTCATCCGCCCAAAGGGCCGGTCGTCCGCCCTAAGGCCGACGATTCTAGACGATCCACGCGCAGGCATCACCCGACAAATCCACGCGACCCGTTTTGCAGAACAGCTGAGGCAAACACATCACCCAATACAAACACACAAATGATGCACAACATCATCGAGTGCAAACAACGTCATCGAGTGCAAACGCCACAGCCAACCGGTCCGCTTGAGTTTTTCAAACCGTTCCCGAGCCTCAGATATGATCACGTCGGCCCGACAGACATGCTTCCAACGCCGGTATATTACCGGCCCATTTCAAGACGGCAACGGAAATCCGTTTTCGTGACGGCAAAACCGTCACACGATCAACGCGAAGCCCGACGCAGCCGATCCGGTTGTGGGCGGACGGTCGAACGCTGACCGATTGGCGGTTGTTGGTGTAGAATCTCGCCCTCCCTCGCCGGGTAAGGTTCCCCGGCGATACTGGAGTTGGAACGACGCGAGAACTGCGGAGCATGCGCTCATGAATCATCACGACCTCGATCGGACTTCGAAGCACACCCGATGCCGGCGCAGCGCCTCGCACGATCGTTCGCGATGGTTCGGCGCGATCGCGTTAGCGGTCGCTGCATGGACCGGCATCGGCGGGGTGTCATCCGTTTTTGCCCAGAACGGCGCGGGATTGAACAGCCTTTCCGACGACGCCCTCCTCGCCGAATTGGCAAGGCGAAATCTCGGGCAACTTCTCGATCGTGTCATGGAAGATGCCAAAACCCCCGAAGATCTTCGACTGGCATTACGCAGCCGGATCAGCCTCAATCAGCTCGAACGAGCCGACCTCTCCCCCTCACGCCGATACGAATTGATTCGACAAGTCGTCGCCGGACTCACGCCGAACATGGTCGCACGTGTCAATGATCCCAAAACGCTCTACGAACAGGCAGACCTCCTCATTCAAGACGGCATCGCAAGCGACATCAACACCCTCGAGTATTGGGGCCCCAGCCCCGCCACCCAGGCACAGGTCCGACCCGTCGTCGAAACCGCGATCCTTCTCGCCGAGCGCGCTCACATCACCAGCACCGATCAGATGAGCAAAGTCGTCGTACGCGGGCCCGACGACCAGCGCGGTTACAACCAGTTTATCGAACTCGAAAACATCTCGCTCGATAGCGAGCAAATGAAGCAACAGCTCGCCTATTACCGCGCGCTTGCCATGGATGTCGCAGACCCACAACGCGATCCCACCGCACGAGGCGCAATCGAATATCTGACTGCCTTCGATCGCGAAGACAACCCGGCCAGAAACTTCGTTCGCATCATGATCGGCAAGCTCCACAGCGTGCGCATGAACACAGACGGATTCGACGCCGCACGAAAGGCATTCAATGATGTCATCACTTCCGATGGCAAAGTTCCGCCAGAAGCCGAAAACGCCGACGAATGGATCGCCGCCGACTTTGCCAACCAATTCGAGGCCCGCTTCTTCCTCGCCGCCCTCGAAGTGACCGCCCAGTCCCCCGACGCCGCACGCAAGGCCTTCGAGCAACTGCTCGACTGGCAAAAACGCGCCCAAGTCGACAACGATCTCAAGGCCCAGTGGGCCGTCGCCAACGACATTCTTGAATACCGCATCCTCAGCCTCCAGGCTCAGCGCGCCACCAGCCCGGATCTGCGCGCAAACAAAACCGACGAAGCCACGCGACTGCTTCTACGGCTCATCGACAAACGACCCGAACTCACCGATCTGATCCTCACCCAGCTTCTCACCACCGTCGATCCCAACACACCCGTCGAAAAACTCGACATCCTGCTCCTCAAAGCTCGCGTCGGCGAAGGGGAAAAAATCGTCGCGCAAATCGAAAACAACGCCATCGCGAATCCTTCATCCAATGCCCCCACCATCAGCGAACCCGCCGCCCTGAATCGCGCCGCAGAGGCCGCGCGTGAAATCGTTCGACGCGCAGGTCAGAAAGATGTCGACAACAAACTCGTCGAATCCGCACGCTATCGCGAGGCCGTCTTCGTCGAGGCCGCCGGTCGAAACAAAGACGCAGCCCACCTCTATCTCGACGTCGCAACCGCCCTCGCCAAGCCGAATGCCCCACTCGCAGAAATCGCCCTCACGCGCGGCCAGCGTCTGGTCGGAATCCTCCGCGAAGAAAATCCAAACTCACCCGACGTCGAAACCCTGCTCGATCGCGTCTTTCCCATCTCAATCGCACCACCCTTCAAGCAATCCCAGTACGCCTTCACATGGGGCGTCAGACAACAACGACAAAGGAAATTCGCAGAAGCCGCTGAGACGTTTCGGCAAATCAAAAAGGATGATCCCAACTACAACGAATCACGCTACTGGCTCCTCCGCGCCCTCGAAAACCAGGCCGCACCGCTCCCCGCCACCGATCCGCAACGCAATCAGCTTCTCACCGACGCCAACAAACTCATCGCCGACGTTCGAAAGTTCCTCCGCGACCGCACACAAAGCACCGACGACGCGGTGCGTGACCGCAGCCGATCCCAACTCGCCTACGTGACGCTGCTCGGCGCTCGCATCGCAGGCTCCGTCAAGAATGATCCGCGCGAAACGATCGATCTCCTCAAAGCATTCGAAGACGAAGTCAAAGGCCTCCCCGATGAAAGCCAGTTGATGGGCGATGCAATGTTCATGCGCGTCGGGGCGTTCATGGCTCTTGATCGCGTCGATGATGCCGTCAATTCTCTGCTCAAACTCATCGACCAAACCGGCGGACAACGAGGTGGGGCCATCGTCCGCGGCATGCTCGAACGCCTCGAAGGCGAATTCGATCAGGCACGATCCGCAGGCGATTCAACACGCATGGCCACGCTGCAAAAAAATCGCGCAGCCCTCACCCCGCGACTCGTCGAATGGGCCTCACGTCAAACCGGACCCGATGCCCAACGACAACTCTATATCTACAAACGCTACAACGCAGAAACCCAACGACTCGCCGCCGACTTCTCACCCGAACCCGCAGATGCCACCTCACGACGCGAGGCCGCACTCAAACTCTTCCTCGAACTCGACGCCCCCGAAGGCTTCAAGCAATACCAACTCACACTCCCCGAAGCTGACCGCCCCCGCGCCCGCTACGATACCGCCGTCGCGCTCTCCATCGCTCGGCTCTACCACGACCTCGGAAATCTCGACGAAGCTCGCAACCGCTACGGAAGACTCGCTGTCGATCGCGCAGTCGGTCTACCCGTGACCGTTCGCACAGAAGGAGGCGTCGAAATCGAATCCGATAACGACGCCTACTGGGAAACCATCTTCCGCTGGATCGATACATCCAAACGAACCAACCAACCCACTGATCAATTCAAAACCTACCTCAAAGAGCAATACATCCGCTGGGGCGATCGCGTCGGTGGATCACTTTGGAAAAGCCAGTTTGAATCGCTCCGCAAGGAACTCATCCCCGAGTTCGATCCCAAGGACCCCGCAAGCACGGCCCCGCCGACGAACACGCCCTGAATCGAATCATCCAGGTTCAACCCATGCATCAACGCGTTCGAGATTCAGCAAACTCAAACAAGCCCCAACCCATCGCCGCTGTCGCGTGCCATTGACGACCACGCGCGCTACCAACGGAAATCCGTCTGGCCGTTCGCTTCCCGCGTCTCGGGACCTTCATCGACTAAAGACATCTATCGACTCTGACGTTGAATCACCAGCACGTTGCTCGCCTCAACTTCCACCCGGCGGTTGGCCGCCTGTCCGTCGCCACGCAGCGCCCGCTGAACCACCGGCTCGTGCGCACTCGCTCCCTGCAGTCGAATCGTGTCCGGCGAAACGCCCCGCGAAATCAAATAGTCCGCCACCGACTTCGCGCGATCCAACGAAAGCTGCATGCGGTCAGCCTCGCTCGCACCATCCTCAAGGTCGTCCAGCGAGACGTGCCCCTTCACCACAAACACCTGCCGATGCCCGCGAATCATGTTGGCAATCTGATCCAGCTGCCTACGCCCGGAATCCGTCAGCTCCCTCGATCCACGCAGGAAACGCACCGGTGTGCCGACCGTCGATTCATCTCCCTGCCTTATCCGCATCACTTCGTGGTCGGTTCCGTCGGCACCTTCCTGCTCCTGAATGACCGTCCCTTCCTCACCGTCCCCACCACGCGGAGCGATCGCCCGCAACTTGATCGCGGCCTGATCGATCGGATCGTTGCTGCTCGGATTCGGTACCCAACCAAACGCCTCACGAATCCCAATCAACTGCTGAATCTCCCTCTCCGAAAGCTGTGCAGACGTCGCCCCCTGACTCCCTTCAGTCTTCAACACCCACATGAGCACGAACAATCCCATCATGCACATGATCAGATCCGCAAGCGTGAAGATCCATTCCGGACACTCTTCACAAATCTCATGAGGATCACACTTTTTACATTTCGCTGCCATGGTTCACCGCAGAGTTGCAGAGGATTTCGCTGATTTCGACAAGCAGTTTTGCAGACACTTTGCTGATACGTGAACCACCACTCGGATTCGATGAGTTGTCTTCAGACGCTTGGGTTCAATGATCGAGCAGTCCAAAAATCTGTGCAGTCAGGCGATGACAAAGCCGTTCAACTTAAGTTTAACTCCATCAACCAGAATCGGCGGATGAAAGTTTCTACGCCGCTTTGGCCATACCCGCTTGCTCCTTGAGGCTGAGGAAGCTCATCAGTTGCATTTCGACGACACGTGGGTTGTTTCCAGCCTGAATGCTGAGAACGCCCTGGAGGATGATCTCCTTGACGAACATCTCTTCCTTCGACAACAAGCCCAACTTCTCCGCCACCGGGCCTGCCATCATGTTCTGCAGCAATGCACCATACAGCGTCCCCGTCAACGCCACCGCCAGCGCCTTGCCGATCGTCCCGGCGTCACCGCTCAAGTTCTGGAACATCGCCACCTGGGCCACCAGACACGCAATCAGACCACATCCCGGACCGAACTTCGCCAGCATCCCGAAAAAGTGCTTGCCGTGCTTGTGCCGCTCTGCCATCGATTCCACTTCGATGCGCATGATCCGCTCGATGACTTCAGGATCCGTCCCGTCGATCGTAAGCTGCAGGCCCCGCCTCAAAAATGGATCATGCGCCTCACGACTCGCCTGCTCCAGCGCAAGCACACCGTCACGCCTCGCAATTTCAGCGTAATTCACCAACTCCTTGATGATGTGCTGAACGTGGGCGTGCTTGTTCAACACCACCTTCTTCGCTGACCCCAACGCGCCGATCACCGAATGCAGCGGCATCGACATCATCGTCGCACCCAACGCCGTACCACCCACCAGAATCACCTCGCCGACCTTCATATATGCCATCATGTCGCCCTGCGTCATGTAGTTCATGCTGTAAAGCAATGAACCCCACGCAACGATCAATCCGACTATGGTCGCAATATCCATAACTGCTTCCGTGCCGCACGCCTAGATCTATCTGCGCAGTTCCCGCGCAGACCTTTCGACTCCACTCTGGTTATCGGCACATCCCGCCCCCTTTCTTCAATGCTTCTCCACGCCCAACCACTTCACTCTTCCCCTCAACGAACCAACTCACCCCCACCAAACCCGATCCAAGCCTTTACCCGCCACTTTTCTCCCAGCACAATCTCGCCGTGACCCACGCACATCCATCCCGATCACCCACACCCACACCCCACAACACGACAACCGATCGGTCGCTCCTCTACATCCTGCTTCTCACCGTCTTCATCATCTTCTCGCCCCTCGCATTTCACGACTACACACACTGGGACGACTGGCACAACATCTTCGGCAACCCACGCATGATCGCCCCGATCGGCGAAACGCTCGCCCATTACTGGACACATCCATACCTGGGCCTTTACATCCCCATCACATACTCCGTCTGGGCCGTACTCGCTCAACTCGCCTACACCCGCACCCCCGACCCCGCCGGCAGTCTCCTCAACCCCTGGCTCTTTCACACCTTCAATATCTTCATCCACCTGCTCAATACCTTCCTCGTCTATCGCATCATCCATCGATGCCTTCCCGCATCACCCTCAATCACCTCCAACACGACACCCCCAAGCCTCGACACTCACACGCCATCCCACCTCCGCTACGCCCCACCTCTCGCGGCTGCCATCTGGGCGATACACCCCATGCAAGTCGAAACCGTCGCGTGGATCTGCGGCAGTAAAGACCTGCTCTGCTGGCTCGGCGTGCTCGTCGCCTCACTGCTCTACCTCCGACATCTCGATGCACATGCACGTCAGTCCCAATCGCCCGGCAACACCAACGCCCATCCCACACAAACCCTCGCGACCAAACCCTTCAACTCACTCCTCAAATTCTGGATCAGCCCTCGCTACCTCGCCGTCGCGCTCGTCATGATCCTCGCGGTCTTCTCCAAGCCCACCGCCATGATTCTCCCCGCTGTTCTCGGCATCTTCGATCACTTCTTCCGACGACCCGATCCGATCGCACTTCCCTCAACATCCTCACGACTCCGGGCTCTACGATCCTCCTTCATACACGCCCTCCTTCGCGTCACACCGCTTCTCCTCATCACGATCGCAACCATGGTCGTCACCAAACGCGTTCAGCCCGCCTACAGCGTCTACCAACCCGCGCCCCCCGAACGCCTACTCGTCGCCTCAGATGCCATCACCCACTACGCAATCAAATACGTCGCACCCTTCAACCTCGGATTCGACTACGGCCGACATCCCGAATTTGTGCTCCGCGAATCCTCACGCACGCCCTTCACACCCATCATCCCCATCGCACTCCTGGCCGTCTCACTCTGGCAGTGGCAACGACGACCCTTCGTCTCAGGCGCCATCGCACTCGCTGTCGTAGGCGTTTCCCCCATCCTCGGACTCGTACCCTTCTCCTTCCAACTCTACAGCACCGTCGGCGATCACTACGTCTACTTCTCACTCCTCGGGCCCGCTCTCCTCTTGGCGATACTCCTCGCCCGATCCTCCGCCTCACTCTTCAAACCACTCGCCGTCTCTTCGCTACTCATCATCGCCTTCTGGGCCGTCCTCAGCCTCCGACAAACCACCGTCTGGAAAAGCAACGAATCGCTCAACCGACACATGATCGCCGTCAACCCAAACAGCTTCGGCGCCTACAACAACCTCGGAATGGCCTACTCAGATCGACAAGACTTCGTCTCCGCCGAACGCATGTTCTCCGAAGTCATCCGACTCCGACCCGATGTCGTACTCGGCTATACCAATCGCGCACTGGCTCGACTCAAACCCACCACACTCAACCTCGAAGGTGCCGCAGAAGACCTCCGAAAAGCCATCCAACTCAACCAACAAGCCGATCTCCCCAGACGCGACTACCTCGTCTGGGAAATCCTCTACGCACGCGTCCTCAGCGACCTCAACCAAAACCAAGCCGCCGAAGCCATCGCTCAAGAACTCGCCGCAGAATTCCCAACCGAAGCAGGCGTCATCGAACTCAACATCGTCCTCCGAGATCGCCGACTCACACAACCCTGAGCCCACCCATTCACACACACCCTCAACGCGCTCTTTTCGCACGCTCACGCGCTCGTTTCACACGCTCACGCACACCTTTCGCACGCTCACGCACACGCTCCGCCGGCACAATAAATCAATGCCTGGACCACAGTTACACGAACACCACGCCCAACACTCACCCCTACAGCGCGGCCCGCACACATCATCGCTCTACATCTACCCGCGCGCTGCGCGACTACGTCCGCACCTGCGCAGCGCGCACCTCGTTTTTCCAAATCACTGAACAATCCCCGTCCCACTACACACGCCTACGGCTCGATCGCACTCGATTCCTCGTCCGTCAACGGCCTCAGCGTCGCTGCCAAATGCCCGTCCGTGATCTCCAGCTTCTCCAGTCGCGCCAAAATCGGACGCGGAGTCAACTCGCCAAGCCCGCTCTTGACGATCAAAATCGGCTGCACCGCCTTGCCATCCAGCAAATCCAACAACTGCCCGCCCATCAAGGCTCGACGCCCGGCGTCGTTCAACGGCGCTCGCGTCGAACGCAGCCGCGCCTCGGTCACATCCCGCAGCAACAACTCACGCAAACGCTGCTTCGGACGCTCGATCGCCTTCACCGGCACCGTCAACAAACCCGCCTGCGTCCCGTCAAATCGCAACTCCGCCAATCCCGCTTCAGACGTCTTCACAGACAGACGCATTCCCACCACAGAATCCACACGCTCCACAAATCCACCCACTATGATCTGACCCTCCAGCAAACGGATCCACGGATCACGCACAAACCCCGAAACACGCTCACGCAAGCCCGGCAAAACCTCCCACTTCTGCCATGTCGCGTTCAACTCCTCCTCCGAAATCTCTATCCGAATCGCCCGGGGCCTCTCCGACTCACCCGTCTTCGCCGCAACGATCGACTCCGCCACCGTGTTGTTTAACGCCAACAACCGATCCTGCAACGCCGTCGCCGCCCGCTCTCGATCCGACTCGCTCATCGAAACCTGCCGATACCACGTCGGCTTCGATCGCATCAACCCATATGCCAACACGCCAAACATCAACACGCAAGCCGCCAATAACAGCAGCAACACGCGAAACGTCCGCCTCGGCCTGACAGTCAACTCTTCCACTTCCATTCCCGTCCATTCATTACTCGTCCATTCTCATTCACTTCACCGTCGATTCCATCCACCGCACGCTCACATCCATCCACTGAACATTCAAACCACCACTCATTCGCCCCGCCCCTGCATCGCGCCTAACAACGCTCTCCTCATCACCTCACGCGGTGAACTCACGCCCGTCCACGCCTCAAACTGCCGCTCCGCCTGCCTCAAAAACATCACGTCACCGCTCACCACACACGCACCATGCGCCCGCGCCTCACGCAGAAACCGCGTCTCCAGCGGATTGTACACACAGTCAAACACCACCGTCGATGCATCCATCGCAGGATGACCCCCTTCAAACGGACTCGACTCCACGTGAGGCGACATCCCAACCGATGTCGTGTTGATCCAAACCCGCGCACGATGACCCGGCATCTCACCCCACCCGCACGCCTTCACCACACCCTGCGCTCCATCCCGCTCGTCCGTCCCAACAGTCCCAAACTCACGCGCCAACTGCTCCGCACGCTCGAACGTCCGATTGAATACACTCACCCGCGCACCCGCATCCACCAGCGAAGCCACCGCAGTACGACCCGTCCCGCCTGCTCCAATCACCGCCACCTCCATCCCACGCAACTTCGACCGATCATCCACCGCAAAGCGACCGGCATCCGCATCCACCTCCCCCGCACCACGCTCCGACGCACCCAAACCCATCATCACCGCATCCAAAATCGCCTCGTCATCGCTCGAAAACGCCTCACCCACCGGAACCTCACCCGCACGCAAGTCAGATGCATCATCAATCACCAGCGTGTTCACGGCCCCGATCCGCGAAGCCACCTCGTCCACTCGCCAACCCTTCTCAAGCGCATAACGCAACGCATTTTCCTTATGCGGAATCGTCACCGACAGCCCACGCAAATCCATCGGCCGCCAGGCTAGCATCGTCTCCATGAACGCCTTAAACGACTCATACCCCGCCTCCACACGCAGCGGCACATACACGCCATCAAACCCGATCGCCTCAAATCCCGCGTTATGGATCGCAGGACTCATCGAATGCCCCACCGGCGCACCCACCACGCCATACACACGCGTACGCGGACCGATCGAATCCCATCGATATCGCTTCTTCAGCTTCCCTATGCTCACCTGACCCGGTGCCGTCGAACCCGCTTCGTCCAGCGATGCAAAACCCAAAAACGCGCCGAACTTCTTCGGCAATATCCGCGTGATCTCGCCCGCCTCGCCCATGCAGATCGCGATCGATCGACCAGGACGCATCGTCATCAACTCAAACGCCTCCACACTGTCGCGAATCGATCGCGCCGACCACGCCACTTTCGCCACGCCAGCCTCGCTCCCACACATCTCCGCAAACCGCCGCGTCAAATCCGCAGGCCGCGTCCGAAAATCATGCGCACTCGCAATCACTCGCGACGCATCCAAACCCGCCAATCCCTCTGATGATCCCACCCCAGCTCCAGACAACGCCACACCCGACGCCACGCCCGACGCCACGCCCACTGACCCGCCCCCTGCTCCGCCCCCTGACCCGCCCCCTGACCCGCCCAGCGCCTTCCCAAAGTCCGCCCACTCCAAATCGATCATCGCACCAATGCCAATACCATCGCCAAAACCATCGCCCGCCCCCTCTCTCGCCCCGTCCAACACCGATCGCACACGCGCATAACGCTCCATCGGCGATAGCGTCGACTCTCCGCCCTCGGCTTCTCCTCGACACGTCAGCACAAAACGCGTCCGAAAGTCTCCCATCAACCGCGCAATCGCCTCCAGCGGCTCGAACGCATCCACACGCAGCTCGATCGCGTCCGCGCCCGCTTCGATCGCACGCGCCACGTCACGACGCGCCTGATCGATCTCCCTCACGAAAATGGAGACGCACAGCAGCGTCACAAAACCCCGGCCTTCTTCATCAACCCGCGAATCGTCTCCACTGTACCGCTCGATGCCTCCACCACTGGCAATCGCATCTCACCCGAATCTCGACCCAATAACTTCATCGCCGCCTTCACGCCCGCAGGATTCCCGTCAATGAACAAACTACGCGTCAATTCAAAATACTTCTCGTGCAGCTTCCTCGCCTCATCAAACGCATTCTCCGCCGCCAATCGCACCATCACCGCCACGTCGCCCGGCACGATGTTCGACAACACACTCACCACGCCCACCGCGCCGAGGCTCATGAACGGCAAGGTCAATCCGTCGTCACCCGACAAAATCGAGATCCCACATCGCTGACGAATCTCCGACACCTGCTCACACGAACCCGCCGCCTCCTTGATCGCCGGAAACATCGCCGGCGCCGCCTCGTACAACCTCGCGATCGTCGCGGGCGACATGTTGATCCCGCACCGACCCGGAATGTTGTACAGCACCACCGGAAGATCCACCTTCTCCACCAACGTCATGAAATGACGATACAAACCCTCCTGCGAAGGCTTGTTGTAATACGGATTCACACTCAAACCCGCTCGACATCCGACCGAACGCGCAAATCCATGCAACTTCAACGCCTCCGCCGTCGAGTTACCCCCCACGCCCGCCAGCACCGGCACGCGATCGCCCGCCTGCTTCTGAACCAACTCGATCACCCGAAAATGCTCATCAAAATCCAGCGTCGGACTCTCACCCGTCGTACCCACCGGCACCAAACCGTCAATCCCCTGATCAAGCTGATACGCAACCTGCTCACGCAGCCGCGCTTCGTCCACCCGACCGTCCTTGAACGGCGTCACCAACGCTGTCATCGCACCTTGTATCATCGCGCAGAAGTGTAGAGACATCACACCAACTTATCGAGTCACCCCCGCAACCATCTGCACGCTGCTTTCTCGCAACGATCCAGAGGTCGCGGGGGTGAATCTCAAACACACAATCCGATCAGAACACCGTCGTTCATGCGTGCTGCACAGGCGAACCCAGCACATCGTCACGAACGCTTCCGCCCGATCGCTCGCCGCCCGTCGGAGGAGCCGTCGGGCGCGTGATCACACGCTCAACATTGCTCACCACGTCGTCAACGCCAACGAACGCGACATCGCCCGGACGTGTCGAGGTCGGTTCGAGATTGTCTCCGCCGTCAACGACATCCGCCGCGCGGTCACGGGCGTCGATCCGATCGTTGCCCGCACCGCCTCGCAACACATCTTCACCGGCTCCGCCGACGATCATGTCATTGCCCTCGCCACCCTCGATCGTGTCGTTGCCAGGCCCGCCATGCAGACGATCAAGGCCCGGCCCGCCCTCGATCAGTTCCGCGCCCAGCCCGCCCTGAACCATATCGTTCCCCGCGCCGCCCAGAATCGTCGCAGGAATCCCCACCCGGCTCGCACCGGTCTCCGTCGATTCCGCACGCTTAAACGCCATCAGACGAACCCCATCGTTGCCGCCCTTGGCGTCCACAACAATGCTCGTCACGTCCGCAAGATCAAACTTCGTCACCGTCGGCGCCACCGGTGCGCTGCCCGGTGCCTGCATCGAAGACTCGATCACCGCAATCTGACCGTCAGGCGCGTTCCGGATCATGATCCGGTCGTTACCTTCCGTACCCACGACGCTCAACACGCCGTCCGTCAACGTCGCCGACAACAAACGGCGGCCTTCCATCGATTCCATATGACGCATCGGAAACCTCCATCGCCTTCTTCGGGCGATCGCCAGGACCTGAACTTGATCCTCTCGCATCCAACGTCCCGGCACGGGAAAAGGGTTGATTCCCCCCCTCGCCTCTGTCCGAACCACACGGCCCAGACTCGACAAACCCAACGCCCCCACCATGCCGATTATTCCCCCGCCTGAAAAAATTCTTTCCATCTTTACATTTCCCCTCCCCATGGACATCGCCAAAAATGCAATACGATTGCAAACACGACACCCTTTCCACAGACTCCCCGTCACACACGCACGCTCGACCAGCAACCACAACCTGCACCCATGCCCGCATCCTCACCGCACATCCACTCCCAATCCTCGCTCTCCGCCGGGCCAGTTCCTCAGCGGCCAGCGATCAAGCGCAAGGGCGCACTCGAACGCTGGTGGATCGCTCGTCCTCCTCGCGTACGCGCCCTCATCGGAATCGCGGCGGCGGGAACTCTCATCGGCGCGTTCTCCAGCGCCACCGCATGGATCGCTGTCGCAAGCTCGATCTTCCTCGCACTCCTCGGACTCGTCATCCCAAGACTCATCGCCCGCACACTACGCGCTTCAGTCTCACTTCCACTCACACCCACACGCGCCGGCGATCTCGTCCTCTTTCGCATCACGCTCCACAACCCACTCCCCTTCCCCATCCCCAATCTCACACTCCGCAGCCACAACAACCATCCACTCCGAAATACGCCCGACGATCACCCAAACACAATCCCCGTCGGTGACATCCGCCCACGCACCTCTCGCGAAATCCACATCACACTCCCAGTCGTCCGAGGCGTTTATCCCAATGACGATCTCTACATCGAATCCGGATTCCCATTCGATCTCCGCATCGCACGCATCCCGCTCCATTGCACCACACCACTACACGTCTGGCCCGCTCGCACCATCGCCCCGCCGATCCGACCTCGTACCAACAACAGCACCTCCGCCCGCGCCGCCGTACTCTCCGAACAGGCCGGCCATTGGGGCGAATCCGTCGGCTCACGCGACTATCGACCAGGCGATTCCATCCGACACATCCACTGGAAACAGTCCGCACGCTACGACCGACTCATCGTCCGCGAGCGACAATCACTCGAATCCCGCGCAACCTCGCTTCGACTCGAACTCCACGGAAACTTCGCCGATCCACTCGCCTTCACTCACGCAGAGCAGGCCATCGAAACCTCCGCCGCTCTCATCGAAGCATGGATCGAGCGCGGCATGCACGTACAACTCACCATCGACCAAATCCAACAACCGACCCTCCGCATCACGCCACCCGACGGACCCGCCGCAATCAAAACACTACTCGACGCGCTCGCCGCCATACGCCTCTTGCCGGCTGACGCGCGTCTCGATGCCCTCGATGCCACCACATCCTCCGATACGCCTATCAACCCGTCGGCTATTCCCAACGTAAAGCCCGTCGATTCCAACGCCGTCATCATCAGCGACGTCCGCGGGGTGATCCCATGAACATCTCGCCCCTCGCTTACTTCTTTGCGATCTGGGTCGCAATCTCAGCAAGCTGGCTGCTCCATCTCGACCACACCCGACCATGGGAACGCATCCTGCTCGGCGCGGCAGTCCTCGCCATCGCATGGATCATCATCCGGTCCGCCGAGTCGATCACGCGGATCGTCTCACGGCATCGCGCACACAGATCGAATCCACGCAACCCAGGCGACTCGACCCAAGCACCAAACCCACCCCACACAAGCACTGCCAACGACGCCCAGGCCCGCGTTGTCGTCGCACTCGTGCTGCTTGCAACACTGCCGATCGCCGGCCTCTACGCCTATCGCGTCTTCACATGGCCCTTCCTTCCGCCGCTCGAACTCGCACTCGTCCAGGCGCTGCGCAACGCGACGCTCATCCTCCTGCTCAGCCGCACACATCGCTACGAAGGACTCGGCATCGCCAGCGCCACACTCATGGGCATCGTCGCCGGCAGCGAACTCGAAAGCGGCGCGTGGATCACCATCACAAGCTGCACTCTCGCCGCACTCTGGCTCGGTTATCGCCGCGCTGACCCAACGCACTCCCGCGATCCCAACTACAACAATCCCATCGACACGACACGCAGCAACCCATCGCTTCCGACGTCGGCACCGATCCGATCATTCAACCACGCTTCCGCGCGATCGCTCGCCCGCGCGGCACTCCTCGCGCTTCCCGTCGTCCTCGTCGGCATCATGCTGGCCCATCTCTTGCGCGGCGTACAGCCGATCGGATTCGGACGCGGCGTACTCCCCAGCAGCGGTGGCACACAATCCGCTAGCGATCGGGCTCGCGGCGGTGTCGGGGAAGATGGACCCGACACCGCTCGCGGCAGTCGCACCCCCTCCAGCCTCGGATTCGACGGCTCAGACGTCTTCGTCAACTCCGATATCGCAGGACTCTACGACGCTTTCGTCGAAAGCTTCGGCCAACCACTCCAAAGCATGGATCAGAAAAAGATGATCGCGCTCAAACAAGACCAGATCATCGCAGGTCGCGAAAACCTCGAACTCGATGTGCGCGGCGGACGCGAGTTCACTCTCAACCGCTCCACAGGACGTTCCTCCAACTCAACACCTCGCCAAGACGACGGCGCACTACTCTGGGTCGAAGGCGACGCTCCCCTCCATCTCAAACTCGCCACCTACGACGCTTTCGACGGGGCCACCTGGCGCGAATATCTACCCCCTCCCATGAAAGCATCCGTCACCGATCAAGCCGAGTCCGGCTGGCTCGTCAAAATCGACTACGTCCACTCAGACTTCTTCACCGCTCGACATCAACACAAACTCCGACTCAGCGGCCTCGACGCCTCCGCACTCCCACTGCCCGCAAATCCCTACAAAATCCGCGTCGGACGCGCCACGCGACCCAACTTCTGGCGCGGCGGACCCGATGGACTCCTCCGACTCTGGGACCGCAACGTCCCGCCCGGAACCGTCGTCGATGTCGAATCCAGCCTCATCGACCCCCACATCCTCCAAAAAAACCACCGACCCATGCGCATCCGAGGTGACGCCGAAGCCCTGCCCATCGATCCACGCGTCGGAGAACTCGCCCACGAACTCGCTCGCGTCTCACTCGACCCATGGCAACGCATACAGGCCGTCGTCGATCACCTCCGAACGCTCCAACACGATCAAAATCTCCCCCAAAGCCAGCCCGTTCAGCCATCGAGTGAGCTGTCCAACGATCCGATCGCACGATTCCTCCTCCAAGATCGTCGAGGCAGCAGCGCCGACTTTGCCTCCGCCTGCGTCGTGATGCTCCGATCGCTCGGCTTTCAGGCTCGGCTCGCCAGCGGCTTCTATGTCGATCCGTCGGAATATGTCCCTTCCAAGAAGCAAACCCGCGTGGGACTCGCCCAAGCGCATTTCTGGGTCGAGTTGCAAGTCTCGGAAAACAGCTGGATCGTCATCGAACCCACGCCCGGCTTTTCCCAGCGATTCGCACCCGAACCCTGGACCACACGCTTCCTCGAACGACTGCAACACGCCCTCGCCTGGGCACGCGGAAATCTCGTGATGATCGCCTGCATGTCGTTCGCGTGTATCAGCACGATCTGGCAAAGGCGACGCGTCGTCGGCGCAGCCTACACCTTGCTCTATCGACTCAATCCCGGAAAAACACCACGCGAGCGATTGGAACGGACTCAGAAACTGCTCGAACGACGCGGTCGCCTCTGGGGCAGGCCTCGCGAGCCATGGCAAACACCACGCGCCTGGCTCATCGAAGTCACCAACACCCGCACCCCCGACCTACGACACACCGCGCTTCGATTCAGCAACCTTCTCGATCAAGCCCGATTCGGAAACTCCGCCACGCTCAACATCCATCCCGATCCCTCGATTGAGGCTTCGGCAACAACGCTACTCCGCGCACTCTCCACATCGAAAGATTTTGGCTCGCCACCTCGTTCAGCGAAACAAGACGTTAAGATCGAATCCACCTAACCATCCGGCCACCCAATGAACCTCACCCAACTCACTCCCGCATCCCCCAAGCCCGCCGGCATGTCGCTTCCGGTGACCGCCTGCGATCACGCCCCGCCGGGCGAACTCCTCACACGCATGCGCGATCAACTCAACAGCGTTCTTCGCGGAAAACCCCACGTCATCGAACGCGTGCTCGCCTGCCTCTTTGCACGCGGACACGTGCTCATCGAAGACCTCCCAGGCCTCGGCAAAACCACCCTCGCCAAGGCACTCGCGGGCGTTATCGGCGGACGATTCAACCGGCTCCAGTGCACGCCAGACCTCCTGCCAGGCGATGTCACCGGCTTCAGCGTCTTTAACCAAAAAACACGCGAGTTCGAGTTCCTCCCAGGCCCCGTCTTCACCGACATCCTACTCGTCGATGAAATCAATCGAACCACACCACGCACTCAAAGCGCACTCCTCGAAGCCATGGCCGAAGGGCAAGTCACCGTCGACAACGCGCACCATCGACTCAGCGAATCGTTCTTCGTCATCGCCACACAAAATCCCGTCGAACACCAGGGCACCTATCCACTCCCAGAAGCACAACTCGACCGATTCGCCATGAAACTCCGCATCGGCTACCCCGACAAAGAACACGAACTCTCCATGCTCGAGGCCGCCGTCGGACATTGCTGCGAACAGGACTCTCGTCCCATCGAACCGGTCATCCGCACCGATCAACTCCATCACCTCCAACAACACGTCGCTAAAGTCAGCGTCGCAAAGCCCGTACGGCAATACCTCGTCGACCTCGCCGCAGCCACACGCACACACCCGCAAATCCCCCTCGGACTCAGCCCGCGCGGCCTGCTCACATGGCAACGCGCCGCCCAAGCATGGGCATGGCTCGCAGGCAGAGATTTCGTCACCCCAGACGATATCCAAACCGTCGCTCTCCCCGTCCTCGATGTCCGACTCGGAACCCCCGAATCACGCAGCCGCGAACTGGTCGAACAAGTCGTCCGATCGGTCGCAATCCCATCCCGATAATTGAATCTTAAATCCATTTATCGCATATATTTATCGACACCCCATCGAATCCATTCCACGCCCGCTTTCCCCACGCGATCCACCGCATCATTTAAACCCGCATCACGCAATCGGCCGATCATGCGTATAATAAGAAGCGTCCGGGCGACCCCCGGAAGATGAATCGGACCCACGCCAACCCCGCGCGGGCCCGAATGGTCGGAGGGTTTTTAAGAGGACTGTATGTTCAAGCCATTTTGTGTTTCGCTCGATCGGGAATCATTCTTCGGTGCCTTCGACACACGCGAACAGGCAGTCGCTGCCGGTTTTGAGTCGGCCCGATCGAGCGCCGGGCTCGTCGATTCGATTTACGTCGGCAAACGTCAACCCACCCCCGCACAAGCAGACGGTCACGCCGAATCGATCGTCGATGCCATGCGCGACCGCATGCGCGCAGTCAACGGCCCCGACGATTACCTCGACCGCGCCAACGAACATCAGCTCGCCGACCTCGACGCCTCCATCGAGCATGCCATCGTCGACTGGCTCGCTCGACATCAGCTCACCCCAGCCTCTCGCGTCGTGTCGATCAGCGAGCACCCCGTGCCCGCCGTCGCTTCACACGCTCAGGGACGCCGCGACGAAGTCTGCCTCATCGGGCCCGATGCCGATTAATTCACCGCGCTCATCGATTGCATCGGTTCGGATCACGATCCATCAACGCACGCCCTACGCCCTGGCGAACGAATCTGCAAGGAACACGACACGATGCCCAACGACGCTCACCCCGCCGCTGAATCTTCGGCATCGAATCTCCCCACCGCGCCTCGACCGATCACACCCGCCGCACGTCGCGGCGCTGCAAGCGATCTCGCACCCCGCGCCGCACGCATGCTGGGCTTTGTCCTCATCGGCGCTCTTGCCGTCGTCTCAGTCAAAGCCGTCAACACAGAACGGGCCGAACGACAACTCATGCGCGAAGGCACCCGACATGATGCCGTCGTCGTCTCGGTCGCTGACCGAACCGATCCGACGCCCGTGTCACGCGAAATCGCCCTCGGCGTTCGCCTCCGATACGACCAGCCCGACGGACCACGAGAACTCCGCGGAACACTCCCGCCACGCGTCGGCGTACTCGTCAGACCAGGCGAAAAACTCCCCATCGTCGTCGATCGACGCGGCCTCGAATGGCGCGAAGTCGCCGAACCACGAAGCTGGTTCTCCGTCCTCGCAACTCCACTCGTCCTCTCACCCGTCGCAATACTCGCATTCCTCGTCGCGACCCTCCTCAGCCGCAAAACACTCCACATCTACGCCCACGGCATCACCGCACTCGGACGCGTTCACGAAGTCAATCGACCCGCACTCGCGCCAGACATCCGCATCCTCCGCGTCAGTCGACTCGACGGCGACGACCGACGAATCTTCTCCGTCAGCTGGCCCCGCCGACTCGGAGACATCCCACGCGGCAGCGACATCGATCTCATTGCACACCCCACCCAAGCCCACCGCGCCGTCGCACTCCGCGCCTTCGTCGACTAACACCGAAACCCGCCGCATCATGCCCGCCTCGCCTCGCCGGCGCCATCGGTTCGACCCCACAACACTCCGCCGCATCAGCCAATTGACCCCGATTCGTCACGGTGGTCGAATAACACCACGCGTTCGAAAATCTCCATTCCTCCTCGCACGGAGTCGATCATGTCCAAGCACCCCATCTCTCGAAAGTCGCTCCTCACACTCACCTCGGCCGTCGCTTTGCTCGTGGCCGTCGGCGCATCGTCTGTCGCGCCTCCCATCGTCCACGCCATCGGCATGAGCGAGATCGTCCAAACAAGTCTCATCGAAATGACCGTGCGTCGATCCCCCGAAAAGCCCGTCGAAGGAATCATGACCATGAACGGCGGAATCGAACTGACCACCCTCGCCAGCGTCGCCGAGGGCTCGCTACTCGGCATCGATGAAGAGGCCTGCGAAATCACCACGTGGAAGGACGAGAAGGGAACCGACTACAGCCAGACCGAAGGTTTTGGCAAAGTCCCCTGGCTCGGAAGCTTCCCCCAAATCTCCGACGACGGAGGAGCCATGAAATTCGAACTCGTCTCACGCATCGAGCCCACCGCCGGCGCGACCACCATGACCCTCGACGCCACCGTCGGACTGCTCGTCGGATCGGCCACCAAAACCGACACGCTCAAGGCCGTCAAACTCGCCAAAGGCACCAAAATCAACATCGCCGGAATCGAAGCCACCATCAGCGACATCTCCGAAGGCTTCGGCGAAGGCAAACAAATCACTCTCGAAGCCAAACGCGACTTCAAAACACTCAAGTCCTTCACCCTACTCAACGCCGCAGGCGAACCCATGGAAACCTCCCGCGCAGGCTCCGGAAGCTTCGGCTGGGGCGACGACTACACCTACCAGGTCAGCTACAGCGTCGCCGGCCAACTCCCCGAATCCGCCGACATCAATGTCGAGTCCTACAGCAAAGTCGAAACCGTCCCCGTGCGCATCACCAAAACGCTCGGCTTCGGCATGTAACTTGGACGACTCGCACACTCGACCGCTCCGCCGAAAGACGTTACACAAGCGATCGCTTCGCCCCCGACAATCGAACATCTAGTCCAACCGCGCACCGAACAAACACCGCGCGTTGGCGGTCGTCTGCCGGTCAAGCTCCGCCAATTCCACGCCCCACAGCATCGCCAGCACCCCCGCCGTGTGCATCACGTGCGACGGCTCATTCGTCTTGATCTGTCGCACCGGCTCGGGCGAGAGGTATGGCGCATCGGTCTCCACCAACACGCGATCTCGCGGCAACTGACACGCTATCTCACGCAGAAAATCATTCTTCTTGTACGTCAAAGGCCCGGTGAATCCGATCATCGCGCCGTGATCCACGATCGCCTTCGCCTCATCCGCCGTCCCCGTAAAACTATGGAAGACCGCCCGCACCTCGCGAAAATCCCGCAGCACATCCAAACTCTCCCGAACCGCCTCACGCGAATGAATCACCACCGCAAGCCCACTCTCGATCGCCACACGCAACTGCATCCGAAAAAATGCCACCTGCCAATCCAGCGGAACCTTCTTCCAATACAAATCGATCCCCGTCTCGCCGATCGCAACCACCTCGCCGACCAACCCGCGTAAAGACCGCTCGGCTTCGACAATATCCACGCCCGCAGAGTGATTCGGATGCACCCCCGACGTCGCGCGAATCATCTCGCTCCTCCCGCCTAAGGCGATCGCATCGATCGAATCCTCAATGTCCACGCCGATGCTGATGATCCGCTCAACCCCCACCCCACGCGCACGCCGCAAGACCTCGTCCAGCCTTGATGCAAGTCTCTCGTCCGTCAGATGGGCGTGCGTATCGATCATTCCGGGTCCATGAACGCATCAGGATGATGCCGAATGATCGGATCTTGATTACGCGGCCAGAGAATGCCAACCACATCAAAACGCACAGGCGGCTGCGGAATGCCAAAACGCGAAAGATAAAACTTCGCCACACGCGCGATCTTCTGCTGCTTCTCCAAATCCACGCGGGCCTCAGGCTCCGGGTCTGATTCCTTACGCGTTTTCACCTCGACAAACACCAGCGTCTTGCCGTCACGCGCAATGATGTCCACCTCACCCGCGCGACAACGAAAATTCCGCTCGATGATCCGATAGCCCAAATTACGCAAATACTTCGCCGCTACGTTCTCTCCGCGCGGACCGAGCGTATCCAACGGCGGACGCCCGCCGAAGATCCGCATGAGCCACTTTCCAATCGCCTCGAACATCGCGCGCTTTTGTAGCACAGTCTTATCAGAATCTGTAGCCCCTCACCGATCTCTCAACATGATACTCCCATCCATACGCCTCCATCGATCATACCTCTCACGCCATCCATCCTCGCTCTCGACCTTCACGCCGCACCGCGTACACTCGACGCATGATCTGGCGCGTTGATGTCACCCATTGTCCCAATCGCAACGACCGCGACGCACAAGCCGACGCGATCGAATCGCAACTCTCTCAATTCCTCGGCCGACCATCAGGCCACGTCGCCTCCCGACGCATCTTCCTCATCGATTCCGATTCGCCACGCCCAGATATCCAACGCGCCGCACGCTCACTCCTCGCAGACCCCATCGTCGAACACGCCGACATCCACGAAATCGCACCTTCCCATTACGCACCTTCACTTCTCGAAATCCACCTCAAGCCCGGCGTCATGGACCCCGTCGCCGCCTCCACCGAGCAGGCGCTACTCGGCATCGGTCTGTCCGTTCGCGCCGTACGCACCGGACGCGCCTTCACCTTCTCTCAAACCATCGAACCCCAGCTACTCACCGATTTCGCACGAAAATTCCTCTACAACCCCGTCATCGAACAAGCCCACCTCACTCCACTGCTCCCAACATCCTTCGCCGTCGCACGACAGGCGGCCTTCGATCTACGACACATCCCACTCCGCAACCTCGACGACGACGCCCTCCTAAAACTCAGCCGCGACGGACACCTCTTCCTCAACCTCACCGAAATGCAGGCGGTCCAAAACTACTTCAAACATCTCAACCGCGAACCCACCGACATCGAACTCGAAACGCTCGCCCAAACCTGGAGCGAACACTGCGTCCACAAAACACTCAAAAGCGCCGTCGATGTCGTCGATGAATCCGGACAACACCTCCGCCACTACAAAAACCTCATCAAAGAAACCATCTTCGCCAGCACACAATCACTCATCGCTTCACGCAACGACGGCTTCTGCCTCAGCGTCTTTAAAGACAACGCAGGCGTCATCGCTTTCGATGACACCGACGCCGTCTGCTTCAAGGTCGAAACCCACAACCGACCCAGCGCCATCGAACCCTACGGCGGTGCTGCCACCGGGATCGGCGGGTGCATCCGAGATGTCCTCGGCACCGGACTCGGCGCACGGCCCATCGCCAACACCGACACCTTCTGCGTCGGTCTGCCCGAAACCTCCTCTCTCCCACCCGGAGTCATCGCACCACGACGCGTCCTCCAACAAGTCATGGCAGGCGTACGCGACTACGGCAACCGCATGGGAATCCCCACCGTCAACGGCGCTGTCCATTTCCATCCCGACTACATCGCCAATCCTCTCGTCTTCGCCGGATGCGTCGGAATCATCCCCCGATCCAAAGTCGCAAAACAAGCCCAACACGGCGACGCCATCGTCGTCATCGGCGGACGCACCGGACGTGACGGCATCCACGGCGCAACCTTCTCCAGCGCAGAACTCACCAACACTCACGCTGACGAATTCAGCCACGCCGTGCAAATCGGAAACGCCATCACCCAAAAACAAATGATGGACGTCCTGCTCAACGCCCGCGACGCAGGACCCAACGACTCCAGCCTCTACTCCGCCGTCACCGATTGCGGCGCAGGAGGTCTCAGTAGCGCCATCGGTGAAATGGGCGCCGACCTCGGCGCGATCGTCGACCTTGACCTCGTCCCCCTCAAATACTCAGGACTACGCTACGACGAAATCTGGATCAGCGAAGCCCAGGAACGCATGGTCCTCGCCGTCCCTCAACAAAACGTCCACGCACTCCTTCAACTCTGCCAAAGCGAATCCGTCGAAGCCACCGTCATCGGATCCTTCGGCAATCCAGATCGCGAGCTCATCCTCCGATACCACAACACCGAAGTCGGACGCATGTCCATGGATTTCGTCCACGACGGAATCCCCATGCCCACACGCAAAGCCATCGTCCCCTCAAATCCTCCCCCATCAACGTCCACAACCGCACCCCTTCCAACCCTCACGCGCGAAAACCTACTCGCCACACTCGCCGATCCCAACGTCGCCAGCAAGCACTGGATCATCCGGCAGTACGACCACGAAGTCCAAGGCACAAGCGTCATCAAACCCCTCGTCGGACCCCAACAAATCGGCCCCAGCGACGCCGCCGTCATTCGACCCAAACTCCACTCCTCCCGCGCCGTCGTCGTCGCCTGCGGCATCCAACCCAACATCTCCGACCCCTACCACATGGCCGTCGCCTCCATCGACGAAGCCGTCCGCAACGCGATCTGCGTCGGCGCTGACCTCAACCAACTCGCCATCCTCGACAACTTCTGCTGGCCAGGCGTACACGACGAACGCTCCATGGGAACTCTCGTCCGAGCCTGCGAAGCCTGCCGCGATGTCGCGCTCGCATGGAACATCCCCTTCATCAGCGGCAAAGATTCCCTCCACAACCAGTTCACCGACGCCACCACCGGACGCGTCATCCGCATCCCTCCCACACTCCTCATCAGCGCCATCGGAATCATCCACGACCTCTCCTCCTGCATCACCAGCCCATTCAAAAAACCCGGCAGCACCCTCCTCTACATCCGAACTCAAGCCGACAAACCCTCACTCAACGAACAACTCGCATCACACAAACTCGTCGCAGGACTCATCGCCAACGGCATCACCCTCGCCGCACATGACGTCTCCGACGGAGGATGGGCCACCACGCTCGCAGAAATGGCCATCGGCTCCTCGCTCGGCGCTTCCATCGACCCGGGCCCCCTCGCATCACGCGATCACCCTCTGCTTCCCCGAATCTCCTCCTACATTCTCGAAATCGAAACCCCACGCGTACCCGAACTACCCTCCATCATCGCCCGACTCGACCCCTCACACCTCGTCGCCTCCGAAATCCTCGGATGTGTCACGCGCGAAGATCACATTCATTTCAAGTTAACCTCACAATCCCTTCACATCTCTCTCGACGATCTCCGACAAGCCTGGCGCGGTACGCTCGACTGGTAAACCTCACGGTTCTCCCACAGTCCTTTCGCACGAGCATCAACCCCGCCAGGCAAAACAGCCCACGGAGGACTTCAGATGCCCGACAACACACGTCCCGGCCGACCCAAAACCCGCACTCCCCGCATCGCACGACTCGCCCTCCTCATCCTCCTCATCGCCGCTTCCACCACACTCGCCATTAACCTCTGGCCCGAACAACCCAAAAACTTCGCACCCGTCGATTCCGGCCTCTTCTACCGATCCGGACAAATCCAGGCCTCTCTCATCCGCGACGTCCTCGAAGACCACCACATCTGCCTCGTCATCAACCTCGGCGAAGACAAACAAAAGCACGACCACATCGCAGAAATCAACGCCGCCAAAGATCTCGGCATCGAACGACACACCCTCTACCTCCTCGGCGACGGCACAGGCGACATCCGCAACTACGCCATCGCCCTCACGCACCTCCACCGCGCCCGCCTCGCCAACCAACCCGCACTCGTCCACTGCTCCGCCGGCGCCCAACGCACCAGCGCTGCCGTCGCCTTCTACCAACTCCTCGTCCAACAAAAACCCATGCACGAAGTCCTCATCCACATGCTCCAATTCCACGACCCCATCGAAAACCCCGTCCTCATCCCCTACATGAACCAACATATGGCCGAACTCGCCAACCTCCTCGTCCAGAACGGCGTCATCCCACAAGCCCCCGAAACCATCCCCCACATCACCCTCAACCCAACGCACACACCTGATCCGACCCAGAAACCAAAACCCTAATCTCCCACACAACGCCATCGCCCCCCGTCCCGATAAGAACGACCCCGCCAGCACCAAAACCCGACGCGACAAAAAACAGGAGCGAACACGCAACGAAACAAGGGTTCCCGCGCGCGACGATCGCCACGCATACATCTATACATAGTCCCGATCCCGCCCCACCACGGCGTCGCACGAGCGACGGCCCTCCACATCGCAGTGCGTGCGCCGAACCTCCTATCGGACGACGGCTAACGCAACTCTGATCGGCGGTGTGGGGCCGTGATCCTGACGGTATCATCCCGGCATGCCGAGTTGTCCGCGATGTTCGGTCACGCTGAAAGACGCCCACACATTCTGCCCGCGATGCGGCAGGTCGACCGATAGCACCCTTCCCACACAACCCCAAAAACGATGCACACGATGCCAACACCAAAACCCCTGCTTCGCAGCACGCTGCGCTGCTTGCGGACATGAACGACTGCGAACCCACCCACTCATCCAATCGAAAATCACATCCGGCCTGCGGGCCGGACGCGCCCTGATCGGCTCGCTCATTCGCATCGCATTCGGCAGCTTCAATCGCGTCTGGATCACCCTCGGACTCTATCTCGCCCCCATCGTCGCCCACCTGCTCTATCAACTCCAACGCGCCGACCTCACGCCAGACATCAAAAACAACTGGCTCTGGGTGCCGGCGGGCAACTGGTTTTCACTCCTCGCCGCCGGCGATTCCGCCCACGGCCCGCCATACGATCACGCACCGCTCCTCGCTGCACTCTGCGCGGCATTCCTCGTCCTCTGGATCGGCGCAGGCTTCATCCTGCGATACCACATCCGATCAGCGCGACGCTGAACACGAGATTCACGCAAGCACCCTCCAACACATGATCAAACCCATGCTTCGCCCTAGGCCTGCGGATCACGCAAGGCGTTCATCGCGCCCTTCGGATCGCGGAACATCAGCGGGCTCCAGTGGCGGTCGAGCTTCCAGCCCGCACGCTCCAGAACCGACTGCCGGAAAATGTCCCAGCTCACCGGATCGATCGAACCCGTGAAACGAGAACCATCCACAAGAACCCCACGACCACCCGGCGTCGGATCAGCAAGCGTGCCCAGCGCGAGATCCACCCGGAATCCCTCGTTGCCAAAATAACTCAACACCGACGCGTCAGATCGCTTTAACCGATCCGCAATCGCATCGACCAGCACGCTGCGAACCGGCTCGGCACCGATCGAGCCCGACTCGATCCGCGCGCCCTCGGCGAACGCTCGCGTCACTTCGTCGGCATACTTCAGATAAGCAAACAGCAGCCATCCGCCGCCGGCGCTGGTGCCCTCGGGGATCGGCGGCAGCGTCGAGTATTCGCCCGTGGGAACACTCGTCACCACATGCACCGCCTCCTTCGCACGCGTGACCAGCACATTCAATCGACGCCCGCCGCCCTGCTGCTGGAGCGGGCCGAATCGCTTGTAAAAACGCCCCGCCTTGTCCGGGCCGTACGTCGTACTGATGATCATGTGGTCACGCTCATCCCCCTGCACGTTCTCCAGATTCTTGACGAACAATCCCTCAAAGCCACCCTTGCCCGTCCGCGATCGCGCAGCGTCGAGTCGCCTCGCGAATGCCTCGTCCTCCTCCGCAAACGCATCCAACGCTGACGCAATCGCATCACGCTGCTGCACGTTCATCGCCGCAATCCCAATGCTCGGCGGACTCTTGGACTCCAGCAACTCACGCACGATCTTCACGATCGCATCCGCCTCCGCGATGTTCACACTCTTTTCATATGTCCCATCAACCCGCACAAGCCGTATCGGCGCAGACGGCACACGCTTTAGCGGATGACCCGGAATCGCCTGCAAACGATCACGATAAAACTGCGTATTGCTATATCCAATCAACGCCGCGTGCCGCGAACGATAATGCACATCCAGATACGCCTCCTGCACCTCAAGCTGAAGCGCCGCGCCAAGCAAGTCTTCGGTCTGACTCTGCTGCAACTCGAACAGCCCCTGACTGTCGTCGGCCTCAATCGAATCGACCGACTCGATGTCAGATTCAAAGAAACGCGTCGGCGGAAGCTGCTTCTCATCGCCGGCGATCACCATGCGCCTGGCGCGGAGCAGCACGGGCAGCGATTCCTCGAGACGACACTGACTGGCTTCATCAAAGATCACCACATCAAACATCGCCTTCCTCGGGAAAAGCTGCGCGACCGTCTCCGGACTCGCCATCCACACGGGCCGCAAATCAAACAACGGATCGCCGTCGGGAATCGCATTGCCCAGCGCAATCACCTTCCGCAAACGCATCGCGTTCTTGCCCGTCATCGTAAAACGACGCTTAAGATCCGCGCCCAGCGGATTGAGCCGATTGCCCGTCGCATTGATCAGCCTCGACCTCGCACGGCCCACCCACAAACTCACCGTCTGCCTCTGCACAAGCAACTGCCGATCACGCTCCAGATCGCCCAGCCGCTTCATCGCGCTCTGGATCTTCTGCCCGTCGTATTCGGTCAACCTCGGATCCGCCGCGAGTCGCGCTGCAATCTGTCCGGAAAGCGCACGCTTCTCGAGCGCCTCACGCGCACCTTGGGCCCCCGATCCACCCGCAAGCAAGCCGCCGATCGCCTGACCAACCTCCGGCGGAAGCTCGGCAAGCGCCTTCTCGATCCGCACCACCGACTCATACGTCGGCAGCGCACTCAACCAACCCTCCGCCACCGCACGCATCGGCTCACCCGATCGCACGCGAACATCGAGCCTACTCAATCCACTTCCGCTGAACAGCTTCGACTCACGCAGCCCAGCCTCCCAACGCTTCACCGCCTCGGCTCGCGCGGGCATCTTCGCAAGCAGCACCGCAAGCTCCTTCGCCTTGAGCGAATCCACAAGCGCATTGCCAAAGCGATCACGCTCATCCACCAACATCCCGACCGAAAGCACCTCGACCGAAGCAACCATCGATTCAACGTCAACGAGAAGCTGCTCATCCGACATCGCCGGCGCAGCATTCGCGCCCAGAAACGCGCCGCGGACTTGCGTCAGCTCGATACGCAATCGCCAGGCTTCCAGGAACGCACGCAGCCGCGCAACATCAGCAGGACTCGTGCCAAGACCGAACGGCTTGGTCACCGCACTCGCCGCACCACGCCGCCCCATGCCGATCATCCCAAGCAACCCGCCGCCCTCACTCTGAAATGACTCCAGAGCCTTGATCTGCTCCTCAATCAACACGCCCGAAAGATTCAGCCCACGCATCACCGGCACAAGCTGCTGATCAAGCGGCTGCGCGATCGCAGACGACCAGAGCGACCGCACACGCACTGCATCCTGCGACCATCGCAACAGCTCCGCCTCGCCCAGCGACACCGCACGCCTGCGCATCACATCCGACATCGACTGCAGTCGTCCAAGCAATTCGCCAGCATCAGAGAGTCTTCGCGCGTCGATTGTTACATCACGACTTGCCACCGGAAGCTTCGGCATGCCCTCGACGATCGTCATATCCAAAGAGGCCGCAGCTTCGCTCAACTTCGAAACAGCCGCCCTCATCTCATCGACCGGCCGCGCGAGAACCGTCTGCACATCCGCGCTCGCAACGCCCGCCCAGGCATTGCTCGCATAACCCGACGCATCCGCCCGATCGAACAACTCACCCAGCGACGACGCATGTTTCTCAAGCGCACTTGACGCAATCGACAGACCGCTCAGCTTCGCATCGGCATCATCCGGAAGCGCAAGCCAGCGACCCACGAGATCGCTGAAGCTGCGACCCGCCGCATCTGGCGACTGCATCAGCGAGCGATGAAACCGACTCAGGCCGGCATGCAGCTCGTTGATCTCCGCCTCGATGGCCGCAAGTTGCTGCTCGGCCCGGGCGTCGGTCTTTTCCTCGATGAGCCCGTCGAGTTGATCGCGCACACGTCGATAGAAATCGCGCTGATCCTTCTGCGGATCATGCACGACTGCCGCAAGCCCGGAGAGCCCGACGGAATCGAGTCGATTGAGCACGACATCGAGTGCGGTACGCTTATCAGAGACAAACAGCACGCGCAGGCCACGCGAAAGATGATCGCCGATGATGTTGAGGATCGTCTGGCTCTTGCCCGTGCCAGGCGGGCCGTGCACGACGACTCCACGCGCGCTGCGGGCAAGGCGAACGACCTCGCGCTGACACGGATCAGCGTCGGCCACGAGCTTGACGCTCGTCGGTCCGACGGGCAACGACGGGTCATCGCTCCGCACCGGAGGCAACGGTGGAGGCCCGCCGAGACTCACGCCCACCTTCACAAAACCCGCCGCCGGTCCGTCGAGCTTCTCGCCCTCCACCATCGCCTTCACATCCTGAATCAATCCCTGATTCGCCATCGGAAAGAGACCCATCACCGCCGACGGCAAGAGCCGCGCGTCTCCGCCCAATTCATCCGTATTCGGCGTGGGCAACAGCTTGAATGTCTCGGGCAACACCAAATCGGGCGCCTCCTCGCCCGCCTTCTCCGCATGACCGGCGGGAATGAATTCCGGCACAGCCATGTTCAGCGCTCGACACGCCGCCGTCGCAAGCGTGACGATCTCGCGCAGCGGTCGTTCTCCCGCCTCGTCCTCAAACAGCCGAATCAAATCCTCCTGGCCGCTCAACCGACTCAGCCACGTAAACAACGCGACATTCGGCACGACGCGATCAACACCCTCGCCGTAACACTCAAGCTTCAACGACGCATTCGCCCCACGCGTGAGCGTCAGCTCGATCGGTAGGAACGCGATCGGCGCGAGCACCCGACGCGTCACCTCACGCCCAAGCAGGCCCGGCGGAAGTGAGAGCAGTGGAAATCCAAGCGAAAGAACATGCGCTCCCGTGTCCTGCTGATAGACGTTCGCCTCGCTCGTGATGAGCCTGAGCTTGTTGACGATGACGCTGAGCGCGCGATACCGCGCGATCTCGCCCGGTTCGTTTCCCGATTCGTCAGCAGAAACGATCTCACGCGGGCCGAATCGCTGCCGCACGCCCGGCGGAGGCAACGGCACACGACTCGTCAGCTTCGCCTGCTGATCCTCGCCGAGCATCGCTCGCAACACGTCCAGCGATGCCACATCCTCAAAGCGATCCAACGCCGTCAAATCAATCCGCAATCGCGAATTGTGCGGCCGACAGTTCATCGAAGGCCCGCTCAACAGACCGGCCATCAGTCGATCCAAAAGCGTCGTGAGCAATAACGATCCGGACGTGTTCATATCACGATGCTACCAGCATCAAGTGCCCGATTGAACGCATCACAGATGAATTCATCGACCTGTCACCGACACCTAACCGCTCAACCGAACTTGCGCTTCCACTCACGCAATAAATCATGTGCTTCGCGCGGAGACAATTCGTCCGGGTCGATCTTGTCGAGCGCCTGCGTCAGACCGCTCGGCTCGAACGCAAAGAGCGACAACTGCTCGCCCGGCCGATCCGCACGATCCGAATCGGAATGCCCGGCATTCGGCTTCGGAGCACTCACCACCACCGGCCCGCTGCCGACGTGCTGCACCGCAAGCTGCCCCAGCAAATCACGCGCTCGATCCAACACCTCACGCGGAAGGCCCGCCAATCGACCGACATGAATCCCGTAACTGCGATCGGTTCCACCCTCGACAATGCGATGCAGAAACACAACCTGATCCTCCCACTCGCGCACCGACACGTTGAAGTTCCGCACGCCGGGATCGCTCTCAGCCAGTTGCGTCAGCTCGTGATAATGCGTCGCAAAGAGCGTCCTCGCGCGCACTCGAACCGCCAAATGCTCCGCGATCGCCCAGGCCAGCGACAGCCCGTCGAGCGTGCTCGTCCCGCGGCCGATCTCGTCGAGCACAACGACGCTGCGATCGGTCGCGTTGTTCAGGATGTTGGCAGTCTCGGTCATCTCGACCATGAAGGTGCTCGCGCCTGAATGGATCTCATCGCTCGCTCCGATCCGACTAAAGATGCGATCGCAAAGCCCAATGACAGCGCTACGCGCTGGCACAAAACTGCCGATGTGCGCCAGTAGCGTGATGAGCGCAGTCTGCCTGATGTACGTGCTCTTACCCGCCATGTTCGGGCCGGTGATCAGCGAGAGCGTGTGATGCGATTCAAAGTGCGTGTCGTTGGCAACAAACTGCGTCGCCGAGCCTGCGATCGCACCGCGCGCGACCTGCTGCTCCAAGACAGGATGCCGCCCGTCGACAACATGCATCACGCGATCCTCGACCAACTCCGGACAGACGTATCGCTGCTCGACTGCGATCGTCGCAAGCGCGCTCGTCACGTCCAATCGCGCAACCGCCGCTGCCAGTTCCTGTAGCGCCGCGGTCTCAGGCAGAAGCGACTGTCGCAATTGTTCAAACAACTCCGCCTCGAGTCGGATCGATCGCTCTCTTGCAGTCAGCGATTCATCCTCAAACTTCTTCAACTCTTCGGTGATGTAGCGCTCGGCGTTCTTGACCGTCTGACGCCGGCTCCATGTTTGCGGAACCTTCGTGCGATGCGCATCGGTGACTTCGATGTAATAGCCAAAGACCTTGTTGTACGCGACCTTGAGGCTGTTGATCTGCGTCTCGGCCTGAAGCTTCAACTGATAGTCCGCCAGCCACGCCTGGGCGTTGATCGCCAGCTCGCGCAATCGATCAAGCTCGGGGTCATATCCTGATGCGATCACGCCCCCCTCGCGAAGATGCGGCGCGGGGTCTTCGCGGATCGCGCCACTTAGCAACCGGCTCAATCGGGCGCACAAATCTCGCAGCTGATGAAGCTCCGTCAACGCCCCAGACTCGGCCCGCCGATCAAGCGTCAACGCGGCGAGGCGATCGAGCAGCTCCGGCAAAAGACCGAGCGTCCGACCGAGCGCAAATAAATCGCGCGGGCTGACACGGGCGACGTTGATCCGCGCGACAATCCGCTCGATATCACACACATCATCCAACGCCGCAACCACAGCAGCCCTCGCGTCGGGCGAATCGATGAGCTGCCTCACCGACGCCTGACGCGCGCGGATGTGATCGATGTCAGCCAGCGGAAATCGAAGCCATTGGCGGATGAGTCGTGCGCCCATCGTCGTCCGCGTGCGGTCGATCGAATCCAGCAGCGAACCGTCCGTGCTGCCGGTGCGCGTCGTACGCTCGATCTCGAGCGAGCGATACGTCTGCGGATCAATGAGCAGATGCTCGCTCACCACATGCGGGCGCGGCGGCTTGAGATGCGGAACCAGCGAACGCTGCGTCTCCTCAAGATAACCCAGGATCGCACCCACGCTGGTCAGACCCGCGTCGTCGTCGATCGCAAATCCAAAACCCGCCGCCGACTGCACCCGCCATTGCCTGCGGATCAGCTCGATCGCGTGATGCGGCGCGTGCTGCCAGCCTGGCCTGACCGTGATGTTCCGAATCCCCGCAGCACGAATGCGATCGGCGATCGGTGGCTCAGTGCCGTTGACCGTCTCAGGCACCAACACCTCAGCCACGCTCAATCGCGCCAACTGATCGATGATCTCACCCTCCGTGCCGCTCATCGCCCAACATCCGCCCGTACTAAGCTCGGTCCACGCGAGCCCCGCGCGATGCCCGTCGCTCCTGGTCATCACCAGGCTGATCGCCGCCAGATAATTGTCACTGCGACCTTCGAGAAACCCCTCATCCGTCAGCGTTCCGGGCGTGATCAGCCGTGTGACATCACGCTTAATGATTCCCTTGGCCTGACGCGCATCTTCGGTCTGCTCAGCTAGCGCCACACGAAAACCCGCAGCGATCAAACGACGCAGATACCCCTCCACCGAATGAAACGGAACCCCCGCCATCGGAATTGGGTTTTCGCTGTTCTTATCGCGCGTGGTCAGCGTGATATTCAGAACCCCCGCCGCTCGCTTTGCGTCCTCCCAGAACATCTCATAAAAATCCCCCATCCGGAAAAGCAAAATGTAATCCGGATACTGGCGCTTAAACTGCGCATATTGTTTCATCGCCGGCGGAAGCCGGGCGTCGTCGAGATGTGCCGTCGCAGCAGACATCGAGCCTCGCTACACTACTTGAAGTGTCTTCATCTGACCAACCAACATTCACCCGTCCGACATCGATTCACGCTAAAGGATCCTCCATGCCACTCCACCGTCTCATCACCCGCGTCGCCGCGGTCGCAGCCCTCGCATCGTGCGCTTCAACGTCCATCGCACAAAACGCGCCCTCCACGCAGGCTCCTGCTCCTTCGCCCGAGACCGTCCGCGTCGTCTCCTACAATATCGAAAACTGGCGACACAATTTCGACGGCTTCCGCCTGCGCAAGCTCGCTCAGGCGAACCCCAACTGGCCTCAGGAGTTTCTCGATCTCATCGCCCGCGAATCTCGTGAGGACGACGAGGAAAACTGGGAAGTCGCCCGCGTACTGCTCCATCCCGAGGTGCTGCCCGATATCCTCGTCGTTCAGGAAGGGGCCACCCAAAGCGACGTTAACTTCTTCAATACGCAATTTCTCAAGGGTCACTTCGAATACATCCACACGCTCAAGTCCAACACCAATCGCGATCAACATCTGCTCATCCTCGCCCGGCCCGGATTCAAGGTCATCGAGGTGCGCGAAGACTACCACGAAAAACCCGACGCCGACGACATCGTGCCCGAACTCGATCGACTCTTTGCACGCGGGCCCGGCTTTGTCCTCTTCGAAACGCCCGGCGGACATCGCGTGTGGGTCGGCACCAATCACCAAAAGAGCCGCGGATTCAGCGCCGAACGAGGTGAGAGCGGCGTGAGCGTCGCGCGATGGCGACTCGCCGAGGCCAAAGCAACCCACAAGATCATCCAAGAACTCGCACAAACAGCGACGCCGCACGTACTCTTCCTCGGCGATATGAACGACGAAATCGACATCCAGGAATTCGAGGAAGAAGCAGGCGGAAGCGCCATCGAAGCCATCGCAGGCACCGGAGATTTCACGCTCAGCGTCCTCACCGCTCCGCTCGAAGCTGCCGGCGAAATCAGCTTCGGCGGGTATCGCTCGGCCCGGTATCGCAGCCTCATCGATCACGCCTTCGCAACGCCCTCACTCACGCCATTCGTCACAGGCGTACGTTCGTTCCGCGCCGACATGGCTGACGTCGCAAGCGACCATTACCCGATCGTCGTCGAACTCACGCTCCCAGCTTCTTCATCCACCCGAAGCACAAATCCCTGATCTTCCACCCTCTTCATCCATCACCCAAGATTCGCCCCACCCATGGTCGCTGCCTTCGCTCTTGCTCAACGCGAACTCGTTCGCTTCCTGCGTCAACGCAGCCGCGTCATCGGCGCACTCGTCACGCCCGTCGTCTTCTGGGCCCTCATCGGCACCGGCGTCGGCGATTCGTTCCGATCGCCCGGTGCTGAGGCCTCTTACAGCAATTACTTCTTCCCAGGCGCGATCCTCATGATCGTCCTGTTCACCGCAATCTTCTCCACTGTCAGTGTCATCGAAGATCGACGCGATGGGTTCCTCCAGGGCGTGCTCGTCTCCGCTGTACCTCGTTGGCAGATCGCCCTCGGCAAAATCCTCGGCGGGGCAGCACTCGCGTCGCTCCAGGCCTTCCTCTTTCTCCTGCTCGCCCCGCTCGCGGGTGTCAGCCTCTCATGGCAGGCACTGCCCATCCTTCTCGGCTCCATCGTCCTCGGCAGCGTCGGCCTGACCGCACTCGGACTCTGCCTCGCCTGGCCCATGTCCAGCACACAGGGATTCCACGTCATGATGAATCTACTGCTCATGCCGATGTGGTTTCTCTCCGGCGCGCTTTTCCCACTTCGCGATTCGATGTTCGCGCCGATGAAGTATCTCATGCTCGCCAATCCCATGACCTACGCGCTGGCCACCTTTCGACACGCCACTCATTTCGGCGATCAGGCTCTACGCGCCACGCTACCCCCGCTCGGCGTTTCGATCGGCGTCATGCTCGTCTTTACCCTCGTCATGATCGCTCTTTCATCCGTCCAGGTCCGCAAGCACGGCCGAACCTGACCCAACAACACTCCACCCCACCTGCCGTGCCGTCAGAGCTTGCCTTCGAAAAGCGGCTTGCCGGTCATGTCCGACGGGACGGCAAGGCCCATCATCGCCAGGGCCGTCGGGGCGAGATCCGCAAGGCGTCCGCCGGTCCTAAGCGATCGGCCCTTCAGCCTGGAATCGACCAGGATCGCCTCGACCGGAAACGTCGTATGCGCCGTGTGCGGGCCCTGCGAACCGGGATCGAGCATCTGCTCCGCGTTGCCGTGATCTGCCGTCACGATCGCGCTGCCGTTCACCTGCCCCAACGCGGACAGAATCTTCCCAACACACTCATCCACCACTTCGATCGCCCGCGTCGCAGCCTTCAGGTTGCCCGTGTGCCCCACCATGTCTCCATTCGCAAAGTTGATCACCAGCAGATCAAACCTCCGGCCCTGGATCGCTTTCACGGTCGCGTCCGCGATCTCGTAGGCACTCATCTCCGGAACCAGATCGTACGTCGCAACATCCTTCCGACTCGGGCAAACCACGCGCTCCTCGCCGGGATAAGGCTCTTCTCGATAGTCATTAAAAAAGAACGTCACATGCGGAAACTTCTCCGTCTCGGCACACCGAAACTGCTTCATCCCCAAACTGCTCAGATACTCGCCCAAAATGTTCTTCATCTTCGGCGGCTTTGGATAAGCCACCTCCACCGGCAGGCCCTGCTCGTAAGCGGTCATCGTGGTGAAGCGAATCTTCAGCGGCTTCCGCGCAAAACCCGCAAACGCCGGATCGACAAATGCACGCGTCAGCTCACGCGGACGATCTCCCCGATAGTTGTAAAAAATCACCGAGTCGCCGTCCTTCACCACGGCCAGCGGCTTTCTCGCACTGTTCATCATCACGCTCGGCGGGACAAACTCATCGCCGGCCAGATTCGGCTCGGTCGGGTGATCGTAGTAATACTGAACCGCCTCCTCGGCACTGCCAAACATCGGACCCTGCGCCTCGGCGATCGCTCGATACGCCCTCTCCACACGCGGCCAGCGGTTGTCGCGATCCATCGCCCAATAACGACCGCTCACACTCGCGATCTTCCCCACGCCCAGCTCTTTCATCTTCGACTCGACCTGCCGGATGTACCCAAGACCCGATTTCGGCGGGGTGTCGCGACCGTCCGTAAACGCATGAAGATAAACGCGATCAAACTTCTTCCGCTTCGCCAGTTCCAAACATGCGTACAAATGCTCCAAAAGTCCGTGCACACCCGCATCCGAAACAATCCCAAACAGGTGCAGATCGGACGCGCATGCGATCGCATGATCCACCGCCGCCACCAACGCGGGATTCTCGTAGAACGTGCCGTCGCGAGCCTGCTTGGTGATACGCACCGACTCCTGATCCACTACCCGACCCGCCCCGATGTTCTGATGCCCCACTTCGCTGTTGCCCATCGTCCCCTCGGGCAAACCCACATCAAAACCGCTCGTCGCTATCAGCGCCGTCGGATATTCACGCACCAACGCATCACAAACCGGCGTCTTCGCCTGGCGCACAGCGTTGGTCGCGTCGAGCGAACGGTCGGGATGCGATCCCCATCCGTCGCGGATAATGAGGGCAAGTGGCAGCATGTTTCCAATCTCGTGTATGCGGGATTCGTTTCGAGCTTTCCCGTCGGATCGATCAACAACTCTGACCCGACGCAGCGAATGTAGCAGAACCACGCGCGGTGAAAAGGAGGACCACGCCATCAGAACATGCCGCTCGACTTTCCACTTCGATCAAACGACAATCAAACGCGTGAACATCCCGCTATCAAAACCCGACATTACCGAACGTGAAATCGAGGCCGTCGTCGAGGTCATGCGCAGCGAAGTCCTCTCGATCGGACCCAAAGTCGAAGCCTTCGAACAGGCCGTCGCCAAAATCGCGGGCAGGCAGCACGCCGTCGGTGTCAGCTCCGGCACCTCCGGACTCCATCTCTGCATGATCGCCGCTGGCATCGGGCCCGGCGACGAGGTCATCACCACGCCCTTCAGCTTCGTCGCCAGCGCCAATTGCATCCTCTTCGTCAATGCAACACCCAAATTCGTCGACATCGACGCCCGAACGCTCAACATCGACCTCGATCAAGTCGAGGCCGCCATCGGACCGCGCACCAAGGCCATCGTCGCCGTCGAAACCTTCGGACATCCCGGCGGAATGATCGAACTCGAACAAATCGCCCAGAAAAACGAACTCGTCCTCATCGAAGACTGCTGCGAAGGTTTCGGCGGACAAGCCAGCAAACGCCCCATCGGATCCTTCGGACGCGCTGGCGTCTTCGGGTTCTACCCCAATAAACAAATCACCACCGGCGAAGGCGGCATGATCGTCACCGACGACGAACGATTCGCAGACCACTGCCGCAGCCTCCGCAACCAAGGCCGCAGCGGCATGAGCTGGCTCGCTCACCAACGACTCGGATACAACTACAGACTCACCGAAATCGCCAGCGCCATCGGCATCGTCCAATGCGAACGCATCGACGAAATCCTCGCCCAACGCAGACGCGTCGCCGCTCTCTACGTCGAACGACTCATGCTCAACAAATACGTCATCCTCCCCACACTCGGCGAGGACGACCACTGCTCATGGTTCGTCTTCGTCGTTCGACTCAACGACCTCTTCGAACCCGGCGATCGCGACGAAGTCATCCGCGAACTCAGACTCAACCAAATCGGAACCAACAACTACTTCCCGCCCATCCACCTCCAACCCTACATGCGCGACGCACTCGGCCATCAACCCGGCGACTTCCCCATCTGCGAATACGTCTCCGAACGCACCCTCGCACTCCCCTTCTTCAACACCATGACACCCGCCATGGTCGACCACGTCGTCGCTACACTCAACGCCTGCTGCGAAAAAGTCCTCACCAAACGCAAATCCAGATAACCCACCACCGACACAACGACCGGCAATGCCCGACTGCCACGTCGATCCGCAATCGTCAATCCCGATCCCGTTTGTCGCACCCGATCGACGCCCAACGCTCGACGCGCACCGCTCAACGGAGCGAGGGGACTCGCTCCCTCCATGGTTGGGGTACCCGGGATTTGATTGGCGGTCGTTTCGACTGATGACTTTCCGCCCTGATGCCGATGTATGTCGCATTGTCGCTCACGTAGAGCGTACGGGCGCCGATGCAAGGCGTATTGGCGCTGATCGATGCCGTGCTGTCGCCGGCGTAAGGCGCGCTGGCGCCGATGTTTGCCGGGCAGCAGGACGCAGAGGGCGCGAGGAACACCTTCTGGCGATGGCAGCACCGCTCTCGCCGAGACGCGTGTCCGACGTTGGACGGATGCACCGATCATCTTCCCGCTCGTGCGAGAGTCAGAATGACAACGTTCGACGCGGGGGTCGGGCTCAAGACGGCTCGTCTGCACCTGCCGACATGTCGCGGCGGAGATGTCTGGCGCGCTCGCCTGCCGGGCCGTCGCGATGACGTTATTCTTTCTTCTCCGCGCGGATCACGTAGCCCACCCCGCCGGCGTTGATGAACCACGCACGGGCGAGCTCCTGGCTCTTGTAGACGATCGCTTCGCCGCGCTGACGACTCGCCGGGTCGTTGACGATCGCGTCGCCCTCGGGCGTGAAGCCGCGGATCACGATCAAATGACCCGCCGTCTCGTTCATGATGTTGCTCGGAAACTCACCCGCCCCGAACCGAATGCTCGCCACCACAGGCTGACCCGCGGCCACATAGCGCCTCACCTCGTCCATCGAGCTGAAGCGTTCAAGCCACGCCTCCAATCCCAACGAACCCGCATGCTGCACCGCGCGATTCCAATTCCCAAAAATCCCATACTCATCGTCATAAATCGCAAGCGCATGCTCGAGCGTCGGTCGATCCAAACCCGCCGCCGCGATCACCATCCCCACGCTCGTGGGCGAGCAGATGTCCGACCGAACCGCGTCGGCCTCGATCCCCTGCGCACGAAACGGAACCTCCAGCTTCTTTGCCCAATCAACCGCCGACTTCGCACTCTTATCCTGCACATCCGCCTGCATCAGGCCCGCCGACGCGTCGGAACTCTCAACCGAATACGCCATCGCAAGACGCTTGAGCGTTGGCAGCGTCTGACCCGACGGATCGAAACCAAAACTCGTCACACGCATCTCAAACTCATCCGCAGGCCGATCGAGGACGAGAATGTCCACCTCCACGTTCGCGCCCGGCCCGGCGATGATGCGATCATTCGCGCGAATCCTCGAACCGTCGGCCCGTGAAAATGACTGCACGCCCGCATCCGTCCCCGAACCACCACGCGCGACAACCGCACGCACACGATCACCCTGCGGAATGCGTCCCCAGCGTCCCATGTAAAGCCACGGGCCCCACGTCTCGCCCTCGCGACGCACACGCACATCCACGCGGAACCCGGTCCCGTCTGGCGTGAGCAGATTCCAACTCGGCAAAAGCTCCGTAAACGCGAACGACGTCTTCACCGGGCCGACCGTCGCGACCTGTCGAATCGGAAAACGCAGCCGCTCGACACGCGCGGGATCGGCGGGCTGCGGGGAAGTTGTGGTCGTCGATGGGGTGCCGGGTTGCGCGATGCTGTTGGGCTGCAGGGCGTCGGTCTGCGTCGCGACCCTGTCGCCGCGCGTGGCGAGCGGTTCGAGTCTGGCATCCCTGGCGGTGAAACGAAGCAGCCCGTGCCGCATCGGACGCTGCTGCGCCGGATTGGTCGTCGCAGGCTCAGGGTCTTGCAAACCCGCACCGGCGACGACGCCCGATGCATCATCCGTCGATGCGACCCGCGCCGGGGCATTCGACCGATGCGCCAGAGTCGCGGTCACGATCAGGATGAGGATCGCGCCCAAGACAAGCGCACCCACGCCGAGGCGTTGTGTTTCCGATAGCGACTGCATGGTGGAGAATCCTCATTTCGCCTGCGCATCGGACGCCGCCGGGGCCGACTCGGCGGCTGGCATCACCGGCGAAAGCTCGGCCTCAAAACGCGTCAGCTCGCTCTTCACCGTCTCCAACGATCCACGCACAACACCCGCACGCTTGATCGCAGACTCGATCATCGGCCCCACCGCAACACGACCCGCCGCCGTCAGGTCGTGGGCCAGGAACGCCTTCACATCCAGCAAATCCTCCATCAACGGCGCGAACGCCACCTTGCCCTCCTGCAGCGCGGCATTCACCCGATCAAAGCTCGCTCGCGCCTCCACCAGACGCGCATTGCCCTGTCGCTGCAGACCCGGCGCATTCAAACTCTGATTTTGCTTACTCCATGACGCAAAGTAATCCTCCGTTCGCGCACGCATCGACTGCACACGCTTACGCACACCCTCCGCTGTCGCTTCTACCCGCTTCACGTCGGCACTAAACACCGAAAATGGCTTGCGAAGGTCATTGATCTTCGGATCATTCAACTGTTGCAACGATCCGGTCGCGCGGTCGAGCAGATCCAACCCACGCTCGACCTGCATGCGAACATCCGACACGCTATCGATCGCACCGACCGACACCTTCGCCCGCTGCTCACCCGATGACGCACAACCACCCATCGTTCCGCCGACCGTTCCCAGTCCGACGATCAACAGACCCGTCGTCATCCACGCCATGCCCTGCTTGCGATTCAACATGCGATAACTCCTCGAAAAATCGATGCGTCCAGCATTCTTGAGCAGCACCCGCTGCAACAGTCCGACACTCGATCGGCCGGCAGATTCTACCACAGCCTGCTCTCCTGCATGCAACGAATTCCTGACCCGAGAACAAAGCCGGATCGATCTCGGCCTGGCGATGTGATCGACGGCACTCGAGGGCGCAGGACGTGGTGAATCGGTCGACTCTTCGCGTATCATCACGCCCATGAGTGAAAGCGACAGCAACATGATCCAGTCCGCCGCCGACCGGGCGGGCATCAAGGTGGGCCTGATTGGTGGCAGCGGTCTCGGAGATGCCCTGATGGCACGCGAAACCGGCACGCCCATGTATATCGACACGCCATTCGGCAAACCCTCCGCCACGATCTTTGAGACGCGCTGGGCCGGCGTTCCCGTGCTGGTCTTGCCGCGCCACGGAAAGAGTCATGTCTACCCGCCCAGCCTCGTTCCATATCGCGCCAACATCTTCGCGCTCAAAGCACTCGGCTGCACACATATCATCGCGTCGGGCGCCGTCGGATCCTTGCGCGAAGAATACAAGCCGCGCGATCTCGTCGTCGTCGATCAGATCATCGACAAAACCATCCACCGCGCGTCCAGCTTCTTCGAACGCGCTGCCGTCCATGTCGAATTCGCCGAACCCTTCTGCCCCGTCCTGCGACAGATCATCCTCGAATCCGCAGAAGGCACCAACGGGCACGCAGTCCATCGCGACGGCTGTTACGTCGCCATGGAAGGCCCGGCATTCAGCTCCAGGGCCGAGTCGATGATGCACCGACTCTGCGGCGGTGATCTCATCGGAATGACCGCCATGCCAGAAGCCAAACTCGCACGCGAAGCCGAAATGCCCTACGCGATGATCTCTCTCATCACCGATTACGACTCCTGGCGGCCCCGACCCACCAGCGACACCCAGGCTCCGCCCGACCCCCATCTGCTCCTCAATGAGATCATCGGCAACCTCAAAGACGCAACCGAGAACGCCATCAACCTGATGAAACGCGCCGTCGAACGCATCGGCCAGAATCCCGCCCGTCTCGACGCCTGCCCCGCCCGCAAAGCACTCGAATTGGCCATCTGGAGCGATCGCGCACACATCGACGACGACGAAGTCAAAAAACTGTTGCCCATCTGGGGCAAGTACCTCAAACCGAACTGATCTCCGTCGAAAACCCGAAATGCCACAGCCAACGTCATCCGATCACAGCGTGCCGTCGACGGGCTGCGCTGCGATTTCGCGCCGTCTCGTGCACAGAACTTGAAAAAAGTCAATTCTTTGGTACAATCCTTATGTCGATTCGAAGGATTCGTCATAGTTTGAGTATGGGGTCCCACCTCAGCCCGTGCTCTAGACGATTCAGATTCATCATTCGATCGACGTTGATTCAGTTTCATAGTCAGTCTTGTAGCCGATGCTTCGGCCGGTGCCGCAGTATATGTCGTGGCGGCTTGTGACAGGGCGGTTTGTGACAGGGCGGTTTGTGACAGGGCGGAACCAGCTCGTGTCGCGGATTTGTCATGGTCTGTGCGATGGCCCGTGTTGCGCGCTGCGGCGATCTCATTCGAACTGATTCTTTGCTTGGGCGGGTTGTTTACATCCAAAATTGACACACGGTCGGCCGCCCGGTTGGCGGGCTTGACCCGGCGTCCCCACGCCACCGCGAGGCCATGACGCCTCAACGTGCTCTACCCAGGGAGGTCACTGATGGCGTTCTATTTCAAACATTTCGGCCAACTGGTTTCGTCAACACGCGAACGGGCCAACCTCACGCGCGAACAACTCGCCAAAATGATCGGCTATGCGAATCTACATAAAGGCGCGAATCGAATCGCACGCATCGAAGACGGTGCGGGGGATTACCCACTGCAGACAAGCCGGATCCTCAAGGTCCTTGAGATCTCTGATGAATCCGTCGAGCGCGCGATGCAACTTGATCAGGAAGCCCAACAAAAACAATATCTTAAGGCCATCAAAACGCCGATCGAGCCGGAACTGGCGGTCCGATTGATCCCGGGCTTCATCGCCAATATCACGCTCCCCAAGGGCGTAACAGACCACGCTCAACTCGAAGAATACGCCTGCACGGTCGCCAAACACTATCGAGCCAAATCCTATCTTGTTCTTCCCAATCGCATCGGCTTGTCCATCAACGAAGCCGGCGAAGTTTGCAGCATCAACGAACCGGACGCCGCCGGCGAACCCTACCTGCCGGGCACACGGCTCAAGAACGCACGCTCCATGAAATTCTTTGTGGAGTTTCAACAGCGACGCGCTCGTGGTCGCTAACCAACCACCGCGATCATTCTCGCTCACGAACTCCTGAACATCGCCGAACTCATCACGAATTGCTCGCGACTCGATGAGACCATCGTGACGTCGTTACAGCGATGTCGGCTCGAAACTTCCGCCCGGGTCGGCCAGCATCATCTTGGGAAGATCATCCCGAAATGCGTCGTAATAGCGCCCGGGATACCACACCGACGGCATCTGGCCGAGGAAGACACTCCACGCGCTAAAGGTGCTGCTGGCCGACGGAATCACCGCCTCCGCGCGGGCCATATCGAGAATGTCCACGATCGAAGGCTGATCGGGCGCACGTTTGACGCCCGGCTCTTTCAAGATCTCATCGATCTGATCATCCGTCCCGTCCGAATAGACACGCACCGGCAGACTCGGATCCATCTTGCTTCGCAGAATTCGTAACGCCTTCACGAACCAGGCGCTCGGAAGCCCGTGATTGGTATCCACCCTTGGCGTGCCGGCGGGCAACACCGGCATATCACCCCGGCGAACATGCACGGCTATGAATCGCTCTGCCGGCAGTCGGTCGTACATACTCCGCAGCGGCGCTGCCAGCATGTCGATCAGCCGTCGATGCAACATCTCGCGATGCGCCTTGATGGGCCCGAAAAACCCATCCATGTCCTTAAACTCAATCAGTTCTATCCCCGACAATGATCGCGATCCAAGCCCCGCCAAAGCCGATTCGGCATCGGCCTCATGAATCACCCGCCCACGAAACAACAGCCATTTCCGTTGAAGGCCGCTGATGTATCCGTCATCCTTGAAAAGGCCTGTGTAGAGCCGCTTGTCACGTTCACCCCTGAGAAACGGCCCCAGCTTAAAACGAAGCCATTGAGGCGCGATGACAGGCAATTGATGTCGCCGCGCAAAAACCTCGCATCTCGCCCACGGATAAAGCCGATTCGCGAGCCCCGCCGACCCAATCTCAGCGTGACAGTAAATTGCCATCTCGAGGAGCTTTCTCCCCCCCCCGCCCTGTCTGATCACCCGATTCAACCAAGTCGGTCGGAAACCAGCGCATCGCCCGATCGACAGGGCAAACCAGCAAACACAGCATTCCGTCACGAAGCCCTGCGAAATGCTCAACACAAACACATCGTTCGCAACGCAAACTATCACTTCAACACACGACCTCTGCAACAAGGGAACGCCAAGGATTCGAAAAAAATTCCAACAAAATCCATCAACGTCTGGCGATTGCCCTTATCGGACAACTCGCATCGAGATCGCTAAACCTTTCCTGCCCGCGACACTCCATCAAAAGTCAAAGGCGATGTCGAACTCCGCTCGTTTGCCTAACCCACCATTCCCCCGTATCACCCTGAGATCGTGCTCAGCGGTACAATCCTCTTCGCAGGCGGTGGAAGCGGCGGACACCTCTATCCCGGGGTGGCTGTTGCGGAATCTCTCGTTCGCATCGCCCCCGGAATCAAGCCCCTCTTCCTCTGCACCCAACGCGAAATCGATTCCACCATCCTCAAATCCACGCCCTTCGAGTTCCTCACACAGCCGATCGTCCCGCCACGCAAAAGCGTCGGCGGACTCATTCGTTTTTTTCGCGCATGGACTGCCACTCAAGACGTCATTCGCCAAACGCTGCGCGACGTCAAACCGATCGGAGTCCTCGGGCTCGGCGGATATGCCGCGGGTGTGGCCGTCAAAGCCTGCGCCAAAGCCAAAATCCCCGCTGCACTCCTGAATCCCGACGTCGTCCCGGGACGCGCTAACCAATACCTCTTCCCCTTCGTCTCTCGCATCTACGGCCAATTCGAAGCCACACGCGAGCAGCTCCCAACCGCACACCGTCACAAATTCGTCCTCAGCGGCTGCCCGATTCGACAAGATCTCGTCAACCTCCCACCACGCGACGAAGCACGACGCCGACTCGCTCTCGATCCCTCCCTCCATACCCTCCTCGTGACCGGCGCAAGCCAAGGCGCAGTCTCTGTCAACGATGCCGTCCTCGAAGTCCTCTCACGAATGAAGAAGGCCGACCGCGAATTGCAAGGCTGGCAGATTCTACACCTCGCAGGACGCGACAACGCAGACGCCGTCCGATCAGCCTACCGCGAACTCGAACTCCCCGGACGCGTCGTCGATTTCACGCCCGCCATGGCCGACGTCTGGGCCTCATCCGACCTCGCCGTCTCAAGATCCGGGGCGAGCAGCTGCGCCGAACTCACCGCCTGCGGCGTGCCCTCCATCCTCATGCCCTACCCCATGCATCGCGACCAACATCAACGCATCAACGCCGAACAACTCGTCCTCGCCCACGCCGCTCTCGTCATCCAAGATAAAAAAGACCGCGCCGCAAACGCTGACCAACTCCTGCCCATCATCGACAGCCTTCTCTACGACGTCCCACGACGCCGCGCCATGGCCGACGCCGCACGCTCAATCGCTCGACCCAACGCCGCCGACATCGTCGCCCAATCCCTCCTCGATCTCATCCGCGCCTAACATCCTCAACACGCCCCAAAACCACCCTGGCATCTCCCCTCCATCGATTCGCCCGCACGACCCACACCATCACTCCCACCCCACCCAACCCATCGATCAACCCTGTCGAAAAAGTGATTGTCGGACCCGTCAATCGTCCGCATTGCGGTAACTTCGACTGCATCGATGCCGCTCCGATTCGCATCACGCCTCCTACTCGCACTCCTCGTCATCTCGACGTCGACACACCACGCCCTCACACACGCATACGCCCTCACACACGCATACGCCTTCACACGTCCACTCGCTCACACAGACCCCCACGTCCCGGCTAGCCCCCACGTCCCGGCTAGCCCCCACGTCCCGGCTAGCCCCCACGTCCCGGCTAGCGCCCTCACTGACGCCGCACCGACCAACCCCGTCGAACAGGTCACCCCTCAATCACCCATCGCCAACCTCGAACCCGCACGCTCGGTCTATCGCATCACCGCCCTGCTCGAAATGCCTTCCGACATCGGCATCTATCAACACGAACAATCGCACGCTCGATTCATCGACGCCACGCTCAATCTCCGCCGTGCCCGCGGACTCGGATTCGCACTCGACCATCACGGTACAATCCTCACGCTCGCCCACGTCGTCGCAGGATCCAACAGCGTCTGGGTCGTCGATCACCTCGGCGTCGTCAGGCCCGCCCTCGTCGTCGGAACCGACCCGCGCAGCGACCTCGCCGTCCTTCGAATCCACGCTCTGACCCAGCCCCTTCCGATCTCCGCCGACGCGTCGCAGGTCCGATCGCTTTTCGCCCGCTTCAAGCCCACCGAGGGCCCAGAGCCCTCCTCGCACGCGTCCGCATCCACCGACCCATCCCACGAACCCCTGCACCAAATCAACGCACGCTTCATCGGCACGAATCGCTGGCTACCGACCCTCAGTCGTCGCACAGGCCGCTCCTTCGATCGGCTCATCGAGGTCCGCGCTGAAAATCGCCCCGGCGATTCCGGCGCCGTCGCGCTCGATCTCCACAACCACGCCGTCGGCATCCTCACCGCAGTCATCGAACGACCCGACACCTCACCCGACCACTCCGGCTCCAGCAGCGCATTTCTCCTGCCTCTCGATCCGATTCAACTCCACCGTATACACCAACTCCAGGCGGGTCGAACGATCCCACACGCTTACATCGGCGCGCGACTCACAGATTCGCCCGCCGGCGTTCGCGTCGATGCCGTCGACCCCGAATCCCCCGCACACGGCTCGCTACTGCCAGGCGATCTCATCATCGCTATCACCCCCGACGCAGCCGTCACTTCCAGCATCCCCGATCCACGTGAAGCTCGATCCGAAAACACCGAACTCGCCCTATTCCACCCCACATCCCACGGCACACACTCCAACGCCTCATCCGCTCAACCTTCCATCATCAATCGCCAACACGTCGTCGATTCGCTCACGGCCTCAACCGACCGACCGCTGCGCATCCTCGTTCAACGCGGGCCGAAAACCCTCAGCGTCCTGCTCCACGCCCGACTCCGCGTCCTTCCCGAATCATCCATCACACGCGAAACCCGACGCTTCGCCTGGAACCGCACCATCCACCTCAATACCCCCACCATCCAATCCGCCGACGCAGCCTTCGATCGACTCCGCACATCAACCGTCCCCCAACCGCTAGCCCCACACTGATCTCGCCCCGCTACTCGATTCAAACATCCATCAATCCCGCTCGGTTCCATCCGCATTCAACAGCCCCGCCGCGATCAATCGCTTCTCCTCCGCCTCCGCTCGCCTCACATACAAAGGCTCCAGCCCCCACGCATCACTCGCAACGCCCCTCCTCGCCCGATCATCACCCAATCGACCCACAACCGACGCGCGGCATCGCCACATCCACTCCGGACACAGCCACACCCCTCCGACCACGCCCGCCAACTTCTCACGATCTTCCCCCGGCTCATCCGCCTCCCGCGCAGCCAGTCCTTGATCATCACAATCACGCGCACCCATCCGCTCCAACGCCTCACGATGCATCGCAATCCCCTCCCCAATCACAAAGATCGGCCCGCCTGCACACGCCAACATCGTCTCGATCCGCGTCAACGCAGGCACTCTCAACACCCGCCACACTCCACCCTCACGCTCATACAGACCCGCAAAAACCTGCCCGCGCTTGGCATCCAGCAGCGTCATCCCCAGCCGCGCCTCATTCGGCAGATTCTCCGCCAATACGTCGCCGCTCGGCACGCCCACCACCTCCACGCCCAGCGTCATCGACAACATCTTCGCGATCGTGATCCCCACGCGCAAGCCCGTAAACGAGCCCGGCCCCTGCCCCACGCACACCCGCCCCACATCACGCGCTGACATCCCCAACTCGCTCAACAACCCATCCATCGCCGGCACGATCGCGGCCGCATGTTTCAAACCATGCTCGATCGTCTTCTCCCCCAACACGCAACCATCCCGCAGAACCGCAATCGATCCCACTCGCCCCGAGGTCTCTATCGCAAGGGTATTCACAATTCCGCTTCTTCCCCCCAACAACCCAATCCCTCACGAGCAACCCGCTTGCAAGACCCTTCATCAGCGCAGCCGCAGCTTCACGCCTTCCTGTTCGATCTGCTGCGCCACACGCTGAATGTCCTTGATCGTCGCGGCCAGCAATTCCGTCGCGCTCACCAGCGTATTGTACAGCCGCGGATCGTTCACCAACGCACCCGCCGTTCCCTTGCCTTCATCCACCTTCGCCGTCACCGATTTCACATCCGCAAGCACGAGCGCAATCCGATCCAGATTCTCGTTGATTCGCCTGGAAACATCCTCGATCCGCTCGTCCGTCTTGCCGATCGCCTCCCGCGCATCCGACACGCCCGATCGAATGTCCGTCATCACCGCGCTCGCCTCACCCGGCAGAGGCTCCAAATCCGCAGCCAGCTTCTCGAATCGCTCCGCCACTCGCGCGGCACGCTCGCTCGTCGCGCGAAACTCCGCAACCGTCTTCTTCAAATCCAGCTTCACATTCTCGTCACCAATCACTTCATTGATATGGTCCAGCGTCGTCCCAAGCTTCAACGCCTGATCATCAATATCCGTCACCAGCTTGTTAAAGTTCGCCACCACCCCACTCGCACGAAGCTCCTCCACCACACCACTCAACGCGTTGGCCAGCTTCGTCACCTCCGGCGGAATGATCCCAGTCCCCACAAACTCCGCCTCGATCACCTCACCCCCCACCAGCTTCACCTCGCTCGGCACAGGCGTCGTCAAAAACAAATCGATCACCGCGTTCGCACCCAGCAAATTCGGCAGCCTGATCTCTCCCCGAATGTTCGCCGGTACCGGCTTGTCCAAATCCAGCTCCGCCCTGATCAGCACATCATTGTCCGATCCGAACGCGACATCCTTCACCGTACCCACCGGAATACCACGATACTTCAGCACCGAACCGCCACTAATTCCGTCCGCCGTCGGCGCACGCAACGACACCGCAATCTTCTTCCCCGAAAAAGGCGTCGCGATGCGATCACCAAACTGCACCACCATCCAACCCAGAATCACCAGCGCCGACAGCACCGTCACCCCGACCATCACGTTCCGCCGATATGGAGACATCACCGCACGCTAGCCACACCCCGCAACCAATTCAAGCACACGACACACACCATCCATCGTTTGATTCATCGTTCTCCACCGGGTCTCCGTTATCATCATCCGCAGATGTCCGATCCGAGCCGATCCCCAAAACTCCCACTCGACGCCCCCGTCACCAGCATCACCGGCGTCGGCGCAGCCCGTGCCGCCCGTCTCGCCGCACTCGGACTCGCAACCCTTCGCGACCTCCTCGAGTACTACCCACGCAGATACCAGTTCGAAAGCCACGAAACCGGCATCGACGCGCTCCAGCCAGACCAAATCCACACCGTCCGCGGAGAAATCGTCGCCGCTCAATACACCTCCGGCTCGTCACGCGGACGATTCGAAGCCACGCTCGACGACGGACGCGACCGACTCAGCCTCACCTGGTTCAACGGCACCTGGCTCCGCGGGCGACTCACACCCGGCATGAACGTCCGCGTTCGCGGAAAAGTCGGATTCTTCCGAAACATGCCCCAAATGGTCAACCCACACTGGCAGGCCATCGATCCCCAAAACGACGACGCCAACGCCCCCGTCGAATCCAAACTCCGCCCCATCTACCCCGCCACCTCTGACCTCTCCAGCGCCGTCCTCGAACGCACCATCACCTCCGCACTCGATCACGTCGATCCTCCACTCGAATGGTTCGATCCCGATCTCCTCACCTCGCGCAGGCTCATGTCACGCGCCGACGCCTCTGTCCAAATCCACAACCCACGCAATCACGCCTCCGCCTACGCAGCCCGCCGCCGACTCGTCTATGACGAACTCATGCTCCTCCAGGTCGGACTCCAACTCGCCCGCCAACAACGCACCGATCGCCTCAGCGCCCCGGTCGTCCGCTGCGATCGACTCCTCGACGAACGCATCCGCAACCGTTTCCCCTTCCCGCTCACCCAGGCCCAGGAGCGCGCCTGCTATCAACTCGTCCGCGACATGCAATCCGGACTCTCGATGAACCGACTCCTCCAAGGCGACGTCGGCAGCGGAAAAACCGTCGTCGCCCTCTACGCCATGCTCGTCTGCGTCGCCAACAAACTGCAATCCGTCATCCTCGCACCCACCGAAGTCCTCGCCGAACAACATCACCTCTCCCTCTCGCGCTTCCTCGCCGGCTCGGGCGTCCGCGTCGGGCTCTTCACCCAACGCTCCAAAAAAGCCCAAAAAACCATCCGCGACGATCTCGCCTCCGGCGCCATCCACCTCGCCGTCGGTACCCAGGCGCTCATCCAGCCCGATATCGACTTCGCCAACCTCGGACTCGTCGTCATCGACGAACAACACCGCTTCGGCGTCCGTCAACGCGCCTTCCTCAAGGCCAAAGGCCTCAGCCCCCACTACCTCGTCATGACCGCCACGCCCATCCCACGCACACTCGCACTCAGCTACTTCGCCGACTTCGACGTCAGCACCATCGACGAACTCCCGCCCGGCCGCCAGCCCATCCATACCGAATGGCTCCGCAAACCCCAGGCCGACCTCGCATGGAATCGCGTCATCCAACAAGCCAAACTCGGACAACAAGCCTACATCGTCGTCCCACGCATCGACGGCAACGGCTTCGACGAAGACACCGCCAGCCTCGAAGAACGCTACGAATCCCTCCGCACCGGCCCCCTAAAATCGCTCCGACTCGGCATGCTCCACGGACGCATGAAACCCGACCAAAAAGCCGCCGTCATGGAACAATTCCGCTCACACCAACTCGACGTCCTCTGCGCCACCACCGTCATCGAAGTCGGCGTCGATGTCCCCAACGCCACCGTCATGGTCATCGAGTCCGCCGAACAATTCGGACTCTCACAACTCCACCAACTCCGCGGACGCGTCGGACGTGGCACACACCAAAGCTACTGCCTCCTCATCTCCGACGCTCCCACCGAAGAAAGCGTCCTCAGACTCGACGCCATGACCCGCACCGGCGACGGCTTCGAACTCGCCGAAGAAGACCTCCGACAACGCGGACCCGGCGACTTCTTCGGCACTCGTCAATCCGGACTCCCCGACCTCAAAGTCGCAGACCTCTCCCAGGAACTCGACCTCCTCAAACAAGCCCGTGAAGACGCACAGAGACTTCTCACCGACGATCCGACCCTGTCGCTTCCCGGCCATCGCCTGCTGCACCATGAATTGCTCCGCCGATTCGGCCGAGCCCTCGGCCTCGGCGGCGTCGGATAATCTTCCGCCCCCACCCACTCCCGAGCGAAAGAGCCCCCACCCGCCAACCCTTCCCACTCACGCCCAACCCATCCCCGCCCTCGCCCACCTCACGCCACCAGCAGCTTCGACACATCCGCCGCCTCGATCACTCGACCACTCGGCGCGGGGAGGGTGCGTAGGGTCCGGTGTACTCACCGGACCGTCGTTGCGTCGCTGGCGAAATGGTCCGGTGAATACACCGGACCCTACCTGCCCTCAAACTTGAGTCACGAACCCCCCATCCAAGAGCCGCTCACATCCCCCGATAAAAACGGCACGCCGACAACTGAAGGGGCCACGGCTTTCGCCGGAGACGAATCGGCAACTCAGATTTCGAAGTTACCACCGACCGAAGTCGGCGCGAAATCGATCGAAGCCAGCTCAAGATCGATCGAAGTCGACGTGCTTTCGATCGAAAGCGCGGCATTTTCGATCGAATACGACACGAAAACGATCGAAAGCGAGTTGGAACCGATCGAAACCGAGTGCGTAGGGTCCGGTGTACGCACCGGACCGTCGTTGCGTCGCTGGCGAAATGGTCCGGTGAATACACCGGACCCTACCTGCTACACGACTCAGTGAGATGACCGGCGATCGACTTGACCGTGGCCGTTCTTCACCTTCGTGGTCGTCTTGGTGGTTCAATGGAAATCGCTTCGATCCTTTACCGCTGCGTGTGGAATCGCCCTGCTTCGTGTGAAGCCGCAGGCGCGGGGAGGGGATGCGATCCGCATCGCCCACGCGAAACGGCTCGACTCGGTATAACATACAGCACTATGGGCAAAACGTGGGTCATCGCCATCTTCTTTCTCCTGCTGGGTGTTGTCATCGGACAGGCGGTCATCGGGCTTGTCCGTGCGCCTCGCATCGAGGCCGCCGAGGCACGCACCGTCTCCGAGCGACCGCCACTGGCGAGCGATGAACTCCGAGCCATCGACATCTTCAAACGCACCGCACCCAGCGTCGTCTTCATCACCACGCGACGCGAACAAACCAACCCATTCACGCTGCAAAGCAACGAAATCTCCGCAGGCACCGGCAGCGGATTCATCTGGGACACACGCGGCCACATCGTCACCAACTACCACGTCATCCGCGGAGCAAGCAGCGCACTGGTCACACTCTCCGATCAACGCGCCTATGAAGCCAAACTCATCGGCGTCGCACCGACCAATGACCTGGCCGTGCTCAAGATCGACGCACCCGCCGACATGCTCAGCCCGCTGCCCGTAGGAACCAGCTCAGACCTCCTCGTCGGACAATCTGTCTATGCCATCGGCAATCCATTCGGACTCGATTCAACGCTCACCAGCGGCGTCGTCAGCGCACTCGGACGAAGCATCCGCAGCCCCGCCAATGTCACCATCGAAGACGTCATCCAAACCGACGCCGCCATCAACCCCGGAAACTCCGGCGGACCACTCATGGACTCGGCCGGCAGACTCATCGGCGTGAACACCGCCATCGCCAGCCCCAGCGGCGCGAGCGCGGGCATCGGATTCGCCGTCCCCGTCGATACCGTCAACCGCGTCGTACCCCAACTCATCACCAACGGACGTGTCGTCCGAGCCGTCCTCGGCGTTCGTACCGTTCATCCAGACGTCAACCGAAATCTCATGCAACGGCTCGGCGTGCAGGGCGTGCTCGTCATCAGCGTCGATCCAGACAGCCCCGCCGCAAAAGCAGGACTCAGACCCACCACACGCGACCCACGCGGACAACTCACGCTCGGAGACGTCATCCTCGAAATCGACGGACGACGCATCAGCGACCCATTCAACCTCGCAGGCACGCTCGCACTCTTTGACCCCGGCAAATCCGTCAAACTCAAAATCTGGCGCGACGGACAAACACTCGAATTCGACATCACCCTCGCAGGCACCGAGGACACCAGCCGATGAAGCGCATCCGTGCCAACGCCTCAAAGTCAGGCGCAAAAGCATCATCCGCCGATCTGCCCGATGATCCCGATCAGCTCCGCATGAGCCTCGGCGAACATCTGGAAGAACTCCGCCGCAGGCTCGTCCGGGCGCTCTGGGGGTTTGTCCTGGCGTTCGTCATCTGCCTTGCCTTCGTCAAAGACTATGTCCTGCCCTTCTTCTGCAAACCACTCCTCGATGTCCTGCGAAACTATGACCTGAACACACAACTCTACAGCACCGACGCCGCCGACACCTTCACGCTCTACCTCCGCGTCAGCGCCATCGCCGCAGCGGTCATCGCCGCGCCGTGGATGCTCTATCAGCTCTGGCAATTCGTCGCCGCAGGTCTCTATCCGTCCGAACGCCGAACCGTCACACGATACATCCCACTCTCCATCGGCCTGATGATGTCCGGCATCTGCTTCGCCTTCTTCCTCGTCCTGCCATGGACACTGCAATTCTTCCTCTACTTCACCGCCGACATCAAACTCCCATCCAGCTTCCAACCCTCAACCTCCACCGAAACCCCCGCCAGCGTCTTCACCGTCCCCATGCTCACCGCCGACCCCGCAAAACCAAGCGAAGGTCAACTCTGGTTCAACACCACCCAACAACGACTGAAGTTCAGCCTCCATGACGACGTCCGCATCCTCGCGTTCGGGCCCGCCAATCTCGTCGCACCCATCATCACCATCCCCGGATACGTCAGCCTCGTCCTGGTCATGCTCCTGCTCTTTGCACTCTCGTTCCAACTCCCCATCGTCGTCATGACCCTCGTCACGCTCGGAATCGTCGATATCGATGAACTCAAGAGCATGCGAAAGGTCGTCTACTTCGTCATGGTCATCGCCGCCGCCGTCATCACGCCGGGCGATGTCATCGTCGCAACACTCGCCCTCGTCGTCCCCCTCTGCCTGCTCTACGAACTCGGCATACGACTCTCACGCCCGAAACTCGAAGCCGAATCGAACGCCACCTAGCCCCACAACTCGAACTCTGCAAAAACAGACCCGCTCACGCTAGGCCACACCATTCCACGTCGGGCCACATCAGCTCAAGCCCAGTCCGGCGGAAAACGGCCGGCGTGCGGACGACCCGCCTGACAGTGCAGGCTCCGCGAAATCAGATTCAGCGTCCATCCCCCGAGCGAAAACAAAAACCGCGGCATCAAATTCATTTTCCACCTCGTCTCTCGATCGCTTGCCGACGCCTCGACATCGTCGGGATCGGATGAAACACATAAGCCTTCCCGCCCGATAGCGATTCGTCCGGCAGATTCGCCCCCGCTAGCGCATCCAACATCTCACCCGCAGACACCCTCCCGAAACGATCCGCAATCATCCGATCAACCGCCAACACCTGTCTCCGACCGATCGCCGGGAACACAAAGAGCGACGCAAAGCTGAGCAGCGTCATCGTCGCAATCAACGTCAACACCACCGACGGCACGTGCGACGCAATCGAATCGCCCATCAATCGAACGATCAAAAACGTCAGACCAATCCCAACGCACAGCGACACAAAACTGATACCCGCACTCTGCAGCCGATGCAGCTTCGACTGATGAACAAGCTCCCGCGCCACCAACGTCGCCGCCTGCAACGCCGACGCCTCCGACACTGCACGGCTCACCCACACGCGACCACGACCCATCCATCCACCCGCCAGCGTCGTCTCCCCCGTGTCGATCACCACCAAACGCGGCACCGGTAATCCGACCTCCGCAAGGCGAGACCCAACATCTCTCTCCCAATCATCCCCATGCGGCACCACGCTGCCCGCTGGCCTTTCTGGCACCACACATCGAATCAGCACGCCCAACCCCGTCAGCACCATCAATACGATCGGCCACGCAGTCGGCAACATCCCCACGATCCACGACGCCACCCCCGCGGTCGCCACAAAGCAAACAAGCCATCGCACCGATTCCAAAATCCCTCGAAACGCGATCGCCCGGCTCGGAACCGATGCAGACCCCGTATGCAGCCGATGCGCTGCGTCCAACCTTCGACCCGCTGCGTCCAAAATCCCCTGCCACACCACCATCAGCCCACCCAAACACCCGGCCCCAATCACCGCCGCCAACATCCCCCCGCCCAACTTCGTCACAATTCCGCCCAACGTCAGCACCATCACCCCGGCCGACATCAACACGCCCACTCCGACCCCCAAAATGCCCAGCCGAAGCCGCGCCCGCTGATAATCCGCACGACTCGTCACCGACACTTCACCAACCCAACCCACCACGCCACGTGCGATCGAGTCGGCCTTATCAATTTGATCTGTCAGTTGCGTCATTTCAGTACCGAACATTAGGCACAGCCCCGCCGACCGATGAATTGAACAATGGTTTTGAAATCTCGATTCAGTCCCAGCACCCATGAAAAAGCCCCCGGGACGTTCTCCCGGGGGCTTTATGATCTCAGACAATCATCAAGCATCATGATTGCTCATCGACGATCGCCAATGATGCGCAAAATCGCAAGGAAGAGGTTGATGAAGGCAATGTAGAGCGACAACGCACCGACGACCGCCATCCGACCACGTTGATCCGCGCTCGCGCCCGACATCGCAAAGTTCTTGAGCTCCTGCGTCTTCCAAATCGTAATCACAGTAAAGACGATCACGATCGCATATGTGATGATCCAGCCGAGCAGATCATTCTGAAGGAAAATGTTGACCATTGACGCAATGAACAGCCCGATCGCACAGAAAATCGCGATCATCCCGATCTTCGTCAGATCAACCTTGGTCACAAAGCCGATCAGGCTCATCACCGCAAAGCTTCCGCCCGTCAATATGAAGGCCGCCCCGATCGTCGGGCCGGAATAGACCACCCAGATCGGCGCGATCATCAGACCGATCAGCGACGCATAGAGGAAGAACATCGCCAAACCCGCACCCGCGCTGACCTTCATCGCAACGCGATTCGTCGCAAGCGAAACCACAAACGCACCGAGCGCGCCAACCACCGCGATCCAAGGATTCGCGATCATCAGGCCAGGCATGAAAAACGCGATCCCCGCCGACACCGCTGCCGTCACCGCCAGACCCACCGCCATCCACAAGTAAACAATATGGAAAAACTTCGCCACATCGCCCACACCCGTGTCGGCGTATCCATACTCAAGCTCCATCGCACGCGCTCGCGCACCGTCCTGCATCGGATTCGGATACTGACTCATCTGCTTCTCCTGTAAAAGAAATGGACTCTCATCCAATCGCTCTGACCCGCCCCGGGGCAGTCAGACTCCCCACGCTGAAATGAACGCCCCCGAATCTACCCCACGCCATACAAAAAACGCAATCCATTTCTCCCAAGCAAACAGCCCCGATCTCAAGTCAGTCCTCATTTATGAGCGATTGGTTAAATCCTCCCAACGCGCATAAAGCCGATCAACCTCCGCCTGCTGTTTCGCTGCCGCCTCGTAGGCAGCGTTGGCCTTCACGTAATCGCTCGATAACAACGGGTCCGCGGTCGCGGCCTGCAGTTCTGCCAGCCTCGACTCGGCGGCGTGGATCGTCTCCTCCATCTTTTCCAGCTCGCGCTGCTCGTTCCACGTCAGCTTCTTCTTCGCCGCTGTCGATCCCTGCTGCACGCTCGGCACAGACGCTCGATCCGCGCTCGCCTCCTGACGCGCCATCCGTAAACGCTCCGCCTCCTTGCGGTCGGCCTCGTACTTCGCTCGCTCCCACTGCTCAAGACTCGCAAACGCTCGATGACCACCTCGCCCATCGAGCGACAAAATGCTCGTACTCAATCGATCCAACAGATATCGATCGTGCGTCACCAACACCACCGCACCCGCGAAATTCTCCAAACTCTCCTCCAACACATCCAGCGTCGGAATGTCCAGATCATTCGTCGGCTCGTCGAGGATCAACACGTCCGCAGGCACCTGCATCAGCCGCGCAAGCAGAACACGCGCCTGCTCGCCTCCCGACAATTCACTCAGCGGCATGTCCAGCTGCTCGTTCCTGAACAAAAACTTCCTCGCCCATCCACTCACGTGCATCGCCTGACCGTTCACCACCAGATTGTCCCCGCCCGGACTGAGCGCCCGCCGCAATGTCTGCTTTGGATCAAGCTGCTCTCGATGCTGATCGAACACCACCACTTTCAAACTGTCCGCACACACGATCTCCCCACGATCGGCCTCCAGTCGCCCGGTCAATAGCCCGATCAAAGTCGATTTCCCAGACCCGTTCGGCCCGAGCAATCCAAGCGTGTCCTTCGGCGAAAGCACCAGCGACAATCCATCAAACAACTTACGACCACCCATCGACTTCTCAACCGACTTCAATTGAATCAACTTCCGCGTCTGTCGACGCGTCGCATTGAAATCAATCTCGGCGGCCTGCTGCTCGGCGTTCCGCGTTCGCAGATCCGCTAGATCCGCAATCATCTCGCCGGCCTTCTCAATACGGCCCTTGGCCTTGGTCGTCCGAGCCTTCGCACCACGACGCAACCACTCAATCTCCCGCTTCACCGTGCTCGCCAGCGCCTGCTCCCGACTCTTCTGCGCGATCAAAAACTCACTCCGCTTCTCCACAAAATCGCTATATGTCCCCACATGACTCAAAAACCCTTCCGGATAAACCGTCCCGATCTCAATGATCCGACGACTCACCTCCTCCAAAAACCGACGATCGTGACTCACAATCAACGTCGCAAAGTCGGCGGCATCGATGAGGTCTTCGAGCCAGTAGATCCCTTCCAGGTCGAGATGGTTCGTCGGCTCGTCCAGCAGCAGCAATTCCGGCTCACGCGCGATCTGCTTCACAATCGACAAACGCTTCTTCCATCCGCCGGATAATCGCTCTGCCTGCTGATGCTCATCGACAAACCCCGCTCGCTCCAGAATCCGACCGGCCCGCAAATGCCGCTCATGGTCATCCAGATGCGGATCGATCACGCCCGCCACCGCGTCGATACACGAGAGCCCCTCGTCAAACCGTTCCTCCTGCGGCACATACCCCACACGCAAGCCCCGACGAAGATTCAGTTCACCCTCATCCGGCTGCTCGAGCCCGGCAAAAATCCGCAGCAGGGTCGATTTCCCCGAGCCGTTGGCACCGATCAATCCGACGCGCTCGCCCGGCGCGAATCCGAGCGTGATGCCCTGAAACAAGAGCCGCGGACCGAACCATTTGCTGAGATTTCGTCCCGTCAGAAGCATGGGACGCACGAGGATAGACACTTTCCGGCAAAGCGACAGACCGGGCGTGAAGAGGGGCGATTCACGGCAATCGACGACCACACCGTCCGCCACGACGGATCATGAGCACGGCAGCACCGAGACACCCTGACAGCACCACCGGCTCAGGCACGACTGCTTGCGCGAGCAGCCAATCGCTCATGAACGATTCGCCTGCGTTGGACAACTCCGCCTGATCCGATATCGAAAGCGCGAGATTGTAATTCCTCGACAGGGCGAGCAGATCCGTGAAGTCGACGCGCCCGTCGCCGCTGAAATCGCCTTCCGACCAAAGCCTGTTCAAGCGATTGTAGTTTCGGGCCAGCGCAAGTAGGTCAGTGAAATCGACGCGTCCGTCTGCATTGGCATCGCCTTGTAGAAGCGGGTTTTCGACTGCGTTCAGGATCGACTCGTGCATCGCGTCGGCGAGATCGACGATCAGACCGAACGACGAGACATCCGTGGAGAAGGCAAACGCCAGGCCGTGCGAGCGATCGATCCACGCGTGGAAACCTCTTGCCCCGCCCGCCAGCGCATCGACGGTGTTCGTGCCGATTCGGTCAAGTTGATCGATCCACGCGCCGATGCCGTAGCGGTTGTTATCGACGGACGGCGGAGTGTTGATGATGGTCTGCGTGTCGTTGGTTTGCCTCGTGGTCATCGCGGCGACTGAGGCGGGTTGTAGAACGACGTTGCCCGTGCTGCGATCGATGCCGTTGTTGAGGAGCATGTCCATGAAGCGGGCGAAGTCGGTGGCAGTCGATTCGATCCCGCCGGCCACGCGTGGGTTGCTGTCGCTCGCGAGCACGAATCGCGTATCGGTCAGTTGCATCGGCTCCACAATCCGCTCGTTGAAGAAATCGACATAGGTCGATTGCGCCGCCGCCTCCAGTGCAGCGCCCGCCGCCTGCATGGACAATCCGCCGTAGGCGAACTTCGAGCCCGGCGGTCCCGATGCGAGTGGCTGCTGCGCGATCAGATTCGCCGACTGCTGCAACGTGATGACGGGATTGAGAAGCGCTGAGTTGGTGTCCGCGGTGGAGATGCCCGAAGTGTGGCTGAACGCCTGACGAATCGTGATGTCGCGCTTCTGGGGTTGATTAAACGACGGCAGAAAATCCGCGAGCTTCGCATCCAGCGAAAACCCCGAACCCGCTACCTCCGTCCCCGCCATGATCAAGGCGCCGCTCATCGTCTTGGTGCTGCTATCAGAATTGGCGGGTCGATCGAGCGACCAAGTGCCAAAGCTCTGGTGATAGACCGGCACGCCGTCACGCAAGAGTCGCATGTCGAATCCGCGCACCGGACTCGGCACCCCCACGCCCGCCTGCGCGTTGCGGGCGAGTTGCGTCAGCGGATCGAAGTTAAAACCGAGCTGCTCCGCCCGCGCCGAACCCGCACTCCACGGAAAGGCCCAACACGAAACCCCCACCAGCGTCATGATCATGCAGCGGCCGATTCTCATGCCCCTACAACGTAGCGAACGGACCATTTATTGCGACACAATTCCACACCACTTGTGCCCCAATCAGAATGCAAGGCCCCTCTACATCGCCCGGCCCGATGAGCTTCGACGCTTGCGGCCGAGGAGGAGGGCCGTGCCGGTGAGAAGTGAGATCGTCACGGGTTCGGGCACGAGAGCGGTGGCGCGGAGCCAATCGTTCATGAAGGCCTCCCCGCCGACGCCTGAAAGCGCAGATGCGTTCGTGGGCGAAAGGCTGATGTTGTAGTTTCGGGCCAGTGCGAGCAGGTCGGCGAAGCCGACGTTGCCGTCGTAGTCGAAATCGCCGTGAATCCATGATCTTCCCGTAAGGTTGTAGTTTCGTGCCAGAGCGGTGAGGTCAGAGAAATCGATGTCACCATCGGCATCCGCATCGCCGGGCGTGTGGGTGAAGTGTTGGTTGAGGAACTGCAGGCCGATGCCCGTTTCGAACATCCGTTTTCCGTCATGGCCGATGCCGGGCACAACCTCCAGAGGGATGTTGGCAACCCCGAGCGGCATGAGAATGTTATTGAGGTACTGGTTGTACGACTGGTTTACGTTGAGGAGCGTGTCGTTACCGCCAATGAGCATTCGGAACCTGACGTTCAGCCCCGCGATGGTCTGGGCGTTTAGGAGTGTCTGGTCGTAGACGCTGTAGGGTGTGAAGTTCGTCTCGACCGAGTTGTACATCGGGACCTTGGCATTGGGTTGCAGTCGCGCCCAGTTTTGATAGGCCCCGCTGTATCCCACGCCCGCGCTGAAAAGGTCCGGGCGCTTGGTCGCGTACATCATCGCTCCGAACCCCCCCATGCTGAATCCCTGGACGGCACGGAAACGCCTGTCGCCTACCGTTCGATAGTTGGCGTCGACGTAGGGCAACACTTCTTCGATGACGTTGCTATACACCTGCTTGTGTCCGTCGAACGCGTCACCCCAGAAACTGGCAGACTGCGGACTCGTCTGTCCGTCGCCGAAGACATAGATCATCGGCTGAACGGACCCGGCACGGATCGCCGCGTCGAGGTACGGAATGATCTGTTGATTGCCCCGATTGATCGAACTGCCGCCGATGCCATGCAGATCGAGCACCATCGGGTAGGCCCGCGCGGAGGTCGCGTAGTCGGGCGGGGTGTAAACTACAAAGTTCACGTTCCTGCCGTTCGACGGACTGTAGAGCGAGACCGTCTGACTTCCCGCGCGGGCGACGGACGAAACCCCCGCGAAAACAACGGCGAACACGACGAAAGCGATACCCGCAGCCGTACGCGAATGTGTCGTCATCCGTGCTCGAAGACGCGAAACAGTAATCCTCATGCGATCAGAACGCTTCAGACAAATCGATTATTGCAGCCGGCTTGCTTGGGGCATGTCTGAACTTGTCCGGGGGGTGAAACGTGATGGCCTTTATGGGCGTGCCCGTTGTTGAGCATCGGATCCTCAGGCGTCACGCCCCCGGCGACCTTCGTCGTCGTCCGAGCAGGACGGCCGAAGTGCCGAGCAGGCTTGTGATGATTGACGGCTCGGGCACGAGGCTCCGCGCGAGCGACCAGTCAGAGGCGAATGACTCGCCCAGAGATGCAGACTCCTCAAGCGAGAGCGATTGGTTGTAGTTCCGGGCCAGGGCGAGCAGGTCGGAGAAGCCGACGTTGCCGTCATAGTTGAAATCGCCGTCGGCCCAGAACCTTCCAGTGCCGTTGTAGTTGCGGGCCAGCGCCAGCAGATCCGGAAAGCCGACCGCTCCACTGAGGTCGGCATCACCTTGCAGGGTGAGCTTGACGGTCATCGAGCCGAACTGCGCGTCGGGGAAGTTGACGTAGCCCACGCCCAGCCGCGCGTCGAGCTGGGCTGCGCTGGACGAGATGCCTGATGAGCCGTTCCATGCACCGTTGTTGAAGCCCGAGAGGATGTAGCCGCGGATCGTGTTCAGCGGGGCGGAGGCCGCGCCGTAGTTGATGGAGATCTCCGCGCCAGGCTGCATCAGAATCCGGCTGTTTCCGGTCATGCTCAACGCGTCGACGACGATGGCCGGGCTCTCGCCTTCCGTGAAGAGAGCGGCGTTGCCGGTCATGTTCAGCGTGCCGTCGACGAGGAACTGGGTGACCTGCCCCAGCGCGGTGTTGTTGCCGACGGGATCGTTGAGGGTCATCTGCGCGCCCGAGCCGAGGTTGGCGATTCCGAAGACCGTGACAAACCCGCCGTTGAGGTTGATGATCGCGTTGGACGTGCCCGTTCCGCCGACGGTGAGCCCGGTCGTCTCGATACGCCCGTTGCTGAGGACGTTGACGGTCGCGCCGCCCGAGTTGGCGATACGGAGCACGCCCATGTTGATCCGCCCGTTGGAGCGAACGGTGGCGGTGGTGACGGTGCCCGTGGCGCTGGCCCAGTCGGTGGTGATCGCACTGGCGGGCGAGTTGTACTGAGCGCTCGATTCCACCAGCAGCGAGCCGTTGCCGATGTCGAAGTATTGGGCAACGCCGAAGCGTGCGAACGGACCCTTGACTTCGATGCTCGCTCCGCTGGATAGGATCTGCCCGCCGGTGGTGGTGTCGGCATAAACGCCGCCGTTGACGATGAGCTTCCTACCGCTGGCGATGTTCATCGTCCCGCCGGTGCGGTCGATGCGCGCGCCTTCGTTGACGGTGGCGTTCTGGTTGATGTTGAGCGTGCCGGAACTGAAGTCGAGGTCGGCCTGGTTGTTGAAGGTGGATGTGCCATTGAGCGTCAGGGTGCCCGAGTCCTGCACCGTGAGGTTCACCGTTCGCGACGCGGTCCCGCCGCCGGCCTCGAGCGTGCTGTTGACCGTGAGTGCACCTCCTCGGACGCGCATGGTCGCCTGCGAATCAACGGTACCGACGCGAAGGGCGCTGACCGCTGAGGTCGTGCCGGCGTAAAACTCGACCACCGCATTGCTGCCGGCACCGCGGCCCCAGTCACTGACGTTGCTTTGCGCCGTGATCGACGAGCCGGCCCCGAAAGCTGTTAGAAATCCGGTCCCCCCATTACCTACATCGATGAAGCTGGCGCCGACGATGTCCCCGCCGCCCTGTGCTCGGAGCAGCGTGCTGTTGGTCACGTTGTACCCGCCGGAGAAGTTGAGCGTTGCATTCTCATTGACGTTGAGCGTCGAGTTCGCGCCCAGGTTCAAGGTTCCGCCGTTGACGTTCATCGTGCTCGTCTTCCACATGTTATGAACGCTGTTTGCCGCAAGATTGAGCGATCCACCGCTCAGGTTGAGCACGCTGCTGTTCTCCATCGTCATCCCACCCGTGGTTGAGATGACCGACGATCCAGCAATCGCCAGGGTGACCGAACTTTCGACACGGAGCGTATTCGACGTCATGGAGAAGCTATTCAGCGACGTGGTCGAGTTCTCCCCTCCGAACCTTGCGCCATGGCTGACTGTCAAGACCGCTCCGCTCGACCGCGTAAACGAATACGGGCCGACGATGAAGTGGGGGCTGAAGACATCCAAACTCGCGATCGTGCGATTCTGATTGAGCGTGACGCTGGTTCGGATGACCGGCAGGAGAACGGAACTAAACGTGACACTGTCGCCAGCTGCGGGCTCGGTGGCATCGAAGCCCAGCCAGTTGCTGCCGGTGGTCCAGGTACCGCTGGAGGTGCCCACCCATTCCTTGTTCGCCCCCCATACGGCCGAGGGCGCCGCCGACAAGATCGCCAGGCCGAGAATCGCCGCTACCGACTTCTGATTGGGTCGCATCTTTTTTTCCTCCATGTGTTGATTCAATTTCAAGACTCTTGTTCATCGGGGCGTTTGAACCCGGAACGGACTCGAACCATTGACCCGACGTCAATTTCACCGACGCCGGCGGCCGCACAACAGGCCCACTCCCGCTGCCAACGCCAACGTCGTCGGCTCGGGCACCACCGCCATCGCGCGGCTCCATTCATCCACGAACGACCCGCCGCCGGCGTCGGAGAGCGTGCTAAGCTGCCCGCCACTCAGGGTCTGGTTGTAGTTCCGTGCCAGGGCGAGCAGATCGGTGAAATTGACGTTGCCGTCGTAGTTAAAATCGCCGGTCTGCCAGAACAGGTTCGTGCCGTTGTAATTGCGTGCCAGCGCGAGCAGGTCGGTGAAGTTGACGGTGCCGTCGAGGTTGGTGTCGCCCCGGAGGGTGAGCTTGACGGTCATCGAGCCGAACTGCGGGTCGGGGAAATCGACGTAGCCGACGGCGACGCGCGGGTCGGTGGTGATGGCGTCGGAGAAGAGGCGTGACGCGGCGACATAGCCGCGGATCGTATTCAGCGGGGCGGCCGTCGCGCCGTAGGTAACCAACAGCTCCGCGCCAGGGCGAAGAACGATCTGAGATGGCGAGGTCATGTTCAAAGCATCGACGCTGATAATCGGATTCTCGCCGGTGGTGAAGATGATGGCGCTGCCGGACATGTTCAGCGTGCCGTCGACGAGGAACCGGGTGAACTGTCCGGTGTTGCTGCCTGCGGGATCGTTGAGATCCATTCGCGCGCCCTGGCCGAGGGTGGCGCTACCGAAGACGGTGACGAACCCGCCGTTGACTGTGATCTGCCCGGTCGAGGTGGATGACCCGCCGACGGTCAGGGCGTTGGTTTCGAGTCGGCCGTTGCTTTGGACGTTGACAGCCGCGGAGCCGTTTTGGGCGATGCGGAGTGCGCCCATGTTGATCAGCCCGCTGTTGCGGACGGTGGCGGTCATGCTGGTGTTAACGCTTTGCGCCCAGTCGGTGGTGGCGGCGGTGGCGCGCGAGTTGTATTGACCCAAGTTTTCGACCAGAAGCGAGCCATTGGCGATGTCGAAGAATTGATTGACATTAAACCGCCCGGCCCCGCCGCGGACTTCGATGCCCGCGCCGCTCGAGAGGACCTGTCCGCTGGTTCGGGTGTCGTCGTAGACGCCGTCGTTGATGATGAGTTTTTTCCCGCTGGCGATGTTGAGCGTGCCGCCGGTGCGGTCGAATCGGCTGCCGGCGTTGAAGGTGGCGTTCTGGTTGAAGTTGAGCGTGCCAGAACTGAAGTTGAGGTCGGCCTGGTTGTTGAAGACGGCCGCGCCGTTGAAGGTCATCGTGCCGGAGCTTTGCAAAGTCAGTTGCACGGTGCGGAGAGTGGTGCCGCCGCCGGCTTCGAGTGTGCTGTTGACGATGAGCGACCCGCCGAAGACATCAAGGTTTGCTCGTGCGTTGTCGGTGCCGACGCGCAAGGCCGCGACCGTCGCAACCCCGCCGTTCAGGATGTCCACGTCCGCGTTGCCGCTGGCACCCCGTCCCCAGTCGCTGATGTTGGTCTGGGCGGTGAGAGTTGAACCGGTCTGATTGACCGTGAGGAAACCGGCCCCGCCGTTGCCGACGTCGATGAAGCTTGTGCCGACAACGTCTCCGCCGTCCTGGGTGATGATCCCACCGTTCAGGATGTTGTAACCGCCTGAGAAGTTAAGCCTGCTCGTTCCGCTGAACAAACTTAACCTTGTGTTCGCACCCAGGTTCAACGCGCCGCCGTTGACGTTCATCGTGCCGCTATTGATGTCGTGCCGGCCAACCGCGCTGAGGTTGAGCGACCCGCCGTTGAGGTTCAGCACGCTGCTGTCGTTGATGCCCAACCCCCCGGAGGTGATGTTCGCGCTGCTGTTGAGGTTGAGCACGCTGCTGTTGAACAGATCCAGATCGCCGGTGGTGTTAATGTTGGCGTTGCCGGTGACAACGCCGGTCATCTGGCCCGACAAGGTGAGGGTAGTCGTGTTGAGTAAAAACCCGTCGAGCGTGACCGTCGACGTCGTCGTGCTCGCATCCCCAAAAAACGTCGCTCCGGTCACGGTCAGCACCGCGCCGTTGATCCGGCTGAACGAATAAGCACCGGTAAACGGGTGGTTGCCCTGCACCTGCCACCCGGCGATCGTCGTGTTTTGCGAAAGTTTGACCGCCCCTCTCAAGACAATCGCAGACACGCTGTCATCGAAATTTGCCACGTCGGCAGACGTCGGCTGGAACAGGGGCGCCCAGTTGCCGCCGTTGTTCCAAAACTCGGAGAAGTTGCCCGCCCAGTCCACAATACCCGCCCGCGCGGGCGCGGCCGACAGGACCGCAAGACCCAGGATCGCCGCCACGGACATTCGCTTCGATTTCATTTGCTCTCCGATTCAACGCAGCCCTGAACGATGCGGGTACCCCTCACGGAACCCGCACTCTACAGGCTTCTACGGATTTCACCGGACTAATCCTGCGCGGGAAAGGCGAAGAAAGCCGGACGCCACACTGACATCAGGTCGCTCTTTCCGTTTAACGGGCTTAAACAGCAACATTTATGCCAACGAAGCCGGCGTTCGTTGGCCAACAATAACGCGTTTGTTTGGACTTCGCTAAGGAACCTGAGCTTGGTCGATGCCGAAGGATTTGAGCAGGTCTTCGGCCTCGGTGATGCGGCCGGTGTCGGCGAGGACGATCGCGAGCGCTCGGACGGTGAGCAGCGTCGGTGGTGCCTGCTCGCGGATCGCCCGTTGAATCGCGAGCGCTTCACGCAGGAGACGCTCGGCCTCCTCCAGATCGTCCTGATCGATGCGAACCAGCGCGAGTCGATAAAGCGTGTCGGCGATTCGCGGATCGCCGTCAGGAAGCGCGGCCCGTCGGATTTTTAAACATTCAGAGAAACCTTGCGCCGCTTCTTCGAGCTTGCCCAGGGGATATTGCACGCGTGCGAGGTTATCCAGCGCCACGGCCAGGTCCGGATGGGCATCGCCCAAGGCCACTCGGCGCATCGCGACCGCCTCGACGCAAAGCGGCTCGGCTTCCGTGAACTTCTTCTGATCGCGCAAGACCACGCCAAGGTTCATCATGCTCTGGGCGATATGCGGATGGCCTTGGGGAAGCGCCGCGCGACGGGCTTCGAGCGTCTGTCTGACGATCGGTTCGGCCAGATCTAGGCGGCCCTGCTGCCAGTAGATCGATGCGAGGTTGTTCATCGCGCTGATGGTGTCCGGATGGGCATCCCCGAGCAGTTCGCTTCGGATCGACAATGACTCACTCAGGAATGCGGTCGCCTCTTCGAACAACTTTCGCTCTTTGAGGATCATCGCAAGATTGAGCTTCGTAATCGCCATGGAGAGTCGATCGTCGGGGTGATGTTGCTGGTCCAGGCGCAGCACCTCACGATAGATCGTCTCGGCCTCGTCGAGCTTTCCCTGCTGCGTGAGCACGTTCGCCAGATCGGAAAGCGTGACAACGATTTGCCGATCGCTGGGGAGTCGATGCGTGAGATCGAGCGTGCGGGCCTTCTCGAGTTGCGGGACGGCTTCGTTGTAGCGGCCGAGCGAGCGATAGGTTGTTCCGATCACGTAGCGGACCATGGCTTCGGTGATGGGTTCGACGCTGAGTGTTCCGTCGTCGAGCTTTTTGACGGCTTCGTCCATCGCCTGCACGATGGTGACGTCGTCGCCGAGGGATTGGGTCGGATCGGCGTTGCGGAAGATGTTGGCGAGGAAATTGGAGCTATCGTCGGCGATTCTGGCCTGTCTTTCGGCTTCGGCGCGCTGGCGTTCGGCTTCGGCGCGCTGGCGTTCGGCTTCGGCGCGCTGGCGTTCGGCTTCGATCGTTTGTCGTTCGGCATTTGATCTCTGTTGTTCGACTTCGATCAGCGCCGCCGATGTGCGGGCCTGCTCGGCGCGGATGCTGTACACATACCCCGAAAGCCCCGACAACAGCATCACAGACCCGATGCTTGTCCCCAGCACCGCCGAACGATTCCGCCTCACAAACTTCCTCACGCGATACGTCCGCGTCTCCGGGCCGGCCACCAGCGGACGCTTTTCCAGGTAGTTTCGCACATCCTCCGCAAGCTGCGCCACCGACGCATAGCGACGATCTCGCTCCTTCCGCATCGCCTTCAGCGGAATCCATTCAAGCTCACTCCGCAATCGCCGCGCAAGCGTATCGAGCTTCAACTGCCGACGATCCGCCAGCTCCGCAGCATCCAGCCCCCCGATCGAAAGCCGTGTGCTCGGGCGTGGCGGATCCACCTCGCGAATGATCCGCCTGATCTCCGCATCCACCACACCCACCAGCGTCGTGTGGTCAAATGGCTTAGAACCCGTCAACAACTCATAGAGCAACACGCCGAGCGAATAAACATCCGATCGCGTGTCAATGTCCCGCGAACCCTCGACCTGCTCGGGGCTCATGCACTCGTACGTCCCAATCGCGCGACCGATGGCCGTCTGCAACGTCTCGCCCGGGCCCTGTTCCACGCCGAGCGCCTTGGCAATCCCGAAGTCAATCACCTTCACCGCCGGCACACCGTCCTGCAAATACGCCAGCACGTTCGACGGCTTGATGTCACGATGCAAAATCGCCTTGGTGTGCGCGTGCGTCACCGCATCACAAATCCGCATGAATAGCGTCAGACGCGCCTCGATCGAAAGCCGCTCCGCATCGCAAAAGCTCGTCACAGGCGTGCCATCAACATAATCCATCACAAAATAACTACGCCCGGAATCGGTCGTCCCCGCATCCAATACCCGCGCGATCCCCGGATGATCCATCATCGCCAACGTCTGTCGCTCGGCCTCAAATCGACGCACAATCTCCCGGCTGTTCATCCCCAACTTGATCACCTTGATCGCTACCGTCTGCCGCATCGGTGTCGATCGCTCGGCGAGATACACCTCACCCATTCCGCCCTCGCCAAGCAGACGAATCACCCGGTACGCGCCGATTTGAGCGAGCATCTCACCACGCTCAACCACGCCCCCACCATCCGAACTCAATTCACCCAACACCGATTCACCCAATACAGAATCACTGAACACAGAATCAGCCGATTCCGGATCGCCCGATTCATTCTGAAAAGAGTCGCGCTCCGCGGAGTCGCCGGGCGGGTCTTTTGGGGAATCGCTCATCACTTGCTCTCCAGAAGTGCCCGCAGGCGATCCGCGCGATCGATCGCGTGAAAAACCAGACCGGCCTGACGCGGTTGATTCTTCATGCACGCGCCTGAGAAAAGATACGCCAAAGATCGACCACTTCAGTTCGTATCTCCTCGTCATTGATCGCGTATCGCGCGACCACCGACTTGAACGCCCGCGTAAACATCCGCTTGGCGGTGATCAGCAAATTCCCCGCCTGCCGTGCATCCTGCAGACCCAATCGACGTGCGATCGTCTCGTGCGGCTCGGGCTCCGTCCCCTCGATCGCAGGCCGCAAGTAACGCGCGTCGAACACCTCCCACATCTTCGCATGATCGTCGGTCGTGCACTGCTGACGCATCAACGACAGAACCTCGTCAATCACCTCACGCGCCCATACTCGGTCAAAATCACTCGCGTCCGCTGCAGGGATCGTGTCACGCATCTCGTCCACGTTCATCACGCCCTCGCGCGGCCGACGCTTCTGCGCCGAAGCACGGCGATGCTCATCAATCACATAGCGGTCCAATGCCGCAAGCAGAAACGTCCGAAATCGCCCACGATTCGCTTCCGCACATCCGATCAGACGCGCCTCAAGCACCTTGTCGGTCAGAAAACCCTGCAACAAATCCTCCGCCCGATGCACATCGTTCCGCGTGCGATGCAGCAAATGCGCACGAAGCGCAGGCGCATAAAGATGAACAAGCTCCGAAACGGCTGCCAGCGTCGCATGCGAATCTGCGCCCGCTGCGCGATCAACCAACGTCCACCGCGTTGGCGGGAAACGCCCGGCGTCGTGCGGATGATCCCTCTCTTCTGGCACCCTCGTGACGATAATCCTCCGCAAGCACGACAACAACGTAAAAACCAAATCCACAAACGGCTGATAAATCGCCCCAACCATCCACCCTATTGCCCACCCGATCCAAAAATCTGTTGTACCGCCCGGCGATCGTGCGATGATCTGTCGGGAAAGCATTCAGGGCGATCATTCTTCCGCCCCTTCGATCCATCACGGAGGTCCCAATGTTCTGCCGAACCGTAGCGGGTGTAGCGATCGTACTCACTGCCTCAGGATTCGGGCTCACGCCATCCAGCCACGCCGAACCGTCCCTCAACTCCATACCGTCACTCAACTCCACACCGTCCCTCAACTCCACACCGTCCGCCAACGATCGACCGTCAAACTTGGCATCGCTCAACGCACCATCGCCTTCAACCCCGGCGGATCGCAGCAGCCCAAAGGCCCGCCCCATCGACGTCCAAGGCGTGCTGCCCGCTTCACTCGATCAGCCTCGCATCTACATCGCGCTCTTCACCAGCCCAAAATCCGAGCCGCTCGTCGTCCAACAACAGGCAACCATCGCAGGCATGCAACAACTCCGCGAAATGGGGCTGCTCGATGACGCCGACATGCAGCCCACTTTCGCGATCGAGGCTTTCCTCGACACCGGCGCAAGCGGCATCATGCTCAGCAAACCCACCACCGACGCGCTTGGCCTGATCCCACACAAAATGCCCGACGGCAAAGAGGCCGAATTCTTCGACGTCGGCGTCGCTGGCATGGAAGGCTTCGCCGTCTCACAACCCCTCTACGTCCGAACGGCCGCGTATGGCGGTGACGCAAGCAGCACCGACCGGTCCCAGTACCACCCCGCCGCCGCTGGCGTTCGACTCAAACTCCGCAAGGAAAGCTCCATGCTCGACACCATGACCGGCGGTGTCGATGTCGCGGGCATGCCCGTCATGATGGGCCGCGTCATGCTCGTCGACGCTCGACCCCTTCGCGATCTCAGCCTCCTCGACACCCGACTTCTACCGCCAGGCGATCCATCCATCCCACGCGCAGACTCCACCATCCGACTCACCTACGTCGATTTCACTCGATTCACACAACGCGATCCCAAACATGCCCCGCCAGCCACCTTCGCACCCAATCCGCTCATCGGACCCGATCCATTCAAGCCCAACGACACCACACCAGGCATCATCCTTCGTCACGCCGACCAAAAAACCTCTCGCACACTGCTCCTCGACACCGGCGCTGCTTCCAGCTTTATCTCCAGTGACACCGCTCGCTCACTCGGCATCCAAATCGACGAGGAAGGCAACTTCACCAACGTCCCGCCAAACGACCAATTCTCTCTACCCATCGGAGGCGTCGGCGGAATCAAAACCGTTCAAGGCCTCTACATCGATGGCATGGATTTTCCCTCCGCCTCCGGACGACCCGTTCGCTTGCACCGCGTCCCGGTCATGGTCCTCGATATCAGCGTCCAGGACGAATCGTCCGGACAAACCTACACACTCGACGGCGTGCTCGGCATGAACCTCTTCGTCGCCAGCGCCAACATCACCGGCGGATCACTCGCAGGACTCGACCAAGTCCGCGAAGGCGCCTTCGACTTCATCACCATCGACCACCGCGCCGGCACTCTCGCACTCACACTGCGAAAGGACCTCGACGAATCCTCCAATCAACCTAAAGATTCCAGCCCCAACACCCCACGCAACCGCCGCGGGCGATAGACAATTTCCGCACATCCGCCGCGCGATGTTCGAACCCCCAACCGACACGATCAACCAAGCGATTCTCGGACCACCGCCTGCGTCGGTGATTCTCGTGCGGATGCTCGATTTCATTTGACTTCTCGGTTGCTCAATTGGATCTCAAATGTATGGGAGTATCGCTCAAGCAATCCCTGATTCTCCGCCGCGTGAACACACGCGGCAACGTCCTTATCCTGACCGCCGTCTGCATCTTTGTACTCGTCGGGTTCATGTCGCTTGCCGTTGACTACGGTCGGGTTTCCGTCGCAAAGGCCGAACTTCAAACCGCTGTCGATGCCGCGACTCGACACGCAGCACGAACCATGCGCAGCCTCAACGGCGATCAATCTGCCGCCTCCGCAAGCGCCGCCGCCGTCTTTGCCGAGAGCAAGGTCGACGGCGCCGCTCCCTCTTTCCAGCCCAACTCCGATATGACCCTGGGCATCTGGAACTCGAACACCCAAACATTCACTCCCGCTACCGTCGCGCAAGGCGCGAACGCCGTACGGATCCAGGCGAACGTCGTTCTCGGAAATCAACAGCGGCCACTTACGCTCCTCTCGGCGCTTCGAGGACCCGTCACTCTCAACGCAGATTGCATCGCCACGGTCTCTGGCGTTACATCCGATACCTACGTCTCCGGCCGGGGAAACCCATGGCTCGCGGGCATGCCCAGTGGCTCGAGAAGTGATAACCTCCGGCCCGATGCACCGTCTGTCCACGACCACGCCGGACCTAATCCCAACGACATCAGCTCGCCCGGAATGATCAATCTCGCCAACGCACAAATCGTCGGCGGACAAACCATCTTCTTCGATAACGTCGTGGGCGGCGCAAACAACACCGGCGGCTCACACCGATTCACCGCCGACGGAAACCTGGGATGGATCGTCAGCCTCGGAACAGCAAGCGACGCCAACAGCGCCAACTGGTCTCGATCGGTCAACGGCATCAGCAACGTCAAAGCGCCCATCAACTCCATGATCGCCGTCTTCCTCAACGACAATCCGCCCAACACCACACCCGCGCCCGCTAATCTCGATTTCTCCACTCCCGAATCTCGTGACTACACAGCCCTCTCACCCCAACTCAAACAAGTCTTCTTCGTCGGCGATGGGCGCCGAAGCAACGGCGAAGTGCATCAGATCGTCGTCCCCGACGGCGCTACAAGACTCTTCATCGGCAACATGGATGCATGGCAATGGCACGACAACGTCGGCGGATACACCACGACCATCAACTCCACCCGAAACGTCACCACCGTTCGCTGACACCACACGCTTCCCTCCCATACCAGTTATCGAAACGTCGCGCGCCGATATCAGATTGCACGCGCCGACTTCGACGACATTTGCTTGAGGATCATCGGTGCGAGACATTCCCTGGCTCAGTATCGACCCTGGGCATTCTCCTTCGACCCAAAAGTCACCCACAGCAATCAGAGCTTTTGTTCGTTGCCCCGGCCGGCCTGTAGACCTACCACTCGCTCGCCCGTCTCCCCACCAAGCCCTGCGCGACTAGATCAGCCCCAACGCAAAGGCCGCCACCAGCAATCCGCCAGCCAACAGAAAGCCGACCGCCATCAGCAGCTTCTGCTTCTCCTTCTTCGCCAGTTCGTTGGTCTCCCCACCACCACCCGATTTGGCCAGCCCCGCGCAACCCTCACATGTGTACTGACCTTTCGATCGCACAAGCTCACGAATATGCGTCGGCTTCTTGCACCTCGCACAAAGCTGAACCATCGTGCTCTTGCCGTCCTTGGCCTTTTGTGCCTCGTCTTGCGAACCGCAGTCGTAGCACCAATAGTTCCCCTTGCTGTCTTTCATCCGACGATGCCCGTCCAGACTCTTGCGACACTTCACGCAATTCTTCGACAAGGCGGCGGACTCTCGGGCGGCGGTGTCTGTGCTCATGGAGGCCTCAATCCTGAGTCGACGCGCGTTTCCACGTCGAGCCGAAGCTGATTATAGAACCCCATCCGCTTTAAACCAACGAAAAAACCTCCCACCTCCACGCGAACCAACGTCCCAGTTCATCCCCACAACCCGCATATCCCGCCAAACAACCAACCCAACACCACGCGCAGCTCTTCCCCTAAAAACCCGAGCAGCAGCATCGACGAATCCTCTCGCTTTGACTCTCGCAACAACCCACCTCACATCCACTGCAACATCTGCTGCAACATATCTCGCCCGCTCGCTATCCTCTTAACCATGATCCGACTCGCCCGCATCGACGATCACCCCGCCATCGACGCATTCGATCCCTTCGCAGGCGATCGCACACCCGCCATCGCGGCCGGACGTTGCTTCGTCGCGTGCCCCAACAACATCGCAGCAGCCTTCCTCATCTGGCAACCCGCAGGTCCCGAAGGCTTCGTCGGACGGCCCTTTGTCCAGTTCCTCGCCGTCCATCCCAATCATCGCCAGCAAGGACTCGCACGCTCACTCCTCGACCACATCCTCACACAACTCCCACCCGGCGAACGACTCTTCATCTCCACCGAAGCACACAACTCACGCATGCAAGCCGTCCTGCAACAACTCGACTTCACCTTCGCAGGCGAAGTGGCAGCCGCCAATGACGACGCATCACCCGAACGCTTTTACTATCGCCCCACAGGCCAACCCACGCCACATTCCCCACGCGACCCAACACTCACTCCCTAAGCCCCTCACGCCCTAAGCCTCTGCACAATGTCCACCGTCGCAGGACTCTTGTTCAGCGTGTAAAAGTGCAAGCCGTCCACGCCGTGAAACAGCAGGTCGCGACACTGATTCGCCGCATACTCGATGCCCGCCCGATAGACGTCGTCTGGATTCCCCTCCAGCGATTCCAGCTTCGTCAAAAGCCGATTCGGAATCCGCGCACCGCACATCGTCACAAAACGCTTGATCTGCTGCACGTTCGTGATCGGCATGATCCCAGCCACGATCGGAACCGTCATCCCGATGTGACGACAATCATCCCTGAATCGCAGGAAGTCAGCGTTATCAAAAAACAGCTGCGTCACGATCGCACCCGCGCCGGCGTCGACCTTGCCCTTCAAATGCTCCAGATCACGACGAAGATTCAAACACTGCGGATGACCCTCAGGAAATCCCGCACAAGCCACAAATGACTTCGACACCGATCGAATATGCGCAACAAGCTGATCCGCATGCTCAAATCCACCAGGCGTTCGCGTCCACACGCCCCCGCCAGGCGGATCGCCTCGTAACGCCAGCACATTGTCCACATTCTGGGCGGCGAGCTGCTGAACGATCCCCGTGATTTCGTCGGCGGTATGACCCACGCACGTCAGGTGCGCAAGCACATTGATCCCAATGTCATTCTGAATCCGACCCGCCAGTTCCACCGTCTTGGCTCGCGTGCTCCCGCCCGCGCCGTACGTCACACTGACGTAACTCGGGTCGAGCGGCTTCAACTTATCGATCGTCTGATAAAGACTCGTCCAACCCTCGTCGGTCTTGGGCGGAAAAAACTCAAAACTGATACTGGCCCGCCCGGGGGCGAAAATCTGGTCAAGTCGCATGGTTAAGACAATACATCGCCAAAACGGGCAAGGCCAGTGCAATCCATCCATGCTTCCGGATGGATGGATGGACGAACGATCTCCTAGGTCGGAGCAGCGACAGTCTCCCGTAGCAGTCGCAACGATCACTCACGGCAAGTTGCCCTGATCCGGCGATTTCGCGGGGGAAACTCCCTCGATTTCAAAGACGTTTCCCCCCAACGTTAACCCGTACAGATTCAACTCACGCCTGAAAATCGGAATCGTCACCGTTGCTCTCGGTAGTGATCGCATGTCCTCGTCTGAGCGTCGCACCCACATTCCGAATTGTCGGGTCCACTTATCGAGAAAAACAAATCCCTCGGCCCGCTTCAGCATCTCATCCAGAGGGATCGCAGCACGCCATTCCAAAAGAACGCGCCGACCATCTTCAAGATGAGCAACCTTACCCTCGAGGCGCTCGACCTTCGCCATATCTTCGAAGGGTCGCAGATCGGCCCAAACGTAGTTCGTAAAGCTCACCCAATTGTTCTTGACCGCAGCCTCACCGCCCAAGACGACGACCGTCAAAAGCCCGCCCCCGATCAATAGCCGCTTCAGCAAGCGGTCGGACCGCTCCTTGAGCACCGTATGACGCGACACCGCCATCGGGATATCCGAACCCCCGTTGCTTTCCACCGACCGGTCACGAACGTGACGCGCGAAGATCGCAACGTTGCCCGCGAATCGCCTGCGATACGACCTCACAAATATCACCGCTGCACCAATGCTCACGAGCACAATCAGCACCATCCACAAATCGATCATCACAACATGATGAACAAAGTATCCCGACGTAACGGCCTCAAACCGCTCCAAGCGCAGGTGATGCAGACTTCGGGCCACAGACTCCTGCTTCAAGTCGTACTGCCCGTGCATCATCCGGTGACGCACGCGCGGGTCCTGTGGCGGAGGCACTGACGTTCTGCGGACCTCGATCGCCAGGTATCGCCCCGACAGGCCGATCGATCGGTCCAACTGGTCGGTCGCGGTCAGCATCCGAGTCAAGAGAAACACCGCGTTCTTCGACTCACGCCTCTCCAAAAGACCCGCCATGATCACCAGCGTTAGCCCGATCGACAACAGCACTCCCACACTGATCGCCTCCCATTCGTTGCTGTTGGAATGTCGCGTGGGTCGTTCGTTCATAGCTCACCTGGGATTCGAGGCCCACCCAGCCTCGCCTTGCGTTCGCCTTAGATTTACAACACAGGCGAGACGCCCATCCTAACATCGCCGAGCAGAAAGCAATCGCAACAAATGCAGACAAAATGCGACAACTTGCCCCCGATACGGCTTGGCTCTTCCATCACAGACAATCCCGCCGTCACCGCCACCCAATCAAGTAGCATATGAAGGGTACATACTCCAACACCCTAAGGTATCGATCATCAAACCAATGCCTTGACGTCCGCAGGGGGCTCACTTATATTTTCGTTTCTGGAGATCTTTATGTCGCACCTGCAATCCTCATCCCCTCTTGCGATCCGCCTCTGAGCTAGGATTATCCGGCTCAGAGAACCCCTTTTGATCGCAAGCTCCCGATCTCTCGCTCAGGCGGGCCAATCTTGATTTTGCTCGGAGATCCGTAGGTCGGGTCGCATGTATCAGTGCGATTTGCCGATCTCACGGCCCGTCCCGACCATCGGTCCGATCCGCCGGGCGTTGATCTATTTCACACTTTTGCCGTTCCCTTCTAGAACCGAGTTATACCGATCTTTCATAGTTCGCGCCGATCGGCGTGAACGGAGAATCTTGTTATGGGCCAACGACCCGATTCACGCAGCACATCGCGTGATCAACCCAATCCTCGCGATCCACGTGGCAAGCGCGATCACGGCAAACCACACAACGACCGACGATCGCGACAGAACAAACGATCACGTCGCGACCTCGCCGACCAGCGGCAGCACTTTCTCTCCGCTCTCGCGGCTCATGAACACCGACACAACAAAACCGACCACAAGACCGCCATGCTCTGCCGACAAATCCAACGCGCCCTTTCACTAGCCTTTGGCGGAGAGATCGCCGACCCCCTGCTCGCCCAACTCATCATCCTCGACGTTCAGCCGCTCGACGGCGCGAGTCACCTGCTCGTCGAGGTCGCCTTGCCCAACTACGCAAGTCACTCCGATTCCGATTTCCACTCAGACTCAGAGGCCAAGGCCGAGGTCAACGATCCCCGTCTCGATCCCCACACGTCCGTGCTCGCCGAAGTCGTTCGCCGTCTCTCGCACGCGCGGCCCGCGATCCGCTCAATCATCGCCTCATCGATCACGCGCAAGCGGGTGCCCGAACTTTCCTTCATCCCAACCCTTCGCGGAGGTGACTCATGACCGCACGCATCGAACTTTGGACCAGCGAATCCCTCGAACCCAGCACCAAAGCCATGATCCAACGCACGCGGCAGCTCGACGATGTCGCACACCTCGCCGTCCTTCCCGACGCACACGCCGCAAACGATGTCTGTGTCGGCACAGCTATGGCCACCCGATCGCTCATCTATCCCAGCGCCGTCGGCGGGGACATCGGCTGCGGCATGCTCGCCCTCGCCTTCGACGCCGATGCCGACGCGCTCTCCGACGGACAACGCGCCGGAAGAATCCTCCGCAAGCTCGCCGAGCGAATCCCCGCATCGCGCCGCTCGCGTCGAACCAAACTCTCCTTCCCAGACGATCTGACACCTTCGCTAAGCCATGACCAACTCAACGCCATCGCGCATTCTGATGGATCGCTTCAACTCGGGACACTCGGCTCGGGCAATCACTTTGTTGAGCTGCAATCCGATGAAGATGATCGACTCTGGCTCATGCTCCACACAGGCAGCCGTGCGATCGGTCAGGCTGTCCGATCACATCACCTCGCACACTGTGAACCCGGACAACTCCCGCATCTTGATGCCAACTCCGAGGCCGGCCGCGCCTATCTGCATGACGCTGCCTGGGCAGGTCGGTTTGCCCGAGCGAATCGTCACGCCATCGCGCAGCAGGTCATCGATATCCTTAGCGATACCCTCAACACCCGCGCCATCGAGTCCACACGCATCGAGTGCGACCACAACCACGTCCGACGCGAGTCACACTTTGACGTATGGCTCTACGTCCATCGCAAAGGAGCGATCAGCGCCGAAGCGGGCAGCTCGGGCGTCGTGCCAGGATCAATGGGCACGCTCAGCTATCACGTCCGCGGACTCGGGCATCCGCCGTCTCTGAAGAGCGGAGCACACGGCGCCGGTCGACGATTCAGTCGCGCACAGGCCCGCACGCGATTCACCTCCGCCGATCTCAAACATCAGATGCGTCGCGTCTGGTTCGATCCCCGACAATCCTCAAATCTCCGCGACGAAGCGCCCCACGCCTACAAAGACGTTCGCAGTGTCATGACCGCACAACTCGACCTCGTCCAAATCACCCGAACCCTCAGGCCGCTACTCGTCTACAAAGGCAACCGATAAGACCGTTCGCCCCCCTGATCGCATCGTCAACACCATCCCGAATCAAGCAACGCACCGCGAGGAAGGGGCTCGCGGTGCGTCGGCGTGGTGGGGATTTCTTGCTCTCGTCAGGCGGTGCGTCGGATGTGTCCGATCACTCGACCTGCGTCATCCGCCTCGGTGGCGCGGGTGCTGGCGTCGTCGTACCGCCCCTTTCCCAATGCCCTTCGGTGCTTTCTGAATGGTTGCGTTCCTCTTCCGCGCGACGACGCTGCTCTTCTTCCCACGCGATCCGCTCTCGCTCCTCACGTTCCAGCCGCTCAACCTTCGCCCAAGGATTCGCCGCCTCATAAGCATCACGCTCGGCGATCCGCTTGGCCTCGGCGGCCATCCACTCGGCGTGACGTCGCTCCTCCTCTTCCCGCTCGAGTCGCTCACGCTCAGCCTTAATCTGATCGAAGTACGCCGTCGCATTCGCTTCCGTCAGAACCTCTTCAGAGTTTCCCGTCGTCGTGCCGGGAACCCACCGCTCCCAACTCGTCGAATCCCATCCGCCGGGCGCATCGTCAAACAGCACCGTCGCTCGGTGAGTGATCGTCTTCTCACCACTGCTAAATATGTTCGCAAAGTTGAGCCGATCCGACTCACGACCGAATTGATGCGTCAACTCAATGCGAATCGCGTTCGAATACGTCGGGTCGGCAGTCTCAAAGAAGCGACGAAGATTGGTGTCATACACGCCAAACTTCACGTTCTGTGCACGAACGACCACCGATTTGCCATCGACCTTGTTCTCATTGGCAGCACCCACCGCCGCCGCAAGGATCTCACCCGTCGACCCGTTCTCCAACATCTTCTGACCCGCCGCTCGAACCGCCGCATCCGTCGCGGCCTGCAACTCTGTCTTCGCGACCTGCACCCGACCCAAATCCACCGCAAGCACCGCTATCCCCAGCATCACCGCGATCGAGAAAAACGAATAGATCAACACCGATCCACGCGCAGCACGCTCGCACACCTCTCGCCCGCGTGCTCGATTTGTCGCCGTCGTCTTGCAGTTCGAATGGACATTTCGCATCACCTCCGATGTCCAATTCACTCTCCATCCTTACAAATCGATATTCTTATTCGACGTCATATATACACCCTTCAGCCTTCACCGACGTCCGAGAAGCGGTACTCCTTCAGTCCCATACATCGTGCCGTCCACACCACTATTGAAGAACAGACCTCCGAGCCTCGGAGGTCTGTTTCAATCACTCGAGTTATCGAACCCTGCATTCATTCGACCTGGAGAATCCGTTTCGGCGGAAGCGGGGTCGGCGTCTGGGTGGTCGTCGTTGTCGTCGAGCCCGGATTGTTCCACTGCGTGCCCGGAATCACCGTCTTGTTCCTCTGCTCGTTTCGTGCCCGCTCCTCGGATTCGCGACGTTCACGCTCACGAATCTCCCAAGCCCGACGCTCACGCTCCTCGCGGGCCAATCGATCGATCTTCAACTGCGGATTCGCACGCTCACGAGCATCCCGCTCAGCAATCCGACGACGCTCTTGCTCCTTGCGACGATCCTCTTCAACGCGACGCTTCTCCTCCTCGATCTTTCGAACTCGTTCCTGCTCGACACGAATCGCAAGCTCGCGAGCCTCACGTTGTTGGCGGTAATACTCGGTGACGGTTTCTTCCGTGATCACCGTATCCGGTGTCGAGCCCGACGAACCGGGATTGAATTGTGTGAACGTCTGCACATCAAAGCCCTTGGGGACATCACCGATCAGTACGGTCGCACGATGATTGATCGTTCGCGTCCGTTCTCCGAGCAACGGTGCAAAGTGCAGGCCGTCCGAATCGACGCCAAATGTATGAGACAACTCAATGCGAACCGCGTTCGCGAGCGTCGGGTCATTGGTAAAGACGAAGCGACGACCTGCTGCATCCCACACCCCAAACTGAAGATTGCTCCAGCGAACCGTCACTGAACGCCCGTCAATCTTGTTGTTGCCCGCCGCTCCGACCGCAGACGCCAAAATCTCCCCAGGCGTCCCGCCATCCAACATCCGCTGACCCGCCGCACGAACCGCCGCATCCGTCGCGGCCTGCAGTTCGCTCTTGGCCAGTTGCACCCGGCCAAAATCGACCGACAACACCGCAAAGGCCAGCAAAACCATGATCGCAAAAAATGAGTAGATCAGGACGGAGCCGCGCTGATGAGTTCGCGATGACTTCATGCATCAAATCTGCCACGCCAACATCAGCAGGCCCTATTTGAATTCTTTCAATGCAACGTCCCAGTCAGACCTGCACGTCTTTTCACCTAGTCAAATGCAAAATTCGATTGATACGCCTCATTCAATCGCTACAGATTCACACCCCGTCAATGGGTTTCCAAACCATCAGACGCATTTGTCGCGCCACGATTCGATCCGTAATCTCATGATCGATGAGAACGCTCGCCATCGACTACGGCCGTCGACGCATCGGACTGGCAATGTCCGACGAGGGCGCTCGTTTTGTCTCGCCGCTCGAAGTTCTTCAAGTCGAGCATCCCGACCATGCCCTCACCGACATTCGCACGCTCATTAAACGCGAAGCCGTCGCGCGGCTCGTCGTCGGACTTCCCCTCAACATGGACGATTCGCTCGGCGAGTCGGGCCGTGAAGTCCTCGCGTTCGTCCAGCAACTTCTCGGTCAAGACATCCACCTTCCCGTCGTCTTCGTCGACGAACGACTCAGCAGCTTTGAAGCCGAGCAAAATCTCATCGCTCAAAAACGCCTCGGGGCAAAAATCTCCAGACAACAAAAAAAACGCCGACTCGACGCCGTCGCGGCTGCCGGCATTTTGCAGGGGTTTCTTGACGGAAATCTACCCGCTGTCCAAGTCCCGGTTTCATTCGACCCATCCACCACCCCCCAACTTCCCACCCCAAGCCCCACCGAAAACGACCGCTAGGACTTGTCCAATCCCCATCTCTTTGACTAACCTACAGGCCTTATGTCCTTCAAGTGCACGCTCGTCGCCCCGGATCAGCAACTCTTCGACGGCCCGATCAACGGTGCCGTCCTGCCCGCCGTCGATGGACAGATCGGCATTCAGTCCGATCACGCCCCGATCCTGCTTCGACTCGGCTCAGGAAGACTCACGCTTCACCGACAAAACGACTCCGATGTCGTCCTCTTCGTCAGCGGCGGAGTCGCACAAATGAAGGCCAACACCCTCACCGTCCTCACCGACGAGGCTCGCGAACTCAACACCATCGATAGACAGGCCGCCCAAGCCGAACTCGACGCCCTGCTCGCAACCGCCAACCCCACCGCCGAAGAAGCCCGCACCATCCGCGACCGCAAAATCGCCCGCGCCCGAGCCATCATCAGCGCCTAACGCTCGGCCACTGTCACAACGCTACAGCTCCCGCCATCTCGCCCCAGCCTTCATCGTGCTCCAACCTAAGGTGCAAGCTGCACCCCTGCGTCCGCGTCCGCGCAGCACGAACCCCATCTAGATTCCATCCCAAAACCGCACGCCCTCCCCCGCCCCATCTGTTCAGCCCCCACGACATTCGCCGTCCGCGTTCCACAGCATGATCCCACCCGCCATGCTACGAACACGCTTGAAACCATTCTGCCTCAGAATCTGCGCGAACTGCAAACTACGCCCCCCAACCTTGCAATACACTACCACCTCACGCTCCTCACGGCCCGCGAGCTTGTCCTCAAAATGCGCCGCAATCAGTTGCAGCGGAATCAACGTCGCGCCCTCAATTCGCGTCTGCTCCCATTCCAGCGGCTGCCGACAATCGATCAAATCAAAGTCCCGACCCGACCGACGCATCGCCGCCACCTCGCGCGGCGTGATCTCCCACTCTTCCCTGAACGCATAGCCCGCAGGCAGTCCGCGTTCATCCAATCCGCTAGCCGATTTTTCCTGCGACATGTTTTTACATCCTCGTCGTTAAACCGCACCGAATCATGCACGGACAGCCCGCGATTGTCGATTCAAACCATCACCATCTGACGATGCTTTCATCATCGCTCGGTTCCTGCATTCCGCTTCGCGCGATCCACGCCTACACTCCCGTTCATGCGCTTGTTGCTCATCACGCTCGGCTCGCACGGCGACGTCCATCCCTTCGTCGGCATCGCACAAGCCCTACACCGTCGCGGACATGATGTCACCGTGATGACCAACCCGCATTTCGGCCCACTCGTCGATCGGGCGGGCATCGCCTTTGAACCGGTCGGCTCCCTCGAGACCTTCAATCGCTGGATCGAAGACCCCGATCTTTGGCATCCGCAGAAGGGCCCGGCGCGCGTCATGCAAGGCGTGGCCGAGATACTTGAACAAACCTTCGACCGCACTCGGCAGGTCGCGTCGCGCATGGATGCTGTCGTCGGAAGCTCGCTCTGCCTCGGCAGTCTGACCGCCGCCGAGCGATTCGGTTTCCCCTACGCCACCGCTCACCTCGCGCCCATCTGCGTCCGCAGCAACATCCAACTCCCCACCCTGCCCGGCGGAATCAATCTCAGTTTCATGCCACACTTCATGAAGAAAAAATTCTGGGATGGCGCTGACCAATGGTTCATCGATCCCAATATCGCTCCCGCGCTCAACAAACTCCGCGAAGCCCACGGACTCACCCCAGTCAAAAACATCCTCGGCTCACACTGGAACGCTCCCGCACTCACCCTCGGACTCTGGCCCGATTGGTTCGGACCTAAACTCGCAGACCATCCCGCACAGCTCAGGCTCACCGGATTTCCACTCTACGACGAAGCCGACGTCACACCTCTCTCACCCCAACTCAATTCATGGCTCAATGCCGGCGACCCACCGATCGCATTCACACCCGGCAGCGCCATGAAGCACGGCCGATCGTTCTTCCAAACCGCCTCCGATGCCTGCCTCCGAATCGGTCGTCGCGGAATACTCCTCACGCGACACGCCGAGCAAATCCCACTCAATCTGCCCGATCAGGTGATTCATGTTCCCTATGCGCCTTTCGGCTCGCTCCTGCCACGCGTCGCTGTCATGGTCCATCACGGCGGAATCGGAACCACCGCACAGTGCCTCCGCGCTGGCGTCAGGCAATGCATCATGCCCATGACTCACGACCAACCCGACAACGCCGCACGCTGCGTCAAACTTGGCGTCGCACGCACACTCCCACGATGGCGATTCAGCAAACGCGCTCTCGCCCGCACACTCAGCCAACTCCTTCACGATCCCAACATCCATCGCGCCACCCAATCCGTCGCCCAACGATTCCAACTCCAACCCGCGCAGCCTCAACCCATCGACCTCACCTGCCAACTCATCGAACAACTCGCTCGCGAACCGACCGCTGCACACTGACCAACGCTCACTCCAGTCCTTCCACCCAAATCCGCGCCTCGATCGTATGCTCACAACCCGCCGGCAGTCGCATCGCACACACGCCGATCGCTGCCGTCTCGATGCACAACATCCGCGTCCACTCACCCTCACCCAGACCAATGCTCGCACGCGCAAGCGCCTCCCACGGATTCCACACCACCGTCGACATCGAACCCGACTTCTCAATCACCACTGTCCTAGCCAGCCTCGGATCACGAATCTTCACCGTGCCCAAGGTCTGTTGATAAATGCGATCCGTGCGATCCGTCAGCTTCAGCGGCGTCGAAATCCCCGCCGTATGCGCAAAGCCGTGAACCTTGTCCAGATAATCCACCCCCTCCAGGCCGCTCACCTCCACCTCTCGCACATCACCCACACTAAAATAGGTGTGCAGCGCACCCTCCACCACCGCCTCCCCTGCAGGATGCGAATTGGTCGTCGTCATCCGCATGACAAGCGTCTTGCCGATCGTCATCTCGACCACCAGCTTCAAATCCTCCGAACCAGAAATCTTCCGCGCGACCGCCGTCGCCTGCATCTCCAATGCAACGCGAATGTCATCACCCACTCGCTCGATCGACATCAACTGAAACGCACTCGTTCGCGCAATCCCATGCAACGGCGCATCCGCATCAATCCCGCTCGGCGGACTCCCAAACCAGGGCCAGCACACCGGCACGCCCCCGCGAATCGCCTTGCCCAACGCAAACTGCGCCTTCTCCGTCAAGAACAACACCGGCGCAGCACCCCTCGGCTGCCAATGCGTCAAATGCGCGCCTTGCAAATAAAGCCGCGCCGAACACGACGCCGTCTCAATCACCAACGAACAAAGACCTCCCTCTCCCCCAGCATCCAGCCGCACACCTTCCGGAATCCGCACGCCCGCTGCCATTGGTTCTACTTGCATGCCAACCAATTTAATCGCTTTCGACTCACGCTTCGAGATTTTGGTCGAATCTCAAGTTGACAGATTTGTCATCACACGAGCAGGATCACTTGCATGAGCGAGAGCTTCTGGATTTTCTTCATGCGTCTCGGGCAGACCGTTCTCCAGCAGGCGCCATGGCTCTTCGCGGGCCTGCTGGTGGCGGCGATCATTCGACGCATTCCCGCCGACCGCGTTCGTGCACTTCTGGGCGGTGGCCACAGCGCGCCATTCCGGGGCGCGATCGTCGGACTTCTGCTGCCGGTTTCGTCGCTCGGTCTGATCCCGGTGCTCATCGAACTGCATCGCCGCTCGGTCGATCGACGCGCCTGGCTCGCCATCATGATCGCCGGCGCGACGATCAATCCGCTCTCGATCATCTACCTCCTCGAAGGACTCAGCGGCATGTGGCTCGGCCTGCTCATCGCGCAAACCCTCTTCATCGCAGCAACATGCGGATTCATGGTCGGCCGGGATCGACCCGATTCTGCTCATCTTGCCGACGATCGATTCGACGTGGCGATCCGCGATACATTCAAGGGCGTCGCGCGATCGATCATGGCAGGCCGCGGGCTGTCGCGCGGCTGGCTTGCGATCCTGCTCGCCGTCCTAGCTTCGACGCTCGTTGCGACCTTCGTGCCTGCGGGCCTGCTAGGGCATGCGCTCTTTGACGAGGGGCGAAACATCCACGGCCTCGCAGAGGTCGCACTCGTCGCCCCCTTCGCGCTGCTCACGCCCGAAGACGCAGCCATGCAAACACGCGAAATCGCCAACCTCGGCACCGCACCGCCCGCCGTCATTGTCTGGCTCATCGTCGGAGGAGGACTTCACGCCGGCCTCTTCATGCTTCTTTTCGCGCGATTCAAACTGCTTCGCGCAATCAGTATCCTCATCACGCTCGCGATCTGCCTCGCCGCATGCGCCCTGACCAACGATCGACTCACCTTTGACGAAACCCGACTCGCCACAAGCGACACGCACGCGCTCGATCCCGTCACCCGACCCTTCAAACTCACAGGCAGTCCCGACGAACTTCCCCGCGACGCCGCCTTCCGCATCGTGCGACGCGACGCGTCTCCCATCGCCCTCGCCTCCCTCGCCGCGCTCGGTTTGCTCGCGTTCGTTGGCACGTTTCGCAAGCCACTTCTTTCAGACGTTCCCCCCCGCAGCTCCGCATCCGTTGATCGCCCCATCATCGTTTGGACGAAACGCGCGCTCGTCGTCGCAACGCTCCTCGGGATCGTGGTGACGTCGCTTTACGCCTACTTCCCCGCACCAACCGTCATCGCGCGCGAACTGAAAATGCTCGATGCCGAACTCACGATCCCGATCCGGGAGAGCGACGAACTCGCACTCACGCGCACGCTCGACACCATCCGCAAACGCCTCGACGACATCCGCTGGAGCATCCTGCTTCGAAAACCCACTCACATCCGCCGATTCGATCCACTGCTCGATCGCGCACGATCCGCCGCCGACGCCCTTCAAGCACTCCCCGCCGCCGACCGATCACTGACGCACCCCAGCATCGTCGAACTCAACCGATCACTCCGCGAAATCGAAATCAAACTGCTCTCGCCCACACAAACCCGATCCGCCCGACCCTGATTCCGTCCAGCCAATCCACTTGCATCATCGCCTCGGAGCGGTCACCGCCGGACCGTGTGTCGAACCCGGCTCGCCCGCCAATCGATACACCGGAAGCCGGATGCTGAACGTCGCGCCCTCGCCCGGACGACTGCTCGCCGCGATCGTCCCCCCGTGTTCCTCGACGATCTTTCTCGCCACCGCCAATCCCAAGCCGGTCCCGCGATTTCCCTTGGTCGAGTGAAACAGCTCGAACAAATGCCGCATCATGCTCGCTTCGATGCCCACGCCGTTGTCCGAAATATCGATCTGACACTCGCTTTCATCCGGATCAAATCGCGCTGCAACCTTGATCAGTCCGTTGGCGTTCGGTCGCAGGGCATCCAGACTGTTGGCCAGCAGATTCATGATCACCTGATGCATCCCATCCGCATCCATCGGCACCGCTGGCGTGTTGCGATCCACATCCGCGACCGCCATCGCACCTCGCTCGTTGCACACCGGCGCGATCAGCTCGACGCATTCGTTGATCAGTGCCGCCGGATTCACCATCGCAATCTGCGGCTCGCGCGGCCTCGAATAAGCCAGCAGGTTCAGCGTCAGATTCAAAATCTTCTCAAGGTTCCGATCCACCACACTCCAGCCCTTACGCGCCTGCTCCAAATTCGCATGCTTCAGACCGATCTCCACCACGTCCGCACCGCCACGCAAAGCCTGCAAAATGTTCTTGATCGAATGACTCAGCGCCGCCGTCGTCTCACCGATCGCCGCCAAACGCTCCGCCTCCAGCCCCGCCTGATAAAGCCGCGCGTTCTGGATCGCCAAACCAGCCTGCAAGCCGATCGACGTCAAAAGACGCAACTGATCCGTCGAATACGTGTAATTCTTCACCGAACTGTCAATGTAAATCACCCCAATCACATCCTCGGCCGCCCGCTTGTCGATGGCAGCCTGCTCAACGCTCATCGACGTCGATGGCGACGACGCCGGCGCCGCACGCGCGTCCAGCTTCTTCACCTTGATCGGCACACACAAACACGACCGAATCCCCATGTCGTGCACGCTCTTGCCCTTGCGAAAACGCGGGTCCGCCATCGCGTTGCTCGACAACACGCCGTCACCGCTACGCAACACCGTCTGAATGATCGTGCGCGACGCCTGAACCTTCTCGAGCGCCTCCGGCGCGTGAATCGACGTAGACGCCGTTCCCCCGCCAGAACTCGACCCGACAACCCCACCCGTCGAGCCAACCGCACCCGTCCTTCCCACCTTGACCCCCGCCTCCACGCGCGGCTTCACCGTCTCATCCCGCACGCGAACCACCTTCGCATGAACCTTCTCCGGCTCACGCGTATCCACCAAAAACAAAATCCCCCGGTCCGCCTGCACATGCTCGAACACAAGGTCCATCACCACATCGCAAATCTGCTCCAACTTAAAACTCGATCCCAAGGCCGCCGACAAGCGATAGAGCACCTTCAGGTTGCTCATCGCCGCAACCGCAGGCTCCGGAACCGCCAGCACCATCGAATCGTCACTGCTGGGCAGCGTGTTGATGATCGAGGAATCCATCCCGGACTCCTCACCCATCAGTTCAACCCCCGCACCCGCCTTCACCATCCCGAGCTGCGCACCAAACACCAGCAGCGTCCGACCCACACGCATCTGATCGCCCAGCTTCAACGTCACAGGTCGATCCGCACGCTGGCCGTTCACATACGTCCCGTTCGACGAACCCATGTCCCGCAAAACCCACTCACCACGCTCGTTTAAACGCAAGTCACAGTGACGACGCGAAACCGTGTTGTCCGTCAAAGGCAACTGACGACTGTCCCTGCCAATCAACAACGGAGCATCCGGCAATTCAAATCGCCGCCCCTTGTCCGGACCCTGCAGGACAACCAGCGTCAGCATGATCCAAATTGTAAACAGTCCAACCCTGCTTGTCAGGATCAATCCCCACCATACGCCCTCCCGGTCAACTCGTGCCTTCACCCATCAAAAACGCTATCATCCCACCCGATGTCAGATGAACCCCTCGCCAAGCTCGCACTCGAAGACGGCACCATCTTTACCGGCGTCCATTTTGGCGCACACGGAACCAGCGAAGGCGAAGTCGTCTTCAACACCTCCATGACCGGGTATCAGGAAATCATCACCGATCCAAGCTATCGCGGGCAGATCGTCACCATGACCTATCCGCTCATCGGCAATTACGGCATCAATCTCGAAGACGTCGAGAGTCGTCAACCCCATGTCGCCGGCTTTGTCGTACGCGAACTCGCCAAACTCCACTCCAATTGGCGCGCCACCATGTCCCTCGATGCCTATCTCAAGCAGGCGGGCATCGTCGGCATTCAACGCATCGACACCCGCGCGCTGACCCGCAAGCTACGCGTCTCGGGCGCGATGCGCGGCATCATCAGCAGCCAAATCCTCGATGACCAGCAACTCATTAACAAAGCCCGAAGCGCCGCCCAAATGGAAGGCGCTGACTGGGTCCAATGCGTTAAACCCGCTGGCCCCAGCCAATGGTCGGAAAAGCTGAGTCCGTTCAAGGGCATCGAAAAAGTGCGCGGCGACGGACTGCACGTCGTCGCCATCGATTGCGGGGCCAAGCACAACATCCTCCGACATCTCGCAGAACGCGGCGTAAAGGTCACCGTCGTCCCCCCCGAAACATCCGCCGCCGACATTCTTGCGCTCAGGCCCGACGGCCTCTTCGTCAGTAACGGCCCGGGCGACCCCGCCGCACTCGACTACGCCGTCAACCCCCTCCGCCACATGATCGACAAACTCAAAGCCGGCTCGGGCGTACCCATCTTCGGCATCTGCCTCGGCCATCAACTCCTCGGGCGTGCCATCGGCGCGCAAACCTTCAAACTCAAGTTCGGCCATCGCGGAGGCAATCAACCCGTCAAAAACCTCGACACCGGACGCGTCGAAATCACCAGCCAAAATCACGGCTTCGCCGTCGAACAGTCCAGCCTCGAACAAGCCGGCGGAGTCGTCACGCATCTCAACCTCAACGACGGAACCGTCGAAGGCTTTCGACACCAATCGCTCCCAATCTTCAGCGTCCAGTATCACCCCGAAGCCAGCCCAGGACCACGCGACGCCGATTACCTCTTCGACGCTTTCGTCGACATGATGAAAACCAAATCTCCTCCATCACCCGCACGACTCCGCGAACTGCAATCCCGCTGAATCACGCAAACGCGGAAACACACCGAAATAATCCACACGCATCATGCTCGTCCTGATCGATAACTACGACTCCTTCACCTACAACCTCGTGCAGGTCATGGGTACAGTCAGGCCCGGCCTTAAGATCGAAGTCTTTCGCAACGACAAAATCACGCCCGACGAAGTCGAAGCGCTCAAGCCCACACATATCGTCATCAGCCCCGGCCCCTGCACCCCTCGCGAGGCCGGCGTCAGCAACGACATCCTGCTCCGATTCGCCTCACGCATCCCAATGCTCGGCGTCTGCCTCGGACATCAATGCATCGGACACAGCTTCGGCGGAATCGTCGAACGTGCCGAGCGACTGATGCACGGAAAAACCGACCTGATCCATCACGACGGAAAACGAATCTACGACGGCATGCCCAACCCATTCACCGCCACTCGATATCACAGCCTCATCATCCGACCCGGCACGCTCCCGCCGGAGTTTCAAGTCGTTGCCCAAACCGATCGCGGGGAAATCATGGGCGTCCGCCACCGCACCTGGCCTCTCGAAGGCGTGCAATACCACCCCGAAAGCTTTCTCACCGAGCAAGGCGAAACACTCCTCGGCAATTTCCTCAAGCTCTAACCCGACCTCTCAAGTCGACTACACACACAACAACAAACAGTCGAAATCGACCAGACTTCGGACACACATCTTCAGGCGATCCGCGCCTCGATCGCACGGCGACTCCGGATGTCCGCGGCCTCTTTGAGCTTCGGGCCCAGGTACTGCCCCGTAAAACTGTGCCCCACACCCGCGATCTGCTCAGGCGTACCCTCCGCAATAATCCTCCCACCGCCGCTACCTCCCTCCGGGCCGAGGTCGATCACCCAATCCGCACACTTAATCACATCCAGGTTGTGCTCGATCACGAGCACGGTATTCCCCATCTGGGCCAATCGATCCAGCACATTCAGCAAGTTGTGAATGTCCGCAAAGTGCAATCCCGTCGTCGGCTCGTCCAACACATACAACGTGCGACCCGTGCTCGTCTTGCCCAACTCCGTCGCAAGCTTGACACGCTGCGCCTCACCACCGGATAGCTGCGTGCTCGGCTGCCCGAGCTTCACATAGCCCAGACCAACATCGAGCAACGCCTTGAGCATCCGATGAATCGTCGAAAAGTTCTCAAAGAAACCCACGCCCTCTTCCACCGTCATGTCCAGCACATCCGCAATGCTCTTCCCGCGAAATCTCACCTCCAGCGTCTCGCGATTGTAACGCAGACCATGACACACCTCGCACGTCACATACACATCCGGCAGAAAGTGCATCTCGATCACCTTCGTACCCTGCCCAGTGCATGCCTCGCATCGTCCGCCCTTGACGTTGAAGCTGAATCGACCAGCCTCATAACCACGAACCTTCGACTCCTTCGTCATCGAATAGACCTTGCGAATCTCATCAAACACGCCGGTATACGTCGCTGGATTGGATCGCGGCGTTCGGCCGATCGGGCTTTGATCGATCTCGATCACCTTGTCGATCTTTTGCGTTCCATTCAGCGACTTAAACGCTCCCGGCTTGTCACGGCTACCCATGATCTTTCGCTTAAGCGCCGGCAACAGCGTCTGATTGATCAGCGTGCTCTTGCCCGATCCCGACACGCCCGTCACGCACACCAGCCCGCCCAGCGGAATCCGTGCGTCCAGGTTCTTGAGATTGTTCTCCGCGCAACCCTTGATCTCGATGCCCGCCAACGGATTCATCGGCCGACGCTGCTCGCTCGGCAGGATCGCATACTCACCGATCAGATACTTCACCGTTCGCGATTGCGTCTGCTCCAGAACCTCAGGCATCGGGCCTTGCGCAATCACATGCCCGCCGTGCGCGCCAGCTCCAGGGCCGATGTCGATCAAATGGTCCGCCGCGCGGATGCAGTCCTCGTCGTGCTCCACCATCAACACCGTATTCCCAAGATCACGCAGCTTCAGCAGCGTGTTGATCAGCCGCGTGTTGTCACGCTGATGCAATCCGATCGTCGGCTCGTCCAGCACATAACACACGCCCACCAACTTCGATCCCACCTGCGTCGCCAATCGAATTCGCTGCGCCTCCCCACCGCTCAGCGTGCCGGTCTTTCGACCCAAACTCAAATACCCCAGCCCAACATCATTCAAAAACCCAAGCCGACTCGAAACCTCCTTCACGATCGGCTCGGCGATCCGCAATCCCTCCTCGCTCAGCTTCAATCTCCCCACCAAACCCAACGCGTCGGCCACATTCATCTGCGTCAGATCGTGAATCGAATACCCCGGCAGTATCACCGCACCCGTCGCGCCGACTACATTCGTCGCGCCGACCACATTCGTCGCGCCGACTACATTCGTCGTGTCGGTCGACGATGATGCCCGGGCCGCCTTGTCTGCTTCGCTCGACTTTGCCTTCGACTTCTTCGTCGATTTTCCCACCCTCTCCGGCAGAGCCTTCTCCACCTCCGCCTCTTTCAGCTCCACCGCCTCAGCATGAATCCGCACCGCCAGCGGCGCTTGCTGCAGGCGCTTGCCCTCGCAGACCGCGCACGGCTTTTCGGTCATGTACTGCATCACCTTCTGCTTCACCCATTCGCTGTCGGTCGAATCGAATCGACGCTTCAGATGCGGAATCACGCCTTCAAAGTCGGTCCCGCGACGAACGACTTTGGTTCGGCGCGCGGTGGTTGTCATGCCCTCGGTGCCGAAGAGCAGCGTGTTTCGAATCTCGATCGGCCAGGTCTTGAACGGCGCGTCGTAGTCCACGCCAAAATCACGGCAAAAGGTTCGAAGCACCCGCGCATAATAAATGTTGCTCTTGGTCCCGAATTGACGCCAAGCCTCCACCGCTCCCTTCCCCAAACTCAGCGATTCATCCGGCACGACCAACTCGGGATCGAGTTCGAGGGTTGTGCCGAGTCCGTGACACGTCGAGCACGCCCCGTGAGGCGAGTTAAACGAAAAGAGCCGCGGCTCAAGCTCCGGCAGACTCACGTGCGGATGCACAGGGCACGCATACTTCTCCGAATAAAGCTGATCCGACCACTTCCCATCCGCACCAGAGCCCGCATCCGAAACACTCACGATCACCAAACCCTGCGAAAGCTTCAGAGCCGTCTCGATGCTCTCGGCCACGCGCGATCGAATGTCCGGCTTCAGCACGATCCGATCCACGACCGCCTCAATGTTGTGCTTGAACGTCTTCTTCAGTTCCGGCGCGCCGACGGCATTCCCCTGCGCGTTGGACGACAAATCAATCAACCCACCATCCACACGCGCACGAATGAATCCCTGCTTCACGATCGCCTGAAAAATCTCCTTATGCTCACCCTTCTGATCTCGAACCAGCGGCGAGAGAATCATCACCCGACTCCCCGCCGGCAGGCTCATCACCGCATCCGTAATCTGCGTCGGACTCTGACTCTGAATCGCACGCCCGCACTCCCAGCAATAGGGCGTACCCGCCCGGGCAAACAGCACCCGCAAATAGTCATAGATCTCGGTCGTGGTCGCGACCGTCGATCGCGGATTCGAACTCGATCCTCGCTGCTCGATCGCGATCGTCGGCGGCAGTCCGTCGATCGATTCGACCTCGGGCTTCTGCAATTGGTCGAGGAACTGCCGCGCGTAGGCACTCAGCGATTCCATGTACTTGCGCTGCCCCTCCGCAAAGACGGTATCGAAGGCCAGCGTCGATTTACCCGAACCGGAAAGCCCGGTGACGACCACAAGCTTTTCTCGCGGGATGTCGAGGTCGATGCCCTTGAGGTTGTGTTCCCTCGCTCCACGAATCTGAATCGATTTAGTCATGCACGCTCCGAGAACATGGAGTGTAGGCCAAAACCGGCCGATAGTTCAGCGGCTTTCGGGCGTTGTGGATGGATCGGTTTGATCATCGATCAACAACCCCTCCAAATTTCCCGGCCAGCTACCATCATCCGCTGGGCCGCGACGCGAATCTGGTCGATAAACCGCTCTGTGGGCAATGGTTCACTCGATGCTTCGGATCGGCCCCCTTGCCGCTTCGAATAGCCTCGCGGGAAAAAGTACCCTAGAATGACATCAGACTTACCCGGGATAGAAAGATATGAAAGGCGACTGCGAAGGTTGTAAAAAGCCCGCGACGATCCACCTGACCGAAATCTTCGGCGGGAAGAAAGTCGAGAAGCATTACTGCGAAGGCTGCCCCAAGCTCGCCGGCGACGCGCTGGCAGCCAAAAGCCACACACCTATCAACGAACTCCTATCCAACTTCGTCCTCCAACATTCAGGCGCTGTTCGCGACGCCGGAACCAGCTGCGAAGCCTGCGGAATCACCTGGGCCGAATTCAAACAGACCGGCCTCCTCGGATGCGAACACGACTACACCGTCTTTGAACGCGAACTCAATCTCGTCATCCAACGTGCACACGAAGGCGCACAACATCACGTCGGCAAAGTCCCGGCCCGACGCGCCGCAGGTGCCATCGTACCCAAAAAGAAAGTCGACCTCGCCCGACTACGCCGAGACCTCGCCAAAGCCATCGAAGCCGAAGACTACGAACGAGCCGCCAAACTCCGTGACCAAATCCGACAGGCTGAAGGGTGAGCAACGGCACCGAGCTACGAACTGAATGACCGTTCGACGAACAATTCACCCATCAAAACGCACCACTCACTTCACCACCGCACATGAAACTCTCCGACTTCACCACTCGATCAGGCGAATGGCTTCGCGGCATGGGACCGCATTCGGAAGTCGTCATCTCCAGCCGCATTCGACTCGCACGCAACGTCAGCGGCGAACGATTCTGCTCGAAACTCGATCGCGCACGACGCGCAGATCTCGAAAAACGCATCCGCCTCGCCATCCTCGCCGCCGAACTCGCTCCCTCCATGCTCTATGCGGACCTCACCCAGTCCGTCGAACTCGAACGTCAACTCCTCGTCGAACGACACCTCATCTCCAAACCACACGCCGCCAGCGAAGACCCACGCGGCGTCGCAGTCAGTGGGGACGAGCAGATCAGCATCATGGTCCTCGAAGAAGACCATCTCCGCATCCAAGTCCTACGCTCCGGACTACAACTCGACGAAGCATGGGAACAAATCTCCGCCGTCGATGACAAACTCGACGACAGCCTCGAATTCGCCTTCTCCAAACGACTCGGATACCTCACCGCTTGCCCCACCAATGTCGGTACAGGCATCCGCGTCAGCGTCATGCTCCACCTCCCCGCCCTCAAACTGACCGGCGACATCGAAAAAGTCTTCCGCGCCGCAAAAGACTTAAAGCTCGCAGTCCGAGGACTCTACGGCGAAGGAACCGAAGCCACCGGAGACTTCTATCAAGTCTCCAACCAGGTCACTCTCGGAAAAGTCGAAGAAGACATCATCAGCGACTTCCGACACACCATCATCCCACGCATCGTCGAATTCGAGCAAATGGCCCGTCGCACACTCCTCAACGAACGAACACACTTCCTCGACGACAAAGTCCACCGCGCCGTCGGACTCCTACGCTCCGCCCGAATCCTCACCAGCGAAGAAGTCCTCTTCCTACTCTCACACGTCCGACTCGGTGCCAACCTCGGCCGCGTTCGAGACGTTGACGTCGGACTCATCAACGAACTCTTCCTCAACACTCAACAATCACACCTCCAAAAAGTCCTCGGCAAACGACTCGACACAGAACCCAGACGAATCGCACGTGCAGAGTACGTCCGGAAAAAACTCGGCTCGGCCGACTGATACCCCAGGCCCAGGCTCTGATACCGCTGCACCCAAACACCGCCCCTGCAACCCGACGATCACCGCCTCACACACGCAAGCCCGAGGCGGCCACCGTCCCTGCGACAAGCTGTCCCAACACACCGGTTCCACCGCAGTCGCACCCCGATCTTGCCGATCTTTCAATAGTCCCAGCGTGCATGCGCCGGGCGACTTGATACCGTCTGCATACTGAAGGAAAAAGTCCAAAGGGCACCGCGTCGTGAACACCGAATCTCCGCCATCTCCAAACCCCGGCCGCTCAAGCTTCAAGGCGCTCTGGCTCCCAATCATCGCCGCGAGCGTTCTCGTTCTCTTCCTCTCGCTCGCACTGCTCTGGTTCGTCAGCACCGCAAAACGCCAGACAGCCACTCTCGCCTCCGATCCACCCGAAATCCCCGAACGCATCAACGGACACCTCGTCGACATCGAAATCGGACAAGCCCTCTACATGCAATCCTGCGCCAGCTGCCACGGAAAATCCGGCGAAGGCATGGCCATGCAAGGCTCACCGCTCATTCGCAGCCACTTCCTCACCCAAAACTCCGACTCGCAAGTCGTTCGCTTCCTACAACGAGGCCGCAACGCAAACGATCCCGCAACCCTCATGCAACGCGCCATGCCCGCACGAGGCGGAAACCCCAACCTCACCGACCAAGACCTCGCCGACATCACCGCCTATTTGCGCGCCATGCAACTCAACGCCCGCAACCAGCCCGATATTGCCGGGTCGAATCCATAGTTCATCCATCACTTGAGCGGATCATCTCCATGTATCCGCCGCAAAGGATTGCCATGAATCACTCCAACCAATCAAACTCGCACCAGCAGCCCAACATCGGCCCCGAAAAACCCACCAAACCATCCCGCCGAAAATCATACCTGCGCGCCCTCCTACTGCTCGGCATCGCAGGTGGAGTCGGAGTCGCCGCACTTGCCTACTTCACGCGCGGCACCGGGCTCAAAAGCCACATCCTTCGCACGATCGGCCTGAACGATCGCCCGCTCCCGCCGCTGCGCGTCGCACTCTCCGTCCCCCTCACAGGCTCATTCGATGTACCCGTCGACAAAACCATCTCCATCCGACTTCGCGACAACCCCGAACCCATCGACCGCAAAACCCTCACCCCCTCCAGCGTCGTACTCTTCCGCGCAGGCGACCAAAAAACCGTCCCCCTCGACATCACCATCGATCGGGACAAACATCAAACGATCCGCATCAAACCCAAAGAACCCCTCCAACCCGGAACCATGTACGGCTTCTATCTCACTGATCAGGTCCGCTCGAACTTCGGCGCGATCATGCAGCCGTTCGTCATGGGATTCGGAACCGCCGTCGATCACGACCCCGCACTCAAGTTCACCAAAGTCGATCTCCCCACCACCGCAGGCGTCATCTACACCTGCGTCGCCTTCGGACCCGACCAAAAACTCTACGCCTCCAGCCTCGACGGACGACTCTTCCGATTCAACGTCCACGATGACGGCACGCTCTCGGCGCCCGAAACCTTCGACGTGATCCAGCGCACCTCCGGCGGACCACGACTCGTCACCGGCTTCGACTTCGATCCCTCATCCACTCCCGACAACATCATCCTCTGGGTCAGCAACTGCCACTTCGGTTTCGAAAACGTCCCAGACCTCACCAGCAAAATCACTCGCGTCAGCGGAGCCAATCTCGATGTCGCCGAAGACGTCATCGTCGATCTGCCCCGCAGCGTCGGCGATCATGCGACCAATCAACCCAGGTTCGGACCCGACGGCGCGCTCTACATCCCGCAAGCATCCAACACCGCCTTCGGCGCGCCCGACTCCACATGGGGCATGCGACCTGAACACCTGCTCAGCGCCTCGATACTCAGACTCGACATCTCCAAAGTCACACCAGGCTCACCCATCAGCGTCAAAACCCCCGACGTCGGCGGAACCTACGATCCCAGCGCACCCGGAGCACCCCTCACCATCTATGCCTCCGGCGTCAGGCTCGCATACGACCTGCTCTGGCATTCCAACGGACACCTCTACGCCCCCACCAACGGCTCCAGCTCCGGCGGAAATGCCCCCGGAAAAGACGGCGTCCCCGCACTCTCCAACATCTCCACCGCCGAGGACGACTGGCTCTTTAAAATCGCCCCCGGCAAATACCACGGACACCCAAACCCCGCCGCCGGTCGTTTCGTCCTCAACGGCGGAAACCCCACCGCTCAATACGACTTCGCCGAAACAATCCAATACCACGTCGGCGTCAAGCCCGATCCCGACTGGCAGCCCGCCGCCTGGTGCATGGGACAACACATCAGCGCCAACGGCGTCATCGAATATCGCGGACCCGCGCTCGGCGGACGACTCGATCGTCGCATCTTGATCTGCCGCTACTCCGTCGGACAGGACATCACCATCCTCACGCTCGACGAGCAAGGCAACATCATCGACGAACAATGGCAAATCCCAGGACTCAAGGATTTCAATCAACCCCTCGACCTCGCACAACACCCCACCAGCGGACACCTCTACGTCGCAGAGTTCGGCGGACAAAAGATCACCCTCGTCCAAGTCGGCGAATGATCCTGTTTCTTCCTTTCGATCGCGTCTCGATACGGCACGCAACCATCAAACCGTGTAGTTGATCGTCACGACTTCGCTGAACGCCGAATTGCCCGCGTCATTGAACGCACGCACCCGGTAGTAATACGTCGTGCCGCTCACCAAATCCCAATCCCAGAACACTCCGCCGCTCGCACCGGATTGCCGCGTCACCACTTCACTACTGAAATCTGACGTCGTCGAACGCTGAATCAAAAAGCCGTTCTCGTTGTTCGCATTGTCGATCCAATTCAAAATCACATCCGCAGCCTGCTGCCGAACCGTCAGACCCGTCGCTGCTGCCGGCGGAACATTCAAATCCCCCGCGGTCAACGCATTCACCGTCTCCGACCAATCGCCCACACCACCCGCATTCTCCGCACGCATCCGATAGTAATAACGCGTGCCGGGCAACAGATCCCAATCCCAAAACAGCTCACTGCCAGCCATCGCCTCACGCACAACCATCCCCGACGCAAATGTCTCGCTGCGCGATCGCTCGATCCGGAATCGCGTCTCGCTGCCGGCGTTGTCCTGCCAGGCCAGCGTGATCTCACCTGATTCGAGCGGCGTCGCAACGATCAGACTCGGCGCGCCCAGCGGCGTCGTCGTACCGTCCGTCCTGATGCTCACCACATTGCTCGCCGGCGAAACACTCGTCGCGCCGATCGCACTCACGCGATAGAAATACGTCGTCCCTGCCGACAAACCCCAATCCCAAAACAGCGTCGCATTCGCAGGCGCCTCACGCAGGAACACGTCTGCCGAAAAATCCTCCGTCGTCGATCGCTCGATTCTAAAGCCCGTCTCAAGCGCCGAATTATCCTCCCAACCGAGCGATATCTGCGTTCGGCCACGCGACTGACCCTCCAACGCGCTCGGCGGATTCAATCCCGATGGCGCTGTGCCGGATGTCGTCGCAGAGGCCACGTTGCTCCACGGACTCACAAACGCCGCAGACTCCGCCCGAACGCGGTAGTAGTACGTCGTCCCCGCTGACAAACCCCAATCCCAGAACGAGTTCTCGTTCGCCTCCGTCGTCCGCGTCCCATCGATCGTCGCAAAATCCGCATCACGCGAACGCTCAATCACAAACCGAATCTCAATACTCGAATTGTCCCGCCAGGAAATCGAAATCTGATCCCGCGCTCGACCCACTGCCACCAAATTCGACGGCGCCACTGGAATCGCACTCACCGGCGTCGTCGCGATCGACGTATTCGAAAACGCAGAGTTTCCGACATTGTTCACCGCCTGCAACCGATAGAAGTACGTCGTCTCCGCAGACACCGTCGTATCGCTGAACGTCGTCGCATCCGCAGGAAGCACAATCGTCGTCAGACCCGTTCCGAAGTTGCTCGAGGTTGCACGCTCGAGTCGATACGAGAGTTCGTCCGTTGCGACATCAAGCCACGCCAGATCAACACGACTCTCATTCAACACCGTCGCAACCAGGGTCGTCGGCGCTGCCGGCAAACTGACCGCCACGTTCACGCCAAACTCCCGCACAAAGTCCCCGCCCGCCGTGCCGTTGTTGTCACCGTCCAGCGTTGAATCAAACGGGTCCGTGATCGTGTCGCGAATCGTCAATCGATACAGACCATCACCCCCAGCACCCAAGCCCAATTGCACACGATTCGTGCCGATCCGGTAAACCGTCTGCAGCGTCACCGGAACCAGCAGGTCGTCGCTCGTCTCAAACAGTCCGTCCGCGCCAGCATTGCGAAGTTCAAAGCTGCTCGACGAAAGCGTCGATCCCTTCAGTACGCCTCGCAAATCCACCGTGATCGACGAAGGCAACGCCGTCAACGCACCGCCCGCTGCGCCCAATCCGTTCACACGACGCACACGCGGTCCGTTCATCAACTCATCCGACACCGCACGACCCACATCCAGTCGCCCGTTCCCCAGCAAACCCGCAAAACTCGGATTCAGATTGTCGATGTCCGTCGTCGTTCCCAGCATGCGCGCCACGACCTGATCGCGCGTCCATGTCGGATTGGCCGACCAAATCAAGGCCGCCGCGCCTGTCGTGATCGCGCTGCTGAAACTCGTACCCGTCGCTCGGTAATAAACATCACCAGGCGCCGCGCCCAGGACGCTCGTCCCAGGCGCCGAAAGATCGATCCCATAGCCCCAGTTGCTCGACGTGTGCTTGATGTCATGCGCATTCACGTTCGACACAAACAGCGTCCCGGAAATGCCCAGACGCTGAATATCCACAACGCCCTGATTTCCCGCCGAGTTGATCCAGAGCACGTCGCGTCCGTAAACAAAGTCGACGGTCGCCGCGAACGCCGGATCGCTCATGAACGGCTCGATGCTGTAACTGACATTGATCAGCTTCGCACCATGATTCACCGCATACGCCAGCGACTGAATGAACTTGCTGCTCGTCACCGTCGTGCCCGTGCCATAAAAACGCACAGGCATGATCGACACGCCCCCGCCTGCAACACCCGCTATCCCCTTTCCGTTGTTCAGCGTCGCACCGATGTAGCCCGCCACCAGCGTCCCATGCGCGTCGGTCTGACCGAATTGTGCATTGAATGCCGGATTCACATTCGCATCGCCTGAAGCGAAATCCCATCCGTTCACATCGTCGATAAGACCATTGTTGTCGTTGTCGATCCCGTCGCCCGGTTTCTCGCCCGGGTTCGTCCAGATGCGATCGACGAGATCTTCATGCGTCGTCTGCACGCCGTCATCCAGCACCGCCACCACCATCTCGCTCCGGCCCGTCGTCACATCCCACGCCGCGGGGGCGTTGATCTGCGTCAGGTGCTCCTGATTCTCATAACTCGGATCGTTCGGCGTCAGGTCGCGCTTGAGATTGTTGTATTGAAAGTTGGGACTCGCAAACCTCACGAAACTCGGCCGACGAACCTCGCGGAGTGCCCGCTCGACTGACACGCCGGGCTTGAGGGCGACCTCCACCATCGAGCGCGTGCGGGTCTTAAACAATTGCTCACTGTCGGCAATCGAAACAAGCTTCCGCAGCGTTCGGCCCGCCGGGCTCTGCCAATATCGCTGCAGCAAAAACAACCCACGCGCACTGTCCGTATACGCAAGCACCTCGCCCGTCGAAGGAACTACCTCCCCCGACGAGGAAAGCATGCGACGCTCTTCCAACCTCTCAAACTGAGATCGCGAGCCGCACGTACCCAATGTCTTTGCCATCAATGTCTTCTTCATTACGCACTTTCTCCAACGGTTCCAAAGGCCCTCCAGCCTCTGCACACCTCGCTCCCGCACAGTTCGCGCTCATTCAGTATGACGCCGGACAACCCTCTCATATCCACACTACTCGAAATTCTCCCCGATTGTCCGGGTCGATTTCCCCTTCCATTCGATACAGCCGTCAATATGGAACAAGCGAATGGTTTATTCGGACGCTCGCCTCCACTCAACGACCCGGATAAACTACACCTCATATGCCAGACGCTTTCGATCTCATCGTCATCGGTGCCGGGCCCGGCGGATATGTTTGTGCGATTCGTGCCGCCCAGCTCGGCCTCAAAGTCGCCTGTGTCGAACGACAATACCTCGGCGGAACCTGCCTCAATGTCGGCTGCATCCCCAGCAAAGCACTCCTCGAATCCTCCCACCTCCTGCACACCATGCAGCACCGCGCCGCACGCCAGGGAATCGTCACGCAAGGCGTCAGCCTCGACCTACCAGCCATGATGAAACGCAAGGATGAAGTCGTCAAAGGACTCACCACCGGCGTCGCCATGCTCCTTCGCAAAAACAAAGTCGAACACGTCCAGGGACACGGAAAACTCGCCGGCACAGGCAAAGTCGAAGTCCTCACCGACGGAAAAGTCTCTCGAACGCTCGAAGCCAAAAACGTCGTACTCGCCACCGGCAGCGCACCCATCCAGATCGGCGGACTCCCGTTTGACGGCAAGTACATCCTCTCCAGCACCGAAGCACTCACGCTCGACAAAGTCCCCGCTCGACTCCTCATCGTCGGCGGAGGCTATATCGGTGTCGAACTCGGCAGCGTCTGGAGCCGACTCGGGGCTGACGTCACCATCGTCGAATTCACCGATCGGATTCTGCCCGCATCCGATGCCGAGATGGCGCTCGCGTTGCAAAAGCTGCTGGCCAAGCAGGGCCTGAAGTTCCAGTTCAGCACCGCCGCCGAAGCCGCGCGTGTCGAAGGCTCTGACGTTCGCGTGAAACTCAAGCAGGGCGAAACAGTCAGCGAAGTCGTCGTCGATCGCGTCATCGTCGCCGTCGGTCGTCGCCCCTACACCGACACACTCGGACTCGAAACCGTCGGCATCCAAACCAACAAACGCGGCTTCGTCGAAGTCGATGAACACTTCCGCGCGGCGCCCGGCGTCTATGCCATCGGCGATGTCATCGGACGCATCATGCTCGCCCACAACGCCGAAGAAGAAGGCGTCGCCGTCGCAGAAATCCTCGCGGGCAAACACGGACACGTCAATTACCCCGCTTGCCCCGCCGTCGTTTACACGCACCCCGAGCTCGGCTCCGTCGGACTCACCGAAGCCCAGGCTCGCGACAAAGTCGGCGAAATCAAAGTCGGAAAATTCCCCATCGTCGCCAACGGCCGCGCTCGCGGCATGGACGAAACCGACGGCTTCGTCAAAGTCATCGGCTGCGCCAAAACCGACCGACTCCTCGGCGTTCACGTCCTCGCTCCGCACGCCTCCGACCTCATCGCAGAAGCAACCCTCGCCATCGAATTCGCCGCCAGCGTCGAAGACCTACAACGCAGCTACCACGCACACCCCACACTCGCCGAGTGCATCAAAGAAGCCGCTCTCGCCGCCGACGGTCGCGTCATCCACTCCTAAAACACGCCCGGCAGAATTCACCACCCCAAGGTCCCGAAAATCACAAATCCAGGTCAACCGCCGAACACAGATCAGCATGTCCTTGTCCGCGGGACGGTTGATCCACGCTCTCTTCCGCGCACTCTTCCGCGCACTCCTCATGACACGTTCGATCCGCGGATTTCGAAAAACGCCCTTCACAAAACCCTCAAATTTTTCTATCATTGAGACAGCGTCTCAATTATGATTCGGTTGTTTCATAACATCAAAGTCGCGCTGCTGTCCGTTGCTTCAGGGAGAAACATGTCCAAGCGTATCGCTCTCGTCGTAGCCGCCGTTTCGGGTTTTGTCGTCGCGTCCGCCTCCGCGCAAATCGACAACCTCAACGTCCTCGTCAACACCTCCGACTCCACCGGCGGAAACTCACTGGCTTCCGTCGCCTACAACCCCGCTTCCGACACCGCCTACATCAGCTCCTTCGGCGCGGGCGGCGCACTTCGCCGAATCACCGGCGTCTCCACCGCCTCCCCACTCTCCACCGTCGTCGTCAGCGAAGCTCAACTCCAACTCTACTACCGCGACGGGGACGTCACACGCAGCGTCCTCACGCCACTCCAATCCGGGCTCATCTTCAATCCCGCTCCCGTCGGTCCCAACGGCGAAATACCCACCGCCGCCGCGCTCTGGATCGCCGACAACGGCGCCACACGATTCCCCAACGGAAGCACCCAAACAGACCCCAACGCCACCAAACGCTTCTACCGATATAACCTCAACAACATCCCGCCCGGCGGCGACGGACGCGACGTCTTCACCACCCTGATCACGCTCGCAAACCAACAAGCCGCGGCTGGCGTCGCCAGCACCGTCAACGACAACACCGGGCGAAAACCCGCCTTCAGCACCGACGCCAAATGGCTCTACGCCACCGACAGCGGAGCCACCACCGGCGGAATCTACCGCATCAATCCGCTCAACCCCGGCGGGACCACCCGAATCATCAACATCCCCGGCGGCACCGGAAACACCAGCGCCATCACTGAACCCGCTACCCTCAAAAACGGCAACCTCGATCGAATCTTCCTCCGCGGAACCGGCGTCACCTCCACCGGCGGTACAAACATCGGCGGCGTCAACTACGTTGATCACGACCCCGTCACCAACACCACCAGCCCACTCACGCCACTCGTCACCGCTCAAGAGTTCCGCGACTTCCTCGAAAGACCATCCACCTTCAGCGCCGACATCCGATCCATCGCCTCCGATGCCGCAGGCAACCTCTATTTCATGGACCTCGAGTCACTCAACCTCATCAAACGCGACACACAAGGCAGGCTCATCCAAATCACCAACCGCACCGAACGAAGACTCGCCTACACCGGCTCACTCACAGGACCAAACCCCAACAGCGTCATGTCACGACTCGACGCAATCACCCACAACCACCCCACCGCCGGCAACATCACCCGCGTCCTCTATGCCGAGGCTACTCCACTCAATTTCTTCGGTGCCGTCGACGTCTTCAAACCCTCCGACTTCAACCGCGACGGCCTCGAAAACCAAACCGATCGCGACCTCTTCAAAGCCAAAATCACACCACGCGGCATCCTCTCCAGCCTCGACGATTCCCGCTTCGACCTCAACGGAAACCAAATCATCGACCACGCCGACGTCAAAATCCTACAGTCATTCGTCGCTTTCCCCGACGGCGACGCAAACCTCGATCTCAACGTCGGATTTAGCGACCTCCTCGAACTCGCACGAAACTACAACCGCACCGGCGATGCCACGTGGATCCTCGGCGACTTCAACGGCGACGACGCCGTCAACTTCAACGACCTCCTCACCCTCGCACGCAACTACGGCAACTCCGCACCCGGTTCCGATCTCCATGGCGCCGATGTCTCGGGCATCGGATCCGCCGACTTCCAAGCCGACTGGGCGCTCGCGCTCTCCATCGTCCCCGAACCCGCATCGCTCAGCCTGTTGGCCGGCACACTCCTCCTCGCCCAACGCCGGCGTCGTCAATAAAATCCACCACCGATCAACCCCATCCGACGGCCCGCACGAGAACCATCATGCACAAGCGACTCCAAGCCTCACACGCCTTCACCCTCGTCGAACTCCTCGTGGTCATCGGCATCATCTCCGTCCTCATCGGCGTGCTCCTCCCCGCCCTCACCAGCGTCCGACGCTCCGCCAACGAAACCAAGTGCAAAGCAAACCTCAAACAAATCCACGTCGGCATGGTCCTCTATGCCAACGACAACCGTGACCGCTTCCCAGACCCCGCCACACTCGGACGCTTTGCATACCGCCGACCCCCCGGCGCACGCACGCCCGGCGACCCAGCCGCCCTCCCCGAAACCTACGGACTCGCCGCCGTCCTTCACGGCATACGCACAGAACGCTTCAACCCACTCACACTCCCTCTACCCAAAGCCCGCTACATCGACGGCACCAGCGGGATCTGGGTCTGCCCAGGACAACCCGACTACATGCAGGAAATCGGAAACACCTACGCCTTCAGCCTCAACACCAACCTCGCCAAATGGGATAGCTTCCGACGCGGACGAGAAAGAGACACCGTCACCGTCGTCTTCGATAACGTCACACTTCGACCCGGCCTCACTGGATTCATCGGACCCTTCTCGGGCTACGTCCTACCGCAAAGCCAACGACCCTACCCGCACCGCCTGCGTCGCGGCGGCATCCGAGGCGCGATCTGCGAACTCAAGCTCGGCGGACACGTCGTCCTCACCGAAGTCAACTAGGCTCTGTCTAAACACACTCGCCCGTCTACATCTTCGCACAAATACGATCCGGTCACTCGATGCAACATCACACCACCACCACCACCGACGCAAACTCACCTCGCAAAGGCACTCTCCTAAAGTCCGCCATCCTCGCCTCCGCTGCGCTGCTCACACTTGGCGTTCTCAGCATCGGCCCGCTCGTCTCGGCCATCGGTGACGAAGCACCCGCCGCACCCACACCCGACGCGCTCCGGTCCCTCTACGAACGACCCATCGCAGAATGGCCCGCAGCCCATTGGCGCGACGGCGTCGCGCCCGAAGATCGACGCGAACTCGGACTCGTACCCGATGTCACACACCCCGAAGACAACCCACACTCTTTCGAAAAAGTCGAACTCGGTCGAACCCTCTTCTGGGACGCACGTCTCAGCGGATCACGAGGCGTCGCCTGCGTCTCCTGCCATCACCCCGACCTCGGATGGACCGACGGCAAGGCACAAAGCCAGGGACACCAGCTCCAACGCTCATCCCGCAACGCGCCAACCATCCTCGGCGTCGCTCATCTGAGCTCGCTCATGCACGACGGCCGCTCACTCTCACTCGAAGAACAGGCACTCCTCCCTCTCGCCAACGAAAAGGAAATGCACTCCGACTTCGATACCGTCGTCGAATCGCTCCGTGCCATCCCCGAATACCGCGCCCGTTTCAAAGAAGTCTTCGGCGACGACGAAATCACGCTCGACCGAATCACCAAAGCCCTCGCCTGCTTCCAACGAACACTCAACCCAGGGCGATCTCGTTTCGATTCCTTCCTCCGCGGAAAACATACCGCACTCTCCGACCAGGAAATCCGCGGACTCCACCTCTTCCGCACCAAAGCCAACTGCATCAGCTGCCACAGCGGGCCTCTCATGTCCGACGACAAGTTCCACAACATCGGACTCTCCTTCTACGGCCGAAAATTCGAAGACCTCGGTCGCTACCACATCACCAAAGACCCCAAAGACGTCGGCGCATTCCGAACGCCCACCCTCCGCAACATCACACGCACAGGCCCCTACATGCACAACGGCCTCTTCGACCTGCCCGGCGTCATCAATCTCTACAACGGCGGCGGCGCGCGACCACGACCACGCGAGGACCAGAAAAACGACCCGCTCTTCCCAACCACCAGCAGCCTCCTCGAACCACTCAATCTCACCGACTCCGAAAAACAAGACATCCTCGCCTTCCTCGAATCACTCGAAGAACCCCGACTCCGCGTCAGCCCGCCACCCCTCCCCGGCATCGATCCCCCTCGCCCAAACCGATCCGCCCGCGAAGAAGACGCCGCCCCGTGAACAATCGCGATCAACGACGCACACGCAACTCATCGTTCATCAGTCATCTTCCCTCATTCATCATTCATCGTTCATCATTCATCGTTCATCGTTCATCGTTCATCGTTCATCGTTCATCGTTCATCATTCATCGTTCATCCTTCCTCACCCTCCTCAATACCCATCACGCGACGCCTCGCCGCGCGACATGCGATTCACAAGCTGATAACGCAACGCGTCGATCGCATGATCGTGCTCGCCGTCCTTCACCGGCAATTCACTAAAACCCGCCGACAACTCCGCAAGTCGATACCCCTCAATCGCCCGTATCAACTGCACACACCGCGGATGCACAAACAACTTCACCTCGCCACTCGCCGGCTCCAACATCTGCCGAATCATCTCCACGCCGTCCATGATCCGACTCGATCGACTCCTCACCACCAGCCCACGACGCCTCATCAATTGCACACTGCTCACCCCCGTCTGATCGTTCCGCGCACGACCCGCCGGATCACAGCCCACCCACGCCGGCATCCCATGACCCCGCGACGCAATCACCTCCACATGCTCCTCAAGAGGCCTCATCGGTTGCACATACTCATCGATCACCCACACACGATCGCCGTCCGAGCGCACCCAAAGACACACCAGCGGCGCTGCAAATCCGAAATCAATCCCACAACTCAGCTCGCCCACGCCACTCCTATCGCCACCATGCACCGATCCAAACTTCACCCTCATTTCCACATGCTCGCGCACATGTTTGGAACGCTCAAACATCGGAAACACACGCCCGCGCACACTCGGTCGCCGACATAACATTTCTGCTTCCCACGTCCTGCGACTCACACGACGCTTCATCGCTATCGCATCCTCTATCGACACAAATCCATCACATCCAACCTTCGCCACCCCTCCGCAATCCTCCCACAACTCGCACGTCGCACACGACCGATCCGCCTCGCAACGCGCAAGCACATCCATCAAACACCAACGCTGCACCATCGTCCCACGAACATCCGCCTCATCCACAATCCTCTGCATCAGCCCGCCGCTCTCATGCAATGTCGATAACGCCTCGATCGCCCCACGCACATGACCAAACCGATGCCCAGATCGATGATCACCACCCCGCCCTTCACGACGCGACCGCCTTCGATCCCCACCTTCCGATCCCACAAGCTCAACGCTCCGCGTCGTCAGCTGCGCCGCCTCCCACACCGCCGGATCAAACAGCTCCACCTCATCACACCGAAGCTTCTGCACACGCAGCCCACGCACCGCCCGCTGACTCTGCGTCAACACCGAACAACTCCCCCCATGAGGCAATCTCACCACACGCGACGCCTCGCCCAATCGCGATACCTCATCCGGAATCAACCGACGCAAGTCCGGAACCAAATGCTCCCACATCTTCATCGACTGCTCGAGCGATCCACCCAATATCCGCACCGAAATCCCAGGCTTGTGCAACAAGTCCAACAACGTCGCAAGCGCCGCCAGACGCGTCTTTCCCCCGCCACGCGGCGCATGCACCACCTGATCCCGACTCGGCTCAAAATACGACATCGCCAAATAATCAAACGGCGCGACATGCCCCGCACACACCGCACGCCTCGGCACATCGATCCCACAATAAAGCCTCACCCACGCATGCAATGCGTCACGCGATCCCAAGGATTGCAACACCAACGACATCACCCCACCCCTTTCGATTCAACGCCCGAATCCGACTTTCGATCGACACGCTCCTCGCACATTGACTCATCGCGCGCAAGCATCTCACGCAATCGGTCGGCCTCATCGCGATCCACCGAAGGATGCGCCGATGCATCGGACGCAATCATCATCGTCTCGCGACTTGTCCTCGCCCCGCGACTTGTCTTCGCCCCGCGACTTGTCTTCGCCCCGCGACGTGTCGATGCCGCACGTCCTTTCAACGATGCACGTAGCGGCCCTTCAGCCTGTGATTCGGTCTCCCGCGCGAGCTTGATCAGCTCCATCGCTCCACGCTGATCCTCTCGCGATACATCCACATCCGACTGCGCGATCCGCCTCGCCGCCTGCAACGCTGCCATCTGCAAAAACAACTCCCGCGCACACGCTATCGCCCGCTGCACCCCACGCACGCGTCGCCGACCCGGAAAATCCGCAAACGGCCTCAGCCACGCACCCGCCTCCGCTCCCGCGCCACCCGCTCCCGCGCCGCCCGCTCCCGCGCCGCCCGCTCCCGCGCCACCCTCACTCGCGATCGCGCCCATCAACTCGTTCGCCCATCGCACGACCTCGTTCGCTCGTCTACTCGGCTGCATACATCACTCCTTTCGTCCCAGTCTCACCACCCTCAAACACTTCACCACGATCAATCACGAAGTACGCCGGCGCGTTCTCCGGCGCACCGGGCGGCACCGGCACACGCGTCATCCCTGCGTTCTCGAAAAACCTCACGAAATGCCCCATCCGCGCGCTCGCCTCGACATATCGCGTCGGACATCGCCCTATCACCTGCCGCACCAACTCCGCAGCCATCCCGATCGACCGAAACTGCGGATGAATCACCACACGCGATATCGTCCGCAAATGCGCGTTCGCAAAACGAAGGTTCTCCCGATACGAACGCGACAAACCAAAATACGCCATCCGGGCCCGCAACATCGGAACCGGCCAACTCAACACCGCCACGCCCACCACACGCCCTGGCTTCTCCGATACCTGATCTCCCGTCGAATCTCCCACAACCCGCAAATCATCCTCGCTCGCATGTCTCATCAAACGCGTCCACTCCGGCACAAATCGAGCCACACGCACGAGCGCCCACGTGCTCGGCGGACGCGGCAAATAGTGATGCCGCGCAAGCAGCCGATAGTCCTGCGAAGTCCCGTCATCAAAACGAATCCGACCCGGTAAAAAATCATCCATCATCCCTCACCCCTTTCTTCCAATCACCACACCACACACCCACCGAACCATCCACACCACGACCCAAGCACACATCACAACCCACGAGCCACTGACAACGCACGCTCCCCCCGCTAACATCCCTCGCGATGGCGGACGTCAATGACGAACTCATTTGCCCCGACTGCGGCGGACACCTCGGAGATGCCGAAGGCTTTCGACCGTGCAGCTGCAACAAACCCGCACGCACACGCCCAAAACCAATCCCCATCTCCGACGATGCCGTCGGTTCCGACGCACGCGGACCCGCCCCACATCTCCACGGAACGCCCGGCGCAAAACTCTGCCGCGTCTGCAGCAAGGATCTCACCGGAAAACCTCGCCTACGCGACGACCTCGGCTATATCTGCAAACACTGCTCCGACCTCGAAGATCAAGGCAAAATCACAAAACCCAAAAAGGAAGCAACGCCCGACGCAGCGCCCAAGCCCGCCAAGGATCCACTCGCTGACGACAAGCTCATGCGCTGCCCGGAATGCAACCGCAAGCTCAAACCCCTCGGATTCCTACCCTATCGCGGACAACTCATCTGCAAGAGCTGCCACGCACACCACATGGAGCACGACGCGCTCAAAGTCGATAAGGTCAGCCTCAAACATCACGACGAACACGAAAAGAAAAAGGTCAAACAACTCGCCATCCTCGCGGGCGTCATCCTCCTGATCCTCGTCGTCAACGCACTGCGATACCTCTAATCCCGCCACCCACGCCCGCCTTCACGCTCCACCCGTTGCACATCGCTCGCTGCGTGTTGCGCTTTGCACATCCCAACTCGCTCCAGGCTTCGGGCACGTCGAACGCCTGCCGATCCTCGCGCGCAACGTGATCCGACTCACGCGCTCCTCACGTCCGCTACGCCCGATACCGGCACACGCAACCTTCGCTTGCGTCGATCAAATCGACGCACGCTGATCCTCCCAAAGTCGCACACCAACCACACATCAGGATCCAGCGCACGAACCAGATCGTCGTGACTCGTCACCAGCACCGCCGACCGACGCCTCGCGTCCGCGTCGATCAAACGACGCACACCACGAGACAGCACCGCCGCCGTCACACGATCCAGCACCGCCCCAAACTCATCCACCACCAAACATCCCATCAATCCCCGCTCAACCTCAACCCCGCCCATCCTTCTCTCCAGACGCGCGATCCCGTGCGCCATCGCCAAACGGTGCCGCTGACCCTCCGACAACCGACAAGGCTCACGAAACAACACCGACGGCTCCGTCAATCCCATCGCACCCAGCAACCGCAACGTACCGCACAAATCACGTCCACCAAATCCACCCACCACCGGCCCGCTCGGAATCATCGACTCATCCACCCACACAATCCGATCTCCACGATCACCCAACGCCGACTCCGCCATCCAACCCGCCACCGCCCGCGCAAGCCAACGACTCTTGCCAGATCCACTCGCCCCCGTCACCAGCCAAATCTCTCCCGCTCCGGGGCCGCCCGCCAAACCCTCATCCAACGCACCACCCTCGCCACACGCCCACACCTCATCAATCTCAACCGCCCCACGATCCTCCTCGCATCGCGCAGCCCGAAACTCCTCGTCATTCATCGCAAACGCTCCCGCAACCCGCCGCAACAAATCCTCGACTCCCTCCCGCGATCCACCACCCAATCCCAACCCACCACCAGACTCCATCCGCCTACCCATGATCCACACCCCTTTACCCACAAAAAACGCAACCGAATCATCAAAGAATCGAAACAACAACAACACAAACAACAACCGCGCGAACGACATCGACAACGCACGAGCATTCACACAACAGCAATCCCAGCCCTCACACCATCACTTCACGCCCGCCAGCACGATCGATCGACCTCGCACGCAATCGGGCGAATGCTTCGGCTCGTCGCCGTCCGCGTCATCTCGCAGACTCGGCCCGCACTCGGCCTCGCGAAATGCCCTCGCACGGATCACCCGTCCGCCGACCCCCGATGCCTGCCCAGGGCTCGAATCCCTGTCCGCTACATCAAGTGACGACGGCTTGAGATTCTGCGCTCTCGCCCAACCCACAAACGCACTCAGTCGACGCGAAATCAACCGCTGCGAACATCCGATCGAATTCGCCAACTCCGTCTGGCTCCGTCGATGAAGATGGATCGCAACCGCAATCGACCGCGTCCCCGGATCGAGCCGGTCATGATGCAAACAAAGCGCAAGCAACAGCGGGTCAAACTGCATATCAAACAGCCGCTTCACACGCCGCGCCACCGTCCCAGGATGCAACCCCACAACACCCGCCGCCGCCCGCACACCCACACGCCGCCCCAACACCAAATCCACCACCACCCGATCCTCCGGCAACATCACCTCCACCGCTCGCGCCAAATGAAACGGCCAACGATCCAACTCAAACGCCCGCGCCATCACACACCCCCCTCATCGAAAAACCACCACCATCACACTCTCACTCTCACTCTCACTCTCACTCTCACTCTCACTCTCACTCTCACTCTCACATCCCAATCACCCGCACCCATCCGATCTAGCCCAGCCGATCTAGCCCAGCCGATCTAGCCCAGCCGATCCAACACGCACAAATCCAAACATGCACAAACACCCGCCCCTGCTTGTTTAATTTTTATCAAACAGAGGCCGCAGTATGCCATTTTGTTAGGTATTTGTCAAGGTTATTCTGCGAACGATTAACTCTTCAAGATATTACACTTATCGATTATCTGCCCGATCGACACGCACTGGCTGACCTCGCGATCAATCGCATGGCCAGATCCTTGGGAAGTTGGCGCGCGGGCTATGAGGATTGCCCTTGACTGGGCATCCGAAGCTCACGCTAAAAGGCTCGAACTTCGACCATGTCGCCGAGTTGATGAAGTTGCGCGTCAGCGGTGAGCAGTGTCAGACGGTTCCGCATCGCCGTTGCAGCAATGAGTGCATCCGGCAGCTTGATGCGTTTCTCTCGACGAATCTGAACCACAGCGTCGATCAACTCTTCATCCGTGTGAGACAGATCAAACACACGAACGGATCGCATCAATGACCTGAACAGCTGCAGATCCTGTTCGGTCAGCCCTGAAAAGCTATTGAATTCCAGAACGGTGATGACCGACACCGACAGCGAATCTTCGTCCCTCAGCACAGAGCGGACGTCTCACCTCGAAGCAACGCAATCACGGCGTTTGTATCGAGAAGGAAATCAGTCCGACCACTCATCGCGGAGCCTCCGTTGCTCTCGAACAGCGTCGCCTGACCACTGCAAACGCCCGATCATCGAATCCATCTCAACAACGGTTGCGCCTGATCGACTGCAGGATTCCATCCCCCCACGAGACGGCTTCAGCTTGACCTCCAACTCGACCTCACCCGCCGGAAGTCCAGTCGGAACGTCGAGCTTCAGCCGTCCATGTTCGTCGATCACTGCGTGTAAATTGATCGTGGTCATTCGCCAGCCTTTGATGGACGGATGCTATCATTACCGCGTCAGTTGTGCGACCTCTTTTCGATCGAAGCATCCCAATGTGCAATCGCATGGTTGCGATCTGACCATCCCGCGGAGAGTCGTCACCCGTGGGATGGGGACTGGTTTCATCCATGCGAAAGGTCCGGCTTGCTTGGACCCGCGATCAGCCTCATGGGCTGACATATCTCAGTTTCTCGCAGTCGTCATCGCGAGACTTCAGTAGCGAGTCGCAATCTCATGGAAACGTTTCGCGCGTGAGCTTCATGTTGATTCGACCTCGCTGGGGTTGCGTTGACGTCCGCAGCATCGCAAGATCGATCCCCTGATGAATCAACGGGCCGTTTTCTTTGATCGTGACAATACGCTGATCGTCAACGACGGCTATCTCGGCGACCCGTCGCGCGTCGTCCTCATGCCAGGCGCCGCCGAAACCATCGCCGCACTCCGAAAACTCGGATACGCCATCGTCACCGTGAGCAATCAATCCGGCGTCGCACGCGGGCTCTTTACCGAAGAAGACGTCCTGGCTGTCGATGCACGCATGGACGCCCTCCTCCTCGAAGACCATCCCGATGCCGTCATCGATCGACACGAGTTCTGCCCGGATCATCCGCAAGCCGTCGTCGATGCCTATCGCAACAACAGCGATCGACGAAAGCCAGGCCCCGGCATGATCCTCGACGCCGCACGCGAACTGAACCTCGACCTCGCACGAAGCTGGGTCGTCGGTGACGCGGGTCGCGACATCCAAGCCGGCAAGCTGGCAGGATGTCGAACCATCCACTTCATCCCAGACAACGTCACACCCAGCGAAGCCTCCACCGCTGACGCCCAAGCCGACCACGTCGTCCAACGCCTCGACGAAGTCGTCGCCATCCTTCGACGCGACGAACTCGCCGGCGGGGCTGTCGATCCAAACCGACATTCACAAACCCCAATGCCCTCAAACCATCCAAGCTCATCAACCGATTCAAGCCCATCAACCGATTCAAGCCCATCAACCGATTCAAGCCCATCAACATCTTCAGCGTCGATCGTCTCTGCCTCAACCACTTCGTCCGAAGCCGACACAAACGAACAGGCCGATGAGCACGATCCGGTCGCCGTCACTGTCGATCTCGAACCGATCGTCGCGGGCATGAATCGGCTTGAACAACGCCTCGCGCAGACCGTCGAAGAGCTACGCCGCGCAAGCGAACCCGCCGGCGAGTTCAGCGTCGCGCGGCTCCTCGCGGGCGTCCTCATGGGCGTCTCACTCGCAGCTCTCTTCGCCGCCATGCTCTATCGAGACGACGGTGCAGCCTTCCAATCCATCCTCCTCTTTGCCATCTTCGTCCAGGTCACCGTCTCCAGCCTCCTGCTCATGGCCAGCCGATGAATCTCGCACCGACCGGGCATTTCGACGCGCGCCGACCGTTGCATCCTGCGGCAATTCACCGATATTGAATCGGTCAGGATGATCGTCGGGCACGGATCGCATGTCTGAAGTCAGGTGTTTGGGATGCTCTATTTCGCCTACGGGTCGAATCTCAACGTCAAAGCGGTCGCCGACTGGTGTCGGCACGCTGGCCTTCGCGTACCGTCCATGAAGCAACCCCGCGCCGCCGTCCTCGACAACTACCGACTCTGCTTCCCCATCTTCAGCGAGTATTGGGGCGGAGGCATCGGTGACATCGAATACGATCCCGGCAAGTGGGTCATGGGCGTCGTCTTTGATCTGACGCCCGCCGACATGGACATCATCCACCAAAAGGTCCACCGAAAACTCGACGACGCAGGCAACGAAACAGGAACCTACAAACTCATCGACGTCCGCGTCACACCGCTCGGCAAGGGCGAACCCATGTCCGCCGTCACCTATCAAGGCGTCAGCGTCGAAAAATACCACATCCCTCCCACACGCTATTACATGGATCAAGTCGTCCAAGGTGCCTACGCCACCGGACTCAGCATGATGTGGATCAGCTACCTCCAAAGCTTCAGCATCCAGCCCGGACGACCGCCCGGCTCGGGTAAAATCCAACCGTGACCCCGACTGATCAAATCCAAAAGCACGACACCCAAACCCACGCCGACGGCACACCGGGCGCCGACCAACCTTTCGTCGAAGCGCCACTCGTCTACGACATCATCCAACGCCCAGACATCAAAGCCGTCCTCGCCGACAACCCCACGCCCACCGCCACACAGCTCATCGCCATCGCCATCGCATCCGTCGGCCTGCTCGTCCTCGTCCGAACCCTCGCCCCCCGACAAAACTCCATCATCCCCGCGCTCTCAACTCTCGCACTCCTGATCACGATCAGCGTCGGCTTCCTCGCAACTCGCCCCAGCGTCGATCAGATCACCATCACACTCCAAACCCGCAACACCTCAACCGACACCGCTTCCGCACGCGATCGCATCACCCTCTACCACGCCCGCCGATCCACCCAACTCGACATCGACCTCCGCCTACCACAGACACGCATCCTCCTGCCCAACAGAGCTAGCCTTCAAGCCCTCTACAACCAACCCAAATCAAACCAAAACACCCATCGATCCCCCCACACCCAACACCTCTCCCTACCACGCGGCGGAAGCGTCATCGTCTATCATCCCCACGTCACAAGCCCACCCGGCGCGACGCATCAACGCGGAACTCAACCCCAAAAACCGATCACAATCCCCGAATCAACCCTCATCCGACTCAGACAACGCCTCGATCAATCCAACCTGCGCAATCCGTAAATCGATCGGCACCCGCAAACCGCAAAGCAACCGCGAATCGCAAAGCGATCACGCAACAAAGACTGATCACAAGTCGCCGGGCGATCGAATCACGCCCGGCGATTTCGTCGAGAGTTCAACGAATCGATTGAGAGTTCAACGAACGTCTGCCCGATCATTCCCCGTCGTCGTTGGATTCACGCAAACGATACCCCACGCCGCGCACCGTATGCACCAGCCAGCTCGCTTCGCCGAGCTTCTTACGGATGGCCGTGATATGGACATCGATGGCGCGGTCGGTCACAAACACGTCCGTGCCCATCGCCTTGTCCATCAGTTGATCACGCGTCAGCACACGTCCACGCGCTGCCACCAACGCGTGCAGCAACTTAAACTCCGTCAACGTCAAACGCACCGACTCACCGTTCAACGTCACATCGTGCTTCGACGTATCGATCGAAAGCGGCCCGGCGCGATGCGTGCCCGACTCCGCCTGCGGCTGATCGCTCCGACGCAGCACCGTCGCCATCCGCGCAAGCAAAATTTTCGGACTGAATGGCTTGGTCACATAATCGTCCGCTCCCAACGTCAGACCGACCACCACATCCGTCTCTTCGCTCTTGGCGCTCAGCATGATGATCGGAATGCCCGCCGTCTTGCTGTCGGCCTTCAGTCGTCGCGTGACTTCCGTGCCGTCCATGCCAGGCAACATCAGATCGAGAATGATCAAATCAGGAATATCACGCCGCGCAATGTCGATCGCATCAGACCCGTTGTATGCAGGAATGACATCGTAACCGGCACGCTGCAAATTAAACGCAAGCAGATCCGTCAGATCACGCTCGTCGTCGACGACAAGAATCCGCTTCGTCGTCCGCGGAGAAACAGCGTTAGGTGGAGAACCCACCGATTGCGGAACTCCCGGCGATGAACCGGATGATCCTTGCGTCGCGGGCGGGTTGGAGGCTGACGATCCGTGGCGCGGTTTGGACGTGTCAGAAGTGGAACGGCTCATCATCGCACTCCTCAGCTGGCCCGTAGCGTCGGGCCGGGCGGTTAGTGTGTGCATGCGGAGAATCGTCATTCCACACAACCACACCGTCAAGACGCTAGCGCAGCCCTAATATCTGACACCCTCACCTCCCCAAATCCGCATCGCTCAGCCCCATATCATTCGCTCGATTTTATCCATCGCACGACGAAACAGGCTCTTTCTAGGCCCGGTCAGCTTGAATCCGACCTTCGCGATCCCAGGGAACACACGCCTGCCCATCCGCACTGGCAACAGCCGCGTCCGACGCACCTCGTCCGGCAGCGTAAAGTTTGCGCTCACCACCTCGCGATGCAGCATCGGACAAAAAAACATCGCCATCGGACCCGCCCCATACATCTGCGGCAACGCCCACGCACCCATCCGATTCTCGTAATACGCAAGATTGAGTACGTCCGGCGGACGCATCCACGTCGGCACCGTCGCGAGCCATTCCTCCATCGCGCGCAATTCTCGACCCGACGCCGGCAATCCCATGAACTGAAGAATCCGTTTTGCATCCGGCATCTCGGTCGGAATCCGATCGTGCCAATACGGCGCCTTCGCCGTCTCACCGCCGTAACCAATCATCATCGCCTCGTCCGCACCAAAGAACCGCCGAAAACTTAAATCGTGATCCCCGGCCTTCCCACTGTTGCTGCAAAATCCCACCCGCAACAGATAACCATCACGATCCGCTCGCGTAGGACTCACAGGCTCGATCACTCGATGGTCCAGCCCAAGTCGCCTCGCGATCTCCAACGCAAGCGGAAGATCCTCCGGCTTCTCATTCGACGGATACGCGTACGTAAACCACTTGATCGACCCCGCCAACCGCGCACGACCCGCCGACGCTAACACCATCCGCGAATCACGACCCGCCGTCAGGCCAGCATTCAACCGGTACGATCCACTCGCCGCCCGAATCGTCGATGCCACCCTGTTCAATACCACTTCTCTCACACGATCCACCTTCTCCGTCGCAAACGGCTTCGTCGGCCAACGACGACCCGCCCGACTCGCAGAAAGCTCCATCACAAAGTTCGGCAGCAAACGTCGCGTCTCGTCCGTCCGCGTCAGCCCCGCAGGAAAAAACTTGTTCGCCCCCAACTCCGGCTCCGCCTGACATCGCTCGACAAACGACTCCAAACCATCCAAATGCACCGCCGTCGGTGTCGATCCCGCCACCGCACGATCCGTTCGATACACCGCCGACAACGAACAACCCGCATCCGGAACCAGCCACACATCCTCCGACGCTCGCTCAACTCCCACCAGCAAAAAACGACCCGCCCACGCATCACTCAACGCCCCCAGACCCCGCAATAATTCCTCGCTCCACTTCCCCGCATCCATCGCCTCTGCCGACATCGCCCCTACCTCATGCCCCAAACCGACCACCCAATCCTCAACCAACCCATCCTCCGCATCCAACGCATGACCCAAAATCCACCCGATATGCAGCCCCGAACGATCCTTCAAGCGACCCACTCGAAGCCGCTCATCATGCGCAAGCACACACGAACCGATCGACTGCATCTTCCAGCCCGACGGCAGTCGCGCATCACCCCCGCGACGCGGAGAATCCGCCTCCAAACTCACCAGCCACTGACCCGGCAACTCGGGAATCGTAAAACTCAATGCACGCTCCTCTTCAAATCTCACACTCTCATCACACCCAAGACCCACACAACCCGCACATTCCACACAACTTCACACACCTCGGCAAATCCGAATCATTTCCCGCAATTCTGAAATCGGTCCGATCCGCCTCCTGCTATAGTGCCCGCCAACCCGCGCCGATGCAGAGATATGGTCATGTCCATCCGCCCCGCTGATCCCGCTCATTGCCCCGCCGTGCGCGGTGAATCACCCCTCGCCGCACACGCACGCGCCCGACAGGTCTACCCCGTTCCCGGAGCGTTTGATCGGTCCTCCGATCATATGAAACGCGCACACGACCTCATCCCAGGCGGAGCACACACCTATGCCAAAGGGGACGACCAGTTTCCCGAACACATGAGCCCCGTCATCGTCCGCGGTCAAGGCTGCCATGTCTTCGATCTCGACGGAAATCGATACATCGAACTCGGGTCCGGACTACGGTCCGTCACACTCGGGCACGCTCACCCACGCATCTGCGAAGCCGCCTCTCGCGCCATGCAACAAGGCACCAACTTCGTCAGGCCCGCCGCTCTCGAACTTCAGGCCGCAGAAGCCATGCTCGCCAACGTCCCCGGCGCTGACATGATCAAATTCGCCAAAAACGGCTCCGATGCCACCACCGCGGCCGTCAAACTCGCACGCGCCTACACCGGACGAGACCTCATCGCTCTCTGCTACGACCAACCCTTCTTCAGCACCGACGACTGGTTCATCTGCACCACACCCATGGACGCAGGTATCACCGATGCCACCCGACGCGAAACCCTCACCTTCAGATTCAACAACCTCCAAAGCCTCCAAAAACTCTTCGACGATTACCCCAACCGAATCGCCGCAGTCCTCATGGAAGCCGAACGCGACGAAGTACCCGCCCCCGGATACCTCGCCTCCGTTCGCGACCTCGCACACCGCAATGGCGCTCTACTGATCTTCGATGAAGTCATCGCCGGCATGCGACTCGGCTCCGGCGGTGGACAAGTCCTTCACAACATCACACCCGACCTCTCCACCTTCGGAAAAGCCATCGCCAACGGCTTCGCACTCGCAGCACTCGCAGGAAAACGAGAATTCATGGAACTCGGCGGACTCCGACAAGCCGAACGCGACCGCGTCTTCCTACTCTCAACCACCAACGGCGCAGAATCTCACGCACTCGCCGCCTGCATCGAAACCACCGCCATCTACCGCGAACGAGACGTCATCTCCAACCTCCGAAACATCGGCGAAACTCTCCGCGACGGTTTCAACGCCATCTCACGCGAACACGGCATCGCCGACTACCTCCAAACCGCAGGACACCCCTCCAACCTCGTCTTCGTCACCAAAGACCCCGATCACCAAAAGAGCCAACCCTACCGAACACTCTTCATGCAGGAACTCATCCGACGCGGCGTCCTCGCACCCAGCCTCGTCGTCAGCGACGCCATCACCGAACGCGACCTCGACCACCTCTTCTGGGCCATCGACGGCGCGGCCGGCGTCTACGCCCGTGCCCTCAGCGACGGCATCGAACCCCTCCTCGAAGGTCGACCCGTCAAACCCGTCTTCCGAAAACGAATCTGATCCTCTCGGCCAATCAACACCGCGCCTCTCACGCACTCGACTTGCACAACGCCTCCAGCACGCCTTAGCCTCACGACATGCAACAAGGCGACGGAACGCTCTACCCCCATACGCCCAACACGCTGGCACCCTCGCCTCGACGCCACCTCGCCCTCCTCGTCGCGCTCGTCGGACTGCTGCTTCCTCTCGGTTACGCCGGCTATTCAGGGCACGTCTGGGAGGATTATCTGATCACCTACCGGCACTCGCAGAACCTTGCCGAGGGTAACGGTCTGGTCTTTACGCCCGGCGAGCGTGTGCACGGATTCACCAGCCCCATCAACACACTCCTGCCCGCCGGATTCGCCATCATCCTCGGACCACAACATTGGGAAAACGTCCTCTGGGCATACCGCCTCGCCAGCGCCATCGCACTCGCAGCCGCCGCGTATCTCGCCGTCCGCATCGTCCAGCGCTTCGGCCTTTCGATCGGCTGGCATCGACCACTCACCCACATCGTCGCAGTCCTCGCAGGACTCTGGGTCGTCACCGATTTCAAAACCCTCGCCTTTAGCGCAAACGGCCAGGAGGCGGCCTTCCTCGCCCTCTTCGGCTTGCTCATGCTCGATGCCATCACACGCCCGCTCGACTCACTCGCACGTCGCGGCTGGATCATTCTCGGATTCGCCTGGGCAGGCTATCAATACACCAGACCAGACTCCTTCATCTACTGCGCAACCGGACTTCTCCTGCTTCTCGTCGCCGAGCAATTCCGACGCCGAGCATTCATTGTCGCCCTCCACGCAGGACTCCTCTCACTCGCCCTCTATCTCCCATGGACACTCTGGACATGGTGGTACTACGGCACCCCCGTCCCTCACACCATCACCGCAAAGGACGGCTACATCGATCAAGGTTGGGCCATCCGCTCCGTCATCGAACGACTCACCGAGCAACTCTGGTGGACACTCCAACGCATCAACGACACCATCTACGGCGGCGGAAGCATGGGCTTCTGGCTCGTCACCACCGGCGGGCTTGTCAGCATCCTCGCCATGGCCGTCTGCCTCTGGCCCCACGCCGGGCGACTCGCAAGGTCCGCCTCCGTTCTCACCGTCGTCGCCATCATCTATGTCACAATCCTGCCCAGACAATTCCCCTGGTACCTCGTCAACGCCTCCGTCTTCATGCCCATCGCACTCGCCGCAATGATTGGCGCAGTCGGCCATCGCCTGTCACATCGCCCGGCTACCAACCAACCCCAACAGCCGAGCATTGCCTCAAACGTCTGGCTCATCATCTCCGTCGCCTTACTCATCATCAGCATCCAACGCGGCGTCGTGTTGCAACGCAGCCTCGTCGTCTGGCCCATCCAACAGGAACTCATCGAAAACCGCGTCCGACGACCCATCGGCGAATGGCTACGCGAACACGCGCGGCCGACCGATCGCGTCTATATCGAGTGCCTCGGTTACGTCGGATTCTTCAGCAAACTCAACATGCTCGACTGGCCCGGACTCTGCTCACCCGCTGTCGTCGATATGCGAAAACGGATCGGACGAAGCGACTTCGCGCTCACCGGGATCCTCCTCCAACCCGACTGGATCGTCCTACGCGAATCCGAAATCAAAGATTTCCTCATCTACGAAGAATTTCACCGCGACTACCAACCCGTCAAAACCTTCGACGTCACTCCGGAATACAACCTCTACGCCAACCCAACACCCGACAAACCCGCAGGAATCCCCGGCATCACGCTCCTGCGATTCGACAAGAAATTCACCATCTTCCAACGCATCAGCCCCGTCTCCCCTCAAACCCTCCCTAACAACTCAACCCCCAATCCAGCACCCAACAACCCCACACCCGGCACCGCCCCTTGAATCCGTCGCCGCTTCCCCTACGCTCGCGCTCACTATGAGCACTCAAGGCAACGCAGTCATCGGACAGTCCGGCGGACCGACCAACGTCATCAACCAGTCGCTCGTCGGCGTCATCCAAAATCTCAAGCTCAACCCAGCCATCGGCAAACTCCTCGGCACACGACACGGCGTCCGCGGAATCGTCAACAACGACTACATCGAACTCAACAACACCCCCCACGAACTCCTCGAACGCATCGCTCGCACACCCTCCAGCGCCCTAGGCTCCACACGCGATAAACCCGACGCCGCATACTGCGAAAAAATCCTCGCCAACTTCAAACAAAACAACGTCCGCTACTTCTTCTACATCGGCGGAAACGACTCCGCCGACACCGCACGCATCGTCCAGGAAATGGGCGCAAAGACCGGCTACCAAATGCAGGTCTTCCACATCCCCAAAACCATCGATAACGACCTCCGCGTACACGACCACACCCCCGGCTACGGATCCGCCGCCAAATTCGTCGCCAGCGCCTTCATCGGTGACGACTTCGACAATAAGAGCCTCCCAGGCATCAAGGTCAACGTCGTCATGGGACGCCACGCCGGTTACCTCACCGCCGCCAGCGCACTGGCGCGCAAGTACGACAACGACGGACCACACCTCATCTACGTCCCCGAAAAACCCATCTCCGAAGACGACTTCCTCGCTGACGTCGATCGCGTCTTCACCAAACTCGGCCGCTGCGTGATCGCCGCCTCAGAAGGCCTCACCGCGCCCGACGGCAAAACCTACGCAGAACACATGGCCGAAAACGTCGAAAAAGACAGCCACGGCAACATCCAACTCTCCGGCACCGGCGCGCTCGGCGACTACCTCGCAGGCCTCATCACCGAAAAACTTGGCAAAGCTCGCGGCAAAAAACTTCGCGTCCGCGCCGACACCTTCGGATACCTCCAACGATCCTTCGCTGGTTGCATCTCCGAAACCGACGCCAGCGAAGCACGCCTCGTCGGAAAGAAGGCCGTCGAATACTCACTCGACCCCAAAAACGTCGAAGGCTCCGTCTGCATGACACGAAAACCAGGCACTGGATACGAAATCCAAATCCACCTCGAATCCATCAAAAACGTCGCACGCGAAGCCAAGCACATGCCCGACGAGTTCCTTACCGGTAACGACGTCACCCAAAAATTCATCGACTACGCACGACCTCTCGTCGGAGAACTCCCGCCCGTCGGCAGCTTCTCCGAACTGAAAAAGTGACCGCTTCCGCGCATCCACCGCAAAACAGGCCGACATCCGGGATCCAAAGTCTTCCACTTCGCGCCGGCGGGCTCAAGCTTTGGCTCCCAAGCTTTGGCTCCAGTGCCTCACGCGCCTGATCTCAGAAGCAATCTCCCACGCGCCCAACGCATCACCGCGACGGAATCTCATCGCCTCTTCAAATACATCGCGCTTTCGCGCGTATCGATGATCGCGTCATACGCCCGCAGCACGTCCAGCCCGAGCAGACCGCTCGGCGCCTCCATCCCGCGGGACAGCTTGCTGCTCACCATCGTGCTCAAATCGATCTGCGTCGGAGACATCGACAGCGAAACACCCGAACCCACGTCCATCGCAATCACCGGTAGCTGCCGCATCTCCACGCTGTGCATGCCTATCCCCACCGACCGCATCCCCGTCGCCCGCGTCGGCAATCCCAGCCGCGCCACCGCACCACGATCAAAAACCGTGCTGCTCGCTCCCGTATCGACGATCAACAACACCAACTTCCCATTGACCGTGCCCCGAACGTAAAGCGCCCCGCCACGCAATTCCAAAGGCACACGCATGCGATCCGCACCAAATCGCGCAACACCCTCCCCCTGCACAAAATCCCCAACACCCGCCGACTTCGATGCTATCGCCTTCGATGGTGCCTTCGATCCTCCCGCTCCCGTTGATCCTCCACCAGCACAACCCGATAGCAGCACCAAGCCGATCCCTGCCGACATCAGCCCCAACCATGCCCACGCACCTTTGCCACTCATTGTCCGCATCCTTCCGTGGATTGTTCAACGCAACACAATCAAGACCGATCCAAATGCTTCACACGTCTGACTTCTGCCTCACGCGACGTACATCGTCGGGTCGGCCACACCCGCTTCGGCGAAGCCGCGCCTGCGCAGGATGCATGCGTCGCAATGCCCACATGAAAGCACCACGCCGTCATCCTGCTCGCGCGGATCGTAACATGACAGCGTCCCCGCGTAATCCACGCCCAGCTCGATGCCACGCCGAATAATCTGCGCCTTGGTCAGATGAACCAGAGGCGCATGGACATTGAATCGCGTTCGTCTCGTCCCGAGCCGTGCCATCGCCTCAAAAGCCTCCACATACTCAGGACGACAATCCGGATATCCGCTGTAGTCCAACGCATTCACACCAATGAACACGTCATCGGCCTCGATCACCTCCGCCCACGCCAGTGCGAAGCTCAAAAAGACCGTGTTCCGCGCCGGCACATACGTCACCGGAATCCCGTCCGTCCCCGGATCGGCCAGCGAATCCTTCGGAACCTCGATGTCGTCGGTCAACGCACTCCCGCCAAACTGCCGCAAATCAATCGTCACCTGCCGATGCCGCGCACCACTCAATTCCGCAAGCTTCCGGGCTCGCACAAGCTCATACCGGTGGCGCTGTCCGTAATCGAACGCAAGCGTGTAAAGCGGCGAATAACCCGACACCCGCGCGATCGCCAGCGCCGTCGCTGAATCCAATCCACCAGATAACAACACAATGGCCGGCCTCGATTTCATGGCCAACATCCTGCGACCGCACCGCCCGCGGTCAAGAGCTCCAAACACAACCGCACATCAACCGCCAACTCGACCATCACGCGATCAACTGATCGCTCAGTCGCGCGTCACGATCCACGGATACCGCCGCTCGATGATCCCCACCGAACCCTTCGATCCAACGACATAACCGCCGCCATAACCAGGCACGATCGTCGGCCGCCGGCTCTCAAGACGCTGACCGTACGCGGCAAATCGCAAAGCACGATCCCGCGCGCTCGCCGACGAAGATGCGAATCTCGACGCAACCAAATGCTCGACCCGAGCCTGCTCTCGCATCTGACGAAGACCCAACAACTCGCCATGATCACGAACCTCTCTCGCGAAGGATCGCCTGACACCCTGCACAACAGCATACGCTCGCATCAACTCCTGACGCGCCGCCGCCACTTCAGGATCACCCGCCAACTGCTCGCTCTCGATCCCCCGAAGCGGTCGGAGCATCTCCATCCGAAGCTGCGCCACCGCCTGAATGCGACTCATCTCAGGCTGCTTCGAGGCATGCTGATCACGCAACTGCTGACCCAACTTCTCCCGCAAATACCGCAAATCACGATGCTCCGAACTCCCATGAATCGACGCAAGCGAACGATCCCGCGCCGCCATGTAAGCTTCCGCTGCCCTCTGAAAATCCGCCATCGCCCGCTGATGTTCCGGCGACATCTCAAAGTCGGCTCGCATCTGATCAATGCTCCGACGAAGCGCCGATCCATACGCGCGATACGTCCACTCCGCCCGAACCGCCTCCGCCTCCGCAGCAGGCACCGACATCGTCAGCTGCATCGCGGCAGACTCGCCAGTCAATCCAGCTGTCAATCCACCTGTCAATCCACCTGTCCGTTCCCCGCCACCACCCGCAACGCCAGACAACGCCCCAAGATGCGCCCCATTCGAGGCCGCAGCCCCCGTCACAACAGGCATCGCCATGCCGTCATCCAGCACCAACTGATCCATCACCATTCCAACGGGCACCATTCCAACGGGCCCCATCCCGACGGGCCCCATCCCGACGGGCATGTCCACCCCGCCAGCGGGCACCGCCGACGACGGATTCCAATACGGAGAACCCACCAAGCGACCACCCCCACCATCGGCTGCGCCAGCCGCCGCAGTCGAAATGACCGCAACACCCGCTACACAACCAACAGCCAACCGCAGCGCCGATTTCCCGAGCGTCCGCACACGATTCGACGAATGCATGAGCACCTCCCTGGTGTCGTAGAGGCCTCATTCTAGCATTCGCCCCACGGAAGACACTCGTATTTTCGTCCTCCGCAACAGAATCTCGAGATCAACTCGCAAGGCTCTCCCCCCCTCGAGAGCCCCGCGAAGTGTCTCGTCCGATTCGCTGCCTACTCGCCCTGCCCGAGCGAATAACCAGGCACGCCATCGAACGTGTACAGATTCTCCGTCTTGATGATGTCCACACCGACCGCCGTCAAACGACCGAGCAACCTGATGATCGATGTCGGCAAAATCTCCCCACCCGCCTCCGCAGGCAGAAAGCGGCATCGCCAATGGTCGCTGCACCACGTCTCCGGCTTGCCGTCCGGCCAAACCTTCACACCACGATTCGTGATCATCTTCAAAGTCCAACCCTCGGCCGATATCTGACCGAGCCTGTTCGCCAGCACCCCAGGCGATCGGTCCGACTCGTCCCAATGCACAAACACATCCACGCCCACCAACCTACGGTCGACCTTCTTGGCAACCGGGGAAATCTCACTCGATCGGTGCACCACGCCGGAAACCGCAGCACTCGACGCACTCGACGCACTCGATTCCGACGATTCCGACGGGCCTGTCAGTTGAACCGGCTTCATACCCAGGCGATCAATGACCGCCCGCGCAAAATCCCGCGTTCCCAGGACCTGACGCGTCTTCGTGCTCGTGATGTCACGCGTGTGCTGACCGTCTTCGATCGTGCGCAGCCATGCGTTGTGGATCAAACGCGCGGTCTCAGATTGACCAATATGATGCAGCATCATCACACCGCTCAAAATGAGCCCGCTCGGATTCGCAATACCCATCCCAGCGATGTCCGGTGCCGAACCGTGAATCGCCTCAAACATCGCGCAGCCCGTGCCGATGTTCGCACTCGGCGCAAGACCCACACTCCCCGCAACCTCCGCTGCTACATCGGAGATAATGTCCCCATACAAATTCAATGTCACAATCACATCAAACCGCGTCGGATCGCACGCCAGCTTGGCAGTCCCAATGTCAATGATCATGTGGTCCGCCTGGATCTGCGGATACTCCGCCGCCACCTCTTCAAACACCTTGCGAAACAGACCATCCGTCTGCTTCATGATGTTGTCCTTGGTCATGCACGTGATCTTCTTGCGGCCGTTCCGAACCGCATAGTCGAACGCATACCTCACAATCCGCTCACAACCCGGACGCGTGATCAACTTCAGACATTGCACAACCTCAGGCGTCTGACGATGCTCCACACCCCCGTAAGTGTCCTCCTCGTTCTCCCGAATGATCACCACATCCATCCCCGGATGCCGAGTCGCAACAAACGGACTGTACGCAACCGCAGGCCTCACATTCGCATACAGGCCCAGCGTCTTACGCGCCGTCACGTTCAAACTCTTGTATCCCCCGCCCTGCGGCGTCGTGATCGGCGCTTTCAAAAACACACGCGTCCGACGAAGACTATCCCAACCCTCAGGCTCGATCCCTGACGTCAATCCACTCAGGTAAACCTCACGACCGATCCGAATCGGCTGCGCATCAATCCGCGCTCCAGAGGCCCGCAACACCTCGAGCGTCGCGTCCATGATCTCGGGTCCAATCCCATCGCCACGCGCGATCGTGATCTCCCGCACTCCCACCCCAACTTCAACCGCCGCACCAGACTGCACACCTGACTGCACACCCGACTGTGCCACGCCCACCGACTTCCGAACCTCGACCGGACGTTGATCTGCATTCACGACTGACATATTTTCATCTCCAAACGTCTGCCTCATCGGCTGAAACTCCCAAAGCTCAGCCTGCCCGCCGAGGCAAACGAAACGACGGACTTTCAATACACGAACTTTGATTCATGTATTATGACTCGCTAATCTGGATTCGTCAATGGCAGCGAAACAAAAAAATTCCCCGACACACGCCGCGTGGACCTTCCTCACCAACCACGCTCACGTCCTCATCTGTCTCAGTCGCGATCCCGCTCTCCGCGTCCGCGACCTCGCAGGGCTCGTCGGAATCACCGAACGCGCCGTCCAAAATATCCTCGCAGAACTCCACGAAGCTGGCGTCGTCGAAATCGTCAAAGAAGGACGCCGAAACACCTACAAAATCCAATCCCATCTGCCGCTCCGACATCCCGTCGAATCCCGAAAACGCGTACGCGATCTCATCGAAGCACTCCGATAGACCCACGCAAACGCACATCCCAATCACCCCCTCCTCGCACCCAACACGCCCCTCATCCTACCGATTTTACCACCGACCAAAGTTTCCCGTTGACGTCCGACGCCACTGCCCGACAATCGCCTGCCCATGAATCCCGCCGCATCATCCACTGACGCCCACACCCACTCGCCCGACGACACCCACACCGTCGATCCGCAGGCACTGCTCCATCAGCTCAATACAACCTTCACCGATCATCCCCAAAACACCTCCAAACCCGATCGACTCGTCATCGCGCCCGGACGCGTCAATCTCATCGGCGAACACACCGACTACAACGACGGATTCGTCTGCCCCATGGCCATCGAACCCTCCGTCATCCTCGCCCTCCGACCCACCGATTCTTCCCGCGTACGCATCGAATCCAGCCAGTTCCCCGGACAACGCGTCGAGTTCGACCTCACACAAAACATCACTCCAAACCCAGACCTGCATCACTGGAGCAACTACATCAAAGGAATGGCTGCCGAGCTCCTGTCCGCAGGCATACCGCTCACCGGACTCGACGCACTCATCGCCAACACCCTTCCGCCTGGCTCAGGACTCTCCAGCAGCGCAGCCATCGAAGTCGGCACCGCACACGCCCTTCTCCACGCCTCCGGACAATCACTCGACGGTCGACGACTCGCCTCGCTCGCACAACGCGCCGAACACAACTTCCCCCAGGTCAAATGCGGCATCATGGACCAAATGATCGTCGCCAACGGCCGCGCCGGTCACGCAATGCTCCTGGACTGCAGAAACCTCGAAGCCAAATTCATCCCCGTCGATCCAGCAGAACTACGCGTCGTCATCGTCAACTCAATGCACAAGCACACCCTCGCCGCCGACGGGGACAGCCTCACCACGCCCGACGGCAAAGTCCATCGCGGCGCACCCTACAACATGCGACGACTCGCCTGCGAAACCGGCGTCGCCGCCATCGCCAAGCGTCACCCGTCCGTCCACGCTCTTCGCGATGCCTCGATCGCAATGCTCGACGAAGTACGATCCGAACTCACCGATCTCATCTACCGCCGATGCCGTCACGTCATCTCCGAAATCGATCGCTGCGTGAAGTTCGGTCAACTCCTCTCCGAACGACAATTCGAAAACGCCGGCCAACTCATGTTCGAAAGCCACCGCTCACTTCGTGACGACTACCAGGTCAGCACCGATCACCTCGACGCACTCGTCGATATCGCACGCAAGGTCCGGGGCGTCTACGGCAGCCGAATGACCGGCGCAGGCTTCGGCGGATGCACCGTCAGTCTCCTCCGACCTCGCGATGTCGATGCATTCAAAAACGCCATCCAAACCGGATACCAAGCACGCTACGGCATCACCCCACAAATCATCATCACCCGCGCCACCGACGGCGCTCGCGTCATCCCTTAATCCACACCCCCAAAAAACCACCCAACGCATCGATCAAATCCCACCTACGCGGATGTGGACCATGAAAGACCTCCTGCACCGATTGACGCGCGGCGAACACCTCAGCGCCGACGAAGCAGAAACAGCATTCGAGGCCATCATGACCGGCACCGCCGACCCGCTACAGGTCGCCGCCCTCCTCGCCGCCATGCAAACCAAACGGCCCAGCGTCGACGAAATCGTCGCCGCCGCCCGCGTCATGCGCAAGCACGCCACCCCCGTCGAAACCGATCTACCCAGACCCATCCTCGACACCTGCGGAACTGGCGGTGACGTCAAAGGCACTTTCAACATCTCCACCGCAAGCGCCATCGTCGCTGCATCGTGCGGCGTACGCGTCGTCAAACACGGCAACCGATCCGCCTCCAGCCGAAGCGGATCCGCAGACGTCCTCGAAGCACTCGGCGTCAACCTCGACACCACCCAACAGCAACGCGAAGCCTGCCTCAAACATGCCAATATCTGCTTCGCATTCGCCCGAACACATCACCCCGCCATGCGGCACGTCGCACCCATCCGACTCGCACTCGGCGTGCCCACCATCTTCAACCTGCTCGGCCCGCTCACCAACCCCGCCCACGCGGAACATCAACTGCTCGGCGTCTACTCACCCGCCATCGGCGCCCTTCTCGCAGACGCTCTCGCCCAACTCGGCACAGAACGCGCCTGGGTCGTTCATGGCACCGACGGACTCGATGAGCTTTCGACCATGGCCCCAAGCCGCATCTGGGACGTCACCGCAGGCCTCGTCAGCGAATCAACCCTCGACCCACGCGAACTCGACATCCCACGCGCCAGCCTCGCCGACCTCACCGTCGATTCACCCCAAGCCAGCGCCGCCAAAATCCAAGCCGTACTCGCTGGCGATCGCTCGCCCGCGCATCGCGCCGCCCGCGACATCGTAAGACTCAACAGCGCCGCCGCACTCGTCGTCGCCGGCCTCGCCGACGACCTCGCCACCGCCCTACCCAAAGTCGATCTCGCCATCGACTCCGGCCAAAGCCAACGGACGCTCGAAGCGCTGATCGCTTCAAGCAAGTCGTAAAGACTCAACGAGTCATCAAGGCTTCTCTCGCAAAACCACCAGCGGCTTCGGGCTCAGGTGCGTCATCACGATGAACGCCGGGCGGCCGCGGACCTGTTCCAGAATCATCATCAGGTAACGACCCAGCACACCCACCGCCGCCACGATCGTCCCGCACAGAAACAGAATCGAACAAATGATGTCCGTGTAACCCGGCACAATCTCGTGCCAGTAAAAAATCTTGATCAAAATCGAAACCACACCCGCCACAAAACTCGCCAACGCCAGCAACATCCCGCCCCAGAACGCCAGCTTGAGCGGCACCGTCGAAAAATCGAACAACGCCTTCACACCCAACTTCAGCGACCTGCGAAATCCGAACGCCGGCTTCCCATGCAAACGCTCCGCCTGCTCGAACGGCATCACCTCTTGCCTGAATCCCAGCGTCGGAATCAACCCACGTAAAAACTTCTCACGCTCAGGAATCAGATTCAATACATCCACAACTCGACGCGATAGCAACCTGAAATCCGCCCCGCCTGGCACAATCTCACTGTCGGACAACAACACGAACAACCGGTAAAACGACCGCGAAAAAAGACCCTTGCTCCCGGAAACACTCGTGCTACGCACCATCTGAACCACATCAACGCCCTCGTCAAGCCGCGCAAGCATCCGGGGAATCTCCTCCGGCGGATGCTGAAGATCTGCATCCAGCGTGATCACCGCGTCACCACGCGCGTGCGCCAGCCCCGCCTGCATCGCCGCCTGATGACCGAAGTTGCGACTGAATCGAAGCAGGCCAACCCAGATCCCCTGCGCACGAAGCCCCTCGATCGCCTCCACACTCCCATCTCGCGATCCGTCATCAACCAGCAACACCTCCACAGACCAGTGCGGAATCGTCCGCGCCATCTTTGCCATGCGATCAATCAGCACCGGAATGTTGGCCTCTTCGTTGTAAACCGGCGCAATCACCGTCACCGTGCGACGCGACCCTGATTGCACCTCATGCGCAATCGGCGCGGCGGAAGACGATGGATCAATTGAACTCGACACGACTTAACCTATCTATCGGCCGATTCGGGGTGCGATACCAGTCGCCAATCCATCATCGCTCATACCCTCACTTCGCTCATCGCGGCGGAAGGTCCGTCAGCAACTCTTGTCCGGGAAGCAACGCAGGCTTCTCATCAGGACTCAAACCCAACGCCTGACGATCCCTCGCCACCTGACGCACCATCTGGCATAGGGCACAGTTGGATTCATCGATCGCATGTCCGAGAAGAACCGGAAGCCTGCCCTGCCACGCCCGCGCGGGCGACTCCGCCACCGCTACAGCACTGAAAGGCCAATCGCGATCCTCGAAACGATCAAACGCCGGCACAAACGGAAACGTCTCCGCCGGGCTGAAGCTCACGTCGAAAAATCGACCCGCAGCCGACCGGTTGGACGCCCGCCAAGCCCCATAATGCGAAAGATAAAATCCGAGATTCGACTCAACACGACTCAGCCGTGCTTCAAGCCGCGCGATCTGCCCAAGTAACTTCTCATTCTCGGTCGCCAGCTCGTTCTTGCGATCCTGGGCCGCCTGAAGCTGGCGAAGCGTGTCTTCGAGCTGCTCACGAAGCTGTTCGGGCCGGGGATTCTGCGCATACGCGACATTGCCCGGAAGCCCGGCAAGAATCGCATAGACCCCAACGACCACGAGGATCGCCCGGACCGCAGCAGGACATTGATGTAAAAATCGCTCTTGAACCACGCTCAAAGTCACCTGAATCGGATTGTGCGTCACGATCGCCCTTTAGGCAAACCGGCTAGCGCTTCCATCAACGGACCGCCAAGACCCTCCGACAAACACCATCGATCTTGCCAGCTCCGACCACGACACATTTTTCCCTTGCACGCCCGCGTTCCGGGGGTAGTCTTGCATACCTCAGAAGCGTCCGACGCAGATGGAGATGGAGAAAATGCCCGAAAAGACCAACACCACCAGCCAATCCAGCCCGGCCAGCCCCGGCGCTCAACTCGCACCGTCGCGGTCCAATAACCGCATCGATCGACACATCGCCCGGGTCGGTCTGATCATCGGACTGATGCTTATTGCGGGGTGCTTTATCATTCTGATGGGTGCCCAGCAAAAAGCGCCCGCCGCAAGTCAAACCCCCGCGCCCCACGATACTGCCTCCCCAATGACCGCTTCGCCCACGCCAGCTTCGCCTTCCGCTGCGAAATAAACGCCCGCCACGCCCATCCGCCCCGGCGAGCCCTCTCGCAGACCCCAAGTCAACCCAGCCCCAAAATCAACCCAGACCCAAAATCAACCCCGCCTCGCACGCCAAATCGGCAAAGCCCGGTCTCTCAGGGCCCGTTCACTCAAAGCCCCGTCGCTCAGGGCCCGGTCACTCAGGGTCGCGCCGCCATCACCGCCGCCGTGCCATCGAATGGGCTCGGCGGAAGCGATGCCGGGGCGGGCAGGTCGATCCACGCCCGCATCAACTTCGCATGGTAAGTCATCTCCGCCGGCTCGAATCGCTTGAACGACTGCACGTGACCGTCCGCAAACAACACGTTATTACCCCGGCTGCCGTGCACGTTCAGCCCGCCTTGTCCCACCCCGCCGAACACGATCGCATCCTGCGTCGCGTCATCCTTGTCCGCATCGTCGAGCTGATATCCACTATCCCCAAACGGCGCCGGATAAAGCGACGCCTGCGTGCAATCCCCACTCAATACAAACCGACTCGCCAATCGAACCTCACCGATCTTGAACGACCGACGACCCGTGCTCCACGAATAACGGGCCGCCAGGAAGTAATTGATGATCCGGTCCTGCGGAAAGGACGGACAATTGTAAATCCGATCCGTCACCTTCGGAAAAACCTTCGCGTCCGAAAGCTGCTCCGTCCAAGCCGGCCCCGGCTGATCTTCGCCCGTGCCGTCCCCGTCGGCAGTATGCCAACCCGTCCACACCGGCATCGCCCCTTGATATCGCTGGGCATAATTGAACAAACCCACCCCCAGCTGACGCAACTGGCTCTGGCAGGTGATCAGCTTCGCCTGCTCACGAACACCCCGCATCGCGGGCAGCAAAAGCGACAGCAAGATCGCGATGATCCCGATGACCACCAGCAGTTCGACCAGCGTAAACGCACGACAGACCATCCGATCGATTCGCATCCATGTATTGTCGGCAAGACCCGGCGAGTGGCAATGACAAATCGCCGCGGCTTGCGCAGAGTTCGCACGGCATTTTCAACGGAAGAACCCCGCCCCCAAACCCGATCAGAGAACGATCACGCAATCACAAACACACGATCTCGCGCACACGATCTCGCGCACACGATCTCGCGTAGGCGTGCTCGGGAACCTGCGGAATCACGCAACCGTATCTTCATTCGCTGCCACGGTGGTGATGTTCGGACGCGGATTCTTCGCGCGTTCGAGAATGTGCATCCCGATGTGCAGCTTGTTGATCATCGCGTCCATGTCCGCGGGACGCTTGCTCGGACGCGTCGAAACGCATGCCATCACCAGATCGCTGACCACCTGCGGAACAAGCGGATTCAGCTGGATCGGGCTCGCGAAAAGCTCGTCTGCCAACAGCGCGTTGTCCCCGCCCTTTTTGTTCACCGTGTAAAGCGTCGGAATGTGCTTGCCGCATAGCGCCCAATACAGCGTCGCACCCAGATTAAAAACGTCCGTATGAACCGTCACAGGCTTGCGGGCTACCTGCTCCGGGGCGATGTAGTCCGGCGTGCCCTGAATACGCTCCTTCACAGTCCCCACCGCGCAACTCTGACCAAAATCAATCACCTTCACCTCGCCGTTACGCGTGCGAAGAATGTTGTTCGGCTTGATGTCGCAATGCACATAACCCATCGTGTGCATCGCCTTCAATCCCTCCGCCGCCTGCACGAACGTGTCCAGCGTCGACATCAAATCCGGCGGGGGCTGCACGTCGAGCGGAACCGCATCCACGTACTCCATCACCATGATCGCCTCGGTCACCTTCAGAAACATCGTCTTCACGATCTTCAAATCCAGCGACCTACGCAGATTCGGATGCGAAAAGTTCTTCGAAATACTGTGCTCGGTCTCCATCTGCTCAATGAAACGCAGATCCTTGTCGTTCTGACGCACAACATGCTTCACCGCAACGATTCGCCCCGTACGGGTATCGCTCGCGCGGTAAATCGTCGAACGCGCACCCTCACCGAGGCGCTCCAAGAGGTCGTAATGCAGGAGTCGATCTGGCATGACAGATTGTCCCGCCCGTTTCTCTTGTCGATGCCGTCGGCGGGCGGTGCCGACGCATCCATAAGCTCAGACCGGCCGATGACGCGAAACAATGACGCGAATCGAATAATGGCAGGCCGTCCGAACAGCATTCTCCAGCGGGACAAACTTTCTCACGCTCACGGGGTCTATTCGACCGAAGCGAACGCGTCGAGCAGGCGGATCCCATCAATCCCGACCCCTCAACAGACCATCATACGTTAGTTGACCTCTTCCGTCGATTCAAGCCAAACTCACTTACACATACAACCCCACTTTAGACAACCGTCCAACCTTCCATCCAACTCACACCACCAACTTCCTCGAAACAATTCCCTCCTGATGATCCATTTCTTCCCTCTTGGGTGAAACCTTCCCGCAGGGTACAACGTTTTGTTCTTATACCAATCACTCGATAACAGTCCGCCCCGAAGGGCAGCATCGAATCGACCCCCAGTCAGACCAAACCCGCTTACCCCCAACACCAGCAAAGGACACGCAACATGATCGACCTCTCCCCGTCAACGCTTCATCAACTCTCATCCCCCGACTCCCGCCCGACCTCCAGGGCTTCACAGGCAAAATCCACGCGACGCCGACTCTTCGCCTCCCTCGCCGCATGCGCTGCAATACTCGGCCTGCAATCGGCAAGCTACGCGGACGTCCTGGCATCGCTCCCCTCCGGAACCAGCGCCCTCGTTCGCATCAAAAACCTCGCTCAAACCAGCGAGCGGCTCGGCACCCAACTCAAAGCCATGGGACTCACCGACTGGGAACGGAGCCTCGAAAATCCCCTCGACACCATCACCAAGCAGGCCGGCGTCGACGGACTCATCGACCCGGCCGGCGAAATCGCCATCGCGTTCGTCGAGGGAGATGGGGCCGCTGTCGATAAAGCCGTCGGACTCATCCCCGTCAAGGACTACAACGCCTTCGTCGAGGCCATGACCAAAAACCTCTCAGGCAACAACCCCGAAGCCAAGCCCGCCGAAAAATCCGTCGACGACGCCGGCATCGTTCGCATCAAACCCCAACGCGGCGAACCCATGTTCATCAACCAATGGGGCAACTACGCCGCCATCGGGGGCAGCGCCAAAGCCGTCACGCGACGCGACGGACCGGGACTCAAACTCGACGAATGGACACTCGCTCAACTCAACAACGCCGACATCGGCATCGCCCTGCTCGCCCAACGGATGAATCAGGCAGACCCCGATCGAATCAAAAACAGCATCAACGCCGCAGAACAAATGGCAGGCGGCGCGGGAGGACCTCTCGCTCAGTTCCGACAAATGTCGGCCATGGGATCCTCCATGATGGGCGGAACCTACGCAGGACCCGGCGTCGATGCACTGACACGCATCCTCCCCACACAACTCCCACGCGTCCTCGAAACCTTCATGCGCGACGCAGAATCCGCCGTCGCTGGCATCCGCTTCGACGAGGCAAACCTCAACATCACCCTCAAGTCCAAACTCGTCCCAGACTCCTACCTCGCCAAAACGCTCGGCTCGATCACGCCGCTCGAAGTCGATCCGATCAACTGGCTCCCAGAAGACACCTACCTCTCAGTCTCGTCCTCCCGCATGTCCGCCGAAACATCCACGATCCTCGTCAACGACCTCATCGATCCGCTCCTTGAAACACTCAAGGATTCACCCGACGACCTCGCACGCGTCCAACCCTACGTCGGACCGCTCAAAGAACTCCTCAAAGCCGGCGGACCCGTCGCCGCCGGCGTCCTGTCTCGACCCAACGACCCCGTCCTCTCCTCCCAAATCGTCTATGTCAGCCAGGGAGACGCCGCCGGACAAAAGAAAGCACTGCTCGACCTCTTCCGGGCCGATGAAAACGTCCTCAAACTCCCACCCACCACCACCGACAAACCCGCCCGACCCAATCGGCCCGCCCCTACCACCGAATTCACTTTCGGTGAAGCCGACAAAACCGTCGACGGCGTCGCCTTCGACACCATCAAAGTCGAAGTCAAACGCGCACGCGGACCCATGACCGGCGGACCCAGCCTCTTCCAACTCGCCGCCGTCGATAACAAACTCGTCGCGCTCATGAACGGCTCCGACGACCTCGCGTCACGCACTCTCGCTACCGTCCAACGCAACGAAAAACCCTACGGCAACATGACGCACATCCAAGCCACCGCAGAACTGCTTCCCAAAAACAGCCTCATCATCTCCTACGTCCAACCCGAAGAACTCATGGCCCTAGGCGTCGGCGTCGCACGCGATCTGCTCGGATTCGACCCCAAAGTCGCCATCCCAACCCAACTCGATCCCATCGGAGCAGCCGTCAGCAGCCAGGACGGCGTCATCAGTATCGATGTCGTCATCCCCAGCGCCACCATCAACGAACTCAGCAACACCGCACGGAAAATCTTCAATAGCGTCGTGGGCGGAGGCGATCAGCCCCGCGATGACGGCGCGCTCTAAACTGAAACTCCCCAAAGCCCATCCGCATCATCCATCCCGATCATCCAAGAGGTTCGAGCTCACCACTCGAACCTCTCTTTTTTGACAAGCCCGCATCCGAGCCTTCGATCACACCGCCCGCCGATCCGAATCAGCCGAGCAACTGCCGCTCATATAGCTGCTGATAGGTCGCGCAGCTCGCCAGGAGCGATTCATGCGTCCCTTCGCCGACGATGTTGCCCGCCTCCAACACCACGATCCGATCGCAACTCAAAATCGTGCTAAAGCGATGCGCGATCACAAACGTCGTACGATCCTTCATCAGATCGGTGATCGCCTGCTGGATCAAATGCTCGCTCTCGGCGTCGACCTGACTCGTGGCCTCGTCCAGAATCAGAATCGGACTGTCACGCAGAATCGCACGCGCAATGTTGATCCGCTGCCTCTGACCCCCCGAAAGCTGCCCGCCGAGACCGTCTAACGGCGTGTTGTAACCCTGTGGCTTTTGCTCAATAAACTCGTGCGCATACGCACGACGTGCCGCGTCGATGATCCGCTCACGCGATGCGGTCGGCCTCGCATACGCAATGTTCTCAGCGATCGTCCCCGGAAAAACGACCGCCTCCTGCGTCACCACGCCGATCATCCGACGCAACCGCCTCAGCGGCCAATCACGCACATCCACACCGTCGATCGCCACACGACCAGCGCTCGGATCAAAGTATCTCGGCAACAGCGTCAACAACGTCGTCTTACCCGATCCATTCCGTCCCACCACCGCCACGCTCTCACCACGACGAACTCGCAAACTGATCCCACGAATCGCCGCCTGCTCCGCGCCAGGATACGCAAACGTCACATCCTCAAACGTAATCTCTCGCTCAAACGTCTCTGGCACCAACACCCGCGCCCCACCCGTCTTCGTCGATGCCAATCCCGCATCCCAAGACCTCGAACCGCCCGACCCCATCCCCACCGTCGGGCGTTCTCCCCCGCGAGCTGGCGCGATCTCCGTCTCCGTATGCGCCGCATCCAATATCTCAAAGATCCGACCCGACGCCGCATTCGATCGCTGCAACACGTTGTTCAACTTGCTGATCCGACGCATCGGCTCCGCTATCGCCACAAGACACAACATCAACACGATCAACTGCGGCGGATCAAAACTCTTGTGCTCAAACACCAAATACGACGCAAATATCAACACGCAACCCACCGCCAGCAATCCCAGCATCTCCAGCGTCGGCGTGCTCCATGCCTCGTACCGCGCCATCCGAATCTGCTCCGCCTTCAGCTTCTGGATCACCGCTCGATAACGCCTTCGCTCAAAAGGCTCCGCCGTCGCGCTCTTGACCACCCGGATCCCCGACAGCGTCGCATCAATCTGACCCAACATCGCAGAATTCTTCTCAAGACTCGCTCGCATCGCGCGACGAACCTTCGTACCAAGCTTCCGTATCACCGCCACCATCACGGGCGTAAAAAAAATGATGAAGATCGTCAGCCGCCAATCCAACCACATCGCCACGCCCAGCGCCACGAACGCCTTGATCGGCTCCTGAATCGCAGGCCCCAAAAACGTCTTAAAGCCGTCCTGCAAACCCTGCGCGTCGGTCAGCAATCGCGCCGTCAAATCCCCCGTGCCATGACGCGTAAAATATCCGAGCGGCAAATGCAGCACTCGATCGTACAACTTGCGACGAATGTCGTTCACCGCTCCTATCGCACACGTGTCCGACAAAAACTCCTGGAAAAATCGCGTCGCCGATCCACACAACCCCAATAAGAAAATCCCACCGAAAATCGTCGCAATCGCATACACCGGATTCTCAGGCACCAAACCCGCAGCCCATTCCGCAAATCGCCACTCCAACGGCAACTCACCCGAAAATCCCCGCGCAGCTATCCGCTCTGCAACATATCCGCTTACCGTCTGACCACGAATCAGAACGCTCATCAGCGGCACCAGCGACATCAACCCGCCCGCGGTAAACGCGCCCGTCAACATCGCGCACACCACCGCCAACATCACCTTACGCCGATAAGGCCACAAAAAACGAAACGCTCGCCAAAACTGCCCGCGAGATCCCTGCTTCCTACCCCGCTTCTCTCGCGAAACCTCCACGTCCGGCGGGGTCGATCGATCAGATTCTTGATTGCTTTGGATCATGCGAAATCACGCAGAACTACACACCGCCCCAAAATCTTAAGTGCCCAACACGCAATGCTACTGCATGTCGCCGACGCGGTCGAGAAAGCCCTGTCCCCAGCCCCTTCTCGCCAACAGCATCAACGCCTCCGAAGTCCGAATCCTCATCAACGGCCAAAACTACCTCGCAACCCAAACCACCCGCCGACATCCTGAACGAGTAATCCGCCCCCTCCAATTCGTCATGGATGCCGATACGCTGCACGCACCGAATCGGTCGATGCACATTCAAACCCAGACCGCACGCTTTCAGCCGCAATGACTTCACGTCCGCTCAACTCTTCACGTGTCTCGTTGTACGAGAAAGGCCCGGCCTGAGCTTTCGCTACATCGCGACCATACCATCCCCCGCAAGCTCGATTCATGGCCTGCCGCGGAGCGGGATCGACGCGTGGGTCAGGCTGTGACGCCCGATAACATCATCGCGGGCCCAGATTTCATGAAACGCTAACTCAATGCGTACACGGATTTTACCCCGGCCTAGCAAAGCTAGCTCGCGCAAGAATCGGACGGATTCGATTCTCGTTCCGCAAAAGGGTACAAGGAGAGAGCCGTGACTGATAACACTCACAAGCGGCCGGGCCCGACGGATCGGGCTGCCGGACCTTCGCGATCGCCCACGTTTCGGCTACCAGATCCGAAGCGCATCGATCTGCATTGCCACTCCTCCGCTTCCACCAAGGTCGGCGAAGCCCTCCTCAAAGTCATCGCCTGCCCGGAAAGCTACTCCCCGCCCATCGATGTCTATGCCCAGGCCAAACGACGCGGCATGGACTTTGTCACACTCACCGATCACGACACGCTCGACGGCGTGCTCAGCATCGCCGACCGTTCCGACGTCCTCGTCGGCGAAGAACTGACCTGTTGGTTCCCCGAAGATCAGTGCAAGATCCACCTGCTCGTCTGGGGCATCTCACCCGATCAGCACGATCGACTCCAAGCCGTCGCCAAGGACATCTACCAGGTCGCTGACCTCGTCGAGCACGAGCGAATCGCACACTCAGTGGCCCATCCGATTTACCGTCAGAACGATCGGCTCGAACGCTGGCACCTCGAACGACTGCTCCTCCTGTTTAAGGGTTTCGAATGCCTCAACGGTGCCCACGCACCAAGCCATCGCGAGGCCTTCGAACCTCTGCTCGATCGACTCGACCGCGCCGAGATGCAACGCCTCGCCGAGGTGCACAACATCGTCCCCAAATGGCCCGAGCCGTGGTTTAAAAGCCGCACCGCAGGCAGCGACGACCACGGACTGCTCAACGTCGGGCGAACCTGGACCGAGTTTCCTCCCGAGGTCAATTCCATCGAAGACCTCCTGACATGCCTCCGCGAAGGAACCTGCAGGCCCGCCGGCGAAGCGGGCAGCGTCCTGAAACTCGCCCACACCTTCTACGGCGTCGGCGTACGCTACAACGCCCAGCAGATCGGCCACGACACCGGGCCGACCATGACCATGCTCCAGGTGCTCGTCGGGCAACGCCCCAATCCCTCCAAAGCGCAGTGGGCCCGCGCGATGGTCAAAGGTCGCATCAAATCCATCACCCGAAAGGTCAAACGAGCCTTCGGACTTTCCACAAGGCCCACCCACGAAGACGCACTACTCGTCAAACTCTTCCTCGGCTCAGTCGCCAAACGCTTCAGACAACACCCAAAATTGCTCGACCGCATGAACGAGGGCCTTCCGCCGCTCGGTGAACATGACGAAGTCTTCAAACTCATCGGCGGAATCAGTCGCGACGTCTACAATGGCATCGCCGACCACTTCATCGAAACCGGACGACGCGGCGATCTGATCGGCTTCTTTGAAGGCGTCGGCGCTCTGGCAGCCCAACAGTTCTTGCTCGCGCCCTACTACTTCGCCCTGTTTCACCAAAACAAGGAACGACACCTCTTGTCATCGATCACGCGCACGGTCCGACCCATGAACGCCTCGACGATCCGCGTCGGACTCTTCACCGACACCTTCGATGACATCAACGGCGTCGGACGATTCATCCGCGACATGGGCGAACAAGCAATCGCCGCCAACGTCAAATTGTCGATCGCGACCAGCGTCCGCGCCAAAAAAATCCGCTTCGATCACCCCGCTCGAACCAACTTCGACCCGATGATCGCTCGCGCCATGCCCTTCTACAGCACACTCGACCTCACCATCCCTCCCGTACTCGACATGCTCGAATGGGCAGACCGTCAACAATTCGACGCCATCCACATCTCCACCCCCGGACCCGTCGGCATGGTCGGCTTCCTCGCCGCCAAAATGCTCCGCGTGCCCGTCCTCTCCACCTATCACACCGATTTCCCCGCCTATGTCGATGAACTCACACGCGACCACCGACTCACCGACGTCACGCGCGCCTTCATGAGCTGGTTCTACAAACGCAGCAAAACCGTCTTCAGCCGCAGCACCGCCTATCAATTCAACCTCCGCGCGCTCGGCGTCGAACAAGAACGACTCCGCACCATCCCCGCTGGCATCAACACCACCAAGTTCAACCCGCGACATCGCGACGAATCCGTCTGGCAAAAATACGGCGTCGATCGCACGGGCTCCACACCGAAAAAGCACAAGCTCCTCTACGCCGGCCGCATCAGCACCGAAAAAAACCTGCCCCTACTCGTCGAAACATTCAAACAACTCTGCAACCGACGCAACGACACCGCACTCGTCATCGCAGGCGAAGGTCCATACGAATCCAAAATGCGCGAAGCACTCGCCGGACTGCCCGCATTCTTCACCGGACCACTCAACGACTCACAACTCCCCGCCCTATACGCCACCGCCAGCCTCTTCGTCTTCCCCAGCCGAACTGACACACTCGGACAAGTCGTCATGGAATCGCAAGCCTCCGCACTCCCATGCCTCGTCAGCAGCGAAGGCGGACCTCGCGAAATCATCAATCCCGATGAGTCCGGACTGGTACTCAGCGCAACCGATCCAGAACCCTGGGCCCAAGCCATCGACCAACTCCTCAGCAATCCAACAAGACTCGCTTCCATGCGCGATGCCGCTCTACAACGCAGCCGCCGATACGACCTCGCACGCACCTTCGAAGGCTTCTGGTCAGAACACGTCCAAGCCGTCCAACAAGCCGCCACATCCTCTCACGACACCCTCCAAACCCCACATCACGCCGACTCAGAACCCGAGCCGACTGCCCCCGAGCCGACAACACACTGATCAATTCAATACGGATCAATCCTTCGAGCATTGATCAAGGCTGCATCACTTTTCCCGCAGGAAAACCCGCGGTGCTTTGACTACGACGCGCTGATCCATAGATTCGGGATGGCATGATGCCAGCGAATCGCGTGGGCGATGCGCCAAAAAAAATGGCATGTGGGGGACAGACAAGAAAGTCGTTCGCAACGAAAGGTAGAAGGTCAGATGAGCTTCGCAATCGAATCAGTGATCGGGCGTCAAGTGCTCGATAGTCGTGGAAACCCCACTGTGGAAGTCGATGTCGTCCTCGAATCCGGCGCGGTCGGACGCGCAGCCGTCCCGTCCGGCGCTTCGACCGGCGAAAACGAAGCCGTCGAACTCCGCGACGGAAACGCCAAGCAATACCTCGGCAAATCCGTCCAAAAGGCCGTCAACAATGTCAACGCCGTCATCCAACCTGAACTCATCGGCGAAGACGCCCGCGATCAGGAATACATCGACAAACTCATGATCCAACTCGACGGCACCCACAACAAAGCCAAACTCGGCGCCAACGCCATCCTCGGCGTCAGCCTCGCCGTCGCCAAGGCCGCCGCTGCCGAATGTGGACTGCCCCTCTTCCGCTACCTCGGCGGGCCCGGTGCACGCACGCTCCCCGTGCCCATGATGAACATCCTCAACGGCGGAAAACACGCCGACAACAACGTCGACTTCCAGGAATTCATGATCCAACCCTGGGGTTTCAACTCCTTCGCTGATGGCATGCGAGCCTGCGTCGAAATCTATCACGCTCTCAAAAAAGTCCTCCACGACAGCAAACTCAGCACCGCCGTCGGCGATGAAGGCGGATTCGCACCCAACCTCAAAGACAACGAAGACGCTCTCAAAGTCATCGGCGAAGCCGTCACCAAAGCAGGCTACAAATTCGGCAAACAAATCTTCGTCGCGCTCGACCCCGCCTGCAGCGAACTCTACGACAAAAAGAAAAAAGGCTACAAATTCTTCAAAAGCAACCCAGACAAAATCATCAGCGGCAAACAAATGGTCGAATACTGGGCCAAATGGGCCGAAAAATACCCCATCCGATCCATCGAAGACGGCTGCGCCGAACACGACTGGGAAAGCTGGAAATACATGACCGACATCATGGGCGACAAAGTCCAACTCGTCGGCGATGACCTCTTCGTCACCAACGTCAAATTCCTCGAAAAAGGAATCGCCACCAAAACCGCCAACAGCATCCTCGTCAAAGTCAACCAAATCGGCAGCCTCAGCGAAACACTCGCCGCCGTCGGACTCGCCAGGCGAAACGGCTACTCCGCTGTCCTCAGCCACCGCTCCGGCGAAACCGAAGACTCCACCATCGCCGACATCGCCGTCGCCACCAACTGCGGACAAATCAAAACCGGCGCACCCGCTCGATCCGATCGAACCGCAAAATACAACCAACTCATCCGCATCGAAGAAATGCTCGGCGACACCGCCGAGTATGGTGCCAAGTTCTGGAACCGCTAAACCCAACCCCCATTTCCCCCATCGCCATCCAAACCCTCACCCCGCGTGCCCGGCCACCCCAACCGACACGCGGGGCTTTCTTTTCACCAACCACGCCCCAAACACCCACCCGCCACACCACCCCCAATCCGCCAACGCCGCCGTTGCTGTCGTCGCGTCGGCAGGTGCCGTCCGCTTGATCAGGCCCCGGTTCGAGCCCCGGGCGTCCCGCGTGAAGTAGCCGAAGCCGTTCGCGTCCGCCTGCCCTCGATCTGCCCGTCCCCTGTTGTCCTCAATGATCATCGCTGTCAATCGACAATATCTACCAAGCCAAATTCTTCACCAAGGGCTGCGACAACCTGGTCTGCGACGGCATTCTCCCCATTCCGGGCAAGAGCAACCCACCAGTCGACTTCATTTACGTTATAGCAGCACGCTCCAAGTGATGTCGCAACGGATTCAATTAGGTTCACTTTGTTTTGATCCATCCGCCGCAACTCATCTTGTCTTAGCATTGAGAGGCTCTCTTGGGTTGAATAGTCAATATACCGGACCGGGATCACAATCGGACAAGTATCATGCCAGTAGTGATCAAAATATCCGGCACCATTGATTTCGCGACGGCGGGACTCGTCGAACTTGGGCTTCATCCAACTCATCCAACTGTCATCACCACTCTCGACGATAGGCACTTCGATACCCATATCCCCTGCAACTTCGATCACTTGTTTAGGAGTGAACGGCCAGGGACCAAGCTTGCAGTTGAGGCCAGCTTCAATCAGATCAGTGACCTCGGAAATACGACAACTTAAAACTCGAATATTCATATCTGATTGTCTTTTGCGCGAGGGGCAGGTCAGCTAGAAGTACAAACAAGAGGGAAACAGGGACGTAAGTAGTAACATGCGATGAATTCTATTTACGTCCACGTTTCTGTCCTCCCGGAGCGATTCGGGCAGTTCTGGGCATGACACCGAGACTAGCCGCGGTTCGACGACGTGCAACTGTTTACGTACCCGCTTCACTCCTCTCCCCGTTTCACTCCTCCACAAAGTGATTCCATGGTCATGAGGTATGCGAAACACGATTCAACCGCTCTCAGTTCGATGCCTCGCCGTGCCGCTAGGTGGAACATTATCGAAGCGTCTGTGTCCACTGTGCACACGGTGTGCGACTTGCGCCTTTGCGGCTCGAACTTTTTACGGTGATATTTTATGAGCTGGTCCAGCGTGATCGAGACGGCTGCCGAATCGCCCGCCTCGATTGCGGCCCAAGTCGTGAACATCATTTTTGCATGCCGTGCCTTGCCGCCGACGATCAACGAGACTCGGTCATCATCGCTGACGCGACCTCCGCTTCGAATCGCCTTAGCAAGCAGCTTGTGGAACAGGTTGTCCTCTTGGGTCACGTTCCAAGTCCCCTCGCTGAAGACGACGTCGTCGTCCAGCCAACGTGTCAACCTCTCGATCGAAGTGTTGTCGCGCGCAAGCAGCGCGAGCAGAAGTGCCTCGCGGTAATGGTCGTACCAGAGCAGGTAACCCTTGCGGAACACCCGCTCGCTCGACTTCGGGCCTGTACGTACGCGCTCATAACCGCTTATGTGCTCTATCACGAAGTCCGTATACGCAACAGATGCGTCGATAACAACTCTTCGCACATGGTTGCAGTCGCAATACTCCTCAGGCCGCACGCCGACGTGCAACAGTTCAAATAGTGCTATACCATAAGCATCCGGCTTGGTTCCAGCCTTGCTTGGAAACAGCCGATTTAACTGATCAACCGCCCGGACGCAACGATGCTCCCAGTTTGACCGCTCAATACTGAGTCCGTATTCCTTTAATCGTTCTACATCAATTGTAATTCTCATAGTCGACGATCCCAGTTGCGTGTGTGCGGATAAGTCTGGATCTGAGCGATGATCTCAGGGCCACGCGTCAGGTTTGTACTGACGACGAGTGCCCACATCTTTCCTGATGGCATCTCAGTGAGTTCGCCGTCCGGATTCTCCCTAATGAGTTTTCTCATTCGAGGCTCAATCCATTGATCACCCATTTGCCCGTTGGAAAGCCTCGATGTGCCGCCCTTTGACTCCACGACGGCGTAGCGATGGAAGTTCGGGTCATACATTAGCGCGTCGATACCGTGGTAGTTCGACTGCATGTTAGTAGAACGCCAACGGAGCACCTCAGCGACAAGCGAGGTTACCATTTCACCCACAAACTGGTTAATTAGCGGGTTTGACGCTCCGCCGAATCGATTAACGTTTCGTAGCACCTGCCGCTTCATCCTATCTGGGAGGTTGACCTCCACAGTCGCTTGACCCGATGCAGTCATTAGAGGGCTGAAGGAGTGACGAAGCTGCATGAGGTCGCGATAATCGAACTGAAACAGATCGATGACCTCTTGAATATAATTTACCGAGTCCCAGACACGATCGAAAGCGTTGGTCGCGCGCTGATAGGCTCTGAACACGCGGTTGACGTCCTTAGCAGCTTTCGTCACTTTCCACGCCTTAGCGGCCCGCTGTGCGAATTGTGTCGTCGCGATTCCGTTGCTTGTAATCAGATCGACAAGGAACGCGTAGCGACCGCTCGGGTCGGCAAATGCAACCGGATTCCCTCCCGCGTACCGATACAGATTCGCATCCAGCGTTTGGCCGGGGCCGAAGATCGTCGGGTCGCGGCTGACGAAGCGGAACCGGTCCCTGAACCGCGCGTCGTTGTAGTAAAGGCCTGCCGACGCCGCGTACTCCCCGTCGCCGCCGTGCAGGTGCCGTGTGCGGGCCGCGCCGGGGTCGGCGAAGTCGCCCCCGCCCACGGCCGCGTCGCTCGACCACAGCTTCACCGGCTCCC
>JAIYCY010000007.1 GCA_027487775.1 Planctomycetaceae bacterium
GATGCGGTGTACGGACGGGCTGGGAATGATCGGTTCTGGCTCGCTGATAGTGGTGCCAAAGATTCGGCTTGGGGAGGATCGGGAACCGATACGGTTCTTGACCGCGACACCGTGGATGTTCTGGCGGAGATGGAAGTGATTTAAGTTCGGATCAGGAATTGAATTTCTTTTCCAATAATCACTTCTTGAGTTGTCATGAAGTACTCTTACTAGGGTGGTCTCGTGTTTGAACTTCTCGAATCGCGTCGTTTACTCACCTCGACGTTAGCTGTTCAGGCGACGGCTCCCGATCCCCGCGAAGTTCAGTTAACGCGCGCCGGGACTTTGAATGTAGTTTTTTCCGCGTCGAGTGAATCCATTTCGGTGAAGCGGATTGTCTCGGTAGTTCCCTCGGATGATCGATATGTCTGGGTATTTGGGTTCAATAGGTACATTCAAGGTTCGTACTCTGCAGTGGTGGGATTCCGTTCAACTCTTTACCCAAGTGGTATGTCAATTGAGCAGTTCGTATCACAAATGAACGAGTCGATCCCGGGTCCGTACGTTACGATCGACGACGGGGCTGTGATGTCTGTGTTCTCGTTGCAACATGTGCAACGGCTGCATCTGGACATGGGTGCGGGGAATGATTTTGTGCGGGTATTGCCGAATTTTCAGCGGTCGGTGACGCTATTGGGCGGGCGGGGGAACGACACGCTGATCGGGTCGAGCCGGGCGGACGTGCTTTCGGGTGGGGATGGGGGCGATCGGCTGGTGGGTGCAGACGGGTTAAGCGCGGTGGGTGATGTGTTCGAGGGCGGGGCCGGCTCGGATACGCTGGTCGGGTCGGCAGGTCAGGATGTGATGTATGGCGGATCGGGCAACGATTGGCTTGACGGCGGGCCTGACACGAGACTGACGTCGGGCGGATCGGGCAGCTCGGGGGGTTCGGGTTGGGGTGCGGTCGCGCCGCGACGCAGGTTGATCAGCATTGGTGATATTGTGCCTAGCGATCCGCGTGACACGGGGGTTCGTGACTATCTGAACGGTGAATCCGGTTTCGACGTGGCCGTCTTTGATGGGGCGGACGAGCGGGAGAGCATCGAGGAACTCGTGGCGCGATTGCCTTGAGAAGTTGCCGCGATTCGTACGTTGAATGATCTGGATGAGTCCGGCGGGATGCATTTTCAGGGGGTGAAGGTCGATTTTTAATGCGGGTGGCTCGGGGGGCGGGTTGTGAGAATCGGGAATTGGGTTGTGCGGAGGGAGGCGGATACTTGACGCAAAGGGGCCGGGGTTTAGACTCTTCCATGCGTCGGAGAAGGCCTAGCCGTTTCCGCGTCGTCGCTCGCGGCCAGATGTGAAAGCCTCTTGACCGAGAATGACGTGCTAGAAGTGGATCCTGAGTCAAAGATCGGACTCAAGATCGAGATGCCAGGATGGCACGGGCGTACGGAAAATGGGTCCGTGCGTCTGATAGAAACACCGTGGATAAGGCAACTGGGGAATCATCAGCCGGGATCGGCCCGCGGGCCGTCTGAAGGAGATCGCCGTGAGCGTCCTGACGAAAATCTTCGTCGCGTTGCTGGTTGTGCTGTCGCTTCTGCTATCAGCCGCAACACTGACTTTTGTAAACACCGTTGAAGCCGACCGGCTCGCCGCACGCGCGACCGAGCAGCAGCTCCGAAGCCAAGTCGCCTCCGCGGCGGCTGACAAAGCCCGGGCCGACAACCTCCTCGCCGCCGGTCGAGATGCCGCCGCGGCGCTGGAAGGCCAGATCGCCAGCCTCCGCCAGCAAGTCGGCACCCTCGAAAAGGACCTCGCCACCCGTGCTAGCGACCTCGCCAAAGCCCAACTCGAAACGACCATGGTCAACGCGGACAAAAATCGCCTGACCGCCGCCGTCGAAGCCTCTCTCGCCAGCGGCAAGGAAAAGGACGACCTCATCGCCCGGCTCCGCACAGATTTCGACGGCAAGCTGTCCGAATTCACCGACCTCAACGTCCGCTTCAACGAAGTGACCAACAAGCTCGACATCACCGAAGCCCAGCGCCGAAACCTCGCTGAACAACTCACCGAAGCACGCTCCAGCCTCGACCGCATGGCCACCGCCCTCAAAGACCGCGGGGTCGATCCCACACGCGTCACCGGCGGACTCGCCGCCGGAGCACCCTCGCTCAACGGCGTCGTCCGAAGCACCGTCAACATCGGCGGAGTCCCCTACGCCACCATCACACTCGGCTCCGAAGACGCTGTCCGACCGGGCATGGAATTCAACATCGTCGAAAAGAACTCCGCACGATTCCTCGGCAAGCTGACCATCGTCGAAGTCCAGCCCAACGAAGCCATCGGCCGAATCGTCGCCCCAGACAGCACCGCCGTCATCGCAGGCGTTGTCGTTCGCACGCAACTGTGAGCCATGCTTCTCTGAGACATGTCTCATCCACGTTTGCACCCTCGCTTTTGCGCCAAGCAAAGTCACTGAATCCGAATCCGCTGTTCGACGGAGAATCCACATGAGCCGCCTGCCCTCAAGTCCCAACACCATCCTGGTGAAGCCGACCAACAACGTCTATACCGCCCTGGCGGCTGCCGGTCTGGTGGCCGTGATCGTCGCGCTTGTCGTCCTGTTTCTCCGAGCCGACGCACTGGGCATCAAAATCTTCTGATGCAAGTTCTCGGAACGCTTCGATCCGCTCTGCGGGCATGTCTCTAGCCGACCACCGACCTGCTTTGCTTCTGGATCCATGAACGGGCGCGATGAGCCGTGAACAAGCGCGGCCAAGGGCGCCAAGCGGGCAACGCTCAGACGACCGACAGCACGATCGCCTGTCGCAGTAAGACAGCAAATTCCTGGTGATCAACGAAGCTCCGCCGAAGTCAAAAGACGATCGGCGGAGTTTTTCTTTCGTCTTCTTCCTTCTGTTTCCTTCTGTCGCGGCTTCCCGTTTTCTGTCGCTGTGTCCCGTGCGACCAGCGACCCGACTTGGCGTTGATCGAACTGACCCGGCAACGCCATCACGGCGAGGTGGCCGTCGGATGCGATCGCGATCTTGGCGCGTGAGTCGCTGATGTCTGTGCGATCACGCAGGCGCGGTCACCCCGCAGAACCACAGCCGGATCAGTTTGGACCGGGACGGACGAATGTGGACGTGTCGGGTATCAGCGGCGATCGGTTGGGGACTTGGACTTGGGATTGGGATTGGGGCTGGGGCTGGTTTTGGGGTTGGATGCGAACCCGGAGAAGCCGGGGATGTAGTTGGGGAGTTTGAGAATGTCGTCGGCGAGGCTGCTGGGAGGTTGCTTGGGCTTACCCGAATCGTTGGTGGCTGGCAGGATGGAGGCGTTGTAGTTGCGGGCGAGTTCGATGAGGTCGAGGAAGTTGATCTGGCCGTCGTAGTTGAGATCGCCCTGGGCGGGTGTGGCGGGGTTTAGGCCGTAGTTGCGAGCCAGGAGAATGAGGTCGGCGAAATTGACGCGACCATCGCCGTCGATGTCGCCTTGTTGGTAGGCGAAGGAGAGGACGTAGTTGTCCCCGCCGGTCCCGTTGGCATTGCCGTCGAGCGGATTGCCGGCGGAATCGGTGATGCCGGCGGCGCTCAGGGTGAGCGTGTACTGACCGGTCGGGAGGATGCCGTTGGGGTAGCCGGGGAAGGTGATGACCGCGGTTCGGGTGGCGGGGTTGTAGCTCAGGAGCATCAGGCCTGAGGCGACGATCTGCGATGTCGTGTTGTTCAGCAGCGTGACGTCGGAAAGGTCGAGGGTCGCGCCAACATCCTCGCTGAAGGTGATGCTGATTTGCTGATCGGACGAGAACTGCGAGAACGCGCCGGCGGTCACTGTCGGCGAAATGCCGTCGGCGACGATCGCGAAGTTCCGGACGAACGCCCCGCCCTGCGAGCCGTTGCCGTCGCCGTCGAGCAGAAGGCCCGAGAGATCGTGCAGGCCGGTGCTGGTGATGTCGTTGGAGAAGACGGTGAGTTGGTAGAGCCCTCCCGGGAGTTGACCGGCCGCGACGGTGAGGGTGATGGTGTTCGAGCCGTCAACATAGCTGGGCGTGAGTGTATAGGTGATGTCATCGAGTGTGCCGAAGACCGAATCGGGACCGGCGCCCAGGAGACGATAGTTGGCGGACGCCTGGGCGTCGATACGGTTGATCGGCTCGCTGGTGATGAGCGTGAATTGATTGAACGGCGCGGCGGTCGAGCCGGCAAAGATGCCCGCCGGGCCGGTGCCGACGATCGCGGGCGGGGCGATGTCGTTGCTCGCCCCGCGGAACTCGATCGCGCCAATGTCACGGAATCCGCCCACCGCATTGAATGCCACCTTGTTCGCGCTCGTGAGAATCGGATTCGTGTCGTAGCCGGGGATCGTTTCAAACGCTCCGCCCGTGCCCGCGCCAATGCCGACCGTCGGCGAGGGAACGACATTCCCCGCGCCGTAGTCGAACTCGATCCGGCCGGTCGAGAAGAGCGTGACCGAGAAATTCACGTCGCTCGAATCCGATTGATCCGAAGCATTCCAACGAAGCGTGATCTGATTCGGAACCGTCTGATCAATAAAGATGTCATCGCCCGCAAGATCGGTGCGAAGATCCGTCCAAAGCGGCGCGATGCGACGTGCCGCACGAAGCTCGGCGGAGGTGTTGGTGTTGTCGACCGATCCGCTGGTCACGCCTACATCGATGTAGCCGTCAGAGTAGACGCGAATCTGATTCGTGAGTGTGTCGTAGAACGGGAAGCTGAACGGCAGCGTGAAGTTCCATGCATTGCCCGATGATCGCCAATTCTGGGCAACGCCGGTGAGTAGGAACGTGCCCGGCGCGTTGGTCGCGATCTGGTAATCAAGCGAGCCGTTGTCCGGCGTGGCGGGGTCGTTCTGCTTGGCGGCGCTTTCGAAATCACGCGTCGGCGCGAACGCGGTGCTGGCGCGATCGATCGCGGGTGAATTGAACAGCAGATAGAAATTGTCGTCGGTGCCGCCGTCGATGCCGCCGGAGGCGGGCGTGTATCCGAGAATGTTGTCGGCCCCGTCGATGTCAACAAAACGCGGGTCGGCGGCGAGTGAGTTGGCGTCCTGCGCGGTGGCGGACTGCCAGTCGGTCAGGCTGTCGCGTCGCACCGAGGCCCAGAGTCCGACCGAAGCGTTGGGATCGTTGCTTTGATTGATGATGTTTCGATTCGAGGTGAATCCGGTCTGGGCGTTGGTTTCCACACGCAGGCCGTATCCCGTGCCGACGTAGATGATGTTGTTGCGAACTGACGAAGAGGTCGCATCGCTGAACTGAATCGCATCGCCGACGGGTTGATAGACCGTGTTGTTGACGATCTGCGCGTTCTGCGCGCCAGCCAGAATGATGCCGCGATCGGCGCTGGCATAAATCAGGTTGTTCTCGATGCGACCCGAGTATCGATGAGAGCCGGCGTAAATGCCCGTGCGAATGCCGACAGAATTGCTGTAAATGTGATTGCCCGAGATCGGCGAACTGCTGCCAAGCATGGTGATGGCGTCGTTGCTGTTGTTGTAGAGACGGTTTCCGGTGATCGCGCCCGCCGTCTCGGCGTAGATGCCATTGAAATTGCTGTGGACGATGTTGCCGGTGGCGGTCGCACTTGAAAAGAGCGTAATCCCACGATCGCCGCTCCCGGTGTGTCCGAAAACGCGATTGTTCATCACGCGCACGTTGGTCTGCGCGTCGATGCCGTAGGTGCTGTTGTTGTAAACCGTGTTGCCGATCACATCGAGCGGGGGCACGCCGCTTCCGACGCTGCCGGATACGACGATGCCGCTCGGATTGTTGTAGACCTCGTTGTTGTTGATCAAACCCGTCGCCGTCACGAACGAGATGCCACGCGTCCCGTGCGCGAAGACGACGTTGCCGGTGATCGTCGCATTCGTGCCGTTCACGACGATGCCGAAGTTCTGATTGTCATTGGCTGATCCGCCGGGGGTGCCGAAGAACGTGGAATCCAGGACACGCAGCCGATCGCTCAACGTGCCGACGATCACGCCGTTGAACTCGTTGTTAAAGACCCGAACGTTGCGGAGCGTCAGGTCGTCTGAGTCGCTTGCGTCGCCGACGAAGACGCCCGCTTCTGCGCCGGTGATGCCGAGGGCTTCGACGGTGATGCTGTCGGCATTGATGAGCTCAAAGACGCTGCGTGCGGATTCGACGTTGCTGCGATCGAGCGTGGTGAGCGCCGGGCCGGCACCGACGATGGTCAGGCCGCTGTCGGGGTTGGTCAGGACGAGATTCTGCAATTCGAGATAGCTGCCAGTATCGACATACACGATGTCGCCGGCGGAGAAGTCGTAGTAGCTGAGCAGCGAGAAAAGATTTCGCATCGGCTGATCGGGTGATTTGCCGTCGTTGGTATCATTTCCGATCGCAGTGGTGAGCAGATCGCCCGCAAGTGATGAGTCGTTGACGAAATAGACGTTGCCCGGGCGTGCGATCTGGAAGTTTGCGGGCGTGGTCTGGCTGATCAAGCCGGCGGAGGCACGAAGTTGCGCGACCGACGTGGGCTGATTGGGCACGGTCCAGTCGAAGGTCGCTTCGCCCCAGCGATCGACGACAAGATTGGAAGCGACAGGTTGCCAGGTCGATCCGTTGTCGGGAGAGAATTGCAGATCGACGGGCGGCGCGGAGCCGGCGGGCGTGATGCGTGCGACTTCCAGGCCGCTCAGAAGCGCAGGGAAATTGGAGGTCTGGTGGACGAGTTCCAGCGTCAGACCGTTCTGTGCTGATGCGGTCGCGGGGAGCGTGAGCGTGACGGCGGTTCGAATCGCGCCAGCGGCGGCGCGGATGTCGTAGTTGGCCACCGCAAGCACGCCGTTGACATAAATGTCGAAGCGACGCGCACCAACAGCCGTGGTGTTGGGCTCGGCGAAATGCAGCGTCAGCTCATAGTTGCCATTGACGACCGGGAACCGATAGGCGAGCCGGTCGACTGAGATGGTGGTCGACTGATAACTCTGATAGAGCGAGGCGGGAACCTCGTAGCCGATGTTGCTGATGTTGATGTCTGAAGTCGTGGTGACATCGAGCCCGCGCGAAGTGTAGTAGCGCTCATCATCCATCCAATCGCCGACCGTGAACGCGCCCATGTTCAGCCGGGCTACGGTCTGTCGGTCGATGAGATTGCTCGCGCGGATGCGAACCTCACGCGTCGCGCCGGGAGTGAGCTTCTCACGCGGCGATGGACTGAGAATCTGAATCGTCGAGGGATCGCTCGGCGTGGCCGCGCCCGTATTGCCGAGATGGCCGATGTTGACACGACCCCCGCCTTGAACGGGTTCGGCGAGGAAGAGATCGCGCGGATCGCCCGCGTCAACGACCGGAGAGGTGAGCGCGTGTGCGAAGTTGTCGTCGGCGGCTGCTCCTGGGGAACCGCCGAGCTGATTGTCTGCGCCGTCGGGGTCGAGGAATTCCGGGTCGATCGCCAGGCCGTTGCGATCGAATCCGAGTCGGTACGCCCATTCGCTCGCAGAACCGATCACCGTCCCCTGCCACTGTGCGAACTGCGCAGAACCGAGAACCTGAACGAGGTTGTAATCAATCGAAAGACCACGCTGCGCGTCGGCACTGACCTCGTAGGCAAAGCCGCTCCCCGCCACGATCACGTTGTTGCGAACGCGAAGACTTGTCGTGAACGACCCACTGATAAGCAGTCCCTTGGCGGCGGGGTTGTAGATCGTGTTGTTGACGACGTGAGCGCCGTTTGAGTTTTGAACGTCGATGCCGTGCGTGGTGGAAGCGTAGATCAGATTGTTCTCAACGCGCGAACCGTTCTGGTTGCCGCCATTGTTGCGAACGGAAATGCCGACGTTGTTGCTGTAAAGCGTATTGAAACGGACGAAGCTGACGCCGGTTCCGCCTTGAAGCTGGATGCCGGTCTGATTGCCATAGCCGGTGTTGTTTTCGATTCGGCCGAAGGCGTTTTCGGCGCGTATGCCGATGGCGTTATTGAAGACGGTGCTTCCGAAGACGCTTGAATTGCTGAACGTGTAGATGCCCGCGCCCGAGGCGCTCGGAACGCCAGAGGCCGTGTTGCCCTCGAGAACCAGGTCGTATTCGATGTTAAAGCCGTAGGTCGATGCCGACGTGGCGGTGTTGTTGCGGATGAATCCGGTGCCGCCGCTGGTGTTGTTGGAGATGTAGTAGCCGGTGGGCGCGCCGATGGAGATGTTGTCTTCGACGAGTGCAAACTGTCCGAACAATCGCAGATTGTTGGTCGTGCTGTTGGAGAACTCGTTCCCGCGGATGGTCGCGTTGCTGATGGTCGATGCAAAAATGCCGTAGTCGTGGCGAACGGGGTTGCCGTCGTTGCCGATGAACTGGCTGCCCGTGACCGTAAGGTTGTTGTTGGTGCTGCGCACATCGATGCCGGCAAAGTCGTTACGAACGAAGCGGGCGTCTTCAACCGTCAGACCCGTCGATCCGCTGGTGTCGTTGGCATGGATGCCCGAATACGCACCACGAATGGTCATGGCGGCGATCGTGATGTTGTCGGCGTTGATCAGTTGGAACGCGTGCGCGATGCTGGCGATGTTGGCGCGATCGACCATTGTCAGGTCCGCACCCGCGCCCTCGATCCGCACCCCGGCCTCGCGACTGGTCAGCTGGATGTTCGACAGAAGCGTGTACGTCCCGGCATCGACATAAATCACATCGCCCGGCCCGAGATCGTAGCGCGCGATCAACGCAGAAATGCTCGACATCGGACTCGCAGGGTCACGACCCGTGTTTGCGTTGTTGCCGACAGCCGTTGTGAATAGATCGCCCGCAAGAGAGCCGTCGTTGACGTAGTACGCGTTGCCGGCGGCACTGATGAGGAACGACTCGTCCGACACGTCGCTGACCGAAGGCACCTCGACGCTCGTCGCACGCAAACGTGCCGCCGACGATGCTGGACCAGCCGTCCACGGGAACACGCCGCGACCGTAGCGATCGACGCTGAGGTTCGTGCCGACCGAAGCATAATTCTGCCCGTCGTCGATGCTCAGATCCAGATCAAATGTCGGATCGGACGAACCGAGCGGATTCACCTGCACGACTTCGATCCCACTCAGCAAAGCCTGACCGACCTGATTGATGAGTCGGAGGTTGATTCCTGCGCCGGATGTCGTGCTGACAGGGATGTCGAGCGCGACGGCACGGAAGCGTCCACCGGCCGCGCTGAAGATGTTGTAGTTGTCGGCGACCAGCAGGCCGTTGACCTCAACATCAAAACTGCGGCCGCTGGAGTTGGTCAGGGTCGGCTCGGCGAAATGCAGGCGCAGCGTGTAGGTGCCGTCCGGGACCGGCAGGAGCCAGTCCATGGAGGTGTTGACCGCGGCATTGTTGAGCACATGGGTCTGATAGACGGCCTGCGGCGCGGGGTTGGTGATTTGGGTGAGGTCGATCGCGGATGTCGTCGAGCCGCTGGACCGCGTGACGGTTTGATAGCGATCAAAGAGCCAGAGATCCTGCTGCGAGCCGGACGCGTTGATGAGCGCGACGCTTCGCGTGGGCGTGAAACCGCTCGAGCGCCAGCCGAGGTCGAAGTTGTCTCCGACGAGAAGCTTTTCCGCGCCATTCGGATCGATCACCTGAACCGTCTGGGGGGCGCTTGGGTTGGCATTGCTCGTGTTGCCAAGATGCCCAACGTTCACGCGATCGCCGCTCGGTGCGGGCTCGGAAAGGTGGTAGGAGAACGGCGAACCGGCGTCGATGACAGGCGAACTGGAAGCGAAGCTGAAGTCGTCGTCGTCACTGTAATTGACTCCGCCGACGATGCCGAGTTGTCCGTCGAGGCCGGCGGGATTGGTGAGTTCGAGGTCGACGACGCGGCTTTCCAGATCGAGATTCAGATCGAATTGCCAGTCAACGATGGTCGAGAAATTCTGCCCCTGCCAGGTTCCGATGCTCGCGGAGGGCGTTTGGAGCTCGAAGAGGTTGTAGTCGCTGGAAAAGCCGATCTGACTCGTGCTGTCTACCACGACGGCACGACCCGTACCGACAGCAACGGCGTTGTTACGCAACGAAACGTTCGCGGAGACGGCCTGCACATCGATACCGATGGCAGTGGGCTCGTAGACGGTGTTGTTCTCAACCGAACTTCGGAACGCGTTCAGACGAATGCCCGCAGTGGTCGAGGCATAGACAAGGTTGTTGCGTACCCGACGCGATACGCCTGTGACGCTGGATGCGAGGATACCGACGCTGTTGTTGTGAACGATGTTTCCGATGACTTCGGTGTTGGAAGAATTGATGCCGGTACCGGTGGAATAAACGCGATTAAACTGGATGGGCCCGGTGGCGGTACCCTGGTTGGACCGGATTCCGATGGAGCTCGAAGAGACGGTGTTGCCTTCGATGGGTAGGCTGACGAGGGTTGCTTCGATTCCTGTGGACGATCCGGAAATGGTGTTGCCGATGACGCGCGTGCTGTTGTTGGCGCTGATGCCGGTGATGGCGCTGCTTATGACATTGTCTTCGAGGGTGTTGAGTCCGCCCGGTTCGGCGCGGATGCCTACGCCGCTGGCCACGTCGACGAGGTTGCCGCGCACGATGGTGTTGGAAGCACCGTTTCGAATCGCAATGCCGTCCTGATCGTGGTTGAGGACGACGTTGTCGGCAATGAGGACGCCACTCGCGCCACCGACCGCGATGCCCCAGGACGAGAGACGTGTAGCGCTCGTGGAGAAGAGGCTGGCGACGAAGTTGTTGACGATGGTGGTTCGGTCGTTGGTGTTGCTTAGCCAGATGCCGTAGTCGTCATTGGCGACGATGGAGAGATTCTCGAGCGTGACGTCATCGCTGTCGGCGGTCTGGCTTGCGAAAATGGCGGTTTCAGCGCCGGTGAGCTGGAGGTTGCGGATCGTCACGCCGTCGGCGTTTTGCAAATCAAAGACGTATGAACCGGTGTTGGTGTTTTGACGATCGAGCACCGCACGATACTGAGCGAATGAGCCGGCGTTGGAGCGTTCGCGGATCGGTGTGACCTGCAACTCGCTGGAGTAGACGGCGACCTCTTGGATTCGACCTGCGAAGAAGTTGTTTTCGACGATCGCACCTGAAGTGACGGTGGCGTTGGCAGCGCCGATGGAAGCTCGCGGGTTGGCGGTGTTGGTGCCCCCACCAATGGTGAGGTGTCCCGCGGGGACTGCTCCAGAGGCGGCGACTTGAACGCCGTTCACGTAGAGCCGGATCGCACTCGGGTCGGCGGAGTCGAAGGTGCCGACGACGTGGTGCCACGCGCCATTGAGAAGTGATCCGCCTTCAAACGAGAAGTTTTGTCGAGCGTTACTCGCGTTGACGAGACTGACGGTCATGCCCAGTCGGTTACCGCTTCGATAAAGCCCGGCCAGGACGATGCCGACATCGTTGGCGGGGTTGGCATCGCCGAGCGTGTTGGTGATTGCGGTCTGGGCGATGTATCCAGTGCCGGTGAGGGTGGTGGGAGCGATCCACGCCTCGAAGCTGACGGTCGATCCTCCGACCGGAATCGGGGCGATGGTGGTGATATTCGAACCGGTGTAGGTCGTGGATTCGTTCGTCGTGCCGGCGAATGCGCCGGGTGACCCGCCCGGACCGGCGGTACGATTTTGATAGATCGGCGCATCGAGAGCGACGAGATCGGCATAGCCTGCGCCGGCTTCGATGCGACCCGACGGACCTTCGATCGTCACGCCTGCGTCGTTGGCGGTGATGACTATGTTGCCCGTGAGATTGTAGATGCCCGTGTCAACACGAATGACATCGCCCGGCCCGAGGTCGTAACTGGCGAGCAGGTTCTGCAGCGTCGCCTTGGGCGCATTCGGATTCGTACCGCTATTCAGATCATCACCGACCACATTCGTGAAGACGTCGCCCACCAGCGAATTGTCATTGACGTAGTAGATGGTGATCGGAAGCGTGATCTCAAAGGTGGCGTCGGAGAGGTCCGCGCCGGCGGCATCGGAACGGATGACGCGGATGCGATAGTCGCTTGCGGGCGTCACGCTGAGCGGGATCGTCCACGCGAACAGCCCGTCGTTGGCGGTGTTGTCGGCGACGAGGATGGGATTCAGTGGGTCGCTGTCGCGAACCAGCTCTACATCGACTGTTCCGAGCGCATCATGGCTGTTCCAGCGGATATCGAACGTCTGCGTCTGCGCCCAACTCTCCCCGCCGTTGGGACTGATGACCAGAACATACGTGCCAGGCGAGCGGGACGCCTGCTCGGTGTTGCCGAACGCACCGAGATTGACGATCGAACCGTTGGGAACAGGTTCATTGGCAAAGCTGCTCGACGGATTGCCACGATCGATCGCGGGCGAAAGCGGATTGGCGGGGTTGGTGATGAGTGTGCCGGGATTATCGATCGGGAGACTGCCAGGGCCGAGGATCGGTGCGAGCGATCCACCTGCCGCGACGCCGTGTGGACTCTGGAGGTGGTAATCGTCGTCGGCGTTGCCCGCAATGTTGTCTGCACCATTGGTGTCGTAGAAAAGTGGGTTGGTGCTGATCGAATTGGCGTCACCGAATGTAGCGCTGCGCCAGGCGTCGAGCGAGGCCCTTGCCACACCCTGCCAAAGCCCGACGCTCGCCCCGCCTGAGGCGATCAGCAGGTTGTAGTCGCTCGCGAAGCCGACCTGACTGTTGCTGGCCACATTGATGCCCGCGCCGCTTCCGCTCGTGCGAATGATGTTGTTGCGGAGCGTGTTGTTGATCTTCCCGTTCTCGATCCGGATCGCATCGGCACCCGCGGCATCGATCGTGTTGTTGGCGATCGTCGTGATTGACGATCCGCCGTCGAGGAGGATCGAGACCGACGTGTTGCCGTAGAGAAGGTTGTTGGCGATCGTCAGCGAAGGCGTGGACTCGACGCGGATGCCCGTCGCACCTCCGTAAATCACGTTGCCGACGATCGAGCCGTTGCCGGAGAATGTGCTGGAATAAATGCCGATCGATGAACTGCCGCTGATGCGGTTACGGCTGATGAGCCCGTTGGTCAGGCTGCGAATACCACGGAAGTTGTTGACCAACACGTTTTCGACCGCAGACGAGCCTGATTCAAGGTAGATGCCGGCGTCGTTGGTGCCGGTATGACCCGAGATGAAATTGCGACGCACGACCGCTCCGCCCACTGCGTAGACGCCGATGTTGCTGTTACTCAGAATGCGATTCTCTTCCAGCGTAATCGTCGAACCGCCGATGGTGATGTAGATGCCGTTCTCGTTGCCGCTGGAGAGGTTCCCGCGGACGAGCATGGTCGCGGGGCTGTTGTTGATGAACAGGCCGCTCTGCGTGTTGTTGGTGAACGTGTTGTTTTCGACAAGCGCCGCACCGAGCGCGAGGTTCACTCCGTGACCTGCGTTATTGGCAAACGTCCCGCCGCTAAGTTCGAGGAGCCGGACGCCGGAGAACAACCCCGCCGAACCCGCACCACTCACCGAGACGTTTTCGATAATGACATCGACGGAATCGCTTTCGAGCCGAACGCCTTCAAGACTGGTTCCACTGATCAGAAGATTCTGCAGCGTCAGTCCGGTCGAGTCGTTACGCGTATACACCCCGCGACGCGAGCCGGTGAGCGTGAGATTCGCGAGTGTCGTGTTGTCGCCGTCGTTGAACTCGAACAGCGTGCCCGTCGTCGGATTAAAATGGAACACGGACGCCACAGATGCATTCGTCGGCCCGGTGATGGTCGCGCCTTCGTCGTCGTTGATGAGCGTGTTTCCGCTGATGCGAACGTCGCGGAAATGCCCGTAGCTGCCCGTGTCCATGAAGACGGTGTCGGCTGCCCCGAGATCGTAGGTGCGGAGCAGCGTGGTGAGCAGCGGCTTGGGCGCGGTCGGCAGCTTGCCGGTGTTGCGGTTGTTGCCGACGGCGCCGGGCGTGTATTGATCGCCTGCGTTGCTCGCGTCGTCGACGTAGTAATTCTGACCGGACTCAGGAACCGTCGAAGCTTCGATCGAGCGATCCATGCCGATCGGATCCACGACATGACTCACCTGAATGCGGAAACCACGCTCGCCGAAGTTAAGCCCAAAGTCGGCGGGTGTGAACGTGAAGCTGCCGGTGTCCGGCGCAGCGGCGGTGATGTTCACTCGCTGCGCGGGACCGTCTACGCCGTCCTGAAGAACGTCGATGCGGACCGGACTTTCAGCCGAGTTTCCGTAGCTGTCCCAGAGGACGGTGATCGGGCGAAGGCGCTCGATGTCCTGATACATGTCCGGGTAACGAACATGCATGCGGTATTGCTGCGGGTCGTCGGTGGCGTCGAGTTGGGTCTGTCCGGTCGCTCCGAGATCAAACGAAGCAAGATCGCCCTGAACGCGCACGAACGCAGCGTCGAGGAACGCGTCGTTGGTCGAGCCCGAGCGGATTTCGGATTCGAATCGATACACGAGCTGACGTGCACCACTCGGAATCGTGAGTCTGAGGCCGTCAAGCTGCCAACGATCCGCCGGGAGGCTCTCAGGCTCATAGCTCACCGGCGAGCCGATCGGCTGACCGAGTCCGTCGCGGAAGCTGAAGACAAAGCGAGCGACATCCGAAATGTCCTCGGCGGCCACACGCAAACGCCCGCCCACCAGCGCGACATAGTCGGCGGTGTCCAACTGGGTCGTGCTGAGGCCGGAGTTGGTCAGCGTCACTACCTGCTCGATGAAGGCAACCTGTGCCGTGTTGCCGAAGTAGTAACCCGCGCCTTCAAACGGCGCGGGCGAGGTCGTCTTGACCGTCGCGCCCACACCCGTGGACCAACCAGAAAGATTGCTGTCGAACGATGCATTGCTGAGAAGATTGGGCGTCGTACGCGTCGTGCCGCGATCCGAAAGCGGATCGCCCGCCGCCGACGTCGGGCTGCTTGCCCGGAGTCCGCCCACCTGCGGGAAGACGCGGTAGTCGTCGCGACCGAGCGAGTAAAATCGCGGGATCGCGCGGCCCGGATCGATCGAAGTCGTGCCCACGGAATGAAGGTCAAACTCGTTGACGTCTCGCTGCCAGTCGATCAGATCCACGAAGGGCTTGGCATAAAACACAATGCCGTCCGACGACGGACCGGCAAGCAGTGCGTTGTAGTCGCTAAAGAAATTCGCACGCGCGGCTTCGCTCAGTCGCATCGCGTAACCGTCGTCGCTCCAAAGGATGTTGTTACGCACCTCGGCAGAGGCTGCCTCGATGCCCAGGGCGTCCCCCGTCTGCGCGTAGACCGTGTTGCTGGAGATGTTCGCGTTCGCGCCTGTCACAACGATGCCCGATGCACTGTTGCGATAAATGACGTTGTGGGTCGCAAGGCTGTTTGCACCCAGACGCAGGCCGGTCGTGTTGTAACCGATGCGGTTGAACCGAACGGTTCCCGAGACATCCGCGCCGATCGTCGCGTTGCGCTCGATCAGATTCGCGTCATCGATGTTGAGCGATCCGAGCGTACCGCTGCCGCTCACACCGGTCGTGTTGCCAATGACTTGCTGGCGGATCATGCGGGCATTACTGAGCGACACGCCGAGCGTGTTGCGGGTGATCAGATTGGGCACGCGCGCACCGACGTTGCCGAGTGCGTCGGCCTCGACGCTGATCGTGGTGGTCAGGCCCGTGGAGTTGCTCGTGATGATGTTGCCCGAGAGGTCGGCGCGGGCGGCGTAGCGGACGCCTAGCGCTCCGCCGGCAATGCGGTTGTTGTCGATCGAGCCGGTCAACGGCGCATCGATGGCAAGCACCGTCGAGACCGCACGCAGGTCGTTGCGGCGGATGTTGCCCGAGGCGGCACCGCTGATCGTGATACCCGCGGCACCCGAACGAATGCGGTTGTCGAAGGCGGTGATCGATCCGCCCGAGAGGAGGATCGCCGAGCCGGTCGCGGGCCTGAGCGTGTTGCTGAGGATGCTCGCGTTGATGGTGCTGTTGAGCGTGAGCGGACCGCGCAAGTCGCTTTCAGTGATCTCCAAGTTGGTTGCAGAGGTCGCGGTGGTCGAACCACGAACGGTCGAATCGTGCAGCGTCACGCCGGTTCCGCTGATCGCAAGCGACTGCGTGATGTCGAGACCTTCCAGGCTGACGTTGTTGCCGTTGATCGTCACCGCACCGTCGATGAGCGTGCCGGATGCCGGCGCGCCGATGATGCGAACGCCCGCATCGCCTGATGCGATGGTGAAGCCGGCATATGCGCCCGTATCGACCAGGATGACGTCGTTGGGTCCGAGATCGTATTCATCCAGCACGGCCTGAATCGAATTGAGCGGCGAAGAAGGGCTCGTGCCGGTGGCGCTGTCGCTCCCGGAACCCGTGGTGTAGAAGTCGCCGAAGCCCGTGGAATCGTTGACGTAATAGATCGTGCCAAGGGTTTGGGCATTCGTACGAAGGAGGACTTCTTCGCGACCGGGCGAGAGGTCCGCCCAGGCGGAGGTGGGCTGGCCCGTGCTGCTGACCGCGAGCGCGAGCGAGGTGGGAGAGGCGTAGCGGGCGTGGATCCCCGTGGCACGCGCGTCCCCTGGCAGTTCTTCGACGAACGACGATCCGTTCCAACGCTTGGCGAAAATGGCCGTCGAATTGCCTCGCTCGGCGGCGAACTGGTCGTCCAGCCAGAGCAAGTGAAGCGATCCGCCGTTGCTGGCCAGTTGCGGACGCGTCGCACTCCCGCCTGTCGAGGAAAGTCCGCCTGCGCTTCGTGAATTGGCACCGGCTTCGGCCCAGACCCCGCCGCTCACGCGAGCGCCGTAGACTTCGACATCGCTCCCCACGACCTGCTCCCACGCCACAAAAAGTGCGCCCGCGTGATAAGCGATGCTCGGACGACTCGCGGGTGATGCGGAGGTTGATGCGCTGCCCGCGCCCGAAGTCGACCACGCCGCGCCGCTCGAAGAACGCACCCAAACGTCGCCTGCGAGTGTGTAGGCGATCGACACGTTCGTGCCGTCCGTGGCGAGCGAAAGATCCGTCGCTTCGCTGGCCGTCGAATGTGCGACCGTACCGCTGCCGAAGTTCACCCACGACGAACCGTTGAACTGCAACGCATTGGCTTGATCCGTCCCGTCTTCGTTGATGAACGCAACGATCGGCGTCGAACCGCGATAAACGAGCTTGGCTTGATCCGCATTCGTCGCGCTGCTGATCCCGCCAACCGATAGCGAATTGCCCAGCGCCGCCCACGATGAACCGTCCCAGCGGGCCAGGCGAATCTTTCGGCCGCTGGTCGTCTGTTCTGTCCACGCAACGACCGGTGCGCCGGTGTTGTCGAGCGCGATCGACGGGCGGATCGAATCCGAAAGATCGCTTGCTGAGACACCCACGCCCGAAGCACTCGTGCCCAGTTCGACCCACCCATTGCCATTGTGATGTGCGACGTAGATCTCGAAGTTGCCCGTGCGATTGTCTGACCAGGCGAGATACGTGCCCGAGGTGCCCACGACGACGCTCGGCTCGCGACTGATGCCCGATCCGCCGCTCGTGCCGAAGCGCGAAGCGCTGCCCGAAAGCATGCCCCAGCGATCGCGACCCACCGGGCCGATCGGAAGCGTCGCCGGCGCGTGCGTGGAACTCGCAGTTCCGGCCGGCGGAGGCGGAGTCGGTGTGGGCGCGACGAACGTCGTCGGATCGGGACCTTCGCCTGCGCCGTAGTTGACGGTGTTGCTCGAGCCTGCGCCGGCGCTGATGAAATCGTCGTCGCCTTCGCCGAACATGAGGTCGTTCCCACCGCCGCCAAAGATGCAATCGCGACCCGAGCCAGCTTCATTCTGATTCGTCGCAAAATCGCCGTAAAGAAAATCGACGGCGTTGTCATCACCCGTGCCGGCTTGCGTGTGCCCGTAGAGGACGTCGTGATTCGCTCCACCGGCGAGAATGTCCGAGCCGAGGTTGCCGGTCAGCAGATCGTCGCCTGCCTCGCCGAGCATCGTGTCGTCGCCATCTCCGCCGTCGATGGTGTCGTTGCCCGCGCCTCCCAGCACGTAGTCGCGACCGGTCCCGCCACGAATCGAGTCTGCACCGTTGTTGCTCCCGCGAATCAGGTCATCACCCGCGCTGCCGTCCAGTGTGTCGCCTGAGCCGCCGCCGACGAGTTCATCATCGCCGCCGTTGCCTGTGACTGAATCCGAGCCCAGTCCTGCGAGCAAAAGATCGCTCCCGCTTCCGCCGACAAGCGTATCGTTGCCCGCCAACCCGCTGAGCGTGGTTCGACCGGTAAAGGGTGCCGCATTGATGGAGTTGGCAAGGTTGTCGCCGGTCAGCTCGGCCTCGTCGATCGAATCGATCGAGAGATTCGTTCCGATCGAGCGCTGGAACGCGACATTCGATAGCGTGAAACTGCCGGTGCCGCTGGCGACAATCCGATCATTGCCCTCGCCGCCGACGAGCGTGCCCGTGCCCGCGAAATCGCCCAGATCAAAGACGTTCGCGCCGGGCCCGCCCGCGAGCGCGAGCGACTCGACCGACTCAAAACTGAAGTCGCTGCCGTCACGACTGAGCGTGCCTTGTCGAATAGTGAAATCGGTGTCGTTGCTGCTCGAAATCGTGTCCTGCCCCGAGAGGCCCCGGACGAGCAGCGTCGCGCCGGTCCAACCGGTCACGTCGAAGCTGTCGTTCCCGCTGCTGCCCTGAATGATCACGCGCTCGACGCCAGAACCGAGCGAATCAGTCCCTTCACCCACCAACAAAGAATCGGAGATCGTTTGTGGACCGGCGGCGGACTTGAAGACAATGTCGAAGCCGGAATCGCCACGCATGGAATCCGAACCCGCCCCGCCGTCGATGTAATCGTTGCCCGCCCCGCCGAAGACGACATCATTGTCGTCGTTGCCGAAGAGGAAGTCGTTGTCATCGCCGCCGTCGATACTGTCATTGCCCGTGTCGCCGCTCACGGTGTCAATGCCCGAGCCGGCATTGATGCTGTCGTTGCCCGAGCCGCCGGTGATCAGATCATCCGAAACCCCGCCCAGAATCTGATCATTACCCCCTTCGCCCGCCAGCGTGTTACCGCCGTTGGTGCCGCTGATGAAGTCGCTACCCGATCCGCCGGTCACGCTGTCATTGCCGCTGCCAGCAATGAGCTTGTCATCGCCTGCCTCGCCGCGAAGCGTGTCATTCCCCGCCCCGCCGGAAAGTTCATCATTCCCGTCCCCGCCGATGATCGAATCGTTCAGGAACGTGCCGATGAGCGTGTCATTGCCCGAACCGCCCTCCAGCGTGACGGCTGTGAGCGTTGTTTCGTTTTCCTCCAGTTCGCTCAGGTTGATTTCATCGCTTCCGCTGCGCCCGTTGAAGCGGAGCGTGGTGATGGCATAGCTACCCGTGGGAACCGTAAAGAGCTCAAGCACACGCGGCGCGATACGAACCCGATCAGCGCCTTGCGAGCCGGTAACCACCAGCGTGTTGACATTGCCGATGTAGTTCGCACTCGCGGAGTTGGTGAACGTGAAGGTTTCGAAGCGTCGGATCGCCTCGACTTGGAACGTGTTCGGCGATTGACCTTCGGACGCGAGGAACCATTGTGCCTGACCGGGCACGGCCGTAAAGAGCGTATAGACGCGACCGTCGCCGCTGAATCGGGCTCGCGTGCCGGATCCCAAATTGTTCCCGTAGATGTCGACGGTGGTCGGATTACCCACCGAACCGAGTGAATCGATGATGCGCTCGTACGTGCCTCCGCGCTGATTAAAGTTGACGCGAATCCCGATCGGCGCAGGCGCCTGACCATCCGTGAGATCGCCGTAGACGACGTCATAGCGAATGTCGTGGTCGTAGCGGCTCTCGACGTTGTTGAGTCGCAGTTCGTTCCCGACAACGACCGCCACATCAGATTCCATCGGCTCGCAGGGAAGATCCCAGTTGAAGAGCTCGAACTCCTGCCGCGTGCGGAAGACCTCGACATCAAACCACAAAATGTTGGCGATCACCGCAAACTCAACGAACGCACTCAGCGATCCGCCCAGCCGAAGAATACACTCCGGGCCGTAGCCGAGCTGAAGCATCGCTTCGATGTCGTCGAAGTAAACGCGATTGTCCCCGCCGATCTGGTCGCGGAAGACGATGCTCTGCGGCACCGGAGGATTGGTTGTCGAATACTTCACGTCCGAAAGGTCGAGCCCGATCCTTCCGATGATTCCCCCGCCGCCTTCGATGGTCGCACCGAGCAGGCCCAGAAGGCTGACCTTACCCTTGATAAACAGGCCGACCTCCCCATATCCGCCTACCTCAAACGGATCGACCTGATTCGCCTGACCAAGATTCGTGATGTTGTCCCCTATGAAAAACCCGTCAAGAAAGTTCCCCGTACGAATCCCACGCGAACTAAAGCCAATATCCAAATCTGCAAAGAAGCCGACCTCGCCCTTGATCTGACCCGTGATCGTTCCCACGATCGGCCCGACGTTGATCGCGGCAATCAAAAACTCCGGCGTGTTGAATGGAACACCAGCGCGGAACTCCGGCGGATTCCAACGAATCAAATCGACGTCCTTGCCCAGAAAAAGCTGCAACGCCGCATTAAAAAGCGAACCCTGAAGATTGTCCGGATCGAGCGCAAGCAACTCGATGTTGTAACCCTTCAAATCATTCAACACGCTCACGAACGGCGCTAGGATACCACCCGTCTCACTGCCCGAGCCGCTCGGCACGCCCGCTCCGCCCCCGCTGCCTGGACGGTTCGAGCCAAAGAATTCACTCAAATCGAGCGTGGCGCCTTCATCAAACAACGCAGTGATCGAATTGACCGTGTCAGCCACCTCCAGCATCACGCGAATCGGCTCGATCCAATCCGCACCGTAAATGGTCTCGATCGCCTCAAGCGGTGTCTGGCCGATGATCGGAAGCTCCGTGTTCAGAAACTCCACCATCTCCGGCGGGAACGGGTTGAACTCGTTGAACTTCTGGACGTAAGGCCCGACCAGCCCGCGAATGAAATCGCCCATCTCGAACAGCACCGGGCCGAATCCCACGCCCGGATCAGTGCTCAGCTGCGTGATCGGCGTCGCGCCGGGATCGACCGGCGAGAAGTAAAACGTCGTCGGCGTCTCGGCGGTCCAATACGCGCGGAACGTCGTCTTGATGCCCGGCCCGTCCTCGCCGAGATATGCACCGAGCGGCAACACCACGCTCGCATCGCCAGAAACATCCACATCAATATCACCCAACAGATTCGCCGTGTTATCGATCTGAATCCCGAGATTGAAATCAATGTCGAACGTGCCGTCCTTCACGCCGATGATCAAAAACCCAAAATCCCCGCCGAAACGCGGGATCGTGACGTTCAGACTGGCATCGAGATTCAGCTCGCTGATGCCGTCGAGGTAAAATCCACGATCCGAATTCGCGCCCCACACGATCGAGCCGGTCAAATCGATCGTCGGCAAAAGCGTGGCATCCAAGCCGAAAAGGTCGCTCCCAAAATCGAACGGGATCGGCTGGGCTGGCGTAAAAGTCTGGTTGTACGTGAGCGTGTACTGAAAACGGGATTGCGCCGGATTATGCAACGCGGGATTGGACGATGGCGTGATGGTGACGTTCGGCAACGCGTTGTCCACACTCGTGACCAACGCCGCAAACGCAGCAGCGGTCGGCTGTGACACGTTGAGCTGCCCCCAGACCTGCGTCAGACTCTGCGTGAAACCAAAGATGTCCTTCAGCGGCTTGTTGATCAGCGGGATGTTGGTGTTCATCACGCCGTTGCCCAGCAGGCCGCTCAGCAAATTGATCACCGAGTTTATCCCCGCGCCGATGCTGGAGAAATTGAAGTTCTCAGCGCCGATGAGGTTATTCAAATCGAACGCCTGAACGCTGATCCCGTTGGTGAGCAAGTCGCTGGACGTGATCTTGATGCGAGGAGTCGCTCCCTGACCGGCGGGCAGCCCCGCGCTGATCGGCAGCGTCACGTCGAGCGCGATGTCGTCGGTCAGCGTCGGACTCAGCGCGGCGGCGGGGTTCGCGAGAATCTCCGCGAGCGTGATCCGATTGTCGTTGTTGTTGGGATCGCGAAGCTGAACCGCAAGCGTCGCGTCCTTGTTCGGATCGAGCACGCCCCCGGTCGTTCCGCGAAGCAGCGCCGTCCCACCCGTCACACCGATTTGGAAAAAGCCGAGGCTCGCGTTGGCGTTGACACTTCCCGTCAGCCGCCCCCGCACGTTCGCACTCGTCGCGGCGCCGGGCACCAAAAAGAACCGCTCATTCACCGGCACGCCGTCGTTCAGGTCCAGCCCGATCGTAAAACTCGCGCCCGCCGCACCTGAAAATGTCGCTGCGGTCCCGAGATTAAAACCAAGACCCAAAAGCTCTTCCTGCACACCGATGTTGATCGATCGATTGATCGTCTCGTTGACCGTGAACGTGTACTGCAACACGCCATTGGGCAGGTCGTAACCCGTCACGACATTCACCAGCGAACCGAAGGCGCTCTGCATCACCGAGCCGAGTCGCGTCGCAAAAGCCTGCGCGCTCTTGGTCGTCGTACCGAAACTGTTGACCGCTGTCGTGAAACGGTTCGCGAGCGTCTGGACTGTGCCAAGACTCTCGCCCAGAAAACCGAGATCAACCCCAAACGCACCCGATCCGCCGAGCAGACTCAGGATCGTCGGAATCGCCGAAAGCCCGCCGAGCGCGCTGTCGATGTTCACGTTGCTGAAATCGAAAAGCTTCTGGACCGCCGCGTCATTAATCGAAATCGTCGACGGATCCAGCACGTCCGGCCAACTGATGCCCAAGGTCCCGCCCGTCAGGCCCGGGATCCCGCTGACCGACAAAGGCAACGCGAGCGACGCAGATCCATTGACCGACGTCTGCACGAGCGCGCCAATGTTCGCAAAGTTGATCTCACTCTGAACGATCCGACCGGGTGAGGCAGGAGTGCTGGTCGCCGGATCAATCAGACGCAGCCGCGCGTCGGCCCCAAAACTCGCCGTCGCGCCCGCGATGCTCACATCCACAAAACCCAGCCGCGCCGAACTCGCAAGCGCCAGCGTCACGTTACCCGTCGCGCGAATCGTGTCGGCGGGCGCCGTCGAAATGTAGAAGCCGCCCGATCGCGTCACGCCAAACTGCAAATCAATGTCCACATTCATCGACACCGTCGCCGTGCCCGAAACATTCAGATCCAGCACCCCCGCATCAAACCCCGCACTAAACGGAACACTGCTGTTGATCGTGCGATCTATGTGCACCGTGTACTGCAACGCGTCCAGCGCGTTGTCCACCTGATCCACAAACGAAAGCGAAACATTGCTCACCCCCGCGCCAACAATGTTCCGTAACCGCGTCAGCAGTTGATCAGAATTCAAAAACGGAACCGTCGGCGCTTCGGTCGTCCCCCCATACCCCGCCGCCGCCTGAATCGTGTCCAGCAGCGCCTGCGTCCCGATCAGTTGATCAATGCTCCGACCCACAATCGGAAGCGGCTTCTTCAGCGGATTGTTCAACCCGCCCGCCGCCAGCGCGATCTCCAGGCCCTGCAGAATCGTCTCGACCCCGCCCGCAAAATCCCCATTATCCACATCCGACCATCCGCCGAACGCGCTAAAACTCGGCAGGTTCGAACTGAACGTGCCCGGATCGGTCAAATCGGTCCACGTAAACCCGAACGTCTGCGACCCGATGCCCAGCAAGCTCGACTGAATCGGAAGTGATCCACTCGCACTCCCGCCAAATGTAAAATCGACCCAGCCGGGCACGCTCGACTCTTCTGCAAAATCCGCAACACCAAAGCGATCGACGCCCGGCTTGTCGAGCTGCAACTGCCCGTTGAAACTCAGTTGAGCCTGTCCGCCCGCAACGCTCGCACTGACAAAACCCACACCCCCCGAACCACTGAGGTTCGATGCGCTGATCGATGCCGTCGCCGAAAACTCCGGCCCCGAAGCGTCGTCGTACAGATAAAAATCTCGCGTCGACAAATCCACGCCAAACTTCAATCGACCCGCCACCGTCGCGTTCACCCCCAAACTCGATCCGTCCAGCCGAAGCGGAAGATCCGCCAGCGAAAGATCAAACGCCCGCGTCGTGTTCCGCGTCGCCGACAAATTGAGCTGGATCGTCAACTCGGTTCCGCTCAAACTGAAGCTGACATTGCTGTTGCCAGAACCTGCGTTCAGACGCGTGATGTAAGACTCAAGCGAGTTGAACGAACCCACGTTGACCGTACGACTGGTGATCAACCCGGGTATGTCCAGAACGCTCTGAAGCTGCGTGCCCAGACCAGGCAACGGCCGACCGAACGTCCCGAGCCCGCCGAAGATCTCCGAAAAATCAGACACGCCCTCAAGGCCCTGCTGAAACGTCAACGCACTGATCTGCTCAAACAGATTGTAGTTGCCCAACGAACCAAGATTCGTGCTGACCGACGCCAGATCGTTGATGTCGCTCCAACTGAACGACATGTTCTGCGCCGGAAGTCCGACCGCCCCGCTCGTCGAAACGGTCGCGGATAGGCTCGTGGATGCACTCGCCCCGACCGACGTGTTGATCAGCGTGCTGAGCGTCCCGGTGTTCAGTTCAGAGAGCGTGATCCTTCCCGATCCACCGCTGACACCAACATCGGTCAGGCCCAGCGAAAACTGCGGGCTCAGGCTGATCGATCCACCGGCGAGCTGCACGTCGAGGAAGCCGAGACGCGCAGTTGCGTTGATGTTCGTCGCGCTCACCGACGCACTCACGCCGAGCACTTCATTACTGTCCGCAACATAAAAGAACGCACTCGATCCGCTCCACTGTCCGCCGACCGTGATGCGAAAATCGAAATCGACCTGAACGTTGACGCTCCCACTGATCGCAAAATCCGTGTCACCAAACAACGCACTCAGCGGAACGGCGATGTTACTGCCCGCAGCGAGGCGCAGATCGAACTCGATGTTGTCCGTCAGATCACGCGTCGCCAAAACTTCCAAGCCGTCAGCCACGCCGGCTGCGCCCTCGAGCGCAGACCGAAGCTGAACCACCGACGTGTAACCCGCCGACAAACGCGAGAGAACGCTATCGAAGACCGCCTTCGGATTGATGTTCTGCCCGATCCCACGCGCAACCAACGGCAGCTGCCGCGCAAGAATGTTGTTGTCCTTCAGTCGATTCGTAAACGCCGTGAACCCGCCCGACGTGGCCGGCAATAACGCGGACGTGATCGCGCTGATGATCGCCTGATCATTCGCACCGGCAAGCAGGACTCGCTTCTCGAGGTGCTCCGTGACATGCCGAGGCTCGGCGGGTGAACGCTGACCGCGCGCTGCAGAATTGCCCTTGGCCGATTGAGGCTTTCGACGTCGCATGTTTCAATCCCTCAGAGAGATGCACGCGCAAAGCAACCCGCGAGGGCGGCGCTCGGTGTCCTATAAAAGTCCCCGTAGTGTCACTGAAGGTGCGACAACCTGTCAACTTCATCTTGTTCGCTAAACTCGTCTGTTTCACCCCCGCCTCGACCAACCTGTCGAGCTTCGATCGCATGGGTCCACGCCGTCGCGCGTCGTGCCGACGGAAGGGGCAGCGCGTCACTCGCCTCACAGGCACCCCCGATTACGCCATGCAACATCCCGCCTGATCTACATTTGCGATGCCGTCGCTCCCGCTCCGTTCCCGCGAGGGCAATCAGCGGCGGCTGGTCAGGTCGGCTTACGACTGCTGCGCTTCCCGCTTCCATTCGGACGGGGTTTGACGCATCAATTTCCGGAACGTGTTGGAAAAGTGCGCCTGGTCGGCAAAACCGCTGGCAACCGCGACCTCGGCGAGGGTCATGTTCGGCCGGCTGTGCATGAGCGACAGGCTGTGGTCGATACGCAACCGGATGACATACTGACGCGGAGACAAACCCGTCGAACGCCTAAACATGCGGCAAAAGTGGAACGGGCTGAGACGCGCGAGATCGCTCAGCGCTTCGATGCCAAGACCTTCACGAAGATGGTCGCGGATGTAGCCGGTGATGCGCCTTAAGGCAACATCGGACAGCCCGAGCTCCCGATCGATCAACTGCGATGAATCGTCCGGAAACACCATCCAAGCCGCCAACTCGCCGGCGATTTCTTCGATCTCAAGCCGTTCCGAGCCGCCCGTCGTGTCGTGCGGGTCGGCGTGCAACTGCGCGAGCCGCTGCACGTTCGCAAAGACTCGGGGCTGGTGCTCGCCCAGCCAGAGCCGTGGCTTGTGCCCCAGCGTTTCAGTCGCAATGGGCGAGCCCGACACCTCGGATGCACCGTGCACGTGGTCGGCCAAAACGCGATCGACCAGCTGCGTGTCGATGCCAATGCTGATCATTTTACGCGGGCCTTCCCAACTGACTTCCAGCTCCGTACCCGCTGGGATCGCAAAAACGCTGCCGGGCTCCCCCTCGATCTGTTTGCCCGTCTCCCCGATCTTCCACCAATACCGCGTTCGACCGGCGATCTGGATGCCGATCCGGTGACCGTTGCAGATCACCCCAACATTGTGACCGCTCGTGTCTTCGAACTCGGTGACCGCAATCATGCTGCCGAGCGAACGCGACGTCTCGCGACGCTTGTGCGTGACAGCCAATTCGTCGGCAGTGTCGGAACGTCTTTCGTTGGCAGCGTGCATGATGATTTCCTCGGTTCTGACCTGCCAGAGAGCAGATCGCGTGGACGAACCTCGCCCTGGCCTTCGCGCCGGGACTATAGTCGCTCGCAGAACCGGGGCGTTGGGTCGGCTTTAGTTCGTCGCACGATTCTTCAAGACGATCGAGGACGTGCCTGTGAATGATAGTGCGATCAAAGACGTGCGGCCCTGCCTGATTCGCTGCGTACGCGAATCGGATCCGGCCGCCGCAAAACACCCGCCGCTGATCCCGGCGTGATGCCAGAGGAGAATGTGATGTCAACCCATTGCCATCGTCTTGAGTCCCGCACGCTGTTCGCCTTTGTCGATCTGGGCGGAGGGGTGTTCAACTTCTTCGACGGATCCGGCGCCCCGACCGGCCCGTTGGTCATCGGTCAAGGCGACATCGTCGCACCACCGATCACCTTCCTCCCCGGACAGGACTCGTCAATCCCACCTCCCACTGTCGATCTTGACGTGCGGTTCGAACTGCCTCTGCTCAACGACAACGGCAGGCTCAACGTCTTCGGCACCGACGACGCCGAAACATTCACCCTCGATCTCACCACCGGCGTCGACACCAACAGCACGCTCGCTTCGATCATCTACACCGATGCAGTCGACAGCCCGGCAGGCACCGCCGTGTTCGGATCGACCGCTGTCGGCGTCTCGCGGCTCGCGAGCGGAGAGACCACACGCGTCCTCGTCGACGCCCTCTCCACCATGCAATCCACCGCCGACAGTCTCCAGGCCAACATCAGCATGCTCACGGCCTTCGGAAGCGCCGCGGCCGCCGCACAATTGCAGGACAGCCTCAACACCATCCTCTCCGGCATTGAGCAACTGCAAACCTCGATCGACGCGCTCGAAGCCCTCGAAGTCTCCATCGCCAGCGACCCGTTCATCAGGGTCACACGCTCGGACGGATACCAAGCCTACGTCGCACGGTCGCTCTTCTCCTCAATCAATGTCGACGCCGGCGCGGGCGACGACGTCATCGACCTACGAAATGCACGCACAGGCATCTCCGTCTCCATCAACGGCGGCGCTGGTAACGACGTACTCCACGGCGGCGCTGGAATGACCCAAATGACCGGCGGCGACGGAAACGACACCATGTACGGACGAGGCCCGGTCGGTGTCGCAGACGGCGGCACCGGCACCGACACCTTCGTCGGAAACCTCAGCCCAGGATGGGTCATCCGCAATACAGAAGTCGTCGTCAACACCGCCAATTCGTCCGCCAACGGTCGACGCGTTATGACCATGGGCATGCTCCTCAACTTCAGCGAATCATCCCGCATGCAGGTCCGCGAATCCGTACTCAGCTCCAGAGCCCAGCCGCTCATCGTCGGAAACGCCTGAGCACCCACACCGGCTCTCGGACTGACCCACACCCACTCACCTCGACACCCGCACCGGCGGGTGTCCTTTTTTTTGCAAGAGGAAGTCCATCAGACAACACAGTTCGACAACACAGTGCGTCTACGGGTCGACTACGGGTCGACTACGGGTCGACTACGGGTCTATTTCGCTGTGCGCGAGCCGTCCAAACGTGATGCGCCAACTCGCCGAATCCGTCCGCCAACGCGTCGGAATCGACACCAAACCGCTCATGTCATCGAGCAGAACCAGAATCCGATTCGTTAATTCTGAGGCACTACGCGTTCCCCAAACCCCCAAATCAATGAATTCATCACGAATTCGGATTTCGCGCTGCGCAACTGCGGACGCAATCGCGCAGCGCGGGCGTTGAATTGGATGAACAACCATGCCCAGACCCATCCGCCAGGAAACCACGACCCCCGACCTACTGCCCAACTTTGTTGTTTTGCCCAACCTTCGGTTTCGCGGCAAGCCGCGGCCCCATGTGGTCGCCGGGGCTCGCGATTTGAATGCCCGGCCCTTAACGATTGGATCGAGCCCCTCACACCTCACGCACCCTCGATTCGACAGATGTCGCTTTTGTTCCGACGTTGAAACCAGTAGTATGACGAGCAGTCGTCCGACGTCATATGGATTTTATGGGTGCCGGGTCGTCGGATCCCATTGCGAGTTCATCGCGACGCCGGCACGCAAGGTCGTCTTCACTGGAGCGGGTTGTATGCCCACGATTACTAGGGTTTTTACACGAGACCAACGATACGCGCTTGAGCGCGGCGAGGGTGCAGACGCCGTGCACACCAACCCGACCTATGCCTATGCCGTCACAATGATTCAGACCGACGACCCGCGCTGCTGCGGTACCGGTCTTGCCTTCACCCTCGGGGCGGGCAATGATGTGGTTTGCGCGGTCATCAAGGAACTCGGCAATGGCCTGGTAGGACAAGACTTAGACACACTGATGGCGAACTTCGGCAAAGCCCAGCGCCGACTCGCTGACGACCACTGCTATCGCTGGCTCGGGCCTCACAAGGGCGTGGTGCATCTGGCACTTGCGAGTCTCGTCAACGCGTGCTGGGACGCGTGGGCCAAGCATCGCGGCGTCCCACTGTGGCGTCTGCTGCTCGACTTGAGTCCCGAAGACCTCACCGCAACGCTCGATCTGTCCTACATCGAAGACGCGCTGACACCCGATGAGTGCGTGATGCTGCTCCGTGCAGAGCAGCCGGGCCGAGCAGAACGGGAATCAGTCCTCACAAAAGGGTATCCCGGCTACGACACGTCCGTCGGCTGGTTCAACTACACCGACGAAGAGATCGAGCGAAAAACACGCGCGTCCGCGGACGCGGGATTCCCAGCCATGAAGCTGAAAGTCGGCTCTAAGGACATGGCTCGCGACCTGCGACGCGCCGCCATCATCCGCAAGGCCGCCGGTCCACATGCCAAAATCATGGTCGATGCCAATCAACAATGGACCCTGCAACAATCCATCCGATTCTGCCATCAATTGTCGGATGCAGGCATCAACCCCTACTGGGTCGAAGAACCCACTCATCCCGATGACATCAACGCCCATGTCGCCATCGCGCGCGCCATCGCGCCCCTTAAGGTCGCGGCCGGAGAACATGTGCCTAATCGCGTCGTTTTCAAAAACTACCTGCAACAACAAGGCGCCATGTCGTTCTGCCAGGTCGATGCAGTTCGCGTCGCCGGCGTTAGCGAATTCCTGGCTGTGAGTCTGATGGCCCGACGCTTCGGCGTGCCGGTCGTCCCGCATGTCGGGGACATGGGGCAACTGCACCAGCACCTCGTACTCTTCAATCACATCGGCGCAGGACATCCACGCCTCTTCCTCGAGCACATCCCGCACCTACGAAAGGCTTTCGTGCAACCTGCCATGATCGAAGCCGGCTACTACAAAACGCCCCAAGAACCCGGCTCTAGCTGCGATCTGCACACCAACTAAGGGAGCACGGCACGATGCAAGGCATGATCGACACACATCTGCATCTCTGGGATCTCGAACGGCACGACTTCACCTGGCTTAAAGACTTTCCAACTCTCAATCGGACCCTGACGCTACACGACCACGCGACCGACCTCGCCGGATTCGATTCCGCCGGGATCAAGATCATCGGCAGCGTGTTTGTCGAATGCGATGTCGATGAGCAATGCCTTGAACGCGAGACGATCTGGGCGTGCGGACTCGCAGATCAATCTGAAAACAACATCGTCGGCGTGATCGCAGGGTGTCGGCCTGATCATCCAGACTTCGGCGCGTACCTCGATCGAATCGAACATCGGCAGCTCAAAGGCCTGAGACGCGTGCTGCATGCTCAGCCCGATGAGCTGCTCCGCTCCACCGCGTTCATCGAGGGCGTCAAACGACTGGGACGCGCAGGGCTTAGCTTTGATCTCTGCGTGCGTCACAACCAACTCCCAGCCGCGACAGACCTGGTGCGACGCTGCCCCGAGACGCGATTCGTGCTTGATCACTGCGGAAACCCGCCTCGCGATCCGACCGAGCGCATCAGGTGGCGTGCGTCGGTCACAGATCTATCACGCGAGCTGAACGTCGTGGCCTGCAAGCTGAGCGGATTGTTCGGATCAGTCGACCCGGGACGCGATCTCGTGACACAATGCCGCGAGATCGTCGACGATGTCGCTTCAGCCTTCGGGCTCGAACGACTCATGTTCGGCAGCGACTGGCCGGTCTGTAGGATCGGCGGCTCGATTCAAGCGTGGATCAACTGCTTCAACTTCATCATCGCTGACTGGCCGGAGTCGGCACGACAGCGCGTGTTGGCGACCAACGCGTCGCGTGTTTACCATCTCGATGTGGGGTAGGTTCAACTGACCATGAAGTCACCCATCGCAGGCATCTTCTGCCCCAATCCCGTCCCGCTGGACGACGCTGGACGAATCAACGAACCAGAACTGCGACGCTATATCGACTGGCTCATCGATCGAGGTATTCACGGCATCTATGCCAACGGATCGGCAGGCGAGTTTCTACGCTTCAGCCTGCAGGAGCGACGCCGAATCTGCCAAATCATCTGCGAGCAATGCCGCGGACGAGTTCCGGTCCTGGCGGGGGCAACCGAAAACAACGTCCGTGAAGTCATCGAGTCGTGCGAGTTGTACCACGCCTACGGCGCACGCGCCGTCGCGCTGCTGCCACCGATCTATTACAAACTCTCACAGGCTTCCGTCTTCGAATACTTCCGCGAAATCGCACGAAACAGCCCGATCGACGTCACTCTCTACAACATCCCCCTCTTCTGCCCGCCGATCGAAGTACAAACAATCCAGCGACTGGCACTCGAACATCGCAATATCATCGGACTGAAAGATTCGAGCGGCGACATGAGCTATCTGGCGCGGGTCATCGCTGCCATCCGACCGACACGACCCGAATTCACCCTCCTCAGCGGCTGGGAGGCAGCTCTCGCACCCGCCATGCTGCTCGGCGCAGACGGCGGAACGCACGCAAGCAGCGGCGCTGTGCCAGAACTGACGCGCAGACTCTACGATCTCTGCGTCACACGACGATGGGATGAAGCCGTCCACCTGCAGCTTCGACTCATCGAATTCTTCGACATCATGGTCTACGCCGCCGACTTCCCCGAAGGACTTCGCGCTGCCGTCGAAATTCGCGGCATCAAACTCGGAAAATCCCGGCAACCCGCCAACTTCGACCGAACCCGACTCACGGAATCACTCCGCTGCGTCATGGCAGACTTCGGACTGGCTGACGCACCGACCACCTGCACGACACGCACCAGCGGCTTCGCAGGACAAGGTGTCGATCTTTCGCCCGACGTCACACTCGAAGTCACCAGCGCTGTCATCGCAGAAATGAAACGCAAGGGATTGCTGTGATGAACCACGCCAATACACACTCCAATTCCAACAACCATGCTCATGCAGATGCCCATGCCGTTGGCATCTTCGAAATCGGAAGCTGGACCGCCTCGATCGTCGCACTCGATGCCGCCGAAAAAACCGCCGACATCCGCCTCTTGCAAATCGAACTCAATGACATGATGGGCGCGAGCGTCAAAGTCACCGGTCCACTCGCAGCCGTCACCGCAGCCATCGCCACCGCAGAAGCAACCGCTCGGGCCATGCACGCCTCCGTGATCTCCAGCATCCTGCCCAAACCCGCACGAGGCACCACCGCACTCTGGCCCCTGAACATCGAATACAACCCACTCATCGAACAAAACGTCATCTACAAAACCGGAGAACTCATCATGGCTGAATCCAACTCAAACCAAGCCATCGGACTCATCGAAACCCAAGGATTTACCGCAGTCATCGAAGCCATCGACACCGCCTGCAAAGCCGCCAACGTCGAAGTCGCCGGGCGCGAAAAACTCGGCGGGGGCTACATCTGTGTCGTCATCCGAGGCGACGTCGCCGCCGTCAAGGCCGCCGTCGAAGCCGGACGCACCAAAGTCGAAGGACTCGGAAAACTCATCGCCGCCCACGTCATCGCACGCCCCAGCGCCTCGGTTCAAAGCCTGCTGCCCAAGTGACGAACTTCATCAGCCCATCCACTCTCATGCCCAAACCCAAAGCCATGCCGCATCGTGAAGACAACTGCTACGGCGCAGCTCGCCACGTCAGCCTCGCTATAGCGACCGCTCCCTCAATCGGAATGTCAAAGCCCCGCCAACCGGCTGCGGTGATCCACCAACTGTCCTCGTCCGGATCTCTAATCACCTCGGCTGCATGAGCCTTCAAGTGCGCGACCGCCGTCGCGGGATCACCGGAAAACTCACCAAAGTCGTACGGATTCACCGAGGCAAACACCAGCGTCTGCTGATACGTCGCCTTCGAGCAATCGGTGTACGTCACAAACAAGTACCAAGTCGAACCCATCCGCACGACATAAGGCGACTCGATCGCGCCCCATGCAGGCTTGAGGGGGGCATCTCGCGATACCGTCAACGCGTACTGCACGAATCGCCATTCACGCAAGTCATTGGAGACATGAACCGACACGCAACCCTGCCCGTTGCGTACGCCCACCACATACATCAGCCAGGTGTCGTCGTTGAGTTGCACCACCATGTGATCGCGATGCGCAGCGTCGAGCGGCGTGCCGATCATACGGCAGTCGTTGCCCAACCAATGCGCACAATCAATCGAATGCGCCATCATCGTCGGTGACGGCCCGTAAAACATGTAATGGCGCGCCCCCACCCGGATCGCTCCGGGCGCCCAGGCCCGAGTGCCGTTATCAACCACCGGACGCATCTCCTGCATCTCTTCCGTCACGTGCCCATCGATCGGACCCTGAGCGTGACACAGGTATCGCTCCATCTCCGGATTCACCTCGGTCGCGAGCTGACAGCATCCATAAAGATGCCATCGACGATCCGAGCCACGAATCACCGTGTGATCGTTGACGTAGGACGAATACCGGGTCGGACGAAACAAAGTCCGCCAAGGACCGACAATCTCGGGGATGAGCAGATGATCCATGATTTCACTCCAAAATTGAGGTGACGCAACGAAAGAACAAGTGGTATGATGTCATATCTAACGGCCCGGAGGAAGTGGATGAACGCTCGCTCCAAACTCGCGATCGCGGTGACCGTCGTGGTATCGGGGTTGACCGCAGCCGCACACGCTCAACTCCGCGCTTTCCCCGAAGCCGAAGGCTTCGGAGCCCACGTCACAGGCGGACGCGGCGGATCGGTCTACCATGTCACCAACCTCAACAACTCCGGCGCTGGCAGCTTCCGTGATGCCGTCAGCCAACCCAACAGAATCGTCGTCTTCGAGGTCGGGGGCTATATCAATCTCACCTCGTCCGTCACAGTACAACCCAACATTACCATCGCAGGGCAAACCGCACCAGGACAAGGCATCGCTACACGAGGCGCCACCGTCAGCTTCTCCGCCGCTGATAACACGATCGTCCGCAACATGCGCTTTCGATACGGCGTCGTCAGCGGTGGTGATGCCGTCACCGCCGACGGAGTCAATGGGCTGATCGTCGACCATGTCTCGGCGCAGTGGGGACAAGACGAATCCTTCTCCATCAACAACAGCAGCAACGTCACCGTTCAAAACACCCTCATCGGCGAGGGATTGCTCAATCACAGCATGGGCAGCCTGATCGAATGGAACACGATCAGCATGCACCACAACCTCTACATGAGCAACAACAGCCGAAACCCCAAAACCAAAGGGGTCAACGACTTCGTCAATAACGTCATCTACAACTGGGGTTCCGATCCTTACATCGCCGGCGATTCCGCAGGAATCTCCGAAGCCAACGTCATCAACAACTACTTCGTGCGAGGACCGTCCTCAGGATCCGATCCCGATCCCTTCAGCCGCGGTAACGCAAACTACAAACTCTACATCGAAGGCAACTTTTACGATCAAAATCGCAACGGCGTCATCGACGGCACACTGGTCACGCAATCCAGCATCGATGACCCCATGACCTTCATGCCGCAACGCTTCAACTATCCAACTGTCAGAACCGATTCCGCCCGAAAAGCCTTCGATAAAGTCGTCGCGAGCGTCGGTGCATCTCTCGTTCGCGATAGCGTCGATCAACGCATGATCAATGAGCTCACCTCCGGCGGGGGACTCATCATTTCAAATCCCAACACACAAACGCCCGGTTTCGGCACCATCACCGGCGGAACCGCGCCCACCGACACAGATCGCGACGGCATGCCCGACGCATGGGAGTCGGCTCGCGGTCTCAACCCCGCCAACCCCGCCGACCGAAACAATATCGCGCCCTCAGGCTACACACGCGTCGAGGAATACATCAACGACCTGATGTCCGCGACCAACCCTCAACGCGTCTGGAGTGCATCCTCCGGCAACTGGAACGATACTCCCAACTGGACCACCGGAAACCTCCCCGATACCGACGCAGACGCCTTCGTCCGCGCCACTTCTCCCAACAGCAACCCCGCCCTCACCATCAACGCCGGCAACGCCTCAGCCTTTCGACTCTTCATCGGCGACGGCGCAACAAACGGCAGCGGACGCGTCACAGTCGCCGCCGGCGGAACCCTCGACGTGCCGTTCCTCATCCAAGTCGGACACCAAAACACCGGAACACTCGACGTCACCGGCGGAACCATCAAAACCTGGGCCATCGCGCTCGGTCATACGCTCAACGGAACCTTCAACGGCACCCTCAACCTCTCCTCCGGAACCATCCACGCCGGTCGCATCAGCGCAGGTGGAACCCACTCGTTCCAATGGTCCGGCGGAACGCTCGCTCCCCTCGGCAACACGCTACTCGTGACCACCGACATCTCACTCACAGGAACCAGCACTTTCGACGCCGCTTCCACCGAAAGCATCACTGCATCCGGCATCCTCAGCGGAACCGGCGGCATCAACGTCATCGGCAGCGGTACCGTCACGCTCTCCAACCCCGCAAACGCCTACACCGGCCCCACGGTCGTCCAAGGCGCCACGCTCGTCATTTCCTCTCTCAACAACGGCGGATCGCCCGGAAATCTCGGCGCTGCTTCCAGTGCTCCGGGAAACCTCGTCCTCGCTGGAAACGCAAGCCTGCAATTCGCCGCCAACACAAGCTCCAACCGAGCACTCACCATCAACGCCGGCGGAGCAACTCTACGCACCAACAACGCCATCACCTTCACACTCTCCGGACCCATCAACCACTCCGACACCGGAGACCGATCGCTCACCATCGACCTCACAGGATCCGCCTCCAACATCAGCACACTCAGCGGCCCCATCGCCGACTCGTCCAACGGAAAACTCTCCCTCATCAAAAACGGGAACGCTCGACTCTCTCTCACCGGGGCGCCCAAAACCTACTCCGGCGACACCGTCATCAATGCCGGCTCGGTCCTCGCTTTCGCAACCAACGTCCTGCCCTTCGGAACCGGCAAAGGCAACGTCATCATCAACCCCGGTGCTAATCTCGATGTTCGCAATGGCATCAATATCAACGGCCTTAACGGAGCCGGAAGCCTGATCAACGGTAGCGGCGGCTCACGCACCGTCACGCTCGGCAACGGCAACGCAAACGGACAATTCACCGGGCCCATCTCACAAGGCACCTCGATCAACAAAGTCGGATCGGGCTCGCAAATCCTCTCGGGCGTCAACACCTACACCGGATCCACCATCGTCTCCGCTGGCATCCTGACCCTCGGACCGCTCGCGACACAACCCATCCTCGGAGGTGCTGCCGTCCCCACGCCCGCCGGCGCTGACCTCCGCGGAGGACGCCTTGAATTCAGCTACGCGGGCGCCAGCAGCCCCGCCTCGACCATCCTCGCCATCCTCGATGCAGGCTTCGACGCACAATTCCTCACCGGGCCGCTCCGTTCCACCAACCTCACCACCGGACGAACCCTCGGCTGGATCAATGACATCACCGCCTCCAAAGTGATCATCGCACCCACCTGGCAGGGCGACACCAACCTCGACGGCGCCGTCAACTTCACCGACCTCCTCGCACTGGCCCGCAACTACGGCACCACCAACGGCGCCATCTGGATTGATGGTGACACCAACTACGACGGCGCAGTGAACTTCACCGATCTGCTCGACGTCGCCCGAAACTACGGCGCGGGCGCTACAATCGCACTCGACACAACACCCAACTTCGCCGACGACTGGACGCGAGCTCAGGCGATGGTCCCCGAACCCTCCGCCGCACTGCTTCTACTCACCGGCACGCTCCTGCAACGCCGTCTCGCACGGCCCCGCCGCTGAGCCATCCGTTTCAGTCCGACCGAGACATCGCCGCTTCAGGAATTCACATCCTGGACTCGATCACACGCGCCTGCCGGCTGTCAGGTCACCTTCAACAACAAAGGCCCACGCACGCGTGCCTGGGATCGTTGATGCGAACGCTTCGATGAAAAACACCAAACGACGCTGCCGCGTCCAAGGATTGAACGCGGCAGCGTACCAGCGGAGGATCAACGATTCATACGGACGCAGCCTTCGCAGACGTCTCTGCGAAGTCGAACGCCCGCCTGCCGATGCTCACCTGCGTCGGCGACGAACAAGAGTCAGACCCAGACCCGCCACAACTGCCAGCGTTCCGGGTTCAGGCACCATCGATTGAGCCAAAGCCCAGTCTGTCTCGAACGACGAGGTGATGAAGCTCGATCCGTAGTTACGAGCCAGCGCCAGCAGATCGGGGAACCCGACCGCCGCGTCGTAGTCACTATCGCCCATGCTCCACACCGCTCCCGATGTGGTGTTGTAATTCCGCGCGAGGGCGAGCAGATCGCTGAAGTTCACGTTACCGTCGAGATTGGTATCGCCGGGCAGCGTCAGCGCGACCTCCACCTGCGACGCACCGACATTGTCGATCCATCCAATGAGCTGACTGCCCGAAAGGCTCGTCGATCGGATCAGACCCGATGAGAACTTCGCGGTCTGGTCGAAGCCCGCATCCAGAATCCCCGCCACCTGTGCGACAAGCGCGGCTTGGGTCGTCCCGTCATACTTCAACACCAACTTTCCGCCCTGCAGATCTGCCCCGCCTGGCGAAGTCACAACCGAGCCGCCCCTCACCGGCTCCTGCGCGGCAATGCCGAGCACCAGCGTGCCCCCCTGCACGCTGGTCCCACCCTTATAGGTGTTGGCTCCGTTGAGCGTGAGGGTTCCCGTGCCGACTTTCGTGATGCTCACCGGAAGCTCCGTCGCGCCCTGTGCCCCGTCGATGATCACACCGTCGAATGTCGACGTGGTTGCGGTGCCTCCGATGCGATACTCGACCGTGCTGCCCGTTCCGCTGCTCTGGTGACCACGAAGAATCCCCGTGCCAGTCAGACCGGCAAACTGTGCCACCACGGGCGATGCGTTGATCGTTCCCACCGATCCACCCGCCCCAATGTTGAGCGTCATCAACGGCCCGCCGCTTGTCACGCTCGAAAGACGTGCGACGATTTGATCGCCCACGCTCAACGTTCCGGCGAAGCCGGACATGTTGCTACTGATATCCAAACCCTTGCCGCTGCCGAGGTCTTCGTTCACCAACGCGAGCGTGCCCGTACCGGTGATCGCGCCGCTCAGGATCGTCTGTCTCGCAATTGCAGAGGTGTTGGCGGTGACCAACGTGTTGCTGCCCGTGATGTTAAGCGGATTGGCGATCGTCACGTTGCCGCCCGTCGGTGTGACGGCACGAAGCGTTCCGCCTGCGAGGCTGACCGTGCCCAGACCCAGATTGACTCCGCCGGCTGTCTGTGCGTCGACGGTTCCGCCCTCAATGCGGAGGCCTCCTGTGAAGTTGTTGGCGGATGTGTTGAGCGTCAGCCTGCCGGAGCCCCTCTTGGTCAGCGATCCGCTGCCGTTAAGACCACCCGTGCCGCTGAAGGCGTAATCCGTGCTGTTGTCGACAAGAACACTCGCGGGGGCGAGTGAACCGTTCAACACCACCCCAAAGCTCGTTGCTGAATCATTGAACGTCACCGCATCAAGCTGAAAGAACTTGTCCGGCGAACCGCCATTGAGCCAGTTGCTCGTGTTGTTGATGTTCCAGTTGCCGTCCACGTTGCCATTCCAGACGAGCGACGCGCCAGTGACAGACGTGACGTCGAGCTGCAACGCGTTGCCATTGACCACCAGTGCAGGCGGCGTGCCGCGGGCACCAAAGTTCACCGCAAGATTGCTCGCCAGACCGCTAAACCCGCCCGCGGACGTCAGGAGCGTATAGGTGCCGACGCTCAGTCCGCCCTGCAGACCCAGATTGATCGTGCCGGCGTTCAACGCTGTCGTACCCGACACGGTGATCAGATCGTTCGTACCACCGACGGTCAGATTAGGCGACAGTTCGAGATTCAACGCGCCCCCGCCGAGCGTGAGGTTGCCCGTGAAGGCGAGCGTTCCCGAGCCGAGCAGCGTGCCGACCGTGATCGCGCCATTCCCATGGCTGTAATCACCGAGAACATTCGCAGGTGTAGCACCCGCCGCCGAGACGACCGTCTGCCCCGCCGCGGTGCCGTAGCTCGTTGCGGTCGAGACATCGAACGTCGCGCCGCCGGCTATGTTGATCGTCGGCGAACTCGCCAGCGTCGCACCACCGTCCAGCTTCAGCGTCCCAGCATTGATGTTGGTCGCAAGCGTGTAACTGTTCGAGCCGCTCAGCGTCAGCACTCCGGTTCCCACCTTCGTCAGTGACATCGATCCCTGGATCGATCCCGCAAACGTCGTATTGCTGTTGAGCTTGCCTACACTCAGCGTGCCGCTGGTGGAGGAGCCCGATGCCGGGACAATGATGCCCGCTGAAGTGCTCGCAAGAGATCCCATTTGGATCGTGCCGTTCGTGCCGAAACGCGGATAAACCTTCATCAGACCGCCACTGACGGCACTAAGCGAGACCGCAGCGTTGCTCCAATCGCCGTTGAAGGTCCCTCCGTTGGGAACCAATCGCAGGCCGCTCGGATGTGTCGCGCTCGTCGAAGTCCCAAACAGATTGATCACGCCGTTGAAGCCCGTCCAGTTTCCGTTGATGTCGGTACGCGAGTCGTTCGTGTTCGCAGCGATACCAGATCCGTTGGTCGACGGCACGTTCATGTTCACCGTGCCGGAACCGGTGTTGATACCGCCCGTCCCGGCGCTTCCGCCTCCGCCCAAAGCCGCGCGGAAATGCGTGTTGAGGGTCGCTGTCGTGCCGCTTCCAAAGTTGAAGTTCGTCACCGTCACCGTGCTCGAACCGTTGGAGGCGGTAAATGTGCCGTTGCCGGTGAAGGTCATGTTCGACAGCGTTCGGCTTGCCGATCCATCAATCACCAACGCCGCGCCATTGGAAAAGGTGAACGCACCATTGGCCGGAATGTTGGTCGGACTCGTAAATCGCAAAGTCCCGCCCGCTACATTCACCGTACCGGTGTAGGAGTTCACACCACTGAGTGTGAGTTGACCCGCACCAAGCTTGGTGAAGCCCGATGTGCCCGCAACAGTCGTGGAAATCGTCGCGACTCTTGTACCACCTAATCCGTTGACGGTGATCGCAGGCGCACTGCCCGCAAGGGTCAGAATGTTGCCGGCGTTGCCGTTGTTGGCCAGCGTCCAACCTGCTGCGCTGGCGGTGTCAGTGTCGCCGAACACCAGGCTTCCGATCGTTTGCGGCTCGGACAGATTCACCGTGACGTCGGCGAGCAAATTGAGCGTGCTGAAGTCGGCGAGCGAGTTCGCGCCGCTCGCGACCGTTCCGCCGGCCCAGTTGCCAGTGTCGGCTGCAGACCACAAACCGCCGGCGGCGTTTGTCCAGACCCCATCCGCCCCCGACGCGACCGCGGGCAGGCCCGCGAGCACAACCGCCGCGGCCATCGCGACACGCCGGCGACTCACACTCAATACCGGACACGTGTGTTTGTTCTTCATTTGACGCATGACTCTTCTCCTCCAAAAAAGAAACCGGGAATTCTCCCTACAACTCAACACAGTGGCGCGCTTACCAAAACACGCCGTAAAGAACCACAAATATAACCAAAACCACGCTCGCCAATACGCGGAAATCCATCACCCAGGGCCTTGCAATCGGCCCCCGGATCGGCTCGGACCACCGGCTCCAAATCAACGCCTCAGCCTCAGGCTTCAATGGCTCGGGCATCGCGAACGACGCAGGAATCATCACCAGCAAACAACCAAGAAACAGGATGAACGAGGTGATCATGAAGTTCATCGAATAAAGCTTGAACCAATCGCCCAGAAACGCTCCAAGACCCAGCAACCCGCCAATCAGCAACGTCAACAGCGCCGCCCGTCCGCTCGCCCGACGCCAAAACACGCCAAGCAAAAACACCGTCGTAATCGGCGGAGCAAGATAGGCAATCATGCTGTTGATGCCCTGAAACAACGTGTCGTAATGCCCGAAAATCGGCGAAATGACAATCGCCAGGACAGTCGCCAACGCTGTCGTGATCCGCCCGACACGCACCAGCGATGCCTCGCTCGTCGAAGGCCGCGTTCGCTTGACGATGTCATACGCGACCAGCGTCGCTGTCGAATTCAACGCCGCCGAACACGTCTGCATCGCAGCGGCGAGAAGTGCAGCAATCACCAAGCCCTTCAAACCGATCGGAAGAAGCTGCGATATCAAAAACGTGTAGGTGTCCTTCGCGCTCGCAGGCGCCTCACCGCCGAACGCGCCCTGCTGAACCAATGCCAAACAAAGCGTGCCCGGCAACACGAAAATGAACACCGGAAGAATCTTTAACGCCGCACAAAACAGCGGCCCCACCCGGGCGTGATGCTCGTTCTTCGCCGCCAAAACCCGCTGAACGATCGTCTGATCACAGCACCAATACCAAATGCCAATCACCGGATAACCCAAAAGCACCGCATACCACGGCATGCCCGATGCATCCCCTGCCGATCGAGCCATGTCCAAAAAGTTGGCTGTCGACCATGTGACCTTCTCAGAACCCTCGGCGTCTGCCAAAGGATGCGGCTGCGTCGCCAGCGTCGCCGCCATCGCGTCCCATCCACCGACCTTCCAATACGCCAGCAGCGTCACGCACATCGCACCAATCAACAGCAGAACGGTCTGAATGCTCTCGGTCCAAACAACCGCCAACAGTCCGCCCACCAGGGTGTAGATCCCCGTCAGCACACCCAGCACGATCACGAAAAACATCAACGCATCAATCCCCAAAATCGTGTGCCCGATCGGAATGCCCAGCACCCCACGCAACACCCAGGCAGCCGTGTACAACGCCACGCCGATGTGCAGCACAATCGCCGAAATGATCGAGATAAACGACAGCCAGTCACGACATCGACGATTAAAACGCCTCTCCAGAAAATCGGGCAGCGTTGCCACTCGCGATCGCAAATAGAGCGGCGCGAAAAACAACGCGAGCAACACCAACGTGAAACCCGCCATCCACTCGAAATTGCCAAACACCAAGCCGAACTTGTATGCCGACTCCGCCAAACTCACGAGGTGAACCGTCGAGATGTTGGCTGCAAACATCGCCAGCCCTATCATCGGCCAACGCAAATTCCCGTCCGCCAGGAAGTATTGCTTGCCACTGCTACTAGTTCGCCGACGAAAACCCGCTGCTATGCCAATCGCAAAAACGATCAACGCATAGGCAATTACGATCGCCCAATCGATCCCGGAAATGGCAGAATGGCTTTGCGACAAGATCATCAAATCATCCCACTGCATAGCGCCGCGATCGGCGACAAATATGCGATCAACACGAAACCGACGACCAGCCGTCCCTCGGCCCCGCGGAAACTCCCTCCGTGCCCGCAGCTAGCAAACAGGCCTGCAACCCAATCCTCATGCCGATTCGGCCCGAGTCGCTTATGATGTCCCATGCGTGGATAGAACCGGCCACATCCTCGTGACTGACGTGACAACTGAACCACTTACGTATCTCCGCATGCGAGCCGGCATCAACCGAGCTATCATCAAAGCTGACGAAATAAGATGGACAGATGTCTGTTGTATGATGTATAATGGCTCACGAAAGGCGATGTGTCAATGCAATCTGAGATCATGCCGCTGAAATCTCCGGGCAAGCTCGGGGAGCGGGTTCGACTTGAACTGGAGTCGATGATTCTTACCGGCAGAGTCAAAGTCAATCAGCAACTGCCGACCGAAACCGAACTTGCCGCTCAATTCGGCGTGAGTCGAACCGTCATCCGGGAAGCCATCGGACGACTCGAGGCTCAAGGACTCGTCCAAGCTCGAATCGGTAGCGGAAGCTTCGTCATCCCATTCGAACTCAACGAAATCAAATCCGCCGTCACCCGATTCGCAAGGCTCAACACGCAGCGGGACATCTTCCTTAACCTACTCGACTTGCGCGCCGTCATCGAAAGCGAAACCGTCGCGCGACTCGCAAAATCACGCGAGCAAGCCGCCATCCAACTCATGCAGGATGCCCTCACTCGCATGCGAAACAGCAAAGACGACCTGACCGCCCTCGCCAAGGCAGATATCGACTTCCACCTCGCCATCGCCAGCGCCTCCAAAAACCCCCTCTTTACCGCAATCCTCGAACCACTCAAACAACTCGGACGGTACTTCGGTCTCAAAACCTACACCAATCGCGAAGTCATCGACCGAACCTGCGATGAACACGGCCTCGTAACGTCGGCCATCCTCGCGGGTGACGAAGACGCCGCCATCTTCGCCATTCGCGCCCATATCGATTCCTCTCGCAGAAACTATCTCGAAATCCTCGACTCCGACCCCGATCAGGCACGTGACGCCCAATCCGGCATCCCATAAACAAGGATGCGCGACGTCGGGGCCGGAAAGGCCAAATCAGGATACATCCCTATGCTCGCTCACCGAAAAATCAGTCGGATCACGGGACGCCTGACCGCGACATTGCTCATCGCAGCAGCAATGCAAACCTCCATTTCACCGGCTGCGATCTCCAACGAGGATGCCAAAGTGCAGAGCCCATCGCACACAGACGCCCCGCCAGTTCAACGAATCTCCGCCATCGCCGCCGGCCTGCAATTCATCGGGCCGGCGGTCAGCGAATCCGATTACTTCGTCTGGTGCACTTCCCCCATCGAAGATGATGCCGGCAAAACACACCTCTTCGTCTCTCGCTGGCCTAAACAATACCGAATGAACGGCTGGCGAACGCACTGCGAAATCGCCCACTACGTCGGCGATTCACCCGAAGGCCCCTTCGTATTCAAAGACATCGCTATCCCCGCCAATCCCGATGCCCTGTGGAACAACTCCATACACAACCCCTCCATCAGGCGAGTCGGAAACCGATACATCCTCTACTACATCTCCTTCGATCGCAGGCCCTCTCCAGAACTCGACGCCGGCCGAGGACCCAACTTCCTCGGAATGGCCATCGCAGACTCACCCTACGGGCCTTGGACCGTCATCACCGACAAGGACCCTCTCTTCAAACCCTCCAACGATCCCAATCACTGGTCGTTCGGTGACTGGCAATGCAACAATCCGACCATGCTCGAACACGAAGGCAAGTTTTACCTCTACTTCCGCGGCGGAAAGAGGTATCGCGATCGCCCGAGCTACGCCTACGCCTATGCAGTGGCAGACCAAGTCGAAGGACCCTACAAAATGGCCGACGATGTCTGCATGGAAAACATCGACAAGGTCGAAGACGCTACCGCATTCATCTGGGACGGAAAGTTCTGCCTGCTCACCACCGACAACTACGGCAAACACACCGGCACACCCGGCTATGGAATCCTCTGGATCTCCGATCGGCCTGATGAATTCAAACTCGCTGACGCACAAGTCGGCTACCTGCTCTCCTCCGACTACAACAAATCCTTCGACCCCGCCAAGGTCAAACGACACTACGGACGCGATTTCAAATTCGAACGACCCGGCATCCTCATGCGAAACGGAAAGCCCGCCTACTTCTATGGCTCGACCGGCTTCAACTTCAACGGCGGAGATGCGCCCGAAAGCTACGTACTGAAAATCAATCTCCCAGAATCAGATTGATCGACGATCTCCCCCCAATTCAACCCATTCCACTCCCATGACCCAAGAGTCTCCACACGGAGCTTCGATGACCTCTCATTCCCATATCGAATTGATCCTCGCACTCTCCGCCGCCTTCACTTTCGTCGCCGCTGCAGCCGCGATCTCCACAAACGGAAACCCGCCCGCGAGCCTTTCGCCGCCCATGCCCATCCCAGAACCGACCCATCCCGCCCTACCAATCCCCAATCACATCGAAATCACCGACGGTCCCTTTCAACCGACAACCGAAAGCCTCAAGCAATACGAATGTCCAGAATGGTTCCGCGACGCCAAATTCGGAATCTGGTCACACTGGGGGCCCCAATCCGTACCCATGCAGGACGGATGGTACGCACGCGGAATGTATGTCCAGGGACATCCAGCCTACCAACTGCATATCGAAAAATTCGGCCACCCCTCTGTCTTTGGCTTCAAGGACATCATCCAACTCTGGAAAGCCGAAAAATTCGACCCCGAGCATTGCATGGACCTCTACCAACGGGCCGGCGCACGCTACTTCGTCACCATGGGCGCTCATCACGACAACTACGACCTGTGGATGTCCAAATATCACAAATGGAACTCCGTCAACTACGGACCACGTCGCGATATCGTCGGCATCTGGCGCGACCTCGCAAAACAACGCGGAATCCGGTTCGGCGTGAGCGAACACATCGCTCGTAGCTACAGCTGGTTCAATACCAGCCACGGCTCAGACAAAACCGGCCCACTCGCCGGCGTGCCCTATGACGGAAACGATCCCGCCTACCAAGACCTCTACTTCGCACCCCACGACGACAGCCGCGCCACCTATCCCATCAACGCGCCCGAACACGTCCAACGAAACTGGTACTGGCGCATGAAAGACCTCATCGAAACCTACAACCCCGACCTCGTCTACACCGACGGGGCAATACCCTTCGGCGACATCGGAAGAGCCATGCTCGCCAACTACTACAACCACAACCTCAAACACAACAACGGAAAACTCCAGGCCGTCTACAACATCAAAAACATCCGAGACCACGGCGAATACATCGAAGGCGCCGCAGTTCAAGATGTCGAACGCCACCGACTCCACAACATCAATCCCTCTCCATGGCAAACCTGCAACTCAACAGGACCATGGTTCTACAACGCAGGCATCGACTACGCCCAACAAGGCCGCATCAGCATCCATATGCTCATCGATATCGTCAGCAAGAACGGAAATCTGCTACTCAACGTCCCTCAACGACCCGACGGCTCCTTCGACCCGGAAGCTGAACAAATGCTCCGTGATATCGGACATTGGATGGACATCAACGGCGAAGCCATCTACGCCACACGCCCTTACCGCATCTTCGGCGAGGGAGCATCACTCCCCACCCCAACAGACTCCACCTCCGCCAACCACAACGATCCAACTAAACCCACCCCACAAATCAACAAAGTCGACAAATCACTCCCCATCTTCACCGCCAACGACCTCCGCTTCACTCAATCTAAAGACGGAAACACCCTCTATCTCTTTTGCCTCGGCCGACCCACCAATTCCGTACGCGTGCTCGCCCTCGGATACCAACAAGCCCCCGACCTGAACTTCAAATCCGTCGAACTGCTCGGCGAGTCCCAAAATCTCTCCTGGACCCGCACCGACGAAGCACTCAACATCCAAACACCCGAAAATCTGCCCGATCGACCCGCTTTCGCCTTCAAAATCCGCCTGCGCCACTGATGACCCTTCACGGCTACTCTAACGACTCATCCAACCGAACGATCAGACCAGCTCCCAAAACGTCTCACGCCGGATTCAAATTGTAACTGCCTTCCGAGACAACATTTGCTTGAGGAACGTCGACGCGAGACCCCTCTCGACCTTGAACTCAACCAACCCACCCGACCGCCCGATCGGAATCTTCCCAAAAATCACTATTGCCAAAAGTTGTATGATGTATAACATGAGACGAGGAGCCGCCAGGCCAGCGGAGGCCTGCTGCTCGTGGACCATCACGAATCATCGCCCGGCGCAACCGGTTCGCGACGATCACTCGAGCCCTCACACAAGCCCTTCCCATGGATTCAACGAAGAACGAGGTCTGACATGCTCAGGACAAGGCGAACCACAACTGGTTTTACATTGGTCGAACTTCTCGTCGTCATCGGCATCATCGCGGTACTGATCTCAATCCTCCTGCCAGCACTCTCCCGAGTTAGATCCTCCGCGGCTCTGGTCAAATGCTCCGGACAAATGCGCGGCATCGGACAGGCCATCGCCGCCTACGCCGCAGAGTATCGCGGGGCCATACCGCCCGTCGCAGGAGATCTAGGGCTCGACAACCCCTCAACCCTCCCATACTTCGTCCCTGGCACCAGCGCCGATAACTTCCCGCTCATCTACACGCTCAGCTACAACCCGGGTGGAACTCCTCCCGTCATCACCAACGCCCCCAACGAAGGCGGCGCCGGCATCGGCATGCTGATCCTCCGAAAATACCTCACCGGCGCCAACGTGATGTTCTGCCCCAGCGCAACCATTCAAGACCGATCCATGCTCCGCACCATCAATGTCAACGGCGTGATCCTCTCACGCTCAGATAACAACTACTACTACAACCCACACCCAGCCGTTCGCACCAACTCCGCCGGCGTGCTACGCGGCTCACCCTGGTGGACGAAACTCAACAACTACGGCAAAGTCCCGCCACAAATTCGACTCAGCCCCGGCGGCCCGCTCGTCGATACCTATCGCTTTCGACGCGCGATCGTCAGCGACCCCATCCTCACGCTCAGCTCCTCACCCCATTCCAGCAAGGGACAGCAGGCGTGGAACTTTCTCTACCCCGACGGAAGTGTTCTCACCGCTACCGTCGACGCTCGCATCAGGCAGGCAGGCACCAATACCAACTGGGCACGCTACCTCGATGTCGCAATACCCCTGCAAATCATTCTCGACGGACGAAGTGCCGGCGGCACCGCGGGCGTTGTACGCGGCATCGGAACCGGTACGTGGCGACAAATCCCCTATGACCCCGCTCCGGGCAAGTAAACCCTCCAACCCAAACTCTTCGCCCCAACGCACTCAAAATATCGCTCACACCAAAACCGTACCGTCTGTTCACGCACGGGCCGATCAACTACAACACCGCCTAGATGATCCGTAACATCGGCCCGCGACTCTTCTCTACCAAAGGACCGGCGACCGATGCTGCACAAACTCAAGACCCGATGCCTCAGACTCACCGGCATCGTCCTCACCCTACTCACCGCCTCAGCAACCTCCTCGCCCGCTGCCGTCCCCGAAGGACCAACGACCGCCGATCAAGTCTCCATCAAGCTGCCCCGCATCTTTGGAGATCGAATGGTCCTCCAACACGGGATGCCCGTCCCCGTCTGGGGAACCGCTCAACCAGATCAACCCATCGAAGTTCGATTCTCCGGACAATCCAAGTCCACACGCGCAGACGCCAAGGGGCAGTGGCGCGTCACACTCGATCCCCTGCAACCCAGCGAAACCCCCGCCGAACTGATCGTCATCGGACAGAACACTCTCACGCTGCGCGACGTCCTTGTCGGGGACGTTTGGCTCTGCTCAGGCCAGAGCAACATGGAATACCCCGTCAAACGACCCGAAAAATATCGTGGCCCGCCCCCCACTTCGCCCGACCCCGCCACCGAAGCTCTCGCGGTCCCCGACTATCCCGGAATCCGACTTTTCAAAGTGCAAAAAGTCCTCAGCCCCGAAGATGTCACAACCACTGGATGGCAACTCTGCGGCGGAGAAGCCCTCGAAAAGTTCTCCGCACCAGCCTTCTTCTTCGCCACCACGCTCAGGCCCCACATCAACATCCCGATCGGACTGATCGATTCGTCCTGGGGAGGTTCGCGAATCGAACTCTGGACCCCCGCAGACGCCTACGCAAAACTCCCCGCCTTCCAGCACATCCCCAACTCCCGGCCACTCGTGATCGACGGCGCAACCGCGGGCAAATACTACGACCGAATGATCCGACCGCTCGCGCCCTTCTCCATCCGCGGCATACTCTGGTATCAGGGCGAGTCCAACCTCCTCACCACCGACTTCAAAAGCTATGTCGACAAATCCGAAGCACTCATCAACGGATGGCGCGACGCATGGAATAGCCCACATTTGCCCTTCTACTTCGCGCAACTCGCACCCTATGCATACGCCAACCGAAAACAAGAACCCCCAATCCACCCCGAAATGCTCGCAGAGTTCCGCGAGATTCAAACCCAGACTCTGCGCATCCCCAACACCGCCATGATCGTCACCACCGATCTCGTCGATGCTCTCGGTGACATCCATCCCTACAACAAGTGGGAAGTCGGACGGCGATTCGCACTCGTCGCGCTCCACAACACCTACAACAAGACCGACATCATCGCCAGCGGACCCGTCATGGCCTCAGTTGAATTCCAACCCAGACGCGCCGTCATCCGCTTCGATTCAGTCGGCGGAGGACTCACAAGCCGCGACGGCAAACCACTCAATCACTTCGAAATCGCCGGCGAGGACGGCGTGTTCAAACCAGCAACCGCCGTCATCCAGGAAAACAACGCCGTCGAAGTCAGCAGCCCCGACGTCATCCTGCCGGTGTCCGTCCGCTTCGCATGGCACGAACGCGCCATGCCCAATCTGGCCGGCGGCACAGGCTTGCCTGCGGTGCCCTTCCGCTTCCCCAAACCACCCGTTCATCCCTAAACCGAACGCACCGACCCCCACGACCTCACCCATCGGTCGCATCCCCCACGCTCGCATGCACAACCCGAACGGTCGCCTCATCACGGCGATCGCGACGGACATCGCCTCGCCGTCACGTCCGTGCGTCAGTGCAAGCCCCGCCAAAAGCTCACATCCCCGACTCAACACGCGTCGATCCTGACCAATAACGGCACGCACCGCGTCGTCACGCCCTCTCAGGCGCTTCAAGCGACCACAACCGCACCCCCACGACCCCCACAAAGATCGCCAAAAAGGGGGCGCCGCAAGCTACAAAATATCTCTTGACTTGCAGTGGTATGATGTATTATGTTGTGATATGTGACGAGTAAACACCAACCCGGAGGAGATATGCGGAGAATCAGAACTGTCGGATATGGGGCGGCTTGTGGCGTGCTTGCTTCTGTCGGCGTCAGCCACGGATCGATCATTCGAAAGGCCGATAACCCGGCCACACTCATCACCGCTTCCTCGTGGTCGCCTGCATCAGTCCCCACAGGCGCCAACGACGTGGTCTTCGATAACCTGATCGCGACCCCCGCCAACACCGCGATGTCGGTCGGCAACAACAACCTCACCGTGCACGCGATCAGTTTGGTCGACCCCGTTGGGCCGATCCAAATCAATGCCTCCGGCACGAGCAGCCTGATCTCCTTCGGTGTGGCCGGCTCATTCACCACCCCGGGCGGGCTTGACCTCTCCAACGCGACCCAAGATCTCACTTTCAATACCAACGCCAGACTGGCATATAACACAGGACTATTTCCCGGACCCTTCACATTCAATGTCGCAGCCGGTCGACGGGCCACCTTCGGACTGCCCGCCACCACCCTCACCTTTAACATCACCGGCGGGGGCACCAAGGCCATCAACGTCACCGGCGGCGGCGATCTCATCTTCAACGGCCGCGTTACGACTGCTTCAGGCAACGCCGCGAACCTCACCAAGACAGGTTCGGGCAGGCTCATCTTCAACAGCTCCGCCGCCCTCACAGCGACCACCACGAACTCCGCACTCAACGGCGGAACAGTCATCGCAAGCGCAGGGGCAGTCGTAACACTCAGCAACGCGTTCAGCGTCAACAACACCGCGACACTCGCCGGACTTGGAACCTTCGCAACCAACACCAACATCAGCCTCACCGAAGGTGGAATCATCTCCCCAGGAATACCCTCAACCAACGGCGTCCTTTCGCTCACGCCCGGAGCGACCTCGTCGCTCAACCTCGTCGCCGGCGTCACTCCAACCGCCAGCAGTGCCCTCCATTTCGATCTCGGCGGGCTCATTCAAGACCGGCTCAATCTCACACAGGGAACTCTCGCCATCGGAACTGACGTCATGGAGTTCGACGACTTCCTCTTCACCAACACCGGCGGACTTGGCGAAGGCACCTACACACTCATCTCCACGCCCAATCCCATCAACGGCACACTTGGACCCATCCTCAGCGGCCCCATCGGACTCGACTTCACCGGAACCCTCGGCATCTCGCCAGACGGCCGATCCATCCAACTGGTTGTCGTGATTCCCGAGCCGGGCACCGCACTTGCAATCTTGGGCCTCGTTGGCGTCATCTCGGCACGCCGACGTCCCGGACGATAAAGAGGAGCACGCCCTCACGCTCCGACACCATCCGATCTGCTTGGGATACCCGTTGATCATCCCCCAAGGGTGAAAGGCTGATTGTGCAGCGTACAACTCAGGCTCGATCGGTCCGCGATCTCGCGACCACAGGACGATCATGCCGCTTGCTGGTCGGAATCTTCTGCGCTTGGGCTGGGTCCCAAGCCATCGCGGAGCCACTCGTGACAGACCCAGCGATCGATCGCTCATCCTCCATCCGTACACCAACGGCCGGACCCGCGCCGAGCATCAACGGTCCACGCGTGTTCGGAGTCCGGCCCGGCAAGCCGGTCCTGCAGCGCATCCCAGTGACAGGAAAGTCCCCCATCGAAATTTCTGTCGAAGGTCTCCCAGACGGAATCAAATACGACCCAAGCAACCGAACTCTCGCGGGCCGTGCGCCAAACGTCGAAGGCTCGTTTCCGATCACCGTTACCGCAATCAACGATGCCGGATCGACCTCAGTCGTCATCGATATGAAAGTCGGGGAACTGCTCGCGCTTACTCCTCCGATGGGCTGGAACAATTACAACGCATTCCGCCTTCGAATCAGCGATCAACTGATCCGAGAACAGGCAGAGGCTCTGGTTGCCACCGGCCTTGCAGATCACGGGTACGTCTTCATGAACATCGACGACGGCTGGCAGGGCACCCGAAATGCCGACGGCGTCATGCAAGGCAACGCTCGATTCCCCGACATGAAGGCGCTGGGTGAACACATCCACGCGCTCGGGCTGAAGTTCGGCATCTACTCCTCGCCCGGCCCGCGCACCTGCGGGTTGTTTGAAGGCAGCCTGAACCATGAACGCCTCGACGCAGAGACCTACGCAAGCTGGGGCGTCGACTACGTGAAATACGACTGGTGCACCTACGAAGGCATCGCAGCAACCCTCGCAGGCGAAAAATTCGCCGAGCTCTTGCCCACTCACGCAAACCGCATTCGCCAGATCATCTCCGAAAGGATTCCGCTGATCGAAGACCGCACGCGCCCCCGACCCGCAGCACAAGCGGCGCAGATCAAACAACTCACCGAAGAACTCGACGCAATCCTAGCCGCCCTCCCCGCCGATCAACGCCAAGCAATCGAACGAGAACTCTTGATCCGACCTTACCGACTTTTCGGAGAGGCGCTTCGCAATCTCGATCGCGACATCGTTTACAGCCTGTGCCAGTATGGCATGGGCAATCCGGGCGAATGGGCGCCGTCGGTCGGCGGACACCTCTGGCGCACCACACGTGACATCACACCACAATGGCCCGCCATTCGTTCAATCATCGATCGCCAGGCTGGACTCGAACGCCACGCCGGGCCGGGACGTTGGAATGATCCCGACATGCTCGAAGTCGGCAACGGCAATCTCACCCCAGACGAAATGCACATGCAGATGACCGCATGGAGCATGCTCGCTGCTCCTCTTCTCATCGGCACGAATCTCACAAAAATGGACGCGCTGACGCTGAGCGTTCTCACCAACGTCGAGGTCATTGCAATCAATCAAGACCCGCTCGGCAGGCAGGCTACCATCGCTCATAAGCAGGGGGACATCCACTTCTGGACCCGACCTCTCGCCGACGGCGCGACCGCAGTCGCCGTCTTCAATCGCGGCGATCAACCCGCCGAAGTTGTGCTTCGCTTATCCGATCTTCGCATCCCCGCTCCGGCTTCAGTCAGAGACGTCTGGCGACACGTCGATCTAGGCTCGCTTAGCGACATCTCGGTCATCGTCGGGCCGCACGGAGCCGAACTCTACAAGGTGCTTCCCGTCGACGCCCGAAACGACCGAGATCCGCAACGATGATGCCGACCCTTCAACGCTTGTGACTCACGCTCCCCTTGTCCGTCAGAGTCGCATGACTCGAACCAGAAAAACCCGACCTGACCGCCAGAAACAGACTCTTGACCGTCCCGATATGTTCCGCCAATGGAAAGAGGGCGCCGCAATGAATTCAGTCCTGTTCAACTGCCTGCTCTTTACCGCAATGGTCAGCGTCGTACGACCGGCGTTCGGCGACACGATCGGCCGCGAGCTAAGAGATTCAATGGTCTGGAGCGATGCCGCGCCCGACGCCGAGGGATGGCTCCACGCCGGCTTTCGCCGCGACATCAGACTCAATGACAAGCCGAGTGATGCGTCGATCCACCTCTTCGCCTACACACGCTATAAACTCTACGTGAATGGACAATACGTCGGCCGCGGCCCGAACCGATTCGAGAACCGCAGGCCCGAGTACGATTCCTGGCCCATCGCCTCATATCTGCGCGCCGGGCAGAACTCCGTCGCTGTGGTCGCTCACCGAGACTGGCCTGGCAATGAGCAACCATCCGCACCACGCCTAAGCAGAATGCGCCTGCACGCACCAGGATTTGCCGCCCGGATCGACCTGACACACGCTGACCATCGCTTCGAAACCATTCGCACCGACGCCGACTGGATCGGCTTCGCCGAACCCACCTTCGGCAATCCCAACGGACGACACTACGCGTCGATCCCCGAAACAATCGACGCCCGACTTTCTCCAGGTGATTGGACGTCCCCGGATTTCGACGCGTCGGCTCTGGGTCGCGCAGTTCCTCTTGATACAAGCGACGCCGAGGTATGGCCCGAGCTCGAACCTCGGACCATCCCGTTGCTTCGCGAAACATCGATCGACTTCTCTGTCGTCGCTTCCGAGGGCGTCGAACACTCAGGCGAGGCATACACACTCACACGAGGACAGGCCCTGACCCTCAAACCGGCACGCGCAACGCAAGCCTACACCGTCATCCATCTCGACGCTGACGAGGGCACCGAAATACATACCAGCGGCGGCAACCGATACACATGCCGCGCAGGCCCGCAAACATGGATCGGCGGCGACACCTTCGGTCTGCGCGAAGCAGTCGTTCGCGTCGTTCGAGGTCGCGCTACCATTCACAGCTTGAAACTTGTCGAAGTCCTCTACCCCTTCGAACGCATCGGTCGTTTCTCTTCCAGTGATCCGCTGCTCAACCGCATCTGGAATGTCACGGCGGCCTCGCAGGAATTGCTCAGCGAAGATGCTTACACCGATTGCGGCGACCGCGAGCGGTCTGAGTGGATGGACTGCGACCCACCCATGTTCGACGCAACCCGAACCATGCACGCAGGCCCAGGCGCCGATGGCAAACCGCTCTACGGCGACCCGCGTCTTCTTAAAAACCTCCTCATCCGCGTCGCCATGTCGCAGGAACCCTCAGGCCATGTGCGGGCACGCACATGCTCAGATAGAATCGACGTACACACCATCATGGAAGACCGCGCGTGCGAATGGGTTCAAGGCATCCGACGGTACTACGACGCGACCGGCGATAAAGAACTCGTCGCCTATCTCTTCCCGTTCGTCAAACGCCAACTCCAGTGGTTCCTCGAACGTCGCACCGAAAGCGGACTCGTCCGCGCCAGAGAATGGTGTGTATGGGACAACCCCCTACGCTACGGAACCTGTGAAGGCACCGCACTTAACGCATTCATCTATCGCGCGCTCAACGACGCGAGCTACCTCGCAGACGAAATAGAAATGAACGATGACGCCAAACACTACAACACCGCCGCCACTGAACTCCGCGAGGCGATCAACCGCGTGCTCTGGAGTGAACGCGATGGCGCGTACTACGCCGGACATGGCATACCAGAAGTACTTGGAATGAGCGTGCGAATGCGCCCAGACGGCATCAATCTGCCGATGGAAAACGGACTCATCATGCCAACGTTTCATGCCAATCTCTTCGCGCTCGACCAAGGCGTCGTGCCCGAAGATCGCCGCGCCAGGGTCACCGAATACGTCCGCCGCACGCAGGAGCAGGCCGGCGAATTCATGTCGCAACATTACCTCGCCAAACTCCTCTACTCGCTGGGCGAGCCCGAAGCCGATCAAGTGATGCTCGACCAAATCCGAAAATTCTGGGAACCCATGGCCAACGCGCCAGAGCAAACAACCTGGGAAAAGCCCAACCGCGGCTCAAAAATGCATTGTTACGGCATCGCCGCCGGACCCATCTTGAGCAGGTATGTTCTCGGCGTGCGCCGCGACGAGCCGGTCTGGAAACGCGAACTCACCATCGAGCCTCATCTGGCCGACCTCACTCTCGCGGAGGGCATCGTCGTCACTGAATTCGGACCTGTCGAGGTCAACTGGAAAGTCATCGACTCGACTCTGTCGTTCGACCTGTCTTTACCCCAAAACGTCAAGACCACCCTTCGACTCATCCAAGCAGACCCCTCATCCCTCCGCATCCACGGACAACCCACACCTGCCATCGAAGGCTCAGAAAGGGACAACATCGTCGTGATCCAACTGAGCCCCGGACGACACACAGGCACTGCGTTGCTTCGCCGCTGATCGATCGCACAATCGGAAGTTCCGCCCCAATTCTGACCAGAACCGCCAAGTCGATCAGTCAGAACGCCCCCTCGTAAATGATACGCCTTTGCAATCGCCTCAAACCCTTCCACATCGGTGAATGCAACCGCTAGACGCAAAACTTCTCTTGACTTCAAGTTGTATGATGTATAATGACGCGGCCAGGGTCCGCCACCATTCAAAAGCGAAAGCGCGGAGCTTTCGCGGTCATCGGACGGTCATCGGACGGTCATCGGACGGTCATCGGACGGTCATCGGATTGAGTGGAACCAGTCAAACGGAAGTCAACCTCCAACCCAACTGGAGCCTATCGACTGCGCGACCCGTGATGACCACGTGATATCAGACCAGCGACATTGATCACCCATGAACGCGGACGTTGCGGCTCTGTTCGAAGAAACACCCCGGAACACTGCAGCCGAGCTCACCACAAGGCAGGACCACTTGTCAAAGATCAGCTTGTCTATGTCGGGTGTGCTGGCAGCGCTTGCGGTGGAGGCCTCGGTCGTCACACAGCCGGTGAGTGCCGCGCCGCTCATGTGGTACGACCAACCCTCCAAGCCCACGATCAGCGAGGCCCTGCCAATCGGCAATGGCAGGCTCGGCGCGCTCGTCGCAGGCGGCCTCGACCACGACAGAATGCCGCTTTGCGAGGATTCCGTCTGGTCGGGCGGACCCTTTGACTACGACAACCCCGCGATACGCAACGTGATTCCGCTAGCCCGACAAATGCTCTTTGACGGAAAGATCGCCGAGGCGCAACAGTTCATCCAGAAAAACTACACATGCCTTTGGGGCCCTGAGATCGCCGAACATTTTGGAAACTTTCAAACGCTCGGCTACCTCGACCTCAAGTTTCAAGGCGATCGCCCCCCCGCACAGGAGTACCGTCGAGAGCTCGACCTCGCCCGCGGTGTCGTCTCGATTTCCTACGCACGCGGCAACATCAACTTCACACGTCAAACCTTCGCCTCGCATCCAGATCAGGTCGTTGTCGTTCTCCTGACTGCAGACGCGCCAGGACAAATCAGTGTTGATGTCAGCCTGGGCCGGCCTGACGCGCCAGAGCAAAACGCCGTTGCTTCCACAGGCGAGAAGCTCACCGCGCCCGTTGACTGTCGCGCCGACGCCAACGGCAACGTCCTCATGACGGGGCAACTGTTCAATAATCGCCAGCAGAATGGCATGAAAATCGCCGCAATGTGCCGTGTGCTGAATCAAGGCGGCAAACGCGAGGTCAACGGCGACGGCGTACGCGTCGTCGATGCCGACAGCGTGTTGCTCGTCATCGCCGGCGCGACCGACTACCGCGGCGCCGATCCCGTGGCGACGATCACAAAACACATCGACGCTGCTTCTGAAAAATCCTTTGACGCGCTCCTGGCAACGCATGTTGCAGACTTCGCCTCGCTCTTTGATCGCGTTTCTCTGACCATCGGCGACGCAAACCCCGACGTACCGACCGACCAGCGGCTTCATCAACTCGCGCAAGGACAATCCGATCCCGACCTCGCCGCCTTGTATGCACAGTTTGGTCGGTATCTCATGATCTCGTCATCCAGGCCAGGTGATCTCGCGGCAAACCTGCAGGGCATGTGGGCCGAAACGATCCGAACACCGTGGCACGGCGACTATCACACCAACATCAACGTGCAGATGAACTACTGGCCCGCCGAGCCAGGCAACCTCGCGGAGTGCGTCGAGCCTTTGATCGATCTGATCGAACGGATGGTCGAGCCCGGCACGCGCACCGTTCAGACGTGTTACGGCCTGCGCGGATGGACGGTCCACACCATTCACAACGTCTGGGGCTACACCGCGCCCGGCTATAACCCCGCATGGGGCGCGTTCCCGCTTGCCGGACCTTGGATCTGTCAGCACCTCTGGGAACACTACGCATTCTCAGGCAACGAAGAATTTCTCCGCCGCGCCTGGCCGATCATGCGCGGGTCGGGCGAGTTCCTGCTCGACTGGCTCGTGGTCGAACCTCTCACCGGCAAACTCGTCTCAGGCCCGACCAATTCGCCCGAGAACACTTTCAAACTGCCCGATGGAACACCCGCCTCATATACCATGGGCCCGGCGATGGATCAGGAGATCGCGTGGGACCTGCTTAGCAACCTCCAGCAAGCAGCGCGCGTGCTAAAGATCGAAGACGAATTCACACGCCGTGTGGATGCCGCGAAGTCCGCGCTGAAGTGGCCAGGCATCGCCAAAGACGGCAGACTCATGGAATGGCCCCTCGAAGACGTCACCGAGCGCGATCCCAAGCACCGCCACGTGTCGCACCTCTTCGGGCTGCACCCAGGATCACAGTTCAATCGACTGACCACACCCGCTTATCTGGACGCGTGCAGAAAGTCACTCGAAGTGCGCGGCGACGACGGAACCGGATGGTCGCTGGCATGGAAGACCAACTTCTGGGCACGACTCCGCGACGGCGACCGCGCCGAAAAACTCATCCGCCAACTGCTACGCCCCGCTGGCGGGACCACGCTCAACATGTCACGCGGTGGCGGAACGTATCCCAACCTGTTCTGCGCACACCCGCCGATGCAAATTGACGGCAACTTCGGCGGTGCTGCGGGAATCTTCGAGATGCTGGTCCAGTCGCACCTGCAACGCAACGACGCATGGGTCATCGACGTCCTTCCCGCACTACCCACCGCATGGCCTTCGGGGCGTGTCACAGGTTTGCGTGTGCGCGGCGGCGCTGAGGTCGACATCGCTTGGAGCAACGGCAAGCTCGACGCCGTTCGCGTCCGCGCAACACGCGACGGCACATGGTCTATCGAACACGCCGGCCGTGAACGCAGGCTCTCTCTCACCGCAGGACAGGCTGCGACACTGCACGCCGATCTCACAACAGCAGAAACCTTCCCCTTACCAAAGTAGGCAAACCATGAAAACAACATCTATCGCGATCCTCGGTGCTCTGGGCTGCTTGCTTGGACTTACCCAATCCGCACACGCAGGTCCCACCAATGGCCCGGACCTCCAGAAACTGCAGACGCCCATCTACCGCGTCGACGGCACATCGTTCGTCCGCGAAAACGGCGGCCGACTCAACAATCGACCCCTCTACGGAAATCAAGTCTACTACGTCACACTCGCCGGCGATCGACCCATGCTCCGCGTCGGAGGTGCCAACATCCACAACGGCGTGTTCATGCTCGCCTACGTCCGCGGAGAATCGGCCGTGTGGCTGCACGACTTTGGACAAGTCGTCTCTCGCTACAACGCAGGACACATGGAATGGTCCATCGCCGACGCACGATTCCAAGGCGTTACCCTCACCCTCGAAGCCGTTCCAACCGCCACCGACATGTCGTCGGCCGTACGACTGAATGTCCAAGGCGCCGCAGCAGGCGACCGGATCATCTGGGCGTTCGGCGGTGCAGCCCAAACCGAGCGCCAGGCCTTCCTCTGGGACTGGTGCATCACCACCTTCGGACGCGATGCACTCATGGAGCGCGGATTCGAACCCAACCTCTGCGCCGAAGACAATGTCAACATCAACCAAAACACACTCAGCATCGCCTCACCTCCCCACAAAGATCCCCGCTCCAGCGCCGTGCGATGCAGCATCGATGGCGAAATGAAAATCGGCGACGCTGATGCATGGGAAGACCCCCTCAAACTCATCGCCAGCACACCAGGCACAAAACCGCTCGGATTCGGCATCGTGCCCGCCGACGTCGCACATCCCATCCACTGGCTGATCGTCACCCGAAACACCGAACGCATGGATGCCGAAATCGCAGCCGCAGCAGACATCTCTTCGGCGTTCAACGCAGGCTTCGAACGCGTCACCACCGTCCGACAAAGGGTCGTGGTCGACACACCCGACGACGCCCTCGACGCCGCTGTCGCCTCCTCCGGTCACGTCATCGATGGCATCTTCCGCAGCAGCGTCTACACTCACTCCGGCATGCGATGGGGCGTACCGCTCATCGGCTGGCGCAGCATCTACGGCGCTACCGCATTCGGCTGGCACGATCGCGTCCTCGAACAGGCTCGTCTCTGCCTCTCAAGGCAAATCACCGAATCTGACAAAACACAACCCGCCGCAGATCCCAAAAAGAAACTCGCAAGCCAGGCCCCCGAATCCAGACTCTTCGGAAAGGGACGCGTCGCAGCATTTCATGGCAACCACTACGACATGCAGACACAGTTCTTCGATCAACTCATCGACTCCTGGAGAGCTACACCCAATCCCGAACTCGAAACGATCCTCCGACCAGCGCTCGAACTACACCTCGAATACATCCGCGAATGCTTTGATCCCGACGACGACGGACTCTACGAAAGCTACACCAACACCTGGCCCACCGACGGCATGTGGTACAGCGGCGGCGGAACATCCGAACAAACCGCCTACGCGTACAACGCACATCGCGCAGCCATGGAACTCGCCCAACGCGCAGGCGACGACAACTCCGCACAAATCCACGCAGCACGCATGCAAAAAATCCGCAACGCCTTCAACCAAAAACTCTGGCTTGCAGACCGAGGACACCCGGCCGCATACATCGAACAAACCGGACTCCAACGACCACACGCCGCTTACTGGCTCTACCATATCTTCGTACCCGTCGAAGCCAGACTGCTCAGCACCATCCAAGCCGCGCAATCCCTCCGACACACCGAGCACGACCTGGAACGCGTCAAAATGCCCTACGGCGGCGAACAATGCTGGCCCAGCAACTGGGTCCCCAGCGTCTGGTCCGTTCGTCAAATGTGGCCCGGTGACAACTACGCACTCGCTCAGGCTTACCTCGAAACCGGACTCACCGAAAAAGGCTGGAGCCTCCTCCGCGGAACTTTCCCAGAAAGCCTGCTCTACGGACCCGTCCCCGGAGACATGGGCTACCCCGCCGGTGGAACCGACTTCTCAGACTGCGTCAGCCCCTTCGGACGAATCATCGTCCGCGCTCTCTTCGGCTATCGACCCAATTACCCGGCCAACCTCGTCACCATCGCCCCACAGTTTCCATATGAGTGGAATCATGCCTCGATCCGTACACCCGACTGCTCAATCCAATTCAAACGCGACGGAAACACCGACCGACTCGAAATCTCACTCACCCACCCCGCACCGATCGAAGTCGTTCTCCCCATCCACGCACAAGCCCTCGATTCAGTTCGCGTCAACGGCGAAACGATCACCCCCAAGGTGTCCGCTGGCTTCGGAAAGGCACTCGCCACCATCCGTGTCGATTCACCAACACAAAATCTCGTCGTCGAGATGAACCTCAACGGAAGACTCGATCCCGTGCCGGCCGTCGAATTGGAAAGCGAAGTCAACGCGCCCCTTGTCATCCAGAGCAACGCCGGTCAAATCGTCAGCGCAATCGACCCTCAACACGCGCTCGAAACATCTCAGCCCGACAAGGGCGTCATCAACACACGCGCAAACGCGATCGCAGGTCATCGAACAGTCTTCACCACCGTCCGACGCGGGGAACTCGAACTCATCCAACTCGTGCACCTGCTCACGAACGATTCCGTCGCAGATGCCGAAAGACAACACCTCAATCTTCGCGAAGCACCCGCAGATGCCACGTGGAAGCCGATCGACATCACCGACGCACTCAATGCCGACGTACGCACGATCTACCAACAAGAATACCTCTCCCCGAGACCCAATACCGTCTCGCTACGCATGGGCATCGACGGATACTCAAGCTGGCAGATGGCCCTCGATCCAAGAATCCAACCCCCCGAAATCAAACTCGATCGTGTCCCCGATCTGATCGACACCGACCGCCTCCTCCGAGCACCAAATGGCGCGAAGTTCACCCCACCGAACACCGAAAACCACAACATCGCCTTCGTCTCGCAATGGGACAACTGGCCACGCTCGCGAAGCTTTGCCGTTGATCAACAAGGTGATGCCATCTTCTTCCTCATCGTTGGTACCACCAATCCCATGCAGGTGCGCATTGCCAACGCGACCATCCGACTGATCTACGCGGATGGCGTCGAACAATCCATCGACCTCGTGCCCCCGTTCAACTTCTGGACCCTTTGTCCCATCAACCGCGCCGACTACAACCTCAGACGCGACGCTTTCGCCATCGGCACGCCCCCACCACTCGTCCAACTCGGCCAGAACTGCCGTGGAACTGTCGTCGGCCATCGCATTCGCCCGGGCGTCACGCTCAAGTCCGTTACAATCGACGCAAAATCGCCCGAAGTCGTCGTCGGCATCATGGCGGCTAGTGTCATGAACCCGAAGTGACAGAATCCAAAGAAACTCACACCGAGAAAACGACCCCGCTAACGCCCCAGACATCTCATGACCGGCGGTACCCTAACTCGGCACCGCCGGTCACGTGCATCAAGTGCCCGGTGACGAATCGAGCCTTGTCCGACAACAGAAAAACACACGCGTCCGCGATCACGTCCGCTTCAGGACAATATCCCAACGGGTGAATCGAATTCAGGTACTGCTCCATCGCCTCAGGATGAGGCTGCGCCGCGTTCCACTTACGAAGCATCGGCGTCCACACCCCCGCAGGAAGCACCGCATTCACCCTGATCCCCAGCGGCGCATAATCCAAAGCCATCGACAACGTCAACGCATTCATCGCCCCCTTGCTGGCCGCGTAAGCCGCGTGATCCGCCTGCCCCATGCTACCGACCAGGCTCGACGTATTTAAAATCGAACCACGCGAACGCCTCAACGCCTCGAACGCATGCCGCGTCGTATGCAACATCCCTCTTACGTTCACATCAAAAATCGTGTTCCACTCCGCGTCCGTCGTCGTATGCAACGGCTTTGCCGGCACCCCTACACCCGCATTGTTATGAACCCCATCCAACCCCCCGAATTCACCCAACACCCGCTCCACCGCGACCTTCACCTGATCATCACGACTCACATCACACATCACACCCAAATGCCCCCCGCCCAGCTCCGCCGCACGAGCGGCTACCAAATCATCGATACCGAGAATCGCCACCCTCGCCCCTAGCTTCGCATACGCCTGCGCACACGCCCAGCCAATCCCATCCGCACCACCCGTCACCATGATCATCTTGCCTTCAAGCATGTTGTGCCCTCTATCTCAAAAAAAATCCCCACCCACCGACTCACTGCGAAGCGCAAAAATCGCCCGCATCCCTACGAAATGCTCACGTCTACATCTAACGTCACGACACCCGTACCTCGTCGACGGTAAACCGCATCATACCGCCACAGATGTCCTTTCGCGCCCGACCGAGGCACAGCCGACATCACCAACCATGAAATCGACATCGACGAGTGAACGATGATGCGTTAACACAAAACGGGGCGGTCCGTCGCACGAAAAGCCATTCGTCGATTCAGTGCTGGATGGATCAGGGTGGAAACGAAAACAGCCGGCGTTTACCGGGTGATTCGCGTGATTCTGGGGTGAAATCGGGCAATAGCAGGGGCCGGATTCGAACCGGCGACCCGCGGCTTATGAATCCGCTGCTCTAACCAACTGAGCTACCCTGCCGGGGTGATCTGCTGGGAAAGGCTGTTCGACGTCGAATCGCCGGGCCTTGCCGTTGGATCGGATGGAGAATGATATCCGAAGCCATGCCGATCTCAAGCGCGACGGAATGGGGCGAGATCGGATTGGCGGGGAAAGATCGGTTTCTTGACCGATTGCCGTGCTGGGGGGTAGTCTTGCCCGACTAGCACCGTGGAGGTTTGCACCTATGACCGGTCAACAAAGTTCTCGTTCCGGACTGATTGCCTGGAGCGTCGTGGCGACGATCTTGTTCGCTGTCTCGGCGATCCTCGCGATCATTAGTTATGTCAACGGCAAAAAGGAAAAGGATCTGCGCAGCAGCCTTGAATCCGACTATGCCAAAGTGGTCAGCCGATCGAATCTGTCGCGGCTGTCCGATTTGCAGCGCGAGGCCGGAAGTCGGCAGGTGCTCGATTATCTCATCGAGCAACGCGAGCTGATGAATCGTCTGATTTCCGGCGTTGAAGGCGCCTCACCCGAAGTGGTGAACGAAGCCCTCGAAGCTGCCCTGAATCAGGGGCAGACGGCGCTGGGTTCGGAAGCCGCGCTGCCTCGCGAAAGCGTCGTCGCGGCACTCGCGAAACTCTCCGAACAACTGACCGCCCGAACCGCAGAAATCGAAAAGACCAATGCGGACCTCGCCACCGCCCGCGCAGCCGCCGCTACAGCACAAAGCGATGCGGCCGCTGTTCTGGCTGCCAAGGACAAGGAAGTCAGCGAGGCCAATCAACGCCTCACCGCCCTCACCAGCAGCGCACAAGCCGACCGCGATCAGCAGTCCCAGGCATTCTCCGCGCTCGGCCAGACTCGCGAAACCGAAGTCTCCGACCTGCAAAACAACATCAACACGCTCAACAGCAACATCGCACTGCTCCAACGTGAAGTCCAAACCCTCACCGGCGAACGCGATCAGGCGATTCAACGCCTCAACAGCCTTCGTGGTGATACCCATCAAATCGCTCGCGCCCCGGATGGTCGAATCGTCCGCGTCGCAGGCGATCGCGTCTTTATCGACCTCGGTGCCGGCCAACAGATCGCCCCAGGCCTGACTTTCGAAGTCTACAGCCAACTCGGTATCCCCACGCCCACCTCCGTTGAAGCAGATGCCGACGAAGAGCTCAAGGGCAAAGCATCCATCCAAGTCATCCGCGTCCGCCCGGGCACCAGCGAAGCCCGCATCATCCGCCTCACCCCAGGCGAAACGCTCGTCGAAGGCGACCTGATCTCCAACCTCGTCTACGATCGCAACATCGCCTACAACTTCTTCGTGTTCGGCCAATTCAACCTCGATAACCGCGGCGAAGCCTCCGAACGCGACACTGAAATCGTCAAGCGTCTCGTCGTCCAATGGGGCGGCAAAACCGGCGATGCGATCTCAACCGACACCGATTTCGTCGTTCTTGGCGATGAGCCCGTCGTACCCAATTACAGCCAACAGGAAGTCAGCGACGATCCGCTCAAAGCCTTCGAAGTCCAGGAAGCACAAAAGGCACTCGACGAATACAACGATGTCCGATCCAAAGCGATCGGCCTGAACATTCCAGTGCTGAACCAGAACCGATTCCTGTATCTCGTCGGCTACTATGAAGAAGCCGGCCGCTAAGCTGATCTCGACGGCACGTTGACTGAACGTTAACCGACCGACGAATCAACAACAGACCGTTCCTTTATCACAGCCCCCAAACAGAATCGTGCCAGTGCCGCGTGCGTCATCCGCCCGGCACTGGCATTTTTCATTGGGCTGGCTGTAAGTGCGGCTGGCCGACACCGGCTCCGAGAATCCCGATCGCGCGTTCAGAACATTGCAGCGCTAAAGCCGTCCCAGCATTCAATCCCACTGCAACATCAATTCGCGACGACCTTGCTGATCGAAAACACCGGCAGCAGCAACGCCAACGTGATTCCGCCAATCAGCAGACCCATGAGCAGGATCATCGCGGGCTCGATGTAGCGCGTAAGCTCCGCGATCTTTTCCTTCAATTCGTGCTCGCTAAAGCCCGCCACCTGCTCCATCACCATGCCGAGCTTGCCGCCCTTCTCACCACTGGCAAGCATTCGCGTCACCGCCGGCGGGACGAGTTTGCTCTGGCTCAGCGGCTCACTGAATGGTCGTCCGTTTTGAATCTGATCGAGGGTGCGACTCCAGAGCCTCTGATAATGTCCGTTCGAGGTCAGCTCACGCGCGGTCTCAACGCATTCAACAAGATTCACACCACTGCCTGCCATCGTCCCGATCGTCCGCAGCCCACGCGAAAGATGCATCTTGCGGAACATCGCGCCGATTCCAGGCAGATTCAACTCCAGAAAATCTCTGCACTGCACGCCCGTGCGAGACCTGAAAAAGATCCACCCACCGACGACCGCCAAAAGCACCGATGGCACGACAATGTACCAGTGATGGATCAGGCCGTTGCTCATGCCCATCAAAATCTTGGTCGGAAGCGGAAGCGCCGCGCCCTTGTTGGCATAGATCGTCGTAAACCTCGGCAGCACGAATATGAGCAGGAAGACCGTCGTGAGCACCGCAAATCCAAGCATGATGCTGGGATAGGTCAGTGCGCCTTTGACCTTGCGGAGCGTTTCCTGTTCGTCGCGAAGATACGTCGTCGCACGCGTGAGCATCTGGCTCATCTTGCCGCTCTTTTCGCTCGCCTTGATCAGCGCAATGTAGAGCCGCGGGAAGCTACGAGGATGCCTTGAAAGGGCTGTGCTAAAGTCGATGCCGGCTTGAACGTCGGTGGTGAGCTGATCGACCAATCGCTTGAGCTTCGGATTCGTGCAGTTGAGACCGCAACAATCCAACGCGTCCGACAGCGTCACGCCGGTCTCGAGCATGACCGAGAGTTGGTTACTGAGTTGAATCACTTCCGCGCGGCTGATCTTGATCCCGGAAGCGGATCGGGCGCTGCTTGAGCTCGACGAGGATTCAGAGGCGGGCTTGAGGCTGATCACATATCGACCGTCGGCGCGAAGCTTCGCGGCCGCAGCTTCAATGGAGTCGGCGGGGAGCGTTCCGGTGACTTGCTGGCCGGCGGAGTCGCGGGCTATGTAGGCGAAGTTCTTCATTTGTCTCTCCGAGTCACTCGACTTCTCCTCACGCGCCCCCATTGCCTCTGTTCACGATCGTTACAATCAACACACTCAAGGCCCGCTTCTCGAATCACACCGTCGCGCGGTAAATCTCCTCCATCGTGGTGACGCCCGCCTTCACCTTCTCCAACCCGTCGTCGCGAAGCGTGGTCATCCCGCCTTTGATGGCCGCCGCGCGGATTTCGTTCATCCCCGAACCAGCACTGATCAGTTCGACACACCGGTCGTCAGGCACAAACAACTCATAAATCCCGATCCGACCGGAATAACCTATGCTGCGGCACTTCGTGCAACCCTTCGCGCGATAGATCGACTCGGGAACGGCGGCACCGTGTCGCTCCAACGCGCGCCTCTCCTGAGGCGATGGCGCGTGCGGCTCTCGACAGTGCGGACACAACTTCCTCACGAGCCTCTGAGCCAGGACTCCGGTCACCGTCGCACCAACGAGATACGGCTCGATCCCAAGATTGAACAAACGCGTCACCGCGCCGACTGCGTCATTGGTGTGAAGTGTACTGAATACAAGGTGGCCGGTGAGGGAAGCCTGCGTCGCGAGTCGCGCGGTCTCCCCGTCACGAATCTCGCCGACCATCAGAACATCCGGGTCCTGACGAAGCAGCGCACGAAGCGCGCCCGCAAACGTAAAGCCCGCCTTGTCGTTGACCTGAAACTGATTGATGCCCTTGAGCTTGTATTCCACCGGATCTTCGACCGTGCAAATGTTCACGTCATCGGCATTCATATCGCTCACAGAAGCGTAGAGCGTCGTGCTCTTACCACTACCGGTCGGGCCGGTGACGAGAAGGATCCCGTTGGGTTGCTCGATCAGCTTCTTCCACGTCTTGAGCGTGTCGTATCCGAAGCCGAGCTTCTCCAGATTGATCGAAGCCCTTTCATTGTCGATGACTCGGATGACCACCTTCTCGCCCGCCCGGCCTGGCATCGTGCTGACGCGAAGGTCGATCGGCTTCTTGTCCATCACGACATGGATCCCGCCGTCCTGCGGGACTCGACGCTCCGCGATGTCCAGATTCGCCATGATCTTGATGCGACTCGCAACCGCGGCGGCCATCTGGTGCGGTGGGCGCAGGCGTTCAACAAGATGCCCGTCGATGCGATAGCGAATCCGCAACGCCCCATCGTCAGGCTCAATGTGAATATCGCTCGCACCCTCCTTCACCGCATTGAAAATCGTGTAGTTGACCAGCTTGATCACCGGAGAATCGCTCGCGGCGGCTTCGAGGCTGTGAACGTCCTCCTTCTTGCTCTCAACGAGCGAAAACTCTTCGGGTCGAACCTCTTCGATGATCTCATCGATCACGAAAATGTTGTCGTTCGGAAGATAAGTTTGCAGCGTCGCAAGAATGTCACGTGAGGTCCCTGCAACGATCTGAACGACGCGACCGGAAACCTTGGCAAGCTCTTCATGCAGGAAGATGTTGCTCGGCTCGGCGACTGCGACCGTCAGAACCTCATCGACAAGGAACAGCGGAAGGACCACGTGCTTCTCGAGGAAGTCACGCGGCAATAGCGGAATGACCTTCGGATCTGCCAGCTTCGGGCTGATCCGCGCGTAAGGGACGCCATATGCAGCCGCCAGCGCCTCGGTAATCTGGTCCTCGGTGAGCAGCTTCAGATCGATCAGGACTTCGCCGAGGAGGCGCTTGTTCCCACCGCGCTGCTGCTCTTCGAGTGCGCGCTGGAGCTGATCGGGCTTCAGCAGCCCGCGATCAAGCAGGTGTTCACCGAGAGGTTTTCGAAGCATCGCGACCATGGCTCTTTCCGACATTCTTAGTCAAGTGTGACGTCTTTCGTTCGGCTGATCCCGCACTCATACCTAGCGCATGGTCTTGAGAGCGGCCGCTAAATCGCTGCAACACTCGAAGCGATTGTCGAGCCTTGTGATCTCCAGAATCTTGCGACAGTTTTCGTCAACGTTAATCAACTTCACTCGACCGAAGACGGCTTCGCATCGACGCTTCACCCATAACAGCGTCTCAAGTCCGCTCGAATCAATGAATCCGCATCCGCCCAGGTCAATGATGAAATCGACGATCTGACGCGCCTGCATCGACTCTTCCACACTCCGCTGAGTCGCTTCGCACAGATCGGCGGTGAGATCGGTCTTGAGCTGGATCACGCAAACGTGTTCGTATTCGGTGGCCATCACCTGCATGGTCGTCTCCTAGGCGGCGAGTTTGAGTTCGACTGTGCTCTCGGCAACGACCCCCGCGAGGGCGGTCAACGTTTCAACAGGAATGCTTAGAAATGCATCGGCCATCAGTGGGTCAAACTGAGTGCCGGCACAGCGACGAATCTCCATCATCGCAACTTCGATCGGCAGGGCACGCCGATAGGTGCGATTGCTCGTCATCGCGTCAAAACAGTCGGCAACACAGAGAATCCGACCGAGCAGCGGAATCGATTGACCGGCCAGGCGATGTGGATAGCCCTTACCGTCGTAGCGCTCGTGGTGATAAAGCACGCCTGGAATCAAGTCTTCGACCTGCTTGACGTTCTGAAGAATCTTCGCGCCGATCTCGACGTGCTTTTTCATCAGATCGAATTCTTCGTCCGTAAGCTTCCCGGGCTTGCTGAGAACTTGCTCAGGTACACCAATCTTGCCCACATCATGCAGCAGGCCTGCCATATAGACGCGATCGCAGAGTGATTCTGGAAGATTGGCGTGACGGGCTATCTCACGACCATAAAGTGCAACACGCTGACTGTGGCCGCAAGTGTAGGCGTCCTTGGCGTCGACAGCACTCGTGAGCGAATGCAGCAGACCCATCATGAGTCCTCGCGCATCCGCAAAAAGCGAAGCGTTTTCGAGGAACACTGCCGTCTCGTTGGCGATTGAGTTCAGAAGCTTCACGTCTTGTGTGTTGAAGCCCTCGCCGCGCTTGTCGAAACAAACGAGTGCCCCCATCAGCGTCTCATGGCGCGCTAGCGGCACAACCAGCATTTGTCCGGCGTGCGGGGCGAGATAACCGTACTCGGCGTGTTTGGACAGGCTGTTGATGATGTGCGGATTACTCGTCCGCTTCATCGCACGCACCACGTGCCCGCCAAAACGTTGCAACAAATGCGGCGGAATATCGACCTCGCCGTAAAGCGTCGGCGTTTGAGCAATCCCCTGTGGATCACACAAAACCACACCCATGCTCCGAACCTGCATCACCTCAAGCACGTCCATGCACGCCTGTAGAATGAACTCCTCAGGATTGCGGTTGATCTTCATGCCCGAGCTGAGCTGATAAATCAGTGTGAGTTCCTCGTACGTGTCGGCAAGCTGATTGCTGAGCGAGTCGAGCTGAGTCTGAATGTCGCGACACTCCGCCTCTGAAGCGAATGTCATGGCCAGCATCAAAGCAAGCGCAGGCAACTGAGCCGCCGGACAGGATCGCCCGACCAACACGACTCGCCTTGGGTCGGACGCACCCGCCCTGGTCCACCAGATCGGCGTTGCGGCATCCATCATCGCCGCGTGAGCTTCGAGCGAAGTGGGCGGCTGCACGCTGATGGGTTGCGGCTGTTCTGCGGAAATCGAGTTGGCGACCTGTGTCGACGGATCGTAGATGCACAGATCAACTCCCGCCTGCACGAGAATCTCGCGCACACCGCTGCTAAGGGCGAGGTCAGAAGTGAGAAGTTGATCGAATCCATCAGACATTCAGAACTCAGTTCATTTGCAAACACACATCAAGGAAACGTCCCGCGACATTCGAACTCGCCTCAAGCTGCATTCAGCACTTCATTGACGGCGGAGAGAAGCTGACGTGGACTGAAAGGCTTGGTGATCATCTGTTGAATGCCACCCGCATGAAGCTCATCCGGCGATAGGTCGTAACCTCGTGCAGAGAGCATCAGCGCCGGCGTGTTGTTGCCTTCGCCGCGAAGCTGTTGGCACATCTCCAGGCCGGAGAGATTGGGCATGTGGTAATCGGTGATGATCAGGTCTGGCTTCTCCTCACGCGCAGCGCGGAGACCTTCTGCGCCGTCGCGGGCGGTGATCACGTCGTAGCCGGCATTTCTGAGTTTTAGCGATACGACGCTGAGGATGTGGCTCTCATCGTCGGCGACCAGAATTTTCTTATTCATTGCTGTTTCCTCTCCTCTTTCAAGTCAAGCCTCGGGTCAACGTTTATGGATGAAGGTCGAGCGTAAACCCAAAGCAGCTTCCGCGTCCGACTTCGCTCTCTACAAACACACGTCCACGGTGAACGGTCTCGATCATGTTCTTGACCAGCGAGAGACCGAGACCGGTTCCCTTCGCAACACTTTTGTTGGCTTCCACGCGATAGAACTTGTCAAACACAAACGGAAGATCCTTTGCAGGAATCCCCACGCCAGTGTCGATCACGCGGAAGGTCACCTTCTTCTCCACTTCATCGACGCTGGTGCGAACAGTGACGGTTCCGCCGTCGCGGGTGTATTTCACGGCGTTGCTCATCAGATTCATGATCGATTGATAGATCATGTCGCGATCGCCGAAGACCTGGTAATAAGCCGGGTCGAGCTGCTCTTCGAGCGTAATACTCTTGCCCCGCGCCTGCGGTGTGATCACACCGAGGGCGTCCTTGATCAACACCATCAGGCTCAGCGGCTCCTTCTTGATCTCGACGAGACCGGACTCGATGCGGCTGATGTTGAGAATATTGTCGATCAGACGACCGAGGCGATTGGCCTCGTTCTGAATGATTTCGTAGAAGTCACTCCGAGTTTTGTCGTCGGCGGCCTCGCCGTCGATGAGCATTTCGATGTAAGCGCGGATGCTCGCCAGCGGGGTTCGCAATTCGTGACTCACGCTGCTCACGAAATCGTTCTTCATCCGTGCGATCTCGTTTTCACGCGTCATGTCATGAAGGACCGCGACAACGCCCGTCGGCTCCTGGCCAGGTTCGCCGATGCAGCTTAGCGTGACCTTGTAGACGCTCTCGCGCCCCGCGCGGCGAACACGATGCTCCAGCACACGACGTTCGGAAGTGTTTCGACTCAGGCGAATCTCGCGAATCAGCTGAACCAACTGACGATCACTGGTGATCGCCTCGAGGGGCTTACGATCGAGACTTCGAAGCTCTGCACCCAAGACCTTGGCGGCCGAGTCGTTGGCGAGAAGGACCTCGTCGAAGGCGTCAGTCACCAACACAGCGTCATTGATCGAGTAGATGATCGCTTCAGCTTGCTTACGCTGACCGTTTGATACCTTGAGCTGGATCTGCAGTTCTCGAACCTGATTGAGCGCTGATTGAATGCTGGCATCCGCCTGCGCAAAGCCGTCATTCAGCGCGACAACCAGCGGAGCAAGAGCATTTTCGGGAGGCTCTACATAGCGGGGCTTGCCGGGAACCAGCGCCTTAGCTGTCTCGGCGGCGAGATGCCGACTGTGACGGCGCACGATGCAAAGATTGAGCAGACCGGCGGTCGCGCCAAGCAGCAACAGCGAAATCGCCGCTGAAGCCCTCAGCGGGGCGCTCTCGATCAGCGTCACCACGCTGCTTGCATCGAGCATCGCAAGAGCAGCACCGCCCAGAACGGCAGTCGGCACGAAGATGTCTAACCATCGATCTGCTCGCACAAGTACATCCTTCCGAATCTCTCCCAGCCGGAAGACCCATTCGGCACGACACGCGTCGTGTCTGGACCTCGAAGGCCACTCACTGGCCCACATCGGCAAGCAGCCGACGCGCCAATTCGTCCTTCGGATCCGCCACCAGCGCCTCTCCATACAACCGGACCGCCTCCTGGCTGCGTCCGGCGCGCTGATGTATCCAACCCATCATCGTCCGAGCAAGGGGGTCAGTTGAGTCGAGTTCTGATGCTCGTCGAAACGCCCGCATCGCTCCCTCGTGATCACCCTGCTGAATCCGCAAGAGTCCGATCATCATGTGCGTCAGCGGCTCCTGCGGGCCGAGTGCCTCGGCCTTCGAAAGCGCAAGACTCGCACGGCGAAGATCACCCTGCTCTATCGAAGCACGTGCGACACCTCGCCACGCACCGATATGAGTCGAATCGATCCGGGTCGCCTGCTCGAACGCGTCGCGTGACTCGGGCACCTGACCCAACTTCAGCCGACATTCCGCCACCAGAAGCAGTAACTCGAAGCGGTACTCGCCGATATCGGACTGCAACAGCCGCTCCGCCTGCGAAAGTGCCTCGCTGGATCGGCCACGCTGATACAACGCCCGCGTCAGTCGCACGCGAACCGACTCGTCCGTCGGATCGAGAACCGACGCCTGACGGTACGCGTCAATGGCATCGTCGATGCGACCCGACTGCTCGTAGAGCTGACCAAGAGCATCACGAATCGCGGGACTTGTGTCGAAATACACAACGCGTTCGGCGAGCAGCTTGATCGCTTCATCCGGACGGCCGACGGTCACGTGTTGCTCGGCCGTCGCCAGGAGATAGGCCAGATCGTCGGGTCGACGCGCGCTGGCGGACTGATAGAGCTGTAGCGCCTCTTCGTGACGCTGCCAGCGCTGCGCGATCACTCCGAGGAGATAATTGATCTCTGCATCATCGATCGAAGCGGGCTCGACGCCGTCACGTGACTTCCCCTCCGGCGCTTGGGCCGTGATCAGGAGATTGCGGGCGTCGTTGAGCTGAGCTCGTGCAACTTCCAAACGGCCCTGCTCAATGCCGATGCGGGCGGCGATGATGCGAAGCGCAGGGCTCGTCGGCTCGAGCGTGATGGCATCGCCAATCGTCTTCTCCGCTCGAACGAGGTCGCCGTTCTTGAATTGATCCTGTGCCAGGCTTCCCAGAACACCAGCGCGGGCGTTGTTCCACGCGGCCTTGGATGCTTCGCGCTGGCTGGCCTGCTTGGCTCCGGATTCACAGCCCGCACTCAGAAGTAGTGCCGAGCTGACGAACGTCGTAAGAATGATGCGCTTCATGTGTGTTTCTCCAACAATTTTCTGGGAAGTCAGATCAGTCGATCAGTCCAGCGGCACGCCTACGAGCTCTGAGGCTTCATCGACAGGCGCCGATGCCGCTGATTCATCGACGATCTGAATCGTTGAGGTCTCTGCCGTCGGCGCTTCGGATTGGCTTGCGACTTCCGGGATGAGATCGACCTTGGGCGTCACGACAACAGGAGCCGTCGCGTTTGGTGGCGTCGAAGAACCAAACGCAGCCGAGGCTTGCTTCTCGACATCGGCAATGGTGAGTCGGCGGATAAAGTCGCGCGTGACGGCATTGTCGATGACATCATGCGACTTGCCGGTCAGCTTCTGCTTAAGTTCGATGGCTTCGATGAACTTGGGATTGAGATTCGTGGCCTGGTTGAGAAACCACATCGCTCGGCCGTTGTCCGGGCTTGGCTTGGCCAGCTCAGTGACGGCTGCGTCGTAGGCGGCTTCTGCCAGACGTTCGCGTCCGAACGGGAGCATGCCGCGACGCACGCCGGTACGAAGTTGGTTCATGCGCCCCAGCTCTTCGGCGCTTAGACGTGCATAGGTCTCGTGATCTTTGATGATGTGCGGCGTGAGCAGGACGATGAGCTCTTCGCGAATGGTGTTGTCAGTCTGCTTTCGGAACAGAGGCCCGATGAGCGGCGCGGAACCGAGTCCGGGTACCTGACCGCGGCTTGTTGAACTGCTCTCGCGGAACAGTCCACCGATAACCACCGTATGGCCGTCGCGCACGAGAATGTTGGTGACAACCTTGCTCGTCTGCTTTTGCGGAAGCTTTCCGCCGGCGTCTTCGACAAGTGTGCCGGTCGACTCTTCGGGCAGGACTTCCATGCGGATATAGCCGTCAGCCCCGATGAAGGGGCGGAACGTGAGGCTCGTCCCGGTCTCGAGAAACTCGACGGTCCCCTGCGTGGTGTTGTCGCCGGAGAGCGTCTGAGATCGATAGCCCAGTTCGGAGCCGACGCGGACTTCGCCCTTCTGCTTGTTGAGCACGAGAACCTTGGGGTTTGCCAGCAGTGCGGTGTCGGCGGTGGTTTCGAGTGCTTCGAGGAACATTGCAATGTTGTTCTTGACCACTCCGAGTTTGAGTCCGCTTCCGCCGAAGCTCGTGCCGACGTAGCCGCGCTCGTTGATGGCGCTGGCGTTGGCGCTTGAGGCTGCATTGGGGCCGAGCGCCGTGTTGAGACCCGGAGCCGCAGAACCTGGACCGTTGACGGTGCTGAAGTCGACTCCGCCAAGAATGGTAAAGTCGATGCCGAAGCGATTCTCTTCGGTAAGACGCGCCGTCATGATCGTCGCCTCGACAAGGATCTGCTGCGGTCGTCGATCGATCTCGGCGAGAATGCGCTGGACCTGCTCGATGTTCTCGTCGTAGTCCGTGATGACAAGCGTGTCCGCGATGGCGCTGTTGTTTCCGCCCGTATCGCCTGATCCGCTGGAGACGCCGGTGCGCGCCGGACTGGTGACGGCGACCTCGCCTTCCTTACTCAGCGCGGGCTTGATCATGTTCTGCGCCTGATCGACGGGCGCGTAGCTCAGCCGAAAAATCTCCGTGCGACGCTGACGACGTGCCTGCTGATTCTGAGCGTCCTCGGCCTGCGTAAAGACATACAGAAAGTTGCCCTCTTCACGCCAAACATAGCCGTTGGATTTCAGGATGGCATCGAGTGCTTCACGAATGGTCACGCCGTAAAGATTGGCGGTGATCTGCCCGCGAACTTCGCGACTGGCGATAATGTTAGTCTGGCTCTGCAGCGAGAGCATGCGCAGCACGTCGAGGATGTTGGCATCAGACACGTGAATCTCGACCGTTCCAAAACGCGGATCGACATGAACCGCACCGGGCTGCGGCGACGGAGCCGGCGCTTCGGCGGCTGGCGCGAACGGGTCTACCGCGCCGGACAACTCAGACGATCCAGCATTACTGCCTCCGCTTTCTGCCGCGGCAGTGGAGGCGTCCATCGAACTTGAGGGAGAATCAGCTGCGACCGCTTGCGACGCGTTCGAGGCGGGATCGGACAATGGTCCCGTTGTCGACGACTGACCGGACAACGGCGTCGGCGCGATCGACAGGCCCAGCAGCGCGATCACTGCCAGGACGCTGCGTGACATGACGCGGCATTTGTGAGTTCCAACTGTACGATTCTGACAGACAGATCGTGCGGCTCGGCTGTTGCGTGTCTGGCGGTTCATGGCTTCTCCGGCTTGGTGTGCAGGTTGCAATCGCAAGGAATGACTGACGGCTTCTCTGTGAGTGAAACGAACGGGATGGGACAACGAATCATTCTTCAGTCGATGAGCTTGACGGGATCAACATCTCCACGAAGCGAAACGGCAATGCGGATGCCATCACGCTCGACAATCAGTTGCCGGCCCTCAATGGCCCGAACAACAAAGCTGACCTTCGGGGTCGAACTCTCGTCTTCGACAACTTCACCGACGCGAAGGACCCGACCGTTGACCATGGCCGTGGACATCGGTCCATTGCTCATGATCGATTGGACATTCAGACGCTCGGCGGCTCGGATCAGTAACGATCTTCGCGACTCGGTCTGCCTAAGAGCATCGGCCCGAGCGTTGAGCGACTTTTCTGCCCGGTCCCAAACCGTCACGGATCGCGGAGAATCACCGCTCGATTCCGTGTACGGACCGGCGAGCGGAAAACGAGACAAATCAAAGGCAAACAGGTCTCGTGCGATCGGTTCTATCGGGCGTGCGAGCCAGGTCTCCAGATCCTTCTGCTGTTTCACCGATCTCCGGGACGTGAAGGTAGACGGCTTTTCTTCTGCGGATTTCTTCGGATCAGCACTGGGCATCGTGTTCGCAGCGGCCGCTTTCGGACCCGCACCGGCCAGTGCCTGCCAGGCGATCGCGATCGCGAGGATCGCAAGCAATGCTGTGAGAAGGCCGATCTTCTGCTTCTGATCACGAATCGATTCAGGCAGACGATTCCAGAGATTTTCGAGTTTGGCGTTCATGGTGGACTCTATTCAATGGCTGGAATTCCGCTCATTCGCTGAAGTAAAGGCAAAGGGTCAATTCGACGCGAACGGCGCCCTGCGAACGGGCGTCGGCCTGCTTGATTGAGAGCGATCGCGTGCGACTCAGCACCTCCAGCGAGTCAATCGCAGCCAGAAAGCCCGCAGTCTGATCAAACGCCGCTTCAAACTTGATCGTGAACGGTTGCTCAACGCAGTCAATGAGACGCTTGTCTGAGTTCTGCCGAATCTCGAATTTTCTAAGGGCGTACTGGTCCTTCAGCTGGGCGATCTGAGATTGGAGTGCCGGTAGATCCGCGCGAGGTCGCAGAGGCTTGAATCGACCTACCTGCTGGCGAAGCTGCTCCACTCGCGCGTTCAGTTCAGGTAGACGCGATGCCTGCTGATTGGCAGCGATTAATTCTTCGTGCAAGACCGCGTTCGTCGATCGCGCGGCCGCCGAACTCGACTCGGCTGGCCTGACCAAGGCGGCCCACGCAGCAATGATCGCGACCGTGGCCACAATGGCCATTCGCTTTCTGCGTCGATTGATCGTTCGGGCTTTCTCTCGGAGCGTCATGGGAAACTCTCGCTTGCGGTTCAATGGAAGTCGATGCGGAATCGATTCACTTCCGCGTTAATCATCAATTGTCATGTCCAGAGGAATTCGAAAATTGATGGCAAAGGATCGCACTACGCGCCGATCGCGCTGTTGTTCAACTGAACTCACAAGTTGAACAGAATCGAAGAATCGCTGGTCGGAGAGACGGGCATTGAACTCGGCGATGGCGGAATCGTCCGGAGCGATCCCGCGGAGCGTGACCTCGAGGAATCGCTCCACCTGCGGCTTAATCTTGGATCGGCTGGATGAACGGGTCAGATCCGTGAGCGGGATCGCATGTTCGACCTGTTCCTGAGCGTACTCCGACAGGCTCACCGCGTCGGGCTGGCAGTTGCCTACTTCCTGCAGGATTCGACCGACTTCGATGGGCAATCCGAGTTGACCGACCAGATGCTGCTTACTCAGAAGTTCGGTTTGAAAACGCTGAAGTTCCTCGAGCTGTCGAACCTCGCGATAACGCTCATCGAGCTGCGTGCGCGTTTCGTCCAACTCACTCGATGCGAGCGCTGCTGATCGATGCCCGATGAACGACCACGCGGTCAGCAGCCCCGCCAACGCCAGAGCGGTGGACCATTGGAGGTTGAGCAGTCGCTGCTGCCGGCGGGCGATGGGATACCATTCCGGAATGAAGTTGGGCTCAGCCATGGTGTTTCACCTCGTGGGCAACGGCGTCGGCTTCACTTGCAATCGCGCCGATCCCTGCTGGCGCTGCAGCCGCGACGAGACGGGAATTGCCAACGTGAACGGATTCGGGCTGCAAGCTGCTGCCAGGCAATACCGCCGCATTCGTGGCTCGATCTGCAGTCTGAAGATGATCAACTACCGGTGCCGGACTCGTCGCAGAACCGCTGGCCACCTGAGATTCTCGCGATGCACCGGTTCGATCGGGGAACGGCCCCTCGGCGTCGCGAAGCGAAAGCCCGAAGGCGAGCGACCATGTCGCAAGAACCCCCGAGCGATCGTGCGGCTTCATCCGACTGAGATCTGCATTGAGTAACGCACGACTCGGCTCGACCGTCAGTGGAAGAACATCGGCAAGCACACGCAACACCGACGGATCGCCTGCCTCATTCCCGGCCACACGCAGACGCGTCGGACGCGAACCGCGGAAGTTGACGGAAAAATACCGAAGACAGCTTACGACTTCGCGCGCCAAATGATCCACCAGCGGACGTGTGGCATCGAAGACCGCCTGCCGAACAGGATCGCTCCCCATGACATCCACGCTCGATGCAGTCTCGATGAGACGATTCCGGAGCGTCCACGCTTCTTCGGTCGTTATCCCAAGCTTCCGCGATACCGCGTGCGTGAGTTGCCAACCCCCCACTTCAATGGACTTAAAAAACGAGAGCCCATTCCCGCGCCCGATCAGCATATGCGTCCTGCGAAGTCCAAAGTCGAGAATCACGTTGACTTCCTGAGCATCATCGCGGCGTCGAGCAAAGCGACCGACGGTGCGATAGAGGGCAAGTGGTTCGAAGTCGAGACCCACTGGAACAAATCCCAGCGCGTGCCATGACTCGATGAGCGAATCGATCCTGCTGCTGTCGGCAAGGATGCCGAGCACCTCATGCTGCATGCCAGTGCCGCTGCGCACTTCGCCGCACGGTATAAGGCCGATACGCGGCTCGTCCGGACCGGGGGCGATCGTCTGTCTCAATTCAAACTCGGCGGCGACCAGAAGATCCTGCTCGGGCATCGGAGGAAGCCGCAGACTCTTGACCGTTACAAACTCTCGAGGCAACGAAAGCGTGCATTGCCGTCCGACGAATCCACCTTGCCTGAGCAGTCGAATCAATTGATCCTTCACGATCGGAAGCTCGGGCGTGCGACCGGCGGGCGTCTTCTCGCGAACCTCATCCGACCATCGTGCACGAGCTGCAGCCATGACGACCGGACCGTGCTCTCCGACGGAGAGTTGGATCATCCGAACGCCGGACGCGCCGATGTCAATGCCGATGGGAAGTGGTTGGCCGGAGCGCTTCATGATGGATCCTTGGGATCACGTTCGAGTGGGCGTTTGACGCAACTGAGTTACTCGACGCTGATTTCTCCGGTGAAGGGTTCGACTCGAATGTTGATCGTGCGATCGCCGCTCCTCAGCACGATGACGCCGGCTACGCCGAGCGTTGCGGGGTCATCGCCGTCCGGGTCGCTTGTTCCGGGGCTACCGGTCGCATCAAAACGCAGCACGCTGCGTCCGGCGAAATCAACCGAATCAACAGCGACCGCCGCAAGTGCATCAGACTTGGCCTGCGCTGCGAATCCCACCACGAAGGGCGTCTTCTCCACAGGATGCACAACCTGCTCCGGCTCCGTCGACGCCCCGGTGCTGCGGGCAAGGTCATAGCCGACGTCATCGAAACGAATGTAGTAGGTTCGCTGCGACGCAACCGCCATGTTCTGTGCATACTGCAGATCGGCGACAACCTTCCTCGCCGCCGCGCTCAGTCGCATCTCGCCGTGACTGCTCACCATCGGCACCACGACCAGCGCAGCAATCCCCACGATCGTCAGCACGATCAGGAGTTCGATGAGTGTGAATGCATGTCGTTTCAGCACAAAGATTCTTTCGACAGGGACTATGCCTGTGGAAAGTGATCGGCGCTAAAACGGTGCGGCTGAATGGTGAGAAGTGTGTTGTCTGTGCGTCCGAGAAATCGCGAGAGCTTGGTTGTGGAAACCTCGTTATTCCACGACACGCCAGCCAAGAATCTCGATTTTTGTCGGGGCAGTCGAAGCCGAAGTGCTCGTCGGATCGGCAGCAAGTCCGCCCGAAGGAAGGTTGACCGCGATCGGACCTCGGAAGTTATCGATGGCAGGCGAAAGACCCGTCATCATGAGTGCTCCATTGATCGTCAGTTGCGGAGTCGTACGACCGTCACCAAGAATGTCGTCACTGACGAGCGTCAGACCGTTGATGTTCACGCGCGGCGGCCTGCTGGTCGTGCCGCGAAGGTCCAAATCCCCAAGCGTGATGATCGCAGGCATTCCAGGTTCGGGATTGATGTTCACGTTGCCGATCATGCGAATCGAAGATGTCAGTCCAAGATGGACGATCGTCCCGTTGAAATTGACATCCGTGAGCGTGATCGGACCAGAAGTGACCAAAACCTTACCTGGATTGTTGCTGCCAAAGAGAGACGTGGCATTGGCTGCTGTGATCGTGGTGTTCGACGGGACCACCGTTGCCGAGACGTTGGTGCCATTGAACCTGTACGGTCGAGTCGTGGGGCTGACACTCAGAGCAACCGAGGCGATGAGCGGAACACTCGCCGTCAGAGGCTCGGCAGCCCCGTCACGTAGAAAATCCGCATGGGTGATTCTGGAAAGAATCTTGCCGGCGGGAAGGTGTGGCGCTGTGATTTGGCCCATGCTGGCAAGCGGACCCGAGACGGTCATGTTCGCGGGAATGGTCATGTTGGCGAACGTTCCCACGGCGTGCTTCACACGTTGAGCCTCCGACGACAGCCGCACCCTGGCTTCGGTCGTTGCGCCGAGCACCTCAGACCCCTCGATCGCTCGCGTGTTGCTGCGTATGCGAAAAATGCCCTGGCCCATCGATGCAACCGCAATCCGAACGCTCGATCCATCACCGAACGGATCAAGATCGCTGTGTCCACCAAAATATGTTCGCCCGCCCTCGGTGATGGTCGCAGAACCAGCGGGCATCTCGTCTGGATTCATGAGATAATGCAACGCAAGGCTCGCACCACTCTCGGCTGCATATCGAGACTGCACCGCTGAAACCGTATTGCTGTTGACCTGCGAGTGAAGCTGAGTGCTCGACAAGATCGCCCACGCGAGCAACGATGCCGTCGCCACCACGATCAGCACCATCACCAGCGCAAATCCGCGGGCGGTCGAATGATGGACTGTTGCTCTTGCCATGACGGTTTCCATGTTGAACGAACTACGAAGGAGATCTCGGACGAAGTGGCGCACGCAATACCGCCCGACCACCAATCAAACGCGATGATTCGTTCTGCGTCAGTTGCAGCGTGTACAAAACAGACGGACGCATGCTTGCCGAATCGACAAACTCGAACGAAGCCGCAGTCACACCGATGCGATCTTCGTCCGTTGACCCCGCCACAGTCATCGGCGAGTCGATGAACGGCAGCAACTTAAACGTATCGATGATCGCCGGGTCCGTCGGATCAAAATCCGACCGGATCGCGGTCGCAAGATCCGATCCCACCAGGCCCGACTTCGGTCGAATCAGTCGAATCGTCCTTTCAACGCCAACAAACTCCAGCACCGCCAACTCTCCAAGCTGCACGATCCCATCAGGTGAACCAGTCACACCGTCGTAGCTCCACATCAACACACGGCTGCCGCTTGCGTCCTGATCGATCGCCGTCACATAACGCGCATCTCGCAGAACCGAGTCCACCACCGCACCCACTCGATTCGTCGTAACCGCCACCGACGCGCTGACGTCTGTCGCATGCCAGCCCGCTGCAACTGTGGTCATCAACGACGCCAGCCCCATCATGATGATGCCGCAAATCCCGAGCGCCAGCAGCAACTCGACAACGGTTAAACCCCGCGTCGACGCACCCGTCCTGCCTGAAGTTGGAAACGATCGACCCATATTGCTCGGGTAACTGAATTCTGACCAGACAAACTCACGCCGAAGGACGCAAGAAGCCCGCACTATCGGAAAGTAGACTCCGTTTCGCTGATCAGCCGTTTGACTCGAACGACGCCCCCGTCGACATCGGTGGTCTCGACTTCGACAAGGACCAAACTCCCGTCGACGACGCTTGAACCCCCAGGCGCATTCTTGCGAACTACACGAACACGCCGACTGACTTTGTCGGTGTCGCTTGCTCGATCGATCGAGGCGGGGCCAGTCGGTCCTCGCGTCGTCGCGGAGCCGCTGCGTTCACTGTCATCGTCTTCATCGTCGCTCTCCGCGGTGGGGGCGTTGACATTCAGTGCGCTCTGAGCTTCGGTCAGGTTCAGCGCAGCGGAATCACCCGTGAGCGTGCGCGTAAGCGTCCGCGTGTCCAACGTATCGGCGTAGTCGTGGCGATCATCGAGCGTTTGCGCGCCTTCACTGGGCAGCGCCAGAAGTTCTTCCAGCAATCGCTCAGAAGCGACGGCGGCGGTGCTGGCGTTCTGCGCGGCGCGCTGGTGTTGATAGCTGGCAGCCAACGCCCCCGCAATCGCGCTCGTGCTGACGGCAAGCACCACCGACGCGATCATGCACTCGGCCAATCCCAGCCCACGCGTCGAGACGGGGCGACGGGCACTCCATGTCTTTCGAGTCTTAGTAGTCGCGGAAGCGTTTTCCACTTGAATCTTCTCCGACAAGGTTGGGCGCAAAACGACCAGTCGCCGGGTCGTAAAGCCAACCCGTCAGACCGTCGAACGATTCGCCGTCGAATGCACCGACACGAACATCGCTCAACCCATTCATCGGATTCGTTGGGAAAGAAGGCAAATAAGGCCCGAAGCGATAATCTTCTGTTTTCACCATGCTCGGGATGCCGTTCACGTCCGTAAATCGCGTGAAGATCATCACAAACTCCCCGCCACTTGGTGCCGGAGCGGACGGATAGAATTCACCCGGGTTGAGTCCGTTATGCTGCGCCTTGAAGAGCTCGATCTGCGTACGCACGCGACGCAGATCCTCCTTCATCGCGTTCTCCTTCGTCTGCACGCTTGCACTGGTGAAACGCGGCACCACGATCGCAGCCAGAATGCCAAGGATCGTGATGACGATCAGAAGTTCGACAAGCGTAAAGGCGGGACGAAGGGTCTGAATTCGGTGCATGGAAGACTCCTGGGTCGGGAATGGAAAACGCGCGGTCGACTATTCATCGACCGCGCGCGGTGGGTGCATGAGACGTCATTCATTTCCTGATCCGGGCGAATCTTTCGATCACGCCACGATCGAATCGACATCACTCAGTGAAAACCGTTCCGTCGGCGGCGATACCAAAGATCTTGCCGAGCGGCGTGATCACGAAGCCGTCAGTATCTGCGGCGCCCGAGGCGTCACCAGGCTCGAGCTCTGTCGCAGCAACGAACAGGCCCGATCGCTGGGTCAACGGGTTCACAGGCGTGCTCTGCAGGTACGGTCCGAGGTTGCCACCGGTCGTTCCGTCCGGATTCGTCCGACCCGTCAGGTCGGTCCAGAAATCAGCCACATCGATGTCGCCGTCGTCATCCACGCCGGGCAGCTCATCGTTGTGCTGCAGCTTGTACAGCTCAACCTGGCTGCGCATGGTCTGGAGCAAACTCTTCAGCGAGTTGTTACGCGCATCGGTGCTGGCCGAGGTAAATTGCGGGATCACGATGGCGGCCAGAATGCCAAGGATGATCACGACGATCAGAATTTCGACGAGCGTGAAACCACGCTTGGACGAGCGACGAACTGCGGACATGGTTGCCTCCGGGCAATGAACTCTTCTGCCGACTTTTATCGTTCCGGCTTCGGCCGGACGTTGGCATGCGTATCGGGCAGGTCCAAAGACCAAGCCCGTGAATGGCATCGGCGAATCTGACGACCCGCTTTGGCCCAAACCTCTTTGAATCGCCCGCCTGACACGTCACCCTCACGAGGGCAAACCAATCACGCGGACACGATGAGGTACAATTCGCTCCCCTCGCCCGGCAAATCGAATTCGCGTTTCCAGCACAGATTCAAGATCGTTATCGGCAGCACACGCGCTACACGAGCGCACAGACAACCTTCGCGATCCAGACCGATCACATCATCAGCGTCGAGTTATCAAGACTTGGATTCTTTTCAGAATCCCAAAACGATCGCCCTGCAATCACATCAAGTCAGTAATCCACGCGATCAACCTTCTTCGCCCACGCGTCAAACACCGCCCGCGCTTCGGGCAGCGCGATACGCTCCTGCTTCACGCGACGCGCCGACATCGGCTTACCTAACTGCTGATAGAATTCAGCATCATCGAATCCGATCTCCGCAGCATCGGCAATGCTGTTGGCGTACACAATCCGATCGATCCGTGCCCAGTAAATCGCAGCCAAACACATCGGACACGGCTCGCTGCTGGCGTAAATCACGCAGCCGCTTAAATCAAAATCCGCCAACCGACGCCCCGCATCGCGAATCGCCTCCACCTCAGCATGGGCCGTCGGATCACATCGACACAACACGCGATTGTTCCCCTCACCCACCACAACACCGTCGCGCACCACCACCGCCCCAAAAGGCCCACCCTCGCCCGACTCCATCCCGAGTCGACTCAACTCAATCGCACGCAACAAAAACGCCCGATCGACCTCCAGATGCTTCGCGTCTGCTATCTCCATTCCGCCAATTGTATCCAGTTTCTCCCGCTTCTGACGATCCTTCGACCGCAGTCGCACCCCGGAATGGTCGATACAACCGCTAATGACCGGATTACTGTCATCATCAGAACCCTCGCCGACGCGCACCGGATCAATGTCCTCCCATCTCACCGACGCCTCCGATGCACGCGACCCACGCAACTTCAACAGCACGGCGATGCGCGTCAGCATCCACGAGCCGGCGGCCCTCGGGTCGGGCCTGCTCCTTCTCGCCGCCTGTGCGATCTGCCGCGGAAGCTTTGACCCGCTCGCGATCCCGCTCCTCTTCATCAGTCTGCTCCTCGGCATTCGATCACTATTCGGGCGACGCAAAGCCTTCAACACAGAAACGTCCTCGCGCGTGCTCGTTCTGGGCATCGGACTTCTGATCACACTCGGACTCCTGCTCGGCAGCGGACTTGCACCCGAACGAGATCCGTCGAACTTCCTCCGCCTTGCAATGCTCGCGCAGGCGGCCGTCGCGATACCCCTGAGCCGCGCGCGACCGATCCTCTCTGTCGTGCTCGTTTCGATCTGCTTTCTGCTCACCAGCGCACATGCCATCTTCATGCGCGATCTGCCCAGATGCGACGTCTGGATGTTCCAACAAGACGCCGCCGCATCACTTCTCGCACGCGACAACCCCTACGAAACACTCTATGTCAATCCTTATGGACCCAACACGCCCTTCTACGGACCCGGCGTCGTCAACGACGACCAAACACTCTCGGTCAGCTATCCCTATCCGCCCATGAGCGTGCTGGCCGTCACGCCCGGTCGATGGATCGGCGACGTGCGATGGGTGCTGGTCATCGCGCTGCTCTGGACGGCTTGGCGCATGGTTCAAGCAAGACCCGACCGCCTCGGCGCACTCGCTGCCGTCGCGCTGCTTGTCGCACCGCAATCGCTCATGACCGTCCTCACAGGATGGAACGAATCGATCGCGCTCCTGCCTGCCCTCATGTGGCTGATCGCGCTGTCACGCCGAAGCAAGCTCGCATGGATGTGGCTCGCGATCGCGATTTCGATGAAGCAGTACATGGTGCTAGCCATACCGGCGGCGCTTCTGGTGATGTCATGGCGGGATGTCGTTCGCGCGATCGGCGCATCGATGCTCATCGCTATGCCGTTTGTCCTCTGGAACTTCGATGCATTCTGGCGATCGGTCGTCGAGTTCCACTTCATGCAAAGCTTCCGCGACGACGCACTGACACTGTCCGCCGCCATCGTGCGCATGGGAGGGCCCGAATTGCCTGGCGTCGTCGGCTTGATCTGCTTCGGTCTCGTCGTCGGCTTCGCTGCGATGCGGCGACTGCGCGGACCGTCGCTCCTGGCCGCCTGTGTGGGTGTTGGATTGCTCGCGTTCTTTTCAGTCAATCGACAGGCGTTCGGAAACTACTACTTGCTCGTCGCTGGCCTGCTGCTCATCGCACCCCTGATCGGCCCGACTTCGAATCTGAAGCGAACGATCCCGATCGATCGCTACGACGAACTCGATGACGATGTCCCCGAACCTGACAACATTCACCGCACCAGCGCGACGGCGATCTGACGCAAGACTAGCGCAAATTGAACGTTGCCCAGCAAATCCGCCTCCGCCTGCCGAATCGCATCGATCTTCTGGCAGATCGACTCACGCAGCCGATCATCCTCCACACGCACGAGCATCTTTCGCAAATGATCGGCGATCAGCGTGAGATAAATCGTCGCGCCGGTCCGCTGCAGATTGTCCGTGCTGGCCTGCGCGTCGAGTTCGAGCTGCTTCTTGGAATACGTCTCTGAGCCTGCCTTCAAAAGCTCGAGCAGCGCATCGGCCTGCGTCGCACGCGGATCATCCATGAGCTTGGCGATGTTGCTGAATGTCATGGCCACGCCGTCGCGGGCAAACGAAATCGCGCGGCCGGGCGATCCGCCTGCGACTTGCACGCTGAGCCTCGCGAGCATCGACTCCACGCCCGCCCGAGCGACGATCCGCTCGGCGTCCTGGATCGAAAGATGCCGGAAGCGAACCGTCTGCGTGCGACTGCGAATCGTCGGCAACAAAATGCCCGCCGACTCTGAAAGCAAAATGATCAGCGACCGACCCGCAGGCTCTTCCAGCGTCTTGAGCAGCGCGTTCTGCGCCGCCGGATTCATGCGCTCGGCCTCCTCGAGCACAAAGACCTTTCCCCGGCCTGTCACACTCTTGCGACTCGCCGGCGCGACGACGAATTCACGAATCACATCAATCGAAAGCTGCGTCGCCTTGTTCGCACCCTTGCCCTCCAAATCACGCACCAGCGATCGATGCACACGATGAAAATCCGGATGCGTCTCGGCCAAGATATGACCCAGCGATTGATCCACACGCTCTGGATCACCCGGACGATCGGCGAGAAAAATCGAAGCCAATCGCGTGGCTGTCAGATATCGACCCACGCCCGCCGGACCCGCAAAGATAAAGCCGTGCGGCAAACGATCCTCCGCCAGCGCGGCCGAGAGATACCCAACGGCGTCATGCTGACCCAGTACCGCTGCGAATCCGGGATGAATGACCGCCGACTTCACGCCTTCGCCTCCGACATCTCCAGCAATGGCTCGACGTGCCGCCAGATGTCTTGATGCACCTGCTCGATCGTCCGATCCGCGTCGATGACGCGATAGGCGTCGGGCGTGGTTCTAGCCTGATTAAGAAAGTTCTGCCTGACACGCTGGTGATACTCGCTTGAGCGCTGCTCAATGCGGTCTTTGGCCCGCTTCACACGCGCGATCGATCGCTCAACCGGCATGTCGAGAATCAACGTCAGGTCCGGCCAACCACCGCCAAGTGCGATCCGGGCGGCCGTGCGAATCTCCGCCTCGGTCAGGCCGTCGCCACCCAGTTGATAACTCAGCGTGCTGCTGACAAATCGATCCGACAGAACGATCGCCCCACGCGAGAGCGCCGGCCCGATCACCTCGTGCCACATCTGCGCCCGTGCACTCATGTACAGCAGCATCTCACATCGAAATCCCATCTCGGTGTGATCTGGATTCAGCAGAATGTCCCGAATCAACTCGCCAACACGCGTCGTGCCAGGATCACGCACCAATAGCACATCACGACCCGAGGCCTCAAGCCGCTCACGCAAAAGCGAAATCTGCGTCGACTTCCCGCACCCTTCCCCGCCATCAAAGACGATGAATCGACCGTCAGTCATCCCTTTGCTCCCATCCTGTTGTGCTCAAACGATGCATGTGAACGATTCAGAAATTACCTACGTTCCTGGACTGCTCAGACCACGAGCAGCCAGGCATCTTCCCCGCCATCGGGGCGATTGGTGATGTCCACGGTCGTCGATCCGACGGTGAAGCCCGCGAGGAAGCGACCACCGAGCAGGATGCTCCCGTCCGCCCGCAGCGCAGCGGCGTGGGTGAAGACGTCGTACTCGAATCGACCGTCGATCTGTTCGTCCGACTTAAGTCGAAGATTCGCCGAATATCGTGCAACGAAACTGCTGTAGGCGAATCCGCGATCGCGCTGGTTGCGGTCATTCAATCCGCTCTCGGGACTGCTCAGGAATCGACTGATCCCACCGCGCTGCAGCGTCAGATCAAGATTGCCATAGAAGCTGCCCGTGAGCACAACATCTCCCGAGGTGGGATCGACATCGAGCGAAGTGACGGCCTCGTAACCGCTGCCGGGGAGTTGCTGGACGCGTGCTCCGTTCGGGCCGAAATCCGTCAGGAAGAGATCGGTCTTGTTCCCGCGATCGCCCGGCTCGTCACCGGCCTCTTCAAGTTCAACCGGCGATGAAGAGACGCCCGGCCCGGTGCGCACGCCGAGATCGGCATCACGCTGGAAGTATCCGACAGTGTAGAGCCTTGTGCCGCTTGCGTTCCAAGCGACATCGCGAATCCCCTCGAATCGATCGATGCTGCCCTGAGCGAGGAGGTTGACGATTTTGCCGCGTGGGCTGAGGACGGCGGTGAACGCGTCGGTGCCCTCGCCGCCGGCGTCGAAAGTTCTGACGAATCGACCGGGATCGAGATCGGCAACTCCCGCAAAGGCTCCGCCGACTGCGATGTCACCATTCGCCGCGATGTCGATCGCATACGCGGCTTCGAGCAACTCACCCCGCGCGACATCCGACCCGAACGGCGCGAGCCACACGAGCTTGTCGTTCGTCGAGTACCGCGCGACAAACGCATCAGCACGACCCAGCGGATTAAAGACCTGCCGCGCACGACCGGGCTGAAGGTCCGCCTGACGCGAAAAGTAGCCCGCCGTGTACAAATCGCCGGCGGCGTCGATCTCGATGTCGTAGATGATGTCGTTAAAAGGCCCGCCGATCGTAAATGCATCGATCGGCCCGCCGTCGGGGCTGAGTTTCAAAATGAAGCTGTCATAAAACTCGCCCGTCCCTTGAGCTCGAAACGTCTGATCGACGTCGCCTTGATTGAATCGGAAACTGCCCTTGAAAATGCCTGCGATATAAATGGTGCCGTCGGGTGCGAATTCGATATCGGTGATGGATTCACCCATGCCGTAATTCCGCGCGCTCACGCCGAAGATAAAAGGCTCCGAAGCACGAAGCGGACGCGTTGCAAAGTCGGCACGCGATCGACCGCCTTTGATTTCGTCGGCATCGCCTCCGAAAGTGATCAACCAGTCGACAACCCCGTCGCGATCAAAGCCGCCGAGCCAGATATCACTATCGCCACGCGCGACAAACCGCCGGGGACCGCCAATGATCGGTTCGATCAGATTGCTGTTGATGATCGTGTCAAAGAAAAGCCCTCCGGCGATGAAAGAACCGTCCGGCCGCGCGACGATCTCATCCACCGATTCGTAACCGACACCGGTCAGCGTCGCGGGGAGCAGGCCCGTAAAGGTCAACAGTCGACGTGACTCAAGCCGGTCGAACATCAACCCGCGCGCCGAAGCGCCTTTCGACCGGCGGGCGGGGAAGCTATCAACGCGATCCGTGCGTGTGGAATCCATACCGAATAGGTTATCCGCAGACGCGATCACGTCGAGTCTCAGGGCTTGATTCAGTTGGATTCCGGCGGAGGTTCCGGCTTCGGATCGGATGGCCGCACCTGCTTGAGCCTCCGCCTCGGCGCACGTCGACCGGCGGCGATGTCCTCGGCGAGTTGCTGCTTGCGGCGAAGAATGTGGTGATAGTGCTGCGCGAAGCGATGCGCCTCATCGCGCACATACTGAAGCAACTTCAATCCCGTGTTGTTCCTCGGCAGTTTCAACGGCTCGCCGCGACCCTGAACAAAAATCAACTCCTCCTGCTTGGCAAGACTCACCACCATCGGTGGACGTACCTCCATCAGCTTAAACGCATCCAATGCGGCATTGAGCTGCCCGAGCCCGCCGTCGATGAGGATCAGCTCGGGGAACAACTCGCCACCCGTGCTGGCTTCACGATACCGCCGCGTCACAACCTCCTGCAGGCTGAGGTAATCATTGTTGCCCTGCCCGTGTCGAATCTTGAAGCGCTTGTAACCATTCTTAAACGGAACCCCGTCGATAAAACAGACAAGACTTCCCACCATCTCGCTGCCCTGCAAATGAGCGATATCAAATCCTTCGACCACGCGAGGCGGTGCTTCCAGTCCGAGCGCCTTTTGAAGCGCTTCAACGCCCTCCTGCGGATCGGCCACGAAAGCCTCGGGCTGCCAGTAATGCTCATCGCCCTTCTCGGCACGCTTGCCCAGCGACTGCAACGCCTTGATCTCATCTCGCAATCGCGCCGCCGTCTCAAAGTCCAATCGCTCGGCAGCAGCGCTCATGTCACGCTGCATCTCGCGGAGAATCTGCTTCTGATCTCCATCCACGAAGCGAAGAAATCGATTGATGTCAGCACGATACGCCTCCCGGGAGATCTTGTCGGCACACGGCGCAGTGCACTGGTTGATCGCATGCAACAAGCATGGTCGAAAGAACTTCTTCTTCTCATCCGATTCCAAAATCTCAAGATGACACGTGCGATACTTGAACGCACGCTGCATCAGCGTGACCGCCTCGCGCAGCTGTGCGACACTGGTGAACGGACCGAACAGTTTCGCGTTCTTGTCGTGAGGAACCCGGGTCACAAAGACGCCGGGATAATCATCCCCCATCGTCACCATCAGATAGGGAAAAGTCTTGTCATCGAGCAGACGCGCGTTGAACTTCGGCTGCACATCCTTGATGAGTCTATTCTCGATCAGCAGTGCCTCGACCTCAGAATCGGCATGAAGAATGTCGAACTCGACCACCTCGTCGAGCAGACCCTGCTTTTTGAATTCGAGCTTGGTCGACGGAAGAAAATAACTGCTGACACGATCACGCAGACTCGCCGACTTTCCGATGTAGATCACCCGGCCTCGCTGGTCCTTCATCAGGTACACGCCCGGCGTCTTGGGCAACTCGCGGGCACGAGCCAGAAGATTCTCGATTCGAACAGACATTCGCCCCCATGTTAGCACGTCAGCTCCCGCTCTCGGCAAGGCGACGAATCTTTGCCATAATCGAGCGGCTATGGCATTGACGATTGTTCCGAGCATCGATTTACGCAGCGGACGCGTGGTACGGCTGCAGCAAGGTGATTTTTCCCGGCAGATTGATTACGACATCGATCCCGTCAGCGTGGCCCGATCGTTCGCACGCGACGGTGCGACGATCATGCACATCGTCGATCTGGACGGCGCGAAAGAAGGTCGCGTTCTACAAGCAGAACTGATCGGGCAAATCGCCCGCGAGGCCGGGATCGTCGTGCAGGCAGGCGGAGGCGTGCGCGGACGCGAGGATGCCGCGAACCTGCTGCACGCGGGCGTGCACCGCGTGGTCGTCGGCACCAGAGCGATCGCAGACTGGACATGGTTTGAATCCCTGATCCGCGATTCAGAAATCGGCGCGGAGCGATTGGTGCTCGCGATCGACGCTAAGGACGGCGTGATCGCTACCCACGGCTGGACGCAGACAAGTACGCTGACGGCGATCGATGTGGCCCGACGCGTGAAAGGGTCACGGCTCGCTGCGCTGCTCTACACCGATGTCGCACGCGACGGCATGCTCGGCGGGGTGAATGTGGAGATGACAGAGACACTCGCGCGAGCGACCGATGTGCCCGTGATCGCATCCGGCGGCATCGGAACCATCGATCACATCCGCGCACTCGCCGGTCGAGATATCTGGGGCGTCATCCTGGGACGAAGCCTGCACGACGGCCGAGTGAAACTGTCCGATGCAATCGACATCGGCAAGCAGGCGAAATGATGAACATGTGCCATGAACGATGAGCGATGCGTGCGTGAGCCCCTTGAATCCGCGACCATCGCTCATCAGTCATCGATCATCGATTCGATTTCCACATCCGTCCTCAAGCCGCCGGCCCCGCATCACCCTTGGCTTCGCCGGATTCCGGCTTGGCTTCGCCAGGCTCTCCCTTGGCTTCGCCGGGCTCTGCCTTGGCTTCGCCGGGGTCAGCTTCGTCGTTTTCGACGCGCGCCATCGCGACGAGCTTGTCGCGCGAGTCCAGGCTCAGCAGCCTTACGCCCGCTGCCGATCTGCCCGTCTCGCGAATCTCCGAAACACGCGTGCGGATCAAAATGCCCTTCTCGGTGATCATCATCAACTCATCATTCGGACCGACACGCTTGATGCCGACCACCTCGCCGTTTCGCTCGGTGGCATCAATGTTGATCACGCCACGCGTCGCTCGGCCCTTCACCGGATAATCCTCCAGCGGCGTGCGCTTGCCGTAGCCGTTCACGCACGCGGTCAACAAATGCCCAACGTTCTCGCCCCTGGGGATCACGATCATCGACACGACCGCGTCACCTTCGCGCTTGAACTTCGCCCCGGTTACTCCGCCCGCCTGGCGACCCATCGCACGCACGTTCTCTTCCTCGAATCGGATCGCCAATCCGCTCCGGGTCGCGAGCATGATGTGATCCGCGCCGCTCGACATCGCCACCTCGATCAGCGTGTCGCCCTCCTCCAAACCGATCGCGATGATGCCCTTGCGATTGATATTCGCGTAAGCGCTCAGCGCCGTCTTCTTGATCGTGCCCTGACTCGTTGCAAAGACCAGGAAACTCTCGTCCTTGGAAAAATCCTTGATCGCCAACACCTGCGCGATCTTTTCACCTTCCTGAAACTCCAGCAGATTCGCCACGCTGCGCCCGAGGCTCGTGCGCGCCAGCTCCGGAACATCAAACACCCGACGCGAATAAACGCGACCCGTATTGGTAAAGAAAAGCAGATGATCGTGCGTGTTGGCGACGAAAAGATGATCGATGAAATCCTCTTCGCGTGTCTCCGAACCCTTGATCCCACGACCACCGCGACCCTGCGCCTTGTACGTGTCGGCGGGCAGTCGCTTGATGTAACCCTTGTGCGTCAGCGTCACCACCACATCGTGAGGCGTGATCAGCGACTCGTAGTTGTACGCACTCGCCTCGCCCTCAATCTGCGTGCGACGGGGATTCGCATACTTCTCCTTCAACTCCAGCGTGTCCTCACGAATGATGTCGAGCACAAGCTCAGGATCCGCCAGAATCCGCTCGTAGCCCTCGATCTCCTCCACCACCGAACGATACTCGCTGGCCAGCTTCTCGATCTCCAGCCCGACAAGCTGAATCAGTCGAAGAGCCGCGATCGCCTCCGCCTGGGCCTGCGACAAATGCACGCCACGATCACGAATCCCCGGCTTCTCCAACAAACGCGACGGAATCTGCGGCACAAGCGCATGGTCGGCGGCGATTCTGAACGCCTTCTGCTTCAGCTTTTCCATCGCCTCTTCACGCGTCCGACTCGAACGAATCAGCCTGACCACCTCATCAATATCACAGACGGCCATGATCTGGCCTTCAAGGATGTGGGCTCGCTGCTGCGCCTTCTTCAGCAAGTATCGCGTGCGACGAACAATCACTTCCTGACGATGCGTGATGAAGTGCGCGATCAACTCCTTCAGACCCATCGTGCGCGGCTGGCGGTTGACCAGTGCGATGTTGATCATCGACACCGTGACCTGCGCGCTGGTGAACTGAAACAGCTGCCGCTTGACGATCTCCGGATCGGCATCACGCTTCAGATCAATCACAATACGGCATTTGTGCAGGCGACCCGATTCGTCATTCACACCCGACACATCAGGCATGTTCCCGTCCTTCGCCTGCTGTGCGATTTCCTTCACCAAATTCTCGCGCACCCCGCCGTACGGCATCTCAGATACGATCAACTTCGAGCGCGACTTCTCCTCTTCAATGTCGACCTTCGCCTGCAACTGCATGCGCCCGCGGCCTGTCGTATACCCATCGATGATCCCGTCACGCCCGCGAATCACTCCGCCGGTCGGGAAATCAGGACCGGGGACGATCTGCAACAACTCGGCCGTGCCGATGTCGGGATTGTTGATCGTCGCAACGATCGCGTCACAAATCTCCCCCAAATTGTGCGGCAATAAATTACACGCCATCCCCACCGCAATCCCCGTCGATCCGTTCACCAGCAGATTCGGAAACTTCGCCGGCAACACCGTCGGCTCGTCCTTGCCCGGACGCTCGTCATAGTTCGGTACGAAATCGACCGTATCCAAATCCAGATCCGCCATCAGCTCCATCGTGATCGCGGTCATCCGCGCTTCGGTATACCTCATCGCCGCCGGTGGATCGTTGTCGTTCGAGCCGAAATTCCCCTGCGGATCCACCAGCGTGTGCCGCATGTTCCAGTCCTGACCCATACGCACCAGCGTCGGATAAATCACCGATTCACCGTGCGGGTGAAAGTCCCCAGACGTATCGCCACAAATCTTCGCACACTTGATGTGCTTGCGACCGGGCGTCAAGTTCAGGTTGTACATCGCAAACAAAATGCGACGCTGCGATGGCTTTAAGCCGTCACGAACATCCGGCAACGCACGGTCCATGATCGTGCTCATCGCATACGTCAGATAGCTGTCCTGAAGCTCACGCTCGATGTTCAGATCGCGAATCCGTTCCGGCCCGCCGGACGCGGGACTTACAGCATCTGCGGGCGGATTCATCGGGGGCTGCTTAGGGGGCTGCGGCGGCGGGGTCGTTCCATCGGTCATGCCCGGATTTTACACGCAACCCCACTCCATCGCACGCCCGCCAACCCCGACCAATCCCAACCGATTCGCTCGTCGACACGCCATCCATCACCGCCCAACGCCGCCACTCCCCATCTGACCACTGACCACTCACAACTCCCCCTTTTCTCACACTCGCACTCACCTTTCGCACACTCACAATCTCTTTCCGCACACTCGCGCTCACGTCTCGCACACTCGCGATCGCTTTCCGCCAGCTCGCGCACACCCGTCTTGACCTCACGCATCCGCCCGTTTCCCTCCATAACCATCGGCCACGCCAACGACTACGATTCTTCGCTCGAACAAAGCGCCCGGCCCCGCGCCCGATGTTCGACACACCCGCGCATCCTCGAACCCAGCATCGCATCGACATCACCTCCTCACATCTACCCCCGCGCTGCGCGCCTGCGTCCCCACCCGCGCAGCGCCGCCAACTTTTTTTTCTCATCCCAACATCCCCCACTCCGTCGGACATCCCACCACCCAAGGCTGCCGATGGGAGATAAATATGGACCAGAGCAAAAGTTCGGATATCACTAGGGCACGCAGACCGGGAACGCTATACGGCGCGACTGGTCAGTTTAATGACAAGGTTATCCAGCAGATGGCATCGCCCGAACTCATCGAGCTTTGGAAGAAGATCGACGCCGATCTCCGTCGAGCGCGCGGCACGCTGCCACCTGAAGCCGATGCCGACGATGCGGTACGGGAGTACCAGGAGTTTCTCGAACACAACGAAATGGAACTCGCGTGCGACATGCTTGAGGCATATGCGGAAGAGCATCCGGTCTCGCGCGACTTTTGGTTGGCGCTTCGGGACGCGTCAGTAAAGATGGAGTTGCATGATCGCGCGGCCAGATACGAGGGCCTCGCGGCTGCTGGATAACCCCCCGCGGCAGTGGACCGGCCAGTTGTGTACACTGTAGCTCGAAGGTCGGTCGTGTTGGCCGGCCACTGAACGGTTTCTACGTTAGTGGGCCGACTCCCTGAACTATGACGCGTGGTCGCAAGATCGTCCTTGTTGTCGCCATCGCGATCGTCGGCGTCGTCGGCTGGATCGCGTACGGTTTACTACGCACACTTCGCGGTATTCCCGAGGCGTACGCTGCCTGGGATACCGGCACGTTGCTCATCGAGTACATGAAGCAACATGACGATCAGTGGCCGTCGTCATGGAATCAATTGCTTACCGTGCTCGACTCGGATGATGGTCGAAAGATTCCGCTTCGGGGAGCGTCGGCCGGAGACATGTCTTACGCGCGATCGCTGCGAGAGAAGGTCGCGGTTGATTGGACGTTTGATCCAGCGAATCCCGCGGGGAATCCCGTGGTGCCGATCGGAGGCGGCGAGTTCTCCGTTGTGTTGGAAGGTGCAGAGCCGAACGAGATGGTTCGTCATCATTTGGCGGAGCGTGCGACCACGCGGCCATCGGCGGCCCACTAACCCAACACTGCAATGGACCGGCCAGTTGTGTACACTGTCGCTCGAAGGTCGGTCGGGTTGGCCGGCCACTGAACGGTTTCTACGTTATCCAGCACGAGCCTGCCGATGCGTGTCGTTCCAACTCACGATCCCGATGTGATGCGAATTGACGATGACAGCATCGCCTCGCGCATGATCGGCTTCGTCGTCATCCTGGTGGGCGTCGGCCTCTGGCCAATCTATCTCAACGCGGAATCGAAGCCGGGCGACGATCCGGGCGTTTGGGGCCTCGTATTTGTGCTCGGCGGTGGCCTTGTGTGCGCGTTGGTCGGCCTCACGATCATGCTCTACGCGGGACAGACGATCATCGACCGCCGCCTGGGAAAGGTTGTTCACTGGCAACGGTTCCTCTGGTGGCGACCAACATCTGAACACAACCTCGAAGACTATGATCGTGTGGCCGTTGTCCGATCAGGCGGCCGCCACGTATCTTGGGGCATTCAACTGCAACCCGAGCCGCCGGACCAAGCACGGAACGTTTTGTGCGGCCTCGGGCTGACGCGGTCGGATGCGTTGGCGTTCGCAGAGCGGGTCGCGGAGTTCTCCGGCCTTACGGTGGAAGAGCGCCCGACGGCGTTGTTGTAGCGACGGCGGTAGCGGCGTGCTGGATAACCCACCGCTGGAACGGACCGGGCCGGCGCCCGATGTTCGACACACCCACGCATCCGCGAACCCAGCATCCCATCGACATCACCTCCTCACATCTACCCCCGCGCTGCGCGCCTGCGTCCCCACCCGCGCTGCGCCGCCAACATTTTCTTCATTCCAACACCCCCACCTACAACCATAACCCCGCCAAACTCCCAAACGACCTGTCCTGATCCCCGATGAGGGTATCACGATTGGGGACTCGACACCCCCTATCCCCTTCGTACCCCTTCGTAGCTCGTCGCTTCCGCCGAGGTGCGACAGATTGGCCGGGCAAACGCCTTGACAAGCACTCGAAACATCAAAGGATTACGTTGTCCGATTTACTTTGCCTGGCGCCTCGATCGGTGCTGGCTTGTCGATCGGTGCTCGGAAGGACGAGGCGATGGAAGCACTTCTCAGCGGAATCCTCGGGCTCACATGGCAGCATCTGGTCATGTTTGCCATCGGCGGAACGCTCATCTGGCTCGCGATCCGGAAGAACTATGAGCCCGCCCTTCTGCTGCCCATCGGGTTCGGCGCGATACTCGCGAACATCCCGCTTTCCGGTGCGATCGCACAAGGGGCAGATCATGGAATCTTGACGACGCTATTCGATCACGGCATCCGCAACGATCTGTTTCCCCTTCTGATCTTCGTCGCCATCGGGGCCATGATCGATTTCACACCACTGCTGCAAAGCCCGAAGTTGCTTCTGTTCGGAGCCGCCGCGCAATTCGGGATCTTCTTCACGATGTGCCTCGCCACCGTCGTGGGTTTCGACCTGCGCGAAGCCGCTTCCATCGGCATCATCGGCGCCGCCGACGGTCCTACATCCATCGTCGTCGCCAATCGCTTCGCACCGCATCTGCTCGGACCGATCACCGTGGCGGCGTATTCGTACATGTCGCTGGTGCCCATCATCCAACCGCCCGTCATTCGCCTGCTCACCAGTCGACGCGAACGACGCATCCGAATGGACAACCATCAACTCGCACCCGTCAGTCAACGCACCAGAATCCTCTTTCCCATCATGGTCGCGGTGGTCAGCAGCATCATCGTCCCGAGCGCAGCAGCACTCATCGGTATGCTGATGTTCGGCAATCTGCTCCGCGAATCACGCGTCGTCGATCGACTCTCCAAAGGCGCACAGAACGAACTGGCCAACATCGTCACGCTGCTGCTGGGCATCTGCATCGGATCGGTCATGACTGCAGATCAATTCCTACAGCCGACGACGCTGATCATCCTGGGCATGGGCGTGATCGCATTCGTCTTCGACACCGCCGGCGGGGTGTTGTTCGCCAAGTTCCTGAACCTCTTCCTCAAACACAAAATCAACCCGATGATCGGCGCGTGCGGGATCAGCGCTTTCCCCATGAGCGGCAGAGTCGTCTACAAAATGGGCCTCGAAGAAGACCCGCACAACCATCTGCTGATGCACGCGATCAGTTGCAACGTCGGCGGACAGCTCGGATCAGTCATCGCGGGGGGATTGATTTTGGCGCTGGTGCTTTAGTTGGTGCCTGAACGAGGAAATGAGGGTGCGATGGTCGAATGGATGATGAACGTGATGGTGGCAGTGACGACAATGCCCGCGCCTCCGCCGGGGTCGACGCCTACGGGATCGGAGGCGCTTTCGGAGGCGCTGCGGATCAGCGGCATCGCGATCGTTGCAATCTTTGTGGTGATGGGCCTGCTCGGCGTGATGATCGGCCTGATGGGCAAACTCTTCCCCGCCGATGAGGATGATTGATCCTGCCGGCAAGTGCCGGATCCGAATCACCCGAATCACGCCCATGGCACGCATGTCGCAAACAACACCATCAGCCCTCGGCCAAGGCTCGATCGATGAAACCGCCGCGGGAATCGGCTAGATTTCCCTGTATGCCAAACGCCGCTCGAACCGCCGCCGATCTGTCGATGGTCAAACCGCTCTTCTCCACCGACCCGGCGAGCTTCTTCGTCATCGCGGGGCCTTGCGTGATCGAGTCGGTCGAGCAGTGCCTGCTCATCGCGCGCCACCTGAAACTGGCATGTGCAAGGCTGGGGCTTGCTTATGTGTTTAAGGCGAGCTTTGACAAGGCTAATCGCTCCAGCGGATCCAGCTTTCGCGGGCCGGGCCTCACCGACGGGCTGGCGAGCTTGCATCGCGTCCGCGAAGAACTCGGTGTGCCTGTGCTCACGGATGTGCACGAGCCGACGCAATGCGGGCCGGTCGGTGAGGTGGTCGATGTGATTCAGGTGCCGGCGTTTCTCGCGCGGCAGACAGACTTGCTGCAAGCCGCCGGTCGGACCGGTCGCGTCGTCAACATCAAGAAAGGCCAGTTCATGAGCCCCGCCGAGATGACGACCGCCGTCGAAAAGGTGCGGGCGACGGGCAACGATAAAGTCCTGCTCACCGAACGCGGGACCTTCTTCGGATATCACCGATTGGTCAACGATTTCACCGGCCTGGCGACCATGGCGCAAACCGGAGCGCCCGTCGTCTTCGACATCACTCACAGCACACAATCCCCGGCCGGCCTCGGATCTTCCAGCGGCGGATCGCCAGAGCATAGCCCGATGCTCGCCCGCTGCGCGATGGCGGCGGGTTGCCGGGGCATCTTCCTCGAATGCCATCCCGAGCCCACCAAAGCCAAAAGCGACGCCGCTACCGTGCTGTCGCTCGACAGCGTCGAAGGCCTCCTGCGTCAATGCGCAGAAATCGCCCGACTCCGCGCAGGATGGTGAACCGACACGACCGTCTCATCGCCTCAGACTCGCCGCCCCAACGATCGAACATACCGTGATCAAACGCCCCGCCTAACAACCAGCTACTCGACTCAGATCGAGCAACCAGTCTCATTGTCCTTCGGCCCGAGGCTTCAGCGTCGTCTTGGCAGTCTGTGTCTGGCCGTCGCGGATGAAGGTGATGGTGATCTCCGAGCCGACGGCGGCCTGTTGCAGCCAGGGCATCATCGCTTCGAGGTTGGGCGTCTCGGTGTCGTTGAGCTTGATGATGCGATCGCCCTTCTTCAGGCCAGCGGCTTCGGCGCTCGTGCCCGGAATGACGCCTGCCAGCAAAATGCCCGGCGTCGTGTCGTCGGTCAGATACTCCGGCTCGATCCCCAGCTGCGGACGACGTGAAGTACGCCTCGCGACCGGAACGCTCGAAGGCTCAGTGCCGGACGTGACATTCACATTGTTTCCACGCGCGTCGAAATCACCCACATAAGCGAGCGAGTCAGTCTCATACGCCAGCGCGCGAACAACATCGAATCCAAGACTCACCACCGATGCAATCCCGTCGGTATTGACCTTCTCGGCGTCATCGCCTGGCGCGTGGTAATCCGGATGCAGACCCGTGAAAAAGAAAAGCACCGGAATACCCGCCGAACTGAACGACTGGTGATCGCTCGGCCCACGTCCGCCGGCACCAATCGGTGTGAGCTCCAGCGGCGAGAGCGCGTCTGCGGCACGAACGATCGGCTCGAGGCGACGACTCGTCCCGTAGCCACCAACGTACAGCTTCTGATTCGTCACTCGACCGACCATGTCGAGGTTCAACATCGCGCGGATCGACGCCGTCGGAATCAGGCCGCTCTCAACGAAATGCTTTGAACCCAGCAAGCCCGACTCCTCGGCGGTGTAACCCTGAAAAATGATGCTCCGCGGGAGCCCGCCCGTGCTGGCAGCGCTGCGGGTCAACGCCTCGGCTACCGCTAGCATCGCGCTCGTGCCGCTGGCATTGTCGTCTGCGCCGTTGTGAATCTGACCCACAAACTGCGGTCGGCTCCCAACCTCGCCCCGGCCGACGTGATCGTGATGCGCGCCCACCACAATATACTCGCCCGCAAGATCTCCCGAGCCGGGAAGCATCGCCATCACATTACGCACAGTCACGATGCGACGCGGAAGCTCGACATTGCCCGACATGCTCACGCCCTCCAGCATTCGAGAAGCGGGAATGTTGTCAGTGTCGATCGATCGCTGAAGCGCCAGCAATTCTGGAGAACCCCCGTCCTCCAGCAATTCATTCGCGAACTCGGCCGTGATGTGGAGCACGGGGATGCGCGCACGTGGACCGCGCGAACTGGTGAATGGCTGCAGCGGATCGACGTCCTCGTGATGCTCCGGTGGATTGACGATCAGCAACGCGATCGCGCCAGCGTTAGCCGCAGCTTCGGCCTTGGCCACAAGCGACGCATGGGGACTGCCGTCACCGAGCCTGCTCTTGCCCTCGGCATCATGCGGCTCGTATCGCAGCGCCAACGCGACATGGCCCTTGATATCGATCCCCGCAAAATCGTCGTAACCGGCGTCGGGGGCGTGGACTGCGTAACCGACGAATGCGACAGGCCCGTCGAATGCTCCTTCGCCCGAGATCGAAAGCGGAACAAAGTGCTTCCCAGAAGCATGCTCGATCCCGGCAACCGTGAGCTGCGTGGAAGGCCCGATTTCACGACCAAACGGAAGCTCAAAAGTCTGAAAATAGCCCGAAAGACCCGGCACTGGCACGAGACCCAGCGACGCGAATCGGGCCGCCATACGCTCCTCGGCGGCGGCCAGCCCGGGCGTCCCGACCCCCCGACCGTCCCGCGCATCGTCGGCAAACCACACCACATCCTCACCCACACGCGCGGCAATCTCCGAAAGCGACGACTCCGGATCCATACGCATGAAATCTACGAGCGATGCCTCAGGCGTCGATCCCCATTCGCCCGGCGCCTTCACGATCACCCCACTCGATGCCGCACCTTCGCTCGGCACCCCGACAACCGCCACAGCCGATGACGCCTCCGACGCAGCCTCGGCAGGCCGATCATTCGACGATGACGTGCACGCACCGACAAGCAGCATCGACGGGACGGCAACAGCCCGAAGAATGGAACGGGTACTTGATCGAAGTGAACGGATCTGTTCCGAATCGACAAAAGAAACGACTTGAAATGACATGGGGCGAGATTCTACGCGCAGCACGGCTGCGGTCGAACAGAAAATCGACGAACTCCGACAGGTCGCGTCACTGCAGCCGGGCAAGTCGCTGGGCGGCCTCACGCATGTTCGGATCCAGCGCCAGGGCGGCGCGATAACGCTCGGAGGCCTCAAGCTTCATCCCACGAAGCTCGTAGACACTCCCAATATTGTATTCGACCGCCGTCTCGGGCAGAACTTTCGCCAACTGCTCACGCGATTCGTCGATGCGATCACGCTTGGCCAGCATCAGACCATAATTGATCCGGGTCTGACGATGCTCCGGACTCCGCTGCAACGCTCGAAGATAACTGGCTTCGGCATCCGCCCATTGATCGGCCAGCTCGTAGCAGCGGGCGAGGTTGTTCCAGGCGCTCGGATCTTCGTTGGTCGCGCGGACATACCGCTCCCACGCCGGGATCGCCTGAGAATAGTTGCGTGAAAGTGTGAAAATGCGAGCCAGGCCGTAAAGGCTGGGCACGTGGTTGGCATCAACCTGCAACGCACGACGATACTGATCGACGGCTGCTGGAATACGACCCTGACCCTCGGCAAGCTGCGCGGCGGCGAAGTGTGTCTCGGCGCTGATACGCTCGTTCGCCTGCTGCGGCGTGATATCAAGTGCCGGATCAGGCGACTTGTAAACCGGATTGTAGCTGTTGGCCTGCTTCGGGCCGCTCGAACATCCGGTCGCGGCCGCCATCAGCAAGGCGGTGATTCCAAAACTCTTCCATCCGGACATAACAGCTCCCTGTGCGCTGGGTATGCAAACTCGGCGCAGTTGCGCCCTCTCCGGTTTATCGGCTAGCCACCCCCCAAAAGCTTTAGATCAAACACCGTGCATCAACTCTTCCTCTCGCTCGTGCACAAACTGATTCGTGTACAACTCATAATACCGACCCCGCGCATTGATCAGGCTGTGGTGGTCACCTTGCTCCACCACCCGACCCTGATCGATCACCAAAATCACGTCCGCACGACGAATCGTCGACAAACGATGCGCGATCACAAACCCGATCCGCCCTGCCAATACATGCTCGACCGCCGACTGAATATCACGCTCGGCCTGCGTATCCACACTGCTCGTCGCTTCGTCCATCACAAATATCTTCGGATCAGCTATCACCGCACGCGCGAGCGCCACCAGCTGCTTCTGACCCGTGCTCAGTCGATTACCACCCTCGCCCACCTCCGCGTCGTAACGCTTCTCCAACCGATCGATAAATCCGTGCGCATTCGTCAGACGCGCCGCCTGCTCAATCTCCTCGTCGCTGGCGCTCAAGCGCCCGTAGCGGATGTTCTCACGCACCGTCCCACTAAACAGATGCGGCTGCTGCAGCACCATCCCCAGGCTGCCCTGCAACCACGCCAGCGGAAGCTCACGATAATCGACGCCATTGATGAGGATCCGACCGGACGTCGGTTCGTAAAAGCGCCACACCAGGCTGACGATCGTCGTCTTGCCCCCGCCGGTCGCACCGACGAGCGCGATCGTCTGACCCGCCCGCACCGTCAAACTGAAATCACGCAGAACCAGCGTCTCCGGCGTGTAGCCGAAACTCACGTTCTCAAAGGTGATCGTCTCGATGCGATTAAAGCCCTGTTGATTCATGGCAGCCGCATCATCGGCATCGCGAATCGTCACAGGCTCATCGAGCAGGCCCTGCACCCGCTCGGCGCTCGCACCGGCGTTCTGAATCATGGTGATCGCGTTGGCAAGCTCCTGCGCGGGGCCGGGGATGTTACCCGCGTAACCAAGAAAGGTGATCAGCAATGCAAGCTCCATCCCGCCAATCACATCAACCCCGCCGCGCCACAGCGCAAGACCGATCCCGACCGAACAGATCGCCGACACCAACGGTATGAAAACCGCGCTGAGCGTCGCACTGCGCAGCGTCTGCCGATACATCTCGCTCGTCAACTTCGAAAACTCTTCAAGATTCGCCTCCTCACGGCCGAGGCTGCGTGTCGTGCGGACGCCCTGGATACCCTCGTTAAATGCACCCGTCAGAAGCGAATTCGTCTTCTTGATCGCGCGGCTCGTACGGAGAATGCGAATCTGAAACCACCAGCTCACAGCAAACAACACCGGCGCGATCGTGCACACCACCAGCGCGAGCTGCCAGTTCAAAATGAACATCGCGACCGCCATCGCAAACATCACGATGCTGCCCCAGGTCACATCAAGAAGACCCCACGCAAACACACGGCTCAGGCTGTTGCAGTCGCTCGTGAGCCGGGCCATCAGCCAGCCGACGTTCCGCTTGTCGAAGTAGGCAAACTGCAGACTCTGCAACTTCACAAACGCCGCCTGACGGATGTCAGCACTCACACCAATCGTGATCCGACCGGCAAACAGAATGAACAAAAAGATGCAGATCGCCAGCATGAAAAACGCCGCGGCATAGCCAGCGCCGAATCGCCAGAGATCCGCAACGCCACCGCCCTGCTGAACGCCAGCTATCACCCGGCCGCTCAAAATCGGTAACGCGACGTCGATGCCGGCGACGAATCCCGCAAGGATCAATAGCCCTATCAACTCACGCCGATAAGGCCTGACGAATCGCCCGAGCTTCAGCCAAAGCCCCAGATCAATGCGACCCTTGAAGACTTCTTCTTCCTGCGTATTCATGACCGTCCCTCGATCGTCGTCGGGCCAACACTTCCGACTTCCTGTTCCTGCGCGATGTCGTCTTCCAATGCACTCTGAATCTGCCAGAGACGCCGATACATGCCATCGACCGAGAGAAGCTCGTCGTGCGTCCCACGCTGAACGATTCGACCCCGCTCCAGGACAAGGATCAGCTCGGCATGACGCAATGTGCTCAGGCGGTGCGCGATCAGGATCGTGGTGTGTCGCCCGCGCCGCGACTCCAGCGCGCGGAGGATCGTGTCTTCGGTGTGGGTATCCACGGCGCTGAGCGCATCATCCAGAATGAGGATCGGCGCGTCACGCAGCAATGCCCTCGCGATGGCGACACGCTGACGCTGACCGCCCGAGAGCGTGACACCACGCTCGCCGATGATCGTGTCGTAACGCTTCTCAAATCGCTGCACCGATTCATCGATGGCCGCGGTCCGGGCGGCGTCGAGCATCTCGTCGTCCAACGCTTCAGAGCGACCAAGCTTGATGTTCTCACGAAGACTTCGCGAAAACAGAAACGGCTCTTGCAACACAGCCGCGATCGCGCCGCGGACACGCTTCCGCGACATCTCCGCAATCGGCTGCCCGCCAATCAGGATCGCACCGGAACTCGGCTCGTAAAACCGCATGAGTAGCTGCGCGATCGTGCTCTTTCCTGATCCACTCGGGCCCAGCAACGCGACCGTCGAACCGACCGGTGCACGGAAGCTGATTTCTGACAGCACCTGAGACTCGCCGTGCTTGAAGCTGACGTCCCTGAACTCGATTTCGCCTTGCAGTTGTAGCTGTGTAACCTCGTGACTCGCCTTCGTCGTCGGTTCTTCGATCGGTGAACCGAGCACTTCGTGAATGCGACCGATCGCGACCGTGGTTTTGCCCATTTCAGTCACGATCCGACCCATGTGCCGCACCGGCCAAAGGTAGATGCCAACATAGCCCATAAATGCCACCAGCGTGCCCGCCGACATCGAGCCGTCGTGTACGCGGTATGCACCGACCAGCAGCGTGAGCGTGAGCTGACTAAAGCAAAGAAAGTCGCTGCTCGCCCAGTAGACGGCCATCACTTGAAACAGCGTCCAGTGCTTCTTGCGATGGTCTTCGTTCTTCGTGCGGAATTTTTCCAGCTCGAAAGGCTGCCGCGCAAAGGCTCGCACGACGCGAATACCCGTCAGATTCTCCTGAATGCTCGTCGTCAGCGCGCCCTCGGCCTCGTCCATCCGCTTAAACGTCCCCGCCACCTTCGCGAAGAAGAAGATCGCAAAGAGGACGATGACAGGCAACAGCGCGATCGCCACCCCCGCCATCACCGCATCGAGCATGAACATCAGCGGAATCGCCGTCACCAGCAGAACGCTCGCGCGGGCGACCTCCAGCATCTGATCCGTATAAAAAAGCCGCGTCGTCTCAACGTCGCTGCTGCAACGCTGTACAAGATCGCCCGTCTGATTCTTGTCATGAAATGCCAGCGGAAGCCGCTGTAAATGATCGTAAAGACGCTCACGCAGACCGCGCACGATTCGCTCGGCAGCCAAAGCGCCCAGCCTCATCTTGCCAAACGTCAGCACGCCAGCCAGCGACGTCATGCCGATCACGCCGACCATCGCGATCCAAAGATGTTCACGCAAAAAGTCCGCCCCGCCCAGCGAGGTTAGAACGATCTGCCCGAACCGCGTCTTCTGCGATTCCGCGCCCAGCACGCTATCAACCGTCACACCCACAATCGCAGGCTGCGCGTAAAGCAACAACGTCGCCACGACCAAACACCCCGCCGCCGCGAGGTAGGTACGCCACTGCGACCGGGCCAGCCGCAATAAAATGGAAAGCTTGTCCTTCATGCCGAGTCGAATCCCAAAGGTCCAAGTAGACGCCTCCGGGTCTTCTGATGTAACCGTTTTTTATAAAAAACGTGAATCTCACGGCAGATTTACCCGAATCCACATGATCCGCATCGACCAAGCCTCGCGGAAGGCCTGACCACTCCACCTATGCCTGCGATCTAAACCTGGATGTGCCCTTGACCGAAAGCGGGACGAATTGTTCGACAAACTGCCGCCGGGCGGTGTGCATGGACTGCATCTCCGACTCGTCGATTCGGCTCGCGTTCTTCAGCATCATCGTCATCCGCGGATTCCGCGAAAACACCTCGCGATGGCGATCCAAAAAAGTCCAGAACAGATAATTGAACGGACAAGCGCCTTCGCCCGTGCGGACCGTCTGGTCATAGCGACAAGAACGGCAATAGTCGCTCATCCGATTGATGTAGGCGGCGCTGCTGACATAGGGCTTGGTCGCCATTGTCCCGCGCGGCGAACCCTCCGGCGCGTCGGCATTCATACCCATGCCAATCACGTTCGGCGTCACCACCCAATCATGGCTGTCCACATACATCGACAAAAACCAATCATTCACCGCCTGCGGATTCAGGCCCACAAGCGTCGCAAAATTGCAAAGCACCATCAACCGCTGAATGTGATGGCTGTACCCGCGATCCACCACCTGCAAGATCACCTCGCGCAGACAATTCATGTCCGTCTTGCCCGTCCAGAAAAACTCAGGCAACGGCAGCGAATCTCCGCGCGTGTTGCGCATGCGGTACTCGGGCATGAAAGCGTGATAGATGCCATAGACGTACTCGCGCCACCCGATGATCTGACGGATGAAGCCTTCGGCGCTGTTGAGCGGCACTTTGCCCTCGCGATAGCGCTCTTCGACTCGCCTGACGAGCGTCAGCGGATCGAGCAGTCCTGCGTTGATGAGCATCGAGAGGTGAGAGTGATAAAGCAGTGGCTCGCCGACGAGCATCGCGTCTTCGTAATCCCCGAAAAGCGGAAGTCGATGGTCGAGAAAATCGTCGAACGCGCGCAGCGCGTCGGCATGTGTCACGGGAAGATCAAACCGATCCGTCGAACCGGGATGCGCGCGAAAATGCCGATCAACGTCCGCCAGCGCACCGCGCGTGATGTCGTCGGGCTTAAACGCAAGCGGACGCGGAATCGACAACCCCCTCGGAGCAGGCTTGCGATTCTCCTGATCAAGATTCCATGCCCCGCCCACCGGGGCATCACCTTCCATCAGCACGTTCAGCTTCTGCCTCATCCGGCGATAGAACGTCTCCATGATCGGACTCTTCAAACTCCTCGCCCAGTCCGCGAACTCGACTCGATCCGTCAGAAAGAGATTGTTCGGTCGAAACTCGATCTGGATGTCGAGCTCGCTCCTGAGGGATTCGACCCAAACGCGAGTGTGATGGTCGGCGGGCTCGGCGAGGATGAAGTGACGTGATCCTGTCGTGCGGACGTGATGACGGATGGCGCTCTTGCTGTCGAGGTAAGGGTCGGATTCAAGCCCGTGGCGATGCACATCACGCCCGCTGCGACGCAGATGGGCCGCGAAGTGACGCATGGCCGCGACGAGGAAACCGAGCCTTCGCTTATGGAAAGGCCATTCGCGAAAGTGCGTGCGCGATTCGATGAGGAGGACGGGCGATTCGGGGAACGCGCGCAGGATGTCGAGTCGATCGGAGAGTTGATCCTCCATGATCCAAAGCGTGGGCTGGGTGCCATGCTTCTGCCTGGAAGGTTCGGGCCGCGCGGATGGACGAGAGGCCGAAGATCGCGAGAGGTCGCGCATCACGCTCGCGGGCTTTTTGGTCGATGGCTTGGTGACAGAAGGCATGGAGGACTTCGATTCAATGGCAAGAGTGTGCGTGGGATGTCAGACCAGAAGCCCCTTGGAGACAGGTCTGCCCGTGTGCGCGCGGGCGATGTCGTCGATTTGCGTGACGTAGCGATCGATGTCGAACTTTCGTTCGAGGCCCTTGTCGTTCATGTAACGAATCTGGCCGAAGATGGGGCGCTCGATCCAGGGCCGATCGTGCAGGCCGAAGATCCAACCGACATTGCCGTAGCTGTTGGCGTTCAGCCCGTCGAGGAAATATCGATTGTTGAATGCGAGCGTCGTGGCGAAGGCTTCTTCGGGCGACTTGGACCATTCCAGAATCTTCTTGCCCCAATACATCCGCATGTAGTTGTGCATGTAGCCGGTCAGTACCATCTCGGCCTGCGCGGCATTCCAGTAGCGGTCGTGCGTGGAGGCGGATTCGAGTTGCGCCCTCGTGTAGAGATGCTCACGCGGATCCGAGGCGTGTTTGGCAAGGGAGCGCTTCGCCCAATCGGGCAAGCCTTCGTACGCATCGTAGCGCGGGTTGTAGAGGCAATGATTGTGCGAGAGTTCGCGACGCACGATCAGTTCTTCCACAAAGCTTTCGACATCGGCGGGGTGTTGCTTCACATCGGCGGCTGCGAGTGCGAGCCGGATCGGACTGATGTGCCCGTACTGCAGATAAGGCGAAAGTCCGCTCGTCTGGCCGGCGTACGGTTCATTGCGACCCTCGGCATAGCCGGGAAGCTTGGACTTTAGAAACGATCCCAGCCGCGCCTCGGCCTCGATGGGCCCGCCGCGAAAGATCGGGCTGGCAAGCACCGTGCGGTCGCATCGAATCTGCTTGAGCGTGCCCTCAACATCCAGCGGATCAAAGTCGCTCCTCAGCTCGGGCAGTCGGCCGAGGATTGCTTCACGTCGCTTGATCGGCGTGAGCGGACAATCGACCAAAAACTCCTTCCAAAGCCGATGAATACGCGGGCGAAGCGTGCGGGCGGCGACTTCGGGCTTCTGGCTCGGAAGATCGACCGGAACGACCAGATCGGTATCGACTTCAACCACACGCACGGGCGAATGGTCGGCGAGGTGATCACGCCAACTCCGCAAGTGTCGCAGATAAGCCCGATCGACCACCACGCAGGCAGCCTGCTGTGCCAGCGAGACCGCCAGATCCCTGGGATGACCACGACGGGTCACGAAAGTCGCACCGAGGTCCGCAAGGGCACGCGCGACATCCCCAAGCCCCTCGAGCATAAACGTGTAGTGGCGGAGCGTCGCCTCGGGGTAATCGTCCATCAAACCAAACAACACCACGAGCGGAAGATCCAGCTGATTCGCCTTTCGGATGCCGGCTTCGAGGGCGTGATTCAGACGCGTGCGCTGGGATTGCTGCATCCAGTAAAGCACGAACCGTCCGTCCGGACGAACCGGCTTGTCATTGAGGATTCGGACCCGAGCGTCTTGCAACATTGCTCATGATAGGCGGGGCTGCGTTCTTGGCGTAGAATGTCAGGCCGCGATGAAACGCGGATGGACGCTTCGAATGGCAAACGAACGCTGATCGAGGCGGGTTTGTGACGAATCCTTTGAACATTGAGTCAGACAAACACTGAGTCGGACATAGACATTGCGGAGCAACACATGAGATTGGCGGACAGGGTGCAGCAGGTGGCGGACTCGATCACGCTGGCAGTGAGCGCAAAGGCGCGGGCGATGAAGCAGGCGGGGATCGATGTGGTCGGATTCGGCGCGGGCGAACCGGACTTTGACACCCCACAATTCATCAAAGATGTCGCCGCCACGTCGCTCGCCCGGGGTGAGACTAAATACACGCCCACCCCCTGCATCCCGGAACTGCGCCGGGCGATCGCTGAAAAATTCAAACGTGACAACGGACTGACCTACACGCCCGAGCAAGTCAGCACCGGCGCAGGCGGAAAACAGTGCCTCTACATGGCATTCATGGCCATCCTCAACCCCGGCGACGAGGTGGTGATTCTCAGTCCGTTCTGGGTCAGCTACCCCGAACAAGTCAAACTCTCAGGCGGCGTTCCCGTCATCGTCCCCGGAGATGAAGCCCGAGGATTTAAAATCACCCCAGAACAACTCGATCGAGCGATCACCCCGCGAACTCGCGTCGTCGTACTCAACAGCCCGAGCAACCCCAGCGGAATCGCCTACACGCCCGAGGAACTCAAGGCTCTTTGCGATGTCATCGTCAAACATCCGAACGTGTGGATCTTCAGCGACGAAATCTACGAAAAACTGGTCTACGGCCAATCGCGATTCGTCAGCGTCGCGGCCTTGTCGACAGAACTCTACGACCGAACGCTGACCTTCAACTGCCACAGCAAAAGCTTTGCCATGACCGGATGGCGGCTCGGATATGTCGCCGGGCCGAGACCGGCAATCGACGCGATCAACAAGCTGCAGAGCCAGATGTCGAGCCACGTCACGAGCTTTATCCAGCAAGCAGGCGCAGCCGCGCTCGCCGACCCACGCGGGAGCGAAAGCGTCGAAGCCATGCGAAAACAATTCGAATTGCGCGGACGACGCATGTGGGAATTGCTCTCGGCGCTACCGAATGTCACCTGCGTCCCACCGGGCGGAGCGTTTTACTGCTTCCCAAATGTGAGTGCCTATTTCGGAAAAACCGCTCCCAACGGAACGAAAATCACCGACGCGATCAGCTTCAGCAGTGCGCTACTCGAGACCTCACACGTCGCCGTCGTGCCCGGCAATGACAGCGGCTTTGATACGCATGTGCGGCTCAGCTTTGCCTGCTCGCTCGAACAGATCGATAAAGGCGTCGGCAGGATCGCAGAGTTCCTCAAGAAACTCAGCTGACACATCGGCGATAGCGATCCTCACCCGTACGACTTAAGATTTCGAGTTGGGGCAGTGAACAACCGACCGGAGGCAGACCATGCCCGTAGAAGATGTATTGATGGAACTGGAATTGAACGTCGAGGGCACGATCGAACATTTGCAAAACGAAATGCGCGGCGTGCGAACCGGCCGCGCAAGCCCGGCCCTCGTCGAACACATCAAGGTGGAGTACTACGGCTCACTCACCGACGTGAAGGCAATCGCTGCCATCAGCGTCCCAGAAGCAACTCAAATCGTGGTCAAACCGTTCCAGAAATCCGACCTCAAAGCAATCGAAAAGGCTATCGGTGACAGCAAAATGGGCCTCACGCCACATTCCGACGGAACACTGCTGCGTATCAACCTACCACCCATGAGCCTCGATCGACGCAAGCAACTGGCCGGACATTGCAAAAAGTACGGCGAGGAAGCCAAAATCCAACTCCGAAACCATCGACGCGACGCCAACAAAACTCTCGACAACGAACAAAAAGACGGCTCGCTCACAGAAGACGATCTGGAACGCGGCCGCGAAGCCGTCGACGAACTGGCCAAAAAACTAGAAGCCAAAATCGAAGAAATCGTGAACAAAAAACAGGCAGAAATCATGGACGTCTGACCAATTCATTTCTTGTTTTGCTTCACCCGCATTTGCCTCGGCTCACTGTCCGCATTTCAATCGTCCTTCATCCGTCACACGTTGTTTTTATAAATCTCTTTCGGAGAGCAAGATGTCTCAGGGATCAACAAGCGAGGCAGCATCGACTGCCGACTCCTCCTGGTTTGTGCAGGATCGATTCGGACTTTTCATCCACTGGGGCCTCTACAGCATGGGAGCACGACATGAATGGCTCATGCACAACGAGCAGATTCCGGTCGAGACGTATGAGAATCGTTACTTCAAGCGATTCGATCCCGATCTCTACGACCCCAAACTCTGGGCACAGGCGGCCGGTGATGCGGGGATGAAGTACTTCGTCATCACAACCAAACATCACGACGGCTTCTGCCTCTGGGATTCCGAACACACCGATTACAAAGTCACCCACACGCCACACGGAAAATGCCTCCTCACACCGATGATCCAGGCGTTCCGCGAGCGCGGCATGCGCACAGGACTCTATCATTCGCTGCTCGACTGGCATCACCCCGATTACGTCATCGACGAATTCCACGGCCCCTATGCACGACTCCCCAAAGAAAAACGCGACGAATTGAACCGCGGACGCGATCAAAAACGATACGCCGCCTACCTGCACGCCCAGACACGCGAGCTGCTCACCAAGTTCGGACAAGTTGACGTCCTCTGGTACGACTTCAGCTTCAAACGCGAAAACAACCTCGGAAAGGGACGCGACGACTGGCAAAGCGAAGAACTCGTCAAACTCATCCGCCAACTCCAACCCAAAGTCATGCTGACGGATCGACTGGATCTCAACGATCAACCCATCGACTTCAAAACACCCGAACAGACTCAGCCGCGCGGATGGGTCACCGTCAACGGGCAAAAAGTCGTCTGGGAAGCCTGCCAAACCCTCTCGGATAGCTGGGGATATCACCGCGGAGAACAAAACTATCGCACGGTCGAACAACTCCTCCAGACGCTCATCGATTGCGTCAGCAAGGGCGGAAACCTGCTGCTCAACGTCGGACCGACCGCACGCGGCGAGATCGACGAACGCGCGCTCGACCGTCTATCGGGCATCGGGCGATGGATGAAACGACACGCACGCAGCATCTACGGTTGCACCGCCGCGCCGGACGATATCCAAACCCCAGAACATTCTCGTCTCACCTACAACCCAACAACCAAACGACTCTACGTCCATCTGTTCTCCTGGCCTTACAAGTTCATGCACCTCGACGGACTCGCCGGGCGTGTCGAGTATGCCCAGCTACTCAACGACGGCAGCGAAGTCGGCATGGGCGTGGACAGCTGGCACGCCAGCCACATGCATCAAGGTGCCAATCCGTCCAACACGCTCTCGCTGCGACTGCCACTCACCCGACCCGATGTCGCCGTCCCCGTGGTCGAACTGTTCCTGAAATGATCCCACGCCCGATCGCATCGCCCGGCACATCCCAACGACCCCGAAGCATTCACGACGCTTCTGCCCTACAATCCCGCCATGGCACGCAACGTCCTCGGAACTGAACTGATCCCCTGTAGCACCAGCCCGATGACAGGCTGGTTACGCAACGGATGCTGCGACACCGGCCCAGGCGATGTCGGACTGCATCTGGTCTGCTGCGAAATGACCGACGAATTCCTCACCTTCAGTCGTGAGGCCGGCAACGACCTATCCACGCCAAGGCCCGAGTATGCTTTCCCCGGACTGCGGGCGGGCGATCGTTGGTGCGTCTGCGTCGGTCGATGGAAAGAAGCACTCGAAGCCGGCCGCGCACCCAAAGTGATCCTGCAGGCCACACACATCGCATGCCTCGAATTCGTCGATCTCGAAGATCTCGAAGCACACAAACTGAAGCCTTAAACTCGATCCATAAAGTCTGAATACCCCAATTCGACGAAGACTCAATGTCTGATCGATGCCGGATCGATGTCGGATCGAGTTCAACCGACAGCCATCGCGCGGGCGCTCTCCTCCAGACGCTGAACCAACTCCGATGCCTCATCGCAACGATCGCCCGTGCTGGATTCCCACGCAAGCTTCTCGCTGCGGGCCAGTGCCCGCTCGATACGGCGACAGGCGCTGATCACCGTGCTGTGATTCCGCTTGCCAAGCTTGCCCGCGATCTCAGGAAAGCTGAGTCGGCTGTTCTTGCGAACCAAAAACATCGCAACGCTGCGGGCAAGGCTGATCGTACGCTGACGACGACCCGACAACAGTTCCTTATGCTCCAGACCGAAATACTGGCAAACCGCCGCGAGAATGTTCTCCGGACGCAGCGGTGCGACCATCTGACGATCCAAATCACCCAAGGCCTCCGCCACCGTGTCAAGACCCGGCGCGCGGCCATCAAGCCGACTGAGCGCCTGCACCCGCGTCAATGCTCCTTCAATCTCTCGCACATTCTGCGTCACACGCCGGGCGATCCAATCCACCACCTCTTCCGAAAGAATCAGGCGACGACGCGCTGCCATTCGCTTGAGAATCTCACACCGCATCCCGTAGTTGGGCGCGTCGATACGGACGACCATCCCGCTGATGAAACGATTGATCAGACTTTCGGTGAACTCGGTGATGTGCTTCGGATGAGCATCCGATGCCATCACCACCTGCCGGCCCGTGGCTTCGATCGCATTGAACGTGTGCAGGAACTCCTCCTGCGTGCTCCGCTTGCCCGCGAGGAAATGCACGTCGTCAATCACCAACAAATCCAAATCACGCATCCGCCGACGAAAATGATCCACTCGATTCTGCCTGACCGCCGTGATGTATTCGTTCGTGAACTCTTCGCCCGTCAGATACATCCAACGCTTGGTCGGATGAAGCTCGCTGAATCGCTTGCACAGACCCTGCAAAAGGTGGGATTTACCCAGACCGCACGTCCCGTGAAGGAACAGCGGGTTGTACTGTCCGCCGGGGAACTCGCAAACGTAATTCACCGTGTTGTGAGCCAGTTGGTTCGGCGTTCCGATCACGTAATCGGACAGATCATGACGCAACCTCGCACGCGCCAAATGAATCGACGCAGGCTCGCCCACAATCGGACCGGTGCTTTCGATCGGACCGGGCGAAGCAGAATGCGTCGCGTGAACCCGGCCGGCGACGAGGCTCTGCGCCTGCCCGGTGCTGCCAGTGCTGCCTGAGCCATGAACATGTGTGTGACCCTGCACAACCGACGAACCGGTCGTGTGAGCCGACTGACCATTCGTCTGATGGCCGCTGCCGTGATGACCGTTGCCGGCGTGAGACGCGTGAGACGCGGAAGACGCGTGAGACGCACGACTGCCAGGGACGGAGGGCATGCCGAGCGGCGCCTGTCGAGCATTCAAGCCGGCGGGAATGTTGGAAGGCACCGACGACATCGAACCGCGTGCGCGGCTTCCGACATCTCCACGCGAAGCCGAGTTCCGCCCATCGACACGTCTCGAATCCGGCCGCGCGTCGACATGAACACTCACGCCCAAGAGCGGCTTGGGCGCTGCCACAACCTGTGCATTCGATGCAACGGTCGTATGCAACGCGTTGAGACCCGCGTGATGATTCGAAAGATGCGCGTCGGCGGGCTGACCGTGCTGGTCACGCGCCTCAAACAGTTGCGGTACCACGTTGAATCGGACGGGAAGCGCCGTGCCGAAAACCTCGTGCGTCGCCTCCTGTATCGGCCTGGCGAAATGCGTATCAATCCACTCGCCTATGAAATCGTTCGGCACGTTGATCTCGAGCGAGTCGTTGCGAATGTCGAACTTGGCGCTTCGTCGGAACCAAACGTCATAACGCTGATTACCGATCTTCGATAGAAGCACATGATGCAGGCGATCAAGGGAACCGCTACGGGGCTCGTCCAAGGCCAATCGTGTCACCGGGAACTCCTTTGCTTCATGGGTCAAGACGCGAACGCCTCGCCCAAGGGTGGCCGAACCGAAGAGCGATCGCTGTGCCCGATCACAATGACCCAGACCCATCGAACGCGCTTCAAGATGTAGACAATCGTTGGAAACCGACTTGCTCTGGATGCGGCAGGCGATCGGAGGAAAACATTCCGTCGATCAACCGTCACTCGTCCAGCAAGGCGTCTCGACTTCCGTGTCGAGGATTCCCACCGGTCTCGTTCGAGCCCGACCTGCATCCATTTTCGACCTGACCCGCCCCATAATCGATCCGAGCCTCATGCTCAGACCACACCGGGGAACGACACGCCAAAATGAACACAGGAAAATGCGGGCACAAAGCGGCCAGGACTTCCCTGATAACCTCAATCCAAACCGGACGTTGAGCTGTTTTCGGACCACCCCATTCAGGGGCACTCCTCATCGTCTCCGCGACCGACCGAACTGATGGCGTTGAATCTAAAGTCGTCTGCCTGTACTGGCAAGGCCGTTTGTATCGGATTTTCGGGTCAAAATGAGTTTATCGTGATGTCATTACGGGACTTGAATGCCCCAAAACCGAATCCTTACACACACCGTCCCCGATCTTATCAGAACTTGCCCACAAAGTGCCCCACTGACATTCAGAACGTCCGGATATGCATCTCTGCGATCGCCGCGATACCATGACCGGGTTAGCCCTGATTTCTGCGGTCAGGTCGAACGACGGAGCATTCGTGAGCCAACGAACACGACTCGCGCGACTGACGGCATGGGCGATGAACTGCCTCGGCGACGTATCGTGGGCGGTCTGGCCGACGTTGTGTGCCGCCTGCGATGCCACCATCGATCCGGGCACCATCCTCTGCTCCGCCTGCCAAACCAGCATCGCTGATGTCGCGGTCGTCGGTCGATGCGAACGCTGCACTTCTCCCCTCCCCGACGAAGCCGGACCCTGCGGTCGGTGTCAGGGCGGCGGGATCAGGCCGCTCGGACGCGTCGCATGCCTCGGACATCACAGGGACGCACTTCGCGATCTGGTGCACGGACTCAAGTACCGACATCGCTGGGCCATCGCGGATCATGTCGCCAGTCGGCTCGTGCTTCGCAGGGATGTCGTCGCCTTACTCGATCGCGCGGACGTGATCGTCCCGGTTGCAATGCATCCCTGGCGACAAGTGGTGCGCGGGTTCAATCAGGCAGAATTGCTCTCGCGTTCGCTCGTGCGGGCAAGATCTCTCGTGGCCGGCATCACATCTGCACGGCCGACGCCACTACCCGTCGTGCGAGCGCTCAGACGCGTCAAATGGACCGCGTCACAAACATCCCAGCACAGTCATGCCGCACGCGTGCGAAACGTACGCGACGCGTTCGAACTCATCGACGATCAAGCCGTCACCGGACGATCCGTCCTCCTCGTCGATGATGTCATGACCAGCGGATCGACTCTGCGCGCCTGCGCGCGAGCACTTCGACGCGCAAGACCCACGGAAATCAACGCGATCGTCCTCGCGGCGGCAGACCCTCGACATCACCGCGACGCTGTCCGCAGTCGCTGACAAGAAAACCCAGCCCGACCCACGCGCCTGGACGCGACACTTCTCCACATCCCCCACACCTCGATATCCCAAGTTGAATCGAGAAAAAACAAACCCGCACGTTGCTACACGCGCGGGCTTGGGGATTCATGATGGTGCAACGGCTGTCGATCAATGTTGAACCAACCGACAATCGAAACATCCGTTTGCGAAGAAGTTGTTCGCGATGCGCTCCGAGGCCAGGATCGCCCGCGAGATTCCTTCGCCCGCGAGATCACTTGCTGACTTCTTCGAGGACGGCCTTGGCGACGTTGGCGGGGACCGGGGCGTACTTGAGCGGCTCCATCGCGCTTGCGGCGCGGCCGGTGCTCATGCTGCGCAGGTCCGTCGTGTAACCAAACATCTCCGACAGCGGAACTTCGGCTTCGATGATGACCGTGTTGCCACGCTCGTCAGAATTAATGATCAACCCGCGGCGACGGTTGAGGTCGCCGGTCACGTTGCCGACAAAGTCCTTCGGCGTGGTCACGACGACCTTCATGATCGGCTCGAGGAGCTGAAGCCCCGCCGCCTTGGCGGCATCAATGATCGCGAGTCGGCCCGCGAGTTCGAAGGCGATCTGGCTCGAGTCGACGTCGTGGTAACTGCCGTCCGTCAGCGTCACCTTCACGTTGATCAACGGAAAGCCCGCCAGCACGCCCGTCTTGGCGGTCTGACGAATGCCATACTCCACCGACGGAATGTATTCCTTCGGAATCGTTCCGCCGACGATCTTGTTGACGAACGCGAGGTTGTCTTCCCAGCGCAAGTCCTTGAGATCTTCCGGGGGAAGCGGATTGCCCATGCCGTCCGTGCCGTCGAACGGTTCCACCGTGATCCAGCAGTCACCAAACTGACCACGACCACCAGACTGCTTCTTGTGAACCCCGCGGATGTCCTTCGCCGAGCCGGTGAGGGCTTCGCGGTAGCTGACCTTGGGCTTGCCGACGACGACATCGACCTTGTAGTCGCGCGTCAAACGCATCTTGATGATTTCAAGGTGCAACTCGCCCATGCCTGCGATGATCGTCTCGCCGGTCTCTCGATTGTAATTCGAGCGGAACGTCGGATCCTGACGACGCAGCTTGCCCAGTGCTTCGGACAGCTTGTCCTTATCGCCCGCAGCCTTGGGCTCGATCGACATGCTGATGACAGGCTCGGGGAAGGTCGGACGTTCGAGAATGATCGGATGCTCCGGATCACAAATCGTGTCGCCCGTGTTGGCTTCGTTGATGCCGATGACCGCCACGATATCGCCCGCCTCCGCGACGGGATGCTCGATACGCGTGTTCGCGCTCATGCGATACATACGACTGATGTTTTCCTTCGAGTTCTTGTTCGCATTCAGCACGCGCGTGCCCTGCTCAAGCTTGCCCGAGTAAACACGCACATACGTCAGCGTGCCGAACTTGTCGTCGACAATCTTGAACGCAAGCCCGCAGAAAGGCTCGTCCGGCGTCTTGTTACGCTCCAAAACCTTGTCGTTGTCCCGCACATCCACACCACGCACAGACTTGGAATCCAGCGGCGAGGGAAGGAAGTCGACCACGCCGTCCAAAACCTGCTGCACGCCCACATACTGATACGCCGAACCGCAATAAAGCGGGTGAGCACGGAAGTCGATCGTCCCACGACGCAACGCCGCACGCAGCTCGCCCTCCTCGAGCGACTCAGGATCGGTCAGGTACTTGTCCATCAACGCGTCATCAAGCTCGGCGATCTTCTCGAGCATGATCGCGCGATACTTGTTGTACATCTCGATCGTCTCGGCGGGCAGCGTGTCGATGGCTACCATCTTCACAGTCTGGCCCTTGTCTTTGTCATCGCCGAACTTCGCGGGGACGTAGGCGATCTTGGAGATCATGTCGATCACGCCCTGGAACGTCTCGGCCTTGCCGATCGGGATCACCACCGGGATCGCCGGCGCACCCAGACGATCGAGGATCGTCTTGTAGCAGAACTCATAGTCGGCCCCGACCTTGTCCATCTTGTTCACGAAACAAATTCGCGGAACATTGTACTTCGTCGCCTGACGCCACACCGTTTCAGACTGCGCCTCCACGCCTTCCTTGCCGTCAAACACCGCCACCGCGCCATCCAATACACGCAGCGATCGCTCCACCTCGGCCGTGAAATCGACGTGGCCGGGCGTGTCGATCAGGTTGATGTTGATCATCGGCGAAGTCGATGCCTTGTTGATCCAAGCACCCTTGCGCCATTCACAGAACGTCGCGGCAGAGTTGATCGTGATGCCACGCTTCTGTTCTTCTTCATCGAAATCCATGACCGCGGTCCCTTCATGGACCTCGCCGATCTTGTGAATGCGTCCGGTGTAATAAAGGATTCGTTCGGACGTGGTGGTCTTGCCCGCGTCGATGTGGGCGGCGATGCCGATATTCCGAATGAGCGAGAGGTCGCGTGCCATAGTCGATTCGATCTGCGGTGAACGTCATCGGGTTCGAGCCGACGGTTCCGCAAAGCCCAAAAAAGGTTTAGTCTTCCCGAGGCGTGCCGTACCACGTCGAGACTGAATATCCGTTGAAATACAACGGGACAACTGGCCCCTCAGACGCGCACGGATCGCCCGAGTCCAGCCATGCTACGACCCCCGCCCATCCTGTCAAGCACCCAAGAAAGTCTTCAACTTCACTCCCCACACACACACCAACCCGCCAGAAACCCCGATATCCTGATGACCCAAAACCGCCAACAAAACCGCATTGATTGTCCCGCTCATTGGAGTATACTCCTCCGTCCCGGTCAGGTAGCTCAGTTGGTAGAGCATGCGACTGAAAATCGCAGTGTCGCCGGTTCGATCCCGGCCCTGACCATTTTCGGGGGTTACTGCGGTCTGTGACGCTGTCGCGCCGACTCGCCCATGAGATTGTTTTGAAACCTCGCCTCGGTCGGGCGGATTCTGTTTGTCCGACGCGCGTTTGGTCTATACTGTTGAGCGGTACACCGATCTGCAGTGTTCGAGATTGTGCGCCAAAAAAGCGGTCGAACCGATAAGCGTCCTTTTGGGACCCGGTCGCCCGGCGGGCGGGACGTGCAGTGGATCGCGACGGACAACGGACTCCTGATCACTCAGTTGCCCGAACCTCCAATAGTCGATCCGAGACTCGACCCAAACGTCAGGATCAGAAGCCATGTGCTTCATGGAGCTTAGATTCCCCCCGAGGGAATCGTGCCCCATCGACCAACACCTGAACCCAAGTTTTCAAAGCTGGGTTCGTCGCTCCGGCCCACACACGACACAGGCGGATCCGGTCGTACTTTCTTCACACACCCCATCCGATCCCCGGATGGGGTTTTTCGTCGGACTTGCCCTTTGCATCCACCATCACGCAAAACGAACCGGGCGACCGATTCTGCCAAATCAGAACCGATCGCCCGGTGTTCGGAGGAGGTCTCTTTTCATGCCTCAGCCCAAGGGGCGATGAAGCAGACAGCAACTCAACAGCGTCAGCAAATCAGTGGCGACGACGCAGACCCAGCACCGCAAGCCCCGCCAACGCGCCGAGCGTCGCGGGCTCGGGGATCACGACGGTCGCATTCAACGCGAAGTCGTCAAGACCGGTCCGCTGACCCATGTTCTTGTTGCTGAAACGAACTTCCAGCCGGTAAAGACCAGCCACCAGCGAACTGTTCGTCTGATCGATCGCAGTCGCTGCAAAGGGAACGACATCCGCACCAGCACCGCCGATCGATGTCGTTGACTGTGTCGTCGCGCCCGCAGCCTGGAAGGCGGAATAGAAATCGAAGTTGGTGGAATTATTCAGCCCGACAATCCGAACATTGTAGAACGGGTTCGTGTTGCTCGAACCGGTCGCGGCGTTGGCAGCGTACCAAGTTCCGTTGGTCGCGACCTGTCCGGCGTCAAAGTTTGCGGACAGACCGGTCAGGGTGACCCCCGACTTGACCTCGAACACAAACGAAAACGCACCGACCGCGGCGGCTGTCGTCGTTGTGCTACGCGCGACGCCGGCAGAGTTAAATGCAATGTGGTTGTTCGGAGTCCCGTTGCTCAGGCTCGAAGCGTTGATCGGCGTAGAAGCCCCGTCAGAATAAGATCCGTTGCCCAGCATCAACAACCATTTACCCTTGTCGATCGGGTCCGCGATGCTCCCGTACGTGTGCGTGCCGACCGTCATCGTGGTGATCCCAGACAAATCAACCTCGGCCGCATTGGCAACAGACCAGCTGGAAAGACCTACGTTAATCCCGACCGGCCGTGCAGTCGTCGAAACGCCGTCATTCACCGGCACGGTGTCACTCGCATTCGACCCCGCAAAGGCGGTCGATAGCACGACCGCGCCGGACGCCTGCTGAACCGAGCCAACCATCGACAAACCCGCCATGACCGCGAACGCGACCATCCCAAAACGATCCGACTTTCGATTGATGATGCTCATACCTCTCCTCCTCAAATCAGACAAAATCGAGCTTTTCAAGTCACGACTCATGCGACGCAAACTCGAACCTCGCCGCACTCCATAATTATGCCCCAGAAACACCGCCGGTCGAGCCGATTTCCCGCCGGAATTGCGAATCATCGGTATATTATTGCGACAAATCGACCCCAAAACGCCCAAAAACCCGCATTGTGATGCACCCCTCTTTTTCAAACCTGGGGCATCGGACATCGGACGGCCCGGCTCATGAGCGACAACTTGATTGAGCCGCCTCACCCCAAACTTCGCCCCCATCCTTCACAACGCTTCGAGAACTGGCATCACACATCCTTCCCCAACATCCATCGACCCACATCACGCAATCACCGACACCAGCTCGGCCTCGAGACGCGCTAACGCCTCCGCGATCGGCATCTCCATCCGCAGGCCCGCCGCACGCGCGTGTCCGCCACCCCCGAATCGCTCGGCAAACCGCGCGCAATCCAAACCCGCAGCACCATCCAAACGAACCGACTTGCTCCGAAGACTCGCACGCACCGCTCCACCCTCCGGCGGCTCGGTCAACAAGACGCTCACCTCAACCTCACGCGCGATCAACGGAAGATTCACCATGTTCTCCGTGTCCGTCACCTGCGCACCCGCCTCCGCAAACTCCTCTCGCGACACGCTCATCAACGCTACGCGACCCCCTCCAGCAAATCGCAAATTCTGCATCGCAATCCTCTGCACACGCAGCCGAGCCGATCGCTCATTCTGATTCAGCAACCGATTCATCGCATCAAGATCCAGCCCCCGCTCCATCAAATCGGCGACTCGCCTAAGCGTCGCTGGCGTCGTATTCGAAAACTGCAGCCAGCCCGTGTCCGAAGCGATCGCCACGAAACCCGCTCGCGCCATCTCCGCATCCAAACGCACGCCCAATCTCTCCGCAAGGTCCAGCGCCATCTCCCCCGCGGCCGCTGCGGTTGTGTCCACCCACCGCGCCTCGCCCCAACCCTCCTGCGTCTTGTGATGATCCACCACCACCACCCGAACATCCGATCGCTCAACCCATTTCTCCAATCCCGGCAATTGCGATCGCGTGCCCGTATCGATCACCAACATCACATCAAACGAGCTCGCCCACGCCTCATCCAAAACCTCACCACGCCCCGCATCAAGCACGCGATGCTCAATCGCAACATCGTTCAGAACAAAGGCGTATTTGTTCGGGAGTCTGGAGAGCAGGAGGACTTCGGCGTGCTTACCAAGATGCCGCAACGCGACTGCAACGACGGCAGCCGACCCCAGCGCATCGCCGTCGGGTTTGACGTGCGTGGTGATGAGAACACGAGACGCCGCAAGCAGGGCTGTGACGATCGGATCGGACGGATGACTCATGCCAGAAGTCGTAACCGCCGACCACACGCGTGGCAAAACAAAGCCCCATCGCAGTCGCTTCAATACACATACGCAGGCAAAGCAATCTAAAAGAGAAGACACCGCCTTTCAGGGGTCGGTGTCTTCCGGAGGGGAGAAAATGCGCCATCACGCGCGTTGCGTATCAAGGTTTTCGACAGCCAACTCAACATCCAAAACCGAAGCCACAACCCAAACGTCAAGCCACATCCAACACAGCACGCTCAACACAAGTCGTTCAACACAAGTCGTTCAACACAAGTCGTTCAACACAAGTCGTTCAACACAAATAGTTCAGCACAACCCAGACTCGACTCGCACAACCGCCCCGTTTTTCCGATGCCCATCGCCTCGCGAGGCAACCACCCACTCGCCAACCATTCTCCATCTTACCCAAGTTAGCCTATCGCGAGCGTTTCAGAAGTCAAATCTATTCCAAATTATCGCTTGACAATAAATAGATCGTCCCGGGCGTCCGGGAAACTGCACCGAAATTTACGATTTTTCCAAAAAATCGACCCGACAGCCAAAGTGGGGCGGTTTTACTGGGTCTTACTGAGAATAAAATGCGCGAACTTGTCAAGAGTCGCGGCGCGCAGCGATCGTTTTTTTGAGCAAGTCACCGATCACGACCTGCAGCGGGTCGATGGCATCGCGTGCGTCGCGGTCGGCTTGATGATCCCAAACGGTCGGCGGAATGAGCGGGCCGAAGCTGATCCAAACATCGCGCGGCAGCAGGTACGCTCCGGGCAGGCTCGAGTTGCGTTGACTTCCATCGAGGGCGACCGGAAGGACCGGCGCGCGGGCACGTCGCGCGATGTGCATCGCGCCGGGCGCGAAGGGAAGCAGTTCAGATGATCGTTCGATGCGACCTTCGGGAAAGATGCCGACGACCCGGCCGGCATCGAGGGCGCGCAGCGCACGCTTGAGCGATGTCGCATCGCGCTGACCACGTTTCACCGGAATCACCTCCGCCAACTCAAACAACCAGCCGAGCCGGCGCAACGCGAAAAACTCCGCAGCCATCATCCAAATGATCGGGCGCGGACAACATGCCTGAATAAACGAAGGATCCGCACTGCACGTGTGATTCGCAACCAATAAGACCGGCCCGCGCTCGGGCATCCGACAAGGCTCGACAATCCGAATGTTGTGATAGCCGTGACACAACAACCGATTGAACGCCGCCAATGGCCTCAAGGCAGGATGTCGACCAAACTCACGCGACCGCATGCACTGATTCAAGCAGGTTGCGGGCGAGGCGTCTACTCAATGGGTCGCAAAGGCGTTCGCCCCGATCCGCCGATCGTTCTGCCCGTCTGCGCCCTCACCAACAAAGCATCCGGGCGACCGACTTGCATCGATCGCCCGGAGCGCGGGGTGGTTGAACTGTTGCGAACCAGTCCGGTTCAGTTGATCGGGCGATACGGGCTCACGCGAACACGCCTGGCGTCGCCGCGGGTGACGGTCTCGGCGTGACCGTCGACGAACAGCACGTTGATGCGGCCGCCGTTACGACCATCCCGAGTCGCGCGGCTGTTGTGACGGTCCCAAGGAATCTTGTTGCCGAGCCAGCTCGCACGAGCAATGCCCGCCAGCGTGCCGAGTTCGCCCGGCTGAAGGTTCGGAGCGTAGCTGCCGAAGTTGGTCGTGATGTAGAGCATGTCGGATGCGTCCAACGGGTTGGAACCCCCGCCGGCTGCGGGACGAACTCCCGCGTCGGACATCAGCAAAACTTCCGAAGGCTTGTGAACCTTGTCGATCTTGCCCGAAAGCGACTGGCCCAGCTTCGCATCGTTGCCGCTGCTGCCGATCAGAGGCGCCGGACCACCCACCACACCGAGCCAAGCCGACCATTCGCCGAAGTAGCTGCGAATCTGCGTCTCGCCGGGACGGGCCATGCTGATGACGGTGATGTCTGCGTTCACGCCATAGCTCACCGGGAAGAACGCCGTGTCCACCGGATCGTTCGTCACGTTGTTGAAGATGCGATAGCCCGCCTGCACGGGCAGATCAAGCCACTTGTCCGACGGGCACTCAAAAATCTTCAACTGCTCGCGACGAGCGGCCTGAAAGTTCGCACCACTGCGACGCGTCATGTACATGACCAGAGAACTATAGAAGTCGGCGAGGAATCCATCGTCTCGATACACATACCGTGCACGGTTGGGATCAAAAGCCTTCGCCACCGAGTCGCTCGAGACCGTCTGAATGTACCCCTTCTTCTCCGCCGCCATGATCGCGGTGGCCTGACCGGCACTCTTGAGGTTCGCCAGACACTTGACCAGATTGGCCTGTTCACGCACGCGATTCAGTGCCGGCAGAAGAATGCTGATCAGCAGAGCGATGATCCCGATCACCACCAGCAACTCCACCAGCGTAAAGCCGCACATCCTACGACCCGTGACATGGGCCTGAAGTTCACTCCGCTTCATAAACCACCTCGTTCCGCTAAGAATCCGACAACTCTCCATCGCCACTCGGCACAACCCTGCCGAACCGGGGCACATCTCCGACCGATCGACCCGCCTCCAAGGCCACCCACCCCAATCGCCCTATCTGATCCGCCCCCGGGCTATCGACGTCGCGTCGATCACCCGATGACGCCTTCATCATCGATCGATTCGATTGTATCACGTCGTTTAACCGTTTCACTCCAATTTTACGCGCCGTCCACAGATTTCCCGATTTTCAAATCCGCACACGCGGTGAACCGGTCTCACTGGTATGGATATTTCTCCATCTGATCGGGACTTACACAGCCCGCTCACGCGATGCCAAGCCCGCTCAAGCGAGGCTAAGCCCGCTCAAGCGATGCCAAGCCCGCTCACGCCAGACTAAGCACCCTCACGCCCGGCTAAGCCCGCTCACGCCCGGCGACGACGACGCGACAGGCCCAACATCCCCACGCCCGCCAGCACGCCCAGCGTCGCCGGCTCGGGGATCAGCGTCGAGTACGCCACCCCGTCCAGCACGACCGTCGCAGGCGCCAGGCCGCCCGGCACGCCCCAGCCCCAATGCGGAGCCAGCAGGAAAAAGTCGAAAAGGTCCACGACGTCGTCGCCGTTCATGTCAGCACTGCTCCACGTGCGGCTCGCCTGGCCCCAGTTGGCGGCAAACGTGTTCAAGTCACTCTGATCCACCCGACCATCAAGATTCAAATCGCCGAACTGTGAATCAAGCACCACACGCACCATCAAAGTGATGTCATCAAAATCAACTGCACTGTTGTAGCTCAAATCATACAACCAAAGATCCGAAGTCCCCGCGACCGCGTTGACGAGCGCGTCGAGGTCGCCGAGGTTCGTGCCTCCGCTGGCGTTGAAGTCCCCTCGACGCACCACCGCACGCCGAGCCTCCTCAAACCCCGGGCCGTTCATCACGTTCGCGTATCGACCGGGCAACAGGAACAGATCATTCGTATCGATCACGCCGTTCCCGTTCAAATCACCCGCCGCATTGAATTGCGGGTTGTACGGGCTGCTCGTCGGCCTATTGCTGTAAAGAACCGTCTCGAACGCAGTCACATCACTCGCAGAGTATCCGCCGTCGAAGTTGACATCGCCCATGCCCAGCCCGCGCGACGTCTGGATCGGCACGCCGGCAAAACGATGAATCTTGTATCGACCTGTCGGCTCATACGTCACGCTGACCACGGTGTGCAGACCCGATCCGACGTTGCCTTCGATTTTGCCGAACAGGTCGCGATCGATCATGCTGCTCCTGTTCGACGGTGCGACGCGCGCGAGAATCTCGGCATCCGAAAGCGTCACCGGAATGTCAAAGAGCACATGCACACTGTCGGCGGTCGCGTCGAGGCTCTTGATGCGGATGTCGCGCACGCGGTTGTCCGACTGATACGGAAGCTGCGCCGCAGAATCGAGCATGCTCTCCGGGTCGAGGCGATCGACGTAGATGGTGCGCCTGAAATCCTTGAAGACTTCAGATTCACTCGCGCCCTGCTTGCGCCATGCACGCACGGTCACGTGGTGATAGCCCTCGCCGAGCGCCGCGGCGTTGATCACCTGCTCGTACAGGCCGTTGCCCGTGCCTGAGCCAAAGCCGGGCTGGTTGACGGTCAGGAAGTTTTCGTAGCCGTATCGGGTTTCGTTGCTGGCTGCCGATGACGGGAAATCAAAGCTGCCGTTGCCGTTGGCATCAAAGCCCTCGTTGACGCGAAGCATCGCGCGATCGCCGTCCGCAAACGTATCGCGGAAACCGTCGGCGAGCGTCACAGCATTCGTCGACAGGCGCACGCGGAACGTGTCGGTGGTCACAACATCAATATCGCTGATACGCGCGGTCCCGTTCGTGCCGGGCGTAGGGGTCTCATCCAGAATCTGCGTGATCGGCTGACCGAGGTTATTCAGCACAGCCATGTTCCCACGCGGCAGCGGCAGGCCGTAGATGACATAGCCCTTGTTCCCGTTGCCGGCGTTGTTCCAGGGGATGCTAATCGTCGCGGTCCCGCCCGCGCCGACTGTAATCACGCGCGGGACCTGTCCAGAGGGGTCCTGCCAGTTGCCCGTGACTTCTTCCAGACGGGTCCCCTGGGCAAAGCTGGTGTTGATGTTGCGGCTGGTCGCGCCGGGGTTGTAGCCGATGTTCAAACCGACGACCGCAGCACCCTGCCGCTCGAACACATAAATCGCGCTCTTCTGATCCTGAGGCGCGCTAAACGCGTTATCTATGAATCGCTCAATGAAGTTCCCACGACCGTAACTGTTCCGCACATCCACCAGCGTCGTGATGATGTTGCCAAACGTCCCGCCCAGCGCGTCGCCACGAGCGTTCTTCAGGAAGAACTGATTGTTACCCGTGCGGTCAAACTCGTTGGATCGGTAATAAACATACGCATTGCCAGGACGCATCAGCACCCACGCATGCGCAACATTATCCAGCACAATCGTCCCACCCGTGCCGGGCGGGCTGACGCCTTCGTCGTGGTTGTAAACAAAACCGATCCCGTTCGCGCCGTTGTTGACGATGTTGGGATTCAGCGTCCCGCCGAAGACGCGACTGTTCATGCTCGCCGATCGAATGTTGAACCAGTTGTTCTGCGTACCGTTGCCGGTCATGTTGGTCGCCATCGCGGCCCAGAGACTGAAATCCAGAACGTCGCGATCCGGGTTCACCGTATCGCCCGCAGGCTGATTCTTACGCACAAAACTCGCCAGCTGATCGCCGTTGTAACTGAAGATCTCCTGGAACTGGATGACGTTGCGCTTCGTGCCGTCAAGGAAGTTTCGACTGCTCGCCCCCGCGACCGCGCGATCAATCAACTTCGGAACGTCCATCGATGTGGGGTTGTAGGCGCTGTTGAATTGACCCAGCGGAACGTGACGCGCAGCGTCCACCCGAAGTCCGTCCACGCCCACCACCTGCGTCATCCACTGCGCATAACGCATCATGTAACCGATCGGACTCTCGGCCACAGGATCGCCCGCGCTCGGGTTGCTCAGATTGAAATCGTAAACCGTGTAGTTCACACCATTGTCACGCACGATGCGACTCGGACCGTTCACATCAGGATAAAAACGACGATTCTCCTCGGTCGCGACATTGGCCCGGCGAACGATTTGTGAACTGCCGACCCTTCCGTCAGGCCCGATCACGCTCGTCGGAATGTTCCACGCCGCTGCGCTCTCCCGAATGTTCTGCGGATTGCCCGGAACCGGATTGCGAACAAACTGACGATTCAGCGCGTTCTGACTCGATAGATCCACCGTAATCAGGTTCCCGCCTTCGGTCGCTCCACGAAGCCGGAACCAGTATTCAAACACATCACCGAACGGAACCAGCCCGGCGTTGCTGCCATACAACTCCGCGAACGTGTCGCGCGACGCAGTCGGATTTCCACCCACGACCGCTGGAATCGGGTTGTTCGGATCGCTCACCTCAAAACCGGGGTAATCCGATCGGTCGGCCAGATACGGAACCTGATTGTTGAATTGCGGGAATGCGTAACCCTGATTGAGCACGCCCTGCCGATACGTCTGTCCATTCAGATTCAGATCCAGCGAGCCGAGGTGATGATGCACATAATCCACATACGCATTTCCGCCGAACTTCTGCACCGAACGCACAGCGCCGACATACTGCTTTTCCGTGCCGTAAAGCGTCGGATCACGCGGCTTGCCCAGGTCAAAGCGGTCGTACGGATCGTATCCGATCCCGCCACCCTCGGGCAGATAAATCGCGCGACCGGGCGGCGGGGTCCAGACAGATCCGTAGCCCGCCTGAAAAAGGTCGGGCATCCGACGTTCCATGTTCCTCCAACTGCTCTCAAACCATTGCAACGTGACCGGACGACTCACCTGCTGCGCAAGCGAAGGCAACGCGGTCGCAAGCGTGACGAGGGCGGCAGAGACGACGATGGAAGTTTTTCGCAAAGCCATGTTTTACGGATGGGTGGTTAATGGTCCGTGGGTTGATCACTCGCTACGACGCGCTCGCCGAAGCGTGGCAAGTCCGGCAATGGTCAGAACGCTCAGCACCGAAGGCTCGGGGACGTAGTAGCCCATCGTGTTGAGCTGCGCAAGCGCGAAATCGAAAGACTCTCCGCCGGCAACGCCGAAACCGTAATTGCGGGCGAGCTCGACAAGATCCGCAAATCCGATCGTACCGTCGCCGTCGAAGTTGCCCCCGGCCCAACCGCCCGTCTGGTTGTAGTTCCGCGCGAACTCGACCAGGTCTGCAAAATCGACCTTGCGATCGAGATTCACATCGCCGTACGTGGTCAGCAACACGTTGGAAAGCATCACGTCAACATCCGCTTGCGTGACCGTGCCGTCGACATTGAGATCAAACAGCCATAGATCGCTCGGCGTGCTGCGATTGGCGAGCAGCAAATCGATGTCGGTCGCGTTGGTGAGTCCGTCGGCGTTGAAGTTGCCGCGTCGAATGACCGCCTGACGTGCAGCATTGGCTGCCACGCCCGCACCAACCGACGTGTAACGCGCCTGCAGTTGCCAGAGATCGCGATTGTCCACAAACCCGTCAGCATTCAGATCGCCAGCCGGGTTGAATTGCTGATTGCGCGAGTAGAGCACCGTCTCGAAACTCGTCACGTCACTGTTGGAGTAGACATTGTCATGGTTCGTATCGCCGAGCCCGAGTCCGCGCCCGGTTTGGATGAACTGCCCGACAATACGCTGCACCACCGAACGACCCGAAGGCTCGTACGCGACGATCGTAAAAACGTGATTGCCCGACGGCATGTTGTTGAATCCGTACGCCCAGAGATCAATGTCGATCTGACCGGCGGCGTTGGAACCGCTCACCTGCGACAACGCGTTGACCGCCGCCCCGAGGTTGAGCATCGTGTGCACGCTGTCGGCTGTCTTGTCAGGATTCGAAACGCGAACCTGTCGATTGTTCCCGCCAAGATTCCGGATCGAGTCAATCCCCACGACGGCGGGCAGGCGATCGATGTAGACCACCTTCCTGAAACTCGAATACACCGCAGGCTCGTTGGAGGGGCGATTACGGAAGGCGCGGACTTCGAGGTAGTTGAATCCCTCGACGAGCTTGGTCGTATCGATCGTCTGCAGATATTGACCGTCACCCCCGCCCACGAGCGGGCTGCGCTTGGTCACGAATTGTTCGAACCCGTACACCACCGTGCCCGGCGTGCGGAAATCGACCTGACCGTTGCCGTTCAAATCGTTGCCGCTGTTGTCGGGATTGAGCCCGCCGTTGATCGAGAAGACCGCATTGTCTCCGCCGGCAAACGTGTCGGTGAATCCGCCGATCACGACGGGAATGGTCTGCAGATTGATCGTGAATGAGTTTCCCGTGACGACATCGATGGGCGTGATCCGCGCTGTGCCGTTGGTGCCGGGCGTCGGCGTCTGACCGGGAATCGTGGAAGCAGCGCCATCCACAGTCAGCGTCCCGCGCGGCGTGGGCAGGCCGTAAATGACATAGCCCCTGCCGTGCGAGTTGGTCCCCGTGCGATTACGTGGAACATTGATGGTGATACGCCCCTGGTTGTCGACGATCACCCAGTCGCTGATGTTGTTACTCGGATCGACCACGCTGTCGGTCGCGTTGCCCGTCATTTCAATGAGGCGGGTGTTGGCTCCGAAAGCGGTCTGCACTGTGACAGCATCAAAGCCGGTATCAAGCCTATTCGACATTGCCACAACCGCGCTCTTGTCACGCTCATAGACAAGCGTCTCTTTCGTGAGGAAACGCTCAAGATAGTTGCCGCGGCCGTGCGTGTTACGGATGTTCGTCAGCGTCGTGATCGCATTCCCGAACTGCCCGCCGAGCGCATCACCCCGACCGTCCTTCGGGAAGTCGCGGTTGGTGCCGAATTCCCTGCCGTTGAAATAAACAATGGCCTCGCCGGGACGCATGAGCATGTAGGCGTGCGCAACATTGCTCAGGTGCGGACCGAAGCTGTCGTGGCTCTGCACGAATGCCACGCCCTGACTGCCGTTATTGGCAAAACCGTCGTCCTGAACGTCCTGGCTCGCGTTGACCACATTACGCCAATCGTTGACCACGCCGTTGCTCGTGAGATTGTTGCTCATCGCGAAGAAGAGCGGAAAGTCCTTCGTGTCGCGATTTCCACCCACGCGACCGGGATCGTTGGGGTTGATGTCCTTGCGAATGTAAGTCTGCAGATAACTTCGCGAACCGTCGAAGTTCTCCCCGAAACTGAAGACGTTCTTCACCGAGCCGTCAAGATTGAGCCGCGGATTGCCGCGGTAGACGTTCATGTCATAAAAGTCGTTCAGCACCCACGTCGGAATGTGCTTGGTCGCGTCGAGACGGAACCCGTCCACCCCGACATCCTGCAGCATCCACTGCGTGTGACGCATCAGATATCCCAGCGCGTTCTCTTCCACGATCGTCGCATTGGCGGGATCTGCACCCGGGACAAAATCATAGATCGGAATACCGCCCTGCCCGGTGGTGGGATTGAAGACCAACCGGCTTGGCGTCGTGCGATTCTGATAGAAGCGGCGATTGGCTGCGGTCGGGATGTTGGCGAGCTTGCCAAAGTACTCGGTCGTGCCCGCGGGGATGTTGGTCAGCGTCTCGCCGTTCGGACCGACGGGATTGGGCACCGGGCTTCGAACAAAGCGAAAGTTGGTGGTTTGATTGATGTCGATCAGGCCCGCGAGACGCCCTTCGAGGTCCCCGGTCGCGCCGGCGGCATGGAAATCGCCCCACGGAGCACCAGGACGGCTCATCACAAATCCAGGATACCCGCCCGAATTGACGAAACCGCTGTTGGACTGGTCTGAAAATCCGTTGTGATTCAGCACGTGATCGGCATACGTCGAAACGCTGATCTTCCGCATCTCGGCGATCATGTTACGAACGCCCCTCTCGGTCCCGTAGAGCGTCGGATTGTCCGCGTTGCCAAGATCGAATCGGTCGTAAACGTCGTAGCCCACCGACTGATTGCCCGAGTCGGCACGCGAGGCCGGCGGAATCCACAGCGAGCCATAGCCCGCCATAAACATGTCAGGGGCGCGACGCGTCATGGATCGCCACGACCCGTCGAACCACTGCAGCATCGCAGGCTGACTCGCAGCTTGAGCGACGACACGCGAAGGCAACATGGGAAGAGCGGCGGTCGCGCAGAGAAGCGCGAGCAATGCCGAACGACGACCCTTAGGCATGGCGAGCGGTTTCACGAGATCAGACCTCCGCAGTTGATCGGCCCCGGGCGAGAGTTTGGAGCCTCTTGAGCACCAACCGGAGAAGGATTCAATTCCAATCCCCGGCTGTTACCCAAAGACGGCCCGCGGCGTTTCCGTCGCGGGCAGTCGCACGAATCAAATCGCACGAATCAAACCTTCATGGTGAATCGTACGAGGCGATCAGACGAATCATTCGATCGGTCCAACACTCGCCGGAACGATCGCCATGAATCGCCAATCAACAGCTCAACGACGACGACGCGAAAGGCCCAGACCGGCAACGCCCGCGAGCAGGCCGAGGGTTGCGGGCTCCGGAACCACCGACATCGCAAGCGCGAAGTCGGCCATGAATGCTTCGCCGCCGACAGAGGCAAGCGTGCCGACGTCCGCGCTGCTGAGGTTGTAGTTACGCGCCAGAGCAACAAGGTCCGTGAAGTCAACCTTGCCGTCGTAGTTGGAGTCGCCGTCGATCCACTTCTTGCCCGTGGCGTCCGGATTGTAGTTACGAGCCAGAGCAACGAGGTCGCTGAAATCGACCAGACCGCTCAGGTCGGCATCGCCGAGGCGGGTGCCTCGAATGAGCAGCGAGTCGGTGTCCAGGGTCTGACCCAGGAAATCCGCAAGCGGCGTGGCCAACGCGGCGTTGTCGATCACGCCAACGCCGTAGTTGCTGCCCAGCGAGCTGATCAGTTCGCCGGCCAGAATCTTGTTGATGAAATCGCCCGCCGGGCTGGTGCCGGAATAATCGATGACCAGACCGTTGTTGGTCAGATCAAGGCTCGCTCCCGAAACCGTGATCAGGTTGCTCAGCTTGCTCGCGCCAGCGGCGGTGCCGTTGCTGCTCACCTTCACGCTGCCGGCATAAACCGCAAGCGTATTGGTGCGGACGTTGGCGACCTCGAGCACGCCAGCGCCTTGCTTTTCAACGTACCTGTTGTTGTAGGCGATCTGACCCGAAAGCTTGAGGCTGCCGGAGGAAACCGTCACCAGCGTGTTCTTGTTCAAGACGATCGGGTTGGCGACCGAGTGATTGCCGTTGGCACTGCGAACAGCGTCAAAGTTCATCCCGCCAATCGTCAGCACGCCCGTGCCGCTGACATTGACGTCGGCTTGACTCAGGTTCAGACGGTTGACCACGACGTCGCTGTTCAGGCCCACGCTGACCGCCGAAGCGTTGTTGAAGTTCGCCGAAGCGCTCTGTGCGTTGGGAATGAGTTCTTCAGTCCAGTTGTTGGCTGTGTTCCAGTCGGTGCTGACGGCACCGCCCCACTGGTTGATGTTGCCCTGATTCGAGACCGTGAAGAACTGATCGCCGTTGATCAGGCCGAGATCCACGTTACGCGGCTCGCCCAGGTTGCCGTTCGAAACACCAAATCCGCCGAGGAATTGGTTGCTCGCAAAGTCGTGACCACCGCCGTTGACGAAGGCCATCACCTTGAAGTTGCCGGTCGGATCACCGATGAACGAGAGCGGGATCTTGATTTCGATGCCAGTCGTCACCGCATCCAGCGCGGCGTTGCTCACGGGGTTGCCGAAGCTCGGCACGCCCGCGGTATTCGAGTTGTTGTAGCCGATTTCAATACCAGACCCTTCGTTGGTCGAGGTCAAAAGCCCAAACGGAGCGACCGCAGGGCCCGAACCACCGAGGAAGAATCCGTTGCCACCGCCCAGCGTGCGGACGTCAGCGAAGTTGGCGAAGAAACCGAAATCGCTCCCGCCAATGTTGCCGCCGGTCGTGGTCAGGAAGTAGTCGGCCTCGAAACCAGCATCAAACTTGAACCCGGGGAGCGGCCCGCCGTTGCCATTGTCACCGCCGGTGCCCATGCGATTCAGACCGTTGAAATCAATGTCCGCGTTGTCGCCACGAAGCGTGTTCTGGCCGCCAGCTTGCGAGTCAATGAAGACTTCGAGCTTGTTGTAGTTGGACTCCAGGTTGCCGGTGAACATCAAATACAGGTGCCCGCCGTCGACGTAAGCATAGGCGGCCGCGAGTTCCGAGCCGTTGAGCGCGCGGATGGGATCGCCGGTGGAGTTGTCTCCGAACTGGGTGCCGACCGTCTGACGGGCCAGCGGTGTGCCATAGCTGGCATCGAGCGAGCCATCAATGACCTGCGCTTGAGCCGAGCCCACAAGGCCAGACACAACAGCAACGGACGCAAGGACGAGACTACGCGACATGGAACGATGGGTGGAACGCATTTCAGACCTCCTGAGGCGGTTGCCGGCCTGATCCGGTGATTCGATCGAATGGTCAACCTTGGGATGACGCGACACAGACTCCACACAGACTCAAAAGCATCAGATCATCTGATCATGATCAGGATGAGTCCCTGCGATCGCTTCGCGTTCATTCGGTGAACCGCTTCAATGTCGTAACCGAAACGGGCGGGTGTCGCAGGCAAGTTTCGGCTCCGCAGCCGAAATGGACCGGCACCACGTGCCGGGATTCGTGAAAAGGCTAGCCTGTACACCGGCTCACATGCTCCGCGCAGTGGGCCGGTCTCTCCGCTGGCCTCTAATTATGACCGGGTCCAACGCCGAGTCAAGCAAGAAATCGACACCCCAAGTTAACAATCCAATGTTTCCGCTTGCCCCCTTTCAACAATCCTGTAAACTGGTTCAACATGCGGAGCAGGACCGACAACCCTCACGGCCGGGTCATACTGGCTGCGCGTGCTCAGTCCCATGCGGACGAGCAACACGACGCCTCACCCGACGAACCCTCAGACGAGATCTCCCAACAAAAAGGCCCCAAAACAAACCCCAAAGCCAGCCTCAACGGCAATCCCACCGATCGACCCGCCCGATCGGTCAACCTCCGCGACGTCGCCCAGGCTGCCAGCGTCTCAGTCGCCACCGTCTCCATGGTGCTGAACAACAACCCTCGCATCTCAAGAGCCACTCACGCACGCGTCCAACGCGTCATGGAAAAACTCGGCTACCAACCCAACCGACTCGCCCAAAGCCTCTCGTCCAAATACACCAACGTCCTCGCCGTCCTCTTACCGGACGTCAGGCACGCCTTCGCTGACGCCTACTTCGGCGAACTCCTCTCCGGGATCTGCGACCGCGCTCACAAACTCGGCTACAAAGTCATGATCGAACAGGCCAAGCCTGCCTTCATCGAAGCCCGAAAACACCTCGAACTCTACGACCGACGTTTCGTCGACGGCGTCCTCTGCCTCGGTACCAACGACGCCAACACCTTCCTCGCCGACTTCGAACATGTCGGCTACCCCGCCCTCGTCGTCGATAACAACCCCAACACCCACACCATACACTCACACGCCCCGGGAACCTCAAACCCACACGCGCACCTCAGAAGCCACCCTCACCCAAATCCCAACGCACTCGACCACGTCATGTGCGACTACGCCTCAGGCGCCACACAAGTCCTCAACTACCTCATCCAACTCGGACACCGACGCATCGGACTCATCACCGCAGGCGAAACCATCGCAACCGCGAACCGCGTCCGCGCGATCTACACCCAAAAACTCGCCGCCGTCGGCATGAACGTCGACGACTCGTGGATCGTCGACGGACAATTCACCGAAGAAGGCGGCGCTGAAGCCGCTCGCCTGCTCCTCGAACGCCATCCCGACCTGACCGCACTCGTGGCCGGCAACGACAAGATGGCCATCGGCGCCATGCACCTGCTCCACCGAACAGGACGAGACGTACCCCGCGATGTCAGCGTCACCGGATTCGACGACCTGCCCCATGCAGCCTTCGTCAACCCCTCGCTCACCACCGTACACCTCCCGCTCTATCAAGTCGGCTCCATGGCCACCGACCGATTGATCGAACGCATCCATGGACGCACAACACCCGTCCACGAGGCAATCTCCACCCACCTCGTCGTCCGCGATTCCACCGCCATGGCTCGCGATGCCGCAAGACCACCCGCCGAAGCCTCGGACTAATCCCACAGACCACAACCGTCCCACAGACCACAACCGTCCCACAGACCACAACCGTCCCACAGACCAAAATCGCTCCTCAGACCGCACGCGACTCAAGACTCTGCCACGGCTCCAGGCTCTGCCTGAAAACCCAAACACTCCCATCACAGCAATCCGATTCAACACGAAACCCCCGACCCGCCGGCGCGTGTGAATCGCAGCGACAAACAAAACTCAAATCTCATCCCTAAAACTCCCCACAGGAGAAGCCCGCAATGCCCCCATCTCTTCTTCGCCACGAACGACGATCGACAGCCCGGCGATTCGGATTCTCGATCCTCCTCGCCACGCTGCTCGCGCTCTTCGGCACGCACACCCTGCACGCCGACAACGTCACCTTCACGCTCGATGCCAAACAGATGACCGACCGACCACAAACGGTCCACGTCGCAGGCACATTCAATGGCTGGAACCCCACCGCCTCCATGCTCACGGGCAACGAAGGGCTCTACTCCGTCACCCTCGATCTCGAGGAAGGCGAATACTTCTACAAATTCGTCCTCGATGCCGGAACGCCCCGCCAACGCTGGATGGAAGACCCCAGCGCAGACCCCGAACTCAAACAACCCGACGGACACGGCGGATTCAATAGCTGTGTCATCGTCGGCCCTGGCGCCATGAAAGCTGAGCCCCTCCCCGAGCACGTCAATCTCGATCTCGTCTATTTCGATCCCACCAAACCCGAAGACTTCGTCCGATTCGAAACCGACCGCGCTCAAATCCGCGTGCGCGTACTCACCGGAGATGTCGAACGCGTTCGCGTCCTCGTCGGATCCAAATCCACCGATCTGCCCAAAATCGGATCCGGACGAAATCTCGACGTCTTCTCAGGACCCGTCCTGCTCCCGCCATCAACCGCCACCCTCGAAATCCAACTGATCGACGGCGTGACACAAACCGTCACCCACGCCCTGCCCCCAACGCCCGAACGACCCTTCGTCACACCCGACTGGGCACGCGATGCCGTCTGGTATCAAATCTTCCCAGAACGCTTCCGCAACGGCGATCCCTCCAATGATCCCGGTCGATACTGGTATGAAAATCTCGTCCCATGGAACGGAGATTGGTGGAGCGCTCTGCCCGGCGAAGCTCCCGGCAAGGAAAACTTCTATCGCGGCGCGGGCAACGTCTGGAATCGTCGCTACGGCGGAGACCTGCAAGGCGTACTCGAACAACTCCCCTACCTGCGCGAACTCGGCGTCAACGCCATCTATTTCAATCCCGTCTTCGAAGGCGAGTCGATGCACAAATACGACACCGCCGACTTCCGACATGTCGATGACAACTTCGGCGCACTCGACCAACCCCGCCAACCCAACGAACCGCTCCTCACGCGTGAGCATGCCCAAAAGCTCCCACCCATCGGAAACCGAAAGCTCTACGAACTCGACGGCACGCCCCTGCCCGATGATTACGTCCAAACCGACGATCCCAAAACCTGGAAGTGGACCCAATCAGACCTCATCTTCCTCGACTTCATCAAGGCGGCACGCGAACAAGGGTTCCGCGTCGTCGTCGACGGCGTGTTCAATCACGTCGGTCGCGCACATCCCTATTTCCAGGATGTCGTCAAACGCGGAGCCGACTCGCCTTACGCAAGCTGGTTCGAAATCGAAGCCTTCGCCGACAAACACCCAGCCGACGAAAAAGACTTCGGCAAACCAGGCGGATTCCGCTTCAAGGCCTGGGACAGCCCCAGCGGATGGCTCCCAGCCTTCCGCAAATCCGCGGACAAAGGACTCGCGCCCGGACCCTACGAACACATCATGGCCATCACACGCCGATGGCTCGACCCCGACAACAACCCCGACACACACGACGGCATCGACGGATGGCGACTCGACGTGCCAGGCGACATCCCCCATCCGTTCTGGCGCGACTGGCGACTCGTCGTCAAAGACGCCTACGCCGATGCCTATATCACCGGCGAAATCTGGACACCCGCGCAGCCATGGATCAATGCCGGCGATCAATTCGACGCCGTCATGAACTACCAATTCGCCATGGCATGCCAGGACTTCTTCGCCAACCAAGAACGACAAATCTCACCCTCCCAAATGCAGCGACGACTCGGAGCCATCCTGACCCTCTATCCCATGCAGGCTACCCTCGTCATGCAAAACCTCCTCGACAGCCACGACACCGATCGCGCGCCGAGCTGGTTCCTCAACCCGGATCGTCCCTATGACGGCCAAAATCGTCCCCAAGACAACGCCGCCGATATCGGCTACGACGACCGCAAGCCCACGGAACTGCATCGAAAGCAATACCTGCAAATGATCAGCTTCCAACACACCTTCGTCGGCGCACCCATGACCTATTACGGAAACGAAGCCGGCATGTGGAGCCCGGATGATCCCAGCAATCGACAACCCCTGCCCTGGGACGACAAAGGACCGTTCGTTCCCGGAACAGAATTTGATCGATCCGTCTTCGAACACTTCCAACGCGCCATCGCTATCCGAAACGCACTGCCCGCACTACGACGCGGCGGATACGCGCCACTTCTCGCTGACGACGAACGATCCATCTTCGCCTTCGAACGATTCCACGACGGCCAGCGCGTCTACGTCATCGTCAATCGATCCGACACCGCCCAACCCGTCACCATCCCCGCCGCGCCGGGCCGATACGTCGACTACCACGATCCGTCCGCGGTCAACATCGAAATGCCCCTCATCGAAATCGCAACCAAACGCCCAGTACCCGTCGTCGCGCCCAACGCACAAACGATCGAACCCATCGAAGGAAAAATCACCCTGACAGTCCCCGCATGGGGCACCGCGATCCTCGCTGCACCCAAGGCGAACTAAGAAACCATCTTAAACGCAACGCCCCTCTACCCATCTGCCCACGCTCAACGCCCCGTGACAACGCGAGCGAAGACGATTTTGCGCTGCGCGCCTGCGGACGCATCCGCGCAGCGCGCCCCTACTTGTGGAGGAACGTCATGGACGCTTCACACCCACGACAAAGAAACCGCCACCCACACGCAACCCACGTGCGACAAATCAACGGTCGACGCAACCGAAACGCACCGGCCGACCGACTTGCGTGTGATTTGACCGTGTTTTCCGTGCGAATGCGTCCTCAAGGTGTGTGCGCGAACACGCCAAACACGCACGCGAGCGCACAAATTGCGAACGCGAGCGCGCCAAAAGCGCATGCGAACGCCAAAAGCGCATGCGAACGACAAAAGCTGGCGAACGGCCCGCATGGGTCGAAACCGCAACGCCGCGCCTCTGATCAAAGAGACCCGCGGATCGGGACGAACAATCCGTTCGCCTGTCACGGGTCATGCGAGATGAGATGGGACCGGGCGGGATGAGGTCGGATGCTTCGAGCCGGGTGGGGCCGATCGATTCAGCTTGGGGCGAGGCCGCGCGCGGTGGCCCATGCTACTTGGGACTGGAAGAGATAAGCGGAGCCTACTTGGGACTGGCGCGCGCCCTGAGATGGCGATTCTGAGATGCCATGGCGGTTTGCAGGGCGCGCGCCGCGCGCGGGGTGCGCGCGAAGATTGGAATGATGCGGGATGAAAGGGGGACTGAGGCGGGCTGGTCGATCGCCGGTCGAGCGGGCTTCGAAGGCGTTTCGAGCTGAGGTCGATGGGTGGACCATAGACGCGGCCGAGTGATGCGGTAAACGTCCGCCCAACTGCCGCGCGGCATTGCGAGAGATTGGCTCATGGGTCAACAAACTCGTCTCATGGCGACCCGCCAAACGGTGCAGGACTTGCCGCTCCTTGGATTGCGCCGGGTCTCACCGGCGTCCTCGACAGCGCACCGCTTGGATAGCTCGGTAAGCCTGCCACTGATCGAGTGGTCCGGTGCACCAAGCGCGGCCGCGATCTCGAAGGTCGTCGCCGCTCCCAGGCGATCGAGCACGTCCAGGACTGCAAGCTGGCGAGCTGGCAATTCATCAGCAATCGACGCATATGCTCGCTTAGAGGTACTCGGCGAGAGAATGGGTGGACAGAAGAGTGGTGCAGTCCGACGCATATCCTAGTCGATCGCCGATGCCGGCCGGGCAAGGGGGTCATGATCTCGGGGTCGGGCCATCCGTGGCCTCCGGGTTGGGGTCGATGATGTCGAGCAGGTGACGCCTTCCGGGCAACGCCTCGAAGCGAATCCCGTTGTCGCCGGGAAAGGGCTGACGGTGGTCGTGGATGGATCCGCCGGGTGACACGAGGCCGAGGATTTCCAGAGGAATCGCTTCGAATGCCGCGCATGAGGAGAGTTCGGTGCCGTCATCCAGCCGCCGAAGGTGCTTGCAATTCCAGCATTGCGATCGTGTGAGTCTCATGGAGTTGCCTTTCTCAATCGTGGCACTTTCAGCTCATCATACTTTGACATCACTCGAGCAGAGAACGACCTGCCGGCCAGCACGCCCGCGATGACTTCTGCGACAAACTCGCCGCCCGTGATGGCCGCATTTGAGCTGACTTCCGCCGCGATCCACGACTGATCTGCAGCAGAAAATCGCGTTCCGGAGTAGACTTGGAAGTGTCCGGGGCGGGCGTAATCGGTGTGCATCGCGTGTCCCAATTCATGATGGTAGGTCGCGCGCGGATGCGACGAACTAAATCGATGATTGTTCGGATGGCCCAGCCGGATCAATGCGGCCGCATCTTCGTCGTGTGGGACTTTCCGGTTGAGCCAAATCTCATTCGAAGGGAACTCGAACAGAAGACCGACGGGTCGGCGGGTAGAAACGGAGCCGGTGGGATTCGAACCCACGGTACCCTTACGGGCACGCCGGTTTTCAAGACCGGTGCATTCAACCACTCTGCCACAGCTCCAGACGGGCGAGCCGCATTCTAACCACTGTCGAGCACAGTTTCGACGGCCGCGAACCGAAGAATCACGGCTCAGGTTCTGGCTCAGGCTGCGGTTCCGGGTCCGGCGCCGGTTCAGGCGCCGGATCAGGTGTGGGCTCCGGTTCCGGCTCAGGTTCCGGTTCTGGCTGAGGTTCTGGTTCCGGCTGAGGTTCCGGTTCCGGTTCCGGCTCCGGTTCCGGCTCAGGGTCAGGCTGAGGCTCAGGGTCAGGCTGAGGCTCAGGATCGGGTTCCGGTTCGGGCTGTGGGTCGGGTTCGGGTTCCGGCTCAGGTTCCGGTTCCGGCTGAGGTTCCGGTTCCGGCGCCGGATCAGGTGTGGGCTCCGGTTCCGGTTCCGGCTCGGGCTCAGGGTCAGGCTGAGGCTCAGGATCGGGTTCCGGTTCTGGCTCAGGTTCCGGCTCAGGTTCCGGCTCAGGGTCAGGCTGAGGCTCAGGATCAGGTTCCGGTTCCGGCTCCGGTTCGGGCCCAGGTTCCGGTTCGGGCTGTGGATCGGGTTCGGGCTCAGGTTCGGGTTCGGGCGCGGGATCGGCTCGATCGATCATGTAGTCGAAGAGTTCGGGGTCTGCTACCACAATCGGCGCGGGCGATGGGGTGGGGACGAGGGTCTCGCGAGGTTTTAGGTGATAGCCGGCGGTATCGACAACGAGGTCGACCGCGGGTCGGGCGGGTGAACGACTCCGTGACGATTCGCTGGCGGGGTCGGGACTTGTCTTCGGGGCCGGGTTCGACGCAGCGGACGCGGGCTTGGACGCGGGGGCTGCGTCGGTCGCGGGATCACCGCCGGGACGAGCCGATGTTCCGACCACATGCTGGCGGACGTGCTTCTCGAGGATGGCCTGAACATCAAGCTGCTCGACACGGCCGCGGGGATCGACAAACGATCCCGGGAAGTCGCGCGATATGCGACTGCTCGACGCGGTCTTCTTCAGAAGCTGTTCGAGTTTCGGGGCGGATGCCTCGATACGCAGTGGATTGGATTGGCTCATGACGTGCCAGACTCGGAGTTTCTCGGGTCGTCTGCGGTCGATCCGCAGCGTGGATGAGAGTGAATGTCCGATTCGAACACGTCAGAAGTCGACTCAAGAGCGTTATCAAGACGCTGGGCAGAGGCCAATCGTGATGAACGGAGGTGTGTTTTGCCGTACCCAAACGAAACAAAAAAACCGCCGGGCTGGACAGTCGTTTGGGCTGCCCAACCCGGCGGATGTTGCACGAATCTCGATCGCGCTTTGCTCGTTCAGACGAAACGGTCTTGCAGTTCAGGGCAAGTATCGTGTCCTTGGTCGTGCCGAGAATCAGTGCTGGGTCACGATCGGATGGACAACGCGCCCGACAAGGGGCCTGGCACGCGGGTTGCCACCCTCGGCGATGGTTTCGAGGATGTCGCGAGTGTCATCAAACCAGCTACGGACGGCGGGGGCGTCGTCCCAGACGTTGAGCGGCTGGTTTGGATTGTTGGGGTCGGAGGCGGGCCGGTTGAGCATGGTTATCAGAGGAAGCTTGGAGCGGACGCTCTTGACGCTGCCGTCCTTGAAAAGCAGGTTCCAAGCCGGGCCGATCTTCTTGTTTTCGTCGTGGCTGAGCCGCTCGTTGCCTTGGGTCATGTCCATCGCAAGCGTGCGATTTCGAGGAAGGTCGGCGAGCTTGCGCCAGGAGACGGGCTTCCAGTTGGCCACGCCGGGGATGGCAGGGCCGGTCCGGAGTTTGATCCAGTGAGGCATCCACTGGTAGCTCATGCGCGGGTTCAGACCGGGCTGGGCGGTGATCCAAGGCCACTGCTGCGTCATGTCAACGCTGGAAGACCTGGAGACAGCGCCACCGAGCTGGAGTTCTTCCGAGAAATCGTCGGCGGGGTAGCCCGGGCAGAAGAGCACACGCGGCGTGCTGATGAACTTGCGGCTCAGCAGATATCCGGCACCAGCGGCTTCAGCGGTCGAACCGTTGTAGCCTCGACCGTCCAACGGGAAGTACGTGAGGTGTGGTCCGTAGTAGTTGTAAAACGTGTTGTTGACCGGAAGCGTTCCGCGCATCCGAGGCGGAAGATATCCCTTGTTCTCAGCAACATACGCGTGCGTCGCTTGTCCGATCGATCGGAGGTTCGACATGCACTTGACAAGCAACGCCTGCGACCTGGCACGCGAAAGCGCAGGAATCAGAATCGAAGTCAGAAGTGCAATGATCCCGATCACGACGAGAAGCTCGACGAGTGTAAAGCCAGTTCGAACACGGCCTCGACGACTGATCAGCAGATGGGCCAACATGTTATCCTCCGCCACATGGCGACTACTTATGGCCGACCATCTTGTGGACGATCGACCGAATCGGCTTCGATGATGCGAGGTCGGAGGCGTCCGACGCCTATCGCACCACCGTGGCCGCACGACACGAGGCCGCTACGCCCGCTTGCGTCACGGCCATCGTGATAATTGCCATGAATTGCCAACACGTCAAGTGAAATCTGGAAAGATTTTCGTTTTCGTCGGTTTCTTTCGTACAACCCGGACAATCCGGAACCCAAGCCCCAAGCAAGACACGCCCAGCCGTGCCGAGGTAATCGGGTATTTTCACGAAGAATCGAGCCGTTTGATCAAATGCGCTTTCGTCATACCGCTATGGAGGTTAGAATCGTCCAATCCCATCCATGGAGGAGCAAGGCATGCTTCGCAACGCAGTTTTCATGTCACTAGCCGGTGTAATTTTCATGATAATTTTCGCGCCAATCGCGGTCATGTTTGCCCGGGAGAGCATTCCCAGCGGGCTGGCAAGCTCGCAGGCGATGACGGCCCCAAATGCGACCGAGGTGCCGGGCCAAGCCGGCCCCGCGCCTCAGGCGGGGAATCCACCGGAAAACCCGCCTGAAAAGCAAAACCGAACAGAGTTCGGACCCCTGCCAGCTCGACCGGAACTGCCCACCATCTGGCTCATCGGCGATTCCACCGTCCGTGTCACCACGCCCGCACAACAAGGCTGGGGCGATCCGTTCATCACTCTCGTCGCACAAGATCGTGCCAATGTCATCAACCGCGCCATCGGCGGTCGGTCCAGCCGCACGTTCCACACCGAAGGTCGATGGAAAGACATCCTCGAACACATCAAGCCCGGCGACATGGTCTTGATGCAGTTCGGACACAACGACGGCATCGCACCCGACAACCCCGAACGACCACGTGGAACCATCCGCGGAACAGGCGAAGAAACCGTCGAGATCATTCATCCCCACACCAAACAGCCCGAAGTCGTCCACACCTACGGCTGGTACATGCGCAAATACGTCACCGAAGCCAAAGAACTCGGCGCACTCCCCGTCATGGTGAGCCTGATCCCGCGATGCCCCGACCCAACCAAACCTGAGGCCTACGTCCCCCCCGAAAACTTTCCAACCCCAGGCTACGCCACATGGGCGCGCGACGTGGCCGCCGAGGAAAACATCCCCTTCATCGACCTCAACCAACTCGTCCTCAAGTCATACGCAAACCTCACAGGCGCAGAAATCAAAGCCAGGTACTTCTGCGAGGCCGACAACACACACACCTCGCCGGGCGGAGCAGAACACAACGCCAAAATCGTCATGGAAGCCCTGCGCGGCATCGTCGAATCCGATGAACGCACGCGACCAGCTTTCGCTCACTGGGCCGACGTGCTCGGGATCGAAACACGCGGGAATTGAATGCGCACGAGCACATGCACGCTGCCTGCATTGCGATATGCGTTCAGGTGCGACAGCCTGCTTGGGCACGTCAGGCTTTGCGATGCCTTCTATCGCGGCAGGATGAGGATTCGGTAGAAGGGTTCGCCCGCAGCCGCAAGAAAGATCGTGGCGGTGAGCCAGAGACCGAGATTGATCGCTTCACCCAAAATCAATCCGACGAAGACCGGCTTGGCGCGCTCTAGAAGATGAGGCCCGCCGAATCTGAGCAGAAGCATCTTCACGCAACATCCGATGAGGAGGCTCGCCCAGGCGACTTGCATGAACCATGAATGGCAAACAAGGAATCCGATCGGCGCGAGAGGCCACCAATTCACCCGCGCGGCCAGGATCACCAGGGCAAGCATCACGAACGCACCAAACACAAGATTTCGACCCGGATAAAACGACCGCTCGGGCACCCGGTCTTCTGCGATCTGCATCGGTATGTCGACGAAGTTGCCACGAGGCCAACTGGAGAATGAAACGCTGTCGAGTTCGATGCCCGCTGCGTCAGCGGCGATCTGGGTGTCGAAGCGGTAGCTCGTCCAGAGCTGCGCTGCGACCGCTATGACAAAGACGACCGGCAACGCAACCAAAACAGCCGCCAAAAACCGCCGCCGCGGCGTTCCCTCTTCGATCGCGGGCTCATGATCACGCCGACCAACCCCGATGATCGCAGCGACGTGTTGAACAATCACCATCGAACTCAGTCGCGCCGTGTAAGTCCCAAACATCGAGGCGAGTCCGACCCCAAACGCGTCACGCGGGGCATACCAACTCGAAGGCGTGAGCGTCGAAAGCATGACGGTGTCGGCCTGCAATCGGTAAAACGGAATGCCCGTCTCTGCTACCACCCGCGCCGTGATGTAATGCACAAGCAAAATGTTGAGCATCAACAACAACGCAATGTGCGGACGAATGCCAAAATACAAAAGCCACGTCAACACGAGCGACGCACCGATCAACGCACACCAAAAGGCCCGACGCTCCATGCCAAGCTCCGCCCGATCTCCCGGCGATGCCGGACGACCGCATGCAACACGAGCGACTCGGACGATCCAATGACGCGCCAGAAAAAGCGTAGCGGCAGAATACGTGAGCCCCGCGCCCATCGCCTGATAGCTGCCCTGCTCGAACGTGAACGAGCGACCCTGAATCGCCAACAACACCTGAGCGATCGCATACACGCATACAAAAAAACAAATGCTCAGCGTGACACGCGCATGGATGAAACAGGCAATGCCGACAAACGTGAAGATGATCGGAATGTTTTGAAAATGTGCCGGCAGGAATCGAAGCGAGGAGTCCGCGAAATAGTTCCGAAGGTCAGCGCGAAGCCATATCTCAGGCACGGATCGTGGAAAATAAACCGAGAGCAGGCCGGAGCTTTGGATAAGCACGACGGTCAACACCGTGATCCAAAGCAGCCTGCTGCCAAGCAAATCATTCAAAAATCGACCGGGTGCCGGATCGGCAATCAGCGAGTGGTAGACGGTGACAAGCGGGAATGGAAGACGCTCGTTCACCTGCCACTGACGCTGCATCACCAACCCGATTCCGCCGAACATCAGGATCAGCCCGATGAGCAGTGGAGACCATCCGAGCAGCGGGACGATCCAACGAGAAAATGGAATCGACTGATCGGGCGGCGTTCGCGTAAAAAAGTCGCGAACGACCGGATCGTTGGCACCCTCGGCGGACAGCTCAGCGGGGAAGAGCCATGCGGGCAACTCCATGGATTTGAGAAACGGCTCGAACACTGGAACGAGCGAGGCCTGCCAGGGTAACGCGACCACCGTGGGCAACAGCGTTCGGAGTCCGCCCTGACTCATCACCATCGTGGACGCAAGCAAAATCCCCAAAACAGTCGCAAGCTCGCCGCGATGAAAGGCAAAGCTGGGCATGAATCGTCGGAGCAGCGGATTGAAGATCACGCAGAGAACCAGCATCGGAAAGATGACGCCCACCGGAAGGTAGCTACCGACGATGAAGCCATTACCAAGCAGATAGTCGTTGATCGGAACCAATCCGGCCGTGACGATGCCCATGCCAATCCCGATCAGGACGGCACGGAGCGTGACGCTTCGGCGCGATGGCTTTTCACGATCCTGGAGGGAGATTTCAGGCGATTGGCTCAAGGTGGGGAATCCTCCGTGTCGGAACGAAATCGATCGAAGGATGAGCCTTCGAGTCATTCGAGGTTTGAGTCGCCGTGTGTCGTTTCGTCGGGCGGGAGTTTACCGGATCGCGATCGATTCTCAGAATGATGTTGACGGCAGATTGTGGGGATGAAATCAGGTCTTGACCGACATACTACAGCTCATCCGTCGGGGCGAGGATGAGGGCCGGCTCGACCGCGACAGAGAATCGCTCTCCGACGTTTGGGTTGGCCAGACGCCAGGCGAGTTGCTCAACGCCCCGCCGACCGATGGCTTCCACGCGAATATCGATGACCGCAGGAATCGGGGCGAGGCCGACGAGGTACGGACGCTCGTTGTTGCACGAGATGACATCCACCCGCTTGCCAGGCGTCGATTGACCGATCGGAATCCCCGCCCGCTGAAGTTCGGGCTGAAGAACGGCGGTCTGCTGATCGTCGGCAATGAAGAATCCGGTGGGCGGATCCGGAAGTTGTTTAAGCTGCCTGATGATGTCATCGACAGAAGACTTGTCGATGCTGTGCCAGTAGCTCTCCTGGGGCCTGCTTCGCACTTGCAGAATGCTGACCGTCGCGCCGTGCTGCTGACCGATCAGTCGGAACGCGTGGGCGACAAGCTGGAACGGAAGGTGGCTCTCGTCGAGGCAAAGATAAGCCAGACGCTTGTGGCCACGCGAGAGCAAATGACTGGCAGCAAGCTCGCCGATCCGGAACGTGTCGGGAAGCACTTGATCGCCCCACGTGGGCCTGCGCCGGTTGCCCATCAGCCAGACGGCGGGGGTGCCGGGCAGTTGTTCCTTCAGTTCAATCGCGCTGGTGTCGCCGTGCAGGATCAGACCGTCAACACGCTTGGCTTCGGGCTTGAGTTCAAGATGGTGAGGGTCGGAAACGTGGAAAAGCGTCAAATCCATGCCGAACGATGCCGCACCCAGGCTTACACCATGGACGAGTTGCTCGAAGGCGGGCGTGGCCTGACTACGAACCCCGCCCAGCATGAGGAAGGCGATACGCGTCCGGGTCGATCGAACCGTCCGCGCGTGGGGCTTGGGACCGGGCCTGCGATCGGAGGGCGTATAGTTCAGCCGAGCCATGGCATCGCGAACGGCGCGTTCCGTCGATGGCGCGACGCACGGATGCTTGTTGATGACACGCGAAACGGTCGAATTCGATACCCCCGCGAGTTTGGCCACCTTATTGATCGACATGTGGATCTCTGCTCTTCGGGGTCAACCGGTCAAATCGATCATCCTTTGAGGCAAAAGCCTGTCCCTTTTGCACCCAGAGCGGCTTCGCGCCGCATGTTTTGGATGCTAATGAAAATCAGACCGAATTACCATGCGAAAGCGGGCGGCGCGACATCGTTCAGCCGTCCCGTCAGGATGCTCTGCAACGATTGGTGGGTTCCTTACGCCCGAGAATGTACATGGGCCGGCGCGTCGCAAAGATCACGACCCGACCGGGCCGTAAATCCGTAAGTTTTCGATACGCATGTGGTTATTCACGGTCCGCCAGCCGAACCAGCCTGAGAGATGCGGCTGCGGATCGCGCAGCGTCAGCCAAACTTCACCGTCGACAGCGTAGGTCAGGGTGTTGTCGTGAAACGTCAGCTCGATGCTGATTTTCCGATTGGGAGTCAGAAGGAATTTCGGCTCGCGGAGATCGTGTTCGGGCAGCAGCGGGCCCTGCTCCGGTCCACCGTGATATCGTCGCATACGCGTCGTGGAATTGGTGTTCCCTCCGTGTCCGACGTAATAGCCGAGCAGGTAGTTGTAGTCGGCGAACTGACCGTTCCGCGGATAAGCGTCCAGCGTACCCGGACCACGCGAATCGCGGGCAAGCAAAAAACAGTTGACGTCGCTCACTCGGTCGTTCGGTCCGCCGGCAGAGATCGGCGTCACGTCGTACTTAATACGAACCGGTGCGGTGACCGGCACGCGATACCAAACCGTACAGCCCGCCGGAACGTCGACCACAAGCACGCCACCACCCACCTCGACCCGACCCGGCGATTCGAACTCGACCTTAAGCTGCCCACGGTCGACCCGAAAATCGTCCTCAACCAATAGCTTCCACATCGGGCTCTCCTGAACATCAACCTCAACGTCCTGCACCGATCTCACCATACGACCTGAACCCTCCGACCACGCAGAACATCCGCTGATGCAAACCACCAGCAAGGCTACCAAGCCGAGCGAACGTCGAAGCACATGTGTCATGGGTGTGCGATATTTTTCATTTATTTGCATCCGACACCTCTCTGGCGCGTTATAAAGCTGAAACCCCCGGAGGATCAATGGAAAAGCGTAATCGTTCGAAGATCGTCAGTCTCGCTGTCGCATGGCCAGTCGCAATGATTTGCAGCATTTCCCAGACAGGGTTCGCTCACACGGCCATCGAGCCGGCGCGGCAAGATCAGACGCGACATCTCGAAACGCTGGATCGCGGACTGATCGCCATCCCACATGGCGCGGACGTCTTTCTGAGCTGGCGATTGCTGCATGGCGAGCCGATGGACCTTCCCTTTGATCTTTACCGATCGGACGGAAAGTCGGAAATCAAACTGAACGACCAGCCGCTGATCCACGGGACAAACTTCGTCGATCGCGCTCCGCCACGCGATGTCGAGTTGACCTACCGCGTGCAGGCGGTCGGCGCGAAGGCCTCCAACGACGTTGATCGACCCTTCAAGCTGCCAGCGGGTCGGGATGTGCCCTACCTCGAAATCCCGATTCAAGACCTGCCCGAGGGATACCTGCCCAATGACGCGACCGTCGCCGACCTCGACGGTGACGGCCGACCTGATATCGTCGTGCACCTGGCCAAGGAAATGCGCGACAATTCGCATACCGGCCTCACCTCACCCGCACTCTTTGACGCCTACACGCTCGATGGCAAGCGACTCTGGCGCATCAACCTCGGTCAGAACATTCGCAATGGCGCGCACTACACGCCCTTCGTCGTCTATGACTTCGACAGCGACGGCTTCGCAGAATTCATCATCCGAACCAGCGACGGCTTCACCGACGGCGAAGGCAAAGTACACGGCGATCCCAGCGTCGATCATCGCAATCCCGACGGCCGCATCACACGCGGAAACGAATGGCTCACACTTTTCGATGGCCGCACCGGCAGGGCTCTGGATACGGTCGACTACGTCCCAGCCCGACATCCCACCAACCCCATCAACCCCACCGGCGATGAACTGAAAGCCGTCTGGGGCGATGGGTACGGCAACAGATCCGAACGATACCTCGCAGGCGTCGCATCCCTCGATGGAAAAAACCACAGCGCGATCATGTGCCGTGGCTACTACACACGCACCGCAATCGCCGCGTGGGATGTCGTCGACGGAAAACTCAAACTCCGCTGGCACTTTGACAGCTCCAGCGATCCCTCGCTCCGCCCCTACGCAGGTCAGGGCAATCACAGCCTCAGCGTCGCCGACGTCGATGGCGACGGACGAGACGAAATCATCTATGGCGCCATGGTGCTAAACTCCGACGGCACGGGCCGGTTCACCACCAAACTCGGACACGGCGACGCAATGCACGTGGGCGATCTTGACCCCGACCGACCGGGACTTGAAGTCGGTCGGATTCAGGAACGTTTCGATGACGCCGGACTGCACATGTTCGACGCAAGCACAGGCGAAATCCTCTGGAAAGTCGCCAGCGTAAAAGCCGCCGAATCCGGTGGAGATCGCGGCGAGGGTCCGGGGCGAGGCGTCAGCTTTGACATCGATCCCCGATTCCCCGGCGCAGAGTCATGGGTACGCGGCGCAGGAATCTCTGGCATCTACGACGCCAAGGGAAATCGCGTCATCGAAGCCAACCCGGCCTGCAACTTCGCTGTCTGGTGGGACGGTGATGACCTACGCGAACTCCTCGACGGCACCGTCGTCAGCAAATGGAATTGGAACAGCCAAACCATCAATCGACTCTTCGATGCCTCCGATTTCGGCGTCATGAAAATCAACGGCACGAAGTCCAATCCATCACTCAGCGGAGACATCCTCGGCGACTGGCGCGAAGAAATCATCTACCCGACCAACGACGGCAAGGCCCTGCGCATCTTCTCCACAAACATCCCCACAGATCGACGACTTCACAGCCTGCTACTCGATCCGCAATATCGCATCGCGCTGGCATGGCAAAACGCCGGCTACAACCAACCACCACATCCAAGCTTCGCAATCGACCAGCGCCTCCCGGGTCGCCCGCCACAACCTTGATCCGATCGCACGCCACGCGTGAGCCCTCAACCATCCGAAAACGTCCGACCCAACAACCTCCCCTTCGTTTCAATCCGATACATGAAACTCGATCAGATTCGACGCGACAATCTCACTCCGCCATGAACGATGAGGTTCCTCTCGCATCCGCTCCCGCAAGCGTTCGATCACGGCACGCGTGTGCGGATGATCCTCAACAAGAAACACGTCCATCGCCCAGACAGCATCGGGCAACGCGTTGAGATCGATCGGGGCGGCGAATGATTCAACACTTCCAATCCTTCGACGCGGCTCTCCGTGAATGAGATACGCGACGAGCTCTGCATCCTTGTGAAGGAAAATCATCACGCGATCGCCTAACGCGGCGTGTTCACGCGCACGAAGGGCCGCGGGCTGCGCGATCAGACCCAGCTCAGCCCGCGCGGTGCTTTGATCGATCCGATCGATATAACGCAACATCCCAAATCCTGTCAGCGCAGCAAGCAACACCCCGATCAACGCCGGCCACACGCTGGACCCGATCAAAACCTTCCAACCATTCGACGCTACCGACGCCATCAAGCCACGATCCTTCGAGCGTTCCCCGCCAAGGCGACCTGCGCCACACGCGACTCGATCCAGCCCCCTCAGGACGGCCGACAACCCCATCCCCGCCAGCGCGATCACGCAAGCGGCCACTGGCATCAATCGACTGAGGCTCGGACCCATGAAACCGATCAACACGCACGTCGTCAACACGATCACAATCGCAAATCGGCCGACCGCACGCTCCGTCGATCGCCCCGCAAACGCACGCCAAATCCCAAAGAAAACCAACACGCCAACCCAAATCGGCACAGGCGAAATCCGCGCAGCGATCAGTTGATTGGAGACCGCCTCGAAGAGCCAGTCCGATCCGCTTCCAGGCATGAATCGATCAAAGTCGTAAGTGAACGGAATCGCGATCGATCGAAGCACAAACTCGACGCTCGTCGACAGATCAGCGCGAATGTTGTAGCTGCCTCGCCCGACGACCGACGACGGATCGATCACCAGCAAGCCGAGCCACGGCAACAACACCACAAACATCGCCACCAAAACACGCAGGTAAGGCTTCAGGCGCTTGCTTATCACGCGCCTGCGAACTTGTTGATCCAGCCCAGCCGAGACACGCCACTGTCGAACGGATTCAATCATGCAGTAGACAAAGAACGCAATAACCACCGCCCGGCCGGCGGTGTAAACATACGTTGAAAGGCCGATGGTCGTGCCGAGGACCATCGGGCTCAATGCCCAAGCCTTCAACATCGATCCGCTCGTCGCCGATGCACTTTTCCAAGCATGTCTCGATGATGAAACAAACCACGCGAAGGCATAGAGCGCGAGCATGGTGAAACCCGCGCAAGCGAGCGCTCGCAACCCAGATCGAGCAAAGTGGAACGTCCACGGAAGCGACAACGCCAACAGCATCCACATCCAGGGTCGCCCTCGAAGTCGTCCTGCCAGCAGACCGACAGCGATGAGCAGAAGTAAATACGCGATCCAGCTCGGTATCATCGCAGCCAGCACACCCGGCCCGAGCAGGCGCGATGTGAGCCCCATGAGATAAACCCACAGCGTTTCCACGCCGTTGTGGCTCGGATCAAACGTCATCAGTCGGAGTTGCGACCGCTCAATCAGCAGAACGCCACTCTGGATCTCCTGCGCTGCATCATTCGAGAGGGCAGCGGGCGCCTGATCAAATCGGTGCCCGAGCAACAGCACTGCGGCAATGAGCACGCCGACAGAAAGCACGCCCTGAAAGTGTCGCGATCGACGATTCGTCACAGGCGTGCTCGTATCTCAGTGCACGCTCGCCCGCAAGTCAGAGCATTCAAGTTTCGAGCACCGAGCCCTGAAGGCGCGACCGGGTTCGATCGACCGAAATCAAAATCGGCTCATCGCCTGAAGCGACGCTAAGTCCCGTTCCGCCCGGACCGATGCGGGTTGTACTCCAACCGGCAGACGACCCGATCGCGCGGATGCCCGAAAGCGACGTCTGCGCAACATAGAATGCGTCCTTGGTCCGGTTGTAATAGGCGATCCGGGGACTCTGATTCTCATAGAACAGCTCGATCTGCTGCCCGACGGATCCCGACGAGGCGATCGTCTCCGGAAAAAACGTCAGGGTCCCGCCGGTCGGGGCATTCGCGTACGCGAACTTCACATCCCCACGACTGTCGTCGCGATAGGCGATCTGTGCCTGATTGGTCGCCAGGCTGAGCCGGATATTGGAGACGCCGTCAAGCTGATCGACCAGCAGATTGACCCAGTTGGACGGATCCGTCGGGTCCGTGCCAACAGTGGATCGATAACGCGTGTAATAAAGGTCGCCGTTGGTTTGGTTGGCATACGCGATGGCAACAATCACGCTTCCGCTTACGACAGCATAGGCAAGACTGGCATGCGCGCCGACGTCGCCTTCGGTGATGAGCGTCTGCCTCGAAAAACTCTGCGTCGCGTGATCGTAAGTTGCGAGCTTCAGATTCCCACCGCTGCGGGCGTAGTAGGCGATGAGCGGTTGATCTTCGACATCGAAGGCAAGCGACGGGAACTGCCCGACGCTTTTGGGCTGATCGACGCGACGCGTTTCCCACGTCCCGGACTCAAGTCGAGCGAATTTAAGATCGCCTCGTGTGGCATCGAAATAGGCTACGGAAGGCTTGCCGGTCGAGTCGAGGGCGAGGCTGAGCTGAGCGCCGACATCGGTGTCCACACCGTCAATCCGTGTGGATGATCCCCACGAGCCGTCGGTGTTCTGAGTCACGTAGCGAAGATCTCGCGTGGCGGGATCGTAGTAGGCGAGATGCGTGACGCCCCAGCGATCGACTGCGGAGTCGAGGACCGTGACATTAAGGGCCGAGAGCGTGGACGTGGTCACGCCGAAACGCGCCTGCGCGAGACTGACAGCGGCATCCACATCGAGAAGAGCGTAGTTGCGACGCGTCACGGCGCGGCCGGTCTCGGTGTCACCGTCAAAGTTCGACTTGGCACTCGAAATCAAAATCGAAGCAATGTCACGCGCAGAATCCACCCCGGCCTGACGCACGATCGCCGCCGCGCCGGCAACGGCAGGTGCGCTGAAACTCGTGCCGTCGATCGTTTGGAAACCCTGATTCAGCAAATCAGGTAACACGACATCCTCACCCGGTGCGAGCAAGTCCAGAAGATCCGAGCGCTGGGTGAAACTACTGATTGAGTTGGACGCATTCACCGAACCGACCGCAAATACGTTCGGATCCGCCGCCGGATACGCAATGCCCTGACCGCTGAGCGTCGAACTGCCGCTGTTACCGCTCGCTGCCGAGATGAAGATGTCCATGTCGGTGAGCTCGGACAACTCATCCGAAAAGACACGGTCCGCAACCTCAGATGTAAATGAACCCGAGCCGAGAGATAGATTGACCGTGGTGATGCCGAAACTGCTCGCGTTGTTGATCACCCATCGAAGCGCCTGCTCAATGCGCGAATCGGGGATGCCTTCCGTGCCCACACCGACGCGAAGCGCTACGATCTTCACGCCCGGAGCAACGCCGGAATAGACCAGCCCGCCCGTCGAATACGAAGACGCGGCAATCACCGAAGCAACAGCCGTCCCATGGCCATCCGTGTCGAGCGGATCGGTATCGTTGTCGACGAAATCAAAACCACCCACGACCTTGAACGAAGGCCCGATCCCCCCACCAAGCTCGCTCCGTCGATAATCCACACCCGTATCTATCACCGCAATCGCCTGACCACGACCATCAAGCGCCGGCTGATTCAATTGCAGGTCATCCAGATCGATCAACCGCTGGTAGGCGTTCGTCACCGCAAGCAATCGACGCGACTCGAGGACTTCAAAACCATGCCGGAAACTTGTCGCCATACCGCACTCCCGTCAGCGCAAAAACATGAGGCCGTATTCGATGCGGGACCGGCCCGCACAGTATAGGACGCCCCGCGCACCGACTACATTTCGCCGAAAAACAGAAAGATTCACCCACGCCCCGCACCTCGTTTGGTGCAACTCTCGGACAGGCTGCGGATGCCTTACAGCATGGCCCAACTTGACGCTGCGGCGAGTCGTGGTGAGCTTTCCCGAATGATTCTTCCGAAGGTCAATCGACACGGTGAACGGCGAACTCGCTTCGGCTTGGCAGGCGTGGTGATCTTGCTCAGTTGGCTCATGTTCAGCGCATCTGCCCTTGCGGGGATCTCACCCACGCGTGCCGAAGATCTCGTTCTGGTCGTCAATCGGCTTCAGCCTGAAGGTCGGACGCTCGCCGAGCATTATGCTTCCCTGCGCGGGGTTCCAACATCGCAGATCATCGAGATCGAAGTGGCAGACCGATTCTCTGTCGACCGATCGACCTACGACCGATCGATACGCGATGCAATTCGGGAAAAAATTCGTGGCTTGGGTGGTGAGGAGCGTGTTCGCGGGCTCGTGCTCTTTTACGGCGTACCCCTTCGCGTCGACGCTGGCCCGGTCGATGCAGATGTCGCTGCCGAACATGCTGCAATTCAGAGCATGTACAACCAGGTGCATCCGCAGGCGGTGCAAGGCGTGCAATCTCTCGAGACGCTTGCCGTTCGATTGGACCCGTCGTTCAAGCCACGCGATAACACGAATCCTGATGTGCTCAACGAACGCGTGCGGCTCGCCCTCGTGTCAATCAATACGAGCATCGCAAAAGTGCCCGAAGCCCAACGCGAAGGTCGCAAGGCAGAGTACGGCCGGGCGCGACAGCTCATCGAAAGCCCGGCAACGGTCCGCGAACTCGGCCCTGTACAACCATCGACCACCCCGCCGACACAGGATCAGATCAACCAACTCGGTCGCGAGCAATCGAAACCCGAAGGACGCGCACAACTTCGCACAATCGTCCACGCCACCGGCGGAAAGCTCGGACTTCTCAACGTTCTGGCGATGCAGCGAACGCTTCTCGGGCCCGATCACACCGACGCAAGCGTCGATTCCGAACTCGCGCTGCTCTGGCACGAGTCCTTCCCGAGGAAAAACTGGCAGGCAAACCCGTTCTACATGAACGCCTCAATGGTCACGCCAAAGCAGGCCATCAAAGTCGCCCGTCTCGACGGCCCGGATCCGACAACAGTTCGGCGAATGATCGACGAGGCGATTCGCGTGGAACGCGAAGGGCTCCGCGGAACCATCGTGATCGACGCTCGAGGACTCAAGCCCGAAACCGGACTCGGAAGCTTCGGCTGGTACGATCAGTCACTCCGAAATCTGGCCAAGATCCTCAAAGACGCGAACGTCGGGCCGCTCTTGTTCGATGATGCCGAGCCCACCCTCCCAATCGACAGCGCGACGGACGCCTCCATCTATTGCGGGTGGTATGCCGTGAGAAGCTATCGACCCAGCGTCCGATCCGTGCCGGGCGCGGTCGCATTTCACGTGGCCAGCTTCGAATTAAACTGGATGCGCGACCCCGCCGACGCCGGCTGGTGCCGCGGACTCCTCCTCGACGGCGCGGCCGCCACCCTCGGACCCGTCGCCGAGCCCTTCCTCATCGCCTTTCCAAGTGCCGATGAATTCTTCCCCCTGCTCCTCGCCGGTCGCCTACCACTCATCGACACCTACTGGGCTACCATGAAAATGACCAGCTGGAAAATGAGCCTCCTCGGAGATCCGCTTTACGTTCCATACCGAACAAACCCCCTGCTCACACAGAACCAATTGCCCCTTTCACTCCGCGAGTTAATCGATTAGCCCGCCCGCCTTCGGGTATTCGCCCGTTCTTCGCCGTGCCCGGACGGGCCGCACCCGCAACATTTGTTTATGGTCAAGATCATCCCAAACGGATGACTATTGAGTCGTTTTCGGGTATTGAGTGCGGTTCTACCCTCAACCCCGAGCAGAATAGACTCATGAACCAAGTGCGCAACGACATCCGAAACATCGCCATCATCGCCCACGTCGACCACGGCAAAACAACCATGGTCGATGCACTCCTGCGTCAGTCAGGCAACTTCCGCGAATCGCAACTCCAAGGCGAAGCCATCCTCGACTCAAACCCTCTCGAACGCGAACGAGGCGTCACCATCCTCGCCAAAAACGTCGCCATCACCTACACCGATCCGGACACACGCGAAACCGTCAAGATCAACCTCATCGATACGCCCGGACACGCCGACTTCGGCGGGGAAGTCGAACGCGTCCTCTCCATGGCGGACGGCGTGTTCCTCCTCTGCGACTCCGCCGAAGGTCCCCTACCCCAAACACGATTCGTCCTCAAAAAAGCCTTCCAACACGAACTCCGACCCGTCGTCGTCATCAACAAAATCGACCGACCCGACGCACAACCCGATCGCGTCCTCAACGAAGTCTTCGACCTCTTCGTCGAACTCGGCGCCGATGACGAAACACTCGACTTCCCCGTCATCTACGCCTCAGGACGCTCAGGCTACGCCAAGTGGAAGCTCGACGACCCCGCCGACACCATCAAACCCATCTTCGACGCCATCCTCAAACACGTCCCCGCTCCCCACGGCGATCGCGATCTGCCCCTCCAGATGCGCATCACCAGCATCCAATACAACGACTACGTCGGACGAATCGGCGTGGGAAGAATCTACAACGGCTCCATCAAAAGCGGCCAACAAGTCGTCGTCGTCGATCGCGAAGGCAAACAAACCAAAACCAAAGTCCTCGAAGTCCACGAGTTCGAAGGTTTCGGACGAAAAAAAGTCGACGAAGCCTTCGCTGGCGATATCGTCGCACTCATCGGCCTGGAAACCGTGGACATCAGCAACAGCATCTGCGATCCGCTCGACGTCCGACCCCTCGAAGCCTCCGACATCGAACCGCCGACGCTCACCATGATGTTCAGCGTCAACGATTCACCCTTCGTCGGACGCGAAGGAAAACACGTCACCAGCAGCAAACTCCGCGACAGACTCTACAAAGAACTCGAATCCAACGTCGCTCTCAAAGTCGACGAAACCGACAACCGCGACGCCTTCAAAGTCAGCGGACGCGGACTCATGCACCTCGGCGTACTCATCGAAACCATGCGCCGCGAAGGTTTTGAACTGTCCGTCGGTAAGCCGCAGGTGATTCTTCGGAAGGAAGACGGCGTCACCAAAGAACCCATCGAATACCTCGTCATCGATGTCCCCGAAGTCCATCAAAGCGCGGTCATGCAACTTGTCATGAGCCGCAAGGGACTCCTGCAACGCATGGACAACCGCTCGGGAAGCGTCCACCTCGAATTCACCATCCCCGCACGCGGTCTCATCGGACTACGCACACGCATGCTCACCGCCACCCAAGGCACCGCCATCATGCACCATAACTTCCACGAATACGCCGAAACGCGCGGCGACGTCCCCGGCCGAGCCAACGGCGTGCTCATCAGCATGGCCACCGGCAAAGCCAACGAATACTCCATGAACAACCTCCAGGACCGCGGCACACTCTTCATCAAACACAACGACGAAATCTACGAAGGCCAAGTCGTCGGCGAAAACGCACGCGATTCCGACATGGTCGTCAACCCCACCATCGCCAAAAAACTGACCAACATGCGCACCACCGGCAGCGATGAAAACATCTTCATCAAACCGCCACGACAAATGACACTCGAACAAGCCCTCGAATACATCGAAGACGACGAACTCGTCGAAGTCACCCCAGCCGCCATCCGCCTGCGAAAAATCCACCTCACCGAAAACGCCCGCAAAAAGGCGAAAAAGTAAGCCTAGGGCCCACTCCCTCGCATTGGTGGCGCAAGCCGGGCCGATCCAAAGAGGACGCCATGGAACTCTTGCATCGACTAATCAAACTCCTCATGCGCGTTCTCGGGCTTCGACCCGCTTCGCATCCAGCCGATCCCGTTGACTCGACTGCCACCAAATCCTGCACTTCAGTGCCTCTACCCCCCGTTCGTATCAACAACAGGTTCATTACCGAGTCAGAACAACGCTTCTATCACACGCTCGTACGCTGCCTCCCAACAGAACAAACCGTGTTTGTTCAGGTTGCTCTCAACCGCCTCTTCTGGATGCCAGGCCAAGCAGCGGGCGCGAAAGTTTGGCAGAACAAAATCGATCGCCGGAGCGTCGACTTCGTCGTTTGCCATTACCAAACACTACAACCGCTGCTGGCCATTGAACTCGATGACCAGTCTCATCGTTTAGAGAAGCGTCAGCAACGCGATCGCGAGGTCGAAGCTATCTTCCATGCCAGTGGCCTTCGTCTGCTACGCGTGCCCACCACCTGCACCCCTGAGGAACTTCGCTCTTTACTTCACACGTGATTCACCGCATCAGCTCTGTTCATGGAACGACCACGCTGAACTGCGAGCGATCATGCCCACCCACACCTTCATCCTCGACGGCATCTGGGGACGACCGCGAAGATGGCGGAAACTCGCTCGGCTTGTCGAAGGCCGCATCGGACCGGCACACCTCGTCCCATACGACGCCTCCGGACGCACAGGACTCGATGCACTAGGCCTTCATCTGCTCAATCTCATCGACCAACTCGCACCCAACTCCCCCATCCACCTCGTCGCTCACAGCATGGGTTGCCTCGTCGCTCGATCCGCCCACATGCAACGACCTACACTGAAAATCAACCGCTCTGCAATGCTCAACGGCCCGCACGACGGCTCCATCCTCGCGCGTCTGCTCCCTCTGCCCGCCTGCCGTGACATGCGACCCGGCTCAGACTTTCTCACGCGACTCCGACTCGCCGAACAACACTGGCACGCACCCACGCTCATCACCTGGTGCCGCGGCGATCTGCTCATCCTCCCCAACCGCTCCATGCGCTGGCGACGCGCCACCACCACACTCCGCTACAAAATCCCCGCACACAACTGGCCGTGCTGGAGCCGCACCATACGCCGCCGCATCGTCGATTTCCTCATAGACCAACCATAGCCGCATCGACCCAGTCCAACCCAACACGCCAACGCCCAGATCGGCGGACCGTTCATCCCACCGCCCAACTTCGCCAAACGAGAATGCCCGGCCGATCACCCGGCTGAACAACTTTGTTTTCGACTTGACGCTCTCGGCCGACTCGGGCAAGACTGATACCTACGGCGTCACCGGCTTTCACAAGTGGTACAGCGAGTCCCGCGGCTGGGTGAGCACCGTCGACCTTCAGGAAGGAGAAGAACTCCGCACCGCCACCGGCACGGCCCGCGTCACCACCCTGACCAGCCTGCCCGGCACCGACCGCGTCTACAACTTCACCGTCGAACAAGACCACGTCTACTACGTCGGCGACCTGACGACGCTGACGCATAACAATGGGTGCGGTGGTGAGAATCCGGCGGCGGCTCGCGGTAGACAGCAGCACAAGGACAAAGACTATGGCCCGGGATATGAAAAGGAAGTTCGACTCCCTAGTGGAAAAGTAGCCGATGCAGTAAATGTCGAAGAAGGAATCGTGAAAGAGCTTAAGCCAAATAATCCGCGTGCCATCAAGCGAGGCGAGCGACAGGCCGGAGGGTATGCAGCTGAGCTCGAAGAGGTTCACGGTAAGCCGTTCACACCCTAGGTTGTAACCTATGACTGATGCGACAGCAGCACTGAGGGGTGTCATACACAAAGCATTACCTTTCCGTTGCCTGCGGAAAGGCAATAATTTCTACCGTGTGCTTGATGAAACGATTCAGGTAGTTAATCTTCAGAAATCGAGCTACTCCGATCTGTTCTATGTAAATCTAGGAACTCTATTCCGAGAGACTTCTGATATCGCTCATCCAAGAGAGGAGCAATGCCATATTCGTATCCGATTGACCTCGCTTGACGGAGTCGATCCTCAGGGAATTGAGTCTTCGCTCCATTGGAATAGTTCGTATGACTACGAGGCATCAGTATGCTTGCTATCTGCGGCTTTGCAGAAGGCGACGCTGTTTCTCGATGATGTATCCAGTCAATTGCGGGCACGCAACGCTCTAAATGAGGGACGGCTCAGACGAGCGTTTGTCACCAAATCTGCTCAAGAACTTTTACGACGCGAGCGCGCATAGTCGGGTCATCGCGTCCGCGAAGACCAACCGGGCCTGATCACCGCCATCAACCCGATCGACCACTTGGCCTCAGGCCCCGGCCGGGTCGGCCGACGGTCAACAATGGATACGCCCCACCCAAGCGCGGCGTGGGAGCTAATGGTGAGACCGTGCGGAATCCGAATGGTTCGGGGCAAGGACGGCCTGATAAGCGCGGGCACGTCTGGGTGCCGACTGGCGAAGGACCATCGGCTCACGGGGGTCCGCACTGGGACGTTCAGGATCCGCGAACAGGTGGGCATATCAATGTTTACCCCGGAGGGCGTCGACGATGAGGAACGTTCAAGTCATTGACTCGGCTCAGAACTGTAGTTATTCGGTCTACGAGGTGGTTGAAGCGGATTTTGTTGCGTTATTCAATCGCCATTTCGACGGACAGGATGTTTGTTTTGTCGAGGATTTGATCGATCTCTACGGAGAAACAGAAGCGGGGTCCTTACTTGTCCGCGCTACGCGTAGGCGGTTGGATAAACAGAAGATCACGGGGATCCACGGCACGTTGTTCGTTGGTTTGGGTCATCGCCGAGTGTACTTTCCCACCCGCGGAGAACTTGATCTTGACGCTCCACTCTCTGTTGACGATGAAGACCTATGATTTAATGAACACGAGCATGTAAGTCGCCGGCTGCGAAACGGATTCCGACGGCGTCACCGGCTTCCACAAGTGGTACAGCGAGTCCCGCGGCTGGGTGAGCACCGTCGAACTGCAGGAAGGAGAAGAACTCCGCACCGCCACCGGCACGGCCCGCGTCACCACCCTGACCAGCCTGCCCGGCACCGACCGCGTCTATAACTTCACCGTCGAACAAGACCACGTCTACTACGTCGGCGACCTGACGACGTTGACGCATAACAACAGGTGCACCCACCATGATGCTGGTGGTCCAGTTGACGCCGACACCGCGCTTGAGGCAGCAGAAAAGCATTTGGGTCCGGGTTACCGCGAACTTCCGCCTGGTTCAGGTAGATATGTATCGGCCGACGGGAAGCGTCAGGTTCGACTCGGTGATCACGAGGTGCGCGATCCGAACAATACTCACATTCACTATGAAGGGTATGGACCCAACGGGAAACTCGATGAGAGCACATTTACTCCAATCAGATAGTCATGGAAGCCAAGATTATTCTTTCACTGTCGATTCCGGAAAATTCGATACGACGTACACGGCACACGCGCTCGGGTGTTGACGTAACTAACCGGATTGCTCGTGTTAATGTCATGGCCAATGATCACGATTCGAGCGTACTGTCGGTCTATTTCGACAAGGACGGCCACGAACTGAACGACCTGTTTCATGAATCAATTCAGGATGCAATCTCGCACCTAGAATGGGAGTACGATATCGATGTTGGCGACTCTATGATTTGACGCTCGGTCAAGACTGATGCCTACGGCGTCACCGGCTTTCACAAGTGGTACAGCGAGTCCCGCGGCTGGGTGAGCACCGTCGACCTGCAGGAAGGAGAAGAACTCCGCACCGCCACCGGCACGGCCCGCGGCACCACCCTGACCAGCCTGCCCGGCACCGATCGCGTCTACAACTTCACCGTCGAAGCCGACCACGTCTACGACGCCAGCGACGCTCTAAACCCCTCTACGCAAAGACAAGTCCACCGATCCTACGCCGAGGGGTTGATGTGTTCTTGGCGGTGAGGTGCAAACAACGTGATCGAATCGGGTCTACATGAAAATCATGGGCGGGGATCGATGATACGGGCGGGGGAGCCGACGACGCGGGTGTGGGCGGGGACGTCGCGAATCACGGTCGTGCCCGCGCCGACTGTCGCACCCGCCCCGACGCTCAGACACTGAATGATCTGAGAACCCATGCCAACAAATGCCTCATCCCCTACGCTCACTCGACCCGCCAACATCGCACCAGGCCCGACGTGAACCGCCTCACCCAGTTTGCATTCATGATCGACGATGCAGCCGGTGTTCAAAATCGTCGAATCACCGATCTCGGCCTCAACACAAACAACCACACGCGCACAAACCACCAAGTGACGCCCGAGACGCGCTGAACCGGCAATGATCGCGCTGGGATGGATCGCCGAGATCAACTCAACGCCCGCCGCCTCGACTTCACGCGCCTGCGATCTCCGGGTTCGGTTGTCTCCAATACTCACAATCGCGCCGCGAACCTTCTCACGCTTGAGCCTCGACAAATGCTGGATCGATCCCAGCACCTCCAGGCCCGCCACCTCCGTCCCGATCAGACCCGGATCCGCATCGAGAAAGCCCACGGGCCTTAGTCCACGCGATTGTCGAAGAATGTCGAGCACGACCTTCCCATGTCCGCCCGCTCCAATCAGCACCACGTCCATCTTGATCTCCGGCTCGAAAATGCCCCCTGAGCCTATCGGAAAATCACCCAATTCTCATACGCGATCGCTTTTACAATTGTCAGATGCGGTTGGATCGGGGAAGCTTGGCGTGTCCAATTCGACAAGGAGACATCCCATGACCTATCCCGGCCAACAAACCATGTATGAACTCCCCGGAAACCCACGCCCGACGTCCGTGACCGTCCTGGCCATCATCGGAATCATTCTCGCGGCGATGGGCATCGTCTGTACGCCCTGCGCGCTCATCCCGTTCTTCATGACCATGCCCGAAGGCGCACCGCCCAACCCCATGCTGGATTTCATGAAGGCTGACACTCTCATGCAAGGCGTCACCTTCACGCAAGTCGTGGTCGGCGTGCTGACCTCGATCCTCCTGCTCGCCGCCTCGATCGGTTCGCTCAAACTCTCGCGATGGGCGTGGTCCGCGATGCTCGTCTATTCACTCATCGCGATCCTCACGAGTGTGATCGGTTTGATCATGACCTTCCTCGTCATCATGCCGCGCATGAAAGAAGTCATGCCCGACCTGCCCGAAGGCGCACTCATGCAACAACTGGCCGGCGGCATGTGCGGCGGACTGTTCGGCATCCTCTTCCCCATCGCAGTCCTGATCTTCTACAACTCCGCAAAGGTGAAATCAGCGTTCGGACGCTAACACGCCAACCATCAACACGCCCATCGATCATCCATCACGCGAGAATCGATCTTGACGCCACGACACTACAACGCGTGGTGCTCCCTCTGCGTGTCAGTCTCAAGATGTCGTATCAAGCTGCTCTTCGCTGATTCCAGCTCGCGGAAAACAGCTGAATGCGCGTCTTACTGTGCCTTCAGTAGACAATGAAACTGCCGCAAAGAATCTTCTACGCGCGCTAATCTCGCTCGGACGATTCGTTACGCTTCAGACGCAATTCATCTGCGGACAGCCCGTAAATCTTTCGCTTGAAATCGTCTTGCGACCCTCGGCATAGTAAGTGGACCGAAAGAAATCTTCGTTCAAACACCACAGCTTTGACACCCCGCCCGATGGATCGGAATTGGCGGAGTCTAAGGAGAGATCATGCGCGCATCGCCCAGCCCCGGCGGAGGCAATCCCGCCAACAACCGCTTTCTTCCAATCCGGCCCCGCCAAGCCCCCGAGCCCGTTCTCGGTGCCGACCAACTCGCCAGCGAAGCACAACTCACGCCACACTGCGAGACGGCTCATCACCCCAGCGATCCCAGTCCGACCCGCGAAGGACTCTGGCTTCCTGACGTGAGTTGCACATACGCATTGCCCGACGGATCGCTCGCCCTCATGCCCACTCGCGGCTTCAGACTGCCCGTCAGCGTGCAATCACCCAACCTTCTCATCGTCGGTGGAGCAGGCGCCGGAAAAACCTATCGCGTCATGCTTCCAGCTTTCGACGCCATCACGCAATCCGGCGCATCGGCGGTCATCGTCAATACGAAAGGCCCCCCATTCACCAAGCGACTCCAAGCCGTCGCACATCAGCACGGGCGGTCGATCACGCTCCTCAGTCTCACCGATCCCCAACGCAGCGTCGGATGGAACCCCATCAAAGGTCGAGTCGACCTCGACTCGGCCCGCGATTTTGCACACACCTTCTGCGAGGCCATCGAAGCCGAACGAATCTCACCCGAAAGCCCCTACTGGATCAACACCGCCATCGACGTCTTCACGCAGATCATCGCACTGATCAACCGAGCAGATCCCAATCAGGCAAACCTCGCCATGCTCCGGCAAGCAATTCGCGAATCGGATTTCGACACCCTCATCGACGCCGGACGAAAACATGGGATCGACGTCACACGCCTCCAAGGCTTTCAACGTTTCTCCAACAGCGACAGCCACAACGCACTCACCAACCTCGCTGACATGGCCATGCGATCGGCGGTCCTGGATTCAGAACCGCTGTCGCGCGTCCTCGGCACCCATGAACTCCATCTGCAACAATTCGTCGAATCAGGCGGACTCCTCGTTCTCGAAATCGATGAACAACGTGTAGGCCCGCTCCGACAAGTCACCGCCGTCTTCGTAAAAATCCTGCTCGACCACCTCATCGCCTCCGCCAATCAACGCACCGGCGGTCGCTTTGATCCGAGCTTCCACCTGCTCCTCTGCGAACTCCCCGCGCTCGGTCGCATCCCCGAACTCGGTCGATATCTCAACACCGTCCGCGAACGCGGAATCCGTGTCCTCGCAGACCTGCAAAGCCTCGGACAACTTCAAGCACGATACCGAAACGATGCCGCCGAAGTCCTCGCAGGCTTTCAATCGCTCATCGCACTTCCCGGCGGACTCGACGAAGCCTCCGCAACCTACGTCTCACAACGCAGCGGAACCATGACCGTTCTCGTCCCGCACATCACCGAAGAACAAGGCGATCCCGACAACGACCTCATCGCTCCCACCCGCATCACCTACAGCCCCCAAGCACGCGCTGTCCTCCTACCCAGCGAAATCTCACGACCTCGACCACACCCCGGTCTCGGACAACCCGCCACCGTCATGCCAGGCGATGGAACCCCGCCCTTCTACGCCTATTTCCCACTCGCCTACGATTCGCCCCTTCTCGGACCCATCATCAAATACGCCGACAACACACACGACCCACACCTCCGCAAAACCCCACTCCCAACCCCGCCTACACAGATCGCTCCGCCAAAGGAGATCGCGCCTCCAAAACCTCCAGCGCCCAACAACCCAACCACTCAACCGATCTCCCCTCGTGATGTTCCTCAGATCATCGAAGGAGATTTCGATCCGACAACATCATCGCCCCAACCTCACGCGTCCGCCCCACCCGGCTCGTCTGCCGACAACGTCGCAGGCTCAAAGCGTCGTTCGTCCTCCCATCCGCACATGCTGCGCGTTCGCGAAATCCTGCACACACGCCTCGGATTCCAATCGGCTTCCACCGAAGTGAAACATTGGTGGAAGAGGATCATGCGTCTCTACAAGCATCAGCCACGCGAACTTCTGATCGCACTCGAGCAGATGACTCAGGAATCGATCACGCTGGAACAGATCATGCACGCGACTCGAAAGAGCGAAGCACAACATCTCACGTCGTCGCTCCACTACGTGCGCTATGCCAACTACTGCAAGCTCCACAACGTCTCACCACCCACCAAGCGCCGCCGCGCAAAAGGCAGGCCGATCCCGTTGCCACCGATCGCAATCGAATCGCACCCGTCCAAGCAGACGATCGATCAACCCGTTCGCCCACCCAAAGCCGCGCCCGCTAGCTCCGAAAGTCCCATCAACACGCCGATCGCAGATGATTCGCCGGAAGAATCGTCACAAACCGACGCCAACGTCCGATCATCTCCCTCATAACATGACAACCCGAATCGATCGATTCGGGCGTATCACCTTTTACTTCTGTACGCCCAAGTCGCTCCCGAATCGGATCGACTTCCCCAGAGATGCACCCACACGCGCGGATTCCCCGCCCGCTTGGGCTCATCCTGCAAGGAGTCGATCGTGGCCCGCAAGCGTTCAGAAAAGAAGCCGTCGAAGAATCAATCGAAACCCGATCTGTCCGCAGAGGACTTCGGATCGCTGATCAACGGGCCCGTGGAGAACCCTGCGCCCAAGAAACGCGCGCGACGCGCAGGTCTGAAATCACGGCAACTCGAACCACGCGTCCTCATGAGCGCAACATGGATCGATACCGACACCGGAAACCCGATCGCCGGTCCGACCAGCGGCAACGACACCGGTACCAGCGACTCCGACGCCGACAACATGGACGGCGGCGCGGGCCACGACATCCTCTTCGGCAACGGCGGCAACGACACACTCGTCGGCGGCGACGGCAACGACACCTTGTTCGGCGGCAGCGGCAATGACCTCTTCACCGCTGGCCTCGGCGCAGACAGCATGGACGGCGGCTCTGGAAGCGATCACGTCAGCTACTCAACGTCCAACGCTGGCATCAACGTCAACCTCACCACAAGCGTCGGCTCAGGCGGACACGCACAAGGTGACACGCTCCTCAACATCGAAACCATCACAGGATCCGCATTCAACGACACCATCGTCGGATCGGCGGCGGCCAATACCTTCAATGCCTCCGCGGGCGCTGATAGCTACGACGGCGCGGCCGGTAACGACATCGTCAGCCACTCACCTTCGACCGCTGGCGTCAACGTCAACCTCTCCACCGGCATCGGTATCGGCGGATTCGCAGCGGGTGACACCTACCTCAACATCGAATCCGTACACGGTTCATCCCACAACGATACCATCATCGGATCCGCCGCAAATAACTATATCCGCGGCGCCAACGGCGCCGACATCCTCGACGGCGGTGCAGGCGTCGATATGGTCGGCTACAACGGCACCACAGGCGCCGTCAACGTCAGCCTGACCTCAGGACTCGCCGTCACAGGCGCAGGCACCGACACACTCTCCAACTTCGAAAATCTCGAAGGCGCAAATCAATCCACCAGCCACGACACACTCGAAGGCTCCGCTGGCAACAACTCCATCACAGGCCTCGCAGGAAACGACATCCTCTACGGACGTGACGGCAATGACACCCTCCGCGGTGGAAGCGGCGCTGACACCCTCGACGGAGGCGACGGAATCGATCTGGCCATCTTCGGCTCTGGTAATCACCACATCAACCTCGACACCGGCATCGGCGGAACCGGCACCACCGGCGAATCCGTCGGAGATGTCTACATCAGCATCGAAGACATCACCTCCAGCAGCGGAAACGACACCATCATCGGGTCCAGCGCAGCCAACCTCATCAACCAGTCCACCGGCAACGACTACGTCGACGGCGGCGGCGGAAACGACACCATCTACGCAAGCGGAGGCTCCGATACCATCATCGGCGGCGCAGGCATCGATCGACTCACCTTCTCCGGATCGAACGCCGTCATGTTCGATCTCGCCACACAGTCTGGCTCTGGAGGACAAGCCGACAACAAAACCATCTCAGGCTTCGAAGAAGTCGATGGATCCGCCTTCAACGACACGCTCTTTGGAACCACCGGCAACGATACCCGAATCAACGGCGGAAGCGGCGACGATCTCATCCATGGACGCGGCGGAAACGATACGCTCCTCGGAAGCTCCGGAAACGACACGTTTGTCTACAACCCGGGCGACGGAACTGACTTCGTCGACGGTGGATCCGACATCGATTCCGTCATCATCAACGGATCCGTCGCCAACTCGACAAACTACGTCGTCGAAACCGGAGCCGAACACAACGCACGCACCGGCTCAAGCTATCTCGACACACGCGTTGTCGTCAGCGCCAATGGAACCGTCATTCTCGAACTCACCAGCGTCGAAAACCTTCGCATCAACGCCACCCATGCCAACGACAGCCTTACGCTCGTCGGTGACTTCGGACCCACAGGTATCACACTTACCGGCTTACGCTTTGCCGGCGGAAATCCCGCGAACATCAATCTCAGCGGCCTCACTTCTTCCCACTCCGTCACCACCGACAACGGCGCAAATGACAACGCACTCACCGGTACAACCTCCGCCAACACACTCGACGGCGGCGAGGGTAACGACACCCTCTTCGGAAGAACTGGAAACGATCTACTGATCGGTGGACCCGGCTTGGATCTCGCCATCTTCACCGGCGCTTCCAGCGAATACTCTGTCACCAACAACGGCAACGGCACCTACACCATCGTCGGCCCCGACGGCACGGACACGCTCGACGGCCTTGAACTGCTTCAATTCACAGGCGGAGTCACGTTCACTGTCGAAGAAGCCGCACTCGGCACCGCACACGCCAACGCACCCTCGCAACTCAACATCGACGAAGATGGTTCGCTCACACTCTCTACCACCGACGGAACCGCTCCCATCCTCTCGGCCGTCGGCAATATCACTCAAACCATCACCCTCTCCGTTGCCCACGCTCGCGTCACGCTCGCTCAAACCGACGGCCTGACCTTCACCACCGGCGACGGCGACAACGACGCCACCATCGTCTTCACCGGCACCATCGCCAACATCAACGCCGCCTTCGACGGCATGACCATCGTCCCCAATCCCAACTATCACGGCACGGACAACCTGGGCCTCTCCATCCAAAGCACCGCCGGCGGGGCGTCGGCCGTGGTCACAATCCCCATCGTCGTCGCCAGCGTGAACGACGCGGTCACCGATCTCACGCTCAGCGCCAGCACCGTCCCCGAAAACACCCCGAACGGAACCGTCATCGGCACCGCGGCCGCGAGCGACGTCGACACCGCGCTCGGCGAATCCTTCATCTACGAACTCACCAACAACGCCGGCGGTCGCTTTGCAATCAACGCCACCACCGGTCAGATCATCGTTGCCGACTCGTCACTGCTGGATTTCGAAGCTGCGACCAGCCACGGCATCACCGTCAGAGTCACCGATGCCGCAGGCTCAACCTTCATCAAAAACTTCACAATCAACCTGACCAATGCCAACGAGGCACCGGGAACTCCAACTCTATCCGGAAGCATCGTCAACGAACTCGCCGCCAACGGAACCGTCGTCGGAACCGCCGTCGCAAACGACTCAGATGCAGGTGACTCGATCACCTATTCGCTAACCAATAACGCTGGCGGCCGATTTGCAATCCACCCCACCACGGGCGTAATCACCGTCGCTGACGGAACTCTTCTCAATGCAGAATCAAACGGCCTCCACGGCATTACCATTCGCGCGACCGATGCAGGCGGACTGTCCCGGAACCTCACCACCAATATCACTGTTAACAATATCAATGAGGCACCCTCTTCAATACACGTCGGCTTCGGAGCAAATCTCGTTTCAAACGGCAGCTTCGAAAGTTCAAATGGATGGGCCAGCAACGAGCCCCTGGAGTATCAAGCCGTGGGCAGCGCAGGTCATGCCGCGAGAGTCGCGTCCGACGGACAGCGATACCTAGAACTTGATGCAGGCATCGCTACCGTCAACGCAATCTGGCAAGACCTCGCCACGACCGCAGGTCAACGATATTCAATCAGCTTCGATCATCTGGCCCGCTTCGATGCCGCCTCCGCATCAAGCAACACCATCCAAGTTTACTGGGAGGGGAACCTTGTCGCATCCGTCAGCACTAGCAACCGAGATGAATGGACGAACCAAAACTTCACCGTCACCGCCTCAACCAACGGGAGCCGACTCGAATTCCGCGAACCCACCTCCGACGGCCTCGGCTCCTTCATGGACAATGTTGCAGTGCGACAAGCAGTTTCGGTGAATGAAAACAGCCCTAACGGCACAGTAATCGGCACCGCCATCGCAAGCGACCCGGATGCGAATGGCACACTGACCTATTCCCTTCAAAACAACGCCAGCGGTCGATTCGCCATCGACTCAAACTCGGGGGCCATCACCGTCGCCAACGGATCACTTCTCAACTTCGAAGCCGCAAACTCACACCAAATCATCGTCCGAGTCGCCGATCAAGGCGGACTCACCTTCGACAAAGCCATCACCATCACACTCAACGACGTCAACGAACACGCCATCGGATCGATCACTGATACAAACACCGGCAGTAACTCCATCACAGAGAACGCCGCCAACGGAACCGTCGTCGGCATCACCGCGCTTGCTTCCGACGCCGACGCCACGAACAACGCCATCACCTACAGCCTCACCAACAACGCCGGCGGACGCTTCGCCATCGACCCGACCACCGGCGTCGTCACCGTCGCCAACGGATCGCTGCTCGACCATGAATCAGCCACAAGCCACACGATCACCGTTCGCGCCGCCAGCAGCGACGGCAGCGCGTCGACAACCAATCTCACGATCGCCGTAGGCAACGTCAACGAGGCGCCGACCGTGAGCCACGCGATCGCAGATCAGTCTGCCACGCAGGGCCAAAGCTTCAGCTTCACTGTACCGAACCGATCGGCCGGCGTGCTCGGCTTCGCAAACAACACGACGGCCGGCAATCAGGTGTTCACCGAAGCGCTCGGCATGGCGTTCGACACGACCGACGCTGTCACCGTGACTCACCTCGGCGCGTTCGACGCCAATGGAGACGGCATCACCACCAACATCACCCTGCGCATCTACGATCGCGACACGCAGCAGATCTACGCCCAGACCGTCGTGCCCGCTGGTACCAACGCGGTCCTCGAGAACGGGCACCGCTACATCGAACTCGCCTCACCCGTCGCCCTGCCGAGCGGTTTCCACGGCATGGTCGTCGCCTACGGCTTCAACGCGTCGAATCTGAACTACAACTCAATGGGCGGCGCGCAGGCGAACTTCGACGCGGCCGGCGACGGCGTGGTCTTTACTGGCGTCAACATGTGGGGCGGTATGAACTACCCGCTCAACGGCGACGGCGGCCCGACCGTCCGCTACGGCGGCGGCAGCTTCAAGGTCGGCACGGCCACGGCAGCCTTCGCCGACCCCGACGCCGGCGATGCGCTCACCTACTCCGCGACCCTAGCGGATGGCTCAGCTCTGCCTTCGTGGCTCAGCTTCGACGCAGCCACCCGCACCTTCTCCGGCACACCCACCAACGGCGACGTAGGCAGTATCAACATCCGCGTCACCGCAACCGACGCCGGCGGACTATCTGCCAGCGACACGTTTGCGATCACTGTCAACAACACCAACGACGCGCCGACCGCCGACACACCGCTCGTCGATCAAAGTGCGACCGAAGACACAGCGTTTAGCTACCAGTTCGCCTCCAACGCGTTCAGTGATGTCGATGCAGGCGACTCACTCACCTACTCCGCGACCCTAGCGGATGGCTCAGCTCTGCCTTCGTGGATCAGCTTCGACGCAGCCACCCGCACCTTCAGCGGCACGCCGACCAACAGCGACGTCGGCTCATTGAACATCCGCGTCACCGCGACCGACGCCGGCGGACTATCTGCCAGCGACACGTTTGCGATCACTGTCAACAACACCAACGACGC
>JAIYCY010000006.1 GCA_027487775.1 Planctomycetaceae bacterium
ACATTGATCATGCTGTTACACATTGATCATGCTGTTACACATTGATCATGCTGTTACACATTGATCATGCTGTTACACATTGATCATGCTGTTACACATTGATCATGCTGTCACACATTGATCGTCTAGGGCCGGATCGATGGCTATGGCTTGCCAGCGCGGTAGCTGAATCGCGACTTCAGTTTCAGGATCGGCTGCTCGAATAGGAACCAGCTGACGCTAGCCGTCGCGATCGAAAGCGTCGTTGCGATCAGCAGGTGAATCAGCCAATCTATCGCGACGGGGAAGGGCAGGTGCGATGTCAGTTCGCGCGCGATCATGAAGTAGTAGACGATGAATAGATAGTGATAGACGTACAGCCCATAGCTGATCTTGCCGATGAACGTCAGGGGCCGGATCTCGAGGATCCTGCGGATCGGATTCCGTTGGCGGGTCGTGATGGTAAAGTGGACGAGCCCTGCGTAGGCGAGCACGAGGCAGGTCGTCGGATCAGGCCACGGTAATCGCGAAATCGGTCCGACGAGGGATGAAAACACGCCCGCACGGGCCATGCCGGTGGTCAGGAAAGATGTCGCGTAACAGAGCGCTGCGACCCACGAAACAACATAAAGCCCGCGACGCAGTCGATCACTTGACGAGATTCGCTCCCACGAGATGGCAAGCAGTCCCCCAAGGAACAGACCGTCCAGATTCAGCACATACATCGGAACGATCGTCTCGCCGTCGCTGAAGACTCGGCGGGCGATCGGCAGGGCGATGCACGCCAGCACGCACACCCATGCGACGAAGCGGCGAGGCAACAAAAAGATGATCAGCGGCCAGACCAGATAAAACTGCTCCTCGACGGCCAGCGTCCAGAAATGTCCGAACTGCAGTCCTGCGAAGCTATGGTCGATGCCTGCGATCCCCTGCGAGAAGTTGGAAACATAAAGCCATAGCCACCACTGATTGTTGAAAGCTTCCCGGGCCTCATCGCTTACCGTCACTCCCGTCAAAACCAGAATCGATAGAGTTCCGAGTGTGAGCAGCAGCACAAGGTAATAGACCGGAAAAATGCGAAGCGTTCGCCGGGCGTAGAAGGCTCGGAAGTAGTTCGATGATTCTCTGGATCGAAGGAGAATCGAAGTGATCAGGAATCCGGACAGCACAAAGAAGAGGTGAACGCCGTTGCCGAGCACAGAGATCATGTTCACGCCGGCGACAAACCACGTCGCGTCGGTGGGCCTGTCGGCGGCGAGAAAGTGCATGAGCAGGACTTGCATCACCGCCAAAGCACGCAGGCCGTCCAATTGGGGATAATGGACGGCCTTGGTGGCGCGCGGGTCGGGGATGACCAGTTCGGTTTGAGCGGAGCTTTGGTTCATGGGATTAGCATCAGCCGCCGGTATCGGTTTGCCGCCGGTGGTCGATACTTTACGCGAACCCGATCATGAATCACATCGCCGGCGCGGGCTCGGTTGCGGGCGCTTCGGTCTCTTTCAGGTGCTCGGGGGTTTCGGGCATCGGGATCTCGGGCACAGAGAGTCCGTCCCGGGCCGCGAGTCGACGAGCTAGCTGAACCCCGCTGTTCAGGGCACCTTCCATGTATCCGGCAAACTGCACGCTGCAGTGTTCGCCTGCAAAGTGAATCCGACCCGCCACGCCGTTCCATAGCATCGGCTGCACCGTCGTCACCTGCCCCGGCGCGGGGAAACTGTAACCCGCCTGGCACCAATCATCTTTCGGCCAGTCCATGAAACGGGATCGGATGAAGGCTTCCTGATAGCTGGGATAGACCGAACCAAGAATCTCACCGTACTTCGCGTCACGCTCGCTGCGGGCGAGGGCCAGCGCGTCGCTCGCCGCCTTTCCGCCGCTGAAGCAGTGAAAGCTCGCCTCGCCTTCGTCGTCCTGCGCGTCGGTGCCGTCCCACGTCTGGCTAAGGAACGTATCGGTGAGCGTGTATTGTCCGAGTTCGTCCTTCTTCCAGAACTTGCTCTTCACATGCGCCAGGTATTTGAGCGCGACGCCCATTTGCGGATTGAGCGAGGTCGGGAGAGCAGGCGAGAAGCGGATTTTGTGCCATACGCTCGGGGGGCAGGCGACGATCACATCGTCGGCTTCGATCGTGCGACCATCGCGGCAGGTCACCACCACGCCGTTGCCCTTGATCGAGATTTCGCTGACGGCAAGCCCGAGCGTCAGGCGATTGCCGAGTGCTTCGGCGAGCTTTGTCGCGAGCTGTTGGTTGCCACCCTGACAGCGATAGACCTCGCTCTCGGTCCAGAACCGTTCTCCGCCTCCGCCGACGATGGCGGCAAGCATGGCGAGCAGGCTCTGCCGCTCGGATTCAACAGCATTGTCGCTGGAGATGAGAATGTGAGCCGCCCGTCGGGTGAACTCATCGACGTCTTGCTGCTCGGAGATAAACGCGCCAACGCTCTTCTCGTCGTGCGCCTTGGCATTCTCAGACTTCCACGGTTCGAGTGCATTGATGCCGACGGCGGCCTGTGCGTTCATACGCTTGAGCAGTTCGTCCATCGATTCCCAAAGAGCCGTCGACTCCGGCTCGGTCAGCTTCTTTCCGTCGAAGACGATCGGCGCTTCGTAGTCGGCGTCTTCGGAAACATCGATGAAGGAGAGATCAAACTTGGCCGCGTAATGGATCCACGCCGGGTGATTCGAACCGACAAGCTCACCGCCCCCCTCGACGTTGCGGCCTTTCACCCAGCCTCCGCCAAGTGAGTCGTTAAACGAGAAGACACGTCCGCCTACACGATCGCGTGGGTCGAAGATCACGACGTCGTAGCCGACGCTAAGAAGCTCATATGCCGCCGCAAGTCCGGCAAAGCCCGCGCCCACCACCACGACACGCTTGCCCGCCTGTGCGGTCGTACGTCGCGCGAGCGCGGAGTTGGACAACAACAGCCCGCCTGTCGCGGCCAGCAGTCCCGCGACAAACTGCCGACGCGTCACCGGATCGATCGGCTGACCATGCTTCTGATTGAGAACGGCAAAGAACGATCGCGACATGATGCCTCCGTATTCAGTTGAAACCGACATTCCGTCGTGTGTTGATCGAAACTTGAAATGCTCCCGACAAAGCCGATCGGCAGCGTTAACTGCCGACCGACGAAAACCTGGGATGGATGACCCTTTCGGATCGCCATCATCGAATCATCGCGAACTGCCTTGGCTCACTCGTCATTCGTCGGGCCGACGATGAGGAGCCAGAGCTTGGCGAAGTTGACGATCTGCTGGCGAGTGAGCTTGTTGGCGTGCAGCGAGTAGATCGCCTTGGAGGAAGCCGGAAGATCGCCGCCGGGAACGAACGTATCGACGTACTCGATTCGCCCGGTCAGTGTCGGCACACTGGTGTCGACGGCAAAGAAGGCGTCGAGATCGCTCGCTCCGTCGAAGGCCGCGCCGACATCGCTTGCGGGCTTGTTGGCTTCTTCATTGAAGCGGAGATTGAACTCGTAGTAACCCTTGCCGTTGGTCTCGCGCTGCGGATCTTCGACCCACTTGATGGTGCCGGTGATCTTGTCGTTGACCGCCTTGCCATCGACCATGTAGCCGAGCGTGATGTTGTTGGCATACCAGTTGCCAGTTTCATAGTCGTAGTCGAGCGAACCGTTGACGCTGGTGCGCGGGAACACATCGACAGGTCCGCGGGCAAGTTCAATGCCGATGAATCCGATCGGATCGACCTTTGTCACGGTTTGCGTAACTTGCTTGCCCTTGACGATGCGGGTGTAGTTGCGGGTGAGCAGATTTCCCTTGTCCTCGACCTTGCCCTGAAGCTGCCCGGCGAAGAGATCCTGATAGCCCGCCACGCTGCCCGCGCCGTCGACGGCAAAGCGGAGACTCGAGCCCTGATCCTTGCCCGAGGCCAGATCATAAACGCCCGTGCGGGGATCGCCCGGCATCGTACCGACCCAGCGGCCGACGCGCTTGGTCTGCTTCTCGTCGCGCGGGTTGATCACGCTGATGTCCAAGCCGTAAGTGAGCTTGGCATCCTGCGCGGTGCGACCGAGCAGACGTCCACGAATCCTGGGCATGCGTTGAACTTCGCCGCTGAATTTGACCTGGCTGAGCACGTTCAGATCAACTTTATAAATGTCGGCCACGCCGAGTTTGGGCGAACCTTCTTTGAAGTCGCCGCTGGTGTCGATTTGAGTGCGGGTGTTGTAGGTGATGTCCATCGACCCGGTAATCACGCCGTCACGCGTGATTGCGTCTTCGCCCCACGCAGAAGCGGACAAGCACATCCCAGTGGTGAGCGCTAATGCTGCAATTCGATTTCGAACCATAATATTCCTCCCGAAAGATCGCATCACCCGGCCCGACCATCGAGCCTTCGGATGCGAGCCCTTAAGGATGCCCACGCTTCGCTCGGATTGCAACGTATCGAAGGTTAGAAATGTGTAAAACGATTCGAGCGATTCGATGTGCCGCGCGAGTGAGCAAGGCGATGGCACTACGCGTGAAGCCTTCGCGTGTAGATCCACCATTCGATCATCAGGAGCGGCAACGCACCAACGGCGATCAGCCACCACCACCACTCTTGCCGCTGCTTCTGCTCTTCTCCGCTGGCTGCGATCATGGTTCCGACGCTGCCGGGCGGAGTGTTGGATGGGAGAATGTCGCTTTCGTTTTCGTCAAGAAGATTGACCGCGAGTCGTTCGTAACTCGGGATCTCCGGGTCCGTGCGGTAAAGACCGACACGCCGAAAGACCGGCAGAACGATGTCGGCAGCGCCCGTCTGGGCGGTGCCGGGGGCATCGATGCGGATGCGTGTGGGTCCTTCCGGACCGACCAGTGTGATGGACTCAGGCGCGGGTGTGATGCGCGAGACGGCCGAGCGCGGCAATCGCGGGGCGTCGCCGGGCTGGAAAGATTCACGGAGATTCAGTTCGCTCGAGGTCGCGAGGAACTGCAGTGTGTTGAAGAGAAAATATGGAAATGTCTCTCGCAGCGGCCAATTGCTTTGCAGCAGATCGAATCCGACGACCAAATGCGTCCGACGCTCGGCGCGATAGAGCGCCGCGAGCGGGCCTTGCCTGCCTTCGATGATGATCTCGGCCTCCGGTGGAAGATTCAGCCGCATGCTCTCTGCGATGAACAGCCGGCCGATGTTCAGGCCGCGCAGCAGCGGATGATCACGCTTCCAATCGAGCACGGTCTCGTCGGTGTGGAAAAGCGGCAGCTGAGATTGCACGTCGGTCGTTTGCGTGATGGGCGTGCCGGGCGGAAGGCTTCCGAAATAGACAAACGCACCGGCCTCGGGGAGTTGTGTGGGGCGGATCCGATCGAAGAAGATGACGTCGTGAACGGTCGGGACATCTTTCAGGTATTGATCGGGTGTGAGGATCTTCAGATCGGCAGCACCGAGTGCAGAGACGGCGCGTTCGAGGAAGTAGTTGCCTTCGGTGACGAGCGCGATGCTCAACGGCTTGGGCGGCGGGACCACGACATGGGCGACATCGTCGATCGGCAGCGCGTCGGTGATGTTCGAGGCGTTGGCTGACGTGCCCGAACTGATCTTGTGTTCGATGCGAATGACGGCTGCGGTGGTGAGTTCGACTCGGAACTCGACACTGTCGCGCGCAGTGATGCCGTTCTTCTCGGCTTCACGTCGCTGGTCTTCCGTCCAGCGCGCGGGCAGGATTTGTGCTGTCTGTCGGACCTGCTGGGTGACGAATTGATCAACACCGGGCGACGCCGGATCGATCGGAGAGATGCTGAGCACGACGTCCGCTCGGACGGGATCAGGGCCGAAATTGGCGAGGCGGGCGAAGATCTGCACGTCGGTCGGCGATTCGTAATTCCGCCGGGCCGAGAGTGCGACAATCGCGAGGTTGGGCGTTTGTGGGTTGCCGATGGGGATGTAGCGGACGGTTCCGAAGGTGGAAAGAGAATCGGCATCGCGCACGCGACCGTCGGAGAGGATGTAGATGTCGGCGGCTTGTGTGCCGGCGCGGAGTTGCGCGGGATCGATCGCCATCGCCGCGTCGGCAAGTTGCAGCGCGGTCTGCAGGCGGGTCGGTCCGTCGGTGGGGGTGATCGAATCGACGGCGCGACGAAGCATTGCGCGATCCGTCGAAAAAGACTGAACCACTTCCGCAGAGGCGTCGAATGCGATGATCGCGGCCCGCGCGTCGCGCGGCATGGCGTCGATGATCTCGCGCGCCTTCTGCCGGGCCTCATCCAGACGCGACGCATCGTCGACATCCCGAGCCTGCATCGAGCCCGACCGATCGATGAGAATGATGTTCATCGCACCGGGCTTAATGGTCTGAAAACTCACCGGCCTTGCATATGCGAGCAGAATCGCGAGCAGCACCAGCGCTTGCAACAACAACAGCAGGTTGCGACGAAGTCGCTGGAACGGACTGTTGACCTGCAGGTCCTGAACACTCTTCTTCCAGAGAAATGTCGATGCGATGTCATGCTGCTTGCGGCGGAGCTTCAGGAAGTACAGCAGAAGAAGCGCAGGGACGGCAATCGCCGCCGCGAGGGCTGCGCTTTGCCATGATAAGAATGTGGGCAGGAACGACATCAATCACCCATCTCGTCAACCTGTGTCTGAATCATGCGGGCATCGCCCAAAACGCCTTCCTTGGGGCTCGCGAAGTTATCCTAACCGAGCAGCCCACGCTGGCGAAGATATCCCAGCACCAATTGATCAAACGGAACGTTCGTCGAAGTGAACAAATACGCACCCCCGCGGCGGGTGACGTATTGCTTCACCGACAAGCACCAAGCGTTGAGGTTGGCCTTGTAGCGATCGAGCAGCGGCTGAGTGATCGTCAGCTCGGCGGTGTCTTGATCCTCGATATCGACCAGACGCAGGTCGCCCTTCAAATCGGGATCGATCTCCTGGGGCGACAAAATGTGCAGCGCATAAAAATCGAACCGACGACCGGCAACATATCGCAGCGCGTTCTCGATGCCCGACTTGTCGAAGAAGTCGCTGAGCATGACGCAAACACCACGGCCTTGCGCGGTCAGGGCGAAACGTTTCATCGCAGCGCCGAGATCGGTCGGACCCGCGTCGGGTTCGAGATTGGAGATGAAATCGAGCATCTGCCCTACGCGGCGACGACCGCGCATCCCGCCGGTCTCGGCGATCATGCGATTGCTGACGGCGGCGAGACTGACCCGGTTGTGGTTCACCAATCCGACATACGCCAACGCGGCCGCGACTTGCTGCATGTAACGCAGCTTGTCTGGATTTCCGAATCGCGTCGATTTTGATGTGTCGATCAAAATGTGCACCGAAAGATCCTCCTCCTCGAGAAACATCTTGAGGAACAGTCGATCAAGCCGGGCGTAGATGTTCCAATCGATAAAGCGCAGGTCGTCGCCGATCGTGTAATTACGAAAATCGGCGAACTCGACAGATTGACCGCGGCGCTTGGAGCGTCGCTCGCCGCGCATCTTTCCCGCCAGGATCTTTCGACTGATGACGTCCAGGCGATCTAGCCTTGCCATGAAATCGCCGGTCAAGAGTGGTTCGGTCGCGGGCATTGACCGACATCATACCCTGAAGGACGCAATCTGGGTCAACTACATCGCGGCTCAACAACGCCGGACGTTGACGGGCGTTGATCAGCTAGGCCAACGCCAGTGCGAGTGAGGCGATCAGGAGAAGCAAAGTCAAAAGCCCCAGGCCTGCCGAGATCGCGACATGGATCGCTCGGCGCGACCAAAGTGTCGGCAGGACAAGCCCGACGAGCATGATCTGAGCGAGCATCAACATGGCCAGCGAAAAGAGTCTGCGTGACAGGACGGCGGAATCGGGTCGGGGAAGCTCGGCGGGGCTCGGGCGGGCGTGTGTGTAGATCGCAATCGCTGTGACGACCAGGACGATCGCCATCATGCCCACCACGCACGCAACGGGCCTGCGAAATCGATTTGGCAGGGGCAAGGGGCGTTTGGACAGAGGTTGCCGCAAGCTGATCGACATCAGGCGAGTCCTCCGCCGGGACCGGTCGGGAAAGGATCGAAGACTGCCGACGCGGTCGATGGCGCTGGTTTCGCGGAGGGAATCGGTGGGACGGAAGGAAGTGGCGCGTGGGAAGAGTGTTGCCAGAGTGCCAGAAGCTCGGGTCGGCCGCGCGTGATGTCGGCGAAGTCGCCCAGAAGTTCTGCGCGTTCGCGCTGGATGTCGGCCCAGTCGGATCGACCAAGCCGAAGGGCCGCCAGTCCGAGCCATGCGTGCGTTCGCGCTGCCATCAGGCTGGGCATCAGCTCGACAAATGGAAGAACGCTGTTCCAACGCATGCCGATGTCGTTCCATGCCCCGAGTCGACCGAGCAGGTCGATATCCATTTGCATCAGACCGAGCGATGGACGCAGGCCGAGCGGGCGAGATCGAAGCGGTACGATTTCGCGTGCGGCGGTGCTGATTTCGCCGAGCTCGATGAGACTGTCGACGAGGATCATGCGCGAAGTCGTGTCGAGCTCGATCGTGCGCGGCCTGATACGCATAAGGACTTCACGCGACAGCGCGGCGGCGTCGGAAAAGCGACGTCGCGCGTGCCGGATCATCGCGAGATGATAGAGCGAGACGAGTTTGCCACCTTCGTTAAGGCTGAACATGCCCAGCGTGCGTCGAATGCCCTCTTCCGCTGCATCAAAGTCGCCGATCGAGAGGGCGGATTGCGTCTGGCGAATGCTTTGTGCGGAGCGGATGCTGAACATCACCGCCGCGATCCAAAGCAATGCGATGATCAAAATGAATCCAGCCGATGACGTGGCGGCATAACTGAGAATCAGAATCGTCAGCACGAGATAATAGAGGCCGACAAGAATACCCCGTGACAGGCCGACGGATTTGCGAAACAAGCCGATCGCCTCCTGCGACGTCCAATGCAACGGACGCGAGCTGAACTTCGATTCCAATCCGCGTCGACTGGAGGTTTGAGCGCTTGCGTCGTTCATGCAGCACCTCCGGATACCAGTATCGAAAGCGGTGCTGATGTCGTTGAGGTCGCAATCGACGTGGGTGCGGCAAAGTCGTCAGGCGTTTGGGCGGGCGCGTAGGTTTGAGCGAGTTGAGCGGTTTCTGGATAGCGGCGATGCAGTTCGATCGCGGGACAGAGAAGCGTCGCGCGGCGATACGCGCTGGCCGCCTCGTGGGTCTGGCCGAGTGCGTCATGGGCCCGCGCGACCAGCACCCAACCGTCGGCCACGCGATGACCAAGCTGCTGACGCATCGGATTGCGTCGCGCTTCAAATTCCGCAATCGCCTCGGCGTAATGTCCGGTCTTGATGTCGCGATAAATGTCGAGCAGCGCAAGCCCGGCTGAGTCGATGTCGGAAGGCTTGTGGGCCATCACGCCATCGAGCGAATTCTCCTCGAAGCGCGTTGCCCCATGCGAGGCTGGATCAGTCGCGGCGAGCTGTTGTTCGTTCTCGCGAAGCTGATGTTCCCGACGGGCCGCGTCGCGAGCGCGATTGACATCACGCTTCAGTTCGCCCATCAGACGATCGGCATCGACAAGATGATCGTCACGCAACATCGTCATCCCACGGGCGACGAGGATGGTGTGTGCGGTGCTCGGATCGGCGGGCGAAGGATTGGTCTGCGGGTCGAGCAGGTGATCGTGAACCAGTCGGGCAGCATCAAACCAGTGATATCGAACAAGGATCGCAGAGAGACAAAGCAGAATGCTGCTGCGTGCATCGGCACTGATGCGAGGGCGTTCGAGGAGTTGAGCAGCAAGATTCAGCGCTTCGGGCCATCGCCTAAGTTGGACGAGTTCGTCGAGTTGCTCGGTGGATCGAGCTTCGGCACGCGTGCGTTCGATGTGTCGTTTGTGGAATCGGAAAAGGAGGATCAGAAGCGCAAGCGGAACGAGCATGAGCAGGATCGATGCAAGGCTCCCGCGAATCGAAGTGGCAAAGAGCGCGGCGCTCAGCCCGATGGCGGCGAGCAGGGTGGCTCCGCCGAGCGGGGTTCGTGGCCTGGGTTGGCTCGATTGTATCCATTGCCGCACACTCTCGACCGCTTGTTCCGGGTCTGTCGGGAGTCCGTTCGCAGGGATTGTGCCGAAAAAACGGCCCGGCGGATTCGGGCTCGTGGATTGGGGATGTCTGTGGGTTGTGTTCACCAGACGATTACAGTACGTTCGGACGCAACGGGCACAAGGGAACCTGCCCAAGAATGCAGCTACGCTCCTGCAGCAACCGACCCCGGAGGTCCTCGTTATGAAGATGATCGAAGCCATCATCAAGCCGCAGAAGCTCGACGACGTGAAAAACGCCCTCGGCAACATCGGCATCCTCGGCGCAACGGCAATCGAAGTGAAGGGTTACGGCCGACAACTCGGTCATACCGAACGCTATCGCGGTGCGAAGATGGACATCGGATTCGTCCCGAAGGTGATGATCAAAATCGTCGTCAAGGACGCCGAAGTTGAAAAGGTCATCAACCTCATCACCGAAACCGCCCGTACCGGCGCGGTGGGTGACGGAAAGATCTTCGTGACTGACGTCAGCCGCGTCGTGCGCATCCGCACCGGCGAAATTGACGAAACGGCGCTCTGATTGCCCTTCAGGGTGTTCAGCAGACACGGATTCTGCGTCGATCCTCTACAGACTCTACAGGCATGAAGGCTCCACAGGCATGAAGGTTCTTTGAGCTTCATGGGTCTGGCGTGCGTAGATCGTTCGTGGATCAGATGCGTCCGGTCCGTCGTTCTTTTGCAACAGCGATGCTATTCATGGAGCAAGGGTCATCCACGGGCGCTCTCGGAACGCGCCCGGGGTGATGCCTGTGTGCGCTTTGAAAACGCGGACGAAGTAATTCGCACCGCTGAAGCCGCATGCGCGGGCGATGGCGTGCAGCTTGTGCTCGCTCTGATGCAGCAGCGTGGCTGCGAGTTGCAAGCGATGGCGGAGCAGGAATTCGCTCGGCGATTTTCCGGTGGTTTCCCGGAATCGCCTGGCGAGGTGCTCGCGCGAGATGTCGAAGATCGAGGCGAGCCTTTCGATGCTGAAATCGGGATCGGTCGCCTGCGTGCGCATGATGTCGATCGCACGGACGGCAAGCGGGTCTTGGGCGATACGGCGCTCGGCTAGGGTGCCGAGGATTTGCATGAGCAACTGGTAGAGAGTGGCGCTGGTCTGATACGGGTCGTCAAGCTTTCGTAACGCGCGCGCACTGACGATCCCGAGCATCATCTCCGGCAGCGTTGTCGATGTACCAAGATCGATGACGGGCCCGAATTGCCCCGCTAGTTTTCTGCCCCAGCGCTCAGCCTCCGGTCCGGCGAGGCTGACGAAGACGAGTTCATAGGGCCCGCGAGACTCCGGCGCAAAGCCGTAACTGAACGGACCCGGGATGAACTCAACAAAGGCTCGTCCCGGCGAGAGCAGCGATCGCCTTCCGTTCCGCTGATCCTGATGAAATCCCGCCCCCGCGAGCGTGAGCTGAATCGTGATGTGGGGCGGATCGCGCCGCTCTCGGGCATTGTAAAAATACCCGGCGTCAGGGCGCAGTTCATGCCCCGCCCCCGCGAGCCATAGCAACATGTCCGAATCTGATTCGTTCGGCATTCCACCCAATCATATCACACAAGTGCTATCAATGTCTGAAAGGTGCTATTCTCGCGGCTGAATGGCGTATTAATCTCCATCACGCCAAGGCGAATCGTGTATCGCCGAAAGTTGAACCGAAGGCTCAGAAAGAGGAGACGCCATGCCCAGTGAACTGAAAACCGTCGCGACCGAAGAAAAAGCCGGACATGCCGCCCACACCAAGTCCGCCGATCAACAGGAGGGCCTCCGCGGCAAGATCAGTCGGCCGATCCATGTGACGTTCCTTGGCGCGGGCTCTGGCTTTTGTCCCACGCTCTGCCGGGATGTTCTGCTCATTCCCGGCGCTGATCGTGGCGAGTTTCGGCTTGTCGATGTTGACACCGATCGACTCTCGATGATGCACAAGGTCATCGAGAAAGTCATTCGAGAGACCGGACGCGAGGGAGGATGGACCGTTCGATCCAGTCCCAATCGGCGCGACGTGCTGCCCGGCACAGACTATGCCGTCTGCTGCGTCGAGGTCAGCGGCGTTGCGTGCGTGGCATATGACAACGACATCCCACTCAAATACGGCATCGATCAATGCATCGGCGATACGCTCGGGCCGGGCGGGTTGTTCAAAGGTCTGCGCACGGTTCCGGTGTTTCTGGACATCCTCCGCGACATGCGTGAACTGTGCCCCGGCGCGATCATGCTGAATTACACGAACCCGATGAGCATGCTCGTCTGCGCTGCCGGACGGGCAGTGCCAGAGGTTTCGGTCGTCGGACTTTGCCACAGCGTCCAGGGAACGAGTCACCTTTTGGCCGGCTATGCGGGGGTTCCTTACGAAGAAATGGATTGGGAGTGTGCGGGCGTCAATCACCTCGCGTGGTTCACGCGATTGAACCACAAGGGAGAAAACCTCTATACGAAAACCCTCTATGACAAGTTCCGCAAGGAGATCGAGCTCGGATACCAAGAGGCCGAGCAAGGTCTGGCGATACACGACGCGCAGAACATCAAGTGGGGCGCGAAGAGCGAGCAGCCCTACAAGACAGCCGACCTCATCCGAAAGGACATGTGCCTGCACTTTGGCGCGTTCATCACTGAAAGCTCCGGGCATCTGAGTGAGTATCTGCCCTACTATCGCAAGAGCGCACGCGGACGGGCGTTGCTGCGTCGCGGATACGACGGGGGAAGCCGATTCTATGCCACCAACTGGCCCGCATGGCGACGCAATGCTGACGAGCACCGCGCCAAGCTCGTTAGCGGTGAGGCCAAGGTCGAAATGAAGCGAAGCTGGGAATATGGCTCCTGGATCATCGAAGCACGCGAAAAGGATTCTCCCTTCCGCATCCACGGCAACGTGATGAACCACGATATTCGACCCGGAAAAATCAATCCGGGCGAAGCGGGAAAACTCATCACCAATCTCGACGGCAACGGCGCGGTCGAAGTCAGCTGCATGGTCGATCGCAACGGCATCAACCCGACACGCTTCGGCGCGCTGCCCGCTCACATGGCCCACGTCTGTCGGAGCCAGCAGGCCTACTTCGATCTGGCCGCCACCGCGTGCATCGAAAAGTCCATCGAGGCTGCTGTTTACGCGCTCTATCTCGATCCGCTCACACAGGCGATCCTCACACCCGATGAGATTCGCCGCATGACGCTGGAGATGTTCGACGCCGAGCGCGACTTCCTGCCCGGTTTCCGCTGATCGCCTGAAACTTTTGCTCGCGATGGCCGTCCAAGGGCGATAGAATCCCGGGGAAGGATCAGAGCGCGAATGATCGGCATTCAAGGGAGCGGCCATGAGCGATGCACTGGGCAATTCGATGAAAAGCGCCACGGGAAATGGCGTGGGCGACTGGACAGGAATCATCGCGCGCATCGAGCAATTGGTCGGTGTGGTTCGGCGACGATCCGCGACCGAGCGCGGGATCGCGGCTCTTTCGAGCGGGCTTCTGGTTGTTGCGATCGTTGCGCTTTTGGTCGTTCTCGTTGAGCGGTTGCTCCAGATCCATCTGCCCGTACCCACGATCTTTCTTGGCTTGGGCTTAACGGTCGTCGTGGTCCTTGCGATCGCGAAAGGACTTTCCGCGCGGCCTGATCGAGTGAGCGCGGCCGCGGAGATCGATCGAAAGCTGGGCCTGAAAGATTCTCTGGCGACGGCGTTGTACGCAAGAATTTCAGGCAGCGCGGCGAGTGACCCGTTCCTCGCTGCGTCGATGATGGATGCGCGACGCGCCGTCGAGCGTGCCGATCTACGCGGGCATTTCCCGGTGCGCACGCCGCGATCACTCGTGCCCGCGGGCGCAGTGGCGATCCTCGCGGTCGCGCTGGCGATGTGGCTGCCGAGCCTGGACTTGTTTGGCGTCAAGCAGCGACAGGAGCTTCGCGCGGTCGAATCGATGAAAATCGAAGAGGCCAAGAAAAACGTCGAGGCCGCGCTGGCCGCGCTTTCTCTGGCACCTTCCGAAGTTGCCGAGCAGGAAGAGATCAAACTCGCGCGGCAGGAACTCGCAGGCATGCTCGAACAGCCGATCCGAGATCCCGGTGCCGCCAATCGCGCTGCAAGCAGTGCGGCGACTGCGCTCGCCGAGGCGGTGAAAAATCAGATTCAACAGAATCAGAAGTTCGCTCAGGCCCAGCAGGATCGTCGGACCTTTGATCGTCTGGGCGTGGGGACCGAAGAGGGTGCCGTCAACGACGCACGTCGCGATATCGCCAAAGGGGATTTCGGCAACGCGCTCGAGAGGATCGAAGATCTCGCTCAGAACTTCGACAAGCTCGATCAAAACCAGCAAGAGCAGGCCGCCCAACAAATGCAACAGATGGCCAATCAACTGCAGCAGATGGCGAACAACCCGCAGCAGCAACAACAAATGGCCCAGCAGATGCAGCAGATGGGCATGAACCAACAACAGATTCAGCAAATGCAGAATCTCATGCAGCAGGCCGCTCAGGGCAATCAACAGGCCGCCCAGCAACTGCAACAAGCCGCACAACAAGCGATGCAGCAACTCAACAACGGACAAGGCCCGAATCAACAACAACAGCAGGCGATCCAGCAAGCGATGAACCAAATGCAAGCCGCCGCCAACGCACAGGCGAATGCCCAGCAACTCCAACAAGCCGCTCAACAAATGGCCCAAGCCATGCAGCAAGCCGCTCAGCAGCAGGCAGCACCGCAACAAGGGGGTCAACAACAAGCCGGACAACAGCCCGCTCAGCAGCCCCAGCCCGGCCAGCAGATGCAGGGTATGCAGGGCATGCAGAACGCGCTCGGTCAAATGCAGGCGATCCAACAACAAGCCCAGCAAGCCGCCGCCGCTCAGCAAGCCGCCCAACAGGCCGCCCAACAAGCCAACCAAGCCATGAACGCCGGGCAAGGTCAACAGGGACAGGGCCAACAAGGACAGGGCCAACAAGGACAGGGTCAACAGGGACAGGGTCAACAAGGACAAGGCCAACAAGGACAAGGCCAACAAGGACAAGGTCAACAAGGGCAGGGTCAGCAGGGGCAGGGTCAAGGTCAGGCCGGTCAAGGTCAACAGCCCGGCGGACAGCAGGGGGGTGGACAACAGGGAGGTGGCCAGGGGCAAGGCGGATGGCAGGGTCAGCAAGGTCAGGGCGGGCAGGGTCAGGGGCAGGGTCAGGGTCAGGGGCAGGGCGGCGCGATGGGTGGTGCCGGTCAGGGACGCGGCGGACAGGCCAATGTCGAGGCCGCGCCGTTCGACTTCCGCGCCGAGTTCGCACCCAGCGCCGATCAGGAAGACGGACGCGTCCTCGCCAAGACGTTTGTGAAATCCGATCAGCTCATCGGTGAATCCATCGCCGAACTTCGCGAAGCACTGACCAGCAGTCAGAATCTCGCCACCGACGAGATCGATCAACAGCGCATCCACCGACCGGCCCAGCGCGCGATCCGCGACTACTTCCGCTCGATCTCCCCCCAAGCCGATCGTTCGTCGACCAGCAACCAGAGCCCCGCAGACTCGTCAGACAAAACACCCGCCTCCGACAAGCCCGCAGCGCCATGATCGAGCGTTGATCGTCTAGAACATCGCGGCCCGTAGCCTTGATGCACACGGACTCCAACACACCTCAAGCGATCGAGATACTCCATGCCTACTCCTCGGCTCCTCGCCTTCTTCGCGGTCGTGCTGTTCATCATCGTGCCGCTCATCCTGCTTCTGGGTATCAGCCTCGGCTGGTTCGCCAAATCTGCGGGTCCCACGGCAACATCAAGCGACGAGATCGTGCTCTACACCAGCATCGACGAACCGATCGCGCGAAAGGTGATTGAAGCCTTCGAAGCAGAGTCGGGCCAGCGTGTTCGATTCGTCACCGACACCGAAGCCACGCGATCGGTCGGCATCGCAGAGAAGTTGCGTGCCGAGAAGGAGCGTCGCCGTGCGGATGTCTGGTGGGGCAACGAGCCATTCCACACGCTGAGGCTTGCGCGGGAGGGATTCTTCACTTCGCTCGACGCTGACGTCGCCGAGGGCATCGATCCGATTTTTGTCGGACGCGATCGCCATTGGGTCGGCGTGGGCGTGCGACTCCGCGTGCTGGCGATTTCACACGGCGCGGAAACGAAAGATCCATCGCTCGCCGCGCTTGCCCTTGAGAATCTCACCCATCCGAAATGGAAGGGGCAACTCGTCATGGCGCGACCGAACGCCGGAACCACCGCAGCCCAGATGGCGGCCCTTTATTCGGTCTGGGGGCAGGAGCGTTTCGATGCATGGCTTCGCGGACTGCGTCAGAACGATATCGCGCTTGTCGGCGGAAACAGTATCGTCACGCAGGAAATCGCCGCTGCTCGCTTTACGATCGGACTGACCGACAACGACGACATCACCGCCACGCAGGCCGGTGGAGGTTCGCTCACCCAGGTCATTCCCGATCAGTCGTCATCAGCATCCTCATCACCGCTCGGCACGCTAGCCATCCCGACAACCGTGGCCCGCGTCGATAGGCCCGAATCGCATCCGGAGGCGGACAAGCTCATTCGATTCCTCGCCTCGCCTCGCACAGAGGCCATCCTCCGCGAGAGCGGATTCACGATCGGTTCGACACGACCGCAGCCTGGTGCAAATGACACATCGTCGGCGGCGATCAATTTTGTCGCGATGGAGGTCGAGTTCGAAAAGGTGGCCGACGCGCTTCCCGAAGCCGTCCGCCGCGCGACTGCGATCCTCGAAGGACGCGAGCCGTGATCAGCGTCCCCCATTTAATCGATGATCGTCAATCGGGACCGTAGAACGCTTCGGCACGAAGCCCGGTCTCGCGCTCGACGCGTGCGACGATGGCGTCGACCTCGTGTCGATCGAGGTGGGCAACATACGCCTCGGCGGTCGCGCGGGCGATCGTGTAGACCTGCACGAGCTTGATCTGTGCGCCCTGCGACTTCAGATCGTTGAGCCGACTGATGTACGCATCAATTTCCGACTCTGGTGGGGCTTGGCCATTGATACGCATGAAGAGGGTCTGAATCACAACCGGGCGAATTCGGCCCGTGCGGGCAATGTTGTCGAGAACGCGCGCGAACGGGACGCTGGTGCGCTCGACGAGTTGGTAATACGGCTCGGTCCCGGCGTCGAGTTTGCACCAGAGCTCGCCGTTGGATCGATCAAGTAAATCAAGCGCGCCGGCGAGTCGGGGTTGATGCAGCAGCGTCGCGTTGGTGATCACCACAATCTTGACCGGCTCCGGCCAGTCGTGCCTGGCAAGCTCTCCGGCCACGATCTGGCAGGCCTCTTCAAAGCGTGGATAACTCGTCGGCTCGCCGTCACCGGAAAAGGCAACATCGTTGACGCGCTTGAGCGGTGCGGGCGTGCGATCGAACGGAGGTGCGCTAAAAATCTCCCCGCCGCTGGCGAGTCTGATCATCTGCTGCAGCTCGCTTCGCAACGCATCGAGATCGACCTCGACCCGGCCCGGCATCGTCGTTCGATCGACGCAGCAATAGATGCAGTCAAAGTTGCAGACCTTGTCCGGATTGAGATTCACACCAATCGACAATCCGCGGCTGCGACGCGAAATGACCGGATATACATAGCGGTTGTCTCGCCAGACACGGGAGTGATCGGTAAAGAGCGGCGTATAGGTCACGCTACCATGATAGCACCAGCACGGGTCGTTTCGCAGGGACGTCGCAGAGACTCCGAAGTGGCGGGCGCGGGGGCGTCGATTGGATGACCGCCCGGCGCGTGCAATCGGGCGTGGATGCGTGTATCAATGCGTCGTTGGGGTTGTTTTCGGCGTGAGGTATCGGGCCCGTTGCGGAGGCGTGACCCGGAATCACACGCGTTGTGATAGAGGCGAACAGTGACCAACGTGTTTCACCTGCATTTGCGTGAGATGTGTGAGTACCTGCGTTGGGCGGATCATCAATCGATGTTGGCCGCCCGTACCGTAACCGATGATGCGTATTACAAAGACGTCGGCATCAGTTTCGGCTCGCTGCACAAGGTGCTCGTCCACAACATGGCGATCCAATGGCTCTGGCTATGTCGATTTCGTGGCGAATCGCCTAAACGCTGCGAAGATCACACCGATTACCCCACGCGGATGGCCCTCGAACAACGCTGGCCTCTCGTGCATGCCGCGCTGATCGATTTCGTCGGACATCAAAGTCAGCAGGCCCTGCAGAGCGTGGTCACTTATCACGACACGCGCGACGAATCCCACACGCTGCCTCTGCGCGACATGATCCTGCACTTGATCGACCACGGCAGCTATCACCGCGGACAGATCAACACACTCATCAAGCGCGGCGGGGGCACGCCTTCGCACATCAACTACCGACTTTGGTGCATCGAAAAGGCCAAGCACAAAATGTCGTAGTGCCGTCGACGGATCGACGACGCGATGCTTTTGATCACTTTCAATCCGCGTGAAACATCTGATCGCACGCACGCGGGCCGGGCGGTCGATCTATACTTTCGGTAATGACTGAAACGCTCGATATCCCGCGAGTGTCCGACCCGACGCTCATCACGCTTCGCGACAAACTGATCGCGGGCACCCCTCTCGATGCCGACGACGGGAAACGACTCTTTGCGACGCCCGACCTGCATGGTGTCGGGCGACTGGCACATTGGCTTCGCTCCAAGCTCCACGGTGAAGTCGCCTATTACAACCGCAACCGGCACATCAATTACACCAACGTCTGCGCGCTGTCATGCAAGTTCTGCAGCTTCTATCGCAAACGCGGCGAGGCCGGTGCGTATGAAATGCCCGTCGAGCAAGTCATCGCAACCGCAGAGAAGGCTGCAAATGACGGTGCGACCGAAGTCCACATCGTCGGCGGGCTGCATCCGTGGATGAAGTTCGACTATTACCTCGACATCCTCTCCGGCATCCGCGCGCGATGCCCGCAGCTTCACATCAAGGCGTTCACCGCCATCGAGATCGTCCACTTCTCGCGCGTCGCGCGGCTTTCGATTCGCCAAGTGCTGACGCAACTACGTGACGCAGGACTCGGCAGTTTGCCCGGTGGTGGGGCGGAGATTTTCGACGAGCGCGTCCACGACGAAGTCTTCAAGGGAAAGGTACGCGAAGACAAGTGGTTCGAAGTTCATCGCACTGCCCACGAACTCGGCATCTTCTCCAACGCAACCATGCTCTATGGACATGTCGAAGGGACCGACGAACGTGTCCAACATCTGCTCAAGCTTCGTGATGCCCAACAACGCGCCATCGACGATCAACTCCCCGCACGATTCAACTGTCTCATCCCGCTCAGCTTCATCCCCGAAGGCAGCGAACTCGGTCACCTCCCCGGACCGACCGGACTCGGCGACCTTCGCACGCTCGCCGTCGCCCGGCTTCTCGTGCCGAATATCTTGCACATCAAGGCCTTCTGGATCATGCAAGGCCTGCACCTGGCGCAGATCGCTCTGAGCTACGGCTGCGATGATCTTGACGGCACTGTCGTCTGGTATGACATCACCAAGCGCGAAGGCAAGGGCACCAATCACCAGGAACTTCACGTACGACAGATCGAGCGAACCATCCGCGACGCCGGTTTCATTCCGACCGAACGCGACACGCTCTACCGCACGATCGAACGCGACGAATCAGACCGACCCATCATGCAAGCGGCCGCCCGAATGAAACTCGGCTCGGCAACCCCATGACCCCAACGCCCGCGTTCGATACTTTTCACGGCTTTGTACGCGACAAACAGTCATTCTTGCGTTAGCTTTCCCGGTCATCGAAGGTCTGGATCGGTCCGGACATTCGGAATCTTAAGCTCGTTTCTCTTTTACGAGGCCCCCGATCATGCTCAAACGTCTCATGGTTTCGTCGATGGTTCTGCCAGCGATCCTCCTTTCGACTGCTGGCACGGCCCCGGTTGAGATTGCTCCGGTTTCCATCTCAACCCAAGATGTCATCGCTCTTGATGCGTCCAAGCTCGTCGAAAATCCTCAGTACGCCTCATGGAAGGATTATGGCATCGGCTCGACGATGAAGACGCGACTCACCATCACGCAAGGCGCTCAGAACATGGTGATCAGCATCACCAGTAAACTCACGAAGCGCACCGACAAGGAACTCACCATCGAACAGACCGCAGAGCTGACCGCAGGTGGACAGAAGATGCCGCCGATGACCGAAAACGAAACGGTCCCCGCGAAGGCGCCCCCCAGCAAGTCGCGCCTTCCCAAGGAATTCGACGACAACTTCAAAGGCAAAGTCACCGACGGTGCAGACGAAAAGGTCACCATCGACGGCAAGACCTTCACCTGCAAAGTCCAGAATGTGGACGGCACGCTCGACACGCCGCAAGGCAAGGGCAAAATCAAGGGCAAGGTCCTCTTCCACGATGAGATCCCCTTCGGCATCGGCGGGATGAATCTCGATATCGACGGCGATGATGGCACGAAGGCGAAAATGAAGCTCGAAGTGCTCGACATCTCAAAGAAGTGAACAGCAGGCTAACCAACACAGCAAGCAAGCCAACACAGCAGGCAAACCAAAACATCTACGATCGGCGGCGAAGCTGATATCACTCACTCTTTGTTGCGTGTGAGTTGCGACGTATCAATCCCTCGTCCAATCAGACACTCGTCATTTGTGTAGCTTGCAAATTACAAAAGCCCCGGTCTTGAGCCGGGGCTTTCTTCTTGGGTTAGACCGATGACGCCGACTATGCATCGGCGGATGTCGGGATCAGAGAAGCGCTCTGAGTTTCTGAACACATTCGGTCAGCGCAGGAACCGGTGCGTCAAAGTTGCCTTCATATTCGATGACCAGCGGGCCGGAAAAATGGCGGGCCTTCAATGCGCTGACGAAGGCGGGCAGATCGAGGATGCCCGTTCCGATCGTCACGTCGCTGGGCTGGCGCTTGGGAGAGTAGACGAAATCCTTCACGTGAACACCCACGAGCCGCGGGCCGAAATCTTCGACCCACTTGACGGGATTCATCTTCGCGTCGATCGCCCATGCGGTGTCCATGTGCAGACCGATGCGCGGGCTCGTGCGGTTGAAGATGTGTTTGAGGATGCGGTCGTTGCCGAGCCAGTCGTAGCCGCCGTGGTTGTGGATGCCGAGTTGGATGTCATATTCCTCCGCGAGTGCGTCGACGTTCTTTAGACCTGCAAACGCATTGTCCATCAGGTCGGGGGCGAACGTGATCGACATGTTCTTCACGCCGGCCTGTTTGCAAAACTCGAAACGCGGAATATCCCGCTCGCGATCGCCGTACACGGTCTCCACACCGATGGCGACGATCGTCACACCGGCATCCTTGAATGCCTTGATCACGTCCGGGAACGTTTCGGGCTTGGTAAAGTCCGCGTGCACGCCGCAAAGTTCGGTCGCGCTCACGCCACAGCTCTTGAGCTGCTTGAAAAAGTCAGGCAGCGGCTTGAATCGATTGAAGCACCAGCTCTGAAGGGCGATGGTCGTGTTCATATGAATCATGTTCTCCGGCTTGGGTTCTGGGACGTCTGATGTCTCGCACGCTCGAGTGCGTGCGATCGTGCGATAGCCTCCCGAATGTCATGCGAAGGTCAAGAGATGCGCATCCACTTGATCGACTTGACTCGATTCATCCAGGCACTGGCTCGATGCGAGTCACGCGAATCAATGCTGATCTCAAGGTTGTTATCGAACGACAGCGAATTGCAGCGTGTTATCGGGTGGTTGTTGTTGAGATGATTCGATCGTGACGACTGGCGAAGTTCAAGCCGGAAAGATTGCCCAATTTTCGTGGTGCAAACTGTCGCATCGGTGTGTCTCGGACTCGCAATGAATGCGACTTCCGATGCACCATGAGCAACACTACTGCCCACGCGAATCTTATCGGCCAGGCGATCGCACCCGTCCTTGAAGGGCTCGAACGTCGCCAAATGCTGGCCGCCGGTCAGTCGCACCTGACGCTGGCCCCGCACACGCTCTTCGAGAGCGGAACCCTCAAGGTCACCGGGACGGCTGGCAGTGATACCATTCTTGTTCATCGCAATGGCTCGCAGATCTGGACGAGCGTCAATGGCAACGTCTCCCAACGCATCGATGAATCCCGAGTCTTCTCCATCAACATCAATGCCGGCGAGGGCGATAACTTCATCGACGTCTCCGAGAATGTCACCGAAACCACCAGCGTACGCACCGGTGCCGGCAGTGACACGATCCTCACCGGCTCGGGCAACGATGGCATCTGGAGCGGCGCGGGTAACGACTACATCCGCACCCGCGCGGGCAACGACTTCGTCGAAGCAGGCGACGGTCACGACACCGTCTTCACCGGCGGAGCAAATGACCTCATCAAGGGTGGTCGCGGCAACGACGTCGTCAACGCAGGACGCGGATTCGACAAACTCTACGGCGGTGAAGGTAACGACATCCTCATCGGAACCAAGCGTGACCTCTACGATCGCGGATCGGGTAACAGCTTCATCATCCGCCAGTCCAATCCCAACGCAACGCCCAGCATCTCCCGCATCAGCCTTATCAACACCGCAACCGGACAAGTCGTGCCCGGCTACGAAAATCTTCGCGGCGAAGTCAAGCTCGACCTCCGCACGCTTCCCTCCAGCTTCAGCCTCGCTGCATACGGCAACGCCAACACCATCAGCGTCCGTTTCGATCTCAACGGCGACGATGTCGTCGACTCGACTCGTCCTTTCGCGCTCCTGAACGACAACAACGGTTCCATCAACGCGTGGAACGCACCGACCGGCAGCCACGCCGTCCGAGTGACGCCCTACAACGCCATCGGCGCATCCGGAAAGGTCGGCGAATCGGTCGAACTCACGCTCCGCGTCGTTCGCACCCAAACACCCGCGCCCAATCCCAACCCGAATCCCAATCCCAATCCCAATCCCAACCCTAATCCCAACCCTAATCCCAACCCAAACCCAAATCCGAATCCCACACCCAATCCAACGCCCAACCCCAGCCCGCTTACGCCTACCGCTCGGATCACCGCCGATCACACCACCGTTCTCGTCGGGCACGGGTTCCACGCACACGCCACCAACAGCACCGTCCCCGCAGGACAACTCGAAGACGCTCGTTTCGACTGGAACTTCGGCGATAACGGCGCACGACACAATGACATCCGAGGATTCAATGCCGCACACGTTTACGATCGGCCTGGCACGTACACCGTTCGTCTCACCGTCACCGATCAGGCAGGTCGATCGCATTCGACCACCCGAACCGTCACCGTCGTCGCCGCGAGTTACACCGACATCTACGTCAGCCCGCGCGGCAACGACAACAACAACGGCCGTTCCAGCGCGAACGCCGTCCGATCCTTCGATCGTGCAATGCAACTCATGAATCACGATACACGCATCCTGTTTGAAAAGGGCTCGACCTACGAAACCACCGAAGGCGCCACCATCAACAAGAACAACGTCCTCATCGGAAGCTACGGCACCGGCAGTAGCCCCGTCATCAAATGGACCGGCGGTCGCACGGGCGGAGTCATCTTCACGGTCGCGCCCTCGTCACGCGATATCAGTGTCGGATCGCTCACCTTCGATTCCATCTACGATCGTGACACCAACAAAAACCTCGTCTACGCCTTCCAGACGGCCGGCTCGAACATCACCATTCGTGGAAACTCCTTCCTGAATCTCAGCTACGCGGTCAATGCCAACGGAAACCCCGAGCGGCTCCTCGTGCAGGACAACGCCGCTCCGCTCGAGACCGGTCTGCGCGAATACTTCGTCTGGGCGCAGGGCACAGACCTGGTCATCGTCGGAAACACCGTCGCCAACTCCACTCGCGAACACATCGTCCGTGTCTGGGACACCAATCGAATCGCCATCAGCAACAACAACTTCACCAACCTCGATCGACGCCCCGACGGTGACAGCTTCGACACCGCCAAGGGCGTCGTCACCAACCAGCGCGGCACCTACAGCTACATCAGCGAAAACACCCTGCGCGGCCCGGCTGGCATCGGACCGCTCGGCTTCGGCGACGGTCTGAACGCCAAGTGGGCACGCTTTGAACACGCCGTCTTTGAATCCAACGATCTCCGCACCAACACGCTCTTCATTCGACACGGCGCCGAACACGTCACCGTGCGCGACAACTACTTCCAAAACGCGGAAAGCGATCTGATGGAGATCGACGGCTTCAACGACGACTACGGTCGCGGCGTGAAGGATGTCGTCGTTCACAACAACACCGGATACAACCCCAGCCGCTACGGGCCTCTCCTTCGCGTCAGCGGTTCCGTCGATGGCATCGAACTGACGAGGAACCTTTTCGTCGCCCCTAACCACTCGCCGGGCCACTACACGACCGCTGCCATCATCGTTCACAACACGAACCTCAGCAGCTTCCGCACCATCAACGGAAACGTCTGGCCCAGCCCCGAACGCGGCATCAGCTGGGTCCAGGGCGGAATCAACTATCTCGGACTCGGCAACGGACAATCCAACTTCCGCACGCCCGCAGAATGGAACGCTCTGACCGGCGTCGGCGAAGACCGATTCATGGACGTCGAACCCAACTCGCGCTTCGTCACCGTCAACGGGCAACACGTCGGTCAACGCGTCTGAGCCATCCGAACATCGGCACGCAGAACACCGGCGGCCTCACCGTCCTTCCCATCGCGCTTCGCGAACCTCCATTCGCGAAGCGCGATTTTCGTTTCCTCGTTCTCCGTCACTCGCCCGGTCGATGCAGTGTTGCGCCCGTTTCCATTCGCTCGCGTGCGCATTCGGTCCGCTCAGATTCGCTTTCCGCACGCTCGCGCACACACTCAGTTGTCCCAAAGTTCACAGAAGTCATCAGAAAATCGAGCAAAACGTCGAATCTCACCGCAATTGTTCACCAGAACACCCTCACTTCATCGATCGCGACCACCGCAAGGTCCGCCTGCGCACCTGCGGCATGCTTCGCGCTCTTGCCATCGTTCGAACACCATCCCTCACCTATACGGGCGCGCTGCGCGAATGCGTCCGCAGGCGCGCAGCGCAAACTCAAAAAAGTGTCCCGAGGCGATCCCGATTGCGTCGCTTCATCCGATCAGGCGCAGCTTTAGCCGTCCAACGGCCGGTTGTTGTGGCGTCTTATCCCGCGACGATATGCCGCCAGTGAGATCAAATGGCTCGCAACCGGAATCGTCAGGAACTGAAAAAAGATCGCAGCCACCACCTTCAGACCCGCCGCCTGCGAGCCCAGGGCGATCCACAGACTCAACAGCAACAGCGTCACGCCCAGCGTCATCCCCATGCCCAGCGCGTGAGCGCGACAATAAATGTCCGGAAATCGAGCCACGCCGATCATCGAAATCAGCATCACCAATGCCCCGCCAAGTGCCATGACCGACGAGAGCAGTTGCAAAAAATCCTGCAAACTCATCGTGTCTCCTCCCGTTCCTCGATCGGGCCCTGGGTGTGCTGATAGTAGTAAACAAACGCGACCGTCGTGAAAAAACCCAGCGACGCGATGATCAGAATCAACTCCAGATAGTCGGCGGTCTCCCAAGTACGCGACAGCACGGCGACCAGACCGACCGCGCAAATCACGATCGCATCGAACGCCAATATCCGGTCCAGCGCCGTCGGACCCACAATGAGCCGATGAAACCCGATCATCACCGATGCAATCAGGGCCGCGAGCGTGAGTGTTAGTAGCGTCTCGGTCATCGGCGAGTTCTCTTAACGTGTGAAGGCCAGAATCCCCCGGCGGAGCGTCTTATCAATGTCCCGCCGCACTGCGTCCGGATCCTGCGTGTCAAAGACGTGCAGAATGAATGTCGAAAAATCTTCTGTGATGTCGACCGTCGTTGTCCCTGGCGTCAGGCTGATGCAATGCGAAAGCAGAAACATCTCGACGCGGGAAAGCCCACGCACGTCGTACGAAATCAGCCGTGGCTCGATCGAATGGATCGAGCCGATCAACGACGCTCGTCCGATCGACCAGCACGAGACCAGAAATGACCTGGAAAAGATGAACATGAAACGCACGAATCCCAGCACTCGCCGAACATAGTTGCGACTTTGCAGGATCGGCTGAAAGAGCCAGATCATCGCAAAGCCGATGACATAGCCGATCGCAAATCCGAGCACCGACATCTCGCGATCCAAGAGCATCCAAATCACCGAGATGATCAGATTGATAAAAAGCGACATCATCGTGCCACCTCCGGGAGCCACGGATTCGAGGTTCCGTCGATCGGATCAGAGACAGCTTCGAACGGAACAGAGACGGCTTGATCGACCACACCGCCGCGATCGGCTTTCAGTTGCAGGACGGCTCGGATGTAGGTTTCTCGCTTGAAGATCTCCTCGGACGCCTGATGCGAAAGCTCGATGAGCGGGCCGGCGAAAATCGTGACCGCGACGGTCAGCAGCGCCATGGTGCAGGTGACAGCGGTCAGTCCGATCCAGCGGCGGTCGTGGATGCGGACGGGCACGCTTGCATCCTGCGTCCAGAAACTTGCGTTCCAGATTTTCATCATGCTCAGAAGCGTGAAGATGCTCGTGAAGAGTGCGACGAAGATCAGCACGTATTCTCCCTGCCGAAGTCCGTCCTGCACGATCATCAGCTTGCCCCAAAAGCCGCTGAGCGGAGGAAGCCCGGCAAGCGATAAACCGAGCAAGAGGAACGCGACACCCAGGAGCGGCGTCGCGCGCCAAAGATTGGCCGAGCGTTTGAGGTCGTCGGTCCCGTTGAGCAGGGAGATGGTTCCGCCGACGAGGAAGAGTGACGACTTCACGAGGTTGTTGTGAATGTTATAAAAAATCGCCGCTGCGATGGCGTAGGGCGAGAAGAACCCGATCGCCAAGACCATGTAACCGATCTGGCTGAGAATGTGGAATGAGAGAATGCCGCGCACAAAGTTACGCGACACCGCCCCGATCACGCCGAGCAACATCGTGACTCCGCCGAGCCATGCCAACACCGTGTGCAGCCCGGAAAGATCCTGAGGCAACACCGTCCCAAATACGCGGAGTAATACATACACGCCCACCTTCGTCAGCATCCCGCCGAAAAGCGCAGCCAGCGGCGTTGAGAGAATCGGATAGCTGTTGGGAAGCCAGAAATAGAGTGGGAACAGTCCCGCCTTGATCCCGAACACGCCCAGCAGCAGCACCGCGAGGATCAGCACACGCGGGTCATCGCTCATGCCGGCGGCACGCTGTGATATCTCGGCGAAGTTGAGCGTCCCAAAGATGCCGTACGCGAACGCAACGGCGGCGAGGAAGATCATGCTCCCGACCGCGTTGATCGCCAGATACGGAAAGGCCTGTTTGATGTCCCAGTCGTCGGCTTCGAGCGTGAGCAGCGCGTAGGAACAGATCAGCATCACCTCGAAGGCGACAAACAGATTAAACAGATCGCCGGTCAGGAATGACTGGCACAGGCCGACCATCAAAAACTGCGTCAGCGGAATACGCAGCGGATGCTCGAGTCGGCAGGGGAGTTCGAGATACCCATACACGATCGACGCCAGCGAGATGATGCCGGCAAGTGCGACCATGATCGATGACAGCAGGTCCGCGACCAGGACGATCCCGAAGGGAGGTGCCCAATCGCCGATCGAGAGCGCGATCGGGCCTTGGCGGGCGGTGAGAATGACGAGCGCGAGGGCGACGATCACCTGAAATGCGCATGACGCGATGACGATGCCGCGCCGAAGCGTGTCCGCACGCAGCAAGAGCGCCGCGATCGCGGTCAACAGCGGCAACAGAATGGGCATCGCGACGAGGTTCAATGCGGCTCCTCGGGCTTGGCCTCTTTCAACGGTTCTTCAAACAGATCCGCCGCATTGGTGGTGCGATAGTCAAGAAAAATGCGATACAGCAGCACGACCATGTAGGAGAGCAGCCCGAATCCGATGACGATCGCAGTCAGAATCAGTGCCTGCGGCAGCGGATCGACGTGTGGCCCCGTGCCCTCGGCGAGGATCGGAGAATCTTTGCCCTTGGGATCGCCCGACATCGCGAGAATGACAAGGTTTGCGCCGTTCGAGAGCAGCACGAATCCGATCAGGATGCGCACAAAGCTCCGTTGCAGAACCTGGTAAATCCCGAACCCAAACAGCAGCCCTGCGAGGATGGCAGTCTCGAGAAGCATCAGCCCTGGCCTCCCCAGTTGGTTTCGATCTTCTGCTCGATCGGCTGGTCGATCGGCTTTTCGATTTCGGATGCGTAGCGTGTGCGTTCGATCGGTGTCAGCGAGCAAAGGCCTTCGACAGGTCGCGCGAGAATCACGATCAAACGCACGGTGATCCCAATGACGACCAGATATACGCCAATGTCAAAGATCAGAGGCGTACCCAACCCGACCCCGCCGATCTTGATGTTGTATTGCGTTAGGAACGGATCGCCCCAGAGCATCGGCAGCGCGGAGGAGAGTGTAGCGACCAACAGCCCGAGCGTCGCCAGTCGCACCGGGTCGACGCGCAGCACCTTCTGCATCTGCTCCACGCCCACCGCGAGGCTTAACAACACGAGCGACATCCCCGAGCCCAGACCGCCAATGAATCCGCCGCCCGGATGGTTGTGCCCGCGCAGCAGCAGATAGATCGAAAAGAGATTGATGACGAAAAACAGAAAGATCGCGACACGCGTGAAGATGAATGATCTGGCCAGGTTCATCGATCGGTCCACCTTTCTCGCTCCGCATCGGTCTCATGGATCACGCCCATGCCCGGCGGGCCCATCGGGCCGGCTTTGGCTTCAGCTTCCGTTCGACGATAGCGCATCAAGAGGCCGAGCGCGCCCAGTGTGGCGATCAGCAACACCGTGACCTCCATCAGCGTGTCGAAACCACGAAAATCCACGAGGATCGTGTTGACCGCGTTCGTACCCTTGGCGGCTGGCACGGACTGCTTGAGGTAAAAGTCGCCAGCCGGCTCGGCATGTTTGCTCGTTGCCACGACGAACGTGAACGCGGTCACCGTCAACCCCGCAATCACCGCCACGACGATATTCATGATCCGGCGAGTTGCTGCCGGTCGGCTCTCACGCTCGCCCGTCTCCGCTGCGCGCGGGAAACGCGAGAGCAGCATCAGCACAAGGATCAAAGTCGCCGCCTCCACGAGGATCTGCGTCATCGCCAGGTCGGGCGCGCGGAACAGCACAAAGTAAAATGTGAGCAAAAATCCGACCGTCCCGAGCGCGACCAATTGCGTCGTCCATCGACGCAATGTCGTCACCATCAACACCGCTATCGCCACCAGCAGCAATACAAAACTCCTCAGCGGATCCAACAACTCAGACACACGCCAGTCTCCGCGCAGGCCGGTGAGTTCCAAAAGCCGGGCTCCATGCACAACGATCAGCGACCCGACTGACACAAAGATCGTCCCCAGAATGATCGGCAGATAGTCCATCGGCCGATCTGCGCGCGTCAGCGACGTGATCTTTTTCGCGATCGCCGGGATCGCGTTCATGAAGGCATTGAACGCCTGATCGAATCGCAGCCAACTCGGTATGCCCGCCCGATTCAATCGACCCGCTCCCAGAAGCAGCCACGCAAACGCGCCGAGCCCCATGATGCCCAGGCTGGTCCAGAACTCGCGCGTCCATCCGTGCCAGATCTTGAGGTGAATCGATGTCTCGAGATGCAGCCCCTCGACCGATAGTGTCCGAAGGGCGGGCGAGATCAAATCGGGCCAGAGCCCAAAAGTCAGGCAGCATCCCGCAAGTATCGCCGGGGAAATGAGCATCCAGCCTGAGGGCTTGTGGAAGTGTTCGTCGATCTCGCTCGGCAGCGGGCCGAAAAACGTCGATCGCACCAGGCGGATCGAGAAGAGCACCTTGACCAGCGACGCGATGATGACAAGCGTGAGCGGGAGCCAGTTGAGCCATGCGTCGCTATGCCAGTGGTCGAACTTGGCCTTGAGCATGTACTCTTTGCTGATGAAACCCATCGTGCCGGGCAGACCTGCCATCGACGCAGCGGCGATCAACGTGATGATCGTCAGCGCCGGCAGGCGTCGGCTTAGTCCGCCCAGCTTGCGAAGATCCCGCGAGCCGGCGGCGTGATCGACGATGCCTACCACCATGAACAAGCACCCCTTGTAAAAGACGTGGCTTGCAACATGGAGAAGGTCCAGACTCGCCCCGTCCGTATTCGACATCCCATAGAAGCCGACCAGAAATCCGAGCTGACTCACCGTCGAATAGGCCAGCACGCCCTTGAGGTCATGACTCAGCAACGCAAAGATCGCCCCGAGCAGCATTGTGAGAAACCCGATCGACACCAACAACGGCGTCCAGGCCTCCAGCATCGCCGCGATCGGGAAAATCCTCGCGATAAAGAAGACGCCCAGCTTCACCATCGTCGCCGAGTGCAGGTACGCGCTCACCGGCGTTGGCGCGGCCATCGCGTTGGGCAGCCAATAGTGAAATGGAAACTGCGCACTCTTGGCCAGCGCGCCGATCATCATCAACACAAACGCGACCGTCAGAATCCCGTCCCACGAAGCCCCATGCTCTGCCATCGACTGCGTCATTGCTCCGTCGCGCAGCGCGACGAGGCTGTACGTTCCCGTCACCTCCCCAAGCAGTACAACCCCAGCAAGCATCGCAAGCCCGGCACCTCCCGTCGTAAACAACGCCATCCGCGCGCCATCCCGCGAGTCCTGCTTGTCATGCAAAAAACCGATCAGCAGAAACGAGCTGATCCCGGTCATCTCCCAAAACACAAACAGCAGCAGCAAATTCTCCGAAAACACGCAGCCCAGCATCGATGCCATAAACAGCATCAGATAAGCATAAAATCGCCCGTGATCTCGATAATGATCGTCCAGGTAACTCGAAGCGTAGAGCGTCACCAGCACGCCCATCGCGCTGACGACCAGGCCGAAAAAGAGGGATAAACCATCAACGATAAAAGACAGCTCGATCCCCAGCGACGGAATCCACGGGATCGTCACGACACGCTCCGTCATCGCCTCGGCTCCCGACAACAGCCAGCCGATCAGCGCAAGCGAAGTGAGCGGAACCACCAACGCAACCCGTCCCGCACGAGATCCCCATCGAGCCCCCGCCCAGACGAGCAGCGGCACCGAGAGCATCGGCAGCAAGATGGCAGCAAGCAGCACAGCCGTCACGTGAAAGTCTCCATCCGTGGTAGAGCAGCGATCTTACGGACCGACAGCGCGAAGTATAGATTTCCGAGACGCAGATCGATTGCCTTCGGAACCTTGTCGAAGTGAACCACGACCGAGCACTCAACCGTTTCGTGCCGATCGGTCGTTCTGGTATGCGGACGTTGGATCGGTTAGCCTCTAGGGGCTGTGGCGGATGAGGCAGTTAAATATCGGCTGGTGGCGATCCTCGGGCTGGGCCTGCTAGGCGGCTCGATGGCAAAGGCGCTACGCGCCCGTGGTCTATGCGACGGCATCATCGGATGGAGCCCCCGCGAATCGACACGCGAAGAAGCCCTTAAACTCAAACTCGTCGACGCCACCGTCGACAGCCCAGAGCAGGCGGTTGCGGAAGCGGATCTGGTCGTCGCAGCCACGCCGGTGAGTCATATCGTCAAGCTGATCGGCGCGATTTCAAAGTCGACCACCAATGGCACGATCGTCACCGATGTCGGCAGCACCAAGCGATCGATCACCGAGGCCGGTGACAAGCATCTGCCCGGCCGATTCGTCGGAAGTCATCCGATGGCCGGCGGAGAAAAGAGCGGACTGGCGGCCAGTCGGGCCGACCTCTTCCAGAACGCTCCCTGCATCATCACGCCGACCGATGCCACCGAACGGTCATCCAGCGAGCGCATCGAAAAACTCTGGACCGATCTCGGCTGTCGCGTCACACGCATGGGCCCGCTCGAACACGATCGACTGATGGCAGACGTCTCGCACCTGCCGCATGCCATCGCGGCGGCGGTCGTCGCCATGCAGGAGGAGCGGGCACTCACCATCGCAGGCAGCGGATTCCGCGACACCACACGCGTGGCGGCGGGCGATCCGCAGCTCTGGCGCGACATCTTCATCGACAATCGTGACGCAGCATGTCGCTCCATCGATCGCTGCGTCGCATGGCTCCGAGATTTCAGAACCGCACTCCAAGCCGGCGACGGTCAAAAAATCGAAACCATGCTCGCCGCCGCAGCCAAACGACGCGCAGGGATGTAAGCCAACATCATGCAACCCTCGCACAACACCGTAAAACATCGCAAAACATACATCTTCGTGAAGCAGATCTAACCCAGAATGGCCAAGAAAGATGACTTGCTGAACATCCTCCATCGCTCGCCCGCTTCGGTCGCGATCGATAAACCGCCGCACCTCGCCAGTGTGCCCGGCGGAGGTGAAAAACGATCCGCCAACGCCATGATCGCGCTCCAACTGGGCCTTCCATTCAAAGGCGAAACCGACCCACGCATCAGGCCCGTCCATCGCATCGACAAAGAAACCAGCGGCGTCCTGCTCTTCGCCCTCACGCGCGTCGCACAGCAGTCGATCAGCATGCAGTTCCAGAACAACCGCGTAGAGAAACAGTATCTCGCCATCGTTGCAGGCGAACTCCGCGAACGCGAGGGCGTCGTCGAGGCGCCCATCGCAGCCGATCCGAATGACAAAGTACGACGACGCATCCATCGCACCGGAAAGCCCGCCGTCTCAAAGTGGGAAGTCGTCGATCAGTTTCGCGAATTCGCGCTCCTCCGCGTCAGGCCTCTGACCGGAAAGACGCATCAGATCCGCTTGCACCTCGCCCACATCGGCCTGCCCATCGTCTGCGATCCGCTTTACGGCAGACCGCCGCGCCGTGGACGTGAGCCGGGCGTTTACCTAAGCGACTTCAAACGTGGGTACCGAGTCAAGGCGAGCGAAGAGGAAAGGCCTCTGCTCGCGCGACTGGGCTTGCACGCCGAAGCGCTGACGCTCGACTTGTCTTTCGATTCCGGGCCGTCGTTGACGGGGTCGTCGGAGACGCGTGCGTCCGACGAGAAGAGTCTCACGACCATCCGCGCCGAACCACCACGCGACATGCGGGCGGCGATCAACATGCTCAGCAAATGGGGGCGATGACGCACCATCATTGCCGCCGTGCAACCACGCAGGCATCGAAGTAGGATCATGGGCATGGGTGAAGCGGCACCGATTCCGGTTTATGCGATCGTCGGAAGCGAAACGTTTCTCGCCGACCGGGCGGTCATGGATATCGCCAGCACCATGCCGCCCGACACCCAGCGACTCACCTATGACGGCGAAGACTGCACCGCGCCCGATGTCCTCGATGAACTGCGCAGCTATTCAATGTTCGGCGGATACAAACTGGTGACGATCCGGTCGGCAGACGACTTTGTCTCCCGCTACCGGTCAGAACTCGAATCGTACGTCGCAAAGCCATCCGACGCCGGCACGCTCGTCCTCAGGCTCTCAAGTCTCCCGAAGACACAAAAGATCGCAAAGCTGATCGAGAAGAGCGGGCAGATCATCACCTGCCAACCGCCGGACAAAGGGCGGCTGCCCGCATGGATCGGCGATCGGGCAAAGGCACATCGCGTCGGCATCGAACCCGAGGCCGCCAGGCGGTTGGCCGAACTGATCGGCGTCGATCTCGGTCGCATTGATGCAGAGTTGCAGCGGCTCGCGCTCTCGGGAGACGGGAAGATGATTCGCGCAGACGATGTGAATGCCACCGTCGCGTTTCAACGCGAACAGGACATGTGGGAAATGACCGACGCGCTGAGCATGGGCCGCATCGATGAGGCCGTCAGACGATGGCGACAACTTGTCGCCGGCGATCCGAGCAGCGAGTTCCGCGCGGTTACCTGGCTGTCACTCTGGATCGAAAAAGCCCAGCGCGCTCTCGCCATGAAGCGACAACGCGTACCGATGCAAACCATCGCGACCACGCTGCGCATCTATCCTGCCGCCAACGTCGAAAAACTCCTCGTCAGCGTCGAACGCATGGGCGATGCCGGACTCGATCTGGCCATGACGCGACTCATCGATGTCGATCGCTCGAACAAATCCAACCTGGGTAATCCGGACGTCAACATCGAACGGTTCCTTCTCAGCATGCGGGTATGAAGTCGCGCTTTGCATGTGCGTGTCTGTCTTCCCGCTTGCTTGCGGGTCTTGACGCGCGATTTCCGGTCTGGAGATGTGATGAGCGAGACGAAGTCGATTTCGTATGCGCGAGGCGCATCGCTGCGGCGCGAGGTCGGCCCTGGTGGGGCGGTGATGCTGGGGTTGGGGTCGATGCTCGGCACGGGGGTCTTCTTCGGGCTGCCCGAGTCGACACACCGCGCGGGGCTGTGGGTGCTGCTGGCGATTCTGCTCGCCGGCGGGCTTGCGCTGTGTAATGCGCTCTCGAGTGCGCAGCTTGCCGCAAAGTTTCCGGTGGCAGGGGGGACGTATGAATACGGCTATCGCACGCTCTCGCCCGCATGGGGATTCACCGCGGGCTGGACGTTCCTGCTCGCCAAAAGCGCCAGCGCCGCCGCCGCTGCGATGGGCGCGGTCGAGACGATCGACTTCGTCATCGTCGCGGAGCTTCATGACTGGTACGGCAAAGACTCCAGTGTTTGGTTTGATCTCGCCTTAACCCTTCGGAATGCGTACACACTGTTTGCCCTCGTCGCCGTTGTGATGTTGTCTCTTGCCGTCCTCTTCGGGCTCAGGCGCACGGTTCACCTCAATGCCGTTCTCCTCTGCATCACGCTCTATGGCCTTATCGCCATTCCGGTCACGTATGGACGCGAGATCAGAGATGGCATGCGTCGAGTTGGCGTCGAGGAGACATTGGCCAACCTTTCGCGTTGGTTCGCGAATGAGTCGGTCTTGAGCAGCTATGTGTCACCCTTCGAGTTTCTCAGCGTCGTCGCGATCATGTTCGTCGCCTTCACCGGGTACGGACGACTCGCGACCCTCGGCGAAGAAGTACGCAATCCCGCCCGAACCATTCCACGGGCGATCGTCCTCACCATCGCGATCGTCGTCACGCTCTATGGACTCATCGCATGCGCGCTGTTGCCGCGCTACTATCCAAGCGCGCCCAATATAGACTCGTACTCTCCGTTGTTACGTGTTGGCATTGATCGGGCCTCTTACTCCCTCACCGCCATCATCGCCGTCGCTGCCGTCACCGCGATGCTCGGCGTGCTCCTCAATCTCATCCTCGGACTCAGTCGCGTGTGGCTCGCCATGGGACGACGCGGCGACATGCCCGGACTCTTCTCAATGGTCAACCCAAAAACCTCCACGCCCACCGCAGCCGTCATCGTCTCCGGCGCGATGATCTCGATACTCGTCCTCGTCGGTGATTGGCGCGTCGCCTGGGCGTTCAGCGCGTTCTCCGTCCTGATCTACTATGCCATCACCAACGCCGCCGCGCTCCGATTGCCCCGCACCGATCGCCTCTTCTCGCCGCTCATCTCATGGATCGGGCTCATCAGCTGCATCAGCCTCGCATGGTTCGTGCCGTGGCGCGTCTGGGCCGTCGGCACCATGCTGATCCTCCTCGGACTCCTCTGGCACCGACTCAGACGACCCTTCCGCGAATCAATCGCAAACTCAAACCCGCACACCGCTAACACAAACCCGCACACCGCAAACGCAGTCAACTGATCGGTCCTTCACGACATCAGGACATTCCTGCGTCCGACCTACCCGCGAATCAGCCTCGGCAGGTCCGCAACGTTGATCGTCTCGCTCTGCCGCTCAACCTCCGCCTGATGCTGCGGGAAAAGCCCCGTCGCACGATTCACCTGCTCGCGGAAAGCCTCCTTCAACTGCGCTGCCGGCAGCGTGCGGTTGTTCGCGTAATACACACTCGCCACCTGCGCCAGCGCATACGTCGTCGCGAATGTCATCGTCGCGCTAGTCATCGCCTCCGCACCACGCTTGCCAAAACTCTTGCCCGTCTTCCCGATCGATTTGCCCAGCATCCCGCCCAGGCTTCCCCCGAGCATCCCGCCGAGGTTGCCCATCAGCTTCCTCGCATATCCCTCAATCACCTGCCCCGTCATGCTGATCCCCACCACGCCCAGAAAGTCCACGATGTGACGCCGATCGAGCGTGAAACCATGACGCTTGCCCACCTCATACACCATCTTCGACTGCAGCGGGATGATCGCCACCGTTGCAAGATTCTGCGGCAACAACTCAATCGCCGCCGTCAGGATCGCATACCGCAGCGCCGACGCGTTGATCTCGTCCTTCACCGCCTGCGACGGAATCGGCGGTGGGCCAGCCACTCCCGTCGCCACTCCCGCGCCCACCGCCGCGCCCGCCACCGCCGCGCCTGCCGTCGCCGCCGCCGGAAACTCCAGCCGCACCGTCTGACCCGTCGCTTCCGCGTCTCGTCTCGCTTCTGCGTCTCGCGTCGCTCCACTTCCACCCGATCCCAGTTCCAACGGAATCGGCGCGTCCGCTTGCGGTATCGGCGCATCCGCGATCGCGTCCGCCTGCTCCACCAACGCGCCCGCCGCCTTCACATCCAAGCCCAGGTGACCACGCAGCGTCTCCAGAAACATCCGCTCCGCCGGCGACGCATGACCGTCCGCGTCGCACACTCCCAGCGCCATCTCATACACAAACTGCTTGTGCTCAGGCTCGCTGAATCGCTCCGCCTCACGCGCAAGATCCGTCTGCTTCAACAACACCTTGTAATAAATCCCGCCCTGATCGATCGCCTGCTCACCCGCTATCAACGCGAACGTCCGCTTCAAATGCTCACGCTCAACATCCGACTTCTGACCGTCCGCCATCGCCGCCATCAACGAGATCGCCGCCACCGCTTCGCGCTGCCTGTTGTCCATCACCGCACATTCTCCTGTTCAAATGTCCATCCACAACCCTCTACATTAGCCCGCCCGCCCGCCACACCGATTACAGAATCCCAAGATCTATCAACCCGCCCACACCCACACGTCCACCCACACCAACACCCAGCCCAGCACAAACCCCGTCAACCCGATCTCATTCATCCCAAAACAAAAGTGCCGATGGGCCCATCCATTAGGCCCACCGGCACAAGTTCAGACAAAGACGAAGGACGAACCACTCACAGCTTCCGCTCACGCGGCGATCTTCAGATCGCTCGTGTCGGTGCCTGCGGTGTTGGCTGCGGTGCTGCCTTCGGTGTTCACTGCGACGTCGCCGCCGAAGTTGTAGTACGCCGGGTCGCTCAGCGGGCCGCGTTCCATGCGTGGGTTCTGCCACGCCGCCGCCACCCACACACCACTGCCCGCGGGCAGATCAAAGTCAAACTGCACCTCGGTGGTCGTCCTGGTGGTGACAAACGCAAGCGTCCAGGCGCTCGGGTCGACAGGCGGGATCTCGCCAACATACGTCAGCACCGCCGCCACGCCCGTGCCCGTGGGCTTGCCACGCCGAACGCGCGACGGATCGGTGATGCGAATATTGACCGTCCGACCGCGCGCCCCAAGCACCGCCACCGTCGGCGCACTCGTCGGCACGGGGATCGGCGTGCGGGTCTGCTTGGGCACGGTGATGCCCGCATCCACCAGCATCTGATCCGTCACGCCGGGCGTGCCACGGATGATCGACACCAGTCTCCGTGCTTCGGCCCGCATGGCTTTGAGCGCGTTGTCGCGTGCGACAACGGACCCTCGCGTGCGGGTCGCGGCGTTTTGCGACACTTCCCATGCGTCCTGCAGGGCGGTGTTGGCGACGTTGAACGCCTCCATCTGTCCGACGGAGATTCCATATCGAGCGGCGTTCGCTCCGACGTTGGCCGCAAAATTCTCGGCCCATTCGACCTGTTCGCTGGCGCGAGCAGGCATGTACGACTTGGACATTTCTGTCTCGGTTTCCCGCCCCTCGAACATGGCCCGGGACGAACAGGCGATCGTCTGCATGGGTGTGGGTTCGTCCGCACGCATTGTGCCGGACATGCAGAACCTCATCCGCGCAGTCAACCACCCAAGGCATCGGCACGCCCGATCGACCACTTAACCCGCCTAATCTTTTTTCTCATTCAGCGCCGGCAACGCCCTCACAATCCTCATCGTCTCGATACTCACCCGAACGACACGTCCGATCAGATCGACGATGTATCTGGGGTTGTTGTGTTCCCGGCACCAGTCGTTGGGATCGTTGACGATCCCGCTGTCCTTGTCCCGCGTTACCTGATACCGCTCAATAATCCACTCGATCGCAGGCTTGCCGTTCACGACATACTCATAGGCCTCGATCGGGATCATGCTCAGGGTCAGGTGGCTGTTGTAGATGATCTTGGTCCTGTCCCATTTTTGCCCGGCGGCCTTTTGCTCGGGCGTCGGGCGGGCGAAGGTCATCTTCTGCACCTTGAATTGGGTCCAGGGGTCGAAGTCGAAGGTGTCCATATGCTCGACCAGCAGCCACGGCTCGACGGTCTCGTAATTCAAATGCCAGTGCGCCAGGTCCCGCCCGGCCTTGCTGAACGTCCAGAAGTCTTTCGTTTCCTTCGTCAGCGGGATGCGCGGCAGCATCTTCTTCAGGTCCGCCGCGAAGCGGGTGCGGTACTCGAGCGAGTGCAGCACGCCGTAGACGTAATAAAAGATGTCCTCCTTCGTCACCCCCCCGGCGGAGCCGTCCTTCCCCGCCCCGTACGCGCCGCGGAACTTTTTGAGGATCGCATCCGTGATCGCGTCGCGACGGCGGTAGCCGTCAACCAGTTCCGACTTGTCGAAACTCAACTCAGACGACTCTTCCGCTTTTTCGTACAGGTAGAGCGGGAAGCACTGGCTCGCGCCGCTCTTGTCGGACATGTGAACGTCCGGGAGCGTGTCGCTCATCATCACCGAGAACGAATCGCGGTTACCCGCGGCAGTTGTGCAAATGACGACGTTCTTTGCCTGCGGCGTCGGGAAAAGCAACGGCAGGCGGTAGATCATGTCATTCAGATACCGATCGAAGTAAGCCCACTGCTTGCAGAACGGGCGGTAGTGTCCGAGTCGAACCGCACCGTTGTTGAACTTGCGCTCGGTGAATCTTGAGAGGTCATTTACCAACCCGCGCGACCACTGGATCTTCTTACTATCCGTATCGATGAAATCTTGCGCAAGGTCCAGCCGTTCTTTCGGCGCGACCGAATCGGCTTTGTCCTTGAACGCCTTCAACTGCTCGGCATAGAAGGCGAGCATTCGCGCCATGTTGTCGGTCATGGTTTTGCGTGAGAAGCCATAGCACCACGTGTCGCGGTTGGTTTTCAATCCGCCGGAGTATTGGTCGAAGACGGACGAAACGCCGGCCTCTTTGTCCCCGATCGGCACAAACTTCTCAAAGGCCGGATCGCGTTGGTTGACCCAGTCGTGGTCTTTGTTGGGGGTGAGCGTCTGCCACTTCTGCGCGGCGGCGATGCCGTTGATGCTGGCGAAGCCTTTGACCATCGCGAGCTTGTCTTCGCGGTTGAGGTAGTCGCCGATGTCGTGGTAGCGGAGCGTGGGTTTGCCCTTGTGATCCGGGTTCTTCACCAGGATCGTGATGGCAACGGGGGTGCGGGCACCGCCACCGAAGACGTTGCCCGCTTCCATCCGACGCAAGTCGCCACTGGTCCGCGCGTTCCCTCGTAGATTGCAGACGTAGAGGCTTGAAAACTCCTCGCTCAGGCAGGCACGCAAGCCGTCCATGGCGTTGCCGTCGATGAAATAGCCGTTGGTGACAAAGCCCACAACGCCGCGGCGTTCGATGCGGTCGCTGGCCCAGCGGATGGCGCGGACGTAGCTGTCGTAGAGGCTGTTCTTGTTCGTTGCGGTGGATCGGTGGGCGTATGTTTCGGCAAGGCGGATGTCGAGTGCCGGGTACTTCAGATTCTGATTGTTGTTGTTCGCGTCGCCTTGATTCGCGCTGTAGGGCGGATTGCTGATGACGACGCGGATCGGTGCTTTGCGCTGCCTACGCATGCGGTCGGTGTTCTCGGCCAGCGTGCCCTTGATGTAATGCTGATCGGCTTCGGCAAGCTGGAACGTGTCCGTCAGCACGATGCCGTCGAAGGGCAGGTATCTGGAGGGGGGCACTCCCGTGCCGCCGGGTTTGGTGTTCGCGGGGGAATCGGCGGCAGAGGACTGCCGCCCTCCAGCGGATTCCATGAGCCCGTGGAAGGTTTCTTCGATGTTGATGGCGGCGATGTAGTAGGCGAGCAGGACGATTTCGTTGGCGTGCAGTTCGTGCTGGTACTTGTGCAGCAGTTTGTCGGGCGGGATGAGGCCGCTTTGCAGCAGGCGGACGATGAACGTGCCCGTGCCGGTGAAGGGGTCGATGATGTGGACGTCCCTTTCACCCAGGCCGCTGTTGAACTCGTCGCGCAGGACGTCCTGCACGCTGTGGATGATGAAGTCGACGACTTCGACGGGCGTGTAGACGATGCCCAGACGCTCGCTCATGCGGGGGAAGGCGGTGCGGAAGAACTCGTCGTAGAGCTCGATGACGACCTTCTGGCGGGCTTCGGCGTTGTCGAGGCCCTTGGCCCGGTCGCGGACGCTGGCGTAGAACTTTTCGAGGGTGGCGGTTTCCTTTTCCAGGCTGTGCTCGTGCAGGATGTCGAGCATCTTCTGCATGCTCTGGCTGACGGGGTTCTTTTCGGTGAAGACGTAGTTGGCAAAGAGCGCGTCGAAGACGGGCTTGGTGATCTGATGCTGCGCGAGCATTTCGATCGCATCTTCGCGCGAGACGGCGGGGTTGAGGTTTTGCTGGAGTCCTTTGAGGAAGGTCTCGAATTCGCGGGCTGCGCGGGCGTTCTTTTCTTCGAGGATGGCCTTGATGCGGGTGATGTGCCGCTCGGCGATCTTGGCGATGTCCTGCGCCCAGGTCTCCCAGTAGGCGCGGTCGCCGACCTTTTTGACCATCTTGGCGTAGATGGCGTCTTTCCATTCTTCGAGGCCGGGAAAGGAGAAGACACCCTGAATCTCGCGTCCTCTGGGCTTGGAATCGCCCGGACCCGTGCCATCTCCGCCGTCTGTGCGTCCGTCGGGATAGCCGATGACCTGCACGCCGTCTGGGCGTTTCTTGTTGAGTTCGAGTTGGTTAATGGTGGCGTTGAAGCGGTCGTCGTGGGCGCGGAGGGCTTGCAGCACCTGCCAGACGACTTTGTATTTGTCGTTGTCCTTCAGCGCCTCTTCGGGGGTTTTGTCGGCGGGGATGCCGATGGGCAGGATGATGTAGCCGTAGCGTTTCCCCTCGGCCCGGCGCATGACGCGCCCGACGCTCTGGACGACATCGATGACGCTGTTGCGGGGATTGAGAAAGAGCACGGCATCGAGGGCGGGCACGTCGACGCCTTCGGAGAGACACCGGGCGTTGGAGAGGATGCGGCAGGTGTTGGCGGGGGATTCGGCCTTGAGCCAGTCGAGCAGAGCGCCACGACGCAGCGCGTCGAAGGTGCCGTCGACGTGATCGGCCTCGATTTCGAGGACGGGTGCGTCGGGGTGGTCGGCCTTGTATGCCTCGACGATCTGCGCGAACTGCTCGACGAATTTTTTGCTGTCTTTGATGGAACGACTGAAGGCGACGGCGCGGCGCATCGGTTGGGCGTCGCCCTGCACGTCGAGATCGGTCTTGGCGGCTTCGAAACGCTTTTCGAGTCCGTTCCAACAGCCGGTGATCTTGGTTGCGTCTTCGAGATTCAGCTCGCTGGTCTTGTCGGCGATCTGTTTCTGGAAGGTCTTGCTGACGTACTTTTCATCGACGGCAAGAACGAGGACCTTGTAGTCGGCAAGGAGGTTTTTGCCGACGGCTTCGCCGAAGCCGAGGCGGTGAAGCTCGTGCCCGAATTGCTCGATGTCGTCCATCGACGCGATTTCTGCCGACGCTTCCTTGGCTTTGGATTTTGCATCGTCGCCGTAGATGCGGGGCGTGGCGGTCATGTAGAGGCGCTTGGCGGCCTTGATGAAGTTTGCGTCGTGGACTTTGACGAAGGAGGATTCGTCTTCGCCGGTGAGGGTGACGCCGGTGGTCCGGTGGGCTTCGTCGCAGATGATGAGATCGAACTCGGGCAGGCCGGCCTTTTGGGCCTTGCTGACGGCTTCGATGGATTGGTAGGTGGAGAAGACGACGACAAAGGGCGGGGTCTTGGAAGCCGGCTTTGACGGATCATCCGGCAACTGCCCGGAGTCCGGCGCGGGGGTCGGGCTGGCGATGAGTGCCTGATACTGAGCGACAAGCTGCCGGGCGTCGGTGGTGGCGGGGAAGGCCAGATCGTGCAGCGTGATGTCGCCGACGTCATCGTCGTTTTTTTTGCGACGTTTGCCGATGTTGGCATCGGAACAGACGGCCAGGGACCGCAGCGGCAGCATCGCGTGGGCCGTCCACTCACGGAGGGTCTGCGAAAGCAGGGAAAGGGACGGCACGAGAAACAGGACGTGGCAGGGCCTGACGAGGTGATGACGGCCTGTTTGCTTGCCCACGTAGGAACTGGCGAAGGATTCGGCGATCTTGAGGGCGGTGAACGTTTTGCCGGTGCCGCAAGCCATGATGAGCTTGCCCCGGTCGGCCGATTGCAGCCCATTGATGACGTCGACCATGGCCGCCTCTTGATGCGGCCGCAGATTTCGGTGCTCGGTGCGCTTGAGGGACTGATCCTTCTTCGGGTCGAACTTGCCCCAGTCGATGGGACTGTTCGCCAGATCGTGCAGCGAGAGGCGGGTGACGGGCTTGGTCTGTTCGAGCGCGTCCTCGGCGTTCTTGCCCCAGCGGTCGGTCGTGCTGACGATCATCCCGGTCTTGAAAACCGGCTTGCCGAGTGCAGTAAAGAAACTGTCGAGATCGGCTTTGCTGAGCGTGTGTTCGGGGAGATAGAACTTGCATTGAATCGCGCAGTAGTCGCCGGTGGCACGCTCCTGCGCCACGAGGTCGATGCCGACATCGCCCATCTTCCCCTTGCCGGGAAAATCGGACCACATCCAGACGTGGCTGAAACGATCGACGTACAGCGGATCGAGTGTGAGGTATTGCAGGATGAGGCGTTCGAAACGGTCGCCCAAATCGCGGTTGCTGCGGGCGTCCTCGCGGAAGTCGGAGAGAATTTTGTCGAGCATGGTCGGCCCCTGTGTCTGGTGATCGTTCGGCACCCGTGCGGTCGCCTCGATGAGGATACACGCCAGCGACAGGGCGTCCATAGACCCACGCCATCAGCCACCCCAAACCGACCACCGCTCTGGCCCTCGCGTCGCACCGACAGACGAATGGCAACTCCCCGACGTCCTCCCGCAAGGGCAGTCGTGAATCTCTACCCATCGCTCCGGGGAACCGGAAAACCTGTCCGGGAAGACTTAATACCTGTCCGGAGAATCTTATTACCTGTCCGGAGAGACTTAATACCTGTCGTAAGGAACTTATTACCTGTCCGGAGAGACTTAATACCTGTCGTAAGGGATTTAATACCTGTCGTAAGAGACTTAAT